>CAVYHM010000029.1:0-137313 GCA_963768265.1 uncultured Acidobacteriaceae bacterium
ACGTCCACATGATGAGAACTTCGAAGTCCCGGATTTATTCCCTTCAAAACCACAAATTGTTGAGGAACACTGAGGAGCAGGCTAGGCCATTGGCATGACTAACGCCGCAATCATGTCGACCGCCTCTCATGAACCCTCCGAATAATCCCGTTACCGTTGAAAACTAGCTTTTTGCTTAGATATTCCATTGAAGTGGAATGAATTTGTCCTGTCGCTCGGGACAACTGTGCGATCCAAACGGAATAAAACGTTAAGAAGTCCGTTATCCATGGTGAAGCTCATTCATAGGAGGCGGATTGTGAACAGCAGAGGAAGCGGATTCGTTAAATTCAACTCGACGGCTATGGCACTTCTGGCCAGTGTTCTGCTTGTATCGGGCGGCGGAGCATCGGCCAAGGATCACAAGGCCAAAGTATCCGACAACCAGGCCCGGGTGGTCGCCCACATTCCGTTCACAGGACTATCGGTCATCGACATGGCCATGCAGAACAAAGGGAACGATAAGGTCTACCTCTATGTACAGCACTCACAATTCCAGGGCATCTCGATTATCGATATCAGCAAGCCCGCTGGGCCGAGAAACCTCGGAGTAATCCCGTGGCCGGATCCAGCGATGTCGAGCAAGATGAACGTGACGGGTGATCTGGCGATTATTGCCGAGACGGGGGTCCTGCCGATGCGTAGCAGCGCCTCGAATGACGACCTTGTGCTTTGGGATTTGTCGAATCCAGCCGCTCCGCGAGTCGTGCAAAAGTTCTCGGGAGTCGTCAAGTGGCTTCAGGACGGGCGAAATTTCATTTATGTCTTGAATGGCGACGGACTTTGGGTGGTTTCGAAGCCGGCGGATCGCCAGCCGGAACAAACAGAGTCCTCGAACAACTTCGGAGGGTAAGGCTTGCTTCGCGGGGCAAAGCCGCTAAGCGGAGAGCCGTTCCTACTACTAGAATCTCCGGGCAAATCTCAGATGAGGTACGGTGATGGTAAATCCTTTCGATCTAAAGACCGCGCTCTTGGCGAAGCACGCACAACATGTGGTGCTGATCCATTTTCCAATCGGTCTGTTTCTTGCGGCAGTAGCGTTCGACCTCATAGCACTCTGGACGAAGCACCGTGGCCTCGCAGACGCGGCATATTACAACTTGCTCGCAGCGGCGATTTCAACGCTTCCCGTTCTCGCCACCGGGCTACTCGCGTGGCAGTTCCAACTAGAGGGCCAGAAACTGAAGGGGATCCTATTGCTGCACCTAGTACTTGCTGGCGTCTCAAGCGCCCTGATCTGGCTGGTGTGGTGGGTGCATTTCCGTGCTCGGCGGCGGACGGTATTCTTGCCTAGCTATCGCTTCGCTGTGGAATTTCTGGCAGTGGGTATTGTTGCGCTGACCGGCCATTTGGGCGGCTTTCTGAGCGGCGTGAACCTCCCTAGTTAGAGTGGTTCGACGAGATCCAGCTTAGGAATACATACGGAAGCGAGAATCATTTATGACGAACAATGCGGAAAGCACATTGCGGAAACCTCCGATGTGCACGGGCGAGGTCGAGCCGGTGGAATTCTTTGCGCAAAGGCACGCCTGTGACGACCAAGATCGTGAAATAGCGTGTTCCGATGCCAGGGCATTGCTGCGGGGAGTGAGGAATGCGCTGCTGAGGGTGATGCCGTTGTGGCTAGCGCTCGCCTGGTGGTTGGCTCGGTGAGAATAGCTCTCAACTGAAGACGCGGCGGGCGCGGGAACGCCCGCCGCGTCTAATTCGCTCAACGCAGGCCCGAACCCGCCACTGACGGCACCCCGAAGCCAGATCTGAATCACGTCCCCTTTCTGGGACGCCATTCCCTCGGGGACAGCGCCCTAGAAAGTGCCACCGTTGCGATCCGCCATCCGATATTCCCACTTAAGAGAAGTCGGCGATGCGGTCCAGCCAACCGCGGAAGTTTCAGATCGCTCTTCTATTGTTCAGCGGGAATAAAAGCGACTCAGTCGAGTTATCAACTGTGAACGCAACAAGAAACACCGGAGGCCAGATGACGGACAATGACAAAGACCTTATCGATCAGAAATTGCAAGACCTCAACAACGATGGCATTGATCGTCGCGGATTTCTGAAGTGCATGGCATGGGCGGGTACCGGCCTGGTCTGGACCATGAGCGGAGGAATTCCAGTGTCGCGGGCCTTCGCCAAGACCGCGCGTCGAAGTGGTGGCAATGGCGGCGATTTCACCTTTGTCCAGATTAGCGACAGCCACATCGGTTTTAACAAACCGGCCAACCCAGACGTTACTGCTACCCTGCAGGTGGCAATCAACAAGATCAACGCGATGCCCCACAAGCCGGATTTCATCATTCACACCGGCGATCTGAGTCAGCTCTCGAAGGCGAGTGAGTTCGACACGCTGGACCAGGTATTAAAGGGGGCGTCCGCGAAACAGATCTACTTCGTGCCCGGTGAGCACGACATGCTGACCGACAATGGCGAGCAATATCTCCAGCGCTATGGGAAAGGCACAAAAGGCAGTGGCTGGTACAGCTTCGATCAAAAGGGGGTCCACTTTGTGGGACTCGTGAATGTCGCCAATCTCAAGGCCGGCGGCATGGGGTCGCTCGGTCACGAACAACTGGAGTGGCTGGAGGACGATCTCAAGGGCCGTTCCGCCAGCACTCCGATTGTGCTCTTTGCACACATTCCACTGTGGACCATCTATCCAGATTGGGGATGGGGAACCGACGACAGTGAACAAGCCTTGTCTTACGTCAAGCGCTTCGGTTCCGTGACGGTGTTAAACGGCCACATCCACCAGATCATGCAGAAGGTGGAAGGCAAGGTGTCGTTCCACACTGCGATGTCCACCGCTTTCCCTCAACCCGCGCCGGGAACTGCTCCCTCAGCCGGACCCATGAAAGTGCCAGCCGACCAGTTGCAACGAGTTTTGGGAATCACCGACGTGAACTATCTCGTCAGCGGGCGCAGCCTTGCCGTCGTCGATTCGCCCCTCGGAGACCCAGACCCTTCTGCAGGGAGTGGTGGTAGTACCGGTGGCATCTGACTCAACTCTTGCGCGGATTGCAACAAAACAAGTCCTCAGTAAATGAAACCAAGAAAGAAAATCAAACTACAAAGGAAATAGAACAATGAAAGACATTTGGGTTGCAAGTTTCACAGCCGCGGTAATCATTGCGATTGTACTGCTAGTCGCCGGATCACCGAGCGTCAAGGCAAGTGACCAGCCCTCCGCGGCAAACGCGGCGGTGAACATCGACAACTTCGTTTTTGGCCCGCAAACGATCACAGTGCCAATCGGAGCGACAGTTACTTGGACAAACAAAGATGACATACCCCACACCTCGGTTAGCATAGACGGTGTGTTCAAGTCCAAGGTGCTGGACACGGATGAGAAATTCTCCTACACGTTTACCAAGGCGGGAACGTATCCCTACTACTGCACGATCCACCCGAAAATGACTGGCAAAGTCGTGGTGCAGTGAGGCCAGACTTCTAGATTGAGCGGAAGGAGCCAGCCCTCCGGTAGTGGCCGAATCAGTTGCCGCCGCAACCCGTTTGTTCTTCAAAACGCTGTGCACGAATATGACTGCAAACTCGGTACAATTCGCAGTGAGAGACGTGGCAACCGACGACTCGGACCTTGTCCACGCCAGCAAGAAAGGGGATCTGGCCGCTTTCGAGCGACTCGTAAGGCGATACGACCGTAGACTCCTCCGAATCTCCCAAACCATCACGCACAACAGGGAAGACTCCGAAGACGCGGTCCAAGAAGCGCTTTTGAAGGCCTTCCAGAATCTGGCCGAATTCCGAGAAGATTCACAATTCTCAACCTGGCTGATTCGCATCACTGTCAACCAGTCGCTCATGAAGCTCCGAAGACAGCGCGGTCAAAAAGAGGTTTCGCTGGACGAGGATCTTCAGGCGGACGGGGGCGCACTCCCTGTGGACGTCCCCGATCGGGCCCCGAATCCGGAACAACTATGCTGGGCATCTGAATTGCGACACATTCTTGTCAGGACCTTAAGAGAAATTCGTCCGATCTTGCGGACGGTCTTTGTGCTGCGTGATGTCGAGGGTCTCTCAATCAAAGAGACTGCCCAACTCCTAGACCTGAGCCAGGAGGCAGTAAAGGCGCGGCTGTGGCGAGTTCGGTCACAGCTCCGCGAACGCATTACCAAACACTTCGACGAGCGGAGTACTCTAGCGCCCGACGAGTTAGCTCAAGCAGGCAGAGTGACGAAGACGATTATCGGTATGTGTGCCGACTGCCTTCGTGATTCGATCCCTTGGACATACTCTACAAGTGTCCCTAGCCCGCATTATTCGTGAAGACATCGCGAGCGCCCAGTCATTGGTGCGAAGTGGGTTGTAAATCCCGATAGTTGGGGTTGGTCGAGCAAAGGAGCAAAAGAATCGAGGAGTTCCAAGGTCGGGATGCTCAAGTTGCCGGATGGAGAGACAGGGACGCCGTGACCGTCGTCGGTGTGGAATTCGCTTGAGTTGGTAAACCGGAAAAAGATTTAGCCGGTTGCCGCGCCGAGCGCCAGAGCCACACGACGGAAGGCGGGTAGAAACGGGAAGGAAGCGGGCAGATGGACAACGACGCGTCGTACCGAGACCAAGACCCGAGCGCCTAACTTCAGCAGTCGTTCGCGCAACGTGTCAACTTGAGCGCGGGCACAACTGGTACCGGCAGCCCGCAAGCGCAACTCCTGCATCAGGACGTAGGCCGCGGCGGTGAGTAGGACGCGAAACTGGTTGGCCCAGAAGCTGGTGCAGCTGGTGCGGTCGATCTCGAGCTTGTGCAGCTCCTTGATGCGATTCTCAATGTCACCGCGCTGGCAATAGACATGTTCGTAAATCCACTGCGGACTTTGTTTCATGTTGGTGATGACAAATCGGGGATTGTCTTTGGGGTCCTTATGGGCAGCACGAACGACTTCGGCTTTGATGATGACGCGGCGCATACCAGGCCACTTCCCGGCCTTGTAGCGGACTTCACCGTAAATATGTTCGGTCTTTCCGCTGCGTCGCGAGAGCTGGCGCGCTCGCCTCATTCCGCTTTCGACGACGCGCTTTAACACTGCATTCTTGGCCATCGCGACCACATATTCCAGTTTCGGCTGGGCGTCCAAAAACTCCAGCACGGCAGGATGTGCGAACCCGCCATCCAGGCGTACCCGAATCTGTACTCCAGGAAGATGGTGACGAATCATCCTCACCAAACGCCGCAGGATGCCGACTGCTCCCGCCGCTGCGCTCACGTTGCCGGGCCGTAACACCGCGGCACAAAGATACTGTTCGGCTTCGTTGTTGAAGCTGACAAAACCCATCACCGGCAGGTAACACCAGCTGTCGTAATGTCCGTTGAAAAACGACAACTGCTGCGCGCCGTGCGTGGGATCGTCGGTCGGGTCCAGATCGATGGTGACGCGATAAGTACGATGACGCAGCCGCTTGGCGTGACGCCGAATCACACTCTCGGCCAGGAACTCGCCCGCTCGATAGAGTTCCTTGATCCCAACTCCGTTCTCGAACCGCGACAACGTCGGCTGCGAAGCCAGATCGCGACCCTCGATCGGATCGCGCTCCAGAAGTAGTTTGTGAATCGGATCCTCGGACAGCCGGGCTGAATCGTTGGCGTCCGGGTAACCACAGGCGATCGAAAACACTCGCTGCGCCACCAACTCGCGCAAGGAATGATCGACCTTGCCCGCTTGCCGATCATCTCGAAGGCAGGAACTCAGTCCAGCCACCAAGTCATAGTGCCGATCAGCGGCCTTCAGCAGCACAGCCCCGCCGTCGGAACTACCCTCGCGCTGATCGAACTGGGCAACGACAGGCTTGCGAAAAATTCCTGGGAACAATAAACACTGTGTTGTGCTATCGTCTGACATTAACCCGCATTATTCGTGAACATGAAGAGATCTGAAGACAAAAGAAGCCTCCTCTGTTACAAACATGTTGTCTAGACAATGTTTGCGGCAACAAAAGAGGCTTCCTTAATGTCAGACGATAGCACAACAGAGTGTTTGTTGTTCGCAGGAATTTTTCGCAAGCCAATCGTTGCCCAGTTTGATCAGCGCGAGGGGAGTTCCGACGGCGGGGCTCTGCTGCTGAAGGCCGCTGATCGGCACTATGATTTGGTGGCTGGACTGAGTTCCTGCCTTCGAGATGATCGGCAAGCGGGTAAGGTCGATCATTCGTTGCGCGAGTTGGTGGCGCAGCGAGTGTTCTCGATCGCCTGCGGGTACCCCGATACCAACGATTCGGCTCGGCTGTCCGGAGACCCGATTCACAAATTGCTTTTGGATCGCGATCCGATCGAGGGTCGCGATCTGGCTTCGCAGCCGACGTTGTCGCGTTTCGAGAACGGAGTTGGGGTCAAGGAACTCTATCGAGCGGGCGAGTTGCTGGCCGAGAGTGTGATCCGGCGTCACGCCAAGCGGCTACGCCATCGCGCCTATCGCGTCACCATCGATCTGGACCCAACCGACGATCCCACGCACGGCGCGCAGCAATTGTCCTTCTTCAACGGACATTACGATACCTGCTGCTACCTGCCAGTGATGGGTTTTGTCAGCTTCAACGACGAAGCCGAACAGTATCTGTGCGCCGCGGTGTTACGGCCTGGCAACGTGGGAGCAGCGGTGGGCGCAGTCGCCATGCTGCGGCGTTTGGTGAGGATGATTCGTCACCATCTTCCTGGAGTACAGATTCGGGTACGCCTGGATGGCGGGTTCGCGCACCCGGCCGTGTTCGAGTTTCTGGACGCCCAGCCCCGAGTCGAATATGTGGTCGCGATGGCCAAGAATGCAGTGTTGAAGCGCGTCGCAGAAACCGGAATGCGGCGAGCGCGCCGGCTCTCGCGACGCAGCGGGAAGACCGAACATATTTACGGGGAAGTCCGCTACAAGGCGGGAAAGTGGCCAGGTATGCGCCGCGTCATCATCAAAGCCGAAGTCGTTTGTGCTGCTGATAAGGACCCCAAAGACAATCCCCGATTTGTCATCACCAACATGAAACAGAGTCCGCAGTGGATTTACCAACACGTCTACTGCCAGCGCGGTGACATAGAGAATCGTATAAAGGAGCTGCACGACCTCGAGATCGACCGCACCAGTTGTACCAGCTTCTGGGCCAACCAGTTTCGCGTCCTACTCACCGCCGCGGCCTACGTCTTGATGCAGGAGTTGCGCTTGCGGGCTGCCGGAACCGCTTGTGCCCGCGCTCAAGTTTGCATGTTGCGCGAACGACTGCTGAAGCTAGGCGCTCGGGTCTTGGTTTCGGTACGGCGCATCGTCGTTCATCTGCCCGCTTCCTTCCCGTTTCTACCCGCCTTCCGCCGTGTGGTTCTGGCGCTCGGCGTGGCAACCGGCTAAGTCCCTTTCCGGTTTACCAACTCAACGGAATTCCACACCGACGACGGTCACGGCGCCCCTGTCTCTCCATTCTGAAACTTGAGATCCCGATCTCGGAACTCTTCGATTCCTTTCCTCCTTTGCTCGACCAACCCCAACTATCGGGATTTACAACCCACTTCGCACCAATGACTGGGCGCTCGCGATGTCTTCACGAATAATGCGGGTTAAGGAAGCCTCTTTTGTTGCGCAAACATTGTCTCGACAACATGTTTGTAACAGGGGAGGCTTCTTTTGTCTTCAGATCTCTTCACCTTCACGAATAATGCGGGCTAGGTAACTAACTCCTTCCCTGAACAACTCGACCTACCACCCCTGTGTGAACGCGACTTCCGATCTACAACACTGATATAAGCCAGCGTGCTGTCGGCCATAGATCTCGCGCTCCCGCAGGTACAGTTTCTCCACGGGAAGAAGTGACAATCAAATGACATCAATGCCGTATCTCATCAGTGGTCAGTGCGTCTAACCGATAGACACTTATTCGTAGTTAAGACGACTGATTCGTGCGTCAGTGGCAGTAATGGAATAAACAATGCACGGATGTCGTTATCGACAATGAAAGAGTCACACTAAGTTAGACAAAAGGAGAAATCATGAAGAAGTCGTACTTGACAGCTGCACTTATGTTGACGTGCCTGCTTGGCGTTGGGATAAGTGCTAGGGCTCAGGACTCGGATGCGGTGGTCGTTAGTGTTCCGTTCGAGTTCGTGGCTGGAGGCGCAACGCTGCCAGCGGGCGAATACAGGATAAATCGTGCGAATCCTGGCGTAACTCGAGAGCTGGCAATCCGCGGTTATGACGAGGGGGGAGCATTTCTGTCTCCTGTGGCGTTCGACGATGGTGCGAACGACATGCCAACGCTCAGCTTCGAGCATGTCGGAGGCAAGTACTTTTTGAGCAGGATCAAAACACCGGGAGGCGTCTATACCATAGCAGCATCACGGGAGATGATTATGCTCGGCCGGATGAGTACTCCAAGCACCTCGCCCTCTTCGGGCACTCGTTAAATCGAGATCAAGTGGTCGGGCCCGGCGCGGTTAAGGCAGAGAGTTCAAGACCTAGGAATCGCTAATCTATGTCTAGATTCTCTGCCCAGCCGGCGTGTTTGACGGTGAACTACTGTTCAGATTCAGGATCGCACAAATTAAAAAGCAAAATTTATAGAGGACAAAATGAAAAAAGCAATCTCGTTAATCGGACTGCTGATGACGTTAGCAATTCCTTCGGGATTGCTCGCTCAGCAAGCCAGCTATTCCCAGACCAACCTGGTCTCCAATACCACGGGTGTAGCCAATACCACGGATCCTCAACTGTTGAACCCCTGGGGAATCTCTATTCTTCCTGGACAAGACTTCTGGATCGCCAACAATAACAGCGGCACGTCTACTCTCTACGACAGTCAGGGTAACAAGGATACCGGTCTCGTAGTGACGATACCCGGGGCCACGAACAATCCGAACGGTAATTGCAGCCCCGGCTGTCCTACGGGCAACGTCTCGAACGGAAATGGTTCCTATTTCGGTGGAGGGCAGTTCATTTTTGATACTGAGGATGGCCTCGTCGCCAGCTGGACTGGGGCAAGCAACACGGCAACCGTCGCTTTCGATAACTCTGCGAGCGGCGCGGTTTATAAGGGTCTGGCGTCGATCAACAGCACCTTTCTTTTGGCGGCGAATTTCAACAGCGGAAAGATCGACGTTCTCGATCGGAATTTTAACCTTACCTCGTTGAGCGGTTCGTTCACCGATCCAAAGCTTCCTGCGGGCTTCGCTCCCCATGGCATCCACGTCATCGGGAACCAGATCTATGTCGCCTACGCCATGCAAGATGCAGCTAAGCACGACGCTCAGCCCGGCGCCGGTATGGGGCAGGTCGACATCTTCGACACGAATGGCAATTTCGTGAGCACTTTTGTCGCTGCAGGGGGGAAACTCAACGCGCCTTGGGGTGTTGTTGCGGCTCCGGCCACCTTCGGTGCGTTTCCGAGCGCGATCCTCATCGGGAACTTTGGCGACGGTACCATCGACGCTTTCGACACCACCGGAAAGTTCCTCGGCCAGCTTACCGACTCTTCCAACCAGGTACTGGTGAATCCCGGCTTGTGGGATATGGTGTTTGGCGGGGGTGGTACCTCTGGCGACCCCGGCACTCTCTACCTCACCGCTGGCGGCAGCAACCAACCTAATTTCCCGACTGGAGGCAGCACAACCAGCGTCTTCGCTAGTCTTGTTCCCGCGGCCGCGGTCGCGGGTCCCAATTTTTCGTTGACCCTTTCGGCACCGAGTGCGACTGTCACGGCCGGCGGTTCGACCACTTTAAAGGTCAGTGCTGCCGCGGTGGGCGGATTTAACAGCCAGATTTCCCTTACTTGTTCGGCGCCCAGCGGTCTGACCTGTACTCTCAGCCCTTCCACGATTTCTCCCGGGTCGAGCGCATCATCCTCCACGTTGACGGTGTCTGCAGCCGCTACACCTCCAACTGGAGGGTACGGCCTAGCTATGCTGATGCCTGGGTTGGGGCTCTTTGGAACTCTGATAATTAACCGCAGGCGGAAACCGCTCACTCGCCAACATTTCGTGGGTATCAGCGTACTAGGCTTGCTGCTTCTCACTTCATTATTCACTCTCGGGTGCGGCAGCAACAACGCCAAAGCACCTGTCTCATCTCAAACGACTTTGACGGTGACGGGCACATCAGGTGCCATAAGTCATAGCGTACCTGTCAGCCTGACCGTCAACTAAGGTCTGAATCCTGGCAAGGGCGTACTCCCAGTGCGCCCTTGCTCCAACTCCAATAGGCGATCGTAGTCCATACAATCGCGGTAAGTGCTTCGATTGCTTAATGATGACAATCGGCAATGATGGCACTTTACGCCATCAGTATCGGCGTGGCTGGCAGGAGCCCGTCGTGAGCGTTCCACAGTCTCCTGGCCCAACTGAACAGCCTTCTGTCGTCCTTGGTTGCCGCTACTCAACCTCTATAAGGGTATTCCCTCTTGGCCACGCCGGCAGACATTATCGAGCTAATGTGGAATAAGTAATGAACTACAGAGTTGTATTTGTAGAGGGAAGACCTGAAGAAAGAAGGAGTAAGAACACCTCATGTGCAAAATACAACCCGGATGCGATTATGCCGATCTTGTCAAAGAGTTGACAATCAAATGACATTCCAGACGCATCTCGGAGTTCGCCACCTCGGTCTAACGAACAGTAGCACCGCAGTAAAACTCACAGGAAAAGGAATTGGACGAAAAGATGAAAGAAAAGAATTCTCTAACGCCAGTGGTGTCCGAGACGAATCCATCTGAAGCCAACCAGTCCTCGACAGATGACGTTCAGCGTCACTGGCAAGGTGTAGTCAAGAGGCGTTCATTTCTCAAGGGACTAGGGATTGCAGGAGCAACGTTATCGGCCAACGCGATCTTGGGGACCCAGGGCAACGCACAAAGCACCCGAAGCACAGGCAAGCTTTCCAAAGGCGACGCGGCCCTCCTGCGGTTCGCGGCGGCAGTCGAACTCATCGAGGCTGATCTGTGGCAGCAATATAACGAGCTGGGAGGAGTGCAAGGTGGTAATCCGGCCTACATAGCCGCGCTCAGCAACCTTGATGGCGATATGGCTCAGTACATCGCTGATAACACCGATGATGAATTAAGCCACGCGGCCTTCCTGAATGCCTACCTGATCTCTAAGGGAGAAGAGCCGGTTGATCTGGATGCGTTCCGAAACTTGCCCAGCAGTCAAGCGACCGGCGCCAAGAACATCGGAAGGTTGACAAACCTGCTGAAGCTCAATGTCGACCTCAGTTGGTACACGCGCTACCGCAGCGCCAAGAACCCTGACTTTGGAGTGAAGTTCAAGGGACCTTTCAGCATAGATAACCAGCCCGCCATACCACTAAACGACACCGACACACCTCCCAACCAACCTCAGCCGATTCCTCCTACGAACCCACAAGAGTCTCGAATGCAGGCGATTGCGAACACGGCGGGATTTCACTTTGCGTTCATCGAGCAAGGTGGGGCAAGCCTGTATCCTACGCTGGCTTTCAAGGCGACCGACTCCGAAGTCCTGCGAATCCTGGTGAGCATTGGCGGAGTCGAGATCGACCACTTCGGGCTCTGGCATGACAAGTCAGGCAATGCGGTTTCGCAGCCGTTAGCTGGAGTAATTGATCCAGTAACTGGGCTGACATTCCCGGATCTCAATGCCCGCCACTCAGAGCTTGATCAGACCAACCTGATCCTACCTGAGCCCGCTGAATTTATCAGGAAGAATCTACCTGTGTGCTCGGTGATTCGACCCACGTCGACAAAGGAAGGGGGAGCCGTGGCCACGATCAAGGCTTTCACGGATGACCTCCTGTTCCTTGGTCAATCGCAGGAGTTCTTCACCTTGGTGAAGCGTCTGGCCGTCGAAGCTGACTCCGTCCAACGCGGCTTTTGATGGTTGTAAGTCCTCCCCCGTTGCAGGCGGGCGTTGCCACCGATTCATCGGCTGCGCGCCCGCACTTTTACAACAAGGTTTGGATTCACGATTCAAGGAGGCTGTATGTTTGAGGGACTTTTTCAACCGATGCATCTGCTGATTATTTTTGGAATTGCTCTGCTCGTGTTCGGGCCCAAAAAGCTTCCCGAACTTGGCAAAGGAATCGGAGAGGGCATCCGTGGCTTCAAGGCGGCCATGAGACCTGACGACGAGAAGTCGGCCAGCACCACAACCACCGTCGCCGACGACCAAAGCATAACCAAGGGGTGAAGCGTGGGTTTGGGTACCGAAATCTTGTTCATACTTGTGCTCGGATTACTGATATTGGGTCCAAGGCGGCTGCACACATTAATAGGACATGTGGCGCGGGCCAAGGCTCAGTTCCAAGAGGTGAGCCGCGGCCTCAAGTCTCAGCTCGAGGCGGAGCTCGATGCGACGCATCAGGAGAGAGAAACTGAGGCTTCGCATGAATTGGTTGGCGACCAGTGAACCATCCTCGGCTCCTCGGCATCGGAACAGCGAACCCACTGGTTAGGCTCACCCAAGAGCAGAGCTTTCATGCTGCGGGTTACCAGGGCGAGCGCATCCGCAAGATCTTCCTGAATAGCGATATTGATCATCGCCATTTTTATCTGGAAGGCACTCTAAGTTGCGGAGAAAGTTCTGATCAGCTGAATCAGAGGTATCTGCGCGGCGCCATGCAAACAGGTTGCCGAGCGATTCAAAACTGTGTGAAGTCAGCCGGAACTAGCGTGCAGGATGTCGATTTCCTTGCCGTCTGCACCTGCACCGGCTATGTGTGCCCGGATGTAGGTAGTCGCCTCATCGCGCATATGGGTTTCAGTAACAACCTGCAGAGAGCGTCGATCCTTGGCCTTGGATGTGCGGGTGCCCTTCCTACATTGCAGCGAGCGGTCGATTTCGTTCGCGCAAATCCAGGCCGCCAAGCATTAATGCTGGCTGTCGAGATTTGCTCAGCTTGTTACTACGTCGATAACACCCTGGAAACAGTTGTCGGGAACGCGATTTGCGCTGATGGCGCCGCAGCCTTCCTCCTTGCCGGGGAGCAGAAAGCCAAACTTAACTATCCACAAATTGTTGACTTCGAGACCTTCATCGATGCGGAGCAGATCGAGGAGGTGGGACTTCAGCATCGCGGCGGAAAGTTGCGAATCGTGCTTGGAGCCTCGGTTCAACATCTGGCTGGTCCAATGATCGAAGCGGCGCTCCAGCAATTGCTGCAGCGACATGGACTTTCGAGATCTCGAATTGGTTTCTGGGTTGTTCATCCGGGTGGACGCAAGGTGATCGACAACGTTCAAAAGCACTTCGCCATGACGGATGCCCAGTTGCGTTTCTCCAGAACCGTATTGCGGAACTACGGAAATATGTCCTCCCCCACAGTCATGTTTGTTTTGGAGGAAGTCGTGCGTAGCGGAGATCCGCGGCCGGGAGACTGGGGAGTGATGATCGCGCTTGGACCGGGAATGGCTGCGGAGGTCGCACTCCTGAGATGGTAGCTCGACGGTTGGCTCCTTGGCGGCTGTTACAGATTCTCCGTCTAGTAAGCAGTAAGGGCGTCTGGACGGAGATCAAACAGCTCTTGAACGGTCGACTCCTTCCGAGGGGACTCGCAAGAACGACGGCAGCGAATTCCTCCCCTCCTGCTCTATTCGAGATGGCAACTGCTTACTGGCTATCGCAGGCGATTTACGTCGCAGCGAAGCTAGGCATCGCCGACTTGCTCAGAGACGGCCCCCAGTCCTGTGCCGCATTATCCGCTTCGACCGGCTCAGATGCCCCATCACTTTCCCGTCTGATGCGCGCCCTATCCAGCGTGGGAATCTTTTCGCAACTCGGGAAAGACTGCTTCGCGCTTTCCCGCCTTGCGGCGAGCCTTCAGACCGAAGTTCCTGGATCTCTCAGGGCGATGGTGATCACTATCGGTGAAATTCACTACCAGGCGTGCGGAAACCTCATTCATAGCGTCCAAACCGGGTCTCCGGCGTTTAACAATGTCTTTCAAGCAAGCTTATTCGATTATCTTCGACAAAACGCCGCCGCCGCGGATGCATTCAATCAGGGCATGGCGAACGTGGCGTCGATGTTGGCCTACGCAGTTCTAATGGCATACGACTTTGCCGGAATCTCTTCCATTGTCGACGTCGGAGGAGGCCAAGGTAAGTTCCTGGAGAAGGTTCTACAGGTCAATCCGCACATCACGGGTACTGTTTTCGATACAGCATCGACGATCGAAAGAGCAAATCAATGCCCTGGTACCGATGCATGGAGCAGGCGCTGCTCATACCTTTCCGGGGACTTCTTCGCTTCGGTACCAGCAGGTGCAGACGCCTACCTTCTGTGTGGCGTCATTCACGACTGGGACGACCGTCGTGCAATCACAATTCTTAGAAATTGCCGTCGGGCTATGGCAGAGAAGGGAAGAGTGTTAATTGTCGATACGGTTGTGCCGGACACGGACGCCATGTCTTTCAGTAAGCTTCTCGATCTGAATATGCTCGTGATGACCGGAGGACGGGAACGTACCAGAGCCGAGTTTCACGCCGTGCTGGATGCTGCCAATTTCGACCTCACGAGGATCATTACAACTATGGCTCCGCAGAGCATCATTGAAGGCGTGCCCAAAAGTATATCGACCGGTGAGAATACGCGTTCCAGGTGACTCCTTACAGTGTCCATAGAACCTCAAACCCAATTCGATTTCACAACGCGAAAGCCGCGTGTGCCGAAAAAAGTACCTCTGTCGGGAATAAAAGCATGTTCGTCAAGTTTAGGTAATTGAGGGCAGAAAGGCCGAGGAGAGCACTTCTGCCGATTTCGAGCCCGTTACGTCGCTGTTTGACAGAAATCTAACAACGCTGTGACAACCGAAGTCTTACCAGGGCAGTACGGTGGTTTGCGGCGGGAAATAAACCTCGTATGGCGCAAATATGCGGTTCAGAGCGTCGTCCAAACACTGGGATGCTTCGTCAACAAGAACTGGCCCAAAGCCACGAAGCGGGAGCAACAGCGATCTCAACCTATGACGACAGTATGCCGAGTGTCGAGATGTTATGGACGGGTACTTAGTAAGGTAGAACCTCGCAGTAAGAGTTAGACAATCAAAATGACTGGAGTTACGAATGACATCAGTTAGGATATTGTGCCTTGCCTGCTCTCTCCTGTTGTGTAGCACGCTGCTCGCCCAAACGTCTGCGTCTATTTCCGGTACCGTGATCGATCCTAGCGGCGCCGCGGTCGCTGATGCCAATGTGACCGTTACCGGCCTCGGTACGGGCGCTGCACGCTCCGGAACAACTAGCACAACTGGCTTCTATACGATTCCTGGTCTAGCGCCCGGTAATTATCTGGTGGATGTCGGGAAAGATGGATTTCGCACTTCGGAGTTTAAGAGCGTACCACTCACGGTCGCCCAGGCGCTGGTATTAAACGTCCGATTGGTACTGGGAGTGGTGTCACAAAGCGTTCAAGTAAATGGCGATGCAGTAGCCGAGATTGATACCGAGACCAGCCAACTCAGCACGCTGGTCAGCGCCAAAACCATGACCGATCTACCCCTGCTCACGCGCAACCCATATGAACTGGTTCTGCTGTCGCCGGGAACGATCCAGACAAACGACGGTAATAACGGATTTGCAGTGAACGGCTCCCGCGATCGCAATAACAACTTTCTCCTCGATGGTGTCGACAACAACGATACGTCGGTCCCCGGGGGTGGCACAGGCATTTTAGGTGCGAATCCGGATTCGACTCAAGAGTTCCGGGTCATCACCAATAACTTCAACGCCGAGTATGGCCGCAATACCGGAGCCATCATTAATGTGATTACTCGGGGAGGAACTAATCAGTTTCACGGTGACGCATATTGGTTCGGACGGTACAACGCCCTGGGTGCCCGCGACTTTTTCAATGCAGGTCCCGCGCCGCAAAACCCCTACGTGCGAAATGATTTCGGGTTCTCGATTGGTGGACCCATTAAGAAAAATCGAACGTTTTTCTTTATAAACAACGAATATCAGCGGTTTAGGACCACCCTGACGGACTCCCGGACAGTCCCAACCGCCGCTTTCAAATCCGGAGTCTTCACCGTCCCGACCGCTACCGGAACTCAAACTGTAAATCTCGCGGCAGGAGCTGCGGACAACTTGACCGGTCTCGGTCCCGACCCTGAAATCCAACGGCTACTCAATTTGCTGCCGAACCCCAATGGAGGAGATGTGATCCCGGGAGTTTCGGGAATTCTCAATTTCGCCAGTCCCGATGCGCTCAACGATTACAACTGGACGGCGAAGATCGATCACAAGCTGTCGGAGAAGCACCAGTTGTCCCTGCGCTATGCCTATGGCCGCAGTGTTGAGTCCAATCAGGGACATTTCGAACTGGGTCCAGGGCTCGACCTCTTGAGCACGCCAAGTTACCAGCATGGCGTTTTCGCCGGTCTGACCTCAACCTTCAGCAATAGACTGATCAATGACTTTAAGTTTGGCTGGAACAAGAATTACGCAGCTTTTAACAGCAATTGTAACCTTTTCAATCCAATTACCGGAACCGATGTCTTCGGCAACGGAGTGGATATCCAGGTGCCAGATGCTGCTTTTCTGAATGGTCCAGTCAGTGTATTTGGCTGTAATACGCTGTTCGATTCCGCGGGGCAGGCGAGAAATACCGGGACCACGAGCTACGGTGATGCGGTGACCTGGGTAAAATCCAACCACACCATTAAGTTTGGCGGGGATTTCCGGGATGTCCGCTCAACGGGTGATGACAACTTCAACTCGCGTTCCCTTCTGTTTTTCAATCGCTTCTCAGGTTCGGGTTTCCAGGATGCAGCGGTATCTGGTCTGGATCCGACGATCGCAAGCAACGTTGCCTCGACCGTTCAAGACCTCTCTTGGTTCCTGGTCGGCGGTGTCTTCGGCCAATTCCAGTCTCAGTTTTATAACCATGCGGGCACGCGCGTAGCAACGGATACCAAGACCTTCCGCCAGCACGAATACGATGGTTTTATTCAGGACACGTGGAAGGTTGCCAGCAATCTCACTCTGAATTACGGCCTTCGTTACCAATTCAATGGAATTCCTTTTGAAACTGGCGGGAACTTCTCCAACCTATTCCAGAATCCAGATAGTTTTGCCACCTCCTATACGTTTACCCTGGTGGGTCCGGGTACGGGTCACCAGGTTTATAGCAACGATTACAAAAACTTCGAACCCAGATTCGGTATCGCGTGGGACCCGTTCAAGGACGGTAAGACCTCCGTACGCGCCGGCTACGGAATCTTCCATGATCGCATCTTCGACAATCTCTTTGGCAACGCAAGGTCGAATCCACCTTTCCAGGGGACGTTCCTGAATGTCCCGTCTAAGGTGCTGACTCCGGAGCAGATCCATGCTCCAGCAACGCAACCACCACCTGGAACCACGTTCACAAACGGGGCAAACCAGGTTGTGACATTGCTCGATCCCAACATTCGACAGCCAGCAAGCCAGAACTGGAATTTCGGCATCCAGCGGACGCTGCCGGGAGGTACTCTTCTCGAACTGGACTACGTTGGATCCCATGCGACCCACGTCATTCGACTTCTCGACGCCGTGCCACCCGATCCAGCTCTGATACAGCAGAACATCGCTTCATGCGTCGCTCAGGGTGGCTGTGCGCCAGGTGATCCACAAGGGGTAATAAGTGGGTCCGCGTTGTATGGAGGTATCAACAACCCGGGCACATTGGTGATTCCGCCGTCTATTCGTGAAACCGCGCTGCAGACGGCGGCTAATTTCCCGACTTCTAGCATCACCCGGACGAATGCGGACTCAAGATATAACGCTCTACAGGTGACCGTGAATAAGCAACTCTCGCGCGGCTTGCAAATCGGTGGGGCGTACACTTGGTCCCACGCCACCGATGACTCGAATGATCCTCTCACTCCCGAAGCCGGAACTGGCAGCTTCCCGGTTGACTCGCGGAACCCGAATAAAGTCTCCCGAGGCAATTCTGATAACGACATTAGGCAGCGAGGAGTAGTTGATTTTTCCTACGAACTGCCTTTCGGTACCGGCAAAAGCTTCCTTAGCCACGGTGTGCTCGGGAAGGGGCTGGAGGGGATTCAAATCTCGGGGATCGTCAGTGCGCAGACAGGACATCCATACACAATTTTCACCAGCGCATTTGATAATGGACGTACCGGTATCGCGAGCTTTTCCTACCCTGACGTGATTGGCAATGCATTCCAAAGTTCAGGACCGCAAATAAGCGCCAGTGGCGTTAGAACCGGGGCGTCTAACCTAGCGGCATTCAGCAACACGTTTCTGGGGCATATCGGAGATTCAGGAAGGAATCAGTTTTACGGTCCGCACTATACGAATGCCGACGTGGTCCTAATGAAGAACGTCCGCATCAACGAGCGCTTCCGGATGCAACTCCGATCAGAATTCTTTAACCTGCTGAATCATCCCCAATTCCAGCAGCCAGGTAATGTAGTAGAGCAAACCAACACGTTCGGTCTGTCCACGCAAACGATTACGCGGCCCGATGCAACCACATCGGCGCGGCAGATCCAACTAGCTCTGAAAGTGTTGTTCTAGATTTTGTTGTGGAAATTAAGGGCGGCAAATTTGGAATCATGAACGAGAACCGCGCAGCGAGCAGGCTGAAGATGATGTTAATAGGACTCACGATCTTGTCTGCAGCATCGGCGAGGACAGTTGCGCAAGTGGCGAAGAATGCGGGGACGGGGGTGCAAGCGGGGCATGAGATTCGAGTGACGCTCAGGAAGTACGAATTTAGCCCTGGCTTGCTGCGCGTCAAGAAAGGCGAACAGGTCAGGCTAATCATGACCGCCGTGGATCATGATCACGGCCTCAAACTCGACGACTTTAACATCAACCAGAAAATTCCTCAGGGGACAACGGTTATCGTCGAATTCACCGCTGACCAGGCTGGCACTTTCCAATTTCGCTGCTCGAGTGTTTGCGGCTTAGGCCATAGAGGTATGAAAGGGACACTAGTTGTAGAGGGGTGAGCGACAACCCCATCCGTGTGCTCACCAAAGAGGCGTACTACCTGATGTCGATTCACGCGCGCCTGCCACCGCAGGCCCGAAAGGAACTCAAGGGGGTGGGGTGTGCGAAGGGATTGGAGTTGGCGAAGGTGGTGAGGAGGACCAGAATCGTCAGTCTATCTTCATTCCAAAGAACTCCCAGTCGCCGCTTGCTTCTCGTGACTCATGTTCAGGTGCGGCCGACGCTCGCTGGGGATTGCAAGGCCGTGAAAATGCCAGCAGATCTGAGACAATGCGTCCGACGCGGGCGGTTTCGATCGAGATCAGACCAAGGTACTTGCGGAATTGCTTCGCGGCACGCAGGTTTGGGCCAGTTGCCCCTGCTACATAGCCGCCATCTCTGGTTCGCGATCAGCGCAAATGCGATGGGCGGGCCTCGCCCTCGGTGAGAGTTCCAGGGGCGCGGTAGGAAAGTACAGTGGTGACTTATTATCGGGATTCCGTCGAGGTCAATGAATCAAGGGGCACGGACTCAATACTCCGCAGTTCGGCGGGTGCGTCCACAGCAACCACTGAACCGTCTGCGGTCCACACCCATGCGCGGCGTCCTCTCTCGTTAACGGTGACGCGAGCCTCGCCGTACCTCGATAGTCGGTTTAGTATCGTGGATACCGAGGCCAACGGATGTCTATGGTGTATCAACAAAGCAGGATTCCGACGCTCAATTTCCTGGCAGACCTCTTGACTCATCAGGGGCCGCTTGGACTCCATCAGTACTAGGCGGCAAGTTTGTGTAAATCCCCGTTGTCGATTACTCGACCTTTGATCGAGCAATCCCGACGACTCTTCGTCGGCAACCTTATCCCCGAAAAGGTTAGACAGCCCGCTTATGATTTGCTTGATCGTACCAATTCGCCTCAGGATCGCTGCCCTCTGTTGTACGAGGGAGTAGAACTCCCGGTGCATGTCCGCCAACACTCTGTCGACATGAGCTCCGCTGGGTTCGCGCGCTGATTGGGGTTCCGGCATGATTTCTCTCCCTAGTGTCAAGTGCGATTCGCTTACTCGACCAACAAACAAAGGCTTTGGCGTTTGTCGGTTGCTTCGAAGACACGGGGTGTCCGCGAAAAGCCTTGTTAGCGGAGATTGTCCATCATTCCGGCGCAGAGTAAAGAGAGTAGGGATGGATGCATTCCGCCTTGGTTCGGCTCGATCCCTGATTGTGATCGCATACAGCGCGCCCGATGCGCCACTGCGAGAGCTCGCAACTCGTTGAGTCGCGTTTTTCACAAATCGCAGGCGTTACCCGACTCATCCGAACTGGGCGACTGCGAAAGCGGGTGGCACGGTCCCAGCAACATACGACGAGTGGTCGTCTAGTTATCTCCTACGGCAAGTCTCACACATCGACACCCTGAAAGCTCCCGAGTTTCATAACGAGCCCCCGTTCACCATACAGATTCACATAGAAGGATCACAACGAATGGCTGTGAATGTGGACCTTGAGGATCAAACAAATCATGCGCTCGTGCGACTCTGTCTTGGTTTTGTCCTCAGGTTATGTGCATCCGTACCACGCGCTCCTGCTGCGCATTTCCTGGTAGCTTGCCTGCACTGCACCAGACATCAGTTTCGTTTCTGTACTCGCCCAAGCTTTCCGGCTCTGAGTAGCTTCGCGAAGGAAATTTCTCTTCGAGCGCTGATTTCTGGCGCGACGAATTGAGCCACGAAAAGCTTCGGCATGCTGAAAAAGCTCTCGCCAAAGATCTTCCAGGAGGCTTAAGCCATGCGCGTATGGAACCAGATCCGCTGGGTTCTTGTGACCTTCCTTCTTCTCGCGGCCGCCGTGCTATATGAGGGCAGCGCCTCACCCGCGTGGGCCCAATCGACGAATACTGGCACGCTTGCCGGCACCGTGACCGACGCAACCAACGCGGTTGTGAATGGCGCCATGGTGACGCTAACTGACAACGCAACGAAAAATTCACGCTCCGTGACCAGCAACGAATCGGGGCGCTACATCTTCGTAGACGTTGCACCCGGAACTTACGATCTGACCGTCGCCAAGCAAGGCTTTTCCACCAGCAAGGCGCAGACCCTGGTAAAAGTAGGAGAGGCAACCACCGCGAACATGATTTTGCAGGTCGGAGGCGCCAACGTTGTGGTCGAAGTGACCGCAGTTGGTAATGAATTGCAGACCATGAATGCCACGGTCGGGAATACGATCACGGGCGTTATGTTGGAAGCGTTACCAAGCCTTGGGGCGCGATGTAAGCACGTTCCTGACGCTGCAGCCGGGCATCAGCCCCGACGGCAGCGTGGCCGGCGCCGCCGTAGACCAGAGCTACTTCTCGTTGGATGGTGGCAACAACACCAACGATATGGACGGCAGCATGAGCGTCTATACCACGTCGTTTGCCGGCGACCCAACTGGCGGAATTGCCAATCAGAGCGCCGGCGTGGCGGCCGGTGCGACCGGTGTGATCCCGACTCCCGCCGACAGCGTCGAGGAGTTCAAAACCAATACGGCGAACCAGACGGCAGACTTCAACAGTTCAGCGGGCGCCGAGGTGAAGGTGGTTACCAAGCGCGGCACCAATGCATTCCATGGCACAGCTTACGAATATTACCTGGACAACAACTTCTCGGCGAACACCTGGGACAATAAGTTCAACGCGATACAAAATGGCACCCCGAATGTGCCGCCCAGCTTCCATTACAGCCGCTTCGGTGGCGCGATTGGCGGGCCGCTTATTTCCAAGGAACTCCTTGGCGGCAAGACCTATTTCTTCGCCAATTACGAGGGCTTCCGCTATCCCAACTCCACGCCCATCAATAAGGAAGTTCCTTCCGCGAATATGAAGCTCGGAATTCTGCAAGATCCTGCCGGCAACCTTTATAACCTGCAGGCTCTGGATCCCCGGGGCATAGGGACTCAGTGCTGCGGTTCACCAACTATGGCAGTTCGAACCTGCCTCCAACGCAGCTTGCGCCGCCGGCCCTCGTTGTGACGGACTCAACGCGCAGGGATTCACCGCTAATGTCTCCGTCCCGCTGAAATCCAACTTCGGGGTGTTCCGGTTGGACCACGACTTCGGCAAGAAGTGGCACTTCATGTCGAGCTACCGCTACTTTAAACTGACCCGCGCCACCATCGACCAGATCGATATCGGCGGTTTTTTCCCCGGCGATAAGATAGGTGTTCCGTCTTCCCAATCCACGAACCCGCAGGAGCCTTGGTATCTGGTGGCCGGGCTCACCACCAACATCAGCTCGAACGTCACCAATGACATCCACTACAGCTTCCTGCGTAACTGGTGGGCCTGGGGCCGGGCAGGGGACACTATTCAGGTATCCGGACTCGGAGGAGCGCTGGAGCCGTTCGGCGAAAAGCGCGATGAAGAGCTGGCTCCCTTTAATGTCAATACGCAGCAAACCCGAACCCGCTTCTGGGACGGGAAGGATCATATGTTCCGCGATGACCTGACCATGCTGCATGGCAACCACCTGTTCCAGGTCGGCGGCATCTACCAGCATAATTTCAACTGGCACCAGCGCACCGACAACGGCGGCGGCATCAATTACCAGCCGGTGTACCAGCTCGGCACAACGGCGGGCGCGGGCACTGGAGTCACGCTTACACCCCCGGCGGCTTGGCTCGCAAATGGCGGGAGTGCCAGCATTTGGGGTCGCGAGGCGGCGGCGGTCTATGGCATCGTCTCGGCGTCGCAGATCGCCTACACCCGGTCCGGACCCAATCTGAACCTGAACCCACCGCTCACGCCCGCATTCGACCAGAGCACCATTCCCTACTACAACGTCTATTTCAGCGATACCTGGCACATGAAGCCAACGTTCACGCTGACCTATGGCCTAGGTTGGACGCTGGAGATGCCTCCCGTGGAAAAGGCTGGCAAGCAGGTCGAATTCGTCGACGAATCGGACCAGCCGATTGACGTACAGGGCTTCATGGCCGCCCGTAAGCGGGCTGCGCTGCTCGGCCAGGTATTCAATCCGCAGGTTGGCTTTGCCTTAGTGGGAAATACCGGCAATGGACTAAAGTATCCATACAATCCTTTCTACGGAGAATTCAGTCCCCGTCTCGCCGCGGCCTGGAATCCTCGCTTTGACAGCACCGGTATGCTGGGGAAGTTCTTCGGACACGACAGCACGGTGGTTCGCGGCGGCTACGGTCGTATTTACGGGCGACTGAACGGCGTGGATCTTGTGCTGGTGCCGCTGCTGGGCACTGGCTTAATCCAGCCGGTTCAGTGCTTTGCTCCGACGCGGGCGCAATTCGGAAGCTCGTGCGGTATATCTGACATAAACACGGCCTTCCGCGTCGGCGTCGATGGCAACACTGCACCGCTCGCAGCCGCCACTCCAACCTTGCCTCAACCCGTCTTTCCCGGCGTTAATTCCGCTTCTGCGGGCGCTGGCGAAGCCCTCGATCCAAAGTTCCGACCCAATGTGGTCGATTCCTTCGACTTCACCATTCAGCGACAGTTAACGAAGAACGTCACGCTGGAGGTCGGGTACATCGGTCGCAGAGTGACTCACGAGTACCAGCCGATTAACGTGAATGCCGTGCCTTACATGATGACCATCGGCGGCCAGCGGTTTGATAAGGCCTATGCCAACCTGGTGCTTCAGTACTGCGGCGGCATGGCTGGCCTTGCTGGTGGAAATTGCGCCGGAAACGTGAGTGCAGTCACGGCACAGCCATTTTTCGAAACGACATTGGCCGGGACTGGCTACTGCAATGTAGCCGGTGCCGCGAACTGCACTCAGGCGGTCGCAATCAACGAAGGCAATTCTGGTAAAGGCAACCTTAGCAGCCAGAACGTGTGGAGTCTATGGAGCGACCTCGACAGCGGAGGATTCAACCCAAAGGTGCTGCCGCGGTCCATGATGAACACCCCGCTCAACTGCCCGACCGGAGCCGAGATCGGCTGCGGCGGTCAACTGTCGTCGGGCGTCGGCATTAATGCCAGCATTGGCTATGGGAACTACAATGCCGGCTTCGCCACGGTAAAAATGGCCGACTGGAAAGGCATATCCGCGCAGTCGAACTTCACATGGTCGAAGGCATTAGGAACCGGTTCCGTGGTTCAGGCCACAAGCGCGGATACTGCCACTGACCCCTACAATCTCGGTGTGATGTACGGCAAACAGGCGTTTGATCGTAAGTTCGTGTACACGATGTTCGTCGTCTATCAGCCGCCGTTTTACAAGGGACAGTCAGGAGTCCTCGGCCATCTGCTCGGTGGCTGGACTTTTGCTCCCCTGTTCGCAGCCGGCAGCGGACAGCCATTACCCGTTGGTACGATCAATGCGGGTGGCTCATACGGTGAGGGAGACTCCAATGCTTTTACGGCGAATGGAAACACAGAAAACGCGGTTCTGATTGCGCCCTACACGGGAGGCAACTCGGCCCACCGCACGCCAGGCACGCCCGGTTTTGGCGATGGCGGCTTGCCCGTCAACCTATTCGCCAATCCGCAAGCTGTATACAACAACTTCCGCAATCCGATTCTGGGCTTGGACACGAAGAATTATGGCTGGGGCGTCCTGACTGGCCTGCCGTATTGGAACATGGACATGAGCGTCAAGAAAGACATCAAAATTACCGAGCGGATCAGTTCTGAGTTCCAGGTCGTCTTCACCAACGTCCTGAACCACGCGCAGTTGCTTGATCCGGTGGGCCTGGCCGTCGGCAGTCCCGGATCCTTTGGCAACTTGCCGGGCGAGGGCAACGGAACAAACAATAACGGTCCCTATACTCCAAGGTCCATGGAGTTCGGATTCCGCGTTCGCTTCTAGTCAAACCGCGAGGTGCCGCCGGAATGGCACCTCCCTCAGAGCAAAGGCCGCGCCTAAGTGCGCGGCCTTTATTCTTTAGTGTGGAGCAATACACCAGACCGTGCCACTCTCGTGTCAAAAGCCTCATCCTTCGCCGTTCGCTTCGGACTTGGCGGGCACCTGAATCCCTTGCTTAAATTCTTTGAATGGCGGGAATCTCTCCACCAATGCACGCGAACTAGGGACCAGCGTGGCTGGCGTGAGCACTCTAGTGGTCGTCAAGTGGATTAAACTAAGCAGACATTGGTCCGCCTTGCTAGACTTGCCTCGGCGGGGCGATGCAGTGTTGATCCCTTTACCGAGTTCCCCATGCAGCTTGAGATGAAGGCTCGTTGCGAGAAATGTGGAACGGCCCTGCAGGCGGATGGCGAGGCATATATCTGCGCGTACGAGTGCACTTTCTGTGCACCTTGCAGCTCGGAAGTAAAGGGAACCTGTCCGCATTGC
The DNA here is from genome assembly GCA_963768265.1 of uncultured Acidobacteriaceae bacterium. GTDB lineage: Bacteria > Acidobacteriota > Terriglobia > Terriglobales > Acidobacteriaceae > Sulfotelmatobacter. The sequence continues at coordinate 25,233 of CAVYHM010000029.1, forward strand.
GGCGGAGAACTCACTCGCCGACCAAGGAAGCGTGGGGCTCCGGCCGGGATCGAGACCCATGACTTGCAAACCCTTCACCCACAGCGTCCTTGGTTGATATGGGTCGTGAGTTTCGCGGTCTGGACATTTTTGGCCCTTGCGGCTACCGGATCGATTTATGAAATGTATCGGGGGGCGGGGCGCGGCAGCCTCAAAGACATTTTCTTTCTCCAAGTCAGCCACATGTTCCCCTATGCTCTTCTTACTCCTTTCGTTTTTGCAATTGCTATCCGGTATCCGGTGCAACGCGGGAATTGGGTGCGGCCTGCTCTCTTCCACCTCGCCTGCGGAGTAGCATTCTCCGCCATCCACGTAGCGATGAGGGCCATGACGCCGTACGCATTCTGGGACCCGCAGTCGCGCACATGGATGTCCGCGATTTGGGATGCCCACGCCCACGGGTTCCGGGTCCAGTGGCCGCAGCTTCAGATGCTGTTCTTCTCGAACATACTCGACGACCTCACTGGCGTCTACTTGCCGATCGTCCTCATCGCCCAGGCGATCTCCTATTACAAAATATCGCGAGAACGTGAGATTCGTACCTCCCAACTCCAGATCCAGCTGACGAAGGCGCGTTTGCAAGCACTAAAGAGTCAACTGCAGCCGCACTTCCTGTTCAATACTCTGCATTCCATTTCAGCACTGATGCTCACCGATACCTACGCAGCCGACAGAATGATGACACGTCTCAGTGATCTCTTGCGGATGGCCTTGGAGAGTGATTCCACGCAAGTAACCACATTGAGCCGGGAACTCGAATTCGCGAATGGGTATCTTGAAATCGAAAAGGTTCGCTTTGAAGAGCGGTTGAAGGTTGTGCTGGAGATCTCTCCCGATACCCTCGACGCGCAGGTGCCGACCTTACTCCTGCAGCCTTTGGTGGAGAACGCGGTCAAACATGGCATCTCGAAACGGACCGATGGCGGTGAAATCCGAATCAATGTCACCCACGATGACCGCAACCTTTATCTGAGGGTAAGGGACAGCGGCCCTGGACTCGTCGACGGCGGGCATTTTGACCAGAAGAGCGGTGTGGGTCTGCGGGCGACACGCGACCGCCTCGAAACACTCTACGGCAATGAACAAAGCCTGGACATTCGGGAATTACCGGAACGTGGTGTTGAGGTGTGTGTGTCGATACCCTTTCGCACTGAGCCCCGTCTACTAGTGTATGACCTAGTCTCCGAAGGTCGGGAATCCGCGGCTGGACACACCAATGACCCCTGACATTCGCACGATCATCGCTGACGACGAACCTCTTGGACGCAAGAAATTACGCATCCTGCTGGCCGAAGAACCCGGAATTCATGTGGTGGCGGAATGCCCGGATGGCCCGAAGACCATTGCGGCTCTGAGGGACTACGAACCAGATTTGCTTCTGCTGGACATTCAAATGCCGGGCGCGGATGGGTTTGAGATCCTGGAAAGCGTCCCACCAGACCGCCTCCCGGTCATTGTGTTCACGACCGCCTACGATCAATACGCCCTCCGAGCGTTTGAGGCGCACGCCCTGGATTACTTGCTGAAGCCGTTTGACCAGGAACGGCTTCATCGCGCGATCGAGCGCGCCCGGATCGAGATTCTAAAGGCAAAAGACAGTCAGGTAGCGAGCCGCATCCTTGATTTTCTCAACGAGGCGAAGGCGAAATCGCCGGCAGAGAAGCGGCTGGTCATTAAGGCTGGAGGCCGAGTCGTGTTTCTGGACCTCGAGGAGATAGAGTGGGTCGAAGCGGCGGCGAATTACGTAAAGTTGAACGTTGGCAGGGAATCCTACTTGTTGCGAGAGCGGATTGGCCGGGTTTCCGAGAGGCTTGATCCCGCGCAATTCGTTCGCATCCACCGCTCGGTTATTGTGAATGTCGGAAAGATTAAGGAACTGCATCCTTGCAACAGTGGTGAGTACATCGTAGTACTGAAGAATGGCAAGGAGTTATCTTGCAGCCGCGGCTACCGGGCCGGCTTGCAACAGTTGATTGGGAAGGATTTCTGAGCCGCGGCAATGCCTTCAATCCTCAACGGTGCCATTGACGTCGCTGGTAAGCCGAATCGTTGGCCAGATGTCGCATCAGGTGAGTCAATGTGACTAGGAATTTCGCTTTGGCGACGGGTCGCTTAAGAGAAACATTGCCGCCTGGTTGGGCCGCGGCTGAACGACAAAAGATTCACCGCCGCTACGCTATTCGATGTTTAGTCCCAGACGGCGAAATCCGAACTCCGGGTCCAGCCACTCGGCCCATGCACGATCGTAATTCGCATACGCGTCCACATGGCCAGGCCCCACGTTGTCGGCGGCGGTCTGCCACCCTGTTCCTGGCAGAGGCAAGAACTGTAGTTTGCCGGCGCTCGTGCGGGCTGCCACGACAACCTTTCCATTGCCGGACACGGTTATCGCCCATTCATTCGCAGGGCCTCCGGTTGGCGGAATCGGCCGCGCCGGAACCTGCACCCCCTTCTTCTCAATCGCGATCGTTTCGCACTCGAAACTGCCACTGGGAGCTGGACCGCTGATCACCCGTAACTCGTCGGCTCGGCCCTTTCCCCAGACGGGCAGGAACCATGCCACTACGGGGAAGCGGAACACTGAAATGGCCTTAGATGGCATTTCCTGGCGGCCGTCTCTCACGTTCCAGGACTGAAGCATCAATTCTTCGCGGCCGCCCTTGTTAGAGACGGCAAGCAACTGGAGCACGCCGTCGCCTTTGCTGCTTCCCGCGTAACGAATGCGGATCCGATCCGCGCTCTCCGCACCGAGTTTCGCCGACCAGGCCAATGTGAAACTGGTGCCGCTCACGCGGAATGCGTGCAATGCAGCACCGTCGAGCACGACGAAAAGCCCGGAACCGTCCGCAAAGAAATACCCTGGCGATAATACTTGCCCCTTGTTCCCCGGCAATTGGGCTCGTACGAGTACGGTTTGCGAAGCAGGAACGCCGAAATCTTTGGTGGCGAACAGCATTCCGCCGGAGGTCCAGGCCACCCATCGGGTGTTTGCGGCGGCACCTGCGGGAACGCTCACGGCAATCGATTCGGGCTTAGGCAATCGATCCTGCATGTTTGCACGAAAGAAAACGGCCGACTCCTGACGCTTAGCGTCGCTCTGCAACGCGAGTATGGCGAATGCTCCGTCTTCCTCGGCGCTCGCGAACGCGAGCCGTCGGTCGTAGGTCGGCTCAAGTGCAGCCGCGGCAACAATCACTCGAGGCGGCCCAACTTTTACTTCCCGGGGAGACGAAGGCCCGACCGGACGTGGATTGTTCGTGCTCACGGTGACGGCATAGGTCGCGGGAGCGAAGGGTGTCACAGCCATCGCGGCCAAATCATCCTGGCGAGGCGCGGAGCCGCCCGGTCCAATGTTGAACGGCAATGTAGGAGTTGCTTGCGGCGTGCCCGGCGTCGTGGCTGCCAGGGCCAGTTCTTCCGACACGACCCGAACACCCTGGTTACCCTGTGTGGGCCGCAGCTCATAAACGAACGGCGAGGGGCCATCCGCGGCGGGCACCGTGACCACCGCCTGTCCACGGTTCACCAGGAGAGTTGTGACCAGAAGGCTTTCCTGAACAAGTACACGGGGCCTCAGCGGTTTCAATTCAATCGAGAGATCGCTCACACTCCCACGTCCTCCCTGAGATTGGAGCTGCGCGACCGCGGCAATCGCAACCAAGGCACCCGCGATCAGCCACGGCCGAAATGAGAAATTTATCACGGGTCCGCCAATCCGCCGGCCGGAAGCGCAATGCTGGTTACGCCCCATCCTCGATGCTTCAGCGCACATTTACCGCAAAAGTACCGGAGCGGATCCTTGTCGCCCCCTGGGGTCGGATCGGGACAATAGCTCATCATGCAGCGGTGGTCCCACTGATTGTACAAGCCCGCAACTTGGGCCGCCGTAAAGACCGCTATCGTGTTCACAGCCGTGTCGTGCTGATTGGGATCGTAGCCGGCTCCCGGAGAGACGGAAGGCGTATGTTCCAGATGCCGATTGTGGCCGTATTCGTGTGCCATGCGGTTACCGTTCCCGAGCAGGGTCGTGTCGAAATAGAGCCACAGCGTTCCCAGCGCCTGTCCAATCGCTGGTTCCCCGAAGCCTTGTCCCCAGTATTTGGTCACGTCGGCGCTTCCGTGCGGAGGAACCTGCGGAACCGGATGCTGTGCCGTTGCCGCCGCGCAGGTTGGGCACGCGGGATTAGCATCTACCCCCGGATTGGCTTCGGTTCGGCGGAAGCCGTGACCGTTCACACACTGATACCACTTCACATAGCCGGCCTGTAGCAGCCCCGCGCACTGCGTACACGTGATTCCGAGCGCCCCTTGTTCGGCTTGTGTTCGCTCCGGTGCCAATACAACGTGGGCGCCAGCTGCGTTGCAGATGTAATTTCGCAACCACATCTGCGGCACGGCCTGCCAGAGCACCGAGAAGTGGCCGGCGAAATGTCCAGTTGCCCGTTCGATGCGATACAGCAGTTCAAACATCAGGTTGTCCGCGTAGTTATAGATCGTCTGATTCAGAACATCGTTAAGAAGCGTGCTTCCGAAGTTCGCAAGCGTAAGCGCGTAATTGCGCCAGGGGAGCCCATAGTGAAGCTGAGTGAGGAATGGCCAGTGGTTCGCTCGCGACAGTGTCATCTTGTTTCGTGCCGGGTAGCGAGCGCGGCTACCACCCCGCTTCATTCCTGCCTCAATGATGTTCTTGTACCTGTTGAGGTCCTTGGGAACTGCAGGATTCATCGGAAGGACGTGAACTTGCGGTGCGTTCGCCTCATGCGCGAAATGAACAAAGGCTGCCTGATATTGGTGCGCCGTGTGCGCGGAGAAGGCAGCGTAAGCAATTGGGTTAGGCGTTGACCATTCCGAGTATCCGCGGAATATGGTTTTCCGCCACAGCCGCAAGGTGCACGAGTGGCCCTGGGGCAGATGCGTGTATCTCCGCGCCAGCACTGGCCGATTCGGATGGTCCTCACCCGCTCCCGGATGCGGCTTCAAGCTGACGTTCGCCTGCAGCCGGTATCCATCGCCCGCAATTCGCGACGGATGGAAATACACCCCGGCGTACCCACGGTGCGTCGGGTGCAAGTCCGAACCTTTCTGGCCCAAGTCGTCGTGCACCAGCGTGCATACAGATTTCTCGCCGGCATCTTCGACGGCATACCATGGCGCGAGACTATCCGCGATCAGGCCGAAAGGCTCGCGATGGTAGTTGGCCGATCGAGCGCCGCCCTGGGTGTCGGGACAGTTCCCAACCGGCACCCCGTTTTGCGTTGCCGCTCCGTTAAGCGTGTTCATCGTCTCCCTGATGAAGCGGCGCGTTCGGGTGACGTTTTGGCCATCGGAGTTGTAATTTGCGCTGTCGATCGTACTGTAGTCCGGGGCCATGTCAGTGAACGTCCAGTCGACTCGTAGCGGCCCAGTTGCATCGAGCATCTCCGGCCGGTAGTTCGGAGCGGCCGCGCCCGTCGCCAGGAGCGTGTCGGCTTTCGAGAGCAGCGGGATCTTCAACTGAAGAGGAATCCAAGGTCGGGCGACACTCTTACCTTCCATCGTCTGGCGGGCTGCGTCGGTCATTGACATAGCCCCGCCGTAGTTCTCCAAGGCCATGGCTTCGTCAGGTAAGCCGTTCTTGACAGCTGCCGTCATCTGAGTGTAGTAGTGGCGATCTTCCACCCAGACGATCAGGTCTGAAGTGGGCTGGTTCACAACCGGTCCCGCTTGAATGAGCGTCTGGTCTGCACGCGCTGTGGTAGCAAAAAGTGCCCGCTGATAAGCGGCGGGCATCGCCTTGAGGACAGCCTTAGCCGCAGCCGATGTCTTACCGTTGGCCTTCATCCGTTTGAACGGCGCCGCAGAGTTGCTCGGCACGCACCGTTGAAACTCAGCCATCGCCAGTTTTAGATGATCACTCACAGTACCTTCATGCGCTGGCCCTGCGTGGTAGCCGGCTTCATTGAGCTTAAGCTTGAACCATTTCTCGCTGCCCGCAGCGGGTAGAAAGTCCTTCTTCGGCGAGTCGGCCGTACGAACCGGAAGGAACGGAGCAAAGGACAACTCCAGGCATTGCGTCTCGGTGTGGCGCTGGGCCGCAGGCTTCGTTCCGATACTGTCGTGCTGGAACATTCGCACCTCCGCCTGCATTGCAGCTACTGCCATGCCGTTTGCCTCATTGATCGATGTGTGCCCTTGGATCTGAACGCGGTAAGGAAGATTGGCTTTGGTGACGTTGTAGCCGTTTGCCGCGACCCAGGTGTTCCAGTCGAACTGGTGTTCGCCGTCGGTGAAGTCGGCTGACGCGAGCGGTTTCCACGATATCAGTTGGTCTTGGCCATCGTAGACCTGCAACAGCCCCGCCTCACACCTGGAACAACCCTTGGCCTTCCATTTGATAACGAGCGAAGTCGTGTCTACTGTGCCGGCTGGCGCGAACTGCGGCCAAAAATCGCCGATCGCGATCCGAGCATTTTTATCGCCAGCCTGCTTGTAATACTTAAGAACAAACGTATAAGGCGAATGCGCCGCATTCAGGTAACGCTTGTCAGCTCCACGCTTTTTCAGTATGCCTGCCGCCGCCGTGCTCTCGCCGCGATAGTCTGGTACAGACGTCGAGACGCGTTGATCCGCCTCGCCAGGCGCGGTCATGTTCTTCTGAAATACCGGAACGTCAAGCGCATCATACTTATATTTGAAGAGTCCGTGGCTAGTCACTGCCGTGGCCTTGCAGTAGTTGCTGGCCCAAACCTCAACCGCTAGCTTATTGGCTGTTTCCTTCAGCCCCTCCAGTCCATAATCCAAGTCGCAGGCTTCGTATTTCGGAAGGAACCACTTACTGAGCTTCGCGATCCGAACGGCGTTTAGCGGTTTAGTTTGCTTCACAACAAGCTTGTGCTGCTTCTCGAAGGCCAGGCCTTTCTTTTTCCAAAGCTTTGGAAGATACAGTTTGCCCTTGAGCCCTTTCGCCGGGTCGAGTTCGCATTTGTAGGGGTCGGGATCGATCTTCCGGCATCCGACCAACTCCAACAAGGCACGGAGTACCTCGGGCTTCTCGCTCGTGCCCCAGTTAAAAAGGGCAACCTCATCGCAGGTGATCGGAGGATCAACCTTCTCGCATTTGTTCGAGACGATGCCCTGTAAGGTCTCGCCGGCAGCGGGTGTGTACTGGGTGGCGTCGGCTTGTGGAAGGAAAACGCGGCCCATGATGGAATTGCCTAACTCTGCCTAGCTATGAGACATCCGTCGTAACTTCCCAGACCACGTCGTCGTGAGAAGTCCCGAGCACGTCACCTGTACCACCGGGAGTGAGATTATCAAACCGAACCTGGGGAGACGCGGCGGATGTTACACCGTTCGCATCACCAAGGTCCGGCACGTGGCAGTGTAGCGTCAGCCCTTCCACCGCTTGTTCCGCTCCCTCAACCGTTTGCATAACAGTAAGTGAAAACCAAGAAACTTTCTTGGGGCAATCCCCAGAACTCTGGCCGGCATTACTCGTACTGCCGCTCTGTTGGGCACTCTGATTCATCGAGGCCAGTTGGGTAGGCGAAGCTAGTTTCGGAGGATCCGACGGAGGCGTTTTCGGCCCCGATTTGTCAGGCGTCGACATGTTCCCTCCCTTTGCTTGCCTCGTACAGCGCTTGATCGCACAGCCATTTCATGCGAGCCTGCGGGCGCATAGATGACGCTAGAATACGCTTGGCCCATGGCAAGCGTTCAAACTGAAAGCCGAAAACGTACATCAAGTTTAAGTATCGAAGCACGTCAATTTCGCGATCTGCCCCAAGGGAACGGCACCGTGACAGAGCGTATCTGACAGATTCCAGCACCTGCTCGCGCTCCATAGCAGCGCACACATCAGGAACGGTGTGCCGAAGATAATTCTCAGCTCGCTCGCAAAAAGCCACATCTGCGATTTCCCTGAACGTCGCTATCTGTTCGAGCCTGATGACGAGCACACAGATCCCCCGAAATTCAGGCATAATAGCGCAATCCCGGTGGCTTGTCTCCCCCTTCCAAATGGGCTTCCAAATGGGCGTAGAGCTGGAAAATGGTGCAAGGTGCTGCAGCACACTCACAGTTAACCAGGGGAAATTGCAGAACTCAGGAGAGAACGCGCCAAGAGATCCTCCATCCCCCGTAACCAATCCAACGGCATTTCGATCGGATGGCGGGCACTCGCTGGTTGTGGGCTGATACGGATTTCCGCTCGCTTATGGTGCCAATCATCGCAAGAGAAAGGCGTGCACCCCATTTGGAGCGAGACTTGCGAGCGACCGCGAAATGATGTGCTAGGCGGTGATCAGGTCTTTGGCATGGAGCCCGGTCGAGACTCAGTCATAGAAAACACATGGCGGAAGCGAGTGGGGGTCGAACCCACCAATGACAGGATCACCTGCCACCCGCCGGTTTTGAAGACCGGGACGATCACCGGACCGCATGCGCTTCCGCAACAGAAAAATGAAGGCCAGAGACTGCGAGGCTTGGCGGATTGACCAGAGTTACTATACCCGAGCCAATCCAAAGATCTCCGCAGTTCCTGGCCATTCTTCTTCGCTTCGGAGTGCTGTTCGCGCTCCAAACACCGAACTATTTGGGCTGCGCCACCACCCGAAGATATGGCTTCAGCGTCTTCCAGCCGTTGGGATATTTCTTCGCCGCCTCTTCGTTTGAGACCGCTCCGCTGATAATCACGTCGTCGCCCGGCTTCCAGTTTACTGGCGTGGAGACCTGATGTTTGGCGGTCAGCTGCAGGGAGTCAACGACGCGCAGTATTTCGTCGAAGTTCCGGCCGGTGCTCATCGGATAACTTAATTGCAACTTGATCTTCTTGTCCGGGCCGATCACGAAAACGGTGCGCACCGTCGCATTATCGTTTGGAGTGCGGCCTTCGGAGGTCTCGCCTGCACCGGCAGGCAGCATGCCGTAAAGCTTGGCAACTTTGAGCTGCGGATCGCCGATCATGGGATAGTTCACCTTGGCTCCCTGCGTCTCCTCGATGTCGGCCGCCCACTTGCTGTGGTTGGTTACAGGGTCGACGCTCAGACCGATGATCTTGGTATTGCGCTTGGCAAATTCAGGCTGCAGCTTCGCCATGTAGCCGAGTTCCGTGGTGCAAACCGGCGTGAAGTCTTTGGGATGCGAGAACAGGATTGCCCAGCCATCGCCGATCCATTCGTGGAGACGGATCGTCCCCTGCGTGGTTTCTGCGGTGAAATCAGGAGCCGTGTCATTTATCCGGGGCATAGTGTAAGTTTCATTTGCTGTCGCAGTCGTCATGGAATTTCTCCTTCGTCAGTTAATTCGCCCAAGATTCCGAAATTTGCCCCGCCCCAACTATGAACCAACCGTTAGAAAGCGGATAGATGATAAAACCCACCCGCTCACTGGGGTGGGTTGGAAGAATCTTTGCGGACTCTTTACCCACACACCAGGCGGCAGTAACAACAACACATCGTGCCGGTGGTGGCGGGATGAGGCATGTAATAAAGAATAGAGGCGGTGGCGCCCAGTGTCAAACCCCTCTCACGAATTGATTTGATCCGCACGACGGTTCGCAGTACCTTGCTGCTGAAGCGCTTCCGCCGAGGTGCACTTTGCCGATTTCCGCAGTGGATACGATCACACTGGCTTTACAGCACACCAAACGACAACTTGTGCAACCATTTCGCTTCGGGCAGTGGACCCGCCTTGCGGTGGTCGGTTTGCTTGCCGGGGAGGCAGGCTCTGGCGGCGGCTTCAATTTTCCGAGCAGTTTCCCGCATCAAACCGGATCTTCGCGCCATTTGCTGGATCGCGGGCTTGGGTCCATCGATCCGGCAGTCTACGCGGGGCTGATCGCGGTGCTGGTGGTGGCAGGGTTGGTTTTTGGCTTGATCCTGATGTACGTCAGCAGCGTGATGCGATTCATTCTCTTCGACAGCGTGGTAGCAAAAGAGTGCCGCATCCGCCAAGGATGGAGGCGGCGGCAGGGCCCAGCCTGGAAGTATTTTCTCTGGCAGTTGGGATTCATGTTCGCCACCCTCGCGGCGCTGACGGTGCTGGTTGGAATCCCAGCGGCCCTTGCTTTTGGGATGGGGTGGTTCAGCCAACCGCGCGAGCATGTGCTGGGGTTGGTGTTGGGTGGAATCGTGGTCTTTTTCGTCTTATTTATTTTTTTCGTGACTGCAGCCGTGATTCATGTACTGACCAAGGATTTTGTGGTGCCGCAGATGGCGTTGGAGGGCATCGGAGCGATCGAAGGATGGCAGCAGCTTTGGCCTCTAATCCAGATGGAAAGGGCCGGCTATGCGGCTTACGTGGGTATGAAGATTGTGCTCGCGATCGGGGCTGGAATCGTCATCGGAATCACGTCTGTCATTCTGGGGTTGATTGTAGCGATCCCAACCGTGGGACTGGCAATTGTCGCTGTTATCACGGGAAAGACTGCCGGGCTCACGTGGAACGCATTCACAATCACAGTGGCCGTGGTCGTAGGATGCGTGCTGCTGGCAGCCTTTCTATATCTGATGGCCCTGATCGCCGTGCCGGCGATTGTGTTTTTCCCAGCCTATTCGATTTATTTCTTTGCCCCGCGCTATCGGGCATTGAGCCTGATGCTATATCCGCCACCTCTGGCCTCGGCGACGATGAGCAGACCGCCGGAAGAACCACCTCCTCCGCTGATGCCGACCCCGGAACCGTTAGGATAGGACTCGGCCTGAAACCACCCTTGATCTGTGCGCGTCACGGTTGATCAGTCTTCAGCTTTGCAGCCTTGGCATGCGGCCATGAAAAGCGGCGGCCGACGATGCATTTCACGATGAGGTGGTCGGTGGAGCGGGTAGTGCCAACACCGACTCCAAAGTTGAACTCCCACTGCGGCCCGAAATCTACGTCGATCGTAGGAAAGAACTGCTGCTGCTGATCTCTGAGCGGGTCAAACCCTGCCAGTGAACCGTAGGACGCGTAATACTCGAGCCCGCCCGCAATTTTCTTGGTGAAATCGTAGCTGACCTTCACATTCGGGGAGAACTCTACTCCCTTGTTCACGCTCGGACCGTGAAAGGAACGATCGAGCGCGGGATTGAAACTCAGGTACCAGGGGCCGATCTTCTTGTCGATAATCGGCCGAATCTCCCACGTCCATGTGTCGGGGGAAAAAGCGGCGCGCTGATAGCCGATTTCTTGCGACAGGCTGACTCCCACCGGCCAGTGCCATTTCTCCGGGATGCGCACACGCGGGCGGATGTGATCGCCCACCCATTGCCATCCGCCATCGGACTGGATACTAGTGAACACATAGAAACCGACTTCAGACCAGTCGTTAACTCCTTGCGTGAGCTCCAGCGTTTCGTGCTCGGCGTGGTTGGTGGGCAGCATGCCATCCTGCACGGTTTTGCTCCCTTCGACGGTGAAGTTGGAGTGGATCTCGACCATGGTGGAGCGCGGCGGCACCGTGTCGTAGCTATAGACCTGGATTTCGTAGTTGTCTTGGGCGCGGGCAGAACAAGTGAGCGCGAACAACAGCGCGGTGACAAAGCCTGCGATTAAGACTTGTGGACGCGCCATCGGCGGGGTCGTTCTCCTGGCCGCCTCATGCCGCAACGCGACCGTCTATTCCATGATGCACGGTTCCGGCGAAACGATGCAACTTGCCTCCTCAAGGCATTCACTTTGTTGTCATTTCGAGCAGAGCGAGAATCTGCTTCTTGCAGGTGCCAGCAAACACCAGGTTCCCTCGTGTCCCCTGGAGTGACAGAAGTGAGGGAACTCTGGCAGCGGGTCAGGTGTCTGATCCTGCAGACACGCGTGCCCGAGAGGAGCGATTTCCATGGCATTTTCGATGGCAGGCGGAGGTCCGTCCGGTCCGCAGATTAACGTCACACCGCTAATCGACGTGCTGCTGACGCTGATCGTCATGTTCATGCTGGTGGTGGCGATGGACAAGGAGTATCAGGAAAAGGCACAGATACCCCAACCCGATCAAAAACAGACGGCGGGCGAAAAGCAGTCGCGCACCATTGTGATCCAGGTGATATGGACAACGAAGGATGGGCCGCCAAAAGTGAAGATCAATCGGGAGGACGTACGCTGGGAAGACGTTGAAACGCGTCTGGCGCAGATCTATCTGACCCGAGCCGAGAAGGTGGCCTTCGTCCGCGGCGATGCCGATGTGGACTTCCAGTATGTGGCGGACGTAATCGATCTGGCGCATCACGCCGGCGTGCAGCGAGTGGGGCTGCTGACGCAGGACCGGATGGTGGAAGGAGAGTGACCTTGCACCGTGCGAGTCCTGTGCGTTGTTACTGTAGTGATCTTCAGTCGCGTTGGCAACGTGTTGAAATGAGGACAGATTGGGCGCGGCTATGATACGGAAACCTTTCAAATCGGCCAAACTTTTCAGCGACTTTAATACTCTCCAATTCGGCGCCGTGATGGCAATCGTCGTATTCGTTTTGCTACTCGTGTTCATGGTGGAGACCAAGCCATGTGGGAGTGTCAGTGCTGACTTGGCGAAGGTATCTCGCCCAATTTCAATGCGGAACGCGCTGCGGGAAGACGTGATGAAGGTCTGGATCATGCGCGACGGTATGGTCTACTTTGGATCGGACAGAATTGATCCAGATTCTTTGGCAGAAAAGATCAAGGATCGACTGAACGATCGGGGCATGGAGCGCAAGGTCTACATCGCCCCTGATGCACGAGCACGCTGGGGTAGTGTTGAGACTGTTCTCGATGGGGTACGTTCCGCGGGAATCATCAGGGTTGCCTTCTTGACCGATCAGCGCCGCGTTGCAACTCTCGCACAGTAGACACCTGCGACCAACAGAATTCGCGATTTACGAATTCCTAGCTCTGTTCTTGATCCAGATCGGCGTACCGAGAAAACCGAAGGCCTCGCGGATCTGGTTTTCCAGGAAGCGCTGGTAGGAGAAGTGTAGTTTCACCGCGCGGTTGGTGAAGAGGACAAACGTCGGCGGGGCGACCGAGGCTTGCGTCATGTAGAGGATCTTCACACGCTGGCGCATCGGGACCGAGGCGCGTTCAAAATCTACGCGCTCGATGAACCGGTTCATTTGCGACGTGGTGACACGCTTGCGGCGTTCGGTGGCGACTTCTTCTAGCAACGGGAAGATTTTCTCGGTGCCTTTGCCACTCTCCGCGGAGATGAAGACGATGGGCGCGTAGTTCAGGAACTTGAGTTCGTCGCGCAGGCGCTGCTCGTAAGCGTCGCGGTCCCCGGGGCGCTTCGACTCGCGCATGCGCTCGGCCTTGGTGGGGCGTGCATCTGTTTTCTTCCCGCTGATCACAAGATCCCATTTGTTGACGACGATGATGATGGAGCGTCCGCTCTCGTGGGCATATCCTGCAATCGACGCGTCGAGTTGGCTCACGCCCTCCGTGGCGTCGATAACGAGCAGGGCGATGTCGGCGGCCTCGAGATGCTTTCGCGCCATCACGACAGAAAGTTTTTCGGCCATGAGGTGCGTTTTGCCTTTGCGGCGGATGCCGGCGGTGTCGATGAAGCGGAAGCGGCGTCCGTTGTGCTCGACGATCTCGTCGACCGCGTCGCGCGTGGTACCCGGGATCGGCGAGACGATGGCGCGGTCGGAGGCGGTGAGGCAGTTCAGCAGCGTCGACTTGCCCACGTTCGGGTGGCCAATGATGGCGACTTTGGTCTCGTGAGGTAGGGAACCGTCATTGGTCGGTAGTCGTTGGTCGTTCGCGTCGGTCAGCTCTGGTTCATCCGCAGGTATAGCTTCAGCCGGAAGAACTTCTAAAACTGCGTCGAGCAGGTCATCGATGCCGCGTCCGTGCTCGGCGGAAATCGGGAACATCTGCTTCACGCCAAGGCGATGAAAATCGTCGATGAGGGAGGATTGCTTTTCACTGTCAACCTTATTGACCGCCAGAAACAGCGGGCGGTTAACCTTGCGAAGCAGGCGCACAAGTTCTAGGTCGGGACCCGCGAGTTCGCTGCGTCCGTCGATGACCATCATGATGGCGGCGGCTTCGTCGAGCGCAACGCGAGCCTGTCGGAAAATCTCCGATGGGATCAGATCTTTTTCTTCGGGCAAGATACCACCCGTGTCGACGACGCGCAGCACGCGGCCGCGCCATTCGGCATCGCCATACAGGCGGTCGCGGGTGATGCCCGGTTCGTCGCCGACGATGGCGCGGCGCGATCCAACGATGCGGTTGAAGAGCGTGGACTTGCCTACGTTCGGCCGTCCCACGATGGCGATGGTGGGAACTCCGATAGCGGCAGTAGCGAGAGTGCTGGTCGAGTTGTAGGTGGGCTGGGTCAAGATTCAGTCTGGACCGTAACGATGAAAGCGTCCGGAATCGCTATTATAGAGACTCCTGTGGCTTTGAGTTCCCAGCCCGCCTCTTCCCCGCCGAACCGCTCCGCGCCCAGCGGGAAGGATGCTTCGCTTTACCAATTCTTCGCTCCTGGAGGAGTGCTCTCGCGTACGCATCCGGCCTACGAGTTCCGGCGCGGGCAACTGCAAATGGCGCAGGCCGTCGAACTGGCCCTGGAAGAAAAACGGCACCTGATTGTCGAGGCGGGCACGGGCACCGGGAAAACTCTGGCCTATCTTTTACCCGTTATTCGTTCCGGGAAGCGTGTCATCATCTCGACGGGCACCAAGAATCTACAGGAACAACTTTTCTACAAGGACGTACCTTTCCTGGAGCAGGCGCTGTACGGAGATCTCGCATCCGGGTCCCGGCTCTCGGTTTGTTACATGAAAGGCCGCAGCAATTATTTGTGCCGCAAGAAACTATACGACCTGACTGATCAGCCTGTCCTCAGTGGACTTGACGAGATTGAACAGTACCGCGCGATCGCCGCATGGGAAAAGACGACCGGGACGGGCGACCGGGCGGAACTGGCGGAACTCCCCGAAGCCAGCCTTCTCTGGTACAAACTGGACGCGCGCGCCGATGCCTGCATCGGGCAGAAGTGCAGCCAGTGGGAGCGGTGCTTTATCACTGAAATGCGGCGCCGGGCGATGGAAAGCGACATCGTCATCGTGAATCATCATCTGTTCTTTGCCGACCTAGCTATCAAACTGCAGGCCGAGGGTGCGCCCGACGCAGGTATCTTGCCCGACGCGGCCGCCGTGATCTTCGATGAGGCGCACGAATTGGAAGATGTGGCGGGCAATTACTTCGGCATCTCCGTAAGCAACCTGCGCGTGGAGGAGTTGGCGCGCGACGTTGAAAGGTCGCTGCAGCACAACCGAATGCTCTCGCCTTCGCTTTCGGGGGCTCTGGGAAGCTTGCGAGAACGCTCTCAATTCTTCTTTTCGCTCCTACCGCCCGGGGTTGGACGGTTTTCCTTCGAGACCCGGCGAGAGTTTCTGGAGGAGAACGGAGACGAATTCCTGGGCCTGAATCAGGCCCTCACCCGTCTGGCGGGAGAACTGGAAGGTCTGCCGCAAAAGCCAGAGGAAGTATTCAACTTCGTCCGGCGGACACAGGAAATTCAAGTGCAACTCGGGTTTGCCATGGAATCCGAGGATCGCAACACGGTTTTCTGGATTGAGAGGCGAGGCGGACGCGCCGGGGCGAATTCACCACAAGGACGCGGAGACACGGACAAGAGCGGCCGGCAGAATGTTTTCTTGCAGGCCACTCCCATCGATGTCGGACCGATTCTTCGCGAGTGCCTTTGGTCGAAGCTGGAGTGTGCAGTACTGACTTCAGCAACGCTGGCGGTGGGCGGAGGGTTTGAGTACATCCAGCAGCGACTGGGACTGGAGCACGCCCGCGAATCGGTCCTGCCTTCACACTTCGATTATGAGAGTCAGGCGCTGCTCTATGTGCCACCTGACCTGCCAGACCCTCGCACGCCGCAATTTGTGGCCAAGGCTGCCGACCGTATTCGCAAACTGCTCGAAATTACCCGCGGCCGGGCATTCGTGCTATTCACCAGCTATGCGCAGATGAATGAGATTCATCAGCGACTCCTGGGCGAGGTTGAGTTCCCGATGTTGCGCCAGGGAGACGCACCGAAGAGTGCGCTGCTTGAGGAGTTCCGTCTGACGCCGAATGCCGTTCTGTTTGCGACGTCGTCGTTCTGGCAGGGCGTAGATGTGCAGGGCGAACAACTCAGTTGCGTCATCATTGACCGGTTGCCGTTCGCGGTGCCGAGCGATCCGGTGGTGGCGGCGCGAGTAAAAGCGATAGACGCCGAAGGCGGCAATGCATTCTTCCAATACCAAGTGCCGGCAGCAGTCATCACGCTGAAACAGGGCTTCGGACGCCTGATCCGCTCGCTGCACGATCGCGGCCTTCTCGTCCTTCTCGACAACCGTATCTTGAAAAAACAGTACGGACGTGTGTTCGTTGAAAGCCTGCCGAATTACAAGAAGACGACTGAGATGCGGGTAGTGGAAGAATTTTTCGGCTTCACCGAGTGATTCTGTGGCTAGTTTCGTTCTTCCGCAGCTCCTGGGTCGTGCAGAACCTCGACCACGAGCCCTGAGGGCTGCGCTTTGCTGTGATACACGCGCTCCGTCGCTTTCACAAAGTCCGACGGCTTCGCGTCGGGGATGTTCACGAAGGTCTGCGGATTGCGGTCGGTGAGTGGAAACCATGAACTCTGGATCTGCACCATGATGCGATGCCCCCGGCGGAAGGTGTGGTTGACGTCCTGGATGGTGAAGTCGATCTCTTCGACCTTGCCGGGCGTAAACGGTTCCGGTTTTTCGAAACTGTGGCGGAACTTTCCGCGAAACGGTTCGCCGCGGACAAGTTGCTGATATCCACCCATGATGAGGGGAGGCGGCGGAACGTCGGTTCGGGGCTTATCCCGCTCCTCCGGTTTGGGAGAATCGAGTTTGCTGTCTGGATAGTCCGGCGGATACACGTCAATCAATTTCACATCCCAGTCCGAATCGCTGCCTGTCGTCGACACAAATATCCGCGGAGAGATCGGCCCCGCGATGGTCACATCCTCCTGCAGTACCGGAGTTGAGTAGACCAGAACATCTGGGCGGCTGGCGGCGAAGCGTTGATCGGAGACCATGTATTCCTGGGGCACATTCTGAGCTGTATAGTTCACGAAGGGCACCGGCTTGGCGGGATCGCTGACGTATTCGTCGAAAGGGGACGACTCTTCCCCCGGAGCATCGAACGACAGACTGCCGTTGGCGTGGAAGTAGAGAGTCTTGGACTCTGCTTCCTTGGGCGGCCAGGCGGAGTAGCGCCTCCAGACGTTCGTCCCGGTCTCGAAGACGTAGGCCTTGGGAAGCTTGGCATCGGTCGCGCCTTTGAGGTGCTGCTCGAAAAACGGAAACAGAATGTTCTTGCGATAAAAATCAGCCGTGTTTGAGGAAAAGTCGGCTCGCCCCAGGTGCTCGCCATCGTAGCGATACCAGCCACCGTGAACCCACGGGCCGATCACGAGCCCGTTGAAAATGCCAGGATTGTTCTTATCGATCGAATGAAATGTTGTGAAGGGACCTTGCAGGTCCTCTGCGTCAAACCATCCTCCCACCGTAAGCACCGCGCAATGAATATTCTTCATGTGCGGCGCCAGGTTGCGGGCCTTCCAATAGTCATCGTACGTGTCGTGCCGCAACTGGTCGTCAAACAGTGCGCTCCTCCCTTCCAGAAGCTTTGAGAGATTGCCAGTGGGGCCTACCCTCAGGAAGAATTCGTAGCCGTCTTTGGTACCGTAGTCGAAGGGAACAAAAACCTTGGGTGGCAACTGGGGATTTTCCTGCGGCTTGAAGGAACTATAAAAACCGAAGTTGGCGGCGAGCATGAATGCCCCGCCGTGGTAGGCATCATCTCCCATAAAGAGGTTGGTCATGGGAGCCTGCGGCGATGCGGCCTTAAGAGCGGGATGCGAGTCAATGATACTGGCCGAGGTGAAGAAGCCGGGGTAGGAAATGCCCCAAATGCCGGCATTCCCGTTGTTATTAGGAACATTCTTAAGCAGCCAGTCGATGGTGTCGTATAGATCGCTGGCGTCGTCAACGTCTTCGTTCGACTTCTTATTATCGATGTGCGGGCGCATCTCGAGGAACTTGCCTTCTGACATGTATCGGCCGCGCACGTCCTGGAAAACGAAAATGTATCCGGATTTATCGAAGTCGGGCGCAGGGCCAAGGTTCGTGCGGTACTGATCCACGCTGTAAGGGCCCACGCTGTAGGGAGTCCGGTCAATCAGGAAGGGGTAAGCGCGGGAACTGTCCTTCGGCACATAAACCGAAGTGAATAGACGAACGCCATCGCGCATTGGAATCCGGTATTCGTACTTGGTGTAGTGCTCTTTGACGTCGAACTCGGGCGCCTCCGGCCGGTTCTGAGCCGGTACACCAGAGATTATGGCGAAGAAGACGATACCCAGAACACAGATATTGCGACGCATAGCGCTCCTTCCGGACGGGGAAATCAATCGGCAAAGCTATATTCTGCGGCGGTGTGAGTCAAGTATGATTCGTTCCCTTCGCGGTACAATAAGGTCGCCGGCAGTGCGCGGCTGGGCCTGTATTGAAGCCGAAGGGGAGCATGTTCGAAGTCACAGTGGAAGACTCGTTCGCCGCGGGGCATTACCTGCGGAACTACAAAGGCAAGTGCGAGAACCCGCACGGTCATAATTACAAGATTCGCGTAACACTGGCCGGCACCGAACTCGACAAGGCTGGCCTGCTGCTCGACTTCAAGGACCTGCGCGAGGTCATGAAGCACGTGATCGAGCGGCTCGATCACAAGATGATCAACGAGATCGAACCATTCACTGTTATGAATCCGTCAGCCGAAAACCTGGCCAAGTACTTCTACGACGAATCGAACGCCCGCCTCCAACGGGTTACACAAGGCCGGGTGCGCGTAAAAGATGTGACTGTGTTCGAGACGGACACAACCACGGCAAAGTACAGCGAATAGAGACGCGGACCATTACGAGAGACGGGTTTCGTCGACGTCTCAAGCCCAGAGCTCACAGCTGAAAGCTGACAGTTTCTTTCTATGCAGATCACCGAAGTCTACAAGTCGTTGCAAGGAGAGTCGACCTACGCCGGACTTCCCTGTGTGTTTGTGCGACTGACGGGCTGCAATCTGCGCTGTTCCTGGTGCGACAGCGAGTACACGTTCCAGGGTGGACGCAAAATGGCGGTCGAACAGGTGCGGGATGAAGTCTCGCGCCTGAGTCCAGGAGGGGGTTTGGTCGAGATTACCGGGGGCGAACCGATGCTGCAGGAGCGCGAAGTCGTCCCGCTTACGAAGCTTTTGCTGCAGGAAGGATACAAAGTCCTTCTTGAAACCAGCGGAGAGCGGCCCCTGGAGCGGGTTCCGCCGGATGTCGTCAAAATCGTGGACGTTAAATGTCCGGACTCGGGGGAGGCCGATACCTTCCACATGGAGAATCTAGAGGCGCTGACCACCCGCGATGAGATCAAGTTCGTCCTGAGCAGCCGCGCCGACTACGATTTTGCCCGCGACTTTACGCAAAGACACGCCCTTGCGGAGCGAGTGCATGCGGTGCTTTTCTCACCGGCGTTTCGCAAAGATGCTGGCGGCGCTCGCGACAGTTCGCATTGCCTGCTTGATCCCCGGGAACTGGCGGAGTGGATGCTCGCCGACAACGTTACGGCCCGTCTGGGCCTACAACTGCACAAGTTCATCTGGGACCCGGCACTCAAGGGAGTGTGAAGATTGCTGATTGTTGGCTGAGACCCTAATGCTGGTGGAGTTTCGCAATCACCAAATAACCAATCAGCAATTGACTCATGGGGAATCCGAGCAATTCGCGGGCAGTTGTGCTGCTCAGCGGCGGCATGGACTCCAGCGTCTGCGCGGCCCTCGCCGCGCGCGACTATAAGGCCGCGGCTGTCCACGTCAGCTATGGGCAGCGCACCGAGCAGCGAGAACGAGAGTCGTTTCTAGCCATTTGTCGGCGGCTGAACATCCACGACAAGCTTATCGTTAAGAATGAAGCGCTACGCGCCATAGGCGGCTCTGCGCTTACCGACGAGGGCATCGTCGTACCCCCCGCCGAGTCGGTCGGGGCCGGCATTCCAGTCACCTATGTGCCTTTTCGCAATGCCCATTTTCTAGCCGTGGCCGTCAGTTGGGCTGAAGTACTGGGCGCCGAAAAAGTGTATATCGGCGCGGTCGAACCCGATAGCTCGGGGTATCCCGATTGCCGCCCTGCCTATTACGAGGCTTTCAATACCGTCGTAAAGACGGGCACGAAAGAGGGGCACATTGAGGTCGTCACTCCGCTCATCGCCATGCGAAAAGCCGAGATTGTTCGACTTGGCCTTGAACTGGGTGCGCCCTTCGATTTAACTTGGTCATGCTACAGTCGCGAGGATCAGGCTTGCGGTATCTGCGATAGCTGCGTGTTGCGCCTGCGAGCGTTTGAGGCAGCAGGCGTGAAGGATCCTATCGCGTACGCGGCCAAATAGGATTTGTTGCCGGGAGGCAAAATGAAAAAGCACTTCGCAATTCTTTTTCCCGCGGTACTGGCGCTCGGACTGTGTGTCCCTCCGGTCTTTGCCCAGGCTTCAGGATCGGTGAAAGGCGTATGCAAGGACCCCCAAGGAAATCCCATCGTGGATGCGGTGGTAGTTTTCGCCAACCAGGACAACGGTCAGAAGTACACCCTTAAGACCAACAAGAAAGGTGAGTATTTTTCGCTGGGTGTGTCTCCCGGCAAGTACAACGTCACCCTATACAAAAACCAAGACGATCTGAAGGCTGCCAAGGAGGCCGATCACGTCAGCGGCTTTCAGGTCCAGTTGGACGAAAACACTCTTGATTTTGATATGAAGAAGGAGCAGGAGAACCAGGCCAAAGGCCAGGGCCTCACTCCAGAACAATTGAAGCAGATTCAGGAGCAGAAGGAAAAACAGAATAAGGAAGTCAACACTGTCAAAACGCTCAACGAAAAACTGAACGCGGCGAAGACGGCGGCGGACGCCGGCGACTACGATACCGCGATTGCGGCTCTAAACGACGCGACCCAGATCGACGCGAACCGCGACCTGATCTGGTTTAAGTTGGGCGATTATTACCGCTTATCGGCAACCAAGCAGACCGATCCCGCAGAAAAGCAGAAGCGACTGGGGTCTGCAGTCGATTCGTACCAGAAAGCGGTTCAACTGAAGCAGGCTGCCCCCCCCGACAAAGATCCGGCCGCTGGGGCAAAGACCCTGGCTGCTTACTACAACAATCTCGCCGAAGCCTATGCCAAGTCCGGCAAAGTGGATGACGCCGTAAAGACCTATGCCTTAGCCGCACAGACGGACCCGACAGCCGCCACACAGTACTATTTCAACACCGGCGCAGTACTGACCAATGCCGGCAAAGTGGACGATGCGATCGCAGCCTTCGACAAGGTGATCGCGTCCGATCCCACCAAGGCCGACGCCTATTATTGGAAGGGCGTAAATATGATTGGCAAGGCCACGCTGCAGGGGGATAAGATGGTCGCCCCTCCAGGGACGGCGGAAGCATTGCAGAAGTATCTGGAATTACAGCCTACCGGAACATACGCGCAGCCCGCCAAGGATATGCTGACCAGCATTGGGTCCTCGGTCGAGACCAGCTTCGGCAACAAGAAGAAGCCTAAGAAGTAGATCGCCTTCCGATCCAAGCACTTGCAAGCATGAACAGGGCGGCCGTCGAGCCGCCCTTCGTATGTTTGGGGCCTGAGACGGTTACCAAAGGCCAAGTATTACTAAGGGCTATGTCCTTGCAGTCCTTCGCTTTAGGGCACGCCGCAGGTACAGTTGAAGTATCCGAGGCTTCTCCCCTCTGTGGTGCGTGCGATTCCTGAGTGTGAGGACGAATGGCAGCGCCAACCATTGCACCTATCTCCGTTGCATTAGAGGGCTTTTCTGGAAGCGGCAGGTTTGCCACACCGGCTTTGCTGGGGGCTATGCTGCGGGCATCGGAAAAAATCAGTGACTTGATCTTCTCTCCGGGGCGACCTCCGCAGGTACAGGTCTACGGACAGATGGTCCCCGTGCAAGTCCCGGGTTTAACGCTGCTGACACCCGATGATACGCGCCACATCGGCGTTGACTTGATTGGAGACAACAAGCAGGCGATCACCACCTTGCGTGAACACGGCGCTTGTGACATCTCGTACGGACTGCCGGGACTGGCGCGTTTCCGGGTCAACATTTTTATCCAGCGTGGAAGCTGTGCCGTGGTCATGCGTGTCATTCCAACGGCGATTCCGGATTTCTCGACCCTGCGGTTGCCGGAACAGTTGTCCGACGTCACTCGCTTGCGAGACGGAATCGTGCTCGTAACCGGAGCGGCCGGGTCGGGCAAGTCATCGACACTGGCAGTCCTTCTGGACCGTATCAACCAGGAAAAGTACTATCACATCATCACCATCGAAGATCCCATCGAGTTCCTGCACAATCACAAGTGCTCCACCATTCATCAGCGCGAACTACACAGCGACACGCCGAGCTTTGCCCACGCGCTGCGTTCCGCGATGCGACAGGCACCCAAGGTCATTCTGGTCGGCGAAATGCGAGATCGGGAGACGATCGAAATCGTCCTCGAAGCCGCCGAGACCGGACACTTGGTATTCTCCAGTTTGAACACGATGGACGCGTCGAAGACGGTGGAGCGTGTCGTCAGTTCGTTCTCTCCAGCCGAGCAGCAGTCGGTGCGGGAGCGTTTTGCCAAGTCGTTCCGCTATATCATTTGTCAGCGACTCCTTTCCAAGGCCGATCGTAGCGGCCGAGTCGCGGCCTTCGAAGTGCTCAAGGCCAATGCCCGCACCCGGGAGTGCATTGAAAAAGGCGAGCGCGAGAACAAAACCATTCTCGACGCCATCCAGGCAGGCTCCTCGGAGGGCATGCAGCACTTCGACGGCGAGATCGCTCAACTGGTGCAGGACCGCGTTGTCGACCTTGAAACAGGCTTGTGCTTTGCCACGAATCCCGCTGGGCTGGGGCAGGAACTGGCGAGGTAGCCAGCCCCGCCGCGTCCCACCCTCTCATACTCCACATCTTGCTATCATCGCTCCATGTCCGCCCCGCCAGTGCAGTCGACTGTCCTGAGTTTTGAAGACGCCCGCCGTATGGTCGAGAACCACGCGGCGCGGATTCCCGTCCCTCGAACGGAAACGGTCGATTTACTCGACGCTGCCGGACGTGTATTGGCTGAGCCGGTGTCGGCGGATCGCGATATACCTCCGTTCCCCCGTTCCACCCGCGATGGTTATGCCGTGCGATCGGCGGATCTAACGAATCTGCCAGCTACGCTCGACGTGATCGCCGAAATCAGAGCAGGCGAAAAACCGGAAGCAATTCCTTCCAGCCTCGGTCCCGGGCAAACCGCTTCCATCATGACCGGCGCCCCCGTCCCATCCAACTCGGATGCGGTCGTGATGATCGAGTACACCTCGCGTCAAGGGAGCCAGGTCGAGATCACCAGGAAGGTCACATCGGGAGAGAACGTTGTGCCTCGGGGCGCGGAGGCAGCGCACGGGAGCGGGCTGCTCAATCCGGGCCTGCGACTGAATGAGGTCGCCGTTGCGCTGGCGGCATCCGTAGGCAAGTCCCGGCTTGAAGTCTACAGACGCCCGCGAGTCGCGGTGCTCACCACGGGCGACGAAATTGTTGAGCTCAAGACCTCCCCCGGCCCGACGCAGATTCGCAATTCGAACTGCTATTCCCTGGCGGTACAGGTTCGGCGGGCTGGCGGGCTTCCAGTGCTTCTGCCCATCGCTCCGGACGAGCCCCAGGCATTGCAAAGGCTCATCGAAAAAGGGTTGGAGTCGGACCTGTTGGTGATGACTGGTGGCGTCTCCATGGGCCGCTACGATTTGGTCGAGGAGGTTTTGTCGGAAATGGCGGCCGAGTTCTTCTTCACTGGAGCAAAAATCCAGCCCGGCCGCCCGGTTGTGTTCGGTCGTTGTGGCGCGGGCGCCCCCGCCCGCGAGACGTCGGCCACCTATTTTTTCGGTCTCCCGGGCAATCCGATTTCAACTATGGTGACCTTCGAACTCTTCGCGTGCCCCATTCTTGCCGCCCTCGCCGGCCAGTCTCCCGAAAAGCTGACCTTCCTGCACGCACGACTGAAGCGCGAGATCCGCATCAAGACCGGCCTCAAGCGCTTTCTTCCAGCAGTTTTGTCGGGCGAGTTCGAGAATTCCGAGGTTGAACTAGTGGCTTGGCAAGGATCAGGAGACATCGCCGCCACCGCGCGCGCAAACTGCTACGCTGTGATTCCAGCCGACGCTGAAGTGATCGCCGCAGGCGAATGGGTGGCGGTCCTGCCGCGATAGTCGGGCTTCCTGAGACGCTGCTTCGGCGAGATGGAGCATGTAAGATAGAGCTATTGATGCCGAAGAAACTCTCCCATTACGACCGCGGTGGCCGGGCGCGGATGGTCGATGTTTCCGAAAAATCGCCGACGAAGCGCGAGGCCGAGGCTAGCGCTTTCGTTGCCATGAAGCCGGAGGTCATAGCCGCCTTGCCGAAGAATCCGAAGGGTGACGCCTTGGAAGTGGCGCGACTGGCCGGGATTATGGCGGCAAAGCGCACTGCGGAATTGATTCCCCTGTGCCATCCGCTGCCGCTCGCACTCGTTGATGTCGACCTGCGCGTGTGCGAGAATGGCGTCGCCATCGCCTCGAAAGTTATGACTACGGCCGAGACCGGCGTAGAGATGGAAGCTTTAGTCGCGGCCAGCGTCGCGGCTCTGACCGTTTACGATATGTGCAAGGCTGCCGATAAAGGCATCGAGATTCGCGACATTGTGCTGGAGCGTAAGAGTGGAGGTAAGAGCGGCGAATACCGCCGCGCAGAGAGATAGCTCTCATTCAAGTTCATGGCCAACAACGTCAAGCTGCTGCTGGTGGAAGACAATCCGATGGTGCTTCACATGCTGCAGCAGGCGTTAGCCCCCCTTTCGCAAGTGACGACCGCCACAGACGCGGCCGACGCCTTGTTGAAGGCAGTTGACGATCCTCCGGACCTGCTGGTGTGCGACTACCGCATGCCCGGGATGGACGGGCGTCAGTTGGTCGAAAAGTTGAAGAGCCGGCCGGCGACCGCCAATTTTTCAACCGTGTTGATGGCCAGCAAGGCGGACATCGCCGAACGACTGTCTCCGCAGGACGCCGCGGACGACTATCTGGAAAAGCCGTTTTTCCTCAAAGAAGCGACCCGCCGTGTCAAACGCATGATCGACCGTATTGCGCTGGAAAAAATGGCGAAGACCGCCCCTTCCGACGGAGTCGTGCGCGGCAGTCTCGCGCAGATGAACGTGATCGACCTCATGCAGTCACTGGAAATGGGTCGGAAGAGCTGCCAGCTATCGCTCACGAATGAGAGCGAAAAGTGTGAGGTATTCTTTAGCGAAGGTCAGGTAAAGCATGCTACCTACGGTACCCTCGTCGGCGACGAGGCTGTGTTTAAGGTACTGCGCTGGACTGGCGGAAATTTCCAGCTCGACTTCGAAGGCAAAACCGACAAAGAGACCACCCAACTCAACACGCAGGGACTACTGATGGAAGGACTGCGTTTGCTCGACGAATCGCAGCGTGATGGCGGCGAGGCCGAACCGGCTGCAGAGGCCCAAGCGGCCCCCGTCGGCCAAGCCGCACCGGTTGCTTCCCCCAGCGCCTCCGGCCGAGGCGGAAAAGAAGAAGAGGAAGATGTCCTCCTCGACAGCTGAGCCGCGGGCTCTCACGGCAGCTGTCGTCACGGTCAGCGATTCCTGCGCACGCGGCGAACGTACAGACCTGTCGGGGCCGGCGGTCGCTCAACTTCTGGGGAAACTTCACTTCGAAGTGGTCGCGCGGGAAGTGGTTCCGGACGACACCATTCAGATTCAAAACCTGCTCATTCGCCTGGCGCGCGCAGCGCAATTCGTCGTCACCACCGGCGGAACCGGAATCGCTCTGCGCGATGTCACACCCGAAGCAACGGTGGCCGTCTGCGACCGCTTCTTGGACGGCGTGGCCGAGCGTATGCGAAGTGAAGGCGTCAAGAAGACTCCATTCGCGGCTCTGAGCCGCGCTTTGTGCGGAGTCCGCGGCCGCTCACTGATCCTTAATTTGCCTGGAAGCCCCGCAGGAGCGGTGCAATCGCTGGAGGCGGTGGCGGCATTGATTCCCCATGCGCTCGACTTACTAAGCGGGAGAACCGAGCACAAGTAAGCGTTTGGAAAAAGCCTTAGGTGACGACAGATTTTGCGTGGGGACGGGTCTTCGACCTGTCCAGACCGCGACGATTTTGGTCACGGCTCGCTTTCTTCGACCCCGGACTCACTCGCCCTCAACCTTCCCCGGCCCCACCAGCGCGCGCCCAGGAAACACATTTGGCACGATCTTCCCCTCATCGATGACCAGCGTTCCCGCAACCAGCAGGTAGTGCACACCAACGCTTGCCTCCATGGGCTTCTCGAACGTGGCCCGATCACTGATGGTCTTCGGATCGAAGACTACGATGTCGGCATCCGCACCCTCCTGCAATCGTCCCTTGCGCCGCGCCGCGGGCGTGGAACGCTCCAGCATCTGTGCGGGCATCAAAGTCATTTTGCGAAGCGCTTCCATCAAGGTCACCGATTTCTTCTCGCGAACATATTGAGCCAGCACCCGCGCGTAAGTTCCCGCGTTACGCGGATGTCCTATCGCTCCGTCGCTTGCGATCATCACCAGCGGGTTCGGAATGACGGCATCGACCACCTCCTGCGTGTTGGCAAACACCAGCACCGATTGTGACGCGCTGGAATTGTGCAGTTCCTCGAAGCGCTCCTTTGTGAGGTGCTCGCCCGTGTCAGGGAGAACGAGATCGCTGAAGTCGATCCCCAACTTTTCTCGCCAGCCGGGATTGAACAGCGCCGAGTTGATGGCAGTCATGCCTGCAATGTAGGGATACGCTTCGGTCGTGACATCAAGCCCGCGAGCGCGGGCGCCCTCGACGAGCGAGAGGCATTCGAGCGAATCAAGAAGACAGGTGCTGTTGATGTGCACGATGTGCAAAGGCGCCCCGGTAATGGCGGCCGCTCCAATGACTTCTTCCACGGATTCGATGTCCGAACCTGGCTCGATGCGCCCGAAGCTGCGCATGTGGGTGTAGACCGGCAGCTTGCGTTCGGCAGCCACGCGAAACATGTCAATCACTTCCAGCCGGGTCGCGCCTGGAGTGTACTGAATTCCCATGCCGACGCCCAGTGCGCCCGCATCGAGTTCATCGCGGAGCCGTTGCTGAATGTGTGCAATTTGCTCCGCTGTGGCGGGTTGGTTGGTTGCGGGTCCACTCTTCGGCAGGATCTCCGGAATGCCCGCGCGCGGGTCGATGACCGTCGCAGGCAAAGGAGCGCCGAACACCAGGGCCCGGGCGGCCGCGTGACTGGCGGTAGTGCCGTAGTGAATGAGCGAATGTCCTTCTTTCAGCTTCAGAAACTGGGCGACATCGGGGGCCCCGATTTCCATTTCCAGAGCCGTGGTTACGCCGTCGAACGCCTTGACGCGCTGGCTGGCAGGTTCTTGGCCATGCTGGTGCAGGTCAATAAAGCCCGGGGCCACCACCAGCCCAGTTGCGTGCAAGACCCTCCGCCCGCTCAGTGATTCAGCGGTGACGCGGACGATCCTGCCATCGCGGATGCCGACGTTGCGCACGGCGTCGAGACCGGTCTCCGGATCCATGACCCGCCCGCCCTCGAGCACCCAATCGTATTGCTGCGCTGCGGCAGCGGTTGTCGACAGCAGAAGAAGCAAGAAGATTAGCTTGCGCATAAGTTACTCCCAAGGCCAGCGATAATATCAGTTCGTAGAGACGTAGCTTGCTACGTCTCCTCCGGCAGCGTCGCGAACCCAAAGTTCCAAGGTGATGCAGGCTTGCCAGCAACGTCTCTACAACCGGCTTTTGATCACGTACACTGTCTGTTCCCTTGAAAACCATCGGAAACATTTTGAAACGCTACACGGCGTGGATCTGGGGGCTGCTCGCTCCACTGGGGATCTGGGGTGTGTTTCTGATCGCCTTCGCTGATTCTGCTCTTCTCGGAATGCCTGTGGACGCCGTAATAGCGGCCTACGTCTATAAAGACCGCAGTCACTTTCTCCTATATGTGGTGCTGGCCTCGCTGGGGTCCGCGCTGGGTAGCATCCCGCTGTACATCGTCGGATATCTTGGCGGCGAAAAAGTCCTGCGCAAGCGGATTCCGGAAGAACGCTTCCAGAAAATTCACCGCTCCTTCGACCAGCACGAATTCTGGGCGTTGATGTTCCCCGGCATGCTGCCGCCACCTACTCCCTTCAAGATCTTCGTGCTGGGCGCCGCGGTCTTCGAGATGCGGTTCACTCACTTCCTCGCTGCAATTTTTGCCGGTAGATTTGTACGCTTCCTGGTCCTCTCGCTCTTGACGCTCTGGTTCGGGCCGCAAATCGTGCAACTGACGGCGGCCCTATTCAAACGCCATTTCTACTGGGTGCTGGGAGCGATCGCAGTCGGGGGGTTGGCGTTCTGGTTGCTGCGACGACAGAAGACGACAAAAGCAAAATCGACGGAACCATTGAGCCCGTGACCTTGGACTCACTGACTCCGTCTGATGTCAGTACCGGTCACGCGGCCGCGATGTGATCGCCGGAAGACCTGTGCATCCATCCCGAAAGCGCATGTATTAGAACCGGCGTTCCAAAGAACGCCGCCGAAAAGAACAAATCGCTCTCCACGGTCCCGCGGAAAAACGGCAGGCCCGCAGTGTAGGACATCATCAATCCGCTGAAGCCTCTGGGATACATTTGCGGCCATGCCGCCCACACCGCAAAATTGCTGACGAGGAAGAACGACACCGAGCTAGTCAGCGCCGCACCGCCCACACGCCAGAAGCCAGCCTTCTCCCGCAGCCCGGTGCCCAGCCACAGAATCGCTGCGTACCAAGCCCAGGTGACCAGATGGTCCCACGATAACGGATAAGCGTAGATGAACTTGGTGAGAACCACGTCGGTCGCCGCCAGCAGCACAAGCGGAACCCACATCTGCCGCCGCCCTCCGCGTGCACCGAAAAACAGCAGCGAAGCCGCCACCGGCGTGAAATGCCACGCATGCGGCAGGACGTTAAATGGACCAGCAAACGGCAAGAAGCGCACGGCAATTGCCAGCAACACAAAAATGTAGGGCAGCATGATCACCTCGGAACTGAGTCATTATTCTGGGCGCTCAAGCGATTGGCGTCAAGGGACAGTCGAATTGCGATGCTGGCCAGGTTCGGGGACTAACACTTGATTCTTCCCTACACCGAAAACATCTCCCACGACGTGCAGGTTCTTGTCGAGTTGCACAGCCGCTCCCAGCGCGCGCCGCCCACCTCCGCGATTGATCGCGCTTGGGATTTGGACAAAACGCAAATCCTGAAAACGGACAAGGTAGCCCTCCTGCGGGGGCGGCAACGTTTCTGTGTCCGTGATCGGATATTGCGCCCAATCCAGATACACTCGCCCCATATACGACTGCTTGGCGGCGAGCGTGACGGGAGTCTCCTCGGGCTTGTAGCGGATCTCAATTTCGCCCGCAGGATCGACTTCGGGCCCCAGCGAATCGACCGCCGCGAGACCAAAGAATGCCGGCGTCTCCACCACCCCGTACCAGCGAAACGGGTTGACCCATGTCGGATAAGCCGAAACCCGCAGCGGATCGGCCTGTTCGTAGGTGCGAGCCTGGAGGGCGTTCACCGCACGGCGATGCTCGTAGTCGCGCACCGCCCACATCAGGACCACTCCCACGAGGGCGACCTTAGCGGCGACGCGTCCCCGGGGACCGCGATGGCTCGCCCCAATTTCCTTGTCCACCAGGGCGAAGAGTCCGGGCACGACCAGACCCAGAACGAGGAAGACGAGCATCACCGGTTCGACGATGAAGACGATGTCCCACGAGTACCACTTCTCTGAGAACGGCCAGAACGGCCGTACACCGTAGTTATTGGTGAAATCGAGCAGAATGTGGCTCAGCCCCGCAAGGCACGCATAGAGATACAGAAGCCCCCACCGCGGTGGCAGGTTGGGGTCTTTCGTTCTGCGACCGCGAAGGCGCCAGATTAGATAGACGAATCCGACTACGGCGGCAGCACAAATCAGGACTCCCAGGAACGAATGCGTGAATCCGCGATGATGGGCAAATCCGAAAGCTGCCCCGCGGAAGCGGCTGAGCACGTCGAGGTCGGGAGCTTCCGCCGCGAGCGTCAGCGTTAGCGTGGCCAGCGCCGTCTTACGGTTGAGCCCGGCACGGCCCAGGCACGCCCCGGTCAGAAAATGGGTGATGGGTTCCAATCGATCCGAAGAATTCTACTTTAAGCGAAGTCATTCGACGCTTAATTCAAGACGAAGTCGCAAAGTAATTCATCCCGTCCGCAACCCGGTTCATCGAGCAGGAGCCAGCAGCGTCAGCGCATTCGGCACCACCGTAATCTCCGCCGGAAGCATGCCGAGCAGTTCCCCATCCGCTTCGATATAGATTTTTCTTTGTTCCTGCGGTACGGAGGATGAGAGGTATCCACACGACACCTTCGTGCTGTAAGCCAGGTCAATCCCTGGGATCCTCCACCTTTGCCGCAGCAATCCCCGCGTCACATATGCGAGATAAGAAAAGCGGCTAGCGGTCCGGCACACCACGACCCGCATGTCGTCCCGATCCAGCGACGCTCCCGGAGCAAGTTCCTGCAAAACTCCGCCGAAGTTGCGAATCCGTATGCACATCAGTTCGGTGACGTCCGCACGTCTAGGCTCGTCCGACCCGGTTTCCAGGTATTCGGCCACAAACCGCGTCATAGAGTACGTAAACCACAGGTTCCACGCCTTCGCGTAGTACGCCGCGATACCCATGCGCTTCTTGGTGCCAGTGTGCAGTTTGTAGAAGAGATGGGCATCAACGCCCGCCCCGGCAGTCATAACAAAGTAACGTGCGTCAGAGGCGCCCTGAAGATCTACATAAGTCACGTGCCCGAGAGCCACGCGCCGCGGAACGGCGTGCAGAGCGGCATGGGCCGCGCCCACAACGCTAGGGGGAAGACCAATATCGTGGGCTAGGGCATTTGCCGTTCCCATCGGCAGAATCGCCAGCGCGACCCCCGAATTCGCCAGCACCTGCGCAACGTTGTGGATGGTGCCGTCGCCGCCACACGCAAAGATTGTGTCGCAACCAGACGCGATCTTCTGCCGGACCTGCTCCTGTGCGTGCTCCCGAGACTCAGCAAGAATCAGATCCGCCTCGACCCCGCCGTTTCGAAGCACCTCCAGGGTGGACTGGAGCTCCCGCCGCCGTCGCGCCACGTTACCGCCGGAATCGGGGTTATGAAGCAATGCTACCTTGCGCATAGCCTGATCGAAGGTGGATTGTACCTGAGTGTGTTGCCGATCAAAGGGATTTCAGGGCGGGCCAGAGCACGAAACCGTTCAGCGTGAACCCCACTCCCACATGCCGAACATAGCTTTCTGCGGCAAGGGATGGCCGAATTGCCTGGCCAGCATCGTGATCTGGCCGCGATGGTGGGCATCGTGCGCAATCAGATAGCCGAGAAAACTCGCGACGTCGGGACGAAACCCTTTCACACGCCCATCGCGGGCCAGGGCGCGGCTGATGACCACGCTCAGAGCGTGACGGCTGCTTTCCAGAGCGCGTATGGCTTGCGCCGGAGTCACTGAGCCGCGGTCGAGTTGCGCGGGAACCTCCTCCGCCTTAACCGCCTTCAGCCACATGACTCGCACGTTGTGCATATGGGCCACGATGGCCCCAATCGTACGGCCCTTGCTTTCGGCTGATTTCGCCTTCCATGCTGCGGGTGGAAGGTTGTCGATCAAATACTGATTGATTCGATTGTTGGTGTTGAAGGCGTTGAGCAGGGAACCAGGTATCTCGCGGATGTAGGCATTTTCAACAGCGACCGCAGCGACCGGGTCGGGAGCTTTCGGCATGCGTTACTTGCAAACGACTTGGCAAGGACCTCAATTTGGCATAAGCTGACCCCACTTGCAAGGGGCGCTTTTCCACAATCAGCTCGTCCTGTAAATGGGGCTCTGCATTTTTTGGAATTCACTCAGGAGGACTGACCAGATGCGAATTCTGGCGCAGGTGCTGTGCGGTGCTGTGTTCTGCCTAGGCGCGATGGCACAGGAACATGCCTCCCACAAGCAAGCCCACCCAGTCACGTTAGTGAACGGGCTCGGCGATCTCCATCACCCTGTTTCCACTCATGTCCCGGAAGCGCAGAAGTTCTTTGACCAGGGGCTGCGTTTCATCTATGCCTTCAATCATGACGAGGCCGCCCGCTCATTCCAACACGCCGCCGATCTCGACCCTAGACTGGCGATGGCCTTCTGGGGAGTCGCCGAAGCCGTGGGTCCGAACTACAACGATCCAGCCGATCCCGACCGCTATAAGCACGCCCATGACGCGGCCCAGAAGGCCGTTGATTTGTCAGTCGAAGCGTCACCCAGCGAGCGAGCCTACATTCAGGCTATGGCGAAGCGCTTCCCGGCCGACCCGGACTCCGATCTCAAGATGGCCGCCGAAGACTATCGGGACGCGATGCGTCAAGTCGTCAGTCAATTCCCCGACGACCTGGACGCTGCCACGCTGTTTGCCGAGTCCGGCATGAACCTGCACCCGTGGGGACTTTGGCACCAGGACGGCGCACCCGAAACCGGCACTGAGGAAATCGTCGCGACCCTGGAGTCTGTCCTGAAACGCGATCCCAACCACCTGGGGGCAATCCACTACTACATCCATACGGTAGAGGCCTCAAACAATCCGGAGCGCGCGCTCGCGGGCGCAAACAAACTGGCCGCCCTTGCGCCCGGGGCCGGCCACATCGTCCACATGCCCGCCCATATTTATATCCGCACCGGCGACTACGACGCCGCGGTAAAGACCAACGAAAAAGCAGCGGAGGTGGATCGCGCGTACATCAAGGCGACCGGCGCGCAGGGCATTTATCCGATGATGTACTACAGCCACAACCTGCATTTCATCGCCATGTGTGGCGCCATGAACGGCAGCTACGCGGAAGCGCGGAAAAACGCGGACCTGTTGGCCGCAAACGTCGGCCCGCACGTGAAAGAAATGCCGCCGCTTGAAGGCTTCATGACCATCCCAATCGCGGTGGAAATTCGCTTCCACCATTGGAACGAGATCTTGAAAATGCCCTCGCCTGATCCGGCGATGAAAACCGCCTCAGTCTTCTGGCATTTCGGGCGCGGCCTGGCTCTGACCGGCACTGGCAAAATGGATGAAGCCGAACAGGAATACAGAATTGTCGCCGACGCTGAGGCTGCCACTCCGCCGGATGTCATCTTTCAAATGCCTATTAACAACAAGAGCAAAGACATTCTGAAAATTGCGGAAGACATCTTAGGCGCGAAGATCGCTATGGCGAAAAAAGACCCCACTGGAGCCATTTCCATGCTTCGCCAGGCGGTCGCCATTCAGGACACCCTCAAATATGGTGAGCCGCCCGATTGGTTCTTCCCCGTGCGCGAATCCTTAGGAGGAGCTTTGCTAATGACCGGCGACGCGGTCGCGGCGGAGAAGGTCTTCCGTGAGGACCTCGACCGCAACCCGCGGAACCCGCGCTCCCTGTGGGGCCTGCGCCAAGCCTTGCTGCAACAGAAGCGCGACTACGACGCCGGCTTCGTTCAGAAACAATTCGAAGCATCGTGGAAGGGTGTTCCTCAAGCCCTGAAACTCGACGATCTGGTGTAGGTGATTGTGTTGAAATCCATGGGGACAGCCGCCTTGGCGTCCCGCCAAGCGCAGCGAGGCGCCATGCGACGGCGTCTGGGTGACTTTCGCATGATGGCCCCTCAGCCTTACTTTCCTAGTGCCTGCTCTCTGCGAATCGCGTAGACAAGATGCGCCAGATTCCGCCACATCAATTCTTTCCACACGGTCATCCCGTTCTTTTCCGCAACCCGCCGTGAGGGCAAATTTTCGGGACGGATCAAAGAAATGAGGTGCTCAACGGGCAGGCGTGCGAACCCGAAATCACGGCACGCCCAGGCCGCCTCGGTGGCAAGGCCCTGTCCCCAAAGATCGCGTCGCACGTGGTAGCCGATCTCAATCTCATCTGCGCCATCCACGTTCTGCACGGTAAGCCCGCAATCGCCGATCATCTCTCCGCTGGCTTTCAAAACCATCGCCCAGAGCCCGTGGCCATGCTCGGCATAGCGGCGGAGACTGCGGGCGATCCAATCTTCGACTCCGGCCCGGTCATACGGAGCCGGATAGAAGCGCATGGTTTCAGGATCGAGGAGAGCACCCGCGCGAGAGCATCCGCATCGTGCCGACGGTACTCCCGCAGGATCAGCCTTGATGTCTCGAGAATCTGCATACTCTCCCAAAGGACACAAGAGTAGAGCTTCACAGCTCGAGGGTTTCCTTCTGCGACTTCGTGTCCTTTGTGGTTGGCCGGTTCTTGAAGCGGGCGGCGGCGCATCTGATTTTACCCAAACCCGTCCCCGACTATAATCTGCCCGATGCCTACCGCGGCCAAAGACGTCGAAAAAAAGATCGAGGCTCTCCGCGAGAAGATCCGCCACCACGAATATCTCTATTACGTTCTCGACAATCCCGAAATCAGCGACCTCGAATTCGACAGGCTGATGCAGCAGTTGAAGGACCTCGAAGCCGAGCACCCATCGCTGGTAACCCCGGATTCACCCACCCAGCGTGTCGGCGGCAAGCCTCGCGAGGGATTCGTCAAGGTCCCCCACTCCTCCCCCATGCTCTCACTCGACAACACCTACAACGAGGAAGAACTGCGCGCCTGGGAACGCCGCGTCCACGAACTCAGCGGCCGCAATGATGTTGATTACGTTTGCGAACTCAAACTCGACGGCATGTCGCTGGCACTCGTCTATGAAACCGGGAGACTGATGCGCGGGGTGACTCGGGGTGACGGTTCCGTGGGAGAAGATGTCACGCAAAACGTGCGCACCGTGCGCTCGATTCCCCTAGTCATCCCAGCCGAGAGGCTGAAGAAGGCCGGAATACCCTCAGATTTCGAAGTGCGCGGCGAACTGCTAATGCCCACGGCGACATTCAAGAAAGTGAATGAAGAGCGCGAACGCAACGGCCTGCCGACGTTCGCCAACCCCCGCAATTTCACCGCCGGTACGGTCCGGCAGCTTGATTCCAACATCACAGCACAACGCCGCCTCGACTATTTCCCCTATATCTTGCTCCAGAACGGCCGTACTTATTTCGATCGCCACTCGAAAACGCTCGACGCTCTCAACACCGCCGGATTCAAGGTCAACCAGAACCGCAAACTCGTCCACTCCATGGACGAAGTCTGGGCTTTCATTCAGCAGTGGGAAGGCAAGCGCGATTCCCTACCCTACGAGATCGACGGCATCGTCATCAAAGTCGACCGAACCGCTCTACAAGACGAACTCGGCTTCACGGGCAAAGCCCCGCGCTGGGCAATTGCCTACAAGTACGCGGCTAGGGCGGGAATCACGAAGCTGGAAGACATTCGTGTGCAGGTCGGGCGGACGGGAAAACTTACGCCCGTGGCCATGCTGGCCCCGGTTTCGATCGGCGGAACGACAGTTCGCAATGCCACTTTGCACAATATGGACGAAATCGAGCGCCTGGGCGTCAAGATCGGCGACTGGGTGCAGGTCGAGCGCGGCGGTGACGTAATCCCGAAAGTCGCCAAAGTCATCGACGACAAAGATCATCCGCGCGGCCACCAATCCTTCGAAATGCCAGAAAAGTGCCCGGTCTGTGGCACGAAAGTTGTCCGTACCGAAGGCGAGGTCGATTACCGCTGCGTCAACGCCAACTGCCCCGCCAAATTGCTCGGAACCATTCTGCATTTCGCCTCGCGCGGCGTCATGAACATCGACGGCATGGGCGAGTCTTTAGTCAACCAACTGATCGAGCGCGGCCTGGTCAAGAACGTAGCCGACATCTACGACCTCAGCAAGAAAGACCTGCTCAGTCTCGATCGATTCGCCGACAAATCGGCACAAAACATTCTCGACGAAATCGAGAACTCGAAAAAACTTCCCATCGAGCGAGTGATCTACGGCCTCGGAATCCGCATGGTCGGTGAGCGCACCGCGCAGTTCCTTGCTGAACACTTCGGATCCATGGAGGCCCTCGCCACCGCCAGCATCGAAGAATTGCAGAACGTCAACGAAGTCGGCCCTCGCATCGCCGAGAGCATCGTGGAATTCTTCAGCATCGGGGCCAATCAGCAACTGGTCAAGCGGCTAGCCGGGGCGGGACTCACGTTCAAAGGCAAGAAGAAAGAGCGTGGCACCAAGCTCGCCGGCAAAACGTTCGTTCTAACCGGTACGCTGGCCAAGTTTACCCGCGACGAAGCAAAAAAGATGATCGAAGACGCCGGAGGAAAAGTCACCGGCTCGGTCAGCAAGAAGACGGACTACGTCGTCGCCGGCGCCGATGCCGGGTTAAAGCTTGACAAGGCAAAGGAACTTGGAGTGGCCGTGATCGACGAAAAGGAGATGGAAAGGCTCTTGGGCTGAGACTCACCCCATCGCCTCGCGCATCCTCCTCCAAGTCACCTCCAGCGTCTCCGGCAGCACCCGTGTCTCCCCCACCACCGACACGAAATTGGCGTCTGCCACCCAGCGCGGCAGCACGTGCATATGAATGTGCCCCGCGATTCCCGCCCCCGCGGCCTTCCCGATGTTCATTCCCAAGTTGATCCCATCCGGGTGGTATAGCTGGCGCAGCACGGTCTCCATACGCTGCGAAAGCGCCATCATCTCGTTGGCCGCTTCCCCGGGCAGCTTCTGCAGCTCGTCAAGATGCGCGTACGGCACGACCATCACATGGCCGGGCGTATACGGAAAGGTATTCAATATGACGTAGCAGTGCTGGCTGCGGTGCACAATATGCACTTTGGCATCGTCTTTCTCCTTTGGCGCCTGGCAAAAGATGCATCCGGCGGCCTTTTCGGTGGTCGAGACGTACGCATACCGCCACGGAGTCCAGAGGTAATCCATAAGAGGGCAGGTTAGCAGATAGCAGTATATGTTCGGAAACCGTAACGCTGAAACATGGCTGTAACACAAGCGAGATTTGGGTTTGACACT
Organism: uncultured Acidobacteriaceae bacterium; assembly: GCA_963768265.1. Lineage (GTDB taxonomy): Bacteria > Acidobacteriota > Terriglobia > Terriglobales > Acidobacteriaceae > Sulfotelmatobacter. Next base: position 62,296 of record CAVYHM010000029.1, read on the forward strand.
GTTCGCGCGCGGTTGCTATAGTCGAGAAGTTCCCATTGGACGCGGGTTCTCTGTTCAAACGTCCGACAGCTGGGATTGTCCAAGCTCATTCGCCAGGGTGAGCCCACCACAACCAAAAGACGCCTCCAGCAGTCCGCAGAGCAGGCCCCGCATCCGGTTACCAGAGAGGCATAATCTTGTTCGACGAAACCACCGCCAACGATTCCACTTCCGCCACAACTGTCGTTACTGACGCCGAGCCGGCGATGCCGGAGCACCAGCCCGAGCACGAGCTCCAGCCCGAGCCGGAGCACCAGCAGCCTGAGCCGGTAGCCGCCGTCGCCGAGGAGCAGCATCCGGCCCCCGTTGCAGACGACAAGCCGGCCGCCGGGGAAGACTTCGCCGCCGCTCTCGAAACCTTCACCACCGAAGCCGAAGAGGCCGTCAGTGATGATCGCGTGATCAAGGGCACTGTGCTGAAGTTGACCCCAACGCACGTAGTGGTCGATGTCGGGGCCAAGTCGGAAGGAATGCTGGCGCTCGCCGAAGTACTCGATCACGAGGGCAAGCCCAAGTTCAAGCCCGGCGACGAAATCGACGTGATGCGCGACAAGGGCGAGACCGAAGAAGGCTACATCCATCTCTCGCATCAGAAAGCGCAGCGGATTCACGCCTGGGAGGAAATCGAAAAGGCACATCACGAGAAGAAGCCCATCAAGGCCGTTGTCATCGACCGCATCAAAGGTGGCCTTACCGTCGACATTATGGGCGCCCATGCCTTCCTGCCCGGCTCCCAGGTCGACCTCCGTCCCATCCGCAATCTCGACGGCATGAAGGGCCAGACCCTCGAAGTCGCGGTGATCAAGCTGAACAAGAAGCGCGGCAACATCGTAGTCTCGCGCAAGGAATTGCTCGAAGGCGAGCAGAATGAAAAGCGTTCCAAAACGCTGGAGCATCTGGAAGAAGGCGCGATCCTCACCGGCGTAGTCAAGAACCTCACGGAATACGGCGCTTTCGTCGACCTCGGCGGACTCGACGGCCTGCTCCATATCACGGACATGTCCTGGGGCCGCCTCACTCATCCCAAAGACCTGGTCAACGTCGGCGATCAGATTCAGGTCAAGGTCCTCAAGTACGACAAAGAGAAACAGCGCGTCTCACTCGGCTTCAAGCAACTCACACCCGACCCCTGGCTCGATGCCGAGCATCGCTATCCGGTAGGCGCTCACGTTGGCGGCCGCGTCATCAGCGTGACCGACTACGGAGCCTTCGTCGAACTCGAGCAAGGAATCGAAGGCCTGGTCCACGTCAGCGAGATGACATGGTCGAAGCGCATGAAGCATCCGTCGAAACTGGTCAATGTTGGCGATCAGGTCGAGTGTGTGGTGCTCAACGTGAATCCCACCGAGCGCCGCATTTCGCTGGGCATGCGCCAACTGGCAGCCAATCCCTGGGACTTGCTGCACGAAAAATTCCCCGTCGGCATGACGGTCGAAGGACGCGTGCGCAACCTCACCGACTTCGGCGCCTTCATCGAGATCGAGGACGGAATCGACGGCCTGGTCCACGTCAGCAATCTGAGCTGGACCAAGCGGGTGAAGCATCCCTCCGAAGTTCTGAAAAAGGGTGACCGAGTCAAAGCCATCGTTCTCGCCATCGAACCCGACAAGCGCCGCCTTTCCCTGGGCGTAAAGCAACTCCAGCCCGATGTGTGGGAGTCGTTCTTCGCAGCGCATCACGTCGGCGATGTGGTCCACGGGAAAGTCCTGCGCGTGGCCGCATTCGGCGCCTTTGTCGAGATTGCCGAAGGCGTAGAAGGTCTGTGCCACAAGTCGGAGGCGACCGACGAAAACGGCCAGCCCCTGCATCTGGAGCCCGGCCTCGAGCACGACTTCAAGATCATCAAGATGAGCCCCGAAGAAAAGAAAGTCGGACTCAGCATCCGAGCCGTAGGCGAAGAAGCATCGCGATCCGAAGTGGAAGCCTACAAACAGCCCGTCTCCAGCACGAGCTCAACGATCGGCGAACTGATCTCCTGGAAGCGCGCCAGCAACGAAAGCAACTAAACGCCCTGTCATCTGAGCGCCTGAAAGACGTTCACGCGCAGTCGAAGGACCCCGTGCAGGCTGGCGCCACCGCAAGCCCCGTAGGGAGTTCTCACCTCTGACCCGCTCGGATTTGGCCCCCGTCTCCACCCTGTTCTAGAATCATTAGTTTGCCTTTCATCATCTCTTCTTACTGAGGACTACCCCTTTGCCCGAAACTACCTACGACGTAGCCATCATCGGCAGCGGCCCCGCCGGATACACCGGCGCCATCCGCGCCGGCCAGTACGGCCTCAAAACCGCGCTCATCGAAAAAGACGGCTTCCTCGGAGGCACCTGCCTGCACGTAGGCTGCATTCCGACCAAAGCTCTTCTGTTCAACGCCGAACTTTGGGATCACCTGAAAGATGCGAAGGAATTCGGCATCGAGGGCGTAGACACGCGCAAATTGAACTGGTCCGCGATTCAAGAGCGAAAAACCAAGATCGTCGCGAAGCACACCAAGGGTCTCGAATTCCTGATGAAGAAAAACAAAGTCGATACCGTGAAAGGCTACGGCAAGCTCACCGGCCCCGCACAGAATGGAGTCTTCACTATCGAACTGACCAACGACGGAAAGGCCACTCAACTCAAGGCCAAGAATGTCATTCTCGCCACCGGCTCGGAAGCCCGCATGTTGCCGGGTCTCGAGGCCAACGATCGCGTTCTCACCAACATCGAAATCCTCAGCCTGAAAGAGATCCCGAAGTCACTGGTGATCGTCGGCGCCGGTGCAGTTGGAGTTGAATTCGCCTCTATCTATCGATCCTTCGATTGCGAAGTCACGATCGTAGAAATGCTGCCGCGCCTCGTTCCCGTCGAAGATGAAGAGGTTTCGAAAGAACTCGCCCGGGTTTTCCGCAAGCGCGGCATCAACTTCCACACCAGCGCCAAGGTGGATAAAGTTGAGAACACAAAAGCAGGCATCGCCGTCACCATCACCGTCGACGGCAAGCAGCAAAAAATCGAAGCCGAGAAAATCCTGATCGCCGTTGGCCGCAGGCCGCGCACGGCTAACATCGGTCTGGAACGCACAAAGATCAAGCCCGACCGCGAGTTCATCAAAACCGATTCCTGGATGCAGACCGCCGAACCCGGCATCTATGCCGTAGGTGACATCGTGCTAGGCACGCCGCAACTCGCTCACGTCGGAGCCATGGAGGCCCTGGTAGCCGTCGCCAAAATCGCAGGCAAGCCCGGCAAGGCGATCAACCCCGAGCACATCCCCGGCGCGACGTACTGCCATCCCGAGATCGGCAGCGTCGGTCTAACTGAAACCAAGGCCCGCGAGGCGGGATACAACGTGAAGATCGGCAAGTTCCCTTTCACCGCGAACTCGCGCGCCTCCATCGTCGGCCAGCACGAAGGTTTCATCAAAATCGTCTCCGACGCCGACTACGGCGAAATTCTGGGCGTACACATCATCGGCCCTCAGGCGACAGAATTGATCGCCGAGGCGGTAGCCGCCATGGAACTCGAGGCCACGGTAGAAGACTTAATGTGGACAATCCACGCTCATCCCACGCTCGCGGAAGCCATGCTGGACGCATCCAACAGTGTGTATGGAATTGCGATCAACGCGTAATAGCCACCGATCAACACGGATGAAAGCAAATAAATCTAAGTCTTGTCATCCTGAGCGCAGCGAAGGACCCATGCATTTGCTTTCCCTTTGGGTTATCCGTGTGTATCCGGGTAAATCGGTGGCGAACTGAATTGATCTCTGTCGTCCAACTCGGCACAGTCGACTACGCAACAGGCCTCCGCCTGCAGCAGCAACTCGTGGCCCTGCGCAAAGAAGAAAAGATCGGCGATGTCCTCCTCCTGCTCGAACACAAGCCGGTAATCACGCTGGGCCGCAATGCGAAACCCGCCAACGTCGTAGCCTCACCCGAATTCCTCGCCCAGCGCGGTGTCGAACTCTTCGAATGCGACCGCGGCGGAGACGTCACCTTCCACGGCCCCGGCCAGATCGTCGGCTACCCCATCATTGATCTTCGCGGATTTGCCACCCCTGACGGCAAGCGCAAAACCCTGGGCGTAATCGAATTCGTCCGCCGCCTCGAAGAAGTCCTGATCCGCACCTGCGCCGACTTCGCCATCCCGACGAAGCGCGTCCCCGGCCTGACTGGAGTTTGGACGGATCCAACTCTCTTGTCATCCCGAGCGGAGCAGGACGATTCGAAGAATCGTCCTGCGGAGTCGAGGGACCTTGAGTTCGCCGGCACCGCCACGAACGATTGCCCCGAAGCCAAACTCGCCGCCATCGGCGTCCACGTCTCGCGCTTCGTCACCTCCCACGGTTTCGCCCTCAACGTAAACACCGACCTCAGCTACTTCAACCTGATCATCCCTTGCGGCATCACGACCAAGCCAGTCACGTCGATGCAGCAACAACTCAGCAAAGAACTCGAGCTGAACGCCGTCTCCGAATCCATCTCCCGCAACTTTGGTGTCGTTTTCCGAAGCCAGATCCTCTGGGTCGAAACCCTCGACGCCCTCCTCGGCCGCGCAGTTGGCACCCCAATGAAACCGCCGGCCGAACTCCGCCAACTCCACAAAGAAGACGACGCCACCTGGGCGTAGCGCCGGCGTCCCGCCGGCTGAACGGTGGAGTATCCCCGTCCGAGTCTCCCTAGCCCTTACCCCCGCTCTCGCGATACCATCAATACATCGCGCCCATAGCGCCGCCTTCACATGGGGACCAAGAAACCGAAGTCCAAAACAAGCTCCAACGGCAACCGTTCACGCCACGGATCGCGGGCGATCACTGTTCATGTGGGTCCGGGTCTCAGACCCGGACAGGTCGAGCGCAGCTCGACTGGCTCTCCCGGCCAGCACCTCCGCACCTACTCCATCCCCGACTACCGCCTAGAGCACCCTAACTTCACCGTCTACCAACGAGTAGAAAAAGACCGCCACGGCGCGGAACACGTCCGCTACGAAGTCGAAGGCGACCTCGACGCCCCCGTCCCACCAATCCGCGACTCCAAATATCTCGACCAGCAGCACGTGATCGAGATCTACCGCTACATGCTGCTCAACCGCAAAATGGAGATCGCCCTCGAAAATCTCTACAAGCAGGGCAAAGTCGTCGGCGGAGTCTACTTCGGACTCGGCCAGGAAGCTTGCTCCTGCGCCTCCGCCTACGCGCTCGATAAAGACGACTGGTTCGCCCCCATGATCCGCAACCAGGGGTCGCTCCTGGTCCGCGGCTTCCGCGCCAGCGACACCATGATGCAGTACATGGCCAAAGCCGACTCGCCCACCAAGGGCCGCGACGGCACCTCGCACTTTGGCGATATCGAAAAGCGCAACATGGTCTCGCCCATCTCCATGCTCGGCGATCTTATTCCCGTCATGTCAGGTGTAGCGCTAGGCGCGCGTCTCCAAGGACGCAACATCGCTGTCATGACCTATATCGGCGACGGAGGCCAGTCCACCGGTGTCACCTACGAAGGCATCAACTTCGCCGCCGTGCAGAACCTCGGTCTGGTGCTCTTCCTAGAAAGCAATCTCTGGGCCTATTCCACGCCATCAGAAATGCAGTACCGCTGCAAAGATCTCGCCGAACGCGCCATCGGATACGGCATCCCCGGCGTGATCGTCGACGGCACCGACGCCTGCCAGGTCTATGACGCCGCCCGCGAAGCCGTCGACCGCGCCCACCGCGGCGAAGGCCCCACCCTGATCGAAGCCAAAATGATGCGCATGAAAGGCCACGCCATCCACGACGCCGCCAGCTACGTGCCGAAGCCGATGTTCGACTTCTGGAAGAAACGCGATCCCATAGCGCGATTTGAGAATTATCTGGTGAAAGACAAGAAGTGGCTGACGCCGAAAGAAAATGAAGCTCTAATAGCGGAAGTCGAGGGCATCATCGAGGAAGAGAGAGAAATCGCGGTGAATTCGCCGATGCCCACGCCAGAATCAGCGGAAGGCGGCGTCTTCTGCGAAAAGAGCTGCCACGAAATCAAGCCGAAATACGGGATGCCAAAAGTGAAGAAGGGAATCAGCGGCTACAAAGAAACCGAGGCCGCCGTGCATCTGAAGTAACGGAGAAGAGATTGCGTTAGATGGAAGCCTGTGGATTTCGCGGTCACTCGTCACAGACAGATGCCGTCACGGTGTGGAATGCTCCTCCCACAATGTCATCCCGAGCGAAGCAAAACGATGAGCAAAGCGAATCGTTTTGCGCAGTCGAGGGACCTTGTGCTCAGCTGGGAGTATCCCCATGCACGACGAGTACATTTATTACGTGTATATAATGCAAAGCGCCTCACGACGCGCTCTGTACATAGGTATGACCAACGACCTTCGTAAACGGGTATGGCAGCATAAGACTCACGCCTTTGAGGGCTTCACTGACGACTACAACTGCAATGCGCCTCGTTTCCTGGGAGAGCTTTGATGATGTGGCAAACGCAATCGATCGCGAGAAACAACTAAAGCGCTGGCGCCGCGAAAATAAAATGTGGCTGATTGAACGAAAGAACCCAGGCTGGAAGGATTTGGCGGCTGATTGGTATGAAACACAAGGTCCCTCGACTTCGCTCGGGATGACACAACGAATCGCAACTTCCAACACTTTGAAAACTGAAACGTTGAGACCCTGAAACCTGACCCTATGCAGCTCAGCTACCTCGAAGCCATCCGCCAGGGAATCTGGGAAGAAATGGAACGGGACCCCACCGTCTTCTGCCTCGGCGAAGACATCGGCATCTACGGTGGCGCCTTCAAAGTCACCGACGGTTTCATCGACCGCTTTGGCCCCGAGCGCGTCATCGACACCCCGATCGCAGAGTCCGCCATCGTCGGCGCGGCCTTCGGAGCGTCGCTCACCGGCATGCGTCCCATCGCCGAATTCCAGTTCATGGACTTCATCGGCTGTGCCTTCAACCAGATCAGCAACATGGTCGCCAAGACGCACTACCTCTGGGGTGCACCCGCCCCGCTAGTCCTCCGCGGCCCCAGCGGCGGATACGTCCATGGCGGCCCCTTCCACTCCCAGAATCCCGAAATGTGGTTCGTCCATAATCCAGGCCTCAAAGTCATCTGCCCTGCCACGCCCTACGACGCGAAGGGCCTGATCAAAGCCGCCATCCGCGACAACAACCCTTGCATCTTCTTCGAGCACAAATATCTCTACCGCCGCATCAAAGAAGAAGTCCCCGCCGAGGATTACATAGTCCCCATTGGCAAAGCGCGCCTCGCTCGCGAAGGTCGCGACCTCAGCATCATTACTTACGCTGCGATGGTGCACACGGCTCTGGAAGCTTCCGAGGTTCTAAAGAACGAAGGAATCGACCTAGAAATCCTCGACCTGCGCACCGTCTCCCCGCTCGACCGCGAAGCGATTACGCAAAGCGTGAAGAAGACGAACAAAGTCATAATCCTCCACGAGCACTCCCGCACCGGAGGTCTCGCCGGCGAAATCTCCGCCATCATCAACGAGGAAGCCTTCGACGACCTCGACGGCCCAATCGTCCGCATCGCAGGATTAGACTCCGCAATTCCCTTCTCCCCGCCCCAGGAACATCACTATCTGCCGAAGGTGGAAGACGTAGTCCGCGAATCCCGCCGCCTGAAAGCGTACTAATGTCGCCGTCCCCATCGACGCCCAACGCGAAGGAACGTCTCACTCGTGCTATTCATTCTTTGCAAGGCTTGAGCTGTGGCGACGCCTTCGGCGAGAGATTTTTTCTCCATCCCGAAGTCGCGCAATCCTTGATCGCCCAACGCGCCGTGCCTTCACCGCCTTGGCGCTACACCGACGACACCGCCATGGCTGTCGCCATCGCCGAAACTCTCGAAGAATTCGGAGAGATTCGTGAGCACGCTCTGGCCGAGGCTTTCGCGCGCCGCTATCTTTCCGACCCACATCGAGGCTACGGTCCGGCGATGCAAGTTTTGTTGCCAGAGCTGGCTTCCGCTCCGTCACGTTGGAAGGAAATGTCCGAAGCGCTATTTCATGGGACGGGTTCTTTCGGCAACGGAGCAGCCATGCGAATCGCGCCGCTCGGGGCTTACTTCGCCGATGATCTTGATGCGGTGCTGAGTCAGGCGGAATATTCCGCCATCGTTACGCACTCCCATCCTGAAGGAGTCGCTGGTGCGGTCGCTGTGGCCACGGCGGCTGCTCTCGCGTGTCAGTACAAGGCCCGGCCATTCAGTCCTGCGCAATTCCTGCAACAGATACGTCAACGGACTCCCGGCAGCGATGTTCAGCTCGGCATCGGCAGAGCCCTCGCCCTTCCCAACGATGCCACCGTAGAGAGTGCCGTCGCAACATTGGGCAACGGCGCCAAGGTCAGCGCCCAAGACACTGTCCCCTTTTGTTTGTGGGCCGCGGCTCACCATCTCGACGACTACGAGTCCGCATTGTGGACGACGGTCAGCGGCTTGGGCGATCGTGACACAACGTGCGCTATCGTGGGAGGCATAGTCGCAGTGTCGGCTGGCGTTGAGACTATTCCCGCGAACTGGATTCAATCGCGTGAACCAATCCCTGCCTGGTTCCTCTATTCACGTCCCGATCGCGACTAGCGCCCTGCCCCGCCTATCTGCCACAATACCCCCGGAGGCCTCATGAGCAAGTTCCTACTCGGTGTAATCGTCTCTCTCCTCGTGCTGATCCTCGGCGGACTCGGCTTCGCCATGCTCGGGTTCTTTCCCACTGCTGCCAACGTTCCTCCTCCGCACCTCGAGCGCCGCATCGCGATGGGCGCCGTCGACGCCTCCATGGAGCGCCACGCTCCCCACGTCACCAACCCGCTCGCCCCCACCGATCAGAACCTCGAAGACGGCATGAAGCTCTACACCATGAATTGCGCCCTCTGCCACGGAGGCCTCGACCGCAAGCCGTCAACCTTGGCCGGCTCGTTTTATCCCCCGGTCCCGAATCTGGTCTCCGACCCTCCCGACGATCCCGAGTGGCACCTTTTCTACACCATCCGCACCGGCATCCGTTACACCGGCATGCCAGCCTGGGACAAAACCCTCCCCGAGCAGGACATTTGGAAGATCACTATGCTCCTCTCCCACCTTGAAAAACTCCCGCCCACCGTTCAGGACTACTGGAAGGCAAATTTCAACGCCGCCCCCGCCGCTGCCGACGAAACCAAAGAGAAAGAAGGCAAGGAGAAGCACGAGCACCACTAAAGGTGATTACCGCCGGAACCCGAGATCAGGGGCTGTGAAACAGGGATTTGCGAGACAGAGACTGGCGATCGCAAAGACTAGGGATCGCAATACCGTGGAAGAGCTGCCCTTCGAGGGCCGCGTAATGGTGGAAATAAATGCAGGGCTTTAGCCTCTGTGCCAGCGACTGCGCCGTTGCCCATCCAACCGCTATAATATTCGATTGCGTCCGGCCCTCTACGCGAACCGTGGGCCTCGTGGAAGGAAATCATGCCAACTGACATCATCATGCCTCAGATGGGCGAATCCATCGTAGAAGGCACTATTACCAAGTGGTTGAAGAAACCCGGCGACAAGGTCCAGCGCGACGAACCCCTTTTCGAAATCTCCACCGACAAGGTCGACGCCGAAATCCCCGCCCCCGCCTCCGGCGTCCTGCAGGAAATCAAAGTCACCGAAGGCACGACGGTCGGCGTAAACACCGTCGTAGGCACGATAGCCGTCGACGGCGAAGCCGCCAGTCCTGCAAAAGCCGCCCCTGCGCCCGAGAAACCCGCTGCCGACAAGCCGGCCCCCGAAAAGAAGGCAGCCCCAGCGGTCGCCGCTGCTCCAGTTGCTCCCTCACCAGCTCCTCACGAAGAGGAAGAAGAAGCCCGCTCCTCCCCACTTGTTCGCAAGATCGCCCGCGAACACGGCGTCCATCTCTCCCAAGTCTCCGGCACCGGACTCGGCGGCCGCATCACCAAGCAAGACATCCAGCAGTTTATCGAGAACCAGGGATCTCGTGTGGGGACGGACGCATTCGTCCGTCCCGCCGCGCGAAGCGAGGCGCCTCCCCCTCCCCCAGCTACCGCTCCAGCGCCGCGCCCTGCAACTCCCGCCCCCTACCCTGGCGACCTCGTGCCCATGACGAACATGCGCAAGCTGATCGCCAAGCACATGATCGAATCTCGCCGCACCAGTGCCCACGTCCACTGCATGTACGAAGTGGACTTCACGCGCATCGTTAACCTGCGCGCCAAGCTCAAATCCGGATTCGAGCAGCGCCACGGCGTACGCCTCACTTTCATGCCCTTCTTCGTGCGCGCCGCCATCATCGCCCTGCAGCAGTGGCCCATCATCAATGCCAACATCGAAGGCGACAACATACGCTACCATCGCAACATTAATGTGGGCATCGCAGTCGCCCTCGACTGGGGCCTCATCGTCCCCGTCGTGAAAAATGCCGGAGACCTTAACTTCCTCGGCCTTCAGCGCACCATTACCGACCTCGGTGAGCGCGCTCGCTCCAAGAAACTCAAGCCCGAAGACGTCGAAGGCTCCACTTTCACCATTACCAACCCCGGCCAGTTCGGCGCCGTCTTCGGTCTGCCCATCATCAACCAGCCGAACTCGGCAATCATGGGAGTAGGCGGCATCACCAAGCAGCCGCTCGTTATCACAGACAAAGACGGCAGTGACTCGATCGCCATCCGCTCCGTCGTTCACCTCACGCTAGGCTACGACCATCGCCTCATCGACGGCGCGGTCGCCGACCAGTTCATGGCGCAGGTGAAGAAGAATCTCGAAACATGGACCGAGGAAATTGGCTAGACCCGGCGAAGGTGACTTCGCCACACCTATGCCTGGGGGCGGACAGCCTGCTTCGCCCACGTTGAGGCGTTTAAGCAGTCCACCAGCGCCCCATCCCGGTTCGCATACGCCTTGTCGTTCACCATCGTGATCGCCGTCGCCGGGCCATCAAACCTAAAACCCTGGTAGTTCATATGCGCTTCCGAGGACAAGTGGGGTTTTATCGACAAGTCGGGCGCTTTGGCAATCCCCACTACGTATGAGGAAGTGGGCGACTTTTCGGAGGGGCTTGCATGGGTTTGAATAAACGGGAAATGCGGCTACATAAATACGCAGGGCGATCTGGTCGTACCGCCCAAATACGATGGAGGGTCTGACTTCTGGAATGGCATGGCAGAAGTCGTACAGAATCCAACGCCAGAGGGTGATCCAGAAGTTCATACCATTATCGACACCGCTGGAACTCCAGTTCTCTTGGGAAAGAAATAGTCTCAACTGTTGAAACCAGGCGAAGATGTCGGCAACAGTCATCACTGGTTACGGATGGATCACTCAAGGGGCAGGTCGGATTGCGGCCACCGTCGCTAGGGAGATGCTCAAAGTGGCGCGGCCTGCTTTCCGTCTGCGCTACTCCAATGTGGACTCACGCGCTGCGACGCACGAGTTGGATGATTGCCATCGCAATGACTTAAAGACCCGTTCCTTCGCTCTAAGCTGCCTTCTTCTTCGCCGCTCTGAACTTCGCCCAGCGTGCACGTGCGGCAGCCCCGATTCTCTTTTTGCCTGCTGCTGACATTTTTCGTGTGCGTTTCACGGTTGTCGCTTGGCTCTTCGCCTTCGCCCATCGGTTTTTCTGCGCGAGGCTGATCCGCTTGCGAGCCGACGCCGATAATGTACGTCCCGGTCTTGCGTAACTAGTTCCGCCGTTCAACTTGCCCAACACCGTGAGAGCGGCATCCACATGCCGAAGCTGATTTACAAGATTCGTTCGTTCTACTTTCAACTCTGACACAATTGATGCCAGTCCCGTTATGTTTGCCATGAATCCTCCCTCGGCATGGGATTGTAATTGATCGGCTCTGGTTGCCGTGTGACTGGGGTCAAGGGACGAGGCGCTAGGTTCACTAGGCGGATTTCTTGGTTGGCGCGGGGAAAGCGACTACTTTTCCGCGATCCACTCCGGCACTCTGCCATTCCCATCCGCATTGGCAACGAACCGAATCACACAATCTCGGCTTCCTTAGAAGTGCCTTGCAGATCGCACATGATCTCATCCACATCGTTTTCACCCACCGTTATTGTGCCGATTTGAGCAAGACCGTTTCACTCTTAGTCGTCGTAGCGTATTCAGCGACAAGCTCGCTTTCTCGTCCAATCACAAAAGAAGGCAGATCGCCAAAATGCTCTGTTTTCTGCTCGTCCTCAGTATGCATCGGCCGGATCAGAGTGGGAATGGCCCCGAGGTGTGGGGGCACTGCCCGGCTGAATGGCACCGCTGTGCTACGAGAAGTCCGCATTGTCCCCAATCATTGCGAGCCTTCGATCTGGCGTACCACAGCACGAATGTCATCAAGCATGGCTGACAGCTTGTTGCGTGCGGGTTCGGGAATTACGACAGGATCGTATCGTGCGACTGGAATTGAGAGGTTCAACGCATCTTCAAGTTCGCACCCAGCATTGGTCAGTTTCGCGAGAACCTTGCTTCTACGTTCGTGGCCCAGCATCAGTCTTCCATTCTGGGGGAAGGAAGTCTGTGGATTGCTGCACGACGGTAGCAGGTTCGCCCGACGCCATTCTGTGCGTGTGATCACAATCCGGGTGGACGAATCTGAACGCACTTGAGATATTTCGCCGCCCCTCAATTTGACGTGTGATCAGACGCACAGACTTTGCCGCTCCCGTCTGGGAATCTCGCAGGCAACGTACGGCGGGAGTCGCATAGCCATGTCAACTATTGAAGAAGTAAGAGCAGCCGAGACCAGGGTGCAAGAGCTTCAGGACGCATTGCGGAAGACCGACGCGGGAGATCAGAACGACCTCGCCGACAAACTAAAGATCGCGACTGACGACTACGCAAGAGCAGTTCGTGAACTGGGCGCGAAGTAGCGCGTCGAGTAACGGGCACCTTTCCACTGAGATTCCAAAGCGTTCCCTTATGAACAGGGCCGAGTAAGTGGCAGTTGGCAATCGTAAACGCCACGTGGTCGCCTTGCGCACGAGACCACGGGCGCGGAGCAGGTGCTCGGCGACCTCGACGAAGCAAGAATCCCCCGATTCCATCCCCCCGCAGCCGGTTCGAACCGTTCGCACGGCTTGTGTGATTCCTATTTCAGCCTTGGAAGTGGGGTTGGAGAAAGTATTCAGCCGCCTGCATTGCTTACTCTCGTAATCTTGCCCTCAAGATGCGGACGGTGTTCCCATAGTGGCAAGGCATTTCCTTTTCCCCAGGAGCATCACCGATGGCCCCCACGCTTCCTGTCCGTCTTCGCATGGAACAGCAGATTCGGCTTCTGAATCTACCTTTCACCGGCCCCAAGCTGTTAAGACCGACATGCGGCGCTCCCGCATACTTGCCTAGCGTAGGTGGGCTTTATGCAATCATGATTTACGATGCGACGTGCCGTCCATTGCCATATCGCTCAATCTATATGGGTGAGACAGGAAACCTAGCAGAGGGCGTCTGTCAGGATCACGAAAATTATGAATTGTGGGAACGCGTAGCTGGTGGAGCACCGCTCTACGTTGCTTTTCACCCCATTGACGACGAAACGGCAAGAAGGATAGCGGAGCGGCTGCTCATAGAGCACTACGGACCCGAGTGCAACACGACATTCAATCGCAACGCGCTTGCGTTGAGAGCACTATTGGACCTGTACTCGGGTGAGTCGAATTGGCCGTTCAATCTCTGAGCGCAAGTGCAACTAGCTATCGGTCAAGTACTTGTACTTGGGGCTTTTCGGCGATCCCAGAAGCCCCAGATGCCGGGTGGGGGATCGGAATTTCTAAGAACTCTCACGACTCGTTGGTTCAACGAGTTTGCTCGCTTCTGTGACAACCAAGACAGTCTCTAGCTCTGATTCCAGTCGGAAGGAACGATCTGTTGGGTAAGATTCTGAAGACACGTAGTCCGTTGGAAACTCTTGACCGCTTAATCCCCGCCACTCTCGCTGACAAAAGAGCCTAAAGCGCGGAGGTAAACTCGGGCGGCTCGGACGGCTCTTGTGTCCCCGACCTCACCCTTTGCGTATTTCTGAAGCTCGGATTCCGCATAGGCCACAAAGGGCAGTTCGGAATGTAGAGCGTCCTTCAAATCGCGGACATCGGCGGTTTCGTGCCGCCGCTGGTAGAGTTCATAAGCGCGGCACATGGTTTCATGGTGAAGTACAACGTCAATAATGTCATTTGCGTTGATTGAGGCGTGGCTGGTGGAACTCATGTGAGAAACACCTCATATCGAGGTGGCGAAGAAGTTAGATTCCAGCCCGGAAATTCTCCTAGTGCAAACGGACTCGGTGACCTGCTAGGTTAAAGCCTTCGTTGGGGTAATGGCGATATTCGTTTTCATTGCGAGGCTTGGCCGAGTGTGTCTCGGACTCCAGCGTCGGCGCAGGAACACCTAGCAACTCTTGCAACCGTCTCGTAATCAGAGCGCCTGCTTCACGGGATTGCTCGTCCGCTAGGCGACGGCGCTCTCTTCTCGATGCAAACAGTTTTCGTAGGGCCATGGGGGGAGGGCCTTCTTGCTACTGATTTGTATCGCAGGAAAGCTGCGATAGGGCACAGCCTGACACGTCGGGGTCATCACTCTGCTTATTAACGAAGACATCTGCTTTATAAATCGTTCGCGTTCGCTGAGAACTCGCCAGATTTCGGTCCCAAGTTCGTCATACTTCACTGGGTCCGTTTCCTTCATAATTTGCGCGACCAGTTGCGCTAGCCGTGCGGTTGAGTCTGCGAGATCGTCAGACATTGAATGCCTTTCCGACATGGGTTAGGCTGCGAGCGACTTTTGAAGTACGGCGTCCGACGGAGTGCCGAGGGAATCCGTGAGCAACTGCACGGCGTGCCTTCCATTTTGCGCTGTTGCCGATTGCGTGGTGATGACACTTTCTCGTTCCTCGAATAAGAGCCGTCGCAGTGTGCGAAGATCGTTGAGAATCCTACTGGTTCGATTTACGTGAAGTTCTAGCTTGCCTAGGCTATAAAGCGCGATTCGTAGCGCATCAAGGCGACGTGAAACATTCGAGGCCGATTCGCGCTGCACGTCTCTTTCAAGTTCTCGCTTCGCTTCGGCTACTGTCTCGGCCAGTAGTGCCACGAACTCATGCGCGCTTTCTAGATTCTCGAATTGATCTTCCATTCGCGGCCTCATTTCAAGTCTCCTTTTCGAGCATTGCATCCTTTCGCTCAGTGTTTCTGTGGGTCGGCTTCACTTGGCGGTCTGCCTATCTCTGGTGAGCAACACTCTCTCCGTTTCATGACCTTCTGCGATTTTCATTCCCAGAATCGCCAGTAGCGGTTGGCAAAGGTCAGGGCGCTGGCGCAACAAGGAATCGAGTTCGTCAGGACTCCAGAAACCGAGTTCGGCGTCCTCTGTCACTGTTGCGGTCATACTGTACTTGTGGCGAGTCAGTGTCGATGGCAGACCGACTAGCGCCCCCGGTCCATAAGTACGACAGAGAGCCGAATCGACCCCCAGGTCCAAACTCACCTTGCCGCTGAGAATGACAAACAGGCCTGCGGCCTTGTCTCCGCGCCGGAACAGCACAGTGGACCTTGGTTTGTTGACCCTCTCACAACGATGTTCAAGGGCGTGGTGCAGATTAGCGAAAGCCGTATCGTCGGCCATGAAAGGCACTCCAATCGGCGGGCAGTGAATGGAGAATAGGTCGAGATCGGCGTGGACTATGTGACGCATGTCACGAACGACTGTGATCAGCCGCACAAAAGTGGGGTGCTACTCCTTCCTGAGCCAATCTGCGGTTGTCTTCGGGTCAAACCGGACGCATGTACCGATGCGGAACGAAGGAATGCGGCCAGCGCAGAGTACGTAGCCTCGGCTCCGCTAAAGCGCTGGTGCAAACTCAATCGGAATCGGCACTACATTCCCGAGGTTCTGGACGCATTGAAGAAGGCCGATGCGCGAGATGCGGCGACCTAAGCGCTGAGTTGCAGAAAGCCACTGATGATTACGCAAGAGCAGTTCGTGAACTAAACGCGAAGTAGCCCTCTACCCGCGTGAACGGGCGGTGCACTTGACCATCGTAGATTTGACAAGGCTCAAGAGTAGTTGAGCGGCGTCAAACTTGGCGGCAACAGTCCGATTGCGGACACGGCGCGGCACTGGCACCTGTTCAGGACAGTTTTCTGGCTCGACCGTTCTCCTGACCTGTGTCATAGCTGTCTGGCACGGCGATGGTATTGGACTCGGCTCTAGTGTGCTTATCGTATGGTCGGTTCAGTAACTCGCGCACCCTTCGCAGGAGGTCTCCAGGCAGGAAGGGTTTCTCCAAGAACTCTCCGAACGGCATGATCTGTTGTGGGCTGCCAACAACATCCTTGGTATATCCAGAAATGAGAAGAAACTTCATGTTCGGTCGTAGGGCTGCGACTTTATCCTTCAATTCCAGACCAGTCATTCCCGGCATGGCAAGGTCGCTGACCATCAGATCAATGCCAGATTCCTGCTGGCAGATTGATAAGGCGTCCGCACCATCTTTGGCTTCCAAGATTTTGTAACCTTGGCTCTCCAACTTTGTCCGCATTAAACGTCGTAGTGCAGATTCATCCTCCACCAGTAGGATTGTCTCGACATTCGGTGTTGCTGATTCGAGCCTCAGTTCGTTTGCTTGAACTTGCCCGGATGGCGATGCAGCGACAGAATCACCGGATACTCTAGGAAGGTAAATGCGAAACGTCGTCCCTCGGCCCAGCACGCTGGCTACGCTAATGTGGCCGCTGCTTTGCTTGACGATCCCATAGGTCGTAGACAGCCCGAGGCCAGTGCCTTTGCCGTCTTTCTTTGTGGTGAAGAATGGCTCGAAGATGCGAGCCAATGTTTCACGGTCTATGCCCTGGCCCGTATCCGTGACCGAGAACATCACGTAATCGCCTGCCCGGACATCAGGGTTTCGGCTAGCGAACTCCTCATCGAGTTCCACGTTCGCAGTTTCGATGGATATTTTGCCTCCCTGCGGCATCGCGTCACGAGCATTCACTGCAAGGTTAATCAAGATATGTTGAATCTGCGCGGGATCAGCCTTCACTCGTCCCAAATTCGGCTGCAAGACTGGAGTGATGTCGATGTTCGCCGGGATAAGGCGGTGTAGCAGCTTGTGAGTTTCCAAGATCGACGCATTCAAATCCAATACGCTAGGTTCGAGTATCTGTTTGCGGCTGAAGGCCAGCAGTTGCCGGGTTAACGAGGCTGCTTTCTGGGTGGCGGTGTTGATCTCGGATACGGTCAGCCGCACGGATTCGTTTTGGTTCTCGTCTTGAGCCAGCAGGTCGCTGTAGCCCATGATGATGCCAAGGTAGTTGTTGAACTCGTGGGCTATTCCACCAGCGAGATGCCCTACAGCCTCCATCTTCTGGGCATGACGTAACTCATCTTCAGAGCGTTTGCGGGCGCTAACGTCGCGGACGATTACGGTGTAGAGCCTTTCCGAAGCGGTCTTTACTTGTGAAATGGTGGCTTCGACGGGAAATTCTTCCCCATTAGCTCGCAGACCCATTAGCGTCCCCGGCGAATACAACGAGCGAGTAGTGACTCCAGTGTCGCCGAACCTCTGGACGTGCTGCCGATGGACTTCGCGGAATTTTTCCGGGATGAACTTTTCAAGCGACTGGCCGAGGGCTTGTTCCGGTGGGCATCGAAAGATTTGTTCCGCCGCCCTGTTGAAGACAACTATCTGTTGTCTGTCATTCACCGTGATGATGGCGTCCATCGCGGAACTGATGATGCTTTCCAACCGCTCTTGGCTGTCTCGCAGCGCCTGATCGTTTCGCTTGTGCTCCGAGAGTGTTGAGGTTAGCGTTGTGCTTCGTCGGCTCTCCAGTTGACCCATCACTAGATGTGCCAACGTTAGCAGAGCGTCTTTGTGTCCGGCTGGCAATTCCCGAGGCAAGCGATCCATCACGCAAACCGTGCCGAGCGCGTATCCCTCTTTCGTTAGCAAAGGGACACCTGCGTAGAATCGAATCCCGGCGTAACGCACCATGGGGCCTGCGGACAATCTATCGTCTGCTATGGCATCGGAGATCACCAGCAAATCACGGCGAAGGATGGTTTGTTCACAGAAGGAGTCCTCGCGAGGAATTTCGGGATAATCCCAACCTACTCGTGACTTAAACCACAGGCGGGTAGCGTCGATAAACCCAATCAGGCCGATGGTAGTACCACAGAGATAAGCTGCGAGCCGTGCGGTCCGGTCAAAGATTTCTTCGGGTGGCGTGTCGAGGACGTGGCAATCGAACAACGCCTTCAACCGTGCCACTTCTTCCTCCGGCAACCGCGACTGCATCTCCGGCTCCACCGCCATCTCTGAACGTGCTGGATGGATAGTGCGATCTGATTGATAGAGTGTCCAGTGTCTGTGTAAGTACCTTCTAGTCGCGTTGCAAAACGCAACAGTCGGGTGCACCCTTGATGCAGAGACACAGGCGGAGAGTCGCCGCGCTGTGGCTCACTGACTCTCCGGCGACTCAACCATTGCGAATGCCCCTATGACCTACGTGTCAAAGCGAGTCGAGGACCCACCCAATACTCTGCGTCCATGCACTGTGTTCGTCAAGAGGTATGCCCCACACTGAGCAGTTTACAAACTCTTTACAACTCGATTTGCCGCGAAAGGAGATATGTTGTCGGTATTCATTACCTAGCTATTCTTCTAAAGAGGCTTGTGAGAGCCGAGAAGGCAGTTAGTTCCGCCCTGACTGGTTCGGCACGCGATTCGTCGAAGTGATTCAAACGAAGCGGCAGGTATGAAGAATCCATACGAGGTTTGAGTTCGCAAATCCTCGGGCGGACCTCAATTTCCTTGTCCGCGTGCAGCTTCCATTCCCGTACTCTGACCAGCAATTGGCGGCGAGAAACGAAAGCCATGATTATCGCGAAACCGACCAAGGCAAAAGGATACGGGAGAAGATACCAACGAAGAAACGGACGCCAGCCACCTGAAAAGAGGATGAGCCATGGCGAGACCATAACCACAATTCCGAACAGATGCGCGAGCACCCATGTGATAAGGGCGACAAGGCTGTCCCTGAATTGACGAGCAAGAGAATAGCGCGATGCCATCTCCTCCTCCGATCCCCGGATTGCTGGCTTCATACTGTCGCCTGCTGTCAGCGCTTGACGAGGCCCTTGCCGATAGGCCAGGTGGATACGTTCAAGAGGGCCACTACGTCTTGGACGGCTTGTAGTTCACACTGTGCAAACTGAACCACTGTACTTCTGTCGCAAGTTTCCAGAGTGCAGATCAGATGCTCGGCTAGGTCGAGCAACTCGGCAGCCCGTAGCAGACCATCCTTCGTATCTGGCATCTGATTCTTCTCTTTTTGCCCCGGACTTGCGCCCCATTTGCATCATGGACCATGAACGAAGGAAGAGAATCACGTCTCAAGGAAGATGTCTTTGCGAGTTGTCAAACAGGGCTGGAGATCAACCGGGGGGTGTTGCGAAAATCTGCAATCGGCCGCGAACCCGCTGGTCTTTGTCTCGACACTCACCAGAGAGTCGATGATTCGTCTTTCGTAGAGATCGCCGCCAGAGCCGGAATGCTGCGAATCGAAACAGCTTCTCGGCGTGTAGTGACTGTTCCATCTTTCCTCCATTGAGACAGTAGACGACTCACTGTAAATAGGGTCGTTCCAGTCAACTGCGCCAACTCTTGCTGCGAGAGGTTCACCTGAACGCCCTCAGCTTCTTGCTTCCCAATCTGGTTTGCTAAACGCACCAGTTGACTGCTGACCCGCGATGCAACGTTTTCACTAGAAAGTTCCCGAAACCGCTCTTCCATGTCGCGCAGCCGTTCCTCGAGAATCCGTAACACATTGCGCCGGAGCAGAGAGAAGCGGTCTGTGAGCGATCCGAAAGAAGCCGACTCCCACACCAGAGCGCAGCAATCCTCCAGAGTCTCCGCCGTGCAGCACTGCCTGTCCTTCAGAACGGTGCCAAATCCACCTAATACGTCTCCCAACCGATTTAGTCTAAGGATGACCTCTGTGCCTTTGGACCCGAACTGAGTCATTTTGGCAGAACCGGAAAGTAGCATCACAACCTGTTGAATGGGATCACCGTCGAAAAAGATCGCTTGCTTCTTTCGGAAGCACCTTCGCCGTGCAGCCGAAATGATCGTTGCACACTCAGGATTGGAAAGGTCGGAAAAAAGCAAAGACTGTTGGATTGCGACTGTTGGGAGCGAAACCCCTTGTGCGAGGTAGGGATTCAAAGGTGCCTCCTCTTTGCTTCCGAAGTTAACCTGTGGGCCGATTTTCAGCGGAAAGATCAGAACAGTCTTGCGGGGGGAGGTTCTTGCAGGCTTGAAATTAGGTTGTTCTGCACTTTCTGTCAGTGATTTCAATCACACAGATAACAGCAGCTATGTTACGAGGGGTTCTTTGCGTTAATGTCGGTCGGAATATACGGTGAAAGCGAGCTGCTTCGGGGGAGGAGCGCTCAAGCGATGCGCCCCGTGGCTCGATTGAGTCCGAGGCGCTTTCGCTTTCTTTGGAACAAGGTTTTATGCGGCGGCGGTTTTCGCCCTCTCCCGAGTTGCCGAGTCCGACGCTCCGCGTTCTCTGCGTGCAACAACGCTGATGTAGAATCCTCGCGTTGTGGCGAAGTCAATTCAGGTTCTTGTACGCAAGTTCTGCAAGCGGCAAGGCATCTGCACGCATTGTTTCCGCCGCCGCTCGCTGCGCGGCCTTACCCGCTGTCGCCTCTGTAAAGAACGGGATCGTATCAGCCAAAGAATACGGATGCGGCGCAACTACCGGCGCGACAAAGCTGCGGGTATCTGCGTGAAGTGCCGCAAGCAGGCCGCGCAGGATACCAACGTGCGCTGCGTGGATTGCCAGGCGAAGCACTACGCTCAGAAGCAGAGAGCGAGAGCGAGAGCGAGGAGTGCTAAGGCGATTGTTCGCTAGTTGCCCATCTAGCTCCGGCTGTATCCACTCTTCTTAGTTACTTGTTGCTGGTTAAGGCTGAGCGATGCGAGTCGCTTGCGCGGCGACTACTTGCCAGCGCCCCCGCTGGTTCACATACACGTCGATGCCTCGAAACTGACCGCTGATGTCATGACCTTGCCGTTGCCCTTTCAGAGTCGCGTGACTCGTCACCACCGCCGTATTGCCATAAACACGCACCTGAACCTCAGCGATGGTGAAAGACTCCAGCTTACGGTCGCCCGACTTTATCTCACTGAGGCGCTCGGCCTTGGTCTGCACCACGCCCAATGGGTTCGTAAAACTGTGGTCATCGGCCCAGATGCGGTCCAGCGCGACGGCATCGTTCGTTAATTGGGCCTGCGCAAGCTCGCTATGAAGTTGCCGGACTGCTTGTTCCGCGTTGCCACTTGAGGCGGCCTCCCCCGTCTTCGCCTGACCTAAGAATAGGGATGCGCCAGTGATTACTACCCCCGCCATCACAAGGATTTGCTTCATGCTAACGCTCCGTTGTGGGGATTCCACTTTCCTGAAACAACCCTTCTCGCGATTATCTATTCATCAGTGATAAGGAAATCTCAAGTCCGCTATTCGCCGCATTCTAGGCGACGCTACCCGAAAAACTAAGCAAACTCTGGGAGTTTATCAACTTCGCCGAGCCTGCGCGTGAGATTTCGCCACTGAAGCTGACGAAGAATGGCCGTGTGCGGCACTTGCAAGGGCTGCGGTACACGAACTTCGAGAAACTGGCAGTGCGGCTGGAGCATCGAGGAGGAGTATGTCGAGAAGGTTTCCGGAGCCGGAAAGAAGCTGCGTGCGCAGTTCGACCGGATGATGGAGGATGCCAGCAGGAAAAAGTTCGACCTGCTCCTCTTCTGGTCGTTGGATCGGCTAAGCCGCGAAGGCATCGTCAAGACGATCAGCTATCTTGAGCAGTTGAAGCGCTGGAATGTCGGATGGAGGAGCTACACCCAGCCGTTCTTGGACACAGGGAATGAGTTGGTGACCAGCATCGTGTTGAGCGTTCTAGCCGCTGTAGCGAAGCAAGAAAGAATCACGATCTCGGAGCGGACGAAGGCAGGCCTAGCGCGTGCCGTCAAAGCGGGCAAGGTGCTTGGCCGACGCCCGGTAGCGGTCGATGTGAATGAGGCGCGGAGACTGCAAAGGGAAGGGCTTGGCCTTAGGCTGATTGCCGCCAGACTTGGGATCGCCGTAAACACGCTTCGAGGAGCGCTGGCCTAGCGGGTAGGGGCTTGCTTCCACGCCTCTCCTTCAACTCTTTGTCATCCTGAGCGAAGGATCCCTGCACTTTGAACCGCAGTGTCCGATTCTCCAGTGTCCCTTTATGGTCTGCCGCGGACCCCCGATGATCTGACCGGCGACGCTGTTTCTCTACTCCCCGTGCCCGTCCAAAAACTCCTCCACGCTTCTCACATACACCTCTGCAAAATCCGCCACCGGACGCCGCGCCTCAATCAACGTCATCGCGTCCCCCACCTTCCACCCCATGGTCCCCAGCAAGGCCAGCGCCATCATCGGCGCACGATGCACTCCCGCCGCGCAGTGAATAAACAACTTCGCATCGCCCCTGTCCAGCGCCTTCAGCCCGAACTCCACTCCCTGCCGGAACAATTCCGCCGGCTTCGCCTCGAAATCGTCGTCCGTAGGATTCCACAGCACTTCGATGCCATGATCCACCGCCAGTGGCGTGTCATCAAACTCGATTTGCATGTCGATGATGTGCGTAATCCCGACCCCGGCCACCTTCGCCATATTCTCCGAGTTCCAGATCCCACCTCCAACCGCAATCCGGTCCGTCAACCAGGTAATGTCCATTCCCATCCTGCGCCGTGCCCGGTGTCGATCCAGCACGTGTGGGGCGGGCACTCCTGCCCGCCTTGCAGCTAGAGCCTGCCCTGAGCTTGTCGAAGGGACGCGAACTCTGCGTTCCCCCACCCAAACCGCCACCGCTTCGTCTCGCTTCACCGCTCCGCCTCATTCTACGGTATGTGTGGGGCGGACACTCCTGTCCGCCAAAAGCCTGCAGCACATGTCTGCCCGCCGGGTGCCGAACCTTGTCGCGTTTTCGGCGACAGAGCCGGGTGCCCCATCCTAGCCGTGTCTTTTGCGGCTAGAGCCCGCCCTGAGCGAAGTCGAAGGGGTGGGGGTTTTGACTCTCCATCCTCAGTTCCCCAATGTCGTCGGATCTAGAGATTCCTCTGTCACAACAACAGCGCCCACTTTCTCGTCCCCGCTCCCCTCCGGATTCTTTCCCTCGTCGACATCCGCCGCCGGTTCATCCTCTTCCTCTTTCGTCGGCTTCTTATGAATATTCAGTCGCTCGAGCAGCGTCTTTGCCAGGCAGTCTTCCTCCTGCGTTGCCTGATCCTCATCGACTGCGGCCGGAAATATTCTCGCCACCTCAAACAAAAACTTGGTCGGCGCCACGAGTCCCTTCATTGCCTCTTCCATCACCGCTTCCGTCATGTTCATCGCTTCCAGTCCCACAATCTTGGCGATGTCCTTCCTCACCTCAGCCGGATCGAGCGGCTTCTTCCCTTTGACCGCACCGCTCCTCTTCCCGCCCTTCTTCGCCTTCGCCTTGCCCTTCTCTGCCTTGCCCGCCCTTTTTGCTTTCTTCTTGATCATTACCAACACTCGGATCCCCTATGAATTCGCCACCAAAAACAAAGGGCGCGCCCTTAAGCGCGCCCTGCTCGGTAAGATTTCTCTTTTTCTTACTCTCTAAATTTAGAATAGCAAATTGCTAAGGGCTAACCGGACATTTTTCAAAATTTATTGTCCCCATCTTCACAATCACTTACGGAGTTTTGACCCTCCAGACCCCCTTGACAACAATTTCCCGCATTCGTCTCGACCCTCTCCAGCAGTCCCACTTTGAGCAAAATCTCACTCAACTGATCCAGCGCATAAGGAGTCAGCCGCCGTACTGTTCTCTCGGTACAATGCAGCAGCCGTGCCGTGGCCACTTGATCATGTTCCTGCAGAATGTGCCGGGCAATGAGCTGCCTCGAAAACTCATCCAGCCGTTCCAGGCACTTCTCCATGTCGTGCACGAAGATCACCCGATCCTCGAACGTCACCACCGTGTACGAAGTCACTTTCGCTCGAAAGAACTCTGCCCAGCAGCGACGGCAGACGCCCAGTCTCAATCGAGTACCTCATGTAGCGCCGTAACATCGCCACCGTCCTGCCGCGGTAGATTCGCCGTTCCCGTTCTAAACCTCGCGGATCTCATCGCAAGCATCCACCATCTGCACAACCCTCTGCGTCTCCTCCGCGGAAGGCTCCACATCCTTCGCACTTTCCGTGACGGCTGGGGACGAACCGCCAAACTGATGCGCCGGCAGTTCTTGCACTGGCACCTCCTCCGTCCGCTCGTCCTTTCGGCGACGCCACGGAAATCCTGTGTTCGGTTTTGGCCCAGGTTGTTCCGCCTCCGCTGCGATCCAGGCAATCATGTCGCTCATGCCACACCCCCCGCCGCTTCAAACTCCATCTCCTCGTTGTCGTCCCATCTCTCGACGGAGTAGTCCTCGACCTGCGTATGCGCACGCACCGGCATCTTGATCCGCCCCTGTTTTTTCTTTGGAATGGGCAAGTCCGCCACTCTCGGCTGGCAGTTCTCGCAATACACCACTCCTGCGCCACACTCCCGCACCCATAGCCCGCCGCAGTGCTCGCAATACTTCAACTCTTTCCGTACCGACTTGTTCTCGCCGTCTTGACTGCTTTTCATCACTCCTCCATGAATTTTTAATTAAGCCTTTCGCTTGCTCGTGAAATCGCAAGCCCGAGCCAAAAAAAGCCCTGCGTTCGATTCCCGCAGTTTGCGGGAACCCAACGCAGGGCTCGTTTCTCTTACGATGACCTGCTTGTGCTATTTAGTTTGAAGCGCCTATGAAACCGACTTGCCCGTTGAACTTCTGTTTGCCGTCAACCCTCCGTCTTGTAATTTCTGCGCAATCTCATCGTCTGGGCCGCCAAGTTCCGCACGCTGCCGGAAGTAACTCTCCTCGTAGCCAGACTTGAGCACGCGTCCGTTTTGCACAATCAGGCTCACCCGCCCAGTGAAGCGAAGCGACAACAACAACCGTTCCATGGACGCCGACAACACCTCGGCCGACTTTACCTTCCTCCGAAATTCGCCGAAGTTCTTCTCCTCATTTGAGTTATCTACGTTGCTCGTCATAGCTCTCATCCCTGGAGCATAGCGGCCTGTATATTGCCGCGATCCTATAGCTGTGAATTTTCTCAGTCAAGGTTGGATGGACAAGCCTTGCCTGTGGAAAACTTCTGCACTTAGCATGGTGCTATAGGCCGGTGCTATACTCGCGCCTATGAAGTTCAAAGTCCTGCAAGATAATTTGCGGGCGATCCTTTGGGAGCGCATCGAAGCAGGCGAACTGACCGGCCTTCGGCTGGCCCAGCAGACTGGATTCAAACAGGCCCACATCTCCAATTTTCTCAACAAGAAACGCGGTCTTAGCCTCGAAGGCATGGACAAGGTCCTCTCTGTCCAGCATCTTTCCGTCCTCGATCTGCTCGATCCAGCCGAAGTCAATAAACGCGCTACCATCCTGCCCCCCAGCGGCGATGAGTTCGAAAATGTCCTGCTCACCGACGCCTCCACTGCCGCCACTCAGCCCCTGATCGACAGCCGCCACGTGAAGGAAATCCTCAAGTTCAAGAAGAGCTTCCTGCAACACCTGCGCCCCGAAACCGAAGGCGACCGCTCCGCCTGGCACCGCTTCGTCCTCATCAAGGTCGATGCCAAGGAAGCGATGACCATGTATCCACGTCTCGTACCCGGGGCCATGCTGCTCATCGACCGTCATTACAACTCACTTACGCCATATCGCAAAGGCGAGTTCAATATGTACGCTGTTCTGAAAAACGATACGTGCACGGTCAAGTACGTGGAAGTAGCAGGAAATCATGTTATTCTCCGCCCGCACAGCCAGTCTTCTCCCATCGAAGTCCTAACCATGGAAGAGGGCAAATCCGCCGCCGACTACTTCGTCGGCCGAATCTGCCACGTCGGCCTCGAAGCCTGAACCAAATCCCTGGATTTTTGATTCTTGATTGCTGAGTAAAAGAAGAGGGTGCCCCATCCTAACGTCGCGCCTTTTGCGACGTTAGGATGGGGATTTTGACTTTGCGTCCTAGGAATTGAAAACCGGAAGCCTATTTCCCGCGCGTTCTTGGCGCGAGAAGTCGGGGACTCTTGCCGTTTGATCCAATACCTCAGAAGCTGACTTTCACCGCCAACTGCACCTGCCGTGGCCCGATGGGCGACATGCTGGTCAGCATTCCAAAGGTTGGGTCTCCAACACCCTGAGTGCCGTAGCCGCCGTAGTTAGGGCTAGCTACACTGAACAGAGGATGATTGAATGCATTCTGGGCCTCAAGACGCAACTCGAGGTGTATGCCTTCGTGCACGCTGGATAGCAGGAACTCCTTGATCAACGACAAGTCACTTGCAAACAACAGCGGCGTCCGAACATCCGCGGTTGCGCGGGGCGTATTGCCCAGAGTGAATGGCGCCGGCACATTAAGGATGTCGCCCGGTATAGTATTCCCATTGCTATCTGTAGTCGGCGCCGTCTTCGGGTCGGCAAAAAACTGGTCTACCCAACCGTGACCAGATGGATCGGTGCGGCTACCATAGTTGCGTTTCAGCCTTCCAGTCATAATGGGCCGCTGCGCGCCGTACGTCGGTATTGGTGTTCCACCGCCGGCAACCGCTAGCGTCAGCGGCCGCCCGCTGGCAATCTGCCAGATTCCGTTGGTCCTCCATCCCCCGATGAAAGCGTCTAGCACTCGTGGCATGTTTCCGAAAAACGCTCTGCCGCGCCCAAACGGCAGGTTGTAGCTATAACTGAATTTCAGCACCGACGGAATGTCGAACGTCGAGAGGCTCCGCTCCAGCCACGGCTTGTTGGGATCCTGCTGGCTGCTGAAGCTCCCTGTCCACGTCACGTTGTCGTCGGAGGTTGAGGAGTCGTCAAGCGACTTCGACCACGTGTAATTCACCAGAAACTCGAGGCCATTGCTGAAGGCCTTTTTGGCCGTGAGCTGCAGCCCGTGATAGATGGAATTTGCATTCAACTGATCGTCAGTGTAAACGCTTGTGAATTGCGGGTAAGGTACCTCCAGCTGATAGCCCGGAATCGTCTGCTGGGCCAGCGTGCTGTTGGGATTGGTGATGATCTTCGGGTTAAAGGGGTTGGCCACGTTGCTGGTGAGGGCGTTCATCTGCGGCGTATTGCCGGCGTACTGCTCGACCCAAGGCCCCAGGACGTTAAAGTAGTAGCTGGAACCAGCGAACGGAAGATGGGTTCCTTTCTTTCCAATGTAATCTGCGCTGACCACGACGTTCGACGGCAGTTGCCGCTCGATCCCGAGGGTCCAGGTTTGTTCCTGGGGGCTGCGGTTCGCAGCAGAAATGCGCAGGGGACCGTTGGCCCCAAACCCTACGTCGTTCAACAGACCCAGAGAGCTGCCGGCGGGCTGATTCAATCCGTTAGGGTAGGGATTGCT
Organism: uncultured Acidobacteriaceae bacterium; assembly: GCA_963768265.1. Taxonomy (GTDB): domain Bacteria; phylum Acidobacteriota; class Terriglobia; order Terriglobales; family Acidobacteriaceae; genus Sulfotelmatobacter. Next base: position 89,802 of record CAVYHM010000029.1, read on the forward strand.
GAGGTGCAAGTAGGGCGTCGTGCGGTCACTGTTGTATGTGGTGATCACGTTGGTGTACTCGTCGAAACCCGCGCTCCCCCAGGGCACGACTCCGCTCGCGCCTGACCGCGACTGGCCGTAATAAATGCCATAGCCTCCCCTCACCACCATTTTCGAGGCAAACTGGTAAGCGAAGCCCAAGCGCGGCTGGATGTCGCTCCAATCCGTCACATAGTTCGTGCGTTGACTGTTCGTGGCAAACACCTCGCCGCCCATCAGTTGCCGGGTAACGGGCTGGCCGGTGATCGGATCGGTGTATGAAATCTTTCCGCCGTTCAGCGGGTTGACCGCGTTCGGATTAAACCAGTCCTGATGGTTGAATTTGTCGGTTCGCGGTAGCGACACGTCATAACGCAAGCCCAGGTTCAAGGTCAGCTTGGGGGTTACCTTCCAGTTGTCTTGAGCAAACCATGCGTACTGGTAGTTTTGCGTCGCAGGTTGGAACTGAATTTCATAGTAGCTGTTCCCATTACCCTCCAACTGGCCCATCAGAAAGCTGGCCATGGCATCGCCACCGCTCGAGTTGTTGGCGTTAGCCGCGTCCGCGCACGCCGTTGAGACGCCCGGTTGCGAGCACAGTGAACTGCCAACGTTACTAAACTGTAAGTAGCCTAGCGGGGCGTTGGTCTGGATGTAATTCTGCTGGTGCAGACGGCCCTCGAATCCGAACTTTAATTCATGAGGACCGTGGATCTTGCTCAGCAGGACTGTCAACTGACCGGTGTCCTGACCCTGCTTGTAGTTGCTATACGGATCATTTCCCGCGTTGGGACCTCCCGCCGAAACATAATCGCCAATGTACATGGCCGGAACCCCGTTGAAGCCATTCGCCTTCAGATACGCGGGGAAGCCCAACGTTCCCAGAGGATCGGCACCCAGGCTTGAGTTGTAGGCGAGTTGATGGAAGGCGCCGCGCGTGAACCCAAGCGTGGCAGTCAGGAGCAAGGTGGGACTGAAGGTATAGGCATCGTTGAGCGTGAACACGTGCGAGGTGCTTTTATTCGCTCCGTGTCCACAGGGATCGATGAGGGTCTTGAAGCAATCGAAGGCTGTGTTGGAACTCCATTGTTGCGAGTACCTTCCACTGAGCAGGTTTTTGTCGCTGAAGCGGTGATCAATCTTGATATCGAACTGGTCATTAGGGCTGCGACTGGCCCCCGAAGCGATCCAATTGTTGTAAGGGCCGCCCGCTGCCTGGTTGTTGGCGCCTGGGAACAGATTCAGCACCTTCTGCGCCACAGGATCAATCAGATTGCCCTTCACCCCGGGCGTGGGTTGAAGGTTCGCCGGCAGGTTGGGAGTGCCCGGGCTGATGTAGTTCGCAATATTGTTGAACGGGATGAAAGTGTTCCGCACAGGACCGCCGTCCGCGGAGCTATAGGAATTGGGACCGACGGAATAAGGATCCCAAAGCTGCCCGGCCGTGGCGCTGCACATACCCGTGGAATCGAACGTCCCGCCGTTGGTCGCGCAGACTTCGCCGAAATCGCCGGCGCGCTCCAACGCGCTCGGCACGCCCGCCGTGCGGGTCTCCGGGTTGCTGCTGCGCACACCCTCATAGTCGAAGAAAAAGAAGGTCTTGTTCTTGAAGATGGGTCCGCCAATCGTGCTGCCAAAGTTATGTCGGTGAACCTGCGCCCTGGGAACGACTGGCGTGGCGCGATTGTTGAACCAGTCGTTCGCGTTCCCGATCGTGTTACGGATGAAGTCATAGACGCTGCCATGGAACCTGTTGGTGCCGGAGCGCGTGACCATGTTGACCACGGAGGCCCCAGAAAAGCCGTACTCCGCGCTGAAGTTCGACTGCTGCAGTTTGTACTCTTCCACCGCTTCTGGTGAGGGAAGGTATGTGACCTGAGTGATGCCGCCATTTGGTTCGAAGTTGGTCGCGCTGGCGCCGTCCAACAGAACGTCGGCGCCGGACGTGCGGCTGCCGTTGATAACAAAATTGGTGCCCGTGCAGCCTTGCACCTCCGAGCACTGGTCATCCGCGTCCGTGACGCCTGGCGCCAGATAGGTCAGGTTCATCACACTGCGGTTAATCAACGGCATATCGTTAATGAACCTGCGGTCGATGACTTGGCCGGTCGTTGCATCTTCGGTGGCGATACCCTGCACCTGCGCCTCGACCACAACCTTCTGTGTCGCGCCGGCCACTTTCAAGGTCAGGTTGGCCGTCGGATTTTCGCTGACATTCAATTTGATGTGGGTGCGTACCGTCTTCTCAAACCCCGGCATCTCCGCCGTCACGGAATACGTTCCCGGCGGAATCGAGGCGAACAGGTACCGCCCGCTTGCGTCGGACGTGGCCGTGAACTGGTAGCCCTTCTGCTCGTCGACAAGCGTGACTTTGGCCCCTTGGACGATGGCTCCCGAGGCATCCGTCAGAGCGCCGCTCACGGTCCCGAAGTAGCCCTGCGCGAACAGCATGGCAGGCAGCAGGACAGCGAGAATCAATAACCCTTGAACCAGACCTCGATGGAAATTGCGAAGAATGGATGCGTGCATCTGACCCTCCTTTTCGCGAGTGGAACAGACACAGCCACCGATCGCCCTGCGTGGCATGCGCGGCAATCTTACACAGAATTCCATTCCGATTCCATAGCGGAAGTGTGCGTAAGAATCGATTTAATACAATTCTTTTCTTGATTGCTTTTTTCTTGAAAGTTGGCGGGGATCGGTGCTACGGCGATTTGGCCTGGAGGATATGATTTGTCGGTATCGCACAAGCACATGTGGGGACAGCCGCCACCGGCTGTCAGGCGGAGCAGCGCCCCGCTGGCCGTTGGTTTTAACCCTCCGCTCATTTAACGATGCAAGCAAGGCGAGCTCCGCTTGCCGGACGGCCGAAGGCGGCCGTCCCCACATGAAACACACCGGGCAAGGTGCTATTTCAAGTCCGCCAGATCGGCCTGCAACTGCTGCAAGTTGAGACCTTGCGGAGTTTGTTTCTTCTTGGTCAGGTAGTCATTGCTCACAATGGCGTAGGCTTCTTCTGTGTAGGTTTCCCAGAACGTCCATGTCATCATCTGCAACGCGCCCCAGGTCACGACCGTGACGCCGCGCGGGTCGTAGGCCACGACGGGAACCGCGTGCCCTCCCCAGGAACCGGGGGCGCCATCGCCAGTCGGGCCTCCCGGCGGCACCGACCATGGCTGATGATTCTGTACCTGCGCTTGCGCGCTCTTGGGCAGACGCAATCCGATATAGCAGCCTTCGAAGATGTAGACCGAATCCATGACGTGGGCGTGGTTGGCGGGCTCGAGCGCGACGTAGGCGCCGATCTTGTGTCCGGCGATGCCGCTCTGCCGCCAGTAATTCAGCACGTCGATCTCGACCGCGCCATTGTCGTTGGCCCCGGTCGTGGGGTTGTAGCCGGTGATGGCCGAATACGCCGCGACGATCTGCTTGTCGCTGGGCGTGAACATTTTCTTGCCCGCGTTGGCGGTCCACTCCATGAGCAGATGGCCCGCCGCGGCGGAGGTGCAGTCGCCGATCTGGTCGTTGTCCATCATGCCCCACGCGGACACTTTCGTGGTGAGATCGAAATTCGCTGGTGGCGTAGGCAGTGCCGGGGTGACGTAGGAGGCTAACAACAGCGTCCTCGGGTCGTGCCGCGCCGCCTGCTTGCCGAGCTTTAGTTTTTGGGGATCAATGCGCGTCGGGTCGTCGCGCAGAGTCACGCTTTGCCGTGAATCCGGAATGGACAGATCGAGTTTCTTCAATGCCATGTGGGAGTCTCCTTTGGCGTGAAATCGAGAATTAGAGATCAGGAAGACTACGAGGCCCTCCGCCCAGCAAACACCTGCCCGGCGGATGTCACAAAAAACAAGGGGGGAAGGGATGCGCGCGAATCTTAGACCGGCACGAAGGTGAGGTCAAGAGCGGCGAGAATGTTGTTACGAAAAGCGAACAGGCACGTTCCCTAGCCGCGAAGCGGCGGCAGAATAAAGCCCAGGGCGTAAGCCCTGGGAAAGCTCGTGGGAAATGAACAAGCCCCGCAGGGGCGGAAGAGAAGTTTTGGGCAGACGCTAAAGCCCGTTTTTTTCCTGGCTCTTGTTGGCTCGGCCGGCGAGACTGCGGGGAGAATCCGTACCGTCCCCAGGGAGCCTGCGTCATAGCGCATCTTACGCCCCTTCAGGGCTTTTTCATTTCCCACTTTTTCACCCCCGGCTTGCGCCGTGGGCTTTATTCTGCCGCCGCCTCGCGGCTGGGCCGCCACGGACTAACCGCCAACGACTAAGGACCAATGACCAACCGGAACGGCTTACAGCCAGAAATCCGCTTTGGGGGCAGCGGGTAAAGCGGCCGAACCGACGCCGGCGGGGCGGCCCATGCGGGGCTCGACGCGGTCGCGTCCGGCGCTCTTGGCCAGGTACAGGGCTTCGTCGGCGACGCGTAGCAGTTTCTCGGAGTCGGCGGCTGACACTCCTGTGGCAATTCCGAGGCTCATGCTGACCTGCACTTTTGATCCTCCGATGACGATGCTGCAAGCGGCGACGTGGCTGCGCACGCGCTCGGCCAGTTCCCAGGTTCCCGCCAGTCCGCAGCCCGGGGCGACGATCAGGAATTCCTCGCCGCCGTAGCGTCCGACCGAATCGTAGGGGCGGACCACGGCCGAGATGGAACTGGCAATGATGCGTAGCACGACATCTCCGGCGGCGTGACCGCGGCTGTCATTGATGGCCTTGAAGTGATCGACGTCCGCCATGATCAGGCCAACGGGCTGGCCATCGCGCTCGGCGCGAAGCAATTCGCGATCCAGAATTTCAAGAATCGATTTGTGGTTCCACAGGCCGGTCAGGCTGTCATGAGCGGCCTCGCGGCGCAGTTCTTCTTTCACCCGCAGCATGCGCTGCTGGGTTACGAGCAGGCGTCCGCTGGAACACACAAACGACAACAGCACCACGACCGCCGCCAGCCCGAGGCGCTCGCGCGCAATGCGCAACGACATGAACAGCACCAGCAGCGGATGAATCAGGTAAAAGATCTCCGTGTAGATAGTCTTTTCACTCCGGCGGGGCTCGATTGAATATAGGGGCGACTCCGCCTGCTTCCAGGTGGTGGCAAATACCAAGGGGAGCACCAGCAGGGCGCTCCAAAGCAGGTCGAACCAGGCGCCGGTTTTCAGGCCGCGTCCCGGGCCGTAGAAGTAGAGGGCATCGACGCAACCGGAGAGCGCGAGAAAGATTCCTATGCGCCCGAACAGAGTCCGGGCATCGCCCGAGCGGGAAGTGGCGCCGCGCAGGAGGAACGCAATCGCAACAAATCCGTAGCCCGCGAAATAGGGCGACCAGACCTCGTGCGCCATCTCGCCCGACGCATCCGCCTTGGGTAGATAAAAGAAACACAGATACGCGGCCACGCAGACCAGGACCGCCTGCACAAAGTCCAGCACGACCAAGGTGTCGAGGCGTCCGGCTTCCTGCTCCGGGTCGAGCACAATGGCCATCGCCAGCGGAACGAACCAGAAACAAAAAATCAGGTTCTCGGTCCAGGCCACGGACACAGAGCGCACCAGATCGTTGTAGACGCCGAGACTCTGAGCCACCAACCACAGGCAAAAGGCGGCGGCGGCGAGGCCCCAGAACGAGCGCGCCATTCCTTCGGAGCGACGGCATGCCTGAACGACGGCATAGATGAGAACCACGCCCAGCGTGAGTTGAATCAAGTCCGAAAGCAGAGGTCCGCGCCCAGCGCTGCCGGCCAGGGCGACGACACCAACGTGAGCCAACCACAAGAATGCGGTCACGGTCACGACAATACGCCGATGGCGAAATTCGCTCATGTCTGCGTGAAACCCGATTGACAGAGGTATTACGAGGTATTACAGGGAGGACCTACCTGCCGCCAGTGGCTCGGCTTCCCGCCCGAGCTTGTGGCCGCATGGCTGCACTTGAGACCTCATCCAGTATGGCGCAAGGCGCGGTGCGCTTTCACCTGACCATGGTACCCCGCGATCCGGTTACCGAAATGACGAAATCAGCACCATTTTTGGAGCATCATTCTGAGGATTTCTACAGCGTCACCGAGAGTGACAAGCTCGGCCGAAGGAAGTTGGTTGAGTTGAGAAGCAAGCTCGGCAATGCGCCGCTCGCGTGCTTGTTGCAGCAGGCGGGTACCTTTGGGAGTGGCTCGAATCTGCATGCGGCGGGCGTCGTCGGGATCGGGCGTGATCTCCGCCAGCCGACTGCGAGCCAGGCCGGCTGCGATGCGGGTCATGGTGGGAGGCTTGACCTGCTCGACGGCGGCCAGTTCGCCCAGTGTTTTCGGGCCTCCGAAGACGAGCACTGAGAGCGCGGAGAGGCGCGCCGGACCCTCGCCCGTGACGACGTCCTGCTGGCGCACACGGCGCAACAGGTGGATGGCGGCGGAGTGCAGGCGGTCGGCGACCGTGAGGACGTCGGCGTTGCTTTTGGAATGTGGATGGGGGATGGAACGTCGGCTTGGCATGGGGCTTGACTTTCGACTTCGAATATAGTTAGCTATGCTAACTAATTTTAGACAGGAGATCAAGACCATGACCGCAACTGCAACTGGAGTGGGGATCACGCGCCTGGGCCAGATCCAGATCCGCACCTACGACGTGGAGCGCGCCGCTAACTTCTACGAAAATATCCTCGGCCTGAAACTGCTCTTCAAAGCGCCGCCAGGACTGGCGTTTTTCGACTGCGGCGGGGTGCGGCTGATGCTCGACCGTCCGGAGAAGCAGGAGTTCGACCATGCCAGTTCGATCCTGTATTTTGCCGTTCCCGACATTCAGGCCGCGCACGCGACGATGAAGGCACAAAGCGTGAAGTTCGAAGACGAGCCGCACATGATCGCGCGCATGCCCGACCACGACTTGTGGATGACGTTTTTCCGCGACACAGAGGATAACCTGCTGGCGCTGATGAGCGAAGTGAAGCGGTAGAGCGGGCAGCGGGCGTCAGGCGTCGGGGGTGTTTCCTGAGCCCACGCGCCGGGCCGTCATTTATTGCAGTCTCGGACTTGCTGAAATCGCCCTCTGAAGGGGCGCGGCTTCACTGTAAACGCGATTTTTCAAGGGAGTGACACTCTGTTCGCAGGTTCGGGGCTGCCCCGCAACTTGTGCCCGGGTCAATAGTGCTATGGCGATGTTACGCCAGCCATCGCATCGAGCCTGACTTAGATTCCGCCTCGGAGTGACAAAAAATGTCAGCCCTACCTGTCTAGCCTTGAAGCAACGCCAATCATACTGTCCATTCCCAGTGCCTCCGTTGCTGAGAACAAAGTATTTAGCCGTTACGTATGTTTATGTCTTGGCACTTTGCTTTGGTTATTTATGTGCAACGTCAAAATGTCTTGGGACTGTTCTTCGGTCCATCCGGGCACAACTTCATAGACGGAGAAATTTTACGATGCGACGACAGAGGGGTTTCTCACTGATTGAACTGCTGATCGTGGTGGCAATCATCCTGATCATTGCAGCTATCGCAATTCCAAACTTGCTACGCGCCCGCATGGCAGCCAATGAGTCGTCTGCTGTCGGCTCCGTCCGTACCATTAATACCGGTATGGTCACTTACAGCACCACTTACCCGACGATCGGTTTCGCCAGCGCCCTGCTCAACCTGGGCGGTGCAGCCAATGCGGCTTGCACGCCCGCTACCAATACCGCTTGCTTGATCGACAACGTTCTGTCGGCCGGCACCAAGAGCGGATACAAGTTCACGGCTCAGGCTGGAGTAGCGGCGGTCCCGCAAACCACCTACTACGCGACGGCAACTCCGGTTACTCCGAATCAGACCGGTATCCGCAGCTTCTGCGCTTATGAAGATGCTGTGGTGCGCTACGACTCCACCGGCGCGCTGGCTGCCAGCGAAGCCGCTTGCCAGAAGCTCTCGCCGCTCAACTAGTAAAGGGACTTGGATGTTTTGATAGGCCGCATAGGTCGCCAAGTCTGAAGGACCTTGCTGCGACTTACGGGAAGACTGTTAGCTGACGAAGACAGGCGATAGTACTCATCAACCTGTGTCACTGCTGTCCGGCTAACGGGCTAAGTGAGGTAGGCAAGTGATGGATCGGTAAGGAGTTGAGGCTGTTTTTGGCTTGCCGCGATTTGACCGCCGCGAGACAGGTTTGGGCAGTCCGGACAGCGCACAATGGCTCATGAATCAAGGGCGCGCAGTCTTCTCGCAGTTAATCAGTTTCCTTCCCGATCGAGAGTTTCGCCGTTGCGTTGAGCGCTATCAAGGCGACAGCCGGCTGCGCGGGTTTTCCTGTTGGGATCAGTATCTGTCCATGGCTTTCGCACAACTCACCTATCGAGAAAGTCTTCGCGACATCGAGGCGTGTCTGCACTCGGTCGGAGGCAAGCTGTACCATCTGGGATTCCGGGGCAAGGTGGCGCGTTCGACGCTGGCCGATGCGAACGAGTCGCATGATTGGAGGATCTTTGCGGATTTCGCGCAGGTATTGATTCGCATTGCCCGGCCACTGTACGCGCACGACGAAATTGGTGTCGATCTCGATCAAAGTCTGTACGCTCTGGATTCGACGACCATCGATCTGTGTCTATCGCTATTCCCGTGGGCGAAGTTTCGTCAGCGCAAGGCCGCCGTCAAGATGCATACGCTGCTGGACTTGCACGGCAACATTCCTACGTTCATCCGCGTCACCAGTGGTGATGTGCACGATGTGAATATCCTAGACGAGATCATGCCAGAGGCGGGCGCCTTCTACGTCATGGACCGAGCCTACATTGATTTCCAAAGGCTCTTTGTTTTTACACTCAGCTCCGCTTTCTTCGTCGTCCGTACCAAGTCGAATGTGCTGATCCAGAGACGCTACTCGCATCCTGTGGACAAGACGACGGGCGTGCGCTCGGATCAGACGGTTATTCTGACATCGTTCGAGTCGGCGTCGGCGTATCCGGATGCACTGCGACGTGTCCATTATCTCGACAAGGAGACCCACAAACGGCTGAAATTCCTGACTAACAATTTTGTACTTCCCGCATTTACCATCGCGCAAATCTACAAGTGCCGCTGGCAAGTCGAATTGTTTTTTAAGTGGATCAAGCAGCATCTACGCATTAAGGCCTTCTATGGGACAAGTGAGAATGCGGTGAAGACCCAGATCTGGATCGCGGTGTCAATTTATGTGCTGGTTGCCATCGTTCGGAAGCGGCTGGGCCTGGCGGCCAGCCTTTACCAAACGCTACAGATTCTGAGCGTAACACTTTTCGAGAAAACGCCCATTTTATGCGCTCTTCAGGCACCCGACGCAGACACAGAATTCACCGAAAACGTTAACCAACTGATTCTCTTCGACATTTAGCCGGACAGTAGTGAACCTGTGTACGGTTGCAGGCCGGAAGGTTAAGGTTAGGGAGAGACTCCAAGCTGATAAATAGGCATGCAGCGCTTTAGCGACATTTCCCGGCGATGAACCCGGCCTTGGCAACCTGCTTTTGCGGCACCGCCGAAAAGTCATACCCTTTCAAAATCGCCCATACCCTTCAGTGAAACCGCCGCACGCGAGCGCTGCATCAAACGTTCGTATGAATCGGAACCGAGTATTGCCATCGCTAGCGACAGGAATGGCGCTGTGTGCTTTCGCGTGGGGGCAGACAGGCGACCCGGAACTGGCCGATGGATTGCGCCTGCTCGAGGAAGGTCGAACCACGCTGGCAGAAAAAGCGCTGAACGAGGCGCGCGACTATTTTCTCAAGCTCACGCAGAAAAATGCGGGCAGCGCGATCTACTTTTACGAGTTGGCCCGCGTCGACCAGTATCGCTGCAACGCGGCAGACATGCGCCAGAACAGCAAGGCCGCGATGGCTGCGATGGAGGCGGCAATCTCCGAGGCGCTCGAGGCGATCAAACTGAATGAGGCCTCCGCCGATGAACACAGCCTGCTCGCAGATCTCTACGGACGACGCATCGGTCTGGGCGGATTCATGGTCGGGGCGCGATTTGGACCGAAGATAGGTGCGGAAAACAAACGCGCGCTGGAACTGGACGCCAATGATCCCAGGGTGCTGGCCAGCGTGGGCCGGCAGTACCTGATGGCCCCGAAAATGTTTGGCGGCGATCTCGACAAGGCAATTGCCAATTTGCAGAAATCGGCAGAACGCGATCCCACGGCGGACGAGACGTTCGTGTGGCTGGCCATCGCCGAGCGCAAGAAGGGTCAGACCGAGGCCGCGAACCAGGCTCTGGACAAGGCCCTGCGGCTTAATCCGCGGAGCGTTTTCGCGCAGAACACGAAGGCCACCAGGTAGGAGGACTCTTACGCTATGAGTGTTGTCATCGCCGGCATCGCCCTCTGCTATCATCGCTGACGGAGTCATCAGTACTCATGGAATATCTCGACGACGACGATTTTGAAGAGGACAACATACCCGTTGTTTCCGGAAGAGGAGAGGGAGTCATGGAAGAAGTTCCGGCCACAGGCTCGGGCGCTGGACGCCGTAATGAAGACATTGCACTGGATCTGATGAAGTTCGTCGCCATGACCACGGGCTACGGCAGAACCACTTCCACGGGCGTGGGATTTCAAGGCACCGGTTCCGCCGCCAAGCCGGAAGACTACGCCGAGCGCTTGCTCGAGTTGTACGGCAAGTGCCTGAGCGCGGTGGGTGGGAAGAAATAAGACTGCATCCCAAGCTGGTGATCGCGGTTCCAGAGCGCCACTAAGTCCGTACCACGTACTGCATCCCTAGCCTGATCCAAGCGAAGATCGTTACCCGTGAAGGGCAGGTTCTTCCGTAACGTGATCCCGTGGCTGAAACATCAGATACTGAAGGGGTGAATTCTCTCTCCTCATCACAGCTCGGCCCGCGGGCGACGAGAGCGCATTTTGCCGAGCCCACGACGGCGGTCCTTCGGTTCAAAGACGGTCGCCGCATCGCAGCCAAGTTGAGAGTTGTTTCCCTAACCGGCGGATTGCTTGCCCTGGCTCATCCGATCGACACCGGGTGCAATGCGAAGTTGATGTTTCTGACCGGGTCGGGAATGGTGCTGGGCGCGGCAGAGATGCTGAGCCCGCGCTCCTGGACGCTGCAGCCCTTTCGCTTCGTCGGGCTCAATGATGACGACCAAGCCCGGCTGAAAGCCGTCATTCAGATGCACAGCGACCACGGTACCAGCGCTCAAATCGAACGCTCCCGAGCCTGGTGAACTTCCTGCCCGTTCCGCTTTTGCAGACCTTCCATGTCGAACCGCCAAGCTAATTCCTAGATGCGAAAGAGAAGGTTGAACCCCAACCAGTTCGATCGGTTTTTCCAGGACCGCAGTTCCCCGCCTAACGCGAAGTGTCCGGGCCGCCGGATTCGCCCGGTGGAGTGGTGCGGGGATAGAAACCCATCTCGAATTCGTAGGTGTAGCGCAAAGCCAACTCAAGTCGGTTCCAGCAGCCGGCCCGGTCGTAGATCTGTCGCAAGTAGTTTTTAACCACGAGCTCACTGATGCTCATCTCGCGCGCGATTTCGCTATTTTTATGACCGGTGGCCACAAAACCGACAACTTCGAATAGGCGCGGCGTCAGCAATTCCAGCAGCGTAGGTCCTTCCCCCGTCTTGTTGAAGAGGGCGCCTCTTGGCACTGTTCAGGTCTCCATTCGGAGGCGGTCCGCCGATGGAGTTGCTGCGGCCGTCTCTTTTCGCGGGACCGCCGCCTCAGCTGCGGCCCGCTTAAGCGGCTCTGCCCTTCCGTGCCGCCTGTGCTGCCTGTCTCCAATCTACTCCCGCTTCGCCCTCAGCGTCTGGGAGACCGTCGTCTGCCTCCTCGCCGTTATTCAGCAGGTCATACAATTGCTTGACGAGGTGCATGAATTTCCTGGGATCTCGCTCTTGGCGAGCGGCACTGGCCAGTTGCTTCAAGCGGTTTCGGGGAGCGCCAGACATTGGTCAGCCTCCTGCAACGAATCGGCCGGTCAGGGGAGCGTTGACTGCACTCTTAATTGTTGCACTTGATTTGCCAATGGCTAAACACAGCGACATCAGAGAGATGTCTTGATACGCGGCAAGAGGAACCCGGCTACTTTTGCAAACCCGGTGGTAGTTAATTCCGTGGAGCTTCGCGGTTCGCAACGGACCGGGCCTTTAGCATTCCTTCCGCAAACGACGGATTCCAGGTACAGGATGACAGGCCCAAAGCATGAAAAACCGCGCCCAAGAGGGCGCGGTTCGATTCTGAGGCCGCGGAGGTGCTCGCGGGCAAGCTAACTCTTACCAGCGCCTTTTTATCGCTTTCTTCTTCCCGCCTTTTTTCGCGGGCTTCTTGGCTGCTTTCTTGGCTGGCTTCTTGGCCGGCTTCTTCTTGGCAGGCTTTTTCGGCGCTTTCTTGGCCGGCTTCTTGGCCGCCGCTTTCTTCTTCGCCTTGGGCTTGGGCTTGGGCTTGGGTTTGCCGCCCCCGCCGCTGGAGGCGGGTGGTGCGGGCTTAGGCGCAGGAGGTGCGGGAGCGGACATGGGCTCCGGCTCCGCTGCTCCGGGTTCCGGGATGCCCGATTCCTCTTCCTCCTCCTCTTCTTCGAAATCTTCCTCAAGCGACTCGCTGTAAGCGCCGCTGTCGCCGAATTCTTCCTCTTCATCACGTCCGTAGAGCGTGGGGTCGTAGAACGTCATTGCTCCTCCTGATTTCAGTGGCGGCCGGGTGCCGAACAGCGCGCCCTGGCTGCGGGCACGAGAGAATTTAAAAGACCACCGAAACTACTTTGCTGGAACGGCGCGTGATTATAGCACGACGTTCGATGCAAGCCGCAAGGACTGCAAACACATACTGCTGGCTATCCTGTTATCACACGGGACAGGCAAAGGAAAGAAAAAAACGAGGCGGAGTTTAGTTGCGACATTGTGAGAAACTGGAGTGAGAACTCGTGCCGTCCCTTGGTCGTTGCTTTTCTTCCGCCCCTCTGGGGCTAGTCCATTTCCTTCACCTTCCCACGGCTTACGCCGTGGGCTTTATTCTTGCGCCGCTTCGCGGCTGTATCCTGGAGGTTCTGCTGCATCTTTCTCCAGGACCTTTTTGTCCCAAGCACATTCTTTAAGCCTTGCCGCGCTTCGATCCCGCGACTGGTTCGCTACGAAACCTGTGATTCCAGTTTCTTGATCACGGTCACTTTGCTGTAGGCCACGCGAAATCCCAGGCGCTCGGCGTTGCGCTGCGAGGTCGTTCCGCCCTGGGTCACCACGACCGCATATTCGCATCCGGCCTCGACCGCCGCGGCCATCCGAGCCCGCAGCAGTGCCGTCTGCAGGCCACGACCACGGAAGTCAGCGAGGGTCCCTGCCCCGCATAGGGCGAAGACTTTGTACTCGGGAATCACCAGCCCGGTGCCGCAGGCCACCGGTTTTCCATCGATGGTGGCGACGAACGCCAGCGCCCGTTTCATCTGGTAGAGCGGAGTGATCAGGCCGCGAAACGCCTCGGGCGCGCCATCGGGGAAGAATGCACTTTCCACGATCGCTCCCGTAACATGGGCCTCCTGAGTGGGGCTGCGCCGGACCTCGCAGCCCGCGGGCGCGGGAGGGAATTTTTCCCGCGCATCAAGCTTGCGGTAGAGCACGTTGTTGAGTTCGGCGACGGCATATCCCCGATCTTTGAAAAGCTCGAACACTTCCGGCCCGTGCATGGGACACAAATCCACCTGGGACGGGGCTTTGTGCGCGGCGTAAAAGTGCTCGACGCGGTCCAAGTCTTCGGGTGTAAACGGACGATCCAAACCTGCGCCAGTCGCCCGCCCGATTGGCGATCCCAAGCCAGCGAACACCATATGCCCGCCACAAATCTCCTCCACCGCCGCCCCGATCTCAGGCCGGGTCTTCTGGAATACGCGTGCGTACTCGACTTGCGGCATCTCCTCGCCCGACTCGAAGCGGCGAGCCAGTGCCTTATCCACGAATTGCATGTCAAGGGTCCTTTCTGGTTGTAATGAGGACACAGGTGAGCGACGCGCGCACCCCCGCGCGTTCGCAAAGGAAAGCAACCAGCAGAATTAAAGGACGGCGGTCATAGGCAGGAGAGAATTCTACCGTAGAGGGACGAATTAGTGGCAAAATACGTCCCCATGTTTACACTTCGCCTGGCGTTGCTCTCTTTGTTGGTATGTGGGTTGCGGCCGCTCGACGCCGCCGCAGCCGAGTCCCAGACTCTCCGCTACGCGGTTGTTTCCAACGGCAAGCTCGCCGGCGGCGAGGTCGACACCTACCTGCCCGGCGGCCGCGTGGAGAGCGCGTTCGAGTTCAACGACCGCGGGCGCGGCCCCAAGGTGTCCGCCGTCTACGTGCTGGATTCCAACGGCATGCCTTCGAAGGTCGATGAAACCGGCAACGACTACCTGAAAGCTCCGGTCGACGAGCACTTTGAAGTCAAAGATGGCATCGCCCACTGGAAAAGCACCACCGAGAACGGACAGGGCCAGGCGGGAAGCTTTTACGTCAGCAATAACGGCGCCGCGGCCGAACTTGCATTCCTGGTTGCGGCCCTCGAGAAGGCCCACGGTGCACCGGTCCATCTGCTTCCTGCCGGCGAGGCGCGGCTCGAGCGCCTGACCGACGTCACCTTGGAAGATCACGGCCAGAAAATCCACGTCACTGACTTCGCGATCACCGGACTTTCCTACGAGCCCCAGACGGTCTGGCTTGATGACGACCAGCGTTTTTTTGGAATCCCCGGACCCTGGTTTGCCTTCATGCGAGAAGGCTGGGAGAAGACGAACGACCAACTCTATGCCATCGATGTCAAACAAGCCGATGCACGCTACGCCCACTTGGCCAAAGACCTGGCGAAGCATCCGTCGCATCCTGTTGCCGTCGAACACGTACGCTTGTTCGATTCCGAACAGGCTCTCATGCGGGAAGATCAGACGGTGGTCGTGTCTGGCGACCGCTTCCTGGCGGTCGGACCGTCAAGCGCCGTGCACCCGCCCGCGGACGCCGAGCGCATCGACGGAACCGGCAAGACTCTACTCCCGGGCCTGTTCGACATGCACACTCACAACCAGGCCCTGGACGGCATCCTGCACATTGCCAGCGGCGTAACCGGCGTTCGCGACATGGGGAACGACATGGAGCAACTCCAGCATCTTCAGGATCAGTGGCAGAACGGCACGGCTATCGGTCCGCGCTTGTGGAAGGCGGGAATGATCGATGGCCACGGTCCATTCCAGGCTCCTTCGGGCCTGTACGCCGACACCGCGGCTGAAGCCGAGGCCGCAGTCAAGCGTTACGCCGATCTGGGTTACATTCAGATCAAGCTCTACAGTTCGCTCAATCCCGACTTCGTCCCCGCGATCTGCAAACTCGCCCACGCCCGCGGACTCCGCGTCAGTGGCCACGTTCCCAACGGCATGATCGCCTCCCAATTCGTCGAAGACGGCGCGGACGAAATTCAGCACATTAACTTCATCTTCCTGAACTTTCTCGCGTCGCAGGTGAAGGACACCCGCACCCCGGAGCGCTTCACTGCCGTCGGGGCCAACGCCGCCAAGCTTGACCTGCAGTCCAAGCCGGTGCAGGATTTCATTCAACTTCTGCTCGACCACCACACCACCGTCGATGTGACCGTGGCCACGTTTGAAGGCATGTTCACCGAGCGTCCAGGGCAAGTATCCCCAGACTTCGCGCCGATTCTTAAGCGGCTGCCGGCGCAAGTCCAGCGCAGCGCCTACACGGGCGGACTTCCGGTCACGGCCGACACTGACCAGCTTTATAAGGATTCCTATCGCGCCATGCTCGCGATGACCAAGCGGATGTATGACGCCGGCGTCCCGATTCTGGCGGGGACCGACGCTACCGCAGGACTTATGCTGCATCGCGAATTGGAACTCGAGGTCCAGGCTGGCATTCCACCCGCGAAGTCACTGCAGATTGCGACCTTGAATGCGGCCCGTCTGCTGAAACAGGAAAAAGAACTGGGGTCGATCACCGCCGGCAAGCGCGCCGACTTCGTGCTGGTGGAGGGAAATCCGGCGGAGCACATCAGCGACATCCGCCGCTGCCGCCTGGTGATGAAAGACGGCACGCTGTACAACAGCGCTGATCTGTACGCCGCGGTCGGCATACAGCCGGAGGAGTAGGCCGTCTGTCGTCCCGAGCTCAGCGAGGGATCTGGGGGTTGGCTGGCTGCGGCAACACTGGTGGCGAGGGCAAGAACCCAGATCCCTCGCTTTGCTCGGGATGACAGGCTTTAGTTCAGGCTGTAAATGAAGATGAACTGGTCTCTGAAGGAGGAATCTTCGTTCGGAGCCAATGCACGGCGAGCGCAGTGGCGGGACTCGGTCGAGCTTCGCTCGGACCGGACGGCCGAAGGCGGCCGTCGCCACATGAGCATTGCCGGACAAAGCTGAGAGCTGACGGCTGAAAGCTGCGTTGCTCACACCTGCTGCCGCGCTTCGCCCAGGGCTACGCTTACGTCCACCTTTTTCTTGCCGCGGTAGATGGTTACCTTGACGGTATCGCCGGCGCGGTGGTTGTTCATCATCTGCGCCAGGTCGTCCTCGTCCTGCACCTTCTGATCGTCGATGGCCACGATCAGGTCGCCGCCCAGCATGATGGGAATATTCCCCAGGTAGGCTCGCTCCGAGCCGCCGTGGAGCCCGGCCAGATCGGCAGAACCGCCGGGCGTCACCTGGATGATCAGCAATCCGTAATCCACGGGCAGGCCGATCTCGTCGGCGAGTTCAGGACCAATGGGAATGGTGCGCACGCCGAGAGCCGGACGCCGCACCCGGCCCAGGGTCAACAGATCGTTCAGCACAGCCTTCGCTGTGTTGATGGGAATGGCGAAGCCAATGCCAGCATTCTGGCCGACATTGGACAGAATCATGGTATTGATCCCGATGACCTCTCCGTGCCAATTCATCAGCGGCCCGCCGGAATTGCCCGGATTGATGGCGGCGTCGGTCTGGATGGCTTCGTCGATCATGGCGCCGTTGGGCTCGCGCACCGGGCGAATCGAACTCACGATGCCGCGAGTCATGGTTCCCGCCAAGCCAAAAGGATTGCCGATCGCATACACCTTCTGCCCCACCTGCAGATTGTGCGAGTCGCCCAGCACCGCCGGGACCAGATCGGTCGCCTTGATCTGGATCACCGCCAGGTCGTGCGGGGCATCGGTCCCGACCACGGTGGCTTTGTACTTCTTGCGGTTGTGCATCGTGACTTCCACCTGCCGGGCGTCGGCAATCACGTGATAATTAGTCAGGATGTGGCCTTCTTTGTCGATGACGAAGCCCGAGCCCTGCCCCTCTTGCGGCACCAGGCCATAGAAGAAGTCGAATGTCATGGCGCGCGAGGTGACGTTCACCACCGACGGAATATTCTTCTTGTAGACGCCGATGTTGTTCTGCTCTTCCCCGTCGAGCGACTCTCCCGGGGCGGCCTCCGTGATCTCCACCTGCTCGGGATGGGCCAACCAGTTCGAGGGGTGGATTCCGGCCTGCGAGTTGGAACGCCAGGTCGTGAAGTAGAAGAACCCGCCGGCAATGGCCAGCGTGAGGATCAAAGGCCGAATGAATTTCATAAACCACCTGCGGTATGTACGACGCGTGGGAGTGAAAAGGTCCCTCATTTCATTCTAAACAATGCTCCGTGCCGGAGGATACCGCTTCAGCACGACTAGCGGTTCAGTTTGAGAGGGGGATCACACAAAGGACAGACTCTGGCCGCGATGGGTAGCAGCGATACTCAGACAGTGGCCCAACGTCATCAGAACCCGTAGTGGTTGTAAAATCGCCGTTGCAGGAGGATCTTCATCCGCAAGCTTAGGCGAACACCTGATGCAGCGCAGGATAAATCCTGCGGTAAGTGGAGTAGGCGTGCTGCATAGTTCTTGACCCCGGTGGATCCACCGCGATACGCGACGCCACCCGAACCACCTTGTCGCAAGCTTCATCGACCGATGCCCACGCCCCTGCGCCGGTAGCCGCCAGAATCGCTGCGCCGTACGCGGCCCCCTCTTCCGCTGCGACGATTTCCACTTCATGCCTGTAAACGTCAGCTTGAATCTGTCGCCACAATGGTGACCGCGCCCCTCCGCCGCCCAGCCGGATCGACGTGACCGGAATCTTCATCTCCTCGAAAATGGTGAACGTATCTTTCAGGCTGAAAGCCACGCCCTCCATCACGGCCCGAATCAGGTGTCCGCGCGTGTGCGAAGCCGTCAGTCCCAACAAGGCCGCTCGAGCGTTAGGATCCAGGTGCGGTGTGCGTTCGCCCATAAGATAAGGCACCCAGAAAGCCCCCTCCGACCCAGCAGGCGCCGCGCTGGCTTCTTCGGCCAGCATATCGTAAGGATCGCGTCCGTCTTTCTCTTGTACCCCGGCCACCAGCCCGAAGCGATCACGAAACCAGCGCAACGACAATCCCGCGGCCTGCGTCACGCCCATCACGTGCCACCGTCCAGGGATCGCGTGACAAAACGTGTGCAACCGCCCCTGTGGATCGAGCGCCGGACGATCCGTTGCGGCAAAAACGACGCCGGAAGTTCCGATCGTGGCGCTGACTGCGCCCGCGCGCGCGATGCCCATGCCAACGGCGCCCGCCGCCTGATCGCCGGCGCCGGCCACGACCGGCGTTCCCGCTCTCAGTCCGGTCGCGTTTGCTCCCGCGGCGGAGACTCGCCCGCAGACTTGCGGCGATTCGTACAGCGCCGGCAGCATGCGTTCCTCAATCCCGGTTTTGCTCAGAACTTCTGTCGACCAACGGCGGTTGGCTACGTCCAGCAGCAGCGTGCCCGAGGCATCCGCCATGTCGATGGCTCTGTCTCCCGTGAGGCGGAACCGCACATAGTCTTTTGGCAACATCACGTGCGCCACGCGTTCCCAATTCCTGGGCTCGATTTCGCGCACCCAGAGCAGCTTGGTGAGGGTGAAGTTTGTCAGCGGAGGATTGCACGTCAGACGAATCAACGCGTCCCGCCCGAACATCGCGGAAAGCTCGTTGCTCTGGGCTTCGCTTCGCTGATCGCACCAGATGATTGCGTTGCGCACCACCTCATCGGCGGCGTCGAGCAAGACCGCGCCATGCATCTGTCCCGAAAACCCGACGCAGGCGATGTTGTCGGCGCGCACATTGGAGGACTGCAACGCCTTCCGCACTGCCGTGCCGCAGGCTTGCCACCAGTCGCGTGGATCCTGTTCCGCCCATCCCGGACGTGGGCTGGCGAACTGCTCATGGTCAGCCGATGCCGAGGCGACCACGGTACCCTGCTCGTCCATGACGAGCGCTCGTGTGCCTCCCGTACCCACGTCGATGCCTAGATATGCGATGGTTCCTCCTGGTTTTTTTGTTTTTCTACCTGAGGCTAAGCCATTTCCTCAGCCAGGACTCCCGGCCGTTCCCGGAGCTGAGGGATTTTTTCTTTGGCGGCTTCTTGCGACATCCGGCGCAGGAAGAAATCCAGATTCCCGCGCATCACCAGATGCGGTGCGAGCGTAAGGCGGTCGGTCGAATTGCCGCGTTCCACCAGAAACTTGTGCAGCATGCGAAACGCCATCTCCCCTTGGGCGCGCGGACGCTGATAAATCGATGCCGCCACCGCGCCGGATCGAATTTGAGAAACAAGGTCGGGGAACAGGTCGGTAGTAATGATCGTGAGACCAGGCAGCAGGTTCGTGTCCCGAGCGGCCTTTAGCACCGGGGTCGAAGCTTCCGTGGTCACGTACACACCCGCCAGGTCACGGCGCTCTTCAAACAGCTTGCGCGACTTGCTGTACGCTTCGGCTTCGGTGCCATGGTCCTCGATCGGCTTCAAGACCTCCAGGTGAGGATAGAGCGACCGCAACGTGGCTTCAAAGGCAGCATACTTTTCTGCGTGCTCAGTAATCGCCAGGTCGAATACGGTGATGGCGATAGCTCCCTTGCGCCCTACGAGGAACCGTCCCATCAGATCGGCCGCGATCGAACCGCTGACCAAAGTATCAATGGCCACGATGCCCCGCCGGCCACTATTAGGAGCGTCCGTGGTCACACACACGACAGGAGTTCCGGCGCGCGAGGCACGCTGGATCCACGGCTGCAGGCCTTTCGGATTGCCGGGGAAGATAATGATTCCGTCTGCCTTCTTGCGAAGAGCAGCGCGGAACGCCTCGTCCTCGCCTTCCCCCAGCTGAGGATAGGTTCGGAATTCGAGTTCAATGTTCTCCAGAGGATTCGATTCGGCTTCTTCCCGGATACCGGCCCGCACCTCATCCCAGAAGGAAGTGGTGCCCTTCAAAGTGTGGATCGAAACCCGAAAGGTCCGCTTGGAAGACAGGAGCCGGGCTGCGAGGTTGGGTCGATACCCTAACGTTCGGGCCATCTCCAGGACCTTAGTTTTGGTAACCGGGCTCACTCCCGGGTTGTCATGCAATGCGCGATGCACGGTACCGATCGAGGTACCAAGTGCGTTGGCAATGTCGAGCAGCGTGGTAGGCTCTTTGCCCATTTCTAACTCGTCGCTGGGTGCTGGCGCTTGTAACCCGCGCATTCTCGGGTTAAGCGCTTATCCCGCTATAAAAACGATCTTGCAAGGCTGAATGTAAACGTTTACGGCCCGGTTGTGCAAGTGCATCAGAAGAGAATCTTGGGCACACAAAACAAATCGCTGCGGAGATCAGGGCGAGGCTCACGCCCAAAGCGCTCTTTTTGATCGGGAATGCCTGAGAGATGGTAGACCCAGTCGCAAATCGTATCCCGCCAGACGGTGGCCTCACCGGCCTGGTACTGCAGCAGGGCCAGAACCGTGTTGTAGCGCTCCTCATCGATGTGCCCTCGGAGCGCTTTCCACTGGGAGACAAACTCGCCAGCCCGTTCTGCCCCCTCGAAATGCGAATCGTAAATATGCTGGATGACCGTTTTTCCCGAATGCAATACGTAGGTATAGGGCACGTGGTGAAAAAAGAGCAGCAAGTCATCGGGGCACGCGGTGAGCGATTCATACAACTTTTGTATAGCCTCTGGATATTGTCCGATGTATTCGGTGCCGGTCGCCAGGGTGCGGTCCATGCCGATTCCATCATGATCGGCTCGGTGCCACTGCCCCCAGCCATTTCTCTCCGACGACTCCGGCGCCGGATCGTAATGGTTGCCGACAATATTGGTGAGCGTACCTGCTCCCAGGGGTCCGGTGTAACTCTCATAAACGTGCCACGAGCTTAACTGCAACGTCGACATGGTCTGAACCACCAACGGATCGTTGCCGAAAGTCAGGCGCGTCCATGCGTCGATAATTGTTTCGG
This sequence comes from uncultured Acidobacteriaceae bacterium, assembly GCA_963768265.1. GTDB lineage: Bacteria > Acidobacteriota > Terriglobia > Terriglobales > Acidobacteriaceae > Sulfotelmatobacter. The sequence continues at coordinate 111,024 of CAVYHM010000029.1, forward strand.
CGCTCAAGTCAGGCTGCCACGCAAGGCGTCCAAAGCCGTAGAGATTGGCCATGGCCAGTGGATTCCCGAGCCAATTTGCATCCATCCCGACATTGGCCACGCCCACGACCCCGCCGTTGGGACGATGAAAAACGCGTCCCGCCACCAGATCTTTGACCGGCGAGGTGTTGCCCTCAATTCGCAAATCGAGGTCCAGCACTTCCTTCCACATCGGGACAAGAAAACATAGTTGCCGTTGCTGCCCGGTGTATTCCTGTGTGATCTGCAGTTCGATCGCTTCGTTGGTGCGATGCAGGCCCGCGAAGAGTGGCGACACCGGTTCCCGCACCTGGAAATCGATCGGCCCGTTCTTGATCTGAACGATCGCGTTTTCGTCGAAGGCGCCGTCGAGCGGATGGAAATTATCGTAAGCAGCCTTGGCGCGGTCGTTTTTCAAATTGCGCCAATCCAGATGGTGGTTGTACACGAAAGCTCGATAGAAGACGACGCCACCATGAGGCTTTAGCGCGCGCGCGACCACGTTGGCTGCGTCGGCCTGGGTGCGATTGTAGGTCGAGGGCCCGAGGCGTCCCTCCGAGTCGGCCTTGACCACAAAGCCACCGAAATCCGGAATCCGCCGGGAGATCTCGTCGACCTTCTTGCGCCACCAATCAGCAACTCGCGGATCGAGTGGATCGAACGTGTCCAGATCGCCCAGAGCCTTGGGGCTGCTCAAGTCGACCGAGAGCGCGAGTTGCACACCCCAGGGTCGGAACACATCTGCGATTCGGCCGATCTGTTCGATAAAAGTGCTGTCGAGCACACGCGGATCAGCGTTCACGTTGTTGATCGCACAGCCGTTGATTCCGATCGCAGCCAGCAGGCGTGCGTACTGCCCGGCGCGGGTCAGGTCGGCCCGAACCTTGCCATCGGCAAAAAAGATTGAAGGCCCGCCATATCCGCGCTCGATGCGGCCGTCGAGGTTATCCCACTGGTTCACCCAGCGCAAAGGAGCATGCGGCTGCTGTATTTCGTCGAGCGCCGCAATGCTTTCTCCCCTGGCGATCTTGCTCAGCAACCCGAATACACCATAGAGAACTCCGCGGTCCGTCGCCGCGGTGATGACCAGGCATTCCTGCTCCCCGATGCGAGTGCTTTTCAGCCAATAGCCGTCGGCTATCAATTGCTCAGCCGGACGCAGGTCCGGAGCAAGCCCGTGAATTTGCGAGAGCGTCCCTAGGATGAGGGCGCTTTCGGTCGGGCGTGAGGGCGGGTTCCTTGAGCCTACTTGTAGAGTCCGGCCCAACATCCCCGAGATTCCTCGCGCCAGTTCCGCCTGCGCGGACATGAGCACCGACGAATCGCCAAGGACCTCCTCCCTGGATGGCAGGTGCTCGTAGTTCTTCGCCGTTTTCGCATCCAGCGCGGCGTACCGCAACCATGCTTCCTCTCCCGTTTCGGCGGCGACAACGGGCGCCACAGCCACTAAGACCGCAGCCATGAATTTGCGCTGCAGCACATTCCTGAACCAGTTGGAGCTGATAAATCTCATTGCACGCAAGAAAACTACTTATATCAGCAACAACTCAACAACGCCCATTCGCCTCTCGTCTCTCCCATCACACCCGCGCTATACTCTCACCGTCCACAGCCGTAAGTCACACTGCACCTCGAAATCATTCAGGAGATCCTCCTCATGCAGAGCCGCATCACCGGCACCACCATGCCCGTCCTGGAATTCCTCCTCGAACCCAACGACGCAATTATCTCCGAAGCGGGGGAACTGTCATGGATGGGCAGTTCGATCCAGATGACGACGCACACTCAGTTCGCGGGAGGCGGCGGCATTTTCGGCGTGCTGAAGCGCGTGGCCGGCGGCGGATCGATTTTCATGACCGAATATCGCTCAATCGGCGCAGGCGGCGAACTCGCCTTCGCCACCAAACTTCCCGGGCACATCGTTCCCGTCGAAGTCGCGCCGGGGCATGAATACATGATCCATCGCCACGGCTTCCTCTGCGCGACTCCTCAAATTCAGATTGGCGTGGGTTTTCAGCAGTCGTTGGGCGCCGGCATCTTCGGCGGCGATGGCTTCCTGCTGCAGCGACTCAGCGGACAAGGCATTGCATGGCTCGAACTCTCCGGCGAACTGGTCACGCGCGACCTTCAGGCCAGTGAAAATCTGCGCGTTCATCCAGGACACGTCGGCGCCTTCCAGTCCAGCGTATCGTTTCAGATCACGACGGTCCCGGGCATCAAGAACATGATCTTCGGCGGCGACGGAATTTTTCTGGCCTCGCTAACCGGCCCGGGGCGAATCTGGCTGCAGACTCTGCCCATCGCCCGGTTGGCCCACGCCCTGGAGCGCTATATGCCCCATGAAGTCCGCCGCCAGACTGTAGAAGGCGGCGTGGTCGGTGGCATCGTGGGCTCGATTCTCGACAATATGAAATGAGGGGACGCCTCCATGAGCATCTTCGCGCGAGCTCTTGCTCTCACACTGATGTTCCCGTTGTTCGCCCTCGGCCAAGACGGCATGAAGTACAAGCCGTCGGAAGGCGACTTCATCACACACAATTTCAAGTTTCACTCCGGTGAGCAACTCGCGGACCTGCGGCTGCACTACCGAACCCTGGGCCAACCGGTTCGTGCTGCCAACGGGCAAGTGACCAACGCGGTGTTGCTTCTGCACGGTACGGGCGGATCGGGAGCGCAGTTTCTCGCGTCGCAATTCGCGGATGAACTCTTCGGCCCGGGGCAATCACTTGATATCACGCGTTACTTCATCATCGCGCCCGACGGCATTGGTCACGGGAAATCGTCGAAGCCCAGCGACGGCATGCACGCCCACTTCCCACAATACGATTACGACGATATGGTGTCGGCGCAACATCTTCTCCTCACCGATGGGCTGGGCGTGCAACACCTGCGCCTGCTTTTCGGCACCTCCATGGGATGCATGCACGCCTTTGTGTGGGGCGAGACCTATCCAGAATTCATGGATGCCCTGATGCCGATGGCCTGCCTGCCCGTGCAGATCGCGGGCCGAAACCGCGTCTGGCGCAAGCTGCTGATGGATGCGATCCGCAGCGATCCCGACTGGAAAGAGGGTGAATACACAGAAGAGCCAAAGCGGGCGCTACGCACAGCTCAAGACTTACTGGCCATCGCAGGGAGTGCCCCCTTATTAATGCAGAAGAACTCTCCGACGCAGCAGGCGGCAGATAAGTATGTCGCCGATTCGGTCGAGTCCCGCATCGCGAGCCTGGATGCCAACGACCTGCTCTATCAAGTGAATACCTCGCGCAACTATGACCCGTCTCCGCATCTGGAGGCGATCACCGCGCCGGTGATGTGGATCAACTCCGCCGACGATTTTATTAATCCACCAGAACTCGGCATCGCAGAGAATCAGAGCAAACGCCTGAAGAAAGGTACCTTCGTACTTCTTCCCATCAGCGACAAGACTCACGGACACGGCACACACACCTGGGCCGTGGCGTGGAAGGAACACCTCAAGCAGATCTTAGATCAGTCGGCTCACTGATCCGTGACGGAATTCCTTCCGGCAAAGTCTTGTCATCCTGAGGCGCCGTTCTTTGGCGCCGAAAGACCCATGCAACTGCCCGCCAGTTGCACAGGTCCTTCGGCGGGCAAAAACCGCCCGCCTCAGGATGACAATTCAAGCCGGGCGACCAGCAACTCGGAAAAGGCTCCAGGCTCCCTTCGCTCGTCATCTCGGGTAAACTAAAAGGATTCTCCCGAGACTCGCAGAATGATCAACGGCAAGCGCATCGCGGTCGTCATGCCCGCATACAACGCGGAGAAGACCCTGGCGGTCACGGTAGGAGAACTGCCGGACCTGGTCGACATTCGGATCCTGGTCGACGACCAGAGCCGCGACAACACGGTCGCGGTGGCGCGCCAGCTCGGCCTGCTTGTCTTCCAGCACGACCGCAACTACGGCTACGGCCGCAACCAGATGACCTGCTATCGCGAGGCGCTGGCCGCCGGCGCTGACGTCGTCATCATGCTGCACCCCGACTATCAGTACACGCCGCTGCTCGCCACTGCCATGGCGAGCATGGTGGCCTACGATGTATACGACGTGGTGCTGGGTTCGCGCATCATCGGAGGCCGCGCTTTACGCGGCGGCATGCCGATTTACAAATACATTTCAAACCGGCTGCTCACCGCGTTCGAGAATCTATTTTTGCGGGTAAAGCTTTCCGAATATCACACCGGATACCGCGCCTTCAGCCGCAAGGTGCTCACCGAATTGCCGCTGCTGGAGAACTCCGACGATTTCGTCTTCGACAATCAGATGCTGGCGCAATGCGTGCACTTCGGCTTCCGCATCGGGGAAGTCTCCTGCCCCACCAAGTATTTCGAAGAGGCCTCGTCGATTAATTTCCGCCGTAGCGTGACTTACGGTCTCGGCGTGCTGGCCACGACCTTGCAGTTTGCCCTGCACAGAATCGGGTTAGTCCATTTGCCCCGCTTCAGTGACAAGGGACGCAAGCTCGAGGCCGGCCCTGACGCCTATTACGCCCGCCCTGCCGAAACCGCGCGCTCGGTCTAGCGAGCCGGCCGCGGGTTCGGACTGAATGCAAGAGCCTCCACAAAATTCGACCCGGCTGCTGTCCGGGAGAGGCGATTGGTCCGCGAGTGTCATGCTGCGGCTCGCCCTGATCGCCGGGTGCGCCTTCGTCGTGATGGGCTACCATCCTGGGCTTGAGGACGACTCGTTCTACCTCGCGGCCATCAAGCGCAATCTGAACCTGGCCCTGTATCCCCACGACGCTGACTTTTTCCGCTTGCAGTTTCAAGCCACAATCTTCGATAAGCTGATTGCGTTTTCGGTTCGCCTGACGCACCTGTCGTTGGCGTGGGTCGTCCTGCTCTGGCAGTTCGCGGCCATCTTTCTGCTACTGCATGGTTGCTGGCGAATCAGTCGCCGCTGTTTCGCCAAGCCGGAAGCGCAGTGGGCCGCCACAGCGATGATCGCCGCGCTGCTCACGCTACCTGTGACGGGCACCGGAATCAATCTCGCCGATCAATACTTACATCCGCGCACGCTGGCCACGACGGCAATCGTGGCCGCCGCAGTCGCCGTCATCGATCGCCGCCTCTGGCTCGCCGGAATCCTGCTGGCGGTGGCCTTCCTGATTCACTCGCTGATGACGGTTTTCGGAATCTCTTTTTGCGCGTTCCTGTACTGGAACTTGCGCGCCTCTGGGCTGCGGCGGCAACCAGTCATGCCCACTGCCGCAGCGCTGGCGATCCCTTTGAGTTGGATGTTTGAGCCCGCTTCCGACGCCTGGCGCCAGGCTGCCTCCACTCGGAGTTTTTATTACCTTGCACGCTGGCAGTGGTATGAGTGGTTGGGAGTCTTCGCACCGTTGGTTCTTCTCTTCGCGTGTTGGCGATTCTTGCGATCTCGCAGAAGTGTGTCCGACGGCACCAGCCTGATGCCGCTGGTTTCAGCTCTCCTTTACTATGGTGTGTTTCAGACTGTCGTAGCACTCGCCCTAATGCTTCCGCCCAGTCTTGAGCGCGTGCGGCCCTTCGAGCCGATGCGTTATCTGCACTTGCTCTACCTCTTGTTCTTTCTGATCGTCGGAGGCTTTCTCGGATCTTATGTGCTGAGCCGCCGTGTTTATCGCTGGCTGCTTCTTTTCGTCCCCTTGAGCGCGGCTATGTTCTATGCGCAGTGCCGGATGCTTCCCTCGTCTCCACATCTGGAATTGCCATTCGTCGCGACCGGCAACGGCTGGTCGCAGGCTTTCGCCTGGATCAGCCGAAACACCCCGGTAGACGCCGTGTTCGCAGTTGATCCCCACTACGAGACGCTCCCCGGTGAGGACTATCACGGCTTCCGCGCCCTCGCCGAACGCAGCGTTCTCGCTGACTACGAAAAAGATGGTGGCATGGCCTGCCGCGTGCCGCGCCTGGCCCCACGATGGCTCAGAGAAGTGACGGCGCTGAATGGCTGGCGCAAGTTTCAGTCGGCTGATTTTCAGCGCCTCAAACATGATTTTGGAGTGCAGTGGGTCGTTCTGTCCCAGAGGGACGCAAAATACTCGGGCGGCGATCCAGATGACATGGCCTGCCCGTACCAGAACCAGGGAGTAAAGGTGTGCCGTTTATACTGAGGGCGACCTAATTTCAGAAAATGGTTCGGGGAATGGCACGGCTTCAGCCGTGCCGCTAAGAACTGCGACTATGCGGACTTCAGCCCCTGAGGCCACTTCGCTCCCACCTGCAAGTTGGGCGCATTGATGCCAATCAAAACCACTTTCTCAACGCGTCATCCACCCTATGCCCTGATCGTAGTGATCGCCCTCGCGGTCCGCCTCTCCGTCATCCCATTTGTCTACCGGGACTGGATGGACCCTTTCGTTCTCGAGCATTGGGCGTTCGGAAGAATCGCTCGCTCCATCGTTTTGGGTCATGGCTTCGGCAGCCCCTTCGCCGATACCGGGCTCTCCGCCCTGCTGCCGCCTGTGTACTCGTATCTGCTTGCAGGCATCTTCAAGATCTTTGGAATTGAAACCACGGCCTCGGTTCTAGCGGCCCTCTCGTTGAATAGCTTGTTCTCGGCTCTGACCTGCGTGCCGGTTTTTGTCTTTGCCCGGCAGGCCTTCGGCGAACGGGTCGCAAAGTGGGCTGGTTGGGGATGGGCTTTCTCGCCTTACGGCGTCTACTACGGCGCGGACTGGGCCTGGTCCACCCCGCTGGTGACGCTCGAACTCGCGTGCCTGTTTTTGATAGCGTGGCGTCTGGAAAAATCTTCGTGCAGCCGGGACTGGCTGCTGTTCGGACTATTTGGCGGCGTCGCCGCGCTCACCGAGCCCGTAGTGTTGTCTGTCGTTCCATTGCTTGGGCTCTGGACACTCTATCGTCGCTATCGCCAGAACCTGCTTTGGAGAGCGCCGCTTCTGGCTGCGGCCCTCGGCGCAATTGCCGTGATGTCGCCCTGGTTCGTGCGCAACTACGAACTCTTCCACCGATTCATTCCAGTGCGCAGCGGCTTCGGGCTGGAGTTGTACATTGGCAACAACGGTTATTCCACGCGCTGGGTTAACAGCAGCCTGCACCCGAATCACAGCGACGCCGAGCTTTCCGAATACGAGCGCGCCGGTGAGATCGCCTACATGGACCACAAGCTGCAACAGGGTAAGGATTTCATCCGCAGCCATCCGGCGTGGTTTGCGTGGATGACCCTTCGCCGCATCGTGTACATGTGGACCGGCTTCTGGAGTTTCGACCATGCCTATTTGAAGGACGAACCGCTCGATCCACCCAACATTTTCGTGAATACAACGATGTCGATCCTCGGGCTGCTCGGCTTACGGCGCGTTTTTCGACGCAACTCCGCGCTGGGCGCGCGCTTTGCCATCGTCTTACTTTTCTTTCCACTCACGTACTACATCTCTCATCCTGAGACCTACTATTTCCGTCCGGTGGATCCGCTCATTGTGATTCTTGCGGCGCTAACGGTGGCTGGTGGCTCGTTGCGACAAGAAGTAGCGAGGTAGCGACGTACCACCGGCGCCTCGTCAGCTGTCGCGAGGGCGTCCCGCCGTCGCAGTCGGGCAGTTCTCGGAGCTGCTATGGCAGTTGGCAGACGCGCACTGCCGCATTCTGATACGCACACTCAAGTCCGGCCACGCCAGGTTGTTGGACCACGACCCAGCCGACGCCGTACTTCTCCCGTAGCCGTGCAAAATCCGCAGCCTGAAAATTCTTCCACGGAGTTTGCGCCTGCACCTGTTCCCACCACTTCTCCGCCACAGGAGGAAACATGCTGACCACTCCGCCGTCTTTGACGGAGTCAGCCAGACGGCTCCGCTGCGCCAGACAACGGAACCCGTTGACGTCTTCGTCAGGCAGACGCATGTAGTCGGGGTCCAGCGCAAAAAACGCCTCGGGAGGAGTGTTCTCTCGGATCCAGGAAAACGCCTGTGCCCATGAATTCCTGGCCGTGCGGCCCGGCCACTCGACGTGCGCGCTGGTGGGAAAAAGCGAGCGTTGCGTCGCAAACATCCCGATACTCAGCGTCACAAACAGTGCCAGCCAGCGCCACCCGCGGTCCTTCAATACGTACTCCCCCAAAAAGCCGCCAATACACAGAAAGAGGAACATGTACAGAAGATGAAGGCTGCGGAGAGGCTGCAGCCGGGCCAGGCTCTCCAAGGCCGGAGGAAGGTCGATCACCAGAGCTACGAAGAAATAAATCGCACCGTAAATCACAAATGCGCCGCAGGTGCGCGCCAGCATGGTCCGATGCTGCGCCCGCGCCATTCGCCCAAACCACCACAGTAGAGCCAGCGGAGCAAAAATGCCCAGCCATTCATACCATTTCCAATCCTGAATATAGAAATAGCCGTGCAACTTCGCAGCTTCGTGGTAGGCCGACGAGACAGGGCCTGCGAAGGGAATGCCAAGAACGACGATCGCTCCGGTGATGGCAACGCGCCTGCCTACTTCTACCGTGGCGGTGCGGCGCTCCATTTGCTCCAGGACGATCCAGAGCGCGCAGAAAGAAAACGGAAACACCCACATCAGAGGATGAATGCACGCCGTGAACACCACCCACGCGAGCGCCCGAAGGTACTTCCTTTCCAGGATTCGCGCCACGGCGAAAACCGCCGCAAATGCCGCCAGGTTCCGCGGATTCAAATACTGGTCCATCACGTAGAGTGCGGTCCCAGCCACGGGAATCGTCAGTAGCCCGGCCACGAGACACACCGCCCCCCAGCGCGCCTTCACGGACGGAAAGAGAATATCGGCCAATTGCCAGCAGGCCAGCAGCAACAAGAAGAGCGAAGCAGCGTGCCACACCAGCAATCCGGTTTCGAAGGGCAGATGCGTCGCTCGGAGCGAAAGCGCAACCAGGTTCGGAAACAGCGTCATGTTGGCGTGTGATTGGAAGAACTCCTGACCCACGGGAAACAGCGACTGGTTCAGAATTCGTTCTACGCCTGGAAGATAGATCTCCGCGTCCTCGGCGTACGGATGATATCCGTGCGTCAGCAAGGCAGCCACGGTCACCAGCGACAGCAAGAGTGCTGTCCTGTATTTAACAAGATGTACTTCGGTCACTCGATTAGAAACACGCCCAAGAGTTTCTTGCTGGGTTAAGAGTACAACAACGGCGTGCAACTTGCGGCGCTTTTAAACGGGGTTTAGCATCTAACCACCTAACATGCCGACTGCGACATCCTCCCCGGTCACAACCCCTCGTCGGCTTACGGCTGGGCTTAGCGAGATACTGAATTTCGCTTTCGATGCGTTTTGCAGCAACAAGCTTCAATTCACCCTCACTGCGCTGGCGATGGCCGTCGGCACGGCCTCGGTCATCATGGTGGCTACGATCGGTCTGACTGGAAAGCAATACATCCTCCGCCAATTGCAATCGATCGGCACCAACATGATCTACGCCGACTACCAGGGTGGCGGACAGCGCATCGACTCGACGCCCGACCCGATGACGGTTGACGATGTGCTTGCCGTACGCGAGCAGGTTCCAAGCGTGGTTGCCGCCTCTCCCACCGTGGCTTTGGGCGACCGAATCAGTGTTGGAGCCGGCAAACAGCGCGACATTCTTATTCTTGGGGTGGATCCCGATTACCTGCGCGTGCGCAATCTGGTGCTGCTGGCGGGCCGCTTCTTCGATTCTGCGGATTCTGCCGGACGCAACAAAGTTGGCCTGATCACTCAGGCCCTGGCGCAGAAACTCTACGGTACGCCCCATGATTCAGTTGGCCGCGTCATCAAGCTCAGCGGCGGACTGCCCTTTACCATCATCGGCGTCTTCCGCGAAAGTGTGGATACCTTCGGCCAGTCCGATATTGGGGAAGACTGCATGCTGATGCCCTACTCGGTCAGCCGGTTCTTTACTCCCACGGGAGAAGTTCGCCAAATCTACTTTTCCGTGGCCAGCACGCAGGACGTGGTCCCCGCCACGGTTGCCATCAAGCGCGTGCTGCAAGCCCGGCATCGCGCTGAGTCGGTTTACAGCGTGGAGAACCTGAGCCATCTGCTCGAGGTTGCGGCGAGAATTGCCGACGCTCTGACGATGGTGGGCATGCTGGTCGCCTTCGTGACTCTGCTGGTGAGCGGCATCGGCATCATGAACATCATGCTGGCGACGGTAACCTCGCGCATTCGCGAGATCGGGATTCGCAAAGCCATCGGCGCTACCAACCGTGAGATCCGCTTTCAGTTTCTTGCCGAAGCGGTGCTGATTTCGTTTGTGGGCGGGATCGCGGGCATCGTGGTGGGCTTAGCCATTCCTTACTCAGTGCGCTTCCTGACCGACTACCGCATCCCGATCTCGGGCCTCTCGGCGATCATCGCCATTATTGTTTCTTCGCTGGTCGGAATCATCTTCGGGACCGTGCCCGCTTCTCGAGCGTCGCAACTTGACCCGGTCGAAAGCCTGCGCTACGAGTGAAGCGACGGCAACTTGGGAGTTTGTCTGTGTGCAGCGGGCACTCCTGCCCGCTAGCCCGCACGAAAAGCAGCGGGCAAGAGTGCCCGCTCCACACGAACTCTGCGGTAACGTGCGGCGAAAGTCGCCGGAAACGAGAAAGCCGGGCTGGTTGGCCCGGCTTTCCCTTTGTGAAACTGGTTGTCGGTCTTAGTTTTGATCGGCTGCCCAGAGTGTAACTATTTCAGTCCCGTTGGTTGCTGCCCTGAGTCTTTCAGCCCAGCACCGCGCGTCTTCTCACGCAAGCTGAATTCCCATGTTGCACCACGCGGGATCACCGCCCCGCGGGGCTTTACATCACCAGCGCGAGGTTCTCCAGTTCATGCTGCAGGACCGGCAGGGCGCACCCTGCCATCTCGACGCGGCCCGCCGCGTCCAACGCTGCCTTGGGCGAGACCCCATACCCACGGCCCATGAGGAACACCTGGAGCAGCTCAGCCGCCTCGTAGGAATCGATCATCCCACCCTGCAGCAAGTCGTTCCTAAGCGCTGCCAACTCGGTCAGCGTGAATCGTTCTTTGTCGTTCATCACCTTGTCGTTCATGGCCGTCATCACCTCCGATTCCGACCTCTCAATACCTTTGCCGTATTAGACTCATCGGCAGCTATGGAAGTTGCATGCAATTCAACTGCCGCAATGCGTCCCTTAGTGCAAGTACGTTCCACAATCCCTACTGGATTCATTAACCCTTGTGTATATCGAAAGTTGCAGGCAACCTCCTGAGCCTTTCCGGCTTCCTGAGGTTCCTTTCGTACCTGCCAGTAATCTCAAAACTGACACAATGTGTCGTTTCCGGTGCACAACACCTCAAACGCCGGGGGCTTGGTCGGGCATTGCCTGCCGCAAAAGCGCCACAAACAACAACGGCGGAGAATTTGGTTGGGGCTTCGTTTTTCGCGAAATGAAGCGAGGAGCGATAGAATGACGCCCACTTGGAAAGTGAACCTAAGTGAGAGTCTTGAAGGCCCTATTTACTGCCGTGTTGCTGGTGATTATCGCTGCTGTGGTTTGCGGCATCCTGCTGGTTCGCCGGGGTTTCCGCGCGACCGCCACACCTCGCAGTTGGGAAGCCATGCTGGCCCGGAAAGTGCGGAACCTGGCCATTCCCAAACCGGATCGGAACCTCAAGAATCCTCTCGACGCCAACTCCGATGCCATCAATCAGGGCCGGGAACTCTTCGTAACTCAATGCGCCGCCTGTCATGGAATCGACGGCGTCGGCACCACGACGGTGGGCCGACACCTCTATCCGAGAGTGCCGGATTTGCGCGCGGCTGCCACGCAAGCCCTGACCGACGGGGAGATGCACTACATCATTGAGAACGGGGTCCAACTTACAGGCATGCCGGCCTGGGGCAACCCGCACCTGGAATCGTCGCTCGACAGTTGGAAACTCGTGTTATTCCTCCGGACCCTCGGGCCGCTCACCCGGCAGGAACTCTCACAGCAGGCAGCACTTGCCACCTCGGCGCACTACGTTGGCTCCCAAGCCTGCCAGAAGTGCCACGCGGAGATCTACGACCGGTGGCAGAAGACGCCAATGGCGAACGTGGTACGCGATCCGTACAGCCACCCCGATGCCATCATTCCCGATCTGGCTACGAATACAGTCGCCAGGTTCAACAGGAACCAGGTGGCGTTCGTCTACGGCAGTCTCTGGAAGCAGCGCTATTTCACCAGGATTGGCGACGATTATTACCCCCTGTCGGCGCAATGGGTCGTCGCGAAACGCCAGTGGCTTCCGTACATGGTTCTGCCGACCGCCGACTGGTGGGCGGCGTTTTATCCGCCCGACAACCTGCAGCGCCCGACCGGACCGACCTGCGATGGCTGCCACTCGGTGGGCTACGACATCCACACCAAACAGGTAGCCGAGTGGAACGTAGGTTGCGAGCGCTGTCATGGGCCGGGCAGCGAGCACGTTGCGCATCCCACGCGCGGCAACATCCTCAATCCCGCCGCAATGGATTCTGTTGCCGCCAACGACACCTGCATCCAGTGCCATTCCCAGGGCCGCCCTGTCACCAGCCCCATCGAAGGCAAGTACTATGACTGGCCGGTCGGCTTCAACGTGGGACTGAAATTGCAGGATTTCTGGAAGCTCGAGGATTGCACTCTAGGGCAGACGAACTTCCTGTACTTCCCTGACTGTACCGCGCACAAGAACCGTATGCAGGGCAACGACTTCGTCCAGAGCGTCATGTACCGTCATGGGATCACATGCTCCACCTGCCACGACATACATGGAACGGCGAACTATGCCCAATTGAGGAAACCGGCGCAGCAGTTGTGCCTGGAATGTCACGGCCCGACGTCACCGAATGGCCCCCACACGGCCACGCTCGAAGAGCATACTCACCACAAAGATGGCAGCGCGGGAAGCGAGTGTGTGGCCTGCCATATGCCCAAGATCGAAACCGAAGGAGTTCCTGACACGTTCGTCCGTGCCCACACCTTCCGCTTCATTTCACCCGCGTTGACCGACCAATATCAGATTCCCAACCCTTGCACGTCCTGTCACACGGACAAGTCCACCGCGTGGGCGAAAGACGCCGTGAGCCGATGGGCAGAGTTCTCTCCCTGGCGGATGCGCTAGCGCAGTTTTACAATATCGCGGAGCCATCTGTGATCCCATCGCACTCTTGTCATCCCTTTGTACTCTTGTCATCCCGAGCATCGCGAGGGATCTCGGTGTTGGCCAGCAGCGGCAATACTGACAGCGCGGGCCAGAACCCAGATCCCTCGCTTCGCTCGGGATGACACTGCGGGTTTAGTCCACGCAATACATGAAAATGGACTAGCGCTCGGAACGGGAAAGGTTGCGCCGCGCTACTACGCGTGCCGCATAAGACGCAGTCCCAGGACTAAGGCTCGATCGTCGCCTCATCGATGAGCATGTTGGGGATGTCGTCCTTCACCGCATAGACGCGATGGCATTGCGTGCACTTCAAAGTCTCCGGGTTTTGGCGGTATTCGAGCGCCGTCTTGCACACCGGACAAACCAGGATTTCCAGCAGATCTTTCTCGATCATGACGGAGACATTGTACGACAGGCGCGACTCTCCGCCCTGCTGCGATAGAATCAAATCGATGCCCGCCACCATTCTTGACGGAACCAGAATTGCCCAGGACATCCGAGCCGAAGTGGCCGGGGAAGCCAAGGCGATGGCGGCCGCCGGAGTCCGCCCCGGACTGGCCGTGATGCTTGTTGGACACAACCCGGCATCCGAGATCTACGTGCGCGGCAAGGTCAAAGCCTGCGAGGAGGTTGGCGTCTATAGTGAAAAACTGACTCCGCCGGAGTCCGCCACCACGGGCGAACTACTCGCGCTGATCGAAGATCTCAACCGCCGTGACGAAATCGACGGCATCCTGGTGCAATTGCCCCTGCCTGCCCACGTGGACGCAAAAAAAGTATTGGTGGCTGTCGACCCGGCCAAGGACGTCGACGGCTTCCATCCCATGAACGTGGGCTTCCTTTCGACGCAGCGCCCTGGGCTGGTGCCCTGCACTCCTGCCGGAGTGATCGAAATCCTGAGGCGTAGCAAAATCCCCATCGCCGGACGCGAAGCCGTAGTCGTCGGTCGCAGCGACATTGTGGGCAAGCCCGCCGCCATGCTGCTGCTCAATGCCAACGCTACCGTGACCGTGTGCCACTCGAAAACCCACGATTTGCCCGGAGTGTGCCGTCGCGCCGACATTCTGGTAGCCGCCATTGGACGCGCAGGAATGATCACCAGCGACTTCGTCAAGCCCGGCGCGACTGTGATTGACGTAGGCATGAACAGTGTGACCGATGCCGTCGAGTTCCAGCGTTTTTTTGCGGGCAACGCCAAAAGGGAAGAGACTTTCCGCAAGAAAGGGTCGACGCTGATCGGCGACGTCCATCCCGAAGTCGCCGAGATTGCGGGAGCCCTCACGCCCGTCCCCGGCGGAGTGGGTCCACTTACAATCGCCATGCTGATGTTCAACACGGTCAAGGCCGCAAAGATGCGGCGGGGAAGCCGCGTTCCGGAACTTTCTCGTGCCTGACCAAGTGAAAATTCACCACAGAGACACAGAGGCACAGAGAAACCCTCTCTTGTTTCTTTCTTGGTTTTCTCTGTGCCTCTGTGGTGAACGCTTTTCGTCGGGAGACTGAATGCTGAAAGTTGGCCTTACCGGAGGCATCGCCACCGGCAAGTCAGTGGTCGGAAAGATGTTTGTCGCCCTCGGCGCGTATCTGGTCGAAGCCGACCACATCGCACACTCGCTGATGCAGCCGGGTCTGGCCGTCTACAACGAAGTGGTGCGCCATTTCGGCCGCGAGATTCTCAATCCCGACGGCAGTGTTAACCGGGCCAAGCTGGCCGAGGTTGCTTTCGGCCCGGCTACGGACGCCTCCAGCAAACGCGCCTCGCGCATCGAAGAATTGAACCGCATCGTGCATCCGGCGGTCATTCACAGCCAGGATGAGTGGATGCAGCAGATGGGCATCCAGGATCGTCACGCCGTCGCCATAGTCGAGGCAGCGCTGATTCTCGAGGCGGGCGCCGCCAAGCGCCTCGACCGCCTGGTCGTCGTGACCTGCAACACCGATCAGCGCGCCGCCCGCTTCGCTTCTCGGCAGAAGATCGACCTCGAAATCGCGCGCAAAGAAGTTGCCCGCCGCATGGCCGCGCAGCTTCCGGATGAGGAAAAGGTCAAAGCCGCCGACTACGTGATCGACAATTCCGGCTCCCTCGATCAAACCCGCGAGCAGGTCCGGCAGGTGTGGGAGAAGTTGCGCGCAGAGGCCTAAGGCGCGAGTAGTAGGGCATCGCTTCAAACCAATTTCGTTGAGACCCTCCCAGAAACCGACGTGCCCCAAGATGGCCGCCTCATCTGGAGACCTCTTGAATCACTATTGAGCCGGTTCCTTCACCGCGACTACCCGGTCAGCCGCCACGGCGTGCAATTGTTGAACGATGCCTGAGGGCCAGCGGATTTCGACTAAATCCGCTGAGGCGTTGGCGCCCAGGCCGAAATGCACTGGCGCGGCGCTGGATGATGCATAGCCGGCGCTGGTGCTCATGTGGTTGTACTGCGCGCCAGATTTCGTGACCAGCTTGATTCTTGCTCCGATGCCGTCGCGATTACTCTTGGTGCCTTGCAGTTTGAAGTCCAGCCAATGATTGTTGCCGGGGCTCTGGTTAATCCAGATTTCCGCTGGCGCGTTGATCGCGCTCACGACAACATCGAGGCGGCCGTCTCCATTGAGATCGCCGACGGCTGCGCCGCGATGACGGGAAGGCGGCTGCGCGGTGAATCCCGCCTCCGCAGTGAGGGCGGAAAACTTCATGCCGCCAAGATTGCGGAAGACTGTGTTGGGCTGCTCGATGGCCAGATTCGGCGCCGACAGCAGCGACTGCACGTGGCCGCGGGAGACGAAAATGTCTTTCCAGCCGTCGTTGTCAAAATCGGCGATGTTTGGGGAATATCCGGCCATGGGCAGACTCAACTTGGTCATGCCGCTCGTCTCGCGTCACTTCCACGAAGCCTCCCTTTCCGGTGTTGCGGTAAAGGGGAAACGTCTCGCCGTCAAGCGCGACCAGGAAAATGTCGGCATATCCGTCGTTATCAAGGTCGCGAAAATCCACTCCCATGCCGGAGATGTAGACGCCGTCTTCGCGCAGAGCAACGTTCTCTTCAAAGCCGGCTTCTTCGAACTTTCCGCCTCCTTTGGCGCGGAAGAAGGAATTCATCAGTTTGTCGTTGGTGATGATGAGATCCATCTTGCCGGAGAGTTCGGAGTCGGCCGCGGCCACTCCCATGCCTTTGCCGGGATGCGCGCGGAAACCAGCTTCGACCGAGGCGTCGCGGAAGGTGCCGTCGCCATTGTTGATGAACAACTGGTTGGGAGTGGGCTTGTACATCTTGGGATGGCAGTAGTCGCGGTGCCCGTAGCCTTCGCAGACGGGCTCGTGGTTGAAATCCCACTTTAGGTAGTTGATGACGACGAGGTCGAGCAGTCCGTCGTTGTTCACATCGACCCAGGCAGCGGCGACGGACCAGAGCGGCCCGTACTCTGCGTCGGGCTTGTTCAGGCCGGCTTTGGCGGTGACGTCGGTGAAGGTTCCGTCGCCATTGTTATGGTAGAGCGTGTTGCGATAGACGCCTGCTACGAAAATGTCTTCGTAGCCGTCGTTGTCGTAGTCTCCGATGGCAACGCCCACGTCGTAGCCGGTTCCGGCGAGGCCGGCTTTTTCGGTGACGTCGGTGAAGTGACCATGGCCGTCGTTTTCGAAGAGGCGGTCGTAGTACTTGCGGGAATCTTTGCGGAGCGTTTTGATGTCGGCTCCGTTGGCGAAGAAGATGTCGAGCTTGCCGTCATTGTTGTAGTCGAAGACGGCTACGCCCCCGGCCATGGTTTCAGGGGCGTGGCGCTCGGGCGTTTCGGAACTGTCGAGTTTGAAATCGATGGGCTGGTAGGTGAAGCGGATCGGGCTATCCGGTGCGGGCGCGGCTGCGGCCGGTTTCGGCGGAGCTTCGGGTGCAACCGCTTGGGAAAACAGGGGGAGCCCGAAAGGTGAGATTCCCAGTAATAGAAGTGTTGCGAGCGAGCGGGAAAGCGGACTGATCTTCATCTTCGCGAAGGCAACGTCGGCCTGATCTCATCTTAACTCTGAGAATCGCCTTGGACAGCAGGTCCTTAGCAGGAGTGACCCGCTTACCGCCGTGGACAGTGCCGAAGTCGGGCTTCGCCCGACGACCGGGTCAAAGACCCGGTCCCACACAAACTCTCCCACAGAATCCGTTGTATCTTACTCCGGCGAGCTGCTGTTCGCCTTGGATCATCAAGTGTGATTCGGCGTGGGGGGCGGCCGTTCCGGGCTGGCCTCCGCCGATCGTAATCAGGTAGTCGCCGGTCGCAACGAGACGATCTCCGGCTTCGTTTACGTAGCTCAGGTCGCGGGGACTCAGTGTGAGCTTTACGTGTTTCTGCTCGCCGGCCTTCAGGTGGACGCGGCTGAATCCGCGCAGAGCCCGCAATGGCGCACCCGGTAATTTCGGGAAGGTGATATACAACTCGGCCACCTCGTCGCCATCGCGCTTGCCCGTGTTCTTGACATCCACTTCAACATCCAGCGTGTCACCTGCGCGCAGAGAGGGATTCGACAGCTTCATCCCGCCGTATTCGAAGGTCGTGTAACTCAAACCTTCCCCAAAACCGTACAGAGGCTCGCCGGTGAAGTAGCGGTAGGTGCGATTCTTCATCGCATAATCTTCGAACTCCGGCAACTGCTCGACACCTTTATAGAAGGTCACGGGCAGACGTCCGGCAGGATTGTTCGTCCCCGCCAGCGTTTCGGCGATGGCCGTACCGCCCTCTTCGCCCGAGTACCAGGCATCGAGAATCGCGTTGGCGTGATCATTGGCCCAATTGACGGCAAGCGCGCTTCCATTCATCAGGACAACCACGAGCGGTTTGCCAGCTTCCCTTCAGGGCTCCGAGAAGAGCTTCTTCTTCGGCAGGCAGGTTAAGGCTAGTGCGATCGCCGCCCCGGAATCCCGGTACATCGACCTTCATCTCTTCGCCTTCGAGTTTGGAGGTGATCCCGACCACGGCAACGACGACATCGGCCTGACGCGCCGCCGACACGGCTGCAATCAAAGGATCCCCGTTAACTGGCTTCTCACTCAGAAAACTCGTGCCGGGTTGATACGAAACCTGCGCTCCGGAGAACTGCTTACGCACGCCTTCCAGGACCGTGACCGCGTGCGATGGAGTCCCGCTGTAGTTCCCGTACAGTACCTCGGCAGAATCGGCGAGTGGACCAACCACCAGAATCTTCTTTACGCCCGCTCCAAAAGGCAGCATGCCATCGTTCTTCAGCAACACCATCGATTCCTGCGCCGTTTTGAGCGCCAGGGCACGGTGCGGAGCGCTGTCAATTTCTGATTCGGGCGTGTTGGCATACGGTACCGTGCTCGGAGGATCGAACATCCCCAGGCGCATGCGCGCGGTGAACAGCCGCTTCAATGTCACATCGATGTCGGCCTCGACGAGCAGTCCTTGCTTCACGGCGTCGATGAATGGCTGGTAATCATGAACGTCCTTGACAATGGTAATGTAGTCGGCGCACTCGTTGTCCATGCCGGTCTTGATTGCGTCCGCGGCAGCTTCGGCTTGGCTTTTCGCGAAGTGATGCCCTTGAAAGATGTCCACCACCGCATCGCAATCTGAAACCACGTAGCCGTTGAACTTCCACGCTCCGCGCAACGTGTCCTGCAACAAGAACGTATTGGCGCATGCCGGCTGCCCATTGACGCGGTTATACGCGCACATCACCGACTCGGCCTTGCCGTCGGTGATCGCTGCGCGGAATGCCGGCAAATACGTGTCCTCCTCGTCGTGCTTCGATACCTGCACGTCGACCGTATGCCGAGTGGTCTCGGGACCGCTGTGCACCGCAAAATGTTTGGCGGTCGCAATCACACGAAAATATTTCGGATCGTCCCCTTGAAGTCCCGTGATGAATGCCACGCCCATGCGCGCCGTCAGAAAAGGATCTTCGCCATAAGTTTCCTGTCCCCGTCCCCAACGCGGGTCACGAAAAATGTTGATGTTCGGCGACCAGAAGTCCAACCCTTCATAGATATCGCGACGTCCAGCTTTAACCGCCTGATCATGTTTGGCTCGCGCCTCAGTCCCGATGACGACGGCCATCTCATGAATCAGCGCATCATCGAAAGTTGCGGCCAGCCCAATCGGTTCCGGAAACACGGTTGCCGTTCCTGCTCGCGCAACCCCATGCAGGGCTTCGCTCCACCAGTCGTAGGCGGGGACTTGCAGTCGCGGGATGGCCCGCGCCTGATTCACCAGCTGCGAGGCTTTCTCTTCCAGGGTCATCCGGCCAACCAGATCGTCGACGCGGACCTTGATGGGCTGGGAAGGGTCTAAATAGGGGGCGCTGCCCGTCTGTGCAACGGAACGCAGAAGGATGAATGTGAGAACTGCTGCCAACTGGAGGATAGTTCGAATTTGAGTATGACGCCGACGCATGAGAGCCTCGTCCGCGACTCGCTTTGAACCCGTGTGGGCGGGAATGCGGTGCGGTAGTTGTTGCTTCGTTAACGTTTACGGTTGACCGTCGCTTGTAGCACAGGGGAAATCCTGCGTCAAGCACGCCGCGGGAGAGGACTTGGTGTAGGCGAGGTCTGGCAAAATCCAACACCCAGGCGAATGGCACGCCTGTCGGCCAGTTTGACGGACCGGGACCGGGTGAGGATCGGGCTTGCAGACGTTTAGGAGACCATACCGAAAATTGCAGTTTCGAGCCCCGCTGGCCGCGAAAACAGGACGAATCCGGGGAGCCAGTGGATTTTGGCCCAAAAATCGATTTTCTACTTGACAACGATCAACCAACGGCTGTAAACCGTAAACGTTTACGAGCTTGGGGCGTCCCCTGTAGGACGTCTCTCAAAAAAAAGTGGTTTTCTTGGAGGCAGGCAAATGAAAAGTCTCTCGCCCACGTATGCCGGGAGTTTGGGCCTTTTCGTGAGAGGCCGCAACCTAAGGCGTCTCGCGATCGTCTCTCTCTTCGCATGTTTCTTCCTGGCAGTGTTCGCCACGTCGGCGTTCGCTCAGGAAGCGACCATCGTCGGCACTGTGACGGACCCGACGGGCGCCGCAGTCCCGAACGCATCCATTACCATTACCAACCTCGAGACCGGTCTGGCTCGCACCCTGACCACCAGTGGCAGCGGCGAGTACGTGGCGCCGGATCTTCACATCGGCCACTACTCGGTCCGAGCTGAGGTAGCGGGATTCAAGGTCACCGAGCAGAAGAACGTCGTGTTGGCGGTCGGCGATCGCGCCCGCGTCGACATGAAGCTGCAAGTCGGCAGCAACAAAGAAGAGGTCACAGTCGAGGCAGCGGCGATCGCCGTGCAAGCTGATACCGGCGAAGTCAGCGACGTCATCACTGGACAACAGCTCAGTCAGTTGGCTACCAACGGGCGTAGCATGTACTCCCTGATCTCGTTGACGCCGGGAGCTTCCAGCGGCCAAGGGGACTTTCAGATTCCCACGCCAGTCGGCGGCGATGCCAACGTAAGTTTCAACGGCATGCGAGAAAGCCACAACCTTTACCTGCTGGATGGCGGTGAGAGCGACGACCGCGGTGGCGCGGGTGGGTCTGACGTAATGCCTTCAATGGACGCTATCGCCGAGTTCCGCCAAATGACATCGAACTACAGCGCGGAATACGGACTCTCGTCGTCAGCGACCATGACGGCGGTCATCAAGTCTGGAACCAAACAGTACCACGCTAGCGCATGGGAGTTCCTGCGCAACGATGCGCTCGACGCGCGCAATTACTTTAACCCATCCCCGCAAAAAGTCGCCGAGCTCCGCTTCCACACCTTCGGCTTCAACGGCGGCGGTCCAGTTGATTTCTGGGCGAAGGAGCACAAGACGTTCTTCTTCTACAACATGGAATGGCGCCGGCTGATTCAGGGCCAGACCCTGGACCAGACGGTACCGGACACTGCTTGGTACAACGGTGCGCTGGCGGCGAGCATCCCGATCTCGGTTCCCAGCGCTGCCAACGTCACGGCTAGTTTTCTATTCAGGAATTGCCCTGGCAAAGTCGCCCCAGTTGGAATTGTGCAGGGCAGCCCGTTCCCCGGCAACACAATCCCGAGCTGCATGATCGATCCCAACTCCGCCGCCCTGCTGCAGAAGGGGATTTTTCCCGCCAATAACGGTGTGAGTAGCGGAAAGCCGGCTTTCCAAGGCGGGAATAATGTACCGACCAATGTAAAGGAAGAGATCGTCCGCATCGACCACCAGTTCAACAGCAAGTTCTCGGTCTTCGGCCACTTTCTTGCCGAGCAGATCGCGCAGAACTTCGGCACGTCGATGTGGAGCGGTGACAACGTTCCCACAGCCAGCAATACGTTCGGCAACCCCTCGTACAGCGGCGTAATCCACACCACGTATGTGATCAGCCCGACGCTGCTGAACGAGGTGGCCTTCAATTACAACGGAAACCGCATCGCCATTCTGCCCACCGGCGTTTTGGGCCGTCCCAGCGGGTTCACTTCGAACCGCATCTTCAGCGGACCGAACAATAACAACCGTATCCCGGAAATTCACCTTGCCGGTTTGACCAACACGGATTACACCAACGCAAGTTGGCCGTGGCGCAACAAGGCGGATGACTACCAAATCCGTGACGACATATCCTGGACAAAGGGCGCGCACCAGATCAAGATGGGCGGCAGTTGGGCGATCTACAAGAAGATTCAGGATCTGTTCGGCAACACGCAGGGCTCCTTTACCTTTAACAACAACTTCACCGGCAATGACTTTGGTGATTTCCTGCTGGGAGCCGCTTCGGGCTACAACGAACTGGCTGTCCAGGATCACGGCTTCTGGAACAACGTCTCCTGGGCCGCTTATGTTCAGGACAACTGGCGCGTCAATCACCGCCTGACCTTGAACCTTGGTATTCGTTGGGACGGTGTGCCGCATACCTATGAAGCGAACAACCGCATGGGCAACTTCTATCCCAACCTCTACAATGCGGCTGAGGCTCCGATCTTCGCGGACGCAGCTGGGAACAACATTTCTTCCGCGAGTCAGGGCCTGGGCACCAGTCCGAATCCCATCCTGGCCGGTACCCAGTTCTATCTGAATGGTATCGGGATCCCCGGCAAGACGCCGGGAGTTCCGAAGGGTCTGGTCGACAATCACTGGGCAGCGTTTGGTCCTCGCGTTGGCTTTGCCTATGATCTGACTGGATCGGGCAAAACCGTCGTCCGCGGTGGATTTGGCGTCATGTACGAGCGCATTCAGGGCAACGACATGTATAACGCCGGCCCCAACGTTCCCTTCAGCACCAACATTAACTTCAGCAACGTGGAACTGGAAAACCCCGGCACGCAGCTGAGCAACGGAGTACCCTTGGTTGCACCGATTACGGTGGCCAGCATCACCGGCCTGGACAAAGTGAACAACCAGCTGCCGGTGAGTTATCAGTACAGCTTCGGTGTTCAGCGGGCACTGTCATCACGCACAGTGCTGGCTTTCCAATACGTTGGCAACCAGAACCGGAACCAGAACGCATACCTCGAAACCAACTTGCCCGATTTAACCACCCAGATCCCAGCGCTTTTCGCGAACAACAACGCAGACTACAACAAGCGCGTTAAGTACCTGGGATTCCACTCCATCAAACAGACGTGGGACCAGCAGAAGTCACATTACAATGGCTTCCAGGCCGAATTGCACAGTCAGATCCGTCACGACCTCCAGCTTCAGGCAGCTTACACCTTGTCTCGGGCAATCGATCCTGCGACAGGCAATAACGGCGTGGGCGACTTGAACAATTATGACAACCCCTACAACTTGAACTACGATAGCGGCCCTTCCGGCTTGGACCGCACAAACATTGCGTTCGTCAACTTCATTTACGACATCCCGTTCCTGAAAGACAGTTCTAACAAGCTGTTGAAGTCCACCATAGGTGGATGGCAGGTATCGGGCATCGTAACGTTGACCTCGGGCGAGCCGATCCATATCTCGGAAGGCGGTATCACGAACTGCGCTCAGGCGACGCTTCCGACGAGCTGCACTGGCTCGCTGATTGGCACTGGGAATATCACCAGCATCATTCCCAATGCCGATAATCGGCCCAACGTCAACGGGAGCGTCAGCTACCCGAAGACGGTGAAGAGCTGGTTCAACGCGTCCGCATTGTCCCCAACTGCGGCTGGAACCTTCGGCAACCTGGGGTTCAACAGCATTCGTGGTCCTGGCCGCCAGAACTGGAACCTCGCGTTGTTCAAGGCCTTCATGTTCAGCGAGAGCCGTGGCAGCAAGCTGGAATTCCGTGCGGAGTTCTTCAATGCCTTCAACCACACGGAGTTCAACAACGTCAGCAACACCTTCACCAACGGGGACTTCGGTGCGATCACGTCAGCTCATGATCCACGCGAAATTCAGCTGGGGTTGAAGCTGTACTTCTGATCCAGCATGGTTCGCTTATCGGCCCCGCTCGCAGTAAGCATCCTGTGAGCGGGGCTTATTATTTGCGGGGCTGACCATGTCCTCAGCGGCTGGCGGACGGTCCTTAGTCACTGCGCGGCGCCGCGAAAACCAAAGTTGTGGTCGAAACTCCCATTGAGGTCGCTGGTTGCGCGGGCTTGCCAGGGGGGTTCTTCGCTTTGCTCAGAATGACAGCCTAGAAAAGTACGCGAGTGCAGATGAAGAACTGGAGATACAAACTCGTTCTCCTGGCGCTGACCGCCTTTTTTTCGACTTTGGTGTCGGCGCGGGCTCAGACTCCCGCCGATGCGATCGCACTTGAGCAACAGGGGAAATTGCCCGAGGCCGCCCGAGCCTGGAGGGCAGTGACCGAGCGCAATCCGAGCGACGCGGCTGCGTTCGCGGGACTGGCAGTTGTCCTGTCGAAACAGCAGAAGTATCCCGAGGCCGTAACGGCCTACAGGCACGCGCTCAAACTCAACCCCAAGCTGCCCGGGGTTGAACTCAACCTGGGCTTGGCGCAATTTAAGCAGGGACAGTTCCCTGCCGCGGCGATCGCTCTACGTGCGGCGCTCGCCGCGGACCCTGCAAGCATTCAGGCGCGGACATTGCTGGGGCTGAGTTACTACGGGACAAAGAAATTCGATCTTGCGTCGCAGTATCTGGAACCAGCCGCTAAGGCGGACCCCAGTAATGTCGAGCTTCATCAGGTACTGGCGCAGAGTTGCTTGTGGGCCCGGAAATTTTCCTGCGCGCAGGAGGAGTTCCACCATGTTCTCGAGCAGAATCCGGATTCGGCGCCGGCCCACGTCCTTTTCGGAGAGGCGCTCGACGGATTGGGCAGAACTCCCGAAGCGATTGCCGAGTTTGAGGCAGCTGCCAGGATTTCCCCCAGCGAACCCAACGTCCACTTCGGTCTCGGCTACCTGCATTGGAAGTCGCAGCAGTATGACGAAGCCAAACAGGAATTCGAACGCGAGCTTACTGTCGACCCGGCTCACGCCCAAGCGCTGGCATACCTCGGCGACATCGAATGGAAGAATAACCATCCCGACGCCGCACTGCCTTTGCTAAGTCAAGCCCAGAAAATCAATCCAACCCTGCGCATCACGTATATCGATCTGGGCGCCATCCGTATGCAGCAGAAAAACTACAAAGATGCAAAGGCGGCGTTGCTGCGCGCGGTCGCGCTCGATCCCGCACAACCCGATGCTCACTACCAGTTGGGGCGCTTGTACCAGGCTCTCGGAGATACCGCGGACGCCGGGAAGGAACTCCACAAAGTGCAGGAACTGCACAAGCAAGCAGAAGAAAACCTGGTCGGGAAGATTTCGTCTTCCCCTCCGGCATTGAATCCGTCTGATCAAAAACAATGAGGAGAGAATGAGCCATAAGAACGGACACTACGAGCCAAAACCTGAGCACAAGTTTTCTTTCGGCCTTTGGACACTGGGCAATCGCGGGCGCGATCCCTTTGGCGACGCCGTGCGCCCCACCATGCCGCCAACGCAGATCGTCTCTGTGCTGGGCGAACTGGGAGCCTGGGGCGTCAACCTGCACGACAATGACCTGGTGCCGATCGACGCGAAGCCTGCCGAACGCGACCAGATCGTCAAGGAATTCCGCACCGCGTGTCAGGAGAGCGGGATCGTCGTGCCCATGGCGACGGTATCGTTGTTCTATCATCCCGTGTTTCGGGACGGCGCGTTTACGGCGAATGATCCCGAGGTGCGTGCCTACGCTTTGCAGAAAACCATTCGCGCCATGGACCTGGGCGCGGAACTGGGAGCCAAGATTTTTGTTCTGTGGGGCGGACGCGAAGGCGTCGAAACCGACGCCTGCCGCCGTGCCGACGACGCGGTCAAACGCTTGCGTGATGCCGTCAATTATCTTTGCGAGTACAACATCGCTTCCAAATACGGATACCAGTTCGCCCTGGAAGCCAAGCCCAACGAGCCTCGCGGCGACATTTATATGGCGACCACCGGGCACTATCTGGGATTCATTCCCACGCTTGATCATCCAGAGATGGTGGGCGTCAATCCGGAGGTCGCCCACGAACAGATGGCCGGTCTCAATTTCATGCATGGCGTGGCGCAGGCATGGGAGGCGGGCAAGTTGTTTCACATCGATTTGAACGATCAGATGCCGGGACGATACGACCAGGATCTGCGCTTTGGCTCGGCCAACCCCAAGGCCGCATTCTGGCTGGTGAAGTTTTTGGAAGACGTGGGGTACGACGGTCCGCGGCACTTCGATGCGCACGCCTACCGCACGGAAGATTGCGCGGGCGTCAAGGATTTTGCCCGTGGCTGCATGCGGACTTATCTCATTCTTAAAGAAAAAGCCGCGCAGTGGAATGCTGACCGTGAGATTCAGGCGATTCTAAAGCAGATCTCCGCTGCACCATCAGGAACTCCCGAGGCGCGTACCTACTCGAAGAGTGGGTCAGCCGCTTTGCTGTCGCACGCTTTTGATAAGGATGCGATCTTGAAAAAACGCCTGCCTTACGAATTCCTTGACCAGTTAACAGTAGACATCCTGCTCGGGGCTCGCTGATTCTCTCACAACCGGCTTGGCGAAGACCCCTACCCTTCGACAAGCTCAGAGCAGGCTTTCTCGCGCAAAGAGCGCGCGAGAAATGGGGCACCCACCAGGGGTGGTTTTGGCTGACGTCCAACCGTACTGCGGGCACTGGACTTGGCTCCCTGCCCCTGTACATGTAAGATTCCCGCTTGTCGATTCCTGCCACTTCAGCCGGAGGCTTCGAGGAATGATCATCAGAAAACTGATGTTC
>CAVYHM010000030.1:0-85983 GCA_963768265.1 uncultured Acidobacteriaceae bacterium
AATATGCAGAGGACTTTCGCATCGACGGCATGTTGTTCTGCAAGTTGCTGCTGAGCCCGGTACCCCACGGACGCGTGAAACATCTGGACATCAGCAAAGCCATGGCAATGCCGGGCGTGAAAGCCATCCTGACACAAGACGATCTACCTGCTCCGGCTGATAGCGTTACCGACCTTGGCGTCACCATCAGGTCGTCGCCGTTGGGCCAAAAGGCTCTCACCATGGAACCCCTGTACCACGGCGAGCCCGTGCTGGCAGTGGCGGCAGTGGACGAATACACGGCAGCAGAAGCCATCGAAGCAATCGATATTGAATTTGAACCTCTTCCCTTCGCCGTCGACCCGTTGGATACGCTTCGCCCGGGTGGACCGAATCCGCGGATCGACGGGAACGTCTGGATCAGACCGCCAATGCCACAACCGAAACCGGGAGACAAACCGTCCAGCCCTCCCCTGCCCCACATCGGGGAACTTAAGTGGACCGAGGCCGATTTTGCTGAGGCGAAACATGGCCGCTTGCCGATGGGAAAGGCACAGGACGAGTGGGTTGTCGGCGATTTGGATACCGGTTTCAAAAATGCTGCGCTGGTTCTGGATGAAACATTCGTTACACCCGATACCAGCCACGAGACTCTGGAGCCGCGTACGACTTTAGCTTATTTGGCAGAATGGCAAAGTTTGTTTATATGGGAACCCAGAGTACGGTGCAGACACTGGCCAGCCTGGCGCGCTGGTTGAACATGGATCCGAACCAGATCGTTCTGATCAGCGAGTACACGGGAGGAGGTTTCGGCAGTAAGGCCACGGGTTACATCTTCGCAATCATCCCAGCCCTGTTGTCGAAAGAAGCGAATGCGCCGGTCATGATGCGCATTAGCCGCGAGGAGGAGCATTTCATCGGGCGCGCACGCCCCTGGTTTCCACGGGCGGATGAAAGTCGGTTTCGCCAGCACTGGACGCATTACGGCGCTCGATATGTTTGTCATCTGCAACAACGGTCCCTATGATGCCGTGGGGGACGCGAACACTTCAGGGAATATCGTTTCCTTGCTTTATCAGCCGCTGGCCATGCGGTGGAGAGGCACCACCATCCTGACCAACACTCCGCCGCGAGGCGCGCAGAGTTCACCCGGTGGCATGCAAGGAATCGTAATCATGGAAACGATCGTTTCCAAGGCCGCACGCAAACTGGGGCTCGATCAGGTCGACATTCGGAAAGTAAACTGCCCCGAGGGCAAGTCGCCCGTAGGCCCTCTGAGAAATGGCACCCGCAACCATTCCACGAGCGCGTTCCTGAAAGAAGCTTTCGACCGCGGAGCCGAACAATTCCAATGGAAGGACCGTCTCGCGCGGCCGAAGCGTAGTGGAACCAAGGTCCGAGGCGTTGGTGTTTCTTCGAGTTGCTTCGTCGGAGGATCGATCGGATTTGACGGTCTGTTCGTTATCAAACCAGATGGACGCATCGCGATCCAGTCCGGAATCGGAAATTTGGGGACGGAATCGCTTCTGGATGTTCACCGTGTCGTCGCTGAGGTTCTGGGTGTGCCCTGGGAGAAGTGCGACGTGACCTGGGGCAACACCTCAAAGAACCTGCCTTGGACATGCGTCTCGGAAGGAAGCCAGACCACGCATGCGATGACTCGGGCGGCGCATGCTGCCGCCATGGACGGTAAGCAGAAACTGCAGGACATCGCGGCCAAGACTCTAGGTGGCAAGCCGGACCAATATGAAGTCTCGAATGAGCGTGTCTTTCGCAAGGGCGGCACAGGGATGACGCTAGCCCAGGCAGCGCAGCATGCGATTCAACTGGGCGGCAAATATGATGGACACGCGCCACCCGACGATGTGAATAAGGTAACGAAAGCGTCAATTGCCGCTTTGGCTGGGCAGGGTCTAGTGGCAGCCGCTAAGGACAAATATCCTCGCGACGGCCAGTCCTTCGGTACGTAGCCAGCTTCGCGGAGGTCGAAGTCTATTGAAACCGGCAAGTACGAAATCACAGTTTTCTTGCCGCGGCCGACGTAGGCACCGCCATTTATCCCAGGGCGCTCTCCGGCCAAATCCTCGGTCGATCCATCCTGGGTATCGGTCATGCCATTGCCCAGAAGTGGGTTTGATCCTCATTACGGGTATACTATTTCACTGCGTTTTCATCACACTAAGCTTCCGACCATCCTCGACGTGCCAAGTAACATGCAATGGGCTGCCCTGAATATTCCGGCTCCTAAGATCCGGCGGGAGCCCGCGGCATCGGAGAACTGCCGGTGGGCGGCGGCTGTGGAGCGACTGAATGTGCTCTCGGAACTTTGGGCGATGAGATTTTTCGTCGTGCGCCCGTGACCTCGAACAATTCTTACATCACTTGAAGCGGGGCGGCCGGTGCAGGACCGTTGACCGCACACATTTAGCCGATCTGAAATACGGAGAGCGGTATGGCAACAATCCGAGATGTAATGCGGACTTTTCAGCTGTATCAGCCAACGTCAGTTGCAGACGCATAAAAGCTTCTTCAACAGCACAAGTCAGATGCGTCAGTACTGGGGGGCGGACTCGACAGCATGGATTGGCGAAAAGACCGCATCAGGAAGCCCAAGGCGGTCGTCGACCGGGCTGGCATCGACGAACTAAGGGGAATCCGCGAGACCTACAGATGGTGTGCATATTGGAGCGATGACCACAATCACCGAAGTTGCACAGAATCCGGTCATACGGAAGAAATACGGAGTGCTGGCACAGGCATCCAGCCGTCGTCCCCCTGATCCTAACCAGGGGACAGTCGGCGGCAATGTTTCCCAGGATACGCGCTGCTGGTATTACCGCGCCGGCTGGCCGTGTTATCGCGCGGGAGGAAAAGATCCGCTATGCCGATACCCCGTCGGCAGAAATCGCGAACACGCAATCCTGCATGCGGAGCGATGCATCGCCCGAATCCCTCCGATACCGCTCCAACATTGATTGCGCTTGACGCCAAGTTCGTCGAATCGACTCCCAATGGCGAAGAAGTGATCGACGGGGAAGATTACTTTGTGGGCCCTGATCTTGACATCACGCGCATGAATATTCTGTGTCCGGATATCTGTTGATCAGGTTTGAATTCCGTCGACTTGGGCTAGCGCGGAGTTTTATTTCCAGAAAGTTCGCTATCGAAATGTCTGGATTTTCCGCTCATGAATGTTGCATCGGCGATAAGGTCATTGGAGACATGATCCAGAACATTCGGATCGCAGCGATGCGGTCGCGGCGCGGCCGCTGCGGTTGAAGACGGGGAGGATGCCGTGCGTGGTAAGCCACGGAACGCAGCCACCAGCGAAGCGGCGGGAAAGCCGGCGGTACAGGGAGCAGTCCCGTTGCAGTTCAATGCCTGCAAAATCCCGCTCATGCGAAATCTCGTGAAGCGCGCCATCAGCGGAGTGCAGGAGGCCGGCATGGGCATCCTATAGTGGGCGACAAGTCCGTTAGGACAAAGAATCCCGATCCAGATTGCTTGTTCTTGATCTGGGTCGCGCTGATTGCCGGATTAGTTTTTCTGATCGTGATGTGATTTATGTCCGCTACTTCGCCGGAGAAATCGAGCTCGATTCCGATCCCTCAACGGCAGAAACGCTCGAGTTGCCCCCGCGGATTCCGCGGCACTCCCGGCCGCCAATTGTTTCACTGGATTATGGCCGCAGCGATGCTTGTGTTACAGTTCACCGCATTCCTCCCCAAAGTTGGAATTCAGTTCAATTGGGTGACATATTACCGGATTGCAGGGACGGTGTTGACCATCTCAATCCTGTTTCACATTGTTCACGCCACTTTTTACTTAGATTCCGGGTCGATCTGGCCAGACCGATCCGACCTCGAAGACGCCGTGAAGCGCTTCCAGCGTTTCATCGAAAACGGGGGGGATCGCCGCGAAAATTCGCCAAATATCCGTTGGAAAACAAGCTCTACCATGGCGTAGTGATGTTGAGCGGCTTGGCAGTGATCGTCACGGGTATATGCATGATGTTTCGGGTGCGCACTGTCTTTTTTCCGCGCAATCCTTATCTATTCAGCGACATGACCTGGGGGATGATGTACGTGTTCCATGGACTGGCGGGCGTGGGGCTGATCACCCTGACCATCGTTCACGTCTACTTTGCCGTCCGGCCAGAGAAACTGCCGATCACTGCGTCGATGATTGTGGGCTCCATGAGCCGCGAGTTTTATTTGAGGGAGCATGACCCGAAGCGGTGGGTGATCGAAGGTTTGTCTCACCCCAGGAGTACAGCGGATGGCGATTGATTTTCTCGAGCGCTGTGAAGTCGTCGAGGAGTGTTACGAGTTCCTTTTGGGCTACGCGGCACAGGGCTTGCCAAGCGACGAAGGTAGTTCTGCAGGTCGTGAGGTTCGAACCCATCTTGAGCAAGCGCGTCAAGCGCTGATCGGATCGCCTGAAAGCTGCCGAGAAGCGATTCATGATCATCAGCTCGAACCATCTGGGAAGTATGACGCGTTCTGTTGCACGTTAGAGCGCGATGGAAACGACTCTCTGGTAGCGCTCGAACTCGTACTCGCGCAGCCTGCGATTAGTTCTCAGTTGATTGACAATCTTAACGCTTCAAGCCATCTGCGTGCTTTATTGACGGATCTGTTCCTCTTTAGCGAAATATTGCGGACGCGTGTCAAACTCACTGTGACAGTCGAAGGGCAGTAAGATCAAACCGCGCGACGGCAAGAGCTACAACGCCCCGCCATTGGGTGGTTCGCACCGGAGGACGCTCCTAGCCTAGGAGGTTGGAGACAGGGATCTTTTGTCTATTTGATCGGACTTACGACGGCCACCTTGTTTACTCCGCTGCAAGCTAGAAATAGCTGCCCGTCGGGAGTCGCCACCATGTTCCGCACCACACCGCCCCCGGACGGGATCGTCTTCGTACTGAAGGTCTCCGATTGAGGATCGAAGCGAACCACGGCGTTCGGCCTCACGCCGGACTCGCTATACCAGACCTTGCCATCGTTGGTGATCGCGATTCGATATGGTTCCGACTCAGCGCCCCCGGGTGACGGCCACTCCTTCAAAAGCCTTCCGCTAGAGGGATCGAAATGTGCCAAATATCCGCGCGCGAAATCGGTGTAATAGATCGTGCCATCCGGCGCCAGTGCGATCCGGCGCGGGCGCGTACCTGGCGCCGGCAACGTGTATTCACTGATTCTCATCGTGCTTGGGTCAATACTGCCCAACTTGTTCGTGCCGAATTCGCAGAAGATGGGAATGTTGTTCGGCAAGATCACGATGCCGTAGGGCACAGCATGTGGCGTAGGCGACTTGACGAGGGCCATCTTGCCCGTTTTTGGATCCAGTCGCCCGATGTAGTTGGTCTCTTGGTTGGTGAACCACAGAATGCCATTGTGATCGAACACTGGCGTGTGTGGATCAATCTCTTCGCCAGCGGTAGGACGATATTCGGCGATCTCGCCATTCATCGGGTTGAGCTTGCCGACATAACCACCGGAGATGGCGGTGAACCAGATATTGCCGTCTTGGTCAGAGACCAGGCCGTGCGGACCGGAGTTCGGAGTCTTCAAGGGATACTCCTTGAATTGCCCAGTCTTCGGATCAAGCCGACCGAGCTTGTTTGCACCCTGTCCGGTGTACCAAAGCGAGCCGTCTGGTGCGAGCGCGGGATCATGCGGCCGGGATTTCGGGGTCGGCACCTCGAACTCTCGGATCTGTACGTCCAGCGTTCCCACGTTTGTGGAAGCCGCAAGTGTCGCAGCTAACGTGAAGAAGCACATCTTGTGCAGAAACATACACGCACTCCTTGGCCGAAAATTGTAGTAGGTTCTGGGCGTCCCTGCCTAGTTTCGACCCACAGACGGATTCTGACAAGCATCGGCGACCTCGTTGATCATCGCTGGCGTGAAACGTATCCTGTATATAGACTTCAGCAACTCGGGCGTTAGTCGACTCGGAGAATGCTGTCAAGAAACACTAGAGCTGTATCGGAAGAACCGGCGCGACGGTTTTCGGTTCGCTTGGGCCTGAGCGTTCACTTTCGATACAGCCGTTTGAAGGAAGCCGCTTTCAGTTGATGAAATAGAGCCTGCGTCCGTAGGCAGGAGCGGGCTCGGTGGTTTCGGAGATTGC
This sequence comes from uncultured Acidobacteriaceae bacterium, assembly GCA_963768265.1. Taxonomy (GTDB): domain Bacteria; phylum Acidobacteriota; class Terriglobia; order Terriglobales; family Acidobacteriaceae; genus Sulfotelmatobacter. The sequence goes on from CAVYHM010000030.1 coordinate 6,115, forward strand.
GGTTTGCGATCAGCGGAAAGGAGTGTCGGGCGATTGAGCGGAATTCAGAGCGAGCGCAGTGATGGTGAAGGTGTCAACCAAAAATTGAGGCGCAGAACGGTCTCGATCTCCCCAGGGGTCTATCGAGCGCTTGGACGGCGCAGGTTTGGGCTGACGACACTTTCGTGGCTCGGGCCGACGGTATTCGCGGTCGCTGCGGTTGCGGTCGTCGCAGGTCAAAACGCGCCTCCGGCACAGTCGGGCTCTCCGGCTCACGCGTCGACCGCTCTTGCACGCAACTCCGTTACATTTGATAGCTTCGTGGACTCAGCCATCCAGCAGGAACGCCGTGTAATCAATCTGCTGCGCTACTACAAGCCGGTGGTCGAGACGTATGTTCAGGAAGACCAGCCTGATTCGGAGAATCGACCCTCCCCAAAGGCTGACGACTATTTCCTAAGCCGCCTGGATCTGACCGGGCAGGTGACGGTGAAGAAATTTAGTTCGGCGGGGGAGGGCAAGAAACGGGCGAAGAGTCCGGAGGAGTTGACGGAGGAAGATTTGGCGCTGGCGCTGTTCCCGGACAAGGATCATTTCGACCGCCAAAACTACACCTTCGAATTTGTCCGCTGGGAGAATCTTGCGGAAGTGCGCTGCGCCGTCATCGACATAAAGCCGCATGAGAATTCGGGTAACCGTGGATTGGTGGCGCGAATCTGGGTGGAGGATCAGGACTTCAACATTGTCCGTTTCAGCGGATCGTACACATCGAAGGCATTTGGCAAACGCGCGTTTCACTTCGACAGCTGGCGGCTGAATACGATAACCATGATGTGGATGCCGGCCTACGTTTACACCGAGGATTCGGAAAGGGGCGATCCCTCAAGCCGGGTATGGCTAAAATCTCAAACTCGCATCTGGGGATACGACTTGGAACACGCTGGGGACCATCGGGAATTTGCCAAACCTCTGACCGATAACCCAATGTGGGTAGATCCCAAGCGGCACGAAGCTTCGCAGAATCTGAGCCCCGAGTACTCGCTGGAGAAAACAACATATACCGCTGACGATGAGATAGTGGAGCGGTTGCAAGTTGCCGGGCTGATGGCGCCGGACGGCGAGGTCGACAGCATCTTGCAGAACGTGGTCAATAATCTTTTGATCACAAACAATCTCGACATTCCTGGGGTGCGCTGCCGCGTGTTGTTAACCACGCCACTGGAGTCGTTCGTGCTTGGCCGAACTATCGTGGTCAGCCGCGGCCTTCTCGACGTGCTGCCGGATGAAGCTACCCTGGCCGGTGTGCTCGCGCACGAATTGGCCCACATCATTCTGGGTCACTCTCTGGGCGCGCAATACTTGTCGGAATTTAATTTGCCCTTCTCGGATCTGGATGTCTTTTCCAAATTCAACTTTCGCTTCGCTCCCGCGCAGGAAGCCGACGCTGACAAAAAGAGTCTGGTGCTGATCGCGAACTCACCGTACAAAGACACCACGAGTCTGGCACTTTTTCTGAAAGCTCTCGAACTCCGCTCTGCGCAGTTGCCGAACCTGCTGCATGGGCTATTCAGCAACGATTTCGCCAGCAGTCACCTGTCCGCCATGCAGGGCCTGGCCAACTCTGTGAAGCAGGCGCAAACGTGTCGGACGGATCAACTGGCTGCCTCGCCTCTTGGCTCGCGCATTAAGGTCAATCCGTGGTCGGACCGGATTGAGATGCTGAAGGCCGTACCGGCGCCTCCCCCTACGGCAGCCGAAAAAATACCGTTCGAAGTGTCGCCATTTTTCCCTCACCTCAAGCGGCTGGAAGAGAAACGCTAGTTGGAGTGCTGCCCGAAAACAGATGTTTCAGGGCAGATCCGGTGGCACACAGTACGCCCACCGTGATGACCTAACCAAAAAGATTTCGAGGTTTCGGCCTAACCGACAGTCAGCCGCGTAAATGTCGCTCGCGGTCAGCAATTTCTGGCACACCAGCGGCACACGACTCCGGGACACACATGACTTCCCACACATAACTTAGAGCTGCCCGCGATCCAGGAACAATCGCCGCATCCTCCGGTAGAGTATGTTGCACTAGCAACATTAGTATGTTGTAATGGCAACATGGAGGTTGTTATGGATGGAACCCTGGAAGCGATCTTCCAAAGGAGAGCAGTTAAAGTCTTTGAGCCAGTCGAAATCTCCGAAGAGCTGCGCGAGCAAATCCTCAATGCGGCACGTTATGCTCCCTCCAGCTTCAACACGCAGCCGTACCGGTTCTATTGGGTAGAAACTGCGAAAGAAAAAACGGCAGTGGCAAAACTTTGCCTCGGACAAAAGCCTGCCGAAACCGCGTCGGCGCTGCTCGTGGCCGTCGCAGACATTGGATCGTTGACTGCAACGTCGCAAGGACAATTGGAGTGGATGCGCTGCAGGAGCGAGTTCAGCGAGGCGAAAATTCGCGACTACGAGCGGACGGCAAAGATCGGCCGGATCCTGTTCATGCCAGGGCCATTCGGCACTTTCGGAGCAGTCAAGTGGGGGATGTTTTGGCTGCTGAACTTGTGGAAGGTGATGGGGATGCCGCCCCTGTTTCGCCAGGACTTGTTCAAATGGGCGACGAAGAGCACATCGCTAGCCTGCGAGAATCTGATGATCGCTGCCGAAGCGCTGGGAATCAACACATGTCCCATGGAAGGCTTTGACGGCCGCAGACTCTCTAAATATCTTGGGTTGTCCGCCCGGTATCATGAGATTGTGATGGTGATTGCGATCGGGAAGAAATCGCGTGCCTACGTTGAGCCGCCCCAGTGGCGGAGACCTCTCGAAGCGACGGTAACGATCCTATGAACATCATTCCACGGAAAGAGGTTCCTAAAGACATCCTGAAGGATTCGGTACTTGCCCATATCGCGGCGGCCTATTTTTTGGTTGGGAAGAGGCTTGAACGAAAAACTCGGTGTTCCGCCACTCGCGGCTTCATCCTGTCAACACTCCGAGGCGGCGCTACGCTCAATCAGAATCAGATCGCCACGCTTCTCGGTTTCGACCGAACTGTTGTCCACCGGGCCATCAAGTCGATGGCTGGAGAAGGACTTGTGTCGGAGCGAAAGGCAAAATCGGGGAGGGCAATTCTCGTTCGGTTGACGCCCAAAGGAAACAAATATAGGGAGCGGTTGATCAAGGCCCGGGTGGCCGCCGACGAGAATGTCCGGCGTCAACTAACTTCGGATGAGCGCGCGACACTTCTTCGGCTCTTGAAGTTGATCGCCGAATTGGAGTTCTAGACAAGGCTGCCTTCGTCGATTCTTGAACGTATGGTTGGCAATGCGGAAATAATTCAGCTGTGACTGCCGATCGGGGCGTCTTGTTGTCATCGAGCGAAGGCGTCAAAAAAATCAAATTTGTCCCCTCCTGTGAACCCGCGGAACTTGTTTTTTGAGAGCCTCAGAGGTCGAGCGGCGATGAACGGCCAAAACATCGTTGCAAGGTGGCGATCGTTTCGCATCTCCTGGGTTGTTGAAGATTGGTGGAGCTAGTCGGGATCGAACCGACGACCTCATCGTTGCGAACGATGCGCTCTCCCAGCTGAGCTATAGCCCCAAGCACAAATTAAATCACTGGACCTCATCATTTTAGCAGCGTTACCAAATCCGCACCAAACCACCGAACGTTACCAATCGAACCTGATCGGGAGGGCGCGTAAGAAAATAGCCTTGACGAAGGTCGCTCTCTTACGTCTAACTAGGACATAGCGGCGGGGTGGCCGCTGTATTCGAGCGTCCGATGTTTGCCCAACTGAATCTCGCGACTGCACAGCGTCAACGCATGATCCGCGTTGGCTCGCTTGCCCTGCATGCTGGGTTGCTCGCCTGGTTGCTGCATGCGGCCGAACCACGACGGCTCAACCCCAATTCGATCGCCCTGGGGCAAAATGGAAAGTCGATCACCAGGCTCTACTGGCGCAGTAATTCTCCGGATGATAGCACCCATAGCTCGTCCGACGATGCGACCGAGCACTACCGGCGCCAGCGGCTTGGTCATGAAAAGCTGACCTGGAAGGCGCCCACTTTACTCGCCAAATTGGCGCCCCCGGTTCCGCTCACCCGCCCGGACGCCGAGGATACTTCCAAAAACCAGACGCTTTCGGCTCTAGGTCATGGCGCCCAAGCGGGCCTTCCCTACGGAACCCTAAAGAGTGGACAGATGTACGGCGATGAGATTCGCCCGGCTCTGCCGGTCGCAACTTCCGATCCCGTCGTTTGGCCATGGCAGTTGCCTGATTCACCGGGCAACGAGGTGATCGAAATTACCATCGACGAGCGCGGAGAAATCGTCCGCAAGGTTGTGCTGCAAAGCCTCGGCCCGGAAATCGACACCAAATGCCTGGCAGCGCTCGAGAACTGGCACTTCCACCCGGCCACGCTCAACGGCGCCCCCATTCCCTCCAAGCAGGACGCCATTTTCCCGTTTAAAGCTAGAGGCTAGATCCAGAGCGATTCACTTCTCTTAATCAGTTCGCCCTTCGGAGTCTTGTTCCGGCCGGCCCCCATTTCCGCCGAGGTCCCCCGCTATAATGAATGTGTGAACAAAGGTGCAATTCAGCAGATGGCGTCGGCCGACTTCCCCACCCGCTGGGGCCGGTTCCGCATTTATGGCTTTCGGGCGGAGTTTGGTTCCGACGGTAGCCGCCGCGTAGAAGAAGCCGTCGCCCTGGTGATGGGCGACGTGACGTCTGAAGCGCCGCTGGTGCGGATTCACTCGCAGTGCTTGACCGGGGATGTTTTCCACTCTCTCCGCTGCGATTGTCGGCAGCAACTCGAGTTGTCTTTGTCCATGATCGCCGACCAGGGGGCAGGCATTCTGATCTACGAGCAGCAGGAAGGACGCGGCATCGGCCTGATGGCCAAACTGCAGGCCTACGAACTGCAGGATGCCGGGCTCGACACCGTCGAGGCGAACGAACGCCTCGGCTTCAAAAACGACTACCGCGATTTCACGCTGCCAGCTGGGATTCTCAAGTCTCTCGGCGTCACGCGCGTCCGATTGCTCTCGAACAATCCTGATAAGGTTTCGGCTTTGGAAGGTGCTGGTGTGACCGTGGTTGAGCGTGTGCCGTGCGAAGTGACGCCGAGCCCGCACGCGGAAGAGTATCTGAAGACGAAGAAAGATAAGATGGGACATCTTTTCACGTCCAGCTAGCCTAACCTGAGGTGGCCTCGCCATGCGTTTTGCACGCATCCCTGCGGCGTGCTCTAATTCGCTGATCTGATTTTTGCGAATGGCCGCTCTCCACGCCGCAAATCGCCCATCCTTTCGCTTCGCCCTCCTGGCATTGAGTCTCGTGTTGGTGGGTGCGGCCTCGATGGTTTATTACCATCTGGGTCTCTTCATGCCGCGGGTCCTGGAGGTGCGCGCGGCAAAGGGCTTGGGGAACGGCTATGCGTTCGGCGACGATTTCTATCCCATCTGGCTGACCGCCCGGCAGTGGCAAGCGGCGCGTCTCGATCCCTATAGCCCGGAAATAACACGCGACATTCAGACTGGCCTGTTTGGGCGCCCGCTCGATGCGCGGAATCCCAGCGATCCACCGATCGACTATCGTGAGTTCGCTTATCCCGCATTTGCCGACCTTCTCTTCTGGCCCACTGCTGCTCTGGACTTCCGCCAACTTCGTCTGGTACTCGCAGCATTGCTGCCCTTACTCACGGTTGCCAGCGTCTGGTTATGGACCCTCGTGCTGGAGTGGCGAATCTCTCCGTTGTGGTTTGCGGCGCTCGTTTTACTCACGCTCTGCAACTATCAGGTGCTGGAAGCGCTCTTCGCCGAGCAACCCGGATTGGTAGTAGGGTGCCTGTTAGCGAGTTCGGCGCTAGCTCTCAGGCAGAACCGGCCAATGCTGGCTGGAGCTTTGATCGCTCTGACCCTGATAAAGCCACAAATGACATTGCCAGTGATTTCTTATTTGCTGCTTTGGAGTTTGGCCGTCAAAGGACGGCGGCTATTCTGGGCTGGATTCGTTGGGATGATGCTGCCTCTTTTAGGCGCTTCCTTATTGATCTGGCCGCACTGGATCGGACAATGGGTTAGAGTCATCCTTGGATATCATCGCTATGCGACGCCGTCACTCGTGCGCTTGCTGCCCGGTGAGGCTCTGGGCGCATTCCTTGGCCCACTGGCGACTGTGGTTCTGCTCGGCCTGGGCGCGGCGCTGGCGTGGCGAAATCGGCGGGAGCGGCCCGACTCTCCGCTCTTCTGGCTGACCTTAAGTCTCCTTCTCGCAATTACGTCCGTGACGCTTCTTCCCGGGCAGGCCATCTACGATCACGTAATTCTTCTTCCTGGAATCTTCCTGCTGGTGCAGTATCGGCACGAACTTCGTGCTGCCGGGCCTGTGCCTCGCAACCTGCTGACGCTGGGTGCCATCGTTCTCTTCTTCCCTTGGGTGGCAGCATTCGCGCTGATCGTAACGCGTCCTTGGCTCGCTATCCCACACTTCGAGTCGTCTGCAGTGTTCGCGCTGCCCATTCGCACCACGGCATCGTTGCCGTTCGCCGCGCTCGCGCTGCTCGCTGCAGCCACAACCGTCAATCTGGCTGGAAATCGAGAGTCTTCCTGAGCGAATCCTTCTTCTTGGCGGGCAGGTACTGCAAGGCTGCCATGGCAAGGGCTAAATACACTTCACGCGGCACCGGAACTCCGCTCAAGACCCGCAGATGCCGCTTCACGGTGTCGACGTCGCCGCGGACGATCGGCCCACTGAATGCGCCCGCAGCGTTGAAGGCAGCGTAGTTCGCCAGCGTCTGCCGCAGGATGGGAATCATTCGTGCCCTGGCTTCGTTTGGTTTGACTCCGGCCAGCGCTGCCACCTGCTCTGTCGTGGCCAGAAGTGCCGTGAACAGCGGCGAAGCGAACGTGCCCCAGGCGTGATACGCGGCTTTGTCGGTTTTGCGAATCGGGTAAGTGCGACCGCGCAGATCGTTCACGATACGGCGCGCGACTTTCAGGGCGGCACCATCGCCCTCGATGGCGAATGGGACTCCCTCCAGCGACGGCCGCGAATGGCGGACAAATGTCATTAGCGGGTGCACGGAAGCAACCGCAGCGCCCCGCTGACGCAGCGCGCTCAATTCGTCGCTGGTCAACGCTCCGCTGGAGTGCAAGGCAACCTTCCTCCTCCAGTCGTTTGCTTGAGCCAGGGCCTGCGCCACGTGGGCGATTTCGGAGTCGGGCACGCAAAACCAGACCACTGCGGCCTGCGTCTCTGCTGGAATAACAGCAGCGCGTGCGCCCGTTTCTTTGGCCAGTTTCTGCGCCTTCTTCAACGATGTTCCGCGAGAACGAGCCAGCACACTCTCGATCTTGTACCCTGCGTGCCACAGTGACACAGCCAGCGCATGCGCCAGATTCCCTGCTCCGATGATCGTAATGCTCGGCCTCGCCCTCATGCCGGGCAGCATAACAGAAGCGCCCCAACTCCCAACTCGGCCCGACACTACGTGACGCCCAGATTCGAGGCGTGTTCTATATTGTTTCCATGGCTAAACCGCCTTCTCAGAACAAAGCTAGAAAGCGTTCCCGGGCCCGCCTGGTTTCCTCTCGCACGGTATATCGCGGGCCAGTTTTCTGGGTCTCCACCGACCAGGTTGAAGAACCCGGTGGAGCACGGGTACGACGCGATCTCATCCATCACTCGGGCTCGGTTGTTGTGCTTGCGGTGGACGATTCTGGCGCCGTGCCGCGCGTCCTGCTGGAGCGGCAGTACCGTCATGCTGCGGGCGATTACCTGTGGGAGTTGCCCGCTGGACGCATCGATCCCGGCGAACAAGAGTTGAAGGCCGCTCAGCGCGAACTGATCGAGGAGACCGGCTACCGGGCGAGGACTTGGAAGCGAATCCTGAAGTTCTATGCCAGTCCCGGATTTGTGGCTGAAACCATGTCTGTCTTTCTGGCCAACGGCCTGCAACTCGGTGAGGCCGAACCGGAAGAGGATGAAGTCATCTACAAGCGTCTGGTTCCGCTGCCGGCAGCCGTGAAGATGATCCTCCGCGGCACCATTCGCGACGCCAAGACAATCTCTTCGGTGCTGTGGCTCGATCACATGACGCGGACGACGCCAGCAACGGAAACCCGCGCCGCCCGAAGGGGAGCGGCAAAGTAGCCATTGTGCGCTAGCGCCCTTTTGTGCGCACCGACGCGTCCCGACCTCCAATCTCCCATTTTTGACTTTCTTTTGACCAGTCTAGGGGATTCATCTGCTTGACAGCCCACCCCTTCGGTTACAAAATGCATCCTATCGACTGCGGTGCACGCCCCTGGGCCCCCCATTAGGGACGTGCGAAAGAGGGGGGTTTGTGGAAAGACTGAAAGGAACTGTCAAGTGGTTCAATAACGCCAAGGGGTACGGGTTCATCGGGCGCGCGGATGGTCCCGATGTTTTTGTTCACTACAGCGCGATTACCTCCGAGGGGTACAAAAGCCTGCAGGAAGGCGACCAAGTGGAGTTCGAAATCACCGAAGGTCAAAAGGGGCCGCAGGCGGCCAACGTAACTAAGGCTGCGTAAGTACCCTGATTCTGTCTCCCCTGTGATTCGACGCCGCCCTGTCAGGGTTTGTGTGTGAATCGGTTTTCTTCCTGCGCCGACGCTTGCGGACAGCGCTGGCTCAAACACCCCCATCTTGATTATCTTTAATCGGTGGATAACAAGGCTATCGCCAACATTCTGTACGAAACTGCGGATCTGCTCGAAATCGATGGGCAGGATTCCTTCCGCATCCGCTCCTACCGCAACGCGGCGCAAGCGATTGAAAATCACTCGCAGCAGATCAAGGATCTGATCGCTGATCCCAAGCAGGTTCTCGCCATCCCCGGCATCGGCAAGGGCATGCTGAACAACCTCAAGGAGCTTTTCGAAAGTGGCAAGCTCGCTATCCAGATGGAACTGCTCGAGAAGTATCACCCGTCGATGCTGCAGTTGCTGAAGATTCAGGGGCTCGGACCGAAGACCATCAAGCTGATCTGGGACGCCTACCAAGTCAGCGACGTCGACGGCGTCGAGAAACTCGCGCGAGAGGGAAAGATTCGCGAGTTGCCCCGCATGGGCGAAAAGCACGAAGCCAAACTGCTGAAGGCCATCGAGGACTACCGCCGCATCGGGGGCCGCTACCTGATTGACGTGGCCGAAGAGGAGGCTGGCAAACTGACCGAGTATCTCCGCAAGTTCTCGGGGATTGACAAGATCACGCCTGCCGGATCGCTGCGTCGCGGACGGGACACTGTAGGCGATCTCGACATCCTGGTCACCGGCATGGCCTGCAGCTCCGAAGATGAACGCCAGAAAGCAATCGCATACGTGGCCAAGTATCCACCACTGATGGAGGTGATTGCCAGCGGCGACAACAAGATAAGCTTTCGGCTGCGCAGCGGCATGCAGGTCGACGTGCGCCTGCTTCCGCCGGAGTCCTTCGGCGCGGCGATGCAGTACTTCACCGGATCGAAGGCGCATAACGTGTCCCTGCGGCAGCGCGCGCTCAAGATGGGCTACACCCTCAACGAGTACAGCCTGGCCACGCTCGAAGGCGAGAAACCAGTCGCCGGAAAAACTGAAGAAGAAATCTACGCCAAGCTCAAGCTCGACTACATTCCACCGGAGATGCGCGAGAACCTCGGCGAGATCGATCTGGCGGAAAAGCATGCCCTGCCTGCATTGATCACGCAGGCCGACCTCAAGGGCGACGTGCACATGCACACGGTCGAAACCGACGGCAAGAACACGATCGAAGAAATGGCCGCGGCCGCCAAGGAGCACGGCTACCATTACATGGCGATCACCGATCACTCGAAGAATCTCGCCTTCGCGAACGGCCTTGACGACAAGCGCGCAGTGGAGCATATCCAGCGCATTCGTGAGGCGGGCCAGCGCATCGACGGGATCACGATCTTCGCCGGGATTGAAGTGGACATCCTGGCCGACGGCGATCTCGACCTCTCTGACGAAGTGCTGGCGCAGATGGACCTGGTCATCGCCAGTGTGCACTCAGTCTTCAATCAGGAACCAGCAAAGATGACCGAGCGCCTGCTGAAAGCCATCGAGAATCCGAATACGTCGATCATCGGTCATCCCACCGGACGCATCCAACTGCGCCGCGACTCTTATCAATTCGACATGCACACCGTGCTCACTGCGGCGGCGTCGAAGAAAGTTGCGATGGAGTTGAACGCCTATCCCGACCGCCTTGATCTGAACGACGTGCACCTGCGCCAGGCCAAGCAGCGGGGCGTGAAGATCGTCATCAATACCGACTCGCACCACACTTCGCACATGGACAAGATCCGTTACGGCGTCCTGCAGGCGCGCCGGGCCTGGCTCACCAAAGATGACGTGCTGAACGCCTTGCCTGCGCAGAAGTTTGTTGGAGCTATGAAGCATGGCTGGTGATCGGCCTTAAGGGACTGCGAGTATTGGATATCCCTGCAAGTTTTTTTGTTCCAACTGGATAAAATACTGATTCTATTTGGGTTACGAGAGCCAGATAGGCCACTCGGGCGGCAAAATATTGATTCTGAATATGTTATACGCAAAATATTCCGGAATAAGGACTTAGGGCAGGAACTGAGGAAAAGGTCAGTTCCTGATCCTTGGCACATTCTTTTAGCAATCGCGCGCATGCTGTCAGTTTGCGCTTTCTATTGCCTCAGTAAAGGTTGTTCGTCACAAGAATCCAAATAATCCTGTGGAAAACACTTCGACCACGGTTGCTGGGTTTCGTTGCGCAGCAATCAACGCCGTCGGGAGGTATCTCTACAGAGCGTGGATCCTAACCATGTGCTACATCGGAAAGCTCGTGGAGTCGGTTCCGCTGGTCGCGTTTGGGCGAAGTTGCCTTTGCCCGCCACACCCGTGGAATGAGTCGACTGATTGGAGATTTTACGTCAACTACCGCGTTGACTATGATCTTGTTGGCGACCACTCAGGGTCGTAGATAGATGTCTGCTTGAGGCTGGAGGAGTGATGAGGATCATCGCTGCGGTCGTTTTACTATCTTGCTGTGCGGTCGGTCAGTACAAGGCTCCAGTAGCCGCTCCCATACCTGCACCGATCCTAACGGGCAGGAGGGTTTTTGTCGCTAATGCGGGTTGGGAAGAGCCATTCTATGAAGAGCCGTTTTTCAGCGGAGGGCCAGACCGCGCCTACAACCAATTCTATGCGGCGGCAAAAGCATGGGGACACTATGAAACTGTGACTAGCCCGGCAGATGCGGATGTCGTTTTCGAGATTGGATTCAGCGTCCCCCCAATCGATGTGAAAGGGGTTCGAGGAGAACCTGTCCTCATGGCGATTCCCTATGATCCCCAGTTCCGATTGGTGATCCGCGACGCCAAGACCAACGCTCTCTTATGGGCATTCGCGGAACATGCGGAATGGGCCATCACAAAAGGAAACCGAGACAAGAATTTTGACAAAGCGATAACCAAGCTCTTGGAGGACGTGCGAAGGGTCTGCGCACCGGAGTCCATCCCCGGGAAATAACTGGCGTTGCTTGAGCAGGTGCGACATGCCGTAGTCAGGACAGAGTTGGACGAGAACACATTTCACAAGTGAACCACAGGAGAACTGATTTGATCCACCGTAGATGAGCGGTAATGGCGATTTTTCAACAATAATCGGCCCGAACCTGAGTCTTGCCCGCAACAGTGCAAAAAACGGACACTATCGGCCCTATGAATGATCCGGGGATGCCTCACTCACGCTATTTCTCAGGATTTGGTTTACACGATCTTCCAGGCAAAGCCGGAGCCGATCTTCGAAGCCGATTTCCAATCGGGGTCGTACGGATACCGACCGAAGCGGACAGCTCAAGAAGCGGTGCTCCGAGTGGACCAAGCGATCATGGAAGGGAAGACACGCATCATCGATCTTGATCTGCGAGCCTACTTCGACAATGTTCAGCACTACCTGCTGCTGGCGAAGGTGGTCCGACGGGTACAGGACGCAATGATGATGAAACTACTCAACCTGATCCTGAAGTCGACTGGGAAGAAAGGAGTCCCGCAAGGCGGGGTGGTTTCACCTTTACTCAGTAATCTCTATCTCAACGAGGTAGACAGAATGCTGGAGAAGGCGATCGCCACCACGCGGCGCGGAAAATATACCCATGTGCAATACGCGCGGTTTGCGGATGACATGGTGATCTTAATCGACTCCCATCCGCGGAATGACTGGCTCATGAGGGCAGTGGACAAGCGACTGCGAGAGGAGTTGGCGAAACTACGAGTGGAGATCAACGAAGACAAGAGTCGGGCAATCGATCTGACAAAAGGCGGAAGCTTCGCGTTCCTGGGATTTGAATATCGCCTCGTTCTGGGCCGTAACCAGAAGTGGCGACCGCAATTTGTGCCAAAGATGAAGAAACGAACGGCGCTCTTTGCCAAGCTCAGGGAAGCCTTTCGGCAACACGTCAGCCAGCCAGTGGGAGAAGTGATTGAGGAGATCAATCCCATCCTCCGAGGTTGGATGAACTATTTTCGGATCGGGCATTCGACTCGATGTTTTTCGAAGATCAGAGACTGGGTAGAAATGAAGATCCGGCGGCATCTGATGCGCTCCAGACTGCGCCAAGGCAAGGGATGGAAACGGTGGAGTAGTGAGTGGATCTACCGCAGGCTCGGACTATACAACGACTATAGGCTGAGACGGCCAGCACTCGCGAAAGCTGCTCCTGCCCCACAGGCCATATAACCTTTGACGTGAAGCCAACAGGAGAGCGTAGTGCGGGAAATCCGCTCGCTACGTTCGAAGTGGCGGGGTCTGGAAACCGGTTTACGGTTCCGCTAATGAGTCCACTCCCAGAGGAAACGGGGAGCCCCAGGTAGGCGGGACCTAAGGGGCATGGCGCCAGACCTCGACCCTACAAAACATACAACCCGGATGCCGACGCGGTTAATATGCGCGGAAGGCAACATGTGCAGGAGCGATAACGCAAGTTCCTGTGCGGTCCGGCGTGGTCGAAGACCCCACGGCACGTCTAGAAACTTCAGGCACGAGAACCGGGAGACCTCGGAGACACCTGCAAGAAACCGTTGCAGGTCGGCGGGCGAAGGCTCAGGCCGCACGGCCCGTGTGCACGTCTGCGAGGAGTCACACTGCAGCATAGTACCGATGAATCATTCGAACAAAGACGGAGCCTCGTCGGCGGAGGGTGAGGAGGGAAGGCTGCGGCTCAAGGAGAACGCTCTTTCATCTGACACGTACCCGACACAGAGCGGGACTGCGCGTGTCCCACAGGTGCGAGAGCGTGCGGGCTAGTGTAGCTTTTGGGGTCCGCTATTTATCTGCGAGAAGAACCGTGTGTTTTCGGCAAGCATGCGTGACGACCGCTAACTCGCCCTGTTAGGTTCGTTAAGCCGCCGAGGAGCGGCCGAGGACGAACCGCATGAGCGCAGCAGTCATTCCTGAGCCAATCGCGCAGTTACAACTCCAACTGAATGAGATTCGTAGCACCCGGCCACGGGGGAAGAAGCTGCCGGATTCGGTGTGGCAAGCCGCCGTGGAACTTGCCCGAGAACACGGTGTGTATTCCGTCGCGCATCATCTGCGGCTGGATTACGCGGGATTGAAGAAACGGCTCGGCGGAGTTTCCCATCGCCGACGAAAAACACGCAAGCCAACATTCGTCGAACTGATGGCGCCACCATCAGCGATGCTGGGAGAGTGCTTGATCGAGTTCGAGTCGTTGCACGGAAGCAAGGTGCGCATTCAGTGGAAAGCTGCCACATCGCCCGATTGGATGAGCCTGCTGCGGGCTTGGCGGGAAGCAGAGAGATGATTCAGATCACCGCGCAGATGCGCGTGCTGGTCGCCATCGAGCCGGTCGATGGCAGAAAAGGGATCGACTCTTTAGCGCAACTGTGCCAGGAGAAACTAGCAGAGGATCCTTTTTCCGGCTGTGTGTTTGTGTTTCGGAGCCGCAGCGGGACGGCGATCCGACTCCTCAGCTATGACGGCCAAGGATACTGGCTGGCGCAAAAGCGTCTTTCGCGCGGGAGATTCGGATGGTGGCCGCAAGCGTCGGAGCCAGCCAAGGCACTGGAAGCCTATGAAGTGCAGTTGCTGATGGCAGCGGGCGATGTGTCGCGCGTACGCGCGGCGCCGATGTGGCGGCGAGTGAACGTGCTGAAGTAATCAACTCTCACGATAAAAAAAACGGCGTCCCCCTTGCGTTCCAAGAAAAACCAGTTCATACTGCGGGTCGATGATGATCGAGCTCAGATATCGGGGCCGGAAGGTTAGCCAGGAAGACATCCTTTATATACGCGCACTGATCGAGCAGCACCCGCAGGAAAGCCGCCGCACCCTATCGACCAAGCTCTGTGAAGCCTGGCAATGGCGCCAGGCCAATGGAGCGTTGCGCGACATGGTGTGCCGCGGTCTGTTGCTCATGCTGGACCGTGCCGGCCAGATCGAGTTGCCGCCGGTGAGTTACGTGCGGCATAACCCGCTGGCTCATCGAGTCAGGCCGGAGCCGGTAGGGATTGATACCACACCCATCGAAGGCGGTCTGCGCCACCTCCAACCACTGGAGTTCGAACTGGTTCGTCGCACCGAGAAAGAGCCATTGTGGAACAGTTTGCTGGAGGAACATCATTACCTCGGCTACGAACAGCCGGTGGGAGAAAACTTAAAGTACTTGGTGTTGGGGCAAGGGCGGCCGGTGGCCTGTCTGGCATGGTCCTCGGCCCCGCGTCATCTGGGCAGTCGCGACCGCTACATTGGCTGGAGCGCCGAAGCACGTCGTCGTAATGTCCGCTTCCTCGCCTACAACACTCGATTTTTAATCTTGCCCTGGGTAAAGGTGGAACACCTGGCATCGCATATCCTGGGCCGCATGGCGTCGCGGATCTCGGCGGACTGGCAGCGGATCTACGGGCATCCGATCTACTTTCTGGAAACGTTTGTCGATCCGGAACGATTCCGCGGAACCTGTTACCGTGCGGCCAACTGGGTGGTGCTGGGCAAGACGACGGGACGTGGTAAACAATCGAATAGCTACGTGCCGAACCGATCGATCAAACAGGTTCTGGGATATCCGTTGACGAAGCAGTTTCGCGAACTGCTCATGGGGTGAGGATGAAAACCGTCAGCCGAAGGGTGGATGTAAATCTGGACGAACTGGACCGGGTGCTGGACGGAGCACGGCAAGCACCGTTGAGCGAGGACGATTACGAGAAGCTCAAGGAGGCATTGCATGCGCTGGCGGCGATGCTGGTGCGGCCGCGCAACACGGAGAAGACCAGCGCTGTGCTGGGAAAACCGGAAGGCGCGGAAACTGGCGCCGGTACTGAGTCGGAGACCGACGCTTCTCCAGTGCCGGGACATGGACGCAATGGTGCGGGAGCGTTTGTCAGTTCGCGGAAGATTGCGATTGCGCATGCGAAGTTGAAGCACGGGGATCGCTGCCCGGAGTGCGAGAAGGGCAACGTATACGGGCAGAAAGATCCGAAAGTACTGGTGCGGATAGTGGGGCAGGTGCCGCTGGCGGCCACTGTCTACTCGCTCGAACGTCTGCGTTGCGGTGCCTGCGGACAGGTGTTTACCGCACAAGAACCGGAAGGAGTAGGTCCGGAAAAATACGACGAGACCGCGGCAGCGATGATCGCGCAACTCAAGTATGGCAGCGGAACCCCGTTCTACCGGTTGGAACAACTCCAAGGTCAGCTGGGGATTCCGTTACCGGCGGCGACCCAATGGGAAGTGGTGGAAGAGGCGGCCGAGCTACTTAAACCGGCGCGTGACGAGTTGATCCGGCAGGCGGCACAGGGTGAGGTGGTACACAACGACGACACTAGCATGCGAGTGTTACGGCTCGCGCGTGAACCGTCGGACGACCGTACGGGCGTGTTCACCAGCGGCATCGTTTCCACCGGCCAGGGCTGGAAGATTGCGCTGTACTTCACCGGACGCCAGCATGCCGGCGAGAACCTTGCCGACGTGTTGAAGCAGCGTGCCCGGCACTTGGGCCCGCCCATTCAGATGTGTGACGCGCTCTCGCGCAATGTTCCGAAGTTGGCTGCGGGGGTGGAGATTCTGCTGGCAAATTGCCTCGCCCACGGAAGGCGACAGATCGTGGAAGTAGCAGCGAACTTTCCCGATCAATGTCGCTATGTACTGGAGATGCTCGGCGAGGTGTATGGTCACGATGCCGAAACGCGGGAGCGTGGTCTGAAGCCGGAACAGCGCCTGCAGTTTCATCAAGAGCATAGCCTCCCGGTGATGGACAAACTCCATGGGTGGCTGGAAGCGCAGTTTGCCGAGCGTAAGACGGAGCCGAACTCGGGACTGGGCAAGGCGATCACGTACTTACTGCGACACTGGCGGCCTTTGACGCTGTTTCTCCGCCAAGCCGGAGCGCCGTTAGACAACAATGTCGTCGAAAGAGCACTGAAGCGGGCTGTTCTTCACCGGAAGAATTCCTTGTTCTATCGGACGCTGAATGGGGCAGATGTCGGTGATCTCTTCATGAGCTTGATTCACACTTGTCAGTTGTGCGACGTCAACTCCTTCGACTACCTGACCGAGTTGCAGCGCCATGCTCAGGAAGTGATAACTAAGCCCGCGGAATGGATGCCGTGGAACTACCACGAAACCTTGGAACGGACCGTTCCCCTCTCCGACTCCGCGTAGAGTCAGGATGAATTACTCGTGCCGGGAAACAAAATTTGCCGATTACGCAGCCCTGCCGAAAAGACACGAAACTTCAGGCACGAGAACCGGGAGACCTCGGAGACACCTGCAAGAAACCGTTGCAGGTCGGCGGGCGAAGGCTCAGGCCGCACGGCCCGTGTGCACGTCTGCGAGGAGTCACACTGCAGCATAGTACCGATGAATCATTCGAACAAAGACGGAGCCTCGTCGGCGGAGGGTGAGGAGGGAAGGCTGCGGCTCAAGGAGAACGCTCTTTCATCTGACACGTACCCGACACAGAGCGGGACTGCGCGTGTCCCACAGGTGCGAGAGCGTGCGGGCTAGTGTAGCTTTTGGGGTCCGCTATTTATCTGCGAGAAGAACCGGATGCGCTAAGGAGCGCTCGTCCGGGTCCGTCCGGGGGGTACCACGCGAGTGGTATCCCTACCGGGTTCGCCACTTGAGACAATTCGCCGACGAGTGGTGGCTCGGATAACTTCCGGTTGCCGACAATCCGGAAGTGATTCAACTTATCTGGCGCCTCCGCTAACCGGACACATTGCTCATCGACCCACATGCCCCGGCGATTCGTTGAAGGCGAAAACCTTGTTAGGAGAAAAACACCTGCTTTCAGGACACCTGCGCCGCTGCTGCTAAACGCCTGCTGCCTTCAATCGCCCTCTGCCCGCCACACGGCAGCCTTGTTGGCCGAATATCTATGTGACGACGACGCGACTGAGTCGATACTCCACTGAGTTTTGCTATTGAATCGACATCTTTTCATGGGCGAGATAGAACAATCCGATCCCAGCGACGGGGTCGCTGATGAAATGGCGCTGCATCGCCCCGTGAGTGATCGCGTTATCGATCGCGGCCATGATCATGGATTGGTCGAGCACCAGCCGGCGATGACCTATCGAGCCAGTCATGGGATTGACGGCGTCATAAAAGCCTCCGTCGGAGCTGTAGACACCGGGGTACAGGGTCCGCAAGTTGACGATGTTCGCATAGGCCTCCTGCGGCAGAACAGAGAGCGCAATGATCGACGCATGCGGTGATACCGTATCCTCGGTGGCGCATGCCCAACATTGTGACAACCCCAGGTTCGGGTGGCTTGAGTCCGCTCCGGCTCCGAAGTACGGAAAGAGCAAACCCTCGACACCGAAGCCACCATAGTTGCCGCTGTCGTCTGCCGTACTGGAAGGAGACATGCCCCAGACGGGGTAATGTAAGGCCTGGGTTGCATACTCAACCTGCACTTGTGCCCAACGAAGATCGTTTAGACCGAAACTCTGCGGCCCAAAGATCGTTTCAGGCATCACCAGGTTTGCCATCAAACCTTCGAACATCCCGCCAGCCCACGTGGGAACGAAAGTCGTGGACGCCCCTGTGTATTCGTAGTGGCCCTCCCAAACGTTAAACGTCTTGCGGGACTGAAAGTCTGTGTAAGTCTGCCAATAGCCTTGCGCAGGCCACTGACCTATCCATGAGAAATCGGGGTCCGTTGCGCACTGCTTCGGAGGTAATACGCGCCATGATCGCCACCACACATCGCCAGGCATCTGGTGACGGCCCATCCCGATATAGATGGCGATGCGCGGGTCGCTGTACAAAGCACCGTTGTGATAACCAGCAGGACCTTGGTTGGCGTAGTAGCCACCAAACATCTGTCCGGTTGGTTGATTCGGGTTGGGGTCAGTCGGCGCGTTCACGTTGCAGCCTGGGGTCTGATAACCGCTGTCGTAAAAGAGACTGAAATTCATCGGCTGAAGAAGAGCATCTACTTGCCGCCGCAACTCCGGTAAGGCCTGCCGAACCACGATGAGCGCCGAAGCGTACCAGCCATTATCCACGGCAGAGACGAAATCACAGTTGTCTGTGTGCGGCGGCGGGTCAAATGCGCAGTCAATGTCGTTGGGGTTGCGGATTTTGTGCCCGTTGGTCGTGTCGTACCACTGATAAAGTAGGCCCTGGTAGCGATCTAGCGTGGCAACCTCGTTCAGGGTTGCACTGACGAGCGAATCTGCCGTCGAATGAGAGATCAGGTGAAGGTCGTTGGCAGCGACAACTGCCCAAAGGTATACGCCAATGTTCGACGCAGATGTGTACTGACCTTTGCTGCTCACCGGACCTCCGCCCGCCCAGGTAAGGTTATCCATGGGAAGGTTGGTGTTGGGGTCCACGTCAGCGGCGTAGAACTTCCAGGTGTCCGCAGCGATGCTGTAGAGAACTGCGTTGTGGCCGTTACCGTCATCATCCGCCAGGACCCATGGCGGCATGAACAAGATGGACAAAATCGGGACGACTGCAGCAATGCAACCAATGGAAGAGACGCGCGATTTCAGTCGTTTCATTTTTTCCTCCCGGACAGAGGCTGTCGCACCTCATCTCGCAATGTGGGCCCAGGTTTTGTCTCGGTAAACAGGAGCTTCGGAGGACAGCGTTCGGCGATACCCTAGCCGTGAACCGGCAATGCCGTCAATCGGGAAACTACTGTAGTACCCGGGCCGCCCCGCAGGCTTTGCGAGTTGCTGACGATACGACCGTAGCCGGTCCGAGAGGTGCAAACGGATATGGTCCACTTCTAAGTCCGACCGGAGAGCTCCAGCCGAGCAGACCGGTTTTACAAAGTTTTGACACGATCCTTGACCGTCGCAAGCCACATCAGGGATTTTTCAACTACTATAGTGCTCGCCATCGCGGGAATACCGCTCCCCTGCCGAACAGACTCAGGAAAATTCACACAAGGAGGCGTTATGAAAACGCACAAGGCAAGGACGTTCTTGGGTGCAGGAGTTTTACTGGCAGTCGCTGTCATTGGGGGCAACCTGGCGCAGGCGCAGGCACAGACGTGCAGCGTCACGTGGACTGGGAACGCGGGTAACGGCTCGTGGAGCACGGCCGGCAACTGGAGCCCGCGCAAGGTGCCAGGCGCGACGAGCAACGTCTGCATCCCGACCTTCACGACGGCCAACGGAGCGGGGCTTGACGGCTCAGCGTCGTCAATCTCAGTCCATTCGATTCAGGTAGCCGAGGGTGGGGGGCTCCTGTTCGGTTCGGGGAAGGTCTCGATTGCGACCTCGCTCACCAACCAGGGACTCATTTCTTTGTATGGGACCACGCTGTCCGCGGAGTCGATCGATATGCCGAATCCGGGCGAGATCGACGTGTTTGACAACAGCTCCCTGACAAGCCCCGCGTTCTCGAACACCACAGGCACCCTGTGGGTTTACCCAGGAGGGACGCTGCGACTCGCAGACAATCCTGTCCAGCTACAAAGCGGAAACCTGAGCGGCGGCAACTGGCTCGTCTCCGGCGTACTGATATTCCCGAGCGACATCTCACAAGTCACGACAGAGCGGGGCGCGGCCTTCGACACTGTGGTAGAGGTCGACGCCGGCGCCACCTTTGAGGACGCTTCCGGCAACAACCCATTGGCGACGCTCACCTCGGTAGGTTCAAACGCCGTGCTCTCGCTCGCTTCGCTCACCGTCGCCCAAGATCTCAGCTCCCAGGGAATCGTCAACGTGGGGACACTGACGGTCAACGGTACGTACACACTAGAGTCGGGAGCCTCGGCGGGAGTCGGCGGCGCGCTGACCGCCACCGCAGTCAATGTCGAAGCGGGAGCGTCGCTAGGGGGAGGGGGAACCGTGGCGAGTTCGGTCACTAACAATGGCAACGTGGCGCCGTCGGGGACCCTGTCGGTGACGGGCAACTACAGCCAGACGGGTAGCGCTTCGCTGACCGAGCTGTTCGGCTCGGGGACGCTTCACGTCAACTCGAACGCCACACTGTCAGGCGTCCTGAACGTGACCGTCAATCCTAAGCGTCCGCCGAAGTCGGGCGCGATGTACACCGCCCTGACGGCCGGCTCGGTCAACGGATCGTTTACAAGCCACACAGCAGGGTACACGCTGACAAGTAGCGCAAACAGCATCACGGTGACAAAGCAATAAGCGATGGGGACCGCAACGGAGTTCTAGGCCGGTTTTAATCATCGAAGTTAACAAACAGTGCATGCCTCGAGGGGCAAGCCGGTTCGAAGCCGCTCGGATTCCTGGCGGTTGAGGGCTGCCCTTACCTAACCCTGTAAGGTAAGGGTAGCCGACAAACCGCGGCTTTGCTCTACCCTTCGCAGCACTCAGGTATTATTCGCGCGACGCCCTGCCAAGAGTTCGTACGTCCCGGCTTCTCAGGTAAGTCGCCGTCGGTCCTTGGTCTCCCGGGAACAGCAGCGCGTAATCAAGAGGTGTGCATTCCACCACTTCCCCTGGGGCCTCATAGTGTCCTGGGAGTTTTGCGCGGAACGTGAGATCAGCGCCTCGCTCCACCAACAATTCGACGAGCGGAAGCCCAGCGTCCTCTCGCTGTGTCGCCGCGTGGAATATGGGTGTTTGGCCGCCAACGCCGGCTTCGTCCAGCATCGCTACTGCATTGACATCAGCGCCGCGATCCAGCAATAGCCGCGCCACATCCAGGTTTTGAAACTCAGCGGCCACGTGTAGCAACGTTCCACCGCGCAGGGTGAGCATGCGAGCTGCCGTTGCGCCAAAATCGAGTCCAGGAAATCGTTGGTGGATTAGATTAGGGCTTGCGTCCAGCAGTTCGACCAGTTCGGTTACGCGGCCGCGAATCACCGCCAACAGCGCAGGAGACGCATGCTTCGATTTTCCCCCGGCGCGAAGAAGGACTTCAATGCAGATGCGCAGCACCTCGGGATCTCGGACGTAGGCGCCCAGCAAATAGTCGAGCGCCGTGCCCGGGTGCGGAATGCCTCGTGCCTTCCATAATGCTTCACTCCCGCAATTGGGATCCGCGCCGTGCTCCAACAGCCAGTGCAGTGTCCCGGGGTTGAGCGTCTCGCAGGCGGCAAAGAGAATGGGATAGTCACCGTGCCAGGCTCCGTTCACATCTGCTCCATGGGCAACGAGCAATTCCATCATCGAAATTCGCTCGCTGTCGAGTGCGGCGCGCATCAGGGGTGCATCGCCTCCCTGATGGACGTCTGAACCGACCTCGATCATCCATTTCGCTATGGCCAAACGGGTCCCGTCCGGTCGTACCCGCGGCACTCGACATTCGGCTACCCAAGTAAGAGGTCCGTCCTTGGCATAGCCCAGCGGAGCCTTATGCAACGCCGGATTTCGCAACATCATGGTTTGGACAAGGGAAAGATCGTTACGGTCGATCGCATCCTTAAGCTGTCCAGCTTCTTCAAGCGAATCGACATGCGCTTTCAGTTTGGGCCAACTGGGGAACCCGTATTGGCGGGCGATTTGAAGCTGAGCATCGGAGAGAGAGCGAGCATTGCCCGCCTTTAATAGGTCCTTGGCTTGATCCTTCAGGTGACGGACGTTCGGGCGATCAGGAAGGGGGCGAGCGGCGTGGGAGATTTGGTTCGACATTGCGAACTCCTTTCATCGAGTGCCCGCCGTCCGCAATTTCGGGCTGAAAGAAGTATCGCGAAACCAGATCGAATTGCGAGTGGGCTTCTACCCTTTCCGCGGACCGGAAGCGTCCCTCACGCTCATTCAAGCTTACCATACGGCCCGTGGGGCGTTGCTACACCTGCTCGCTAAGCGTGGAGCGTTTTGCACGGTTCTGGATCACGAGCATTCGGAAGTAATCCACGCCCGGGAGCCCATCTGGGAGACAAGTCCGGATAGTTTACGAAGCCGGGCGTTTACAATCATTGAGCTGGTTGCGGTTTGCAGGCCGGGAGGGTAGGTGATGAACAGGGGATGACGTTCAGGCGTAGAATCAGGGCGGGCACAGCCCAAACGTATGCCGGATCAGACTCCTGTTCCCCCAGTTCCTCCGAAACCGCCAGCAGCGCCAGCCGTTCCCACCGGTCCCACCATCAACATTGGCGAAGAATACGGGACCGCAAAAAAAAATCTTCCGCCCGCCAAGATCGTGTTGCTCACCATCGCCGCGGTCGTGGTGGTTGTGTTATTCGCCTCGTTCCTGAAACGCGCCAAGCCGCAGGCATCGGGGACGATTGTGAACGTAACGGCCGTGGAAGTTCCGGACCAGAACACCACCATGGTCGCCTTGACCTTCGCGCTGCATAACACCAGCGATAAGATCCTCTACGTGCACAGCCTGCAGAGTTCGATCAAAGCGCCCAGCGGAGACGCGACCGCCGACGCCGTCTCCGCCGTCGATTTCGACCGCTATTTTCAGGCGTTTCCGGCGTTAAAGAACGGCGTGCAGCCGGCACTGACGCCGGAAACCAAGATTCAGCCCGGCGAGAGCGTCGATCGCACCATCATCGTGGACTTCCCTATCACCCTGGATGCGTTCAACCATCGGCAGTCTGTGAGCGTGATCGTCTGGCCTTACGACCAGAATTTGCCGGTCGTAATGACAAGGTAACGGTCGGGTAACGGTTGTCGAGCTTCGCGACGAACAGCCCCTTCGACTGCGCCCTATCGAAAATTCCCACTTCTCGCGCAAAAAACGCGCGAGAAATGGGGCACCCACGATTTTCATCTTCTTTTCGGCGCTTGCGCGAATGCTCTGCAATGCGTTTCTATATCGGGATGAAGAATTTCCGGTTTTCTTTACGCGCACTCACTCTGCTGATTGCCATCCTTTTGCTCCTCACGATTGCTGCGGCGGCGGCGCCCCAAGGGACCTATCTCTTCTACGTTGGCACTGACACCCAGAAGGGCAGCAAGAGCAAAGGGATCTACGCCTACCGCTACGATGCCAAGACCGCACAGAGCACGGCTCTCGGGCTGGCGGCGGAAACGATCAATCCTGCCTGGGTGACCTTGCACCCGAACGGGCGTTTTCTCTATGCCGTGAATGAAGTCGGGAATTACAAAGGGCCGAACAGCGGCGGCGTCAGCGCTTTCTCTGTCGATCGTGCTACCGGCAAGCTCACCTTCCTGAACGAAGTCCCCACGCGCGGCGCGGATCCCTGCTACGTGACCGTGGACAGAACGGGAAAGTATGTCCTGGTGGCCAACTACACTGGCGGCAGCGTCGCGGTGTTTCCCATCCTGAAAGACGGAAGCCTCGGCGAAGCATCGGGCTTTGTGCAGCATTCCGGGCATGGTCCAAATCCTCAGCGCCAGGAGGGACCGCACCCGCACTCGATCGATCTTTCCCCGGACAATCGATTCGCGATGGTCGACGACCTCGGCCTGGACGAAGTGCTCGTCTACAAATTCGACAGCACCAAGGGCACGCTTACGCCAAACGATCCGCCATTCACCAGAGTTGATCCCGGCGCTGGACCACGGCACCTCGCGCTCCATCCCAACGGCAAGTTCGCCTATGTGATCGACGAAATGGGAAGCACCGTCACAGCGTTTTCCTATGATTCGGCAAGCGGACAACTGCAGCGCTTGCAAACGATGACGACTCTGCCCAAGGATTTCACGGGCCGTAACGATGACGCCGAAGTACGGGTGCATCCCTCCGGCAAGTTTCTGTACGCCTCAAACCGCGGTGACGACAGCATCGCCATCTATAAGATCGACGAAAGCAAGGGAACGTTGGAACAGATTGGGAGTGTTCCTACCGGAGGCAAAGAACCGCGCAGTTTCGAGATCGACCCAACCGGCGCGTTGCTGTTTGCGGAGAATCAGAAGTCGGACAATATTGTGGTGTTTCGAATCGGCGTGAAGACTGGGCAGTTGACGCCCACCGGCAAAGTGCTAGAGGTGGGGTCGCCGGTGTGTGTGAAGTTCATGGGCGTGGAGTAGGGCGCATTTCAGCGATCTATAAAAGACAGTGAAGTGCTGCGCCCTGTGGTGTCTAATACGGGCATGCGGCGGATAGTCCTCAGCCTCGGGTTCTTGATGGCCGCAGTTTTCTTGTGGGCGCAACCGCCGACTTCCAAAAAGATTGAAAAGGCTGCGATCCGGCGCGCGAAGAGTGCGATGGTTTCCACGTTCGACCGCGGCTTGCCCAAGGTGACCCTCGAGTTTTTTCTGAACTACGAAGCCGCCGGTGCGACCGTGCCTTGGGGGGTCGCCGACTGTGGCGAGCAATCCGGGGATCCCGCCATCGATCGCGGGCGCGATTTTCCCATGTGCGTCGAGGCCTACTTCGTCGTCAAAGGTGGCATCAGCGTAGGTGTGGTCGTGGCGGTCGGGACTCTCAAAAAGGGATTGTCGGGCACTCCGGAACTCTCCAGCGTAACGGTTAGCGATTCGCGGGGAGGATTTCGAACTGTGCGTCAGCTCGGGGACTTGCCGAAAGAACTGCATCGCCCCTTGCCCAGACAGCCGCTCGACATCGAGATCTCTGTCGGCTGAATAAAATCCTGGACATCCAGCCCGCTAAATCCTGGCTTGAAATTTCTGTGATCGTGGAGGGTCGTGGAGAGAGACATTGCCAGCAACGTCTCTACGATTTCTTTTGAATGAATCTCCGTCGCGCCAGGTGCGTGTTCGCATCGGGTTTGATCTCGTCATATTTAAGGCAGCTGATTGACCCGTCGACTTCGAGCACGGCCAGCGCGACCTGATCGCAGCTATTGATGCCATGCTCCCTCATGGCCCGATGCAATTCATCCATGCTGACGCGCTCGCGCGCCATATGCGATTCGATGGGCTTGCCGTCGTGAACCAGCAGGCTCGGCTCTCCTTCGATCAAACGCCGCAGCCTGCGATTCGAGCCAGAGATTCCCGCCACACCGTAATTCAGGACCAACAGCGTACAAGCCGCAACAACACCGCCCAACAGCGATGTGTCGGGCCCGGTCATCGCGTTCTGCACGGAGTTCGACAGCAGGAGCAGAAGCGTGAGGTCGAAGGGCGTCATCTGCCCGACCTCACGCTTGCCGCTTAAGCGGACACCAATCAGGACCAGCAGGTAGATTACGCCCGTGCGCAGCACGATCTGCAGCAGCACGGGGATTCCGGGGAAAAAGGCTCCGGCCATTCTCTAGTGAGCCATCCTCTAGTTCGCCGTCACCGGCACGGGAGCATTTTTTGGGGTACTCAAATATCCCGTGGCCTTGTTCTTATCAACGGTCCACACGACCAACTCAAACAGCAGGTGATCGCGTCCCGAGTAAAACTGAATGGGCTCGGAAACGTTGCGATCTTTTTTCTCGATCGTCTTGTCGTCCGCGGTGACATTCAGAGTGAACTTGCCCTTCTTGACGTCGGCCTTCTTGAGCTGAAGGCTCACGGTGGAGACCGGTTGCGGCTTGGCTCCCTTCAGCAGGGTGAACTCGTAGTAGTTGCGGTCGCCTTTGTGCTTCAGGACTTCCAGGTCCGATCGCGTGTTGGCGATCAGCCCGCTTTGCATGCCGAGATCGCCGACAGTACTCTGCAGCTTGGCCTTTGTGGCCTCCAAGTCAGCCTTGGTGGAAGCGACGTCCGTCTTGACGCCGCCCACGTCGGTCTTGACGCCGGCGATGTCCCCGCTGACCTGGCCGATCTGTTCCTTCTGTTCCTGCTCCAGACGGGCCTCTGCGGCGCGCTGCTGGGCTTTCAACTCAGTCGTGCGCTGCACCAGTTCTTTCTTGGTCATGCCGGCTTGGCGGGCCAGCGTTTCCTCTTGGGCCTCGGAGTTCTGGATGCGGTTCTCCAGTTCCCTGACCTGGGCCTGGCTGGCGCCAAGTTGCTCCGACAGCTTTTCGAGCTTCTCATGGGTAACGTATTGAGCGTAACCAAAGGCGACGACCGCCAATATCGCCAGCACCATCAGAATCCATTTGCCCGCATTCGATTGATGTTCTACCGGAATCTGTTCGACTTCATCGGCCATACACTCTTCCTCCTCGGGAAGTGCAACAAATGATTTCTAGGGATACACAATTGTTGAGCAGGACCGCCTCAGTGTCAATTAGCTCATAGGATGCCGATCTTGGGCTGACGCGATGCATCGGGACCCAATGGTGGTCTAGGGCCGGAGTGCAAGCGCCTCCGCCAGGGCCGGCTTGAGATCGCGGCGAACCGCGGTACTCTCCCCACCCAACCGCTTTTCGAGAGCTTTGCGAAACTTTGCCGCCGAGTCCGACGCCCCTTTGCCGTGCAGTAATTGTGTGAGGTTCTGCGACTTCACCAGGCAAGCATAGGCCAGGCGCGGCGGAAATCCCGCATCATCGAGAAAGCGGCCGTAGGCTAGCCAATCTTCGCCGCTCGCGCTGTCATCGCCGATGGCGCGGTCCAACTGCAGAGCTTGCTGGTAGAGCGGCAGCGCCTCCCTCACCTTCCCCGCCTTGGCCTCGAGCGCAGCCTCATTCACGTCGGCCAGGCTCTCGAGCTTGGCCTGGTGGGTCTGAGCCGCCAGCTTTTCTGCAAGGTGATACGCCTTCACCGCAAGATCGGTCTGCGATGAGCGCGCCTGACAGTCCGCCATGCGTAACACTAGGGCGATGATTTTGTCCGGCGCGGGATGATCCCGCCCCTTCTGCCGGGCGACCATTTCGAGGTACGTATTGTAGTGGGACGCCGCGGCCTGAGCACTACCTTCACGATCCAGTTCGATCGCCAGATACAGGTGAGCATTGGCCTGCCCGGGATCGACGGCAATCGCCTGATCCCAGTCGGCGCGAGCCTGGGCCGCATCGCCCAGCTGCAGCGCCAGGAGTCCGTGGTCGAAGAGCAGATTGGCATCCTTGGGCGCGTACCGCAGGGAAGCTTCGGTCAAACTGAACGCTTCGTCGTAGCGGTTCAGATGGATCAGGAACTGGAGCAGGGCCTGGCGCGGAGCCGGATCGGCCGGGTTGGCTTGCATGGCCCGTCTCCAGGCGGCTTCAGCCTGCTGCGGATGGCCGTCTTCGAAGGCGCGGTGCGCCAGCCGCATCTGCAAGGAGCTGTCGAAAGAATTTAGCGCCGCGGCACGTTCGAGGTCGCGCATGTCATCGGCATGCAGGGCCAGATAATAACGGGCTTGATCGACCGCGCCCCAGACCAGCAGCAGCACGGCTACACTCACTCGGAGAAAACGCGAACCTGCAGTATCGCCGGCTAGCCATCGCCCAACGGCCGCAAGGTGTCCGCCCGCTTCTGTGGCGGCGCTCGAAATGCGATCCCGCGAATCAAGGAGCAAAGAAGCTATCCGTCCATCGCGCAACTTCCATATCGCGCCATCGAGAATGAAGTGATGGATATTCACCAGCGACGTGAAGATCAGAAAGCTGGTAGTGAAGTCGTGATGAAAGGCGCGGCTGGCCAGCCACGGACCTGGGACGAACAACGCAATGCCGCCGACCACAAGTACGCCGAAATAGGCCAGCGGACGCCAGTTGCGCACTCTCTTTTCGGTCGCTCCGTTCGCAACTTCCCCTGCGGCCTCGCGGCGCGCATAGTAGCTCGTGATCCAGAGGTACTGCGCGGAATGCATCACCGCAAACACGCCGGAGCTGTAGCGGTTCTGCGGAACGGCCAAGCCCTTGATCAGCGAAAGGGCCGCCGGCAGCAGGAACCATAAGACCTGCGACGAAAACAGCGTAAGCGAGGGGAGCAGCTTCCTCCATCCCGTCGAGCGCGCCAGCCTCGAGATCCCGAAGACCGAAAGCGCTGCGAACGCCAAGACCAGGACGGCCTGTTCCCAGCGGCTTACGACGGCGGGAATCCCGAGCGACAAGAACAACGGGTCAGTGGACGGTCCCGTGTGGAAGCCGAGAAACAAAATCAAATATGACGCGACAAAAGCGCCGTACAAGGCACGCCGACCGGCCTTGCCCGGATCCGCTCCGCCCCGCCGCGCGAACATCATGAACAGGCCGTAGTTTTGCCCGCTGTAGTGCCACGGGCTCCAGGTCAAATAGATGGTGAAGATCCAAGGTAGAAGGCGCAGCCAGAAATGGGAGAGCAGAAGCGTCAGTACAACGAGTGCTGTGATGTGCACGGTGAAGACACGATATTTGTGAAAGTCTTCGGCGCGATGGTAAGCGCGGTAAATTGTCGCCATGTAGTGCGGGTAGTTGAAGAAGAGCGCCAGCACATAGAACACAACCGACCAGGTCCGAGCGCTCGAAGCCAGCGAAACGTAGGAAATCAGAAGCAGGGGCGCCGACCATGCGCCGCATCCGACAATCAAGTCGAGCCAAGGACTATAAATCCAGGGCGCCGACTGATCCGTGTGATTTCGTTGGGACTTCCGCATAGCGTGTTGGGGATTGACTTCAGCCGGAATTCCGAAGCTGAGCGGCAATCTGTGGCCGTCCGCGACTCGCTTCTATGTAGTGGCTATGCAGGAATTATAGTGGCGCGAATCATGTTCGCACTTAACCGGATGGATGCGGCAGAGGTAACCGAGGTAACGAGCGAGCCATTACCGGTCCCCGCCGACACGTTGGATCAGAGGACTCTCCTGGAAGGTTGCGAAAATGCTGTCGAACACTCAAGACTACCACTGGGTCTTGGCGATTTTTCCTGGCAGGAGACTGATACTGCGGTGGTCCGCACACGGGCGAAAGCGCCCGCTCCACACTCGCTACTCGAACTTCCAGCGGGTGGACCTGCCCTGGAAATGTTTCTCCCACAGGGCGAACGCCACGCGCGGACGCACGGCAAACACAGGCTCCTTCATCGAGAGCAGGTCGTCTTTCATGGTAGACAGGTCGAACTTGTATTTCTTTTCGTAGGCCGGAATCAGCTTGCGGCGCGCTGCCACGTCTGCGATTTCTGCGGTTCCTTCTACGATCACTGCTTCATGCGCGTGCTCGGTAGACACGACGCAGTTCGCATTTTGCTGCAGGTTGCGCGCCTTGCGAGATTGGCTGCCGGTGCTGAATAACAAGCGCCCGTCCTGCCAGAGGCCCCAGACGACCATTGTGTGAGGAGAGCCATTTGGCTTGACCGTCGTGATCCAGTAATTATGAGATTTCTTCAGGCGCTGCTCGGCCCAGGACCAGGGCAGCAGACCCTTGGTTCCTTCAGGGAAGCCGTAGCCGGGTGCGTGTAGACGGGAGGGGTTGGGCTTGTTCTTGGATTTCTTCATCGTCAGCGCTCTTTCTAACACCGAGACGGCTAGCAACCCCCGTCGGTCAATTTCGCATCTCCAGAGCTGCAGACTCCAAGTCGAGCAACTCCTCTTGCGAGTATTCCAATAGAAATCGGGCGTAGGTCCGAGCGCCTTTTTGCAACGCAACGATACAGAGTATCCCGCGAAGAACATAGTGATCTTGCATTTTCGGCAGTTCTTTGACACCTGTCTCGGCCAGGTCCAGAATCGCTTCAAAGTAGTCTTTCTCAAGCCATGCCGGAAGTTTCGGGTTCTCCCGCTCTCCTCGCGCGAGCTCGATCGTCGCGACAATCGCATACGAATTCCAGTCGGTTATGCCGCGTTGGCGATAAATGCGCACCAAGTGCGGAACACACGCGTATGAGGCATCGCCTACGTCGCCTTGATGATGGAGTTCACCCCACAGTCCATGCCACACAGCCTCAGTCTCTTCGCCCGCCTCAAGCTTGGCGAGCAAAGGCCGCGGGTCGCAAGGAAGTCGATATCCACCTTTGAGCCGGCTCCAACGATGGTCATCTAAACTGATCATGCCGATCCCGCTACATATTCTTCTTTGTCCACTGATCCAGTCGGTCGAGGGCCTGCTGCAGGTTCTCAATCGAATTGGCTACGCTGAAACGCAGGTAGCCTTCTCCGAATTCACCGAACGACGTGCCTGACAAGGCCGCTACGCCAGCTTGATCCAGGAGCGTGTCGGCTAGCGGTTTTGATTTCCATCCCGTCTTCGTGATGTTGGGAAAGACATAGAAAGCGCCCTTGGGCATTCGGCAGGAGAAGCCTTTGATCTTGTTCAGCCCCGCCACAAACATATCGCGGCGACGCTGGAACTCGTGGCGCATATGGTCGACCGAACTCTGATCGCCGCGGATGGCCTCGATTCCTGCCACCTGCGTGAAGCTGGCGGTGCAGGAATTCGAGTTGGTCATCAGGCGGGTCATGTGGGCGGCCAGGTCGGCGCGCATGACGCCGTAGCCCATGCGCCATCCCGTCATGGCATAAGTTTTCGAGAAGCCGTCGAGCAGGATGGTGCGCTCCTGCATGCCCGGCACCGACATGATGGAGAAATGCTGGCCACCGTCGAAGAGCAGGCGGCTGTAAATCTCGTCCGACAGGATCATGATGTTGCGGTCGCCGATCGCCTTCGCAATTTGCTCGATGTCGCGGCGTTCCAGCACTCCGCCAGTAGGGTTCTGGGGTGAGTTGATAATGATCAGCTTGGTGCGGTCTGTGATCAACGACGACAGTTCGTTCACGTTCAGCGAAAAGTCGCGTTCTTCGCGCAGCGCGATGGGCACGGCCCGTCCGCCGACATAATTGATCATGGACTCGTAGATGGGGAAGCCAGGGTTGGGATAGATGACCTCATCTCCCTCATCCACAAATGACAATATCGTGAAGAAAATAATTGGCTTACCGCCGGGGACAACCACTACTTCATCGCTCGTCACCGCGACGCCGCGGGTGCGGCTGACGTATTCGGCCAAGGCCTGGCGCAACTCTGGGAGGCCTGCCGATGGGCCATAGTGAGTCCAGCCTTTGCGGAGGGCATCAACTCCAGCTTCGACGACATTCGAAGGCGTGTCGAAATCGGGCTCGCCGATTTCGAGGTGGATGATGCTCTTGCCTTGACGCTCCAGAGCGCGGGCGCGATTCAGGACCTCGAATGCCGTTTCAGTGCCCAGACGTGACATGCGGCGGGCAAGCTGCAATTCGTATTGGGTGGCTCTCTCCATGGCGAGGCTCCTGAGGGCAAACGGCACATTATACCGCTGCGGGAGCGGGTTCACCGTACGCGAACCGGAAACGTTAAGTGAGAGTAAACTCCACTCGACAAGGGAGGGGATCCGTGAGTTCATACCTCGACGAACTTTACGCACATCAGGCGTGGGCCGACGCGGAGCACTGGCGGGCGTTTGAGGCCCATCCTGCAGCACTGGGCGACAAGGCAATCTCGGAACGGCTGCTGCACATTCATCAAGTGCAGCACGGGTTTCTGTGGATTACGGGCCCACGGACATCGGGCTTCGCCTTCAAGAAGCTGGAGGACTTCCCTTCCATGGTGGATCTGAAGAAGTACGGGCGGCAGGGTCTTGAAGAGATGAATGAACTGTTGAAGAAGACTGGGCTGGATCGTATGGAAGAAGTAATTGAAGTGCCTTGGTTCAAGCCACCAGTGAAGATCAGCGTGCGTCAGGCTATGACGCAAGCGGCGATGCACAGCCACTATCATCGTGGTCAGAACGCGACGCGGTTTAGGGAACTGGGTGGCGTGCCACCGATGACGGACTTCATTGTGTGGCTACGGGACGGAAAACCAGCGGCACGCTGGAACTGAACGACCGTACTCGGCGCTGGTTGCGTGGCTTGACGCGGGAAAGAACCGTTCGAGCTTCGCTCGAAGGACAGCCGAGGGCGGCTGTCCCCACACACGCTATTCTGAGACGCTATGTTCTTCGTTCTGCGCGCGGAGAACACGGTCGACGGAATAGGGAGCGCGACGGCTGGGTTCGTGGTAGTGGCGGACTTGCATTTCGCCCAGCAGGCCGATGGCCAACAGGTTCAGGCCACCGAGCAGCAGGCCTAAAGCAGCCATCATCAGCGGACCGTGCGACGCCATGACATCGACGTGACGCAGAAATTTTTCCACACCAAGCCAGAGAACAACCCCTGTGCCGGCGAAGATGCTCATCATTCCGAATCCACCGAAAAAGTGCAGCGGACGCGACAGGTAGCGTAGCAAGAAGCGAATTGTCAGCAGATCGAAAAACACGCGGAAGGTGCGCGAGATGCCGTAATGCGAAGCCCCGCGCTCGCGGTTCACGTTGCGGATGGCCACTTCGCAAATCGACGCCCCGTGCCACGAGGCTAGCGCCGGGATGAAGCGGTGCAGTTCGCCGTAGAGCGGTACCTGCTCGAGGATGTCGCGGCGGTAAGCCTTGAACGTGGTGCCGAAGTCGTGAATGTCGACGCCACTGATTTTCGCCATCATCCAATTGGCGATGCGCGAAGGGATACGGCGCATCCAGAAATTGTCGACGCGCACTTTTCGCCACCCGCTGACGATGTCGTAGCCGGCGGCGATTTTCTCCAGGAACAGCGGGATGTCGTTGGGATCGTGCTGCAGATCGCCATCCATGGCGATGACGTATTCGCCGCGGGCATGGTCAAAACCGGCAGCGAGTCCCGCGGTCTGGCCAAAATTGCGGCGCAACTTGACGACCGTGACTCGGCTGTCGACTGCCGCAATCTCACGCAGCATGGCGAAGGTGTGGTCGCTTGAGCCATCGTCCACGAGAACGATTTCGAAAGTCTCGCCGTGACCTTCCATCACCGCTTTCAAGCGATCGTAGAGATCAGTGACGTTCTCTTGCTCGTTGTGTAGAGGGACGACGATAGAGTACTTGGGCACAGTTCCTCGATTATAAACCGGATTCACCGGATTCCATTGTTTAACGCCCGGCAAAAGATTCTCGACAGAAACTGGGTTCCGGGGTTGCGATCGTGCTGGGGTTGGTTAGCAGGGTCCTGCTTTCTTCGCTTCGGATCAGACATCGGGAGGGCAGGATGAGACGACTTAGTTTGGGGCTATGGATATCGTTCAAGAAAAGATTCGATCGGCTGGCTCGGACGAGTTTGCTTTGGGAAAACCATAATTTCAGGGTATCCCCCTCCCCCTACCCCTCTGAAAGGCTTGACCGGCGCGGGGTTTGCAGAATTGCCCTGCAAAATATTGAGCGACAAGGGTTTATGTGTAAAATATTGATAACAAATTAGTTACGGCGATTACGGCGCTCTTCATGCGTACCGCCTCCGCATTGACGATGATCTGCTTGTTGAATTTCGAGGTCAAGGTTGGATGTCACACGGGCCTGAGGAAAACCAGATAATGTGGGCCCAACTCTGCGCAAACAGGACTCCGGGGAAAGTGAAAATCCCACCCTTCGACAAACTCAGGGCAGGCTTTCTCGCGCAAAGAACGCGCGAGAAATGGGGCACCCGCCTCATTTTCGAAGGCCGATTTCTATGAGGGTCAGGCTTGCTCTTTGAGCTTCAGCTTCGACTTGTTCTCTTCCATGAAGCTTTTTATGTCATTGGCGGCGCCCAGCAGGCGGTTCCACTGCTCGTAGTAGAGCGTGACGGGGAAGCGGCCCAGTCCGTAGACGCTGACGCCGCCTTTTTCGCCGACTTTGAAAATCAAGTCGCCGCTGCGTTTCTTGGTCTCGACTTCTTTTTCCAACTGGGCCAGTTTGGCTTTGAGCTCTTCGTAGCTAGGTTCTGCCATTGCTTGCCTCGCAGGTGAGATGAGCGCTGTCTGGGGAGCGGCCTTGCGGCGATCGCGCCCCTGTCTATAGTAACTTGCCCGCGTTGCCGTGGGTTGGATAACCAATATAAGATGTAGCGAGTCTAATCCCGAAGCAGGAAATTCATGCGTTTGTGGATGCGCTGGTTGGCTTGGCTGTGTCTGTCCTTGATGTTCTGGACGGCGGCGGCGGAGTCTACCCATAGTCATCCCAGCCGGGCTGAATCCGCTTCCTGCTCGATTTGCGTGGTGGCGCACACGGCCAACCCTGCACCGCACTCGGCCGGAACTACACCAATCTTTGCGGCGGTTGACCTTTTTCATGAAGAAGATGTCGCCGCCAAGGCCCGGTTCGATTTCTCCGATCTAGGCATTCGCGGTCCTCCTGCCACCCTCTAGGACTCCCCACAAATAGCAGGACCGGCCCAATTCGCACCTCTTGGGCCGGCGGACCCTATTTATCTCAGGAGGAGGGCTCATGCCTACTTTTTATCAAGTGCGCTGCGCCGTGTTGGCGATCGCTCTTTGTGTCGTCGCCGGCGTTGCTGGCGCGCAATCGGCCGGGAATTCCGGTTCCATCGAAGGGACCTTGCTGGATCCGACGGGAGCCGTCGTGGCCAAAGCAAGAGTTGAAATCCATAACCCAGTCAGCGGATTTGATCGTTCGACGACTAGCGATAGCACCGGAAAGTTCGAATTCACGAACATTCCCTTCAACCCCTACCATCTCAGTGTCACGGCTACCGGCTTTGCCAGCTACGCCCAGGACGTTGAGCCGCGCTCATCGGTTCCGGTGACGGTTTCGATCAAACTTGAGGTGGCTGGCTCGACAACCGCCGTGACCGTAGAAGCACAGGGAGGCGACCTGATTGAGAACGATTCCACCTTCCATACGGACGTGGATCGGGGGCTGTTCGACAAGCTGCCGCTGGAAAGTCGCTCGTCGTCGGTGAGTTCGTTGGTGACGCTTTCGACTCCGGGCATCGCGGCGGATTCCAACGGCTTATTTCACGGACTAGGCGACCATGCGGAAAATTCGTTTTCGGTGGATGGCCAGCCCATTACGGATCAGCAGAGCAAAATCTTTTCCAACCAGATTCCGCTGGATGCGGTGCAGTCGATGGAGGTGATTTCCGGCGCACCCCCGGCCGAATATGGCGACAAGACCAGCGTCGTCATCAATGTGACCACGCAGTCCGGCCAGGGGGTCACGACGCCGCACGGAAGTTTGACCGCCTCCTATGGCACGTTCGGGACTTCGAACGTCGACTTTAATCTCGCTTACGGGGGCAAGAACTGGGGCAACTTCATTTCGGCAAGCGGTTTGAACAGCGGGCGATTTCTCGATCCGCCCGAGTTTGTAGTGATGCACGACAAAGGGAATGAAGAAAATCTTTTCGATCGCGTGGATTATCAACTCTCGGCGGCCGACTCGATTCACGTCAACTTGGGCTACACGCGGTCCTGGTTCCAAACACCGAACACTTACGATGCGCAAAATGCGACGCCGTGGAATGGAGTGGTGGTGAGCAATGGCGGCCTTGATCCACGGGGAAACGTGGTCGGACCTTCCGATCAGCGCTCGCAGATTCAGACGTTCAACATTGCGCCGTCGTGGACGCGGCTGATCAGTTCGACGGCAGTGTTCACATTGGGTGGGTTCGTGCGGCGAGACCAGTTCAACTACTACCCGAGCGGCGATCCATTCGCGGATCTGGGGCCCACGAATCTGCAGAGGGAGACCGTCGGGCAGAATCGCACTCTTACGAACGCCGGACTGCGCTCGGATCTATCGTACGTAAAGGGAGTTCACAACCTGAAGGCTGGTGCGGTATATCAGCAAACGTTTCTGAACGAGAATGATTCCCTGGGTATTGTCGATCCGACATTTCTGCCGTCACTGCTGGATGCGAGCGGGGTTCCCTGCTACAACGCGGCGACGAAACGGCCTATCGACGCGCCTTGCACGACTTTGTTTTCCTACGATCTCACGCAACCTGGCGGTGGAGGACTGTATGGGTTTCACGGGCATACCGACGTGAAGGAACTGGCTCTCTATGTGCGGGATAACATCACCAAAGGCAACTGGTCGCTGAACCTGGGATTGCGCGGCGACTTTTACAATGGGCTTTCTACTCACAAAGAAGCGGAGCCCCGGCTGGGAGTCGCCTACAACTTCAAGAAGACCAATACGGTGCTGCGGGTCTCGTATGCGCGCGTGCTGGAAACTCCGTTCAATGAAAACCTTGTGCTTTCGAGCGTGGGTTGCGATAACGCAGTCTTAAACCCCCTGCTCGGGTGCTTCGAAGCGGCTCAGGCAACACCGCTGTCGCCTGGCTGGCGCAACGAATTCCATGCCGGGATTCAGCAGGCGTTTGGCCGGTACCTAGTGTTCTCAGGAGAGTACATCTGGAAATACACGCACAATGGATATGACTTCAGCATCCTCGGCAATACTCCCATCACGTTCCCGGTCGAATGGGAGCGATCGAAGATTCCTGGATATGCCGGGCGAGTGAGCGTGCCGGAGTTACACGGATTCTCGGCGTTGGCCGTGTTCTCCAGCGTGGCGGCTCGCTTCTTCACGCCGCAGATTGGCGGGGCGGGAGCGGTGCCTTCAACCGTATTGGCGGCGGGATCGACGCCCTTCCGGATTGATCATGATGAGAAATTCAATCTGACGACTCACTTCCAATACCAGCCTTGGAAGACCGGCCCATGGCTCGGCTTCAACTGGCGTTATGACAGCGGCCTGGTAGCTGGGCAGACTCCTTGCTACGGGGGCAACTGTGCGCAGACTACGACGGATGCCACCGGGGCTCCGGCGATCGCGATGACCGATTCGTTTGGGGTTCCTCTCAGTGCGGATCAGGAATTCGAAGCGGGGTTGTTCTGCGGACAAATGCGGGCAACTCCAGCGGTTGCTCTGCCCAACCCGTGTCCGGTTTCGCAGTTCGGGTCGACTCTGCTACAGGTGCCGTCGCCGAAGACGGAGAACGACGACAAGAACCCTCCGCGCATCGCGCCGCGCAACCTGTTCGACGTCGCCATTGGACACGACAATCTGTTTCATGGCGACAAATACAAGGTCAGCTTGCGACTGACTGCTATCAACCTCACCAACAAATATGCGCTTTACAATTTCCTTTCCACTTTCAGTGGGACGCACTATGTGACGCCGCGCACGCTGACCGCGGAAATTGGGTTTCATTTCTAGACAGAGATCGGGAGGCAAGGCGATGGTCTGCCACTGCCTTGCCGGCGTTTTCGATTTGGTTCTCTTGTTAATGTAAAAAACGGGGTCCGCGCAGAGTACGGGATTTTGGATTGGTAGAAAGGAGACACTTGCCGCTTCAAATGTACTTCAGGTCCGTACCGGTGGCATATGTTTGGTGCGTAGCCGCCGTGGTCCTGCTCGCCGCCTCCGTTGCAACTGGAGAAACGGGGGCGCAGTCGGTCGGTAATTCGACGACATTGAATGGTACGGTTACGGACGCCACCGGAGCGGTCGTCGTTGGCGCGACGGTCAAGATCCATAACCCAGTCAGCGGACTGGACCGCAGCGTCCAGACCGACACCATGGGGCAATTCAGTTTTCCGAACACTCCCTTCAATCCCTACCACCTCACGGTCACGGCGAAAGGCTTCTCGTCTTATGCCCAGGATATGGAACTGCGCTCGGTGGTGCCCGTCAACGTGAACATAACGTTGCAGGCAGTTGTGGAGGCGACGACGATAACGGTGCACGAGGAAGCCGGTGACCTCATTGAAACTGATTCAACGTTTCACAGCGACGTCGACAAGAACCAACTTGACCGCCTGCCCATGCCGGCCGAATCGTCGGGCGTGAGCGCAGCCGTCACCGCGGCGACGCCGGGAGTTTCGGCGGACTCCAACAACCAGATGCACGGACTGGGCGATCATGCCGAGAACACGATCTCGGTCGATGACCAGGCCAATTCCGACCAGACGAGCAAGACGTTTTCGAACCAGATTCCATCCAATTCGATCCAATCGATGGAAGTCATCGCCGGGGCACCGCCCGCGGAATTCGGCGGCAAGACGAGTCTGGTGGTGAAGGTCAGCACGCGTTCGGGTCAGGGAGTTACTTCCCCGACCGGGTCGCTCACGGCGTCTTACGGGTCATTCGGGGCGGGGAACACGTCATTTGACCTTGCCTATGGCGGCCAGAACTGGGGTAACTTTATCGCCATCAGCGGAACGAATGGCGGACGTTTTCTCGACGCACCGGAGTTTGCGGTCATGCACGACAAGGGCAACGTGGAAAATTTCTTCGATCGCGTCGACTACCAGATTGCGACCGGCAACACGATTCACATGGACCTGGCTTGGTCGCGCTCGTGGTTTCAGACGCCGCAGACTTTCGACAATCTCAATCTTGGGGCCCTCGACCCGTTCGGCAATCCGGTTCCGGCGATGGACCAGCGTTCGCAGATCAAAACCTTCAACGTAGCTCCCTCGTGGTCGTTCCTGATCAATCCAAGGGCGGTGCTAACCTTCGGCGGCATCGCGCGGCGCGATGACTATCACTATTATCCGAGCGACGATCCATTCGCTGATCTGGGTCCGCTTAACTTGCAGCGGGAAACGGTCGGCCAGCACCGCACGCTAACCAACACCGGGATGCATGCTGATCTGGCGTACGTGCGCGGCATCAACAACATGAAATTCGGGGTCGTTTATCAGCAGACGTTCCTGACCGAGGCGGACTCGCTCGGGGTGGTCGATCCGACTCTACTGCCCTCACTGGTGGATGTGAACGGAGTTCCCTGCTACAACGTGGTGACGAAGCAAGCTACTAATGCGCCTTGTACAACCTTGCTGCCTTACGACCTGACGCGTGGCGGAGGGCTGTATGGCTTCAATGGCCACACCGACGTGAAGGAGCTTGCGCTCTTCGCACAGGATACGATCAGCGCTGGGAACTGGTCGTTCAGTCTTGGCCTGCGCGGTGACTTGTACAACGGCCTCACGACCGCCCGGCAGATCGAACCCCGCCTAGGGCTGGCGTACAACATCAAGCGAAGCAGCACTGTGCTTCGCCTGTCGTACGCGCGAACACTAGAGACTCCGTTCAATGAGAATTTGGCTTTGTCGAACAACGGTTGTAATTTTGCCGTGATTGCAGCAATCGTGCCTTGCATTCCGGCCAGTCTGAATCCGGGGTTCCGCAATGAATTTCATGCTGGCCTACAGCAGGCTTTCGGACGCTACCTGGTCTTCGATGGAGAGTACATTTGGAAGTACACGCACAACGGATACGACTTCAGCGTGCTGGGCAATACGCCTATCACGTTTCCGATCGAATGGCATAACTCGAAAATTCCGGGATACGCGGCGAGTGTGCGTATGCCGAATCTTCACGGGCTGACGGCGTCGGTGGTCTTTTCGAGCGTGGCGGCGCGGTTCTTCCCTCCGCAGGCTGGAGGTCTGGGAGTGACGGTCGGCCAGAACGGACTTCCCTTCCGCATCGATCACGACGAAAAGTTCAATCAGTCAACCCACCTGCAGTACCAGCCGTGGAAGAGTGGGCCGTGGTTTGCGTTCAGTTGGCGTTATGACAGCGGACAAGTGGCGGGCGCCGCTCCCTGCTATGGCCTGAACCCTCAGAACAACTGTCCCGCTTCGACAACGCTGAACGGCGAACCCGCGGTTAACATGGTGGCCAATGGGGCTCCCATGACGGCAGATGAAGAATTTGAGGCTGGATTTTTCTGCGGAACTCTACGCGCCACACCGTCCCGGGCTCTTCCGTCTCCGTGCCTGGTCTCGCAGTTCGGATCGTCGCTCATCAAAGTGCCGGCGCCCGGCACACAAAGCGACGACCACAATCCGGGGCGCATCACGTCACGAAGTCTTTTCGACTCATCTATCGGGGACGACAACTTGTTCCACGGCGACAAGTACAAAGTCAGCCTGCAACTGACGGCCATCAACCTGACGAACAACTACGCTCTCTACAACTTTCTTTCGACATTCAGCGGGACGCACTACGTAACGCCGCGTACGCTGACGGCGGAATTGGGGTTCCACTTCTAGCGAGT
This sequence comes from uncultured Acidobacteriaceae bacterium, assembly GCA_963768265.1. Lineage (GTDB taxonomy): Bacteria > Acidobacteriota > Terriglobia > Terriglobales > Acidobacteriaceae > Sulfotelmatobacter. Next base: position 46,068 of record CAVYHM010000030.1, read on the forward strand.
CCCTTTTCTCCAACTGTCCGACGGACTGTTCGCGACTGTTCTTCGTGGCTACTGCCCTGCTTTGTAAATGAATGTAAAAGAAGCTCAATACGCGGCGCATCGTCGGACTCATTGTTAGAATCTAAGCTAACGTCTTCATCCACAATAGAGATCGCAACTGGGGGAATATTTGTCGACTAAGTTCGCCGTAAGACTCTTGTGCTGCTTCGTGGTATGCAGCTTTTTTTCGTTGGTATCCGCTCAACAGACCCCGCCCGCAACCTCACCAGAACAGACTCATCCGCCGGTCACCTCGGCCCCGGAAACGCAGCAGTCGGAGAAAGACAAGAGCAAACCCGACACGAGCGGTCAGAACACGTCAGGCACTTCGAAGGACCGGCTCTTCTACACCCTGCCGAATTTCCTGACTTTAGAGAACGGTGGCAAGGTGCCGCCGCTGACCACGAAGCAGAAGTTTGCGGTGGTGGCCCGGGGCACATTCGATCCAGTGGAATATCCGTGGTGGGGAGTGCTTTCGGCGATCAGCCAGGCGGAGGACAGCGAGCCTGCCTATGGGCAGGGCTGGGCCGCCTACGGAAAGCGCTATGGAACTACGGCGGGCGACAGCACGGTTGAGAACTTCCTGGTTGGCGCGGTTTTTCCTTCCGTGCTCCATCAGGATCCCCGCTTTTTTCAATCAGGCAAGGGTGGATTTGGGAGCCGCTCCTGGTATTCGATCAGTCGCATTTTTGTGACCCGGAGTGATTCCGGGCACTCCCAATTCAACTACTCCGAGATTTTCGGAAGCGCTACTGGGGCGGCAATCTCGACCTACAGCTACCATCCGCGAAGTACTTACATCAGCACGACCACCAACCCGCACAAATTTATTGGTTCAGATCGGACGCTGGTGAATGCGGCGGACGTATGGGCGACTCAGATCTCGCTAGATACGATTACGATTGTGGTAAAGGAATTCTGGCCCGACATCCACCGCAAGTTGTCGCACAAGTCGCAGACGGCGCCCCGTCTGCCCAGCCCGGGTGATGCGCATCAATAAATGAACGGAGCCCTTTCAAAGGAGCGATGATTGTCGATTAAGTTGGTCGCGGGACTGTGGGCGTGTTTGGGATTGGCGGGCATGGTGACCTCAGCCTCCCAAGCGCAGCAAACGGCACCGCCATCCAAACCTGATGCCGCGGCGCAAACCGCACCATCCTCCACACCCAACCCGGCGCAACCAGACGCGGCGCGAACGAAATCTGAAGAAGAGAAGAACGCGGAGAAGCAGGAGCAGTCGCAGCGCGCGCTCAAGATGCTGCCGATGTTCGGGGTTACCAGTCGACAGAATGCTGCGCCCCTGACGTCGGGTGAGAAATTCCACTTGTTCGCCAAGTCAGCCTTCGATCCGGTCACGATCGGCGTTGTCGGCCTACAGGCGGGACTGAGCCAAGCCGAGAATGAGTTTCCCGGCTATGGTCAGGGCGCGCAGGGATACGGTAAACGCTTTGGAGCATCGCTGGCGGACGAAGTCTCCAGCGGATTCTGGAGCAACTATTTTTATCCAGTTTTGCTCAAGGAAGATCCGAGATATTTTCGGCTGGGCGAAGGTGACTTCAAAAAGAGATTTTGGTATAGCGCGCGGCAGGAATTTGTCTGTCATACCGATAAGGGCGGACGAGCCTTCAACTTTTCGAACGTCCTGGGAGCGTTCACTGCCGGGGGCATTTCGAATATCTACTATCCGGGGAAGACGCGGGTCCGCACGATTCCCGCCACGGCGACCACACCGGCCATTCCTGTTTACGAGAATGACCGGGGCTTTGTACTTACGTTGAGCCGGGCTACGATCGCGCTCGGCTATGGAGTGATGGGCGGCTTGTTCAGCGAATTCTGGCCTGACATCCAGCACAAGCTCCGACACAAATCGAGAGCGGAGGCTGAGGGCGCACTGACTCCTTAACAGGTGGGGACGTATCCTCCTCCGAAGCAGCTCAACGACCTAAGCCTGCCGTAATGCGTTTGGAATCCCGCTCCCGGTTCACGACCAGTTCCGGATGCATTCGCCGGAAGCTTTCCGTGACATGGCAATCCCAGCACACCGGTTGATGCGTGGAAAACAATTCTGGCAGTTGTTCAGGACGAACGTCCTTCCACTCGCTGGTTTTGAAATCCCGTCCCAGCAGAGCAGGGGCATGGTCCAGGTGATGAAGCGGTCCGATTTGTTTGTGGCAAAAGACGCAACTCTTCCCTTCGTACCACCGCGCGACAATTCTCCAGACCAGACAGTTCTCTGGATCAGCCTCGATCTGTTGCAGGCAGTCCTGCCCGCAGTCCTGGCGTTCGGGCCAGCGGGAACACTCTTTCAAGTGCAGAGTGGGCTCGGAAAGAAAGGCTCCCACCGCGGCTTCTCCTACGGCCACCTCAACGGCTTCGGGCTTGTGAGTCTCCGGGCAGGTAACCAGACGCTTGCCCCGGAAATCGAAAAAGGCGCGGACGCCAGGAATGGCGCGAAATACGAACAGCCCGGCGGCCAGTGCGAGAACGGTAAGAATGATGAGCGCTGTGACGGTCATAGAAGACCTCCCGACCGGCATGGCCTCGTTGTGGCCTCGGCGGGACCCGGACCACCCAGCCGGAACTTCTGCTGGCTACACTGTGATTGAGAATGCCGGAAGGGACGGTGCCTTGGGTCACCCGAGATTGTGATTGCGGTCACAAGGATGTAAGTGCAGTTGGCCTGGTGCGACTCGATGCAATCGGGCTGAAGGCGCGCACACGTGTAATCGAATCGCACTCAGTCCTGCATCTTCGCGCTGTTCGCCGATTCGAAGAAATGCGGATGCGCTCTCGCATTTTTTTGCATGATCCTTCTTCCCCTCGTCACGTATAATGCGGCCACTCTGGGCGGGAAGCCTTTATCTGCCGACCGCAACAGCAAAGGAAATCGAAAAGGCACACGCGAGCGCGGGGGGAAGACCGCACATGTGATTCTCCCTCACGTGTTGTCACCCGGCGTGGTCTTCTTCGGAGGGGGCCTATGTCGATGACGCAAATCCATGAGCAAGGTAGCGGCGAGCAGCACAAGTGGTGGTACCCGTTTGGCAATCGCGTGGTGGAGGTGGAACGTCGCTTGATTTGGATGTTCGTGGTGTGGGCGCTCCTGGCCGCCTTTGCGACGGCGCAATCGACAAGCCAACTGAACGGCAGCGTTTTGGATCCGTCTGGGGCGAAAGTTGCCGGCGCGAAGATTACTTTGACCGAAGCGGCAACGGGGTTGCAGCGGACTACCACAAGCAACGGGGACGGGTTGTATCAATTCCTGGATGTGCCACCGGGCAACTATCGACTGGAGGCAACGGCAAGCGGTTTTGCACCGTATGTGGCCTCGAACGTCACGCTCATAGTCAAGACTCCTTCTACCATAAACATCAAGTTTCAAGTCGCGGGAGTGGCGACATTGGTCAACGTCGAAGGCGAGGCGCCGCTGGTCAATCGCACCGACGCGTCGCTGGGCAACACCCTCGAAGAAGATCAAATTTCGCAATTGCCCATCGCCGACCGCAACGTGGTGCAGTTACTAAGTCTGCAGCCCGGCGTGGCATACCTGGGGAACCAGGTAGACGCCGACACGGACACTCGCAGCGGCGCTGTAAACGGCATGCGCAGCGACCAATCCAATGTCACGCTCGACGGCATTGGCGTCAACGACCAGAATAATGGTTATGCCTTTACCAGCGTCCTGAATGTGCCGCCCGACTCGGTCGAGGAATTGAGGGTCACCACCGCGAACGCCAACGCCGACTCCGGCTATTCCAGCGGCGCGCAGGTCTCGCTGGTGACCAAGAGTGGCACCAACAACTTTCACGGCTCGGCCTACGAGTACAACCGCAATACGATCTTCAGCGCCAACGACCCTTTCCTGAAGGCATCCCAACTTAGCAACGGGCAATCCAACACCGCGCCGAAGCTGTTGCGCAACGTATTCGGAGTCACCGCCGGAGGGCCGATCATGAAGAACCGGCTCTTCTTCTTCGCCAACTATGAAGGGCGGCGAGACGCCCAGGGCACCAGCGCATTGCGCGTCGTTCCGAGCCCGACCCTGCGCGCCGGCGATCTTGTGTACAAATGTCAGGATCCCACTCAGTGTCTAGGCGGTACCGTCAACGGGGTGGCGGGCGTTCAACCAGGCTACTATGCGCTGGGGCCGACTCAAATCAAGGCCATGGACCCACTGGGAATCGGCGTGAATCAAGCGATGCTGAATCTCCTCCAGGAGTACCCAACCGCCAATGAAAACGGCGGCGGCGATGGCTCGAACACGCTGGGTTTTCGATTTGCGCCTAACGCTGACTCAGGCTTCAACACCTACATTGCACGGCTCGATTACCACATCACGGCGAACGGCTCGGAAACTTTATTTGTGCGCGGAGAGACGCAGAATTTCAAAGAACCAGGACAGCCTCAGTTTCCTGGCCAGTCTGCGGCTACGAGCAAACTGGACGACAGCAAGGGTTTAACTGTCGGACTCACATCACTGCTCAGCCCCAAGCTCATTAACGATTTTCACTGGGGCTACATCCGCCAGGGAGGACAGAACGCAGGCGCCTCAAAGGATCCGGGAGTCATTCTGGATGGGCTCGACAACTTGGTTCCGTTTACTCGCTCCACTATTTTCTTTGTGCCCATCAACCAGTTCACCGACAGTTTGAACTGGACGCGGGGAAATCACACCTTGCAGTTCGGCGCCGATTTGTTTCTGATTCGCAACAATCACAGCAGCTTCGCCAACTCGTTTTCCGACGTTCGAACCAACGCGGTGTATCTGAACACGGGTGGAATAGCCGGCACTTCCAGCCCGCTAGACCCTGGCAAGAACGGTTTTCCGTCCGTGGATGGCAACTTCGGTCCGAATTACGATAGCGCAGCCACGATCGTCATGGGTATCTTTCCCGAGGGCGACGGTATTTATAACTTCTCGCGCAATGGCAGCGCACTCCCCCAAGCGCAGGCTATCAACCGCCGGTACGCGATCAATGACTACGAGCTGTTTGGGCAGGATACGTGGCGAATGACGCCTCGTTTGACCGTCACTTACGGCCTGCGCTGGGTGCTCGAGGCTCCGCCTTACGAAACGAATGGATATCAGGTCGCTCCTTGCGTGCAAGCGGTCAGCGGAAGCTGCACCAACCAAAACGCTGCCGACTGGTTCAATCACAGCGCCGCATTAGCCACTGCGGGCCAGTCGGCCAAGAGCGCCGGGGAGATTTCTTTCATCCTTGGCGGGCCTCAAAATCACGGCCCGGGGCTGTGGAACTGGGATCACCACAATTTCTCGCCGCGCGTGTCGGTGGCCTGGGCGCCCGACACCGGCGACGGGTGGGTCTCAAAGATTCTCGGAAAAAAAGACCAGTTCTCCGTTCGCGGCGGTTACAGCATCATGTATGACCACTTCGGCATTCCGGTCGTGAACAGCTTTGACCAGCATGGCTCTTTCGGTCTCTCTACCGATCTCGGAAATCCCGCGGGCGTGGTCTCGCCCGCAAATGCGCCACGCTTTACCTGCCTGGTCCCGGGGTCGTCGGGCCAATCCTGCCTGCCTCCGCCCTGCCCGTCATTAAACGGGCCGGGCTGCCTGTTCGGGCCGGCGCCCACAGGCGGCTTCCCCTATACCCCCGGCAACACCGCCTTTGCCATCAATTGGGGCTTGGACCAAACGGTAAAGACTCCTTACACCCACGTTTTCAACTTCTCAATCCAGCGCCAGATCACCTCTCGATCTTCACTTCAGATTGCTTATGTAGGAAGCGTCGGGCGACGCCTGCCTTTACAGGTGGATTTGGCCATGCCGATCAATCTCACCGATCCTTCCAGCAAAATGAAGTATTTCCAGGCAGCCACGATGCTCTCCAAGTCCGCTGCCAACGGCACTGACGTGAATCAGATTAAGCCCGTCCCATTCTTCGAGAATCTTTTTCCTGCCTGGGCTGGCGTACCCACGCAGAGTGCTCTGGGCGGCAACAACGTTACTTCCACCAACCCTGCGGGGGACAATTGCGCTGTTGGCAACTTACCAGGCAATCCGACAGCCACCCAAAACATCTACGAACTCTGGAATTGTTTCCCACACAACGAAACTTTCTCTCTGTTCGAAATGGACTTGCCGAGCTCCATTACGGGATTGAGCCCCGCGCTCCCTCCCAGCAAGTACGGCCCGTTCGCTTTCTACCACGACCAGTTCAGCTCGCTTTACGCATGGCGCAATATCGGGACCTCCGCCTACAACGCCCTCCAGGTGACCTACAATGCGCGCTGGGGGAACCTGCAGGGGCAGTTTAACTACACGTGGTCGAAATCGTTCGACGAGGCATCGGCAGCCGAGCGCGTAGGTCCGTATGAAGGAACCGGCGGAACGGGCAACGACTTGAACGGCGGCGGGATTGTGATCAATTCCTATGATCCGCTATCTCTGCGCGGGCTCTCCGATTTCAACGCCTTCCACCAGATCAACGCCAACCTGGTCTACCATCTCCCCTTCGGGAAAGGCCAGACACTGGAGGGACACGCGGGCCCGCTGCTTGACGCATTGATTGGCGGGTGGCACGTCTCCGGAATTTTCCGCTGGACCAGCGGCTTCCCGATCACGATCGACAACGGTTTCACATGGGCGACCAACTGGAACATCGAGGGCGATGCCATGCCTAACGGGCCGCTTCCTAAGGCCTCCAACCCTAAGCACGCCATCGTCAATGGCGTGGACATCGGCCCGGACATCTTCGCCGATCCGGCAGCGGCCGAGAAGGCTTTCCGCCCCGAGTGGCCGGGCGAATCAGGGGTCCGCAACAACGTGATTGGCGACGGCATGTTTAACATCGATACCGGGGTGAGCAAGGATTTCTCACTTGGTGAGCAGAGGCATCTGGAGTTCAGTTGGCAGGCGTTTAACGCAACGAACTCGGTACGCTACGACGTGCGCGGCAATGTGGGAGCGTCGGCTCAACCCTCGCTCTCCTACGATCCGACGCAGTTTGGTAAGTATCTTTCAACCCTAACTTCGCCTCGTTTTATGCAGTTCGCCTTGCGCTTCGTATTCTGACACTGGTGGTATGCAGGTTGTTCAAGAGGAGCCGACACAGTCGTGTCTTTTCAGGCTTTGCCTTTGTTTTAAAGGGAACCAGGGACGCCGTTATTGAGGTTTGCCCCCGCCGCGCTTACCTGGTCACGTGGTTGGGGCGCAACTGCATCTTCACCGCTACCGACAGACGGCGGATGCCCTCGCGGATCTGTTCGGGCTGCGAGTGGGAGAAGTTCAGGCGCATGTGGCGGCTGCCCGCATGGTCATTGTTGGCGTAGAAACGGTCTCTGGGACAAAGGCGACGTTTTCGGCAAGCGCCGCGCGGAATAGGGCTTACGAATCCGTGCCTTCCCTTCGGGCATGGTCACTTCGAGGAAAAGACCGCACGGCTGACAGCGCGGTGTCACCCGTCACCGAGGTACAGGGCGGAACGGAGACGGCAAACTCCGCCCTCATCTTCGATTGCACAGTTTCCAAACAACGATTCATTTCGCTCCAGCCTTCAACACGACCGTATTGCGCTCGTCTGAGGCAATGATGCGATAGAACTTTCTCAACTCCTCGGCGCGGCTCACCGGCACGCTCAATTCCTTCACTTCGAACGTGCGCTTGTAGTGGATAACGTTGCCGTTTACTTCGGTTATGGAGTGATAGTTAGCAAAGCCATAATCAGCATCGACTGGTGGCGGCAGGTCGTCGACGACATATCCGGCAGGAATTGTGATTTCAAAACTATCGGTGTCCCTGGCCGGACCCTCGAACTCCACGGGGAACTTTCGCGGTTCCTTGGTCTCAAGGAACCCGTAGGCTTTGCTCCCCAAAACGCGGGGCCGTACCAGCAGCAGCCCACCAGCATTCTTGGCATAGCTGGGGGACTCGAACGTGTAGTTGAAACCAAAAGGCTGGTCCAAGGTGTGCATGTTGAGCATGCTCGCTTTCGTAATGTGGAAGCTGGAAAGCGAATTGCCGAGCAAGGCTTCGATGGGCTTTATCTGGTCCGTGTCTTTGGTGGCCGCACGTAAGGCCCAGCGCTCTGATGCGGCGCGTTCGCCCAGACGCACTTCCCTGACGTCGCCCGTTAACGTACCGCTCGCATCCAGCATAAGTTTGGCCGTACGTTCGACGCTGTTCATGGCAGACGGCTGTTGCGGAAGGGCAATCAGTTCGCCGCCACCGGGCGTCACCAACAAGGCGTAGTTCGCCTGCAATGCCCCACGAATCTGCCCAAACGGTGTCATCTCGTCGGTGGGGTCGAAAAACAAAATTCTGCCCAGCCTGGGATGCTGCAGAGTCGCCACCAGCGCTGCGTCCTTAAGCCCCGCAGGCAACCTGATCGCGACGATCGCGTGGTCGAAAGCATTGTGCGCGGGAGTTTCAGCGGTGACCGCGCCACGCTCATGGTTGATAATTACGTGATAGGACTCGACGCCGATCTCGTGGAGCATGGAGCGCATCAGAGTCGCTTTATCCTTGCAATCGCCATAGCGGTGCAGGAAAACCTCAGGCGCTGGATGGGGCTGCACACCACCGATGCCCAATTCGATCGCGACATAGCGGATATCGTGCTGCACGAACTGCGCGATCGCCTGCATCTTCGCTATTTGTGTGGTCCGTCCGGCAGTAAGATTGGTGACCTGCTGCTGAATCTGGGGCGACGCGTCGACCCGCCCAGCCAGCAGGGTTGTGTACCACTTCCCCATATCGTCCCAGGCCGCGAACCCGGTTGGCGCTTTTCCTCCAGGCGGAAAGAACGTGACCACCATCTGCCCCATCAGCCCTGCCACGGGCGGCATTGCGGGTTCGTTTCGGATGGCTTGCAAGTCGTTCACCACCCACTGCCACGTATTGTTCCCCGCCTCGGTTGGCTTCACCTCGGGATGATTCAGCCATGAAGTCTTGAACTCCCAACTACTCGGGAGTTGTAAGGAGTAGTGGCTCTCTCGCACCGGATCCCGCTCCTGGAACGCCCATTCGTCCTGCAGAAAGAACGGGCGCTCCTCGACCTCATATTCATAGCCGACAATGCTTCCCGGATCTGACGCCGGAATTCTTATGATCTTGAACTTCGTGTCATCGATCAGTTCCGCGCCTTCGGTATCGAGCGAAATCTCCATTCCATCCTTGTCTCTGACTTCATAGTCCTTGCCTTGCGCGGGGATAGACCAGCCGTGCAGGCTCTTGATCTTGCGCTGGGGATTAAAGTGAACATGAACGAATCCGCGATCACGTCCATCCGGCCGCAAAATCTTGTAGGCCTCACGCACCGTGGTCCTGACCTTGTCGATGGCAACAACGGTCACATTCGTTTCCGAATACAAGAGCACCGCGTTTGTTTTGTCGTCATAAGTCGGCAGGCGCGCGTTCGCCACCGCGTGCATCCACTGCGGAGCATCGCCGGCGACGGCGCCGGGCACGCAGGCCACGAGGCAAAGGCTGGCCAGACAGATTAGACGGACGCCTCGGCTAATTGCTGGCCGACTGTGGGGATGGTTGAATAAGAATTTGTTCCTCATCACCGGTTCTCACCGCCTGGAAGAAGTCGCGCAATGCAGGGTAGTACTTCGCTTCCAATATCAGGAGGTTGGAATTGAGTTTTCGAACGACGTGCACATTGCTCTTGCCGTTCTCCGCTTTCAACTCGTAGACAATGATGTGGCCGTCGTGGGTTAAGGGCGGCGGCACACTGCTTGCCTGCCACCCTGACGGTAACTCCACGGTCACGTCATCGACTTTCTCGTAGGGATACTGGAAATAAATCGGATGCACTCGATTAGCGTGTTCAAAAATCCGTTTCTCGTACGACGTGAAAAAACCAACAGGCAACATAGCCCGCTTTCCTGCGCTTGAAGCCCAACCGGGAATCTTGAGATTCAGGATCGCGACCAGTGGTGTTTCCGCGCTGCTCCAATCGGGTTTATTGGTAAGTTCCACCTCTGAAGCGGCGGGAATCTGATCTCTCAGAGAATCTTCGAGGTACTTTTTCCGCGCCATCTCATCCTCATGCCTTTCCTCGAGCCGGCGATACATGGCTTCCAGTCCGGTATAGGTGACCGTTACCACTCCCTCGACGTCGCCGGTATCGGAGAGTTTCAGCTTGGCTTCGCGGTGAATCTGCGATTCGGAGGATTGGGGCACCGTAGTCTGGATCCAGCTTCCCCCGTCCTTATCCAGCCGCATTCCTGGAACCCCGGTTTCAAACCATGTCAGCAGGCCGAAAGGTGTGAACTCAGCTCCGGGATCGAAGTACAAGTCTTTGCCGTTCAGCTTGACCAGAACCACGTTGGCATTGAGCTTCCTTTTTTGCTGGGTCACCGGGGTGAAGAAGTAATTGCTTCGGTCCGAGACCCAGCATCCGTAAGCGTCGAAGCCCGCGGCCCGAACCAGCGCGAGATAAAGCCAGGTCAACTGCATGCCGTCGCCGTATCCCCGCTTCCAGATTTCTTCGACATTGGTGACCGGCTTTTCTTTCTCGCGTTTCTGTTCCTGCTCAGTTTTCTGTATTTCGTATGAGGTGTTGCGAATCTGTTGCACCCGGTCATAAATCTTGCGCAGCTTGACCTCGGGCGCATCGGTCGGGGAAATGATCTGACCCACGGCGTCTTCCATCGCCTTGCGTTTTCCAATAAAACTCTCCAAACTCGCATTCCGCTGCTTGCCCACCTTTCGCCAGAAGCTTTCGGCATCCTTCTCCGGCGCATCCTCGCTGTAGTTGAAGTCAATGCGCGACTTCAGTTCGTTCTCAGGAGGCATGAAGTCTTCAGTCGGAAAAGCCGGAATATTCGAGGCATCCATGCGGATGATTCTGTCCGCTCCCTCTTTAGGCTGCTGTGTCCCAGTTGGAAGGCGCTGCCAAGTCCAGCTTAGCCGGAAGGGATTCTCAAGGGAGCCGACGTACGGCTTCAGCGAGAACCGGGCACTCTTGGTGAACAACTCATCGCTGAGGATCCAATGCGATTCGAACAGGGAATATTCGGCGAGATCATAGGTATAGTTGTACTCAATAATGCTGCCGACGTTGACATCGGGCAGGGTTAAGGTTTTGGCGAGATACTTCAATCCTCTCGCCTTAGCGATCGTTTTTTCGAAAATCTTTCCGTCAAACTCCGCGATCGTGCCGTCGGGCCGGATGGACCGGGCATGGATCGCTACGACGTTATTGCCGCGCTCCTTGAAAAAGGGGATTTCGATGTTGGCGTATTTCACTCCTTCTTCGGTGAGGATCTTGATGCGGTAGTAGTTGTCCTCATGGGAAGTGCGTCCATTGTCGTCGCGGTCTACCTGGCGGTAGAGAATGATGGCGGGAGCACCCGGAGCCAGCGGCTCCTTGGTCATCTTCAACTCCTCGGGATTGACCGGCTGAAAACCAATACCAAAGGCAGACTTAGGGAGTAGCAGTGCCCCGACGAGCACGGCGCCAGCGATAAAAGCGGCATACAGGATGGCCGGAATCCTAAACTGGCAGCGATTAGACATAGCTCAACCCTCACCTGGGACGGTGCAAAGTCATGGGAGTCCTCGGGTCTTTGGGAGGAAACGGAGAAATGACTGGCCGCGAGCCCGAGCTATCCGCGCCAATTCTATCGGGGACGATACTGCCAGAACCCCCTTCTGTCAAGGATCGCAGTCACTGGTGTCCCGTTCGCAGTTTTGCCATTTAATGGTGCGTAGAGATGGGCCCGAGTGCCCGTCATGGATGTGTTTCTCAAAGGGCAGATTCGCAACGGTACCGTAGATGTGAGCGGGTGGCTGCACATATTGAAGCTTCCCGGAAACCGAATTACTTGGTGACGTGGGAGCGCAACTGCATCTTCACCGCTACCGACAGGCGGCGGATGCCCTCGCGGATCTGTTCGGGTTGCGAGTGCGAGAAGTTCAGGCGCATGTGGCGGCTGCCTTCATGGCCATTGTTGGCGTAGAAACTGTCTCCGGGGACGAAGGCGACATCCTCGGCTATAGCCGCGCGGAACAGGGCTTCTGAGTCGGTGCCTTCGGGCATGGTTACCCATAAGAAGAGGCCTCCCTTGGGATGGGTCCAGGTCACTTCGTGTGGAAAATACTCATGCAAGGCGTGCAGCATGGCATCGCGGCGCTCGCGATACACCTGGCGGATCAGCTTGACGTGCTGGTCGAGGAATCCGTCGCGCGCCACTTCGTAGGCGACGTATTGATTGAAGGTCGAGGTGTGCAGGTCCGCGCCCTGTTTCAGCATCACTAGCTTGCTGATCACGTCTTCGGGGGCGACGATCCACGCCAGGCGGATTCCCGGCGCCAGCGTCTTCGAGAATGTGCTGAGGTAGATGACATTGCCGAGGGTAAAGCCATCGTCGCGGCGAAGGTTTTCGCGATCGAGCACGACCAGCGGCGCGATGTGCTCGCCCTCGTAGCGCAGTTGGCCGTAGGGATCGTCTTCGATGATGGGGATGCCGTACTTATCGGCCAGCAGAATCAACTGGTGGCGCCGGCCTTCAGACAACGTGACTCCGGCGGGGTTTTGGAAGTTGGGCAGCACGTACATGAACTTGGGGCCGGTGCGGAGAGAGGCGTCGACCTGATCGGTGATGAGGCCATCGTCGTCCACTGGAACGGGGACGTACTGCGCCCCGTAGACGTTGAACGCCTGCAGGGCGCCGAGGTAAGTGGGGGCTTCGACTAGGATGCGGTCGCCGCGATTGATGAGCAACTTGCCGATCAAGTCTAGAGCCTGCTGCGATCCGGAGGTAATGAGGACGTTTTCGGCTTTGGCGTGGATGCCGTAGCGGGCGATATTGCGGGCGATCATCTCGCGCAGAGGCTGGTAGCCCTCGGTGGCCCCGTACTGCAGAGCCTGTGCGCCTTGCTCGGACAGGACTTTGTGGCAGGCCTGCTGGAAGCGCTCGACCGGGAATACATCGGGCGCGGGAAGGCCGCCGCCAAAGGAGATGATTTCCGGCCGCTGGGTGACTTTCAGAAGTTCACGGATGGCGGAACTCTTGATCCCCAGCGTGCGCTGGGCGTACCGTGATTTCCAGAGCGTGGACATGCGCTGAATCCTCCCGTGGCGACTGCCCTGTTCTTCGCCTATCAGTCTTCGCCCACCAGTTCCGGCTCGACCGACACATGAACCTTGGGATGGGCGTAGGTGTCGTTGTCCTGGGCGTCCACCACTGCGATCGCGGCCACATTGACGATCTGCTCGACGGTGGCCGTCCGCTGCAGCACGTGCACGGGCCGACTCATACCCATGAGGATGGGGCCAATCGTCTCACCGCCTCCGATTTTCGCCAACAGTTTGGTAGCAATGTTGGCCGAGGCCAGGTCGGGGAAAATCAGGACATTGGCGCCCCCTTTCAGCGCGCTGAAGGGATATTGCTGCTCGATCACCTCGGGCGACAGAGCATCATCCGCGGAGATTTCTCCGTCGACGATGAGGGTGGGGTCGGCGTAGTGGAGCATTTCCACCGCCTTGCGTACCTTGGTGCAAATGGGGTGATCGACGCTGCCGAAGCTGGAGAAGGACAACATAGCGAGTCGCGGATGGATGTCGAAACGGCGCGCCATGTGTGCCGTGCAGAGGGCAATTTCCACCAGGTCCTCCGCTGTTGGTTCAATGTTTACGCTAGCATCGGCCAGGAAGAAGACTTCTCCTTTCTTGGTGATCAAGACGTAGCAGCCAGAGACGCGGTGCAAGCCTTCACGCATTCGGACGATTTGCAGCGCCGGGCGAATCGTGTCGGGGAAATGCTGGGTCACGCCGGAAACCAGGGCGTCGGCGTCGCCCATGCGCACCATCATCGAGCCAAACACGTTGCAATTGCTGATGAGATTGTGGGCCTCGTTCAGAGTGACGCCATGCCGCTGGCGCAGGCTAAAAAGTTCCAGGGCGTAGGCCTCACGGTGCTCGGATGAAGCCGGATCGACAATCTGCATACCGTCCAGGTTCACACCCAATTCGTTTGCCCGCGTTTGAATCTGTGTTGCGTTGCCCAGAAGGATCGGTTTCCCGATTTTTTCTTCTACCAGGGTGTGGCAGGCGCGCAGGATCTTCTCGTTGTCACCTTCCGGAAACACGACCTGCTTGGGATTGGCCTGAGCCTTATGAATCATGGTGCGGGAGACTTCGTAGGCTTTGCCCAGCCTCCGCTCCAATTGAGCGCGGTAGACGTCGAGATCGACTGGTTCCTGGGCCACTCCACTGCGCATGGCGGCTTCGGCGACCGCCGAGGCTTCCCACATCAGCACGCGCGGATCGAATGGTTTCGGAATCAGATACTCGCGGCCAAACTGCAGGCGTTCGACCCCGTAGGCCCGGCAAACGGAATCGGGGACGTCTTCTTTCGCCAGATCCGCTAGGGCATGCGTAGCGGCCAGCTTCATTTCCTCGTTGATGGCGGTGGCGCGGACGTCGAGGGCTCCGCGGAAAATGAAGGGGAAGCCGAGGACATTGTTTACCTGGTTGGGATAGTCCGAGCGTCCGGTGGCGATGATGACGTCGCTGCGGGCGGCCTTGGCGTCTTCATAGGTAATTTCCGGGTCGGGATTGGCCATGGCAAAAATGATGGGGTTCGGCGCCATAGAGCGCACCATGTCCTGGTTGATTGCGTCTTTGACCGAAAGCCCGGCGAAGACGTCCGCGCCCACCATGGCTTCGGCCAGCGTACGCAGCTTTGTGTCTTGCGCGAAACGATCTTTGTACGCATTCATCCCCGAGGTGCGACCTTTGTAGACCACGCCCTTGGTGTCACAGAGAATGATGTTCTCTCGCTTGACTCCGAGGTTCACGTAGTGCTCGGCGCATGCGATGCCGGCTGCTCCAGCACCGTTGAATACCACTCTCACCTTGCGAATGTCTTTGCCGACAACTTCCAGAGCATTCAGCAACGCCGCGCCGGAAATGATTGCCGTCCCGTGCTGGTCGTCGTGAAAAACGGGGATCTTCATTGTCTTGCGCAGGGTCTCTTCGATCTGGAAGCACTCGGGCGCTTTGATGTCTTCGAGGTTGATTCCGCCGAAGGTGGGCTCGAGCAACTGGCAGAGCTTGATGATCTCCTCGGGATCGTGGCTATTGACTTCGATGTCGAACACGTCGACGTCGGCGAAACGCTTGAAAAGCACAGCCTTGCCTTCCATGACTGGCTTTCCCGCGAGGGCGCCGATATCGCCGAGGCCGAGTACAGCGGTGCCATTGCTCAGCACCGCGACCAGATTGCCGCGGCCGGTGTACTTGTAGGCGTCCTGCGGATTCTTTTCGATTTCCAGGCAGGGCACGGCCACGCCCGGCGTGTACGCAAGGCTCAGATCGCGTTGGGTGCGGCAGGGCTTGGTGGGTGTCACTTCGATCTTTCCGGGGCGTGACCCATTGTGATAATCAAGGGCCTGCTGCTTGCTGACTGACATGATTTCCTCCATAACTCTTTTTGCGCAGCGTTTGCTCGCTTTGCGGACCGGCGATGGCGCTTCAACTCAACTCGAACGGTGAGTCCAGTCGCGGCCTTGACCCCCACCCCATCCGCGGGCGACTGAAGGCGGGCGGAGTCGTCGCCACTCGACTCTTGACTGCTCGACTCTTGGCCACTCAGGGCATTCACTCTTTCGGGCTTCTCCGCCACATGGGAACGCAAGGATTCCAGCTGTGCACGTCCTTCTGGAAATCACGGCCGGCTTGCACGGCACCCACTGTGGACAGGTCCTCCACCGGGGACTTCAGTAGTTCCCTGATGTAGAGTTCGACCTGTTCGCGCAGGCGGGGATTCTTCAGCGCCTGCAACAGATCTGGTTTTTCTATATGGGTGAATCCGCCACACAGCGGACACTTCACAACATCATCGTTCACCATTGCTACCCCTCGCGATCGGAGAGTCTTGCCGGCGCGCGCCCGCTTGGCAGCGCCTTGCCGCTGTTCTGATTAGAGGATCACGGTGGATTTTGGACCGTGACAAGGGTCGCTTGAGGGTGTGATCGTGGTCACAGTTTGGGGTGGGTGGCGGAATCCAAGGTCGATGGTTGGGATAGAACTCAGACGCGTTTGCGTTAGGCGGAGGGTGACCACTCTTACCCTTTCGGTTGCAAGGTGGGTTCGCAATTCCGCCATGGCCACGTTTTCCGAGGCCCCCCTATAATGCCGGACGGCCGAATTTCTCAGGTCCGGTTTGAAGCCTTGGTATCTCGTCCGTAAGCCTTCCCGTTTGCCGCGAGGTTCAAGTGCTGGTACGCATACGCCCCGACGCCAAATGGTTTGCTCACAGCTTAGGTTCATCTCATGCGTACGGCTTCGGTCGGCTCTGTGTCCGACCACCGCGCTGAAAATAGAACCACCAAGTACCCAGAGTCCCTTTGCCGGATGCCGGTGTTACTGCCATCCGGGAGACGTGGATCGTCTCCTGCGAGGACATTACTCCCCGGTCATGGCTCCTACAGACTCATTCGCCGATCCCGTTCGACTCTCCTCTACTTCGGCCTAAGCCTCGTTCGAGGAGTCTCTGCAGGTTGCTACCAGCCCCTGCTGCCGGCGGGACCATCCCGACGTTATCTCTGCGAATCCTTCCCTGGGTGCCTGGGCCCCTGCCACGGCGGTTCCGCGGAGTGCATATGCCTGTTTCTTCCTCCGCGTCATCGGCCTTCCCCCGTACACTATCGAGGTCGGCTTCCCGCTTTTACCCGTCGAAACGATTTCACGACGGATCGCTTTTCCGGGACTGCAGCCATTTCTTTATGTTCAGGCCCCCAAGTTTGCTCGCCTCCCAGATCGTTCCCACCGCTGCGACTTATCGTCGCAGGGCAGCCGAGGCTTTTACGTCCGAGCAGAACATGCTTCGTTGCCTCCGCATGCATCGGACATGCTAACCACCCGCCCAGGCAATTGGTGGTGTGGGGACTTGCACCCCACCAGATTCACAGCCTTGTCGGCTGCTCCAGTGCAGGCGCGATATTTCAACAACTATCCGTTGCCGCTACTGCTCGTTGACCTTCCCCTCGCCCGCACCTAACATGTCTAGCCAGTGACCACGCCCTCCAAGCCCGTGGGGCAAGCAGTTTCCCATTACCGCATCATCCGCAAGATCGGCGGCGGCGGCATGGGTGTGGTCTATGAAGCGGAAGACCTGAAGTTGGGTCGCCACGTTGCCCTGAAGTTCCTTCCTGACGAACTCGCCGCCGACGCACAAGCCCTCAGCCGGTTCCAGCGCGAAGCCAAGGCTGCGTCCTCCCTGAATCATCCGAACATCTGTACTATCTACGAAATCGACGAGTCCGATGGGCGAACCTTTATCGCCATGGAACTGCTGGAGGGGCAGACGCTCCGCCACCGGATCGCTGGCCAACCACTGGAGATCGAGGCGGTGCTCGATCTGGGTATCCAGATCGCCGATGCACTGGATGCCGCCCACTCGAAGGGCATCATCCACCGGGACATCAAGCCCGCCAACATCTTCGTCACGAACAGAGGTCAGGCGAAGATCCTCGACTTCGGCCTCGCCAAGGTCTCCCCAAGGCCGGAGACCGTTGCCATGAGCGCCCCGACCATCGGATCATCGGAGGACCTTACCAGTCCCGGCTCGACACTGGGCACGGTCGCCTATATGTCTCCCGAACAGGTGCGAGGGAAGGAACTCGATGCTCGCACCGACCTGTTCTCATTCGGCGCTGTGTTGTACGAGATGTGCACGGCAACGCTGCCATTTCGAGGCGACACGTCAGGTGTGATCTTCAAAGCCATCCTGGATGGGACACCAACATCGGCGGTGCGCCTGAATCCCGACCTGCCGGCGGAATTGGAGCGCATCATGAACAAGGCCTTGGAGAAAGACCGTGATGTTCGGTATCAGCATGCGTCCGACGTCAAGGCCGACCTGAAGCGCCTGAAGCGCAACACAGAATCGGGCAAGATCACATCGAGCGATAGCACAAAGCCACGCTGGTCACGTCGGACGATTGTGATTAGCTCTTTAGCCTTTGTATCCGTCATCGCACTCGTTGCAGTCGGTGTGTTCTACGTTGGCAGCGGTAGCACTCGCACCCGCATCAGCTCGCTTGCTGTACTACCTTTCGCCAACGCCAGCGGTGATCCAAACACGGAATACCTGAGCGACGGAATCACAGAGGGCATCATTGACCGCCTCTCAGGGCTTCCGAATGTCAAAGTGATTTCACGCGCGTCGGCTTTCCGTTACAAGAAGCGCGAGATCGAGCCGCAGAAGGTGGGGCGGGAGCTCGGAGTAGAGGCGCTGGTCACGGGAAGAGTCGTGCAGCGAGGCGACGACCTCTCCGTAAGCGCCGAGCTCGTGGATGCACGCGAGGACAAACAGCTTTGGGGCGAGCAGTACAGCCGGAAGGTTGCTGACACAGCATCCGTTCAGCAGGAAATAGCAACGGCCATATCTGGAAATCTGCGGCTTCGGTTGACCAGCGAAGACAAGACTCGTTTGGCGAAGTCATCCGCGACAAGTCCTGAGGCGTATCAACTCTACCTGAAGGGCCGTTATCTCGCGAACCAAACCACAGCCGAAGAACTCAAAAAGAGCGTAGAGTTTTTTCAGCAGGCAATCGACAAAGACCCCGGCTACGCGATGGCGTATGTTGGTCTCGCTGATTCCTACAATTTCCTCGGTGGCGGATTAAACTACCTCCGACCCAGCGAGACTTTACCGAAAGCGAAAGCAGCGGCACAGAAGGCGCTGGAACTGGATGACACGCTAGGCGAGGCTCACGCTGCGCTGGCCTATACTGAATGGTTTTACGACTGGGACTGGCCAAGTGCAGAGCGGGAATTCAGGCGAGCCATCGAGTTTAACCCCAATAGTGCTATCTCCCATCACCGGTATTCTGAATGCCTGCTCACGAGACGTCTATTTGACGAAGCTATCTATGAGCTAAAGCGGGCGCAAGAGCTTGACCCTGTCTCATCTGGGGGATTTGGCGGTCTGGGGCACGCCTATTTGATCATGCGCCGATACGACGAGTCGATTTCTTATTTCCAGAAAGCCCTCGATCTATATCCTAACGCGGCATTCATTCGCGCTCAGTTGGCTTGGTCATACGCGGCCAAGAGTATGTACCCGCAAGCGCTTGCCGAGTACGACAAAATAGCTGAGCCCGACAAGAGCGTCGCAACCGAGAACCAGTTGGTCGCCGACGGCCTCGGCTGGGTTTACGCCGTCTCGGGCAGGCGGGCGGATGCGCTAAAGATCGCCAAAGGATTCGGCGATCTGTCCTCGCATGCTTATGTCGATTTTTACCAGCTTGCAACGATTTACGCGGGTCTCGGTGAGAAAGACGAGGCCTTCCGACTGCTGGAAAAAGGTTACGAGGAGCGTTCTGCGGGCATGCCCTATCTCGCGGTAGACCCGTTCTGGGACGGGATGCATTCCGATCGCCGCTACGCCGACCTGCTGCGCCGGATGGGACTGCCACAGCCCGAGTAGATCTGCGCCCCCTAAGCTGAATGCCGACCTCGACGCCCGAATAACAGGCCGGCAGAGCCTGCCCTGAGCGGTGCCGGAGGAACGCCGGCGGTACCCGCAAAGTCAGTGATCCGGCGCACGGGATTCCATGATCGGAACCCGCACCTGCGAAAAGCCATGCCGCCACGTTTACGCCGCTTCCCGTTCCCTGCTAACATCGAATGTTTACCAATCAACCTGCAACCGAATCTAATTACGCCCTCATAAATCCACGGAGGAAACATGGCAATCAAAGTTGGCATTAATGGCTTCGGACGAATCGGCCGCAACGTGCTGCGCGCTTCGCTCAAAGATTCAAACCTCGACTTCGTCGCGGTCAACGACCTTACGGATCCCAAAACTCTGGCGCATCTCCTGAAATACGATTCGGTTCTGGGCAACCTGCCGAATCAGGTTTCCGCTGGAGCAGACAGCATTACCGTCGACGGCAAGACGATCAAGGTCTTCAAGGAGAAGGATCCGGCGGCGCTGCCATGGGAGTCGGTGGGCGCTCAGGTCGTGATCGAGTCGACCGGCCGCTTCACCGACGCCAATGACGCTAAGAAGCATCTGCGCGGGCCGGTGAAGAAAGTTATCATCTCGGCTCCGGCGAAGAACGAGGACGTCACGGTGGTGCTGGGAGTGAACCACGAGAAATACGACGGCGCGAAGCATCACATTATTTCGAACGCCTCCTGTACGACGAACTGCCTGGCACCGGTGGCCAAGGTTATCAATGACGAGTTCAAGGTCGTCAGCGGCACGATGACGACGATTCACTCCTATACCAACGACCAGGTCATTCTCGACTTCCCGCACAAGGACTTGCGGCGGGCTCGCGCGGCCGCGCTGTCCATGATTCCGACCACAACCGGGGCAGCTAAGGCGTTGAAACTGGTGATTCCGGAGCTCGGCGGCAAGGTGGACGGGTTCTCCATGCGCGTGCCTACGCCGAACGTGTCGGTCGTCGACCTGGTGGTATGGGTTGAGAAGAAAACGACCAAGGAAGAAGTGAATGCGGCGCTGAAGAAGGCATCCGAGTCCGGGCCGTTGAAGGGATATCTCGGCTACGAAGAGCACGAACTCGTGTCGTCTGACTTCAAGGGCGACCCGCGTTCTTCGATCGTCGACTCGCCGATGACCTTGGTGGTCGGCGGCAATTGCGTCAAGGTGATCTCCTGGTATGACAACGAGTGGGGATACTCCTGCCGCGTCCGCGACCTGATCAACTATATGGCCAGCAAGGGCCTGTAAGAATTGCGGAACCCATCCTAACGTCGCAAAGGGCGCGCGACGTTAGGATGGGGCACTCGCAGCATCCAGATGGACTGCGCGGGCGAGAGCGCCCGCGCCACACAAGCCTGTCAGAGGACGACCAGCCATGGCTAAACTTTCCATTCGTGATCTTCCGCTCAATGGCAACCGGATCTTCATGCGCGTCGACTTCAACGTGCCACTGGAAGACGGGCGCGTCATGGACGACACCCGCATCCGCGAAACACTGCCCACAATCGAATACGCCTTGCGCCACGGGGCGCGGCTGATCCTGGCCTCGCACCTGGGCCGGCCCAAGGGCAAACCCAATCCCAAGATGAGCCTGAAGCCAGTCGCCGAACGGCTGCGCATGATGCTCGACAAAGAACTGGCACGCGGTGAAAACGTCGGCTTCTGTCCGGAGTGCGTGGGCCCAGAAGCCGAGGAGGTCGCGGGGCAACTGGAGATGGGGCAAACTCTTCTGCTCGAGAACCTGCGCTTTCATGCCGAGGAAGAAGCCAACGACGAGAAATTTTCGCGACAGCTCGCCAATCTGGCGGAGTACTACGTCAACGACGCGTTCGGGTCGGCGCATCGGGCCCATGCTTCCACGGCCGGCATCACCAAGTTCGTGAAGCAGTCCGCTGCCGGATTGCTCATGGAAAAGGAATTGAAGTACCTGGGCAAGGCCCTGCAGCATCCAGAGAAGCCGTTCGTGGCCATTCTGGGCGGCGCCAAGGTCGGCGATAAGATCGGAGTGATCCGGAATCTGATGGATAAAGTGGACTCGCTGATTATCGGCGGTGGGATGGCTTACACGTTTCTTAAAGCGCAGGGGCAAGAGATCGGCAAGTCGCTGCTCGAGGCCGACAAGATTGAACTCGCGAAGCAACTTTTGGCCGAGGCGAAGAAGCGCAATCTAAAATTCCTTCTGCCGGTCGACCATGTCGTCGCGGTGAAGCCCGAGGCCAATGCTGTGATCCAGCAGATCGGCGAGGGGCAGGCCATTCCGGCAGACAAGATGGCACTCGACATCGGACCCAAGACTATCGAACTGTTCTCGGAGGAGATTTCTACAGCGCGCACTATCGTCTGGAACGGACCCATGGGGGTGTTCGAAGTTCCGGGATTCAGCCGGGGAACGTTCAAAATCGCTCAAGCCGTGGCCGACAATGCTGGGGCCATATCGATTGTGGGCGGAGGCGATTCGGTCGCGGCTGCGCACGCTGCGAATGTCGCCGATAAGATCACGCACATCTCGACCGGAGGTGGCGCGTCACTGGAATTCCTGGAAGGCAAGAAGCTGCCGGGAGTGGAAGCGTTGACGGATAAGAAGTGATCGCTCTGGATACTGGCGTGGCAAGCTTCACAATCCGGCTTCTGCTCGATGGCGGCAAGGCGATTGAGATCTGGGGTCCCGCAGACATCTCCGCCGAAAGCACGGACGCGATCGTGAACGCCGCGAATTCATCGCTTCTGGGCGGCGGTGGCGTGGATGGCGCGATTCACGACGCTGGTGGCCCGTCCATCCTCGCCGAATGTCGGAAGATCGTCAGCAAGATCGGACACCTTCCAGCGGGGCATGCGGTCATCACCACCGGCGGTCGACTGGCGGCGAAGTTTGTCATCCACACTGTCGGTCCGATCTACCGCGACGGGATCCACGGCGAAGCTGAAACCCTTGCCAGTTGCCACTGCGAGTCGATTCGTCTGGCCGACGAGCATGGGCTCCGTTCCCTGGCATTTCCAGCGATTTCAACAGGTGCTTATGGATACCCGGTCAGCGAAGCGGCGCCGATCGCAATTTCTTCCACACTTGACGTGCTCACGTCCGCCACGCATGTGAAGACGTGTCGATTCGTGCTCTTTGACCTCTCGACCTTACGCACATACGAACGAGCCGCAGAGAAATTCCAGCGTTTGAACACCAACTCCTGATTTCGAATTGAAAAGGCTATCCAATGAGAAAAAAAGTAATGGCCGCCAACTGGAAGATGTATAAGACACCCGACGAAACTCGGGAATATTTTCGCCAGTTCTTGCCCATGGTTGCAGGTCATGACCGCGACGAGATTGTGGTCTGCCCGCCTTATACGGATGTGGCAACCGCGATCGAAGCGGCGGGCGGGAGCAATGTCGCCATTGGCGTGCAGAACGTTCACTGGAAAGCGGACGGAGCCTACACCGGTGAGATTTCGGCTCCGATGCTCCTGTGCCTGGGTGTGACTCACGTCATTATTGGGCATTCGGAGCGGCGGCAGTATTTTGGGGAGACGGACGATACCGTGAATCTGCGCTTGAAAACCGCGCTGGAATCCGGGCTTACACCGATCTGCTGCGTGGGTGAGGTGCTTGAGGAACGCGAGGCGGGTGCTACCGAGGACGTGCTGCGCCGGCAGTGCGTGCGCGCCTTTCATACCATCTCGGCGAAAAAAGCGGCAAGACTGATCGTTGCCTACGAGCCCGTCTGGGCCATCGGCACGGGCAAGACGGCAACTCCGGAACTGGCGGCTGAGGCCCATTCCGTGATACGTCACGAAGCGAACAAGATTTTTGGTGAAGAGTTCGCCGCGCAGCTGCGGATTTTATATGGAGGATCGGTCAAGCCGGACAATGCCTCAGCTCTGATGGCGCAGGAAGAGATTGATGGCGCGCTGGTGGGCGGGGCTTCGCTCGATCCGAAGTCATTTTCGGCGATTGTCAAGTACTAAGGCCGAGGTCTGAATCTTAATTCGTCCGGCTGTGGGACGAGGTTCGGAACCAGTGTCGTGATCCCGATCACCGACAATCTTGCGGGCGGGACTAGAATCTCTTACAAGAAGAACAAAGCCGCGCGAGCGGACCACCTCAACCTGTAGTTCCGACCCGCGAGGAGGTCTTATGCCGCTGACCAAGCTTCGTGAATTTCTCGACTCCCGCCAAATCAAGTACCTGGTGATCTCTCACTCTGTCGCCTACACAGCTCAGGGAATCGCCGCCCTGGTGCACCTGTCGGGCAAGAAACTGGCGAAAACCGTGATTGTCAAAATTGACGGCGTGCTGGCCATGGCAGTGGTTCCGGCATCGTTGCACGTCGACCTGGATCTGCTGCGGACCGCTGCCGGCGTCGGTGCGGTCGAGGTTGCAACTGAACAGGAGTTCAAGGACGCCTTCCCCGACTGCGAGACTGGCGCCATGCCGCCGTTCGGCAATCTCTACGACATGGCGGTTTACGCAGATGCAAGTCTCGCCGAAAACGAGGAGATTACTTTCAACGCTGGCACCCATCGCGAACTGATGAGAATGGGCTGGCGCGACCTGACGCGGTTGGTGGATGCTCAAATCGTCAACCTGACCCACCGGCCCGCCGTTGCGGCGTAGCTGCCTTCGTGGATCGGCGAATGAATGTCGTGGGGATAGCTGTGCCTACTTTCGTCCGATGGCCATGATGTGCGAGGTTGCGCCCAAGACAGAGGGCTCGCGCTCAACTTTGCGTACGGCGGCGAGCAGGCGTTCGCGCTGGGCGGGATCGTTCCATAAGCGGTCGAAATCGCGGGCCAGCCAGCCGGGTCCTTCGATCGCCACCAACTCTACAACCTTAAATCCGGCGGCCAGAAAATCGCGCGACAACTCGCCCGGGCGATGGAAAAACGCGTCCGTGAAATAGATGAGATTTCTGGTGGGGTTGCGGTGCTGGCCGTCCTCCAAATCGCGGGCCAGAATCGGCGCAAACTCCGGATCATCAAAGAATCCACTCGATAGCGAGTCGAATAGCGATGCGAAGCGGCTAATAGCAGCACCCCAAACGAGCCCTCCTGGACGCAGCACCCGGTGCGCCTCGCGCAGGCAGGCAATACGGTCTGACCGTTCCACGAGATGATAGAGCGGGCCGAGAAGGAGGACCGCATGGGCCGTAGCCTCTCCCTGCGGAAGATGACGCGCGTCGCCGACTTCGGCAGAAGCGAGGGGATGCGCGGGTTGTTGCTTCGACGCGGCAAGCGCCTGGTCCACGTGCTTGGGCACCGGATCGATCAAGTGCACTTCATATCCGTAGGACGCCAGCCAACAGGCGTACGCTCCGGCGCCCCCGCCGGCGTCAATGATGGTGGCGGGAGCGGGCGGCAGATGGCGCAGAATCAGTTCCCGGGTACGTGCCTGTTCGAGTTGAAACCATCCTTGGCGCAGCCGGGAGGCTTCGTCGGTCTCGATGTAGTGAAGGAGGATCCCGTTCGCGGTCATGTCGTCGCTCATCTGAAAACCTAACTTATTATGAGGCTACTACTCGCGACATTGGCCGGTGTTGCCGGCGCTCGAGACATCTTCCGGTGACAAATCTTTTCACACTAGGCGAGCGCGGACTGAAAGGGCATTTTTTGGGCTCCCTAGGCCAGCACTTTTTCGGGGAGCGAGGCCGCGCCACGCAACTGGCGGACCTTGTCGTAGACCTTCCCGTATTCGCGCGCCGAGGCGTTCCAGGAGAAATCTTTGTTCATGCCGTTGCGCATGAGTACCTGCCACGAAG
Source organism: uncultured Acidobacteriaceae bacterium (assembly GCA_963768265.1). Lineage (GTDB taxonomy): Bacteria > Acidobacteriota > Terriglobia > Terriglobales > Acidobacteriaceae > Sulfotelmatobacter. The sequence goes on from CAVYHM010000030.1 coordinate 71,290, forward strand.
TCTGGTCACGAAAGGCTTCGAGGGCCTGCTTGATGGTAAGCAAGAGGGCTTCGCCGGTGTACTCGGTGAACTTGAAGCCTGTGCCTTTGCCGGTGCGGGCGTCCCAGGGTTCGATGGTGTCGTCGAGACCGCCGGTGGCACGCACGATGGGCACGGTACCGTATTTCAGGCTGTAGATCTGGTTCAAGCCGCAAGGTTCGTAGCGCGAAGGCATGAGGAACATGTCGGCACCGGCCTCGATTTTATGGGCAATCGCGTTGTCGTAGGCTACTTTGACGGCAATCTTATTGGGAAACTTTTTGTTGAGCCGAAGGAACATCTCTTCATAGGGCTTGTCGCCAGCGCCCAGAGCGACCACGATCATCTCCTCCCGAGCCAAGCGGTCCATGACTTGCGAGATCAGGTCAAAACCTTTTTGCGCGGCGAAGCGCGAGACGATTCCGATCACCGGCAGTTTGGGGTCGGCGTTCGTAACCCCGAAAGCGGCCAGCAGATCCTGCTTGCATTTCGCCTTGCCCGAAAGGTCCTGGGGCGAGAATTTGGCTGCGGCAAATCTGTCGGCCTGCGGGCTCCATTCGTCGTAGTCGACGCCGTTGAGGATTCCGGTGACCGTCGCGGCCCGGTCGCGGAGAACGCCTTCCAGACCAAATCCATATTCGGCCGTCTGAATCTCCTGGCTATATTTGCGGCTCACGGTGGTAATGAAGTCGGCGTACGCCAGGGCCCCTTTAAGAAAGTTCACCTGGCCGAAAAATTCCATCTTCGAGATCGTGAACAGATCCCAGGGCAGCATCAGCAAGGGCAGAGTTTCGGGAGGGAATAATCCCTGGTAGCCCATGTTGTGAATGGTAAAAACCGCACCGACGTCGCGAAAAGCGGGATCCTCCGCATAGACCGTACGCAGCAGGACAGGCACAAGCGCCGATTGCCAGTCGTGGCAGTGGAATATTTGAGGCGCGCCCAGGATTTTGGAAGCCTCGAGGACGGCGCGGGAAAACAATGCGAAGCGCTCGGCGTTATCGGGGTAGTCGCCGGCAGGCGTGCCGTAGAGCGCGTCGCGGTCGAAGTAGGGCGGATACTCCACGAAGTAGAATCGAACTCCGCTCTGGGGGGCGGTGGCCACAACCGAGGGGAATCGATGTTTGTCGTCGAAAGGAACCGTGACGCTGCGAACCACCGTCGTGGGATCGGAGAGCTTGGTCTGGCGGTAGCGGGGCAGGTAGATGCTGACTTGATGCCCGAGCGCGGCCAGGGCACGCGGTAGGGCCCCCACGACATCTGCCAGGCCGCCGGTCTTGGAGAATGGAACACCTTCCGAAGCAACGAATGCGATGTGCATGAGTGCAGAACCTCCCAGAGAGCGCGCACTTTTTGTCGGCGCACGCTATGATTGAATATGAACACCTCGGGACCCGAGGTCCGATAAATATGATGCGAGGACCAACTTGCAAGTCTACTTCCCGAGCTATAGAGGGTCAACGTGCCAAAGGTCGTTTCAGCGCGCCGTCCGCAAAGTAAGCCCAAATTGGGACAGCACTTTCTCGACAGCGAGGACTCGGCGGTTCGCATCGTCGACGCTCTGGGAGATGTGTCGCAGAGTACAGTGCTAGAAATCGGCCCGGGACGCGGCATTCTGACCTCGCTGCTGGCGAAACGCACACGGCGCCTGATCGCCGTCGAACTGGACCGGGTTCTAGCGGCACAACTTCGGCTGAAGTTTGGCATGGCGCGGAATGTCGAGATTATTGAGGCCGACGTGCTCGCCATCGATTTTGATTCGCTCTTCGGACCAAAACCCGGGCTCGGCCGACCGGGGATCGACCTCAAGCCGCAACCGGTGAAGGTCGTGGGAAATCTTCCTTATTACATTACGTCGGACATTCTGCTGCGCCTGTTTGAATTTTCGAAGTATTTCGAGAGCCTGGTGATCATGGTGCAGCGCGAAGTTGCGGACCGGATCGCCGCCGAACCGGGCAGCCGCGATTACGGGATGCTTTCAGCGACGGTGCAGCTATTTGCCCAGGTGGAAAATCTGTTTACGCTGCCGCCGGGTTCGTTTGTGCCTCCGCCCAAGGTGCATTCCACAGTGCTGCGGCTTACTATAGAGCCACAGCAGGAAAAGTTAGGTGTAGCCGGCGACGGGTTTATCGATTTTTTGAGGCTTTCGTTCGGACAGAAGCGAAAAACATTGTGGAACAATCTGAAGACGAACTACGCAGGACCGGATTTGAAGCGCGCCCTGGCGGTGGCCGAAGTGAAACCTACGGCCCGGGCGGAGACATTGAGTCTGGAAGAAAGCGCCGCTGTCTATCGCGCCTTGCGCGACCAGCACAGTCGCTCGTAGCATGATTTTGGCGGTTGGGTCCGGCTTACTGAAAGAAGGGCCTATGGCGGCCACTACTGTTCGTCACCCTGCAGTCGCAGGACGGTTTTATCCGCGTGATCCTGACGACCTGCGAACTGAAGCGCAGGGCTACCTCTCACAATCGAGTTCCGTGAATCAAGCGCCGGTTCGGGCGGTCGGGTGCATCGCTCCGCATGCGGGCTACATGTACTCTGGCCACGTTGCCGGAGCTGTGTTTGCTCGGGTGGAGATTCCGCGGCGCTGCATTGTGATTTGCCCCAACCACACCGGGATGGGCCGAGCTCTGGCCATCGTAAGCGAAGGCGCATGGGAGACCCCGTTAGGCGAGGTGCCCATCGACGCGGAGCTGGCTGTGGCTCTGAAACGCTATTTCCCTGCCCTGCAGGAAGACTTGGCTGCGCACCGGGCTGAACATGCCGCTGAAGTGGAACTTCCATTTCTGCAGTTGCGCCAACCGGAGCTGACGTTTGTTCCGATCGCGTTGGGAACTGGGCACTTCGAACCCTTGGAACTGCTGGGCGTTGCGATCGCTGACGTTATCTCGAAGCTAGACGATCCCGTCTTGATCGTCGCTTCCAGCGATATGAATCATTACGAGTCGGATACCGCGACGCGAGTGAAGGACCATCGGGCAATCGAGCGCATTCTCACGCTGGATCCGCGTGGCCTCTTCGATGTGGTCACACAGCAGGACATCAGTATGTGCGGCTTTGGGCCGGCGGTGGCCATGCTCACGGCGGCGCGGCAGTTGGGGGCGAAGTCGGCGGAACTGGTGAAGTACGCGACCTCTGGGGATGTGTCGGGCGACCGGGATATGGTCGTGGGGTATGCGGGAGTCGCGGTGTTGTGAGCCGAGCGTGGTGACGACACAGCCCAACCGTTTGTCATCCGGAGCGAAACGAAGGATCTATTCCACTTTGCTGGCTGCAGCAGGTTGCAGAGGTCCTTCGCGGCAAAAGACGCCGCTCAGGATGACAACTGGTTTGTCATCGGCACAATTCCAGAAAACCCTGCAAAAAACCAGCAATCATCGGCGTTTTCGGGCAGTCGATCAAGTACATCAGTAACTTTCTGGGGCCTCCACAGGCAGCTAACCTAAGCGGGAGAAGTTGCTTGGGGAGGGGTGTGGAATGGGTGATCGTTACTGGCTCTGGGTAGGGGCGCGTCTGCTCGTGGGCGTTGCCATCGTGGCATGGGCGGCGAGCTATCTGGGCACGGGCAGCGGGGAAAAGGAGTTTCAGAACTCGCTCGACGCAATGAAGCACGTACACAGCTTCCGCGTGGCCTCCAACACCAATCAGATTGGCGTTCAACAAAACGACATGCTCTGGGAAGTCGACTGCAACCGGGACGTCCTGCATCACCAAACCCACATGGTGTTGACCGGCTCGAATGCGGGCGAGTTCAACCGCGACGAACTGTACGTGAAGGGTCGCGAATACGACCGGCAGAGCGACGGCTCCTGGGGAGGATCGCATTACGGGGGCACCAGCTATTCCGCGGAGTGGTATTGCAGAAACCTTGCGCAGGGGACCGACAGCAATCTGTTGCCGGAGATTGCCACCATGATCAAGCGGGGCATCATCCAGAAGGGCGACAAGAAGACGGTCAACGGCGTTCCCTGTCGCGAGTGGTTGGTTACGCTGAAGGGCGGGACGAGCGGTCTGGAGCATGACACCGTATGCCTGGGCGTGAAGGATCGTCTTCCCTACGAAATGACAGTGGATTGGGCGCACTCACGTTCTATTTTCTCCGATTACAACGCGCCTATTCATCTCGATGTGCCGGAGGCCACGGTGCAACCGGCAAGCAGCGATAGCGGATCGAACTAAGTCCACTCCGGAGAAGAATCATATGTACATGGCATCACGTATTGCACTCATAGGATCGAGGATTGCGCGGTTCAGCTGGATGGCAGGGTTCGTCCTGTTGCTGACAGCAAATTCTTCGGCGCAGGCGCAGCAGCAGGGCTCACTGGCCGATGCGGCCCGCCAGGTGCGCGCCCAGAAGGGCAACCAGCCCGGGACCGAAGTCGTCCGCGCACAACAAGTCGCCGATGAATTGTCGGAAACCCAGAATGACAGTGCGCCCGGCGGCTTCAAGACATACAACGCGAGCGCGTACAAGCTGTGGGTACCGGCTCCTTTCACAATGAATTCCGATAACGGCGGGACGGTGCTGTCGGGTCCTCGCGTGGGAAGCACGATGCCTCTGGTGCTGGTGGGCAATACCCTCGTCCTTCAGTCAACCAGCGACGACGCGTTTCGGGACGCTGCGACGCAGTTCGCTAGCGTCTATGCCGGGTCTGCGAAATGCAGCAAGACCACGCTGGCAAGCCATGGTGCGTATGAATGCAACCTTGCGGGGGCAAAGCTGGGCGGACACTCGATCAGCGGCACGGCGATGTTCATCCGGGGGACAGGCCAAATTTTTCCCGTATTTTGTGTAGCTAACAGCGACAGCCAGGCCCGCGATACGCTCAACGACCCAGCCTCCAGTAACTCGCAGAAGATGTGGGCGAGGCGAACGTTGGCGCAAGAAGACGAGTACGTGCGCGAGGTATGGCAGAAATGCAACTCGGTGTTTCAATCGATTCACTTCACGGAAAGCGGCGCGCAGCCGGGGTCCTCAGAGATCACGCAAAACGGCGCGGAGGTTCCGAAATCTGCGAGCAGCCTGAAGGCCGCGGCGCCGCCAGCCATGGCAGCTTCCGGCGCTGGGGCCACGGGAGGGAACTCCATCGCTGCGGCCGCAGCTGAAAGCTCTCTGCCGGCGGGCTTCAAAGCACACCCCTTTACCTATTGCAGGAGCCAGCGCGAGTGCTGGAATGCGTCTGTGATCGTGCCAGCCGCTGCGCAACTCGTCAGCTCCGATTGCAAGCAGTATGTGTTTGAGGTGAAAGTGCAGGGATCGCCCTTCCTTCTGCTGGCGGGTCCGGCCGGGGGAGAGGGCTGCGGGAATCGGAGCAGTAGCGATCCGAGCCAGGTCCGCTGGAACGAGCTTGCGGCACCGGAAAACCGCCGAGCGCCCGGCACCTCCTCCACGATCAGCAGCCAGCAAACAACACTGGACGGTAAACCTGGCTTCATCACTCGGATCGGGTTCCGGAAAGGCCTGACGGAATGGATGGGCAAGCGCGCCGAGATCGAGAGCAATGGAGTGCCCCTGGTGGTAGGTTGCATGGCGCCGAGAGAGCATTTCGGCGACGGCGAAACGATCTGCTCGAGCTTGATCGAATCCTTGCAATTGCCATGAGCCGCTGGCCTTCAGCACGTCGGGTCTTGACAGCGGCGCTCTGGGTGGGCGTCGTGAGTGTTCTGGGGTGGGGGCAAGACTCCGATTCACAGAATCGTTCCCTTGGAGATGTGGCCCGTCAGACCCGCGCCCAGGCCGACGCCAATGGCCAACCGAGCAAGGCTCAGCAACTGGTCGACGAGATGCAGCGGGAGCAGGAAGAGGCTGCGAATGCGCCGACGGGATTCAAGAGTTACGACGCCGGCGACTATCGTCTGTTCGTACCATTTCCTTACAGTCTGGAAGGGCGCGAAAACGGGGGAGCCGTGCTGCTCGGTTCGCGTTTGGGAGTAACGAATACGGAAGTGATGGCGGGAGCGCCGATCCCTTTCCCCGCCGGGATTACGCCCGGCATGTTGAGCGATGTCGACATTCTGAACCTGGTGCGCCAACTCGCGGCTTTGCATGGGCAGTCACCGTACTGCTCCGCGATCAAGCTCGGCGAGCGTAAGGCGTTTCGCTGCGCGTGGAGCACTTCTCCTCGCCTTCTGGGCCGCGAGGTCTGGGGCACGATGGTGTTCGTGGTGGCCTCGAACAGCGTGATTCCGGTGATGTGTGTAAGTCCGGATGACGTTCTGCACCAGCAGTGCGTGGTCTACGATACATGGGGCCACAACACCTGCAGTGACCGATACCAAGTGTGGCCAGATGTCCAAAGGAGGATCGACGCGCTGTATCGGGAGGAGACGACCACGGTGCAGGCGTGCGATCAGATCATCTATCCGTCAATCCGATTAAAAGAAGACGTCGTTGTGCATCCGGTCATGATCGCGGAAGGAAAGCTATCGAAAACGCTTAGCGGCACCGTGCCGCAAGATACTTCGGTCGTCGCTGGGACGCAGTCTGAGTCCCTGGCCGAACTGGCGCGGCAAACGCGGCAGGCGCCGCGCCGCCAAGCTCAGACTAAGCTCGACAACGCCGAAGGGGAGAGCCTGGCTCCTGTGGGATTCCAGTCCTTCACACTCCAATATTGTCTGAATCCGCAGCAGTGCTCAGAGGCCAAGGTGGTCATTCCCGAGAAGGCTGAGGTCGTGTCGCGCGTTAATGGGCAGTACATTTTGAAATCCATGCTCAACGGCGGCGCGGTGATGCTTTATGTGGGTCCTGCGGACGTGAACTCGCCCTACCGCAGCATGACCGATCCGGACTATATTCGCATGCGGGATTTGGCCAATTCCAACGGTTGGACGCGGGAAAAAACCGATGGGGTGAGCACGCAGGAACTGACGATCGCGGGTCGGCAGGCGCTGATGACGCGTTTTCGCTACCAGCGCGATCAGAAGACCTGGTGGGTCGGCGAGCGAGCGTTGATTGAAATGCCGGGCGCGCAGTTCCTGGTTGGGTGCACCGCAGCCGAGGAGCGCTTCGCCGAGGCCGAGGCCCTATGCACAACTTTGGTGAATTCATTGCGACTGCCATGAGAATTTTGCCGAGCACAATTCGTCGATGGATGGTTTTCGCGGCGCTGGCTTTCGAAGTGAGTTCATGCGCGTGGGCACAGGATTCCACAGGCCAGTCATTAGGGGATGTGGCACGAAAAACCCGCAAGGAACACGCCGCGCCGGACCACGTAGCTGGAAAGCAACTGGTCAACGAAGAAGAGGACGGACCCGACACAACCGGCATATGGCGCGTGCGGCTGTGTTCGTTTACGCCGTGCTACGAGCTGTCGATTGCCCTGCCCAAGAGCCCCAAGTGGACGCGAGCCAAGGTTGAGCCGCGGCCGGTCCTGATTCCGCTGCCGGGGGCTGAAGCAGACGCAAATCGCGTGATCCGCATCTACGCCGCCGAATCGCTGGGAGCGCGGTACTCTCCGGTCGATGGGGCTAAGCGTGTATTTCTGCAGGAGTGGTTCGCCCGCCCGGAATATTTCGGTCAGTCGGCGCGGATCGTGCTAGACGAACACGTCCCGATTGAAGGGGCTAACGCGACGATTAGTCACTTCACGGTCACGGGGGACGCGGGCAGGTATCGGGGGCTCAGTATCGTGGCCGGTACGCCGAATGGCAGCTACGGTTTCGCCTGCGCGTTTCGCGACGAAGATGCCAGCGTTGCCGGCAGTATCTGCGACGCAATCGTTAAATCTGCCAGAAGCCAGGCGTTGGAGCCCGGGAAGCGGCCAGTGTACCCGAACTATGAGCCGCCGGATCCGCCCGAATACTATCCGCAGCGCTACGGTCCGGACGATCCCCCCGATGATCCGGAGTAAGCAAAGAAGACCGCGCATGAATCGAAGGGTTCTTAACATCGTGAACGGCCTCGTCGTATTGCTTTTCGTCCGAGGCTCGCTCCTCCTCGAGGCGCAGTCGCGGCCGGTATCGGCTCCGCACAGGATCTTGCTGCAGGCCGAGGTGAAACCGGGCGAGGTTCTGCGCTATGAACTGGAAGCCGGAGCGTCGTTCCTGCCGATCGCTGACGCCAGCGGAGCCATTCTGACTCCGGCGCGCGGGCCGTGCGATTACGCAATGTCGGCGATCGTAACCCTGCGCCCGCAGGCGGCCGACAAAGACGGGAACACTCCGGTGGAGGCGCGCTACAGCGAGACACGCGTGACCAGCGTGCGTTGCGCTCTGTTTTCTCCGGCGGATTTCCAGAAGCGTCTGGCGGCGCTGCAGGCGTCCCGGGTGATGTTCCGCGTGGGGCCGCACGGCGAGACGGCCTTGGGCCACAGCCAGGACGGCTATTTCAAGTATTGGGATGGCGGTGATCTACTGCGGAAGGTGACGCAGGACCTGCTTCAGACTGAGTTCTCGCCACAGCCTGTGGCGGCAGGGGCATCGTGGAAGCCGCACGGGCAGTTCGCATATTCCCACGACCGGGCATTGAAGGACCTCGAACTGAGCGGCGCGGACTTGCGCTTCCGGAATTTGGTTCCCGTGGACGGCAAGACTTGTGCCTGGGTGACATCGCAGTACGTGTTCTCGCCAGTCGACCTGCCCGCGGCAGGCACGGCGAGCGGTGGACGCGTCGTCCCTGCAGCGGGCAATAATGCGGTGGCGGCGGTTTTGCACATCTCGCTGTTGCTCGATCCGGTAAGTCATCACGTGGCGTGGCTGCACCGCTCGCAGACCATTGACAACAAGCTGACCCTGGCGTCGCCCTTTGATGACAGCGATCCGGTGGATGAACCGCCCCAAGCGAATGATCCGGACTGGGAGAATCCCATGCCTGATCTCTCCAGCATGAGGTCGGACAATCCGGGACGCTATCCGTTCATGACGTTTCATTTCCAGGAAGAGGCGCGGGCCCGGCTGTTGCCGGAGGAGCGGTCGGCCGAGTGGCTGGCTGCACTGAAGAGCTTCGAGGCGAATCCGGAACCAGAGAGGGGAAGAACTCCTGTTCCGGCGACGAAGACACTTTTGCAGAATCCGATCGTTCAGGCCGCCAAGCCCGAGGTGGTGAAGCGGGCAACGCGGGTGGTGATCGACTCGGACTCGCTCGTCCCTACGCCTGCGGGATTTACGCGTTACGAGAAGTGTCTTTGCCGCGATTCGTGGTTTTGCGCCACCGCATCGGTGGCGGTGCCGGGTGACGTGCAGATTTCCGAAGACACGCCGCTGCGCACGGTGTACATGGCGCGGCATGGCGATCTTCTGGTGAGTGTGTCGGTTGGTCCGGCGCTCGACCGCCGTCATGCGGGTCTCACCGACGACGAGGAACTCAGAAAGCAAGCCGAATATTACCTGGCCAACTATGTCTGGATGGCGGAGAAAACGGGGATTGGAAGCAGTTTCAGCAACGCGACCCTCGATGGATATCCCGGGCTGATTACCGATTTCAGCGCCACGCAGCGGGACTTGGCAAACATTCATGGAGTGCTTGTCCTGCTGCTCACGCCATGGGGCAAGACCGTGCCGGTGAGCTGCAGCTCAGACCACGCCACATCGGCGGAGTTGCAGGCTCTGTGCGAGAAGGTAATCACGTCGGTGAGCTTGCGGCGGTAGAAAACTAGCGGCCCCACTTCTTACAAGAATGGGGTACTTTCCGTGGAGTACACCCCCAGTGTCCCACTTCTCGCAAAAGACGCGAGAAATGGGGCACCCGGGCGGCGTTATTAAAACAAAAGGGCGGCCTGACCGGCCGCCCTCGCTTTCCCTACCAATCGAGTTGCCTACTTGTGGGTGCCACCACCACCGGAAGCGTGCCCTGCCGAAGCGCTAGCGCTATGTCCGGCCGACGGAGCTGACATGGAGCTGGGCTGCGAGCCGCTGTAACCGGAGGTTCTGCCCGAACTGCTGCCGAACTGCGGCGCCGAATGCACTTCGGCGAATCCAGACTTTGCAACCTGGTGGTTCAAGTGACTTAGGCTTCCAAGTGAACCACGCGGAATTCCCATACCCGCTGATCCCGAGCGCACGAGCAGGCGCGACGGACCCAAAGGCGAGACTGGAATTCCCTTTCCGACGACAACCGTTTTCACGGTACCCGTCGGCGGAACCAGAGGATGAACGGTGACCAGGTTCGTGGCCGTATAGCGCGGCACCATGAGCAGGTTGTTCCACCCGCCGGGCTGCCACATCCATCCGAATCCGGGGACAAACATCCAGTTGCCGTAACGGTAAGGCAGCCATCCCCACGGATAAGCCGACGCGTACATGTACCCGAAGCCAGGATAGAATCCCCACGCGCCGTCCATGAAGGGATCCCAGCCGACGCCAGTGAAGTAGGGCTGCCACATCATGCCGTAGCCGGGGACGTTGTTGTAGGCGCCGTAGTAATTCAAGTCGCTCAGACCGTATCCATAGGGCGAAGAGCTGCTGTTATTCCGCGCGTACTGGTCGTGGTAGGAGATGGCCTCTTTATCCCAGCCGTCCAGGGCAGCGTCGGGAATGTTGTTGGCCAGCGTGTACTTGTCGTTGTCAGCCGGGTTGAAGGTTGCGGTTTTCTTCTTCGATACCATGACCTTGCCGGCTGGACCCTCGACTTCGACATCGCCCTTAAAGACCGACAAATCGGCAGCCTGGGCCGACGAATCAACACGGAAGTGGGCGGTGTGATCGAGCGTAATTTTCTCGTTGGAAAAATTCAGGTTGAAATCATCTTTGCCCAGCCAGTTGACGTAGGCCATGCCCGCGACCAAGTTAATCACGGAGATGCGTTTGCCGGAGTCGCTGAGGCCGAGAGTACTGAACTCCATGGTTGAATTAGGGGTCAGGCGTAAGGTACTGCCGTCCTCGAATTCGACTTCGGCGCGGCCATTGGCGGCCGTCTTCAGCTGCGTTCCCTCAGTGACGGGAAGATTGAGGAACGCGTTCTCAAATCCAAGACCGGTGTTCTTATCGATCTGAACCGTGCCTTGTACGTCGCTGAGGCGAACGATACGAGCCTTAGAATCGGCCATAGCTGGCAGCGCCAGGAGCACGCAGGCTAAAGCTGTGAGGAAAGAGCTGGACAAAGAACGCGTGAACATGGCAGCCCCCAATCGTCTTCCTTGATTATTAGAACACGGTTGGCGGAAAGAAGTTGTAAAAGTTAAGTCTATTGCGGTCAAGGGGGAACCGCCGACTGGCATCGGGAATGGGAGACGGCTAGGACCCCGCTTTGGTGGCGTCACCCATTTCCATGATACGCAGGGCGCGGGCGCGGACGACGTTCATCACGGAGGAATCGTCATAAATCTGCTGCAATATGGGCTTTACGGCCTGCAGTTCTGCGATTTCTCCCCTCCGGGCCTGATCCTCCATCGACTTCAACTCCTCGTCGAGCGCGAGTTTCTGGTAACGATGGAGGTGAACCAGGCGCCGGCCGTATTCCAGAGTGGCAGACGCGCCTTGGAAAATGGCGGTCAACTGTTGGACGGGTGGCGAAGGCGAAAAGTTGAACTCTGCGGTGTTGTTGCGTTTGCCGTCGGTGTAAACCAGCTTCTTGGAGCCGGTAAAGGCCAGCTTCCGATTGCCGGAGTCGATCTTGCCGGAAAAAAAGTGGGCCTGGGCCGCGAGGCCGAAGATACGGGCTCTGGTGGCGTCGGAGAAGGTGAATTCGGACTGATAGGTCTCGCGTTCGTCGGAGTCGGGAGAGATCTTTGCGGAGCACTCGTAGGTCGCGTGTCCGTCGGCCGCGACGGAAATGGAATAGTGCTCCGGGTCGGAGCCGGCAAAGTCGAGGGAGAACTTGACCGTGACGGGGTCGGCAGCGCGGGACGGCAGGCTGTACAACAAAATCAGGAGCGTGGCGCAGGACTTCAGGAAGGCGCTTCGAACCCGCCAAGCAACCTGCGGTCCAGTGTGGGCAGAGCCGCCGTGCTTCCTCATACTGTTTATGACCGTCATAAACCGTTGCAGAGATTATGCCAAAAAATCGAAAAGCCGGTTTCGCGGACACTGATTACCGGGCGATTACCGGGCCGCGACCCGCTGCCGGAGGAGGGTTCCCATCGTGTGCAAATGGCAAATAGCGATCGCCAACGCGTCGGAAGCGTCCATCGGTTCGGGAGGCGCCGGAAGTTCCAGAAGGCGAGTGACCATGTGTTGGACCTGCTGCTTCTCGGCGCGGCCGTAGCCCACCACCGACGATTTAATGGTAAGCGGAGAGTATTCGGCGACCTCGAGACCGGCGACGGAGGCAGCCAGCATGGCGACGCCGCGAACCTGTCCGAGTTTGAGGGCGGACTTCACGTTTAGCGCGTAGAAGACATCTTCAATCGCAACTTCATCGGGCTGGTGCTCGAAGATGATAGCCCCGAGTTGGGTATAGATTCGGGAAAGCCTGCGAGGCAGCGCCTGGCGCGGAGAAAGTTTGATAGCGCCGCAGGTCAGGCAGTGCAGCTTTCCGGTGGAGTTCAGTTCGACTACGCCATAGCCGGTGTATTCGCCGCCACAGTCGATGCCCAGGACTCGCATGTAAGTGCAGTGTATCGTGGAACCGGTGTTAGTCCTAGTGGGTTGGCCTATTCGTTGCGCAGCGAGCGGGAGGCGACGCTGCTCACCAGGACCAAGCGTATGCATCCACCCGGGGATCGGCTCCCGCGCTTAGAACGCCCGTGATCGGATCGACAATGATTCCAGCATTTGAGCCGAGCGACCAAGGAGGCGCCACGCGCAACTTATGACCGCGAGCGGTCAGGGCTTGCCGCGTGGTCTCAGGGATACGCGCCTCGACCGACAAGTCACCCGGATACATCGTGTGCGGAAAGGGTGAGGCGGGAAAGGCGCGCGACGACCAGCGGGGCGCCTCGATGGCCTGCTGAATGTTCATGCCGAAGTCGATCATGTTGATTAGGGTTTGCATGGTTCGCATCACCTGATCGTCACCGCCGGGGCTGCCGAGGATCCCGTAGGGCTGCCCGTCTTTCATAACGAGAGTGCTCTGCAGCGTGCTGCGCGGGCGTTTGCCGGGTTCGAGGGCATTGGCTTCGCCGCGGACTAACGAGTAGTAGTCACCGCGGCAATTGAAAATGAGGCCAGTGTCACCCATGACGACACCAGTGCCGAAAAGGCTGTGCAGACTGGGTTCGAAACTCACCATGTTGCGGTCTTTGTCGACAACCGCGATGTAGCTGGTGTCACCGTCGTGAATGGCGTCGCCGTAGAGGACTTCGTGGACTGGACGGTCCAGAGGCGAGGCGGCTGCGAACTTCTCGGGCGTGCCTGGGCGCAACTCCAGCGACCCTTTCGCGGGATCGATCATCTTTCTGCGCTCGCGCGCGTAATCCTTGGAGAGCAAGCCATCGTAGGGAATCTTGATGAAGTCTTTGTCGCCGAGATACTTTTCGCGGTCAGCCATTGCCAGTTTGACGGCTTCTACGCTGGTGTGAAGGAAGTCCGTGGTGTTGTGGCCGAGCGCTTTCAGGTCATAGCCTTCTAGCAGATTGAGCGCGATCAGTTCGGTTGGGCCCTGGCTGGCCGATGGATTCTTGTAAATCTGGTAGCCGCGGTAGTTGATTGATACGGGCGTTTCGACTTCGGCGGTGTATTCGGCGAGGTCCTCGTAGCGGAACAGGCCGCCGTTGGCCTCGGAAAAGGCAGCGAGGTCGCGGGCAATGTCGCCCTTATAGAAGCGGTCGCGGGCGGCCTTGAGCGCTTCGTGGCGGCCCTTGGCCTGGTTCGCCTTTTCGGCTTCCACCAGCTTTTTGAGCGTGCGCGCCAGGTTGGGATTTCTGAGAATCTCGCCGGGCTTAGGCGGCTGGCCATTCGGAAGGTAGATCCTGACAGTAGTAGGATATTTCAGAATTTTCTTCGAGGCTGCGATGTAAGACGCACCGTATTCGCTGAGCGCGAAACCATTCTCGGCCAGTTCGATCGCAGGCTGGAGAACCTGTTCGAAGCTCATCGTGCCCCAGCGATCGAGCAGGGTGTACCACGCGTCGACGACGCCGGGAAGGCCGCCTGCGAGCAAGCCATCGCTTTCGGGAATTTTGTCGCCGTTATTTTTTTCGTACCACTCGATGGTTGCGAGCTTGGGAGCGCGCGGCTCGGCGTTGATGGAGTAGACTTTTTTCTCCCCGGCGCTGTAGACGAGCACGACCGCGTCGCTGCCCAGGCCGTTGAGGGCGAAGTCGGTCACGGACAGCGCCGCCTGACCACCTACCGCAGCGTCGAATGCGTTGCCACCCCTCGCGAGTATCTGACGGGCAGCTTCAGTGGCCTCGGCCTTCATGGAGGCGACAGCGGCTTGGCGGCCGCGAATGACAGGGCGCATGGTTTGGCCCTCGTTGTCGGGCCCTTGCGCCAGTGCTTGAGGAAGACAAAATAGAAGGATAACCAGCGCAGCCAACAGCGATCTTCGCGGCATAGCTCAACCTCGTTTCAATCACCGAAACATCGTGTTGCGACAAACGATGAAGAATCGAGGCCTCTCCCCGGGCGCGGCAACATCAACAGCACTTTGGTCGGCGGGCTTTCGCCTCTTCAAACTCGAGGCGGAACGCGGCGTAGGCTTGGGGGGACGACCCCATCTGCGTGCGGCTGAGGAAGCGGGCGTAAGCGGACTCGTCGAAAATCTCGCGTAGTGCGGCGAGCAAGATACGGGCGGCTTTCGCAAACCGTTTCATGCCTCTTCCTCCGCCAAACGGGTCATCACGAACGGAGACTCTTTCA
>CAVYHM010000031.1:0-61243 GCA_963768265.1 uncultured Acidobacteriaceae bacterium
CTGCGGAAAAAGTCCGTTGGCAGGCCGTCATACTCATACCCTCCGGCAGGAGCTATGGGTGAGGGGATTTTGCGAGAGTTAGACCCGAATCTACAGGGGCTCGGCCGGATGTTATCCTGCTTCGGTTATGGAAGCCAAAGGTTTGACTCCGATATTGAACGTGTCCGACATTGCCAGCACGGTCGCGTGGTTTGAGAAGTGGGGATGGAAGAAATTGTGGGACTGGGGAACGCCTCCGACGTTTGGCGCGGTTGGATCGGGTAAGGAAACGTGCATCTTCCTTTGTCAGGGGGCGCAGGGAGGCCGCGGTCGCGGCGCAAACACCACCACGTTTCAGCAGGACGGAGACGAAGAGGGCGACAAGGGGGTCTGGATGTCGGTCTGGGTGGATGACGTGGATGAGATGCACAAGCATTGCGTCGCAGCCGGACTGGAGATCACATTTCCGCCAACCAATATGCCGTGGAACGTCCGCGAGATGCACCTTCGTCATCCGGATGGCCACGTGTTCAGGGTCGGCCGGGGATTCGAGCCCCCAACGTAGAAACCCCAGACTGGGAATGTCTGGGTTACCTTACCCCAGCGACATTGGGCTGTGGCTACGGCGTCACTTCATATACAGCTCCCGCTGGATCGCTGTAAGGTCCAGAGGTGCCTATCAGAGCCGTACGAGAGGTGTTCCAGATCAGATTTGAGTTCGGAACCGGAGCCACGTTTGTGTTCGGAAAAGCATACACGACACTCTCACTCCAGGTACCGTTGGCCTGGCGAGACAACTCAAACACGTAGCCGTTCTGAGCCGCGTAGTTCGCGTTCGCACTGATGGGAACCGTGCCAAACAGGTGCCCGGAAGCACCGAAGACCAGCGATGACGGCTCCGAACCGTCGCCCGGCGCGCCAAACGCGTGCAACACAGTTTCGCTCCAGCCTGTCTTGGTTGGAGAAAGCTTGAAGGCCACACCGCCGTTATAAGTGTTGTCGCCTCCCAGGGTGGTCCCGTAGAGGTTGCCGGCACTATCCATGATCAGATTCCCCTGAGGGTAAGCGCCGTTGCTGTAGTTAAACGTATGGATCGTGGCGAACTTCCACGTATTCGCGACGTGCGTTAATTTGAAGACCGTACCGCATCCAGAACCGAAGCAGATCAGCGGGCCGCCATAGGTAGTGGTCCCGTAGAGGTTGCCGGCCTTGTCGAAAATGACGCCAGCGTCTGGCTGGCCGGTATATCCAAATGAATGGAGAACCTTAAAACTCCAACTGCCGTTCTGTTGGGGGCTCAACTCAAAGACCGTGCCGTTGCCACAAAACGAGCGGTAGCAGTATCCCTGGGTAACCCCGTACAAGTTGCCCCGCGCGTCGGAAACCAGCGGAGCCAGGACCGGCAAGCTTCCATCCTTGCCGTTGAAAGCGTGCAGTAAGGTTTTCGTCCAACCTCCACTGCCATTGGGGGCAAGTTTGAAAACCGTGCCGCTGTTGCTGCTGGGCCCTCCACCTGCTGTCGTCCCGTACAGATTTCCCGCGGCGTCGAGAAGCAAAGCCGATTCGGGACCCGAGCCGTCATCGGGCGCGCCTTTGAAGCTGTATAGCAAATCGTCTGTCCAAGTACCGTTTTCAAACGACAGCTTGAACACCGAGCCATACCCGAATGCACCACCGGACTCAGTTGTGCCATATAGATGCCCGGCAGCGTCGGAAATCAAACCTCCCGCCGGGACACTTCCACGCGAGCCGTCTGCCGGAAAAGCGAAGATGACCCGCTCGGAAGCGAAAACCAGCGTAGAGCAAAGCGTCATCAGGACGAGAGTGAGGTGCACCAGCAAGCAAGACTTATTGCATTTCATGGGAGTTCCCTCGCGGGACGAAGGGCGCAGGTATAACGGCTATCGCCCGAGAATAGCGGAAGTCTTATGGAAGATCAAGACGGCCCGGGACATTTGCAGAGGGATGTCATCAAACTGGACTCACTCTTGCCAGCGTTCTCAGGCTAATGGGATACTTCTAACGATCAGGAGGCTGGTTATGAAAACGGCCCTGGTGACCATTGTCTTATTTGTCCTTTCAGCTTCTGTCCTAGGTCAATCCGTTTGCTCGCAAGCGACAAGTCAAGTTATCGAGCACAAGTTGGGGTTCACGATTCATGCTGTCACGTTGCCCTCAGCTCACGGCTTAGTGAAGGCAACGGCAGCCATACCTGACTCCAGCAAGCCGAGCCATGCAACTGTGTTTTCGTTTTCGACATTAGTGGGCCCGGAGCCTCAGGGGTCAGTGGACATGATGCCGCTCGCCATTGAACTCAGCCAACAGGGTTGGTCGACCATGGTCATTGAGCGCAAACTTACGTGGCCCGACGTCGACCCCAGCGTGGGAACCACGCGGGCCGAGGTGATCTGCGCCGAACAGTGGCTGTCAAAACATGCAAGGGTCACGCCTAGTGGTTGGCTTTTTGTCGGACCAGACTCGGATGCTCCCAACCCAGCGCTGCCTGATGAGTTGGGAGGCAGACCCAGCATGACGGGCTGGCTCATCTTCATGGTTGGGGACAAGGCCAGCGAGGTGAGAACCGAGCGCCTGTTTCATGGGACATCGGAACTTCGGAAGTGGATACTATTGCAGCACTTCTTGGACGAGTAACGTCACGTTCTGCCGATCTACTTCGGGATTCACTCGGCGGCCGACGTGTGGTCGTGGATAATCTTCCAGCCATCGGGAAATTTGCGGAAGATCAGCGTGAAGCGGCCGTGTGGTGTTTTTCCGTCTGACAAGGTCAACTGCCATGCGCCGCGGACAAAGGCTGCCTCCGGACCGAGAATCTCGATTCGCAGGTCGGAGAAGTCCAGCTTCCCCATCTCGTGGCCGGGACTGGCGTACGTCGCGCGATAGCGATCGAGCGTCGCTTGCCATCCGGAGGTCTGTTTCGCACCCGAGAAGAACGTCAGGTCAGGAGAATTCCAATAGCCTGCCATAAATGCTTCGAGGTCGTGACGGTTCCAGGCGTCCTGCTGGATGTGCAGGACTTCTGCGACCGCTGCTTTGGGATCGCTGGGCGCGCTCCCCGAGTGTGGCCCTTGCGCTGCTAAGGAAATCGCGAACAGTGGCAGCACGATCAGGATGCGGAGAGTTGGCCTTTTCGTCATGACGGCCCTCGCGTTCGTAGAGGTTACTGCGAAATATCTTGCCGCTGCGGGCGGCGCGACTGGTGGATCGAGGAGACGTAGCAGGCTACGTCTCTACTACGGCTAGTGAGCTTCCTCTGCTGCTGGTGCTGTATCCGGGGTGTCGACTTTTTGCGCTACTGCGTGTGGGGCAACTGGACTCGGCTGGAAGTCGCCTGCATCTTTGCCAGCCATGGCTGCCGTCATGAAGTTCATCCAGATCGGCAGTGCGGCGTGCGCTCCAGTCTCTTTCGCGCCCAGCGATTTCTTCTCGTCGTAGCCAATCCAAACGCCGCAGGTCACTGTTGGAGAGAATCCTACGAACCACGCGTCGGTAAAATCGTTGGTGGTTCCGGTTTTGCCTGCGGCTGCAAACGGCAACTTCGCGGCCGCGATCGCAGTGCCGTGCAACACTACTTCGCGCAGCATCGAGGTCATGATCCCTGCCGTGCGCTCGCTGATCACATCCTTTACCTCAGGAAAATCTTCTTCCAGCACGCGGCCTTCGTAGTCGGTCACTCGCGTGATGTAGCGCGGGGTGACGCGCACGCCCTGGTTCGGAAAGACGCTATATGCCGACGTCTGCTCGATCAGCGTAATCTCCGCCGACCCCAGCGCCACCGGCAAATACGGCGGCAACTTGGAAGTTATGCCAAAACGGCCGGCGTATTCGATGACGCTCTTGATGCCTACTTTGTTGGCCAGCTTCAGCGCGGGAATATTGCGCGACTGTGCCAGCGCGCGCCGCAGCGTGATGATGCCTTCGAATTTTTCGTCGTAGTTGTGCGGCGAGTACGGCCCTGACGGAGTCTCGAAGCTCACCGGTTCATCCAGAATCGTGTCGTCGGGACTGGCGCCGCCGTCGATGACCGTGGTGTAGACATAGGGTTTGAATGACGATCCCACCTGGCGCATCGCCTGCGTGGCGCGGTTGAATTTGGAGGCGTTGAAGTCGCGCCCGCCCACCATGGCCTTGATGCCGCCAGTGGTGTTGTCCAGGGCCAGCAGTGCGCCCTGCGCCCCAGAATCCTGCTCCAGGCTCACCTTTGCCGCGCCGTTGGCCCCAAGGGAAAGAATCTTTACGTAGCAGACGTCGCCGGTCTTGAGGATGTCGGGCAGCCTCTGCCGCGTCCAGGCCGCATCCGCCTGGCCCAGGGCGGCGGTGTAGCGGCCAAACTTCAAGGTGGCGATTCCGGTTCCCGAGGCGGTGACCAGCGCGTGAACATAGCCGCCAACTTCGGCTTCGTCGTCCCAGTCGGGATTGAAGTACTTCTCCAGGACCGCTCCCTCGGCCACGACGTTTTCGAGATGGCCCTTCCAACCATGGCGCCGCTCGTACGCGGCCAGTCCATCGAGGACAGCCTGATTCGCCGCTTTCTGCAGGTCGACATCGAGCGAGGTATAAACCTTCAGGCCGCCCTCGTGCACCTGATCGGCTCCGTACTTGCTTTCGAGGTAGCGGCGAATCTCTTCTACAAAATATGGCGCGAGCGAGTTGGGATCGTGGGCTAGGCCGAGGACAACGGGAGCGGAGCGAGCATCCGCCGCCTGCGCCGCGGTGATCTTGCCGTCTTCCAGCATGGCATTGATCACTAGATTGCGGCGCTTCTGCGCGCGATCGGGATGGTTGATGGGCGAGTAGATCGTTGGCCCCTTCGGCAAACCGGCGAGCAGCGCGGCTTCTTCAAGCGTCAGTTTCTTAGCCGGCTTGCTGAAGTAAAACTCCGATGCCGCCTCAAAGCCGTAGACACCGTGTCCGAGGAAAATCTGGTTGGCGTAGAGCGTGAAAATTTGTGGCTTGGTGAAGTGACGTTCGATCTGAATGGCCAGCATCGTCTCCTGCACCTTGCGATGAAACGAACGGTCCGGCGACAGGAACAGATTGCGCGCCAGTTGCATGGTCAGGGTGGACGCTCCCTGCACTCTTCCGCCCGATTCGACGTCGCGATAGGCTGCGCCTACGATGCGCCAGAAATTGATTCCGGAGTGGCGGTAGAAATCCTTGTCTTCGATGGAGACCAGCGCGTCGCGCAACACGGGAGGAAAATCGTCGTAGCTGGCGACTACCCGGCGTTGCAGAGCGAAGGAACCGATCACCCGCTCGTGATCGTCATAAATCTCGGTGACCGAACTGGGACGGTAGGCTTCGAGCGCCTCCACCTGCGGCAAGTCGGTGGTGTAGACAAGCAGGAGGCCGGCCGTTGCTCCCACCAGCGCGGCGATGAGCAATAGCAGGCCGAACAGCACGCGCCCGACCAGCTTGCGCCCGCCGATTTCGACCTCAGGAAGATTTTCGTAGAGGGACTTCATGAAGCGGCAAGGTCAGGATAGCACTTCGTACGTGTTGTCCCGCCGCGTGCACAGACTCTGCGTGAGACTAAGAGCACAAGGGAGGGCCCGTTGCAAAACACATGCCTACGGGTTGATCGGGCTTGCGGGGGCGGGACGCCGGCGCTACGGGGCCTTAGCTCGTCCGCTTCTTCAGCACTTCGACCGCCTTGTTCAACTGATCATCCACGGTGTTCTTGGGTTTCGCTTCTTGGTCGGGCGCGGCGGGAGCGGAATCCTCATCTTCCGGGGCTACGGCGTCGTCCACATCGGCCACAAGTACGTTCGGCGTGATGGCAGTGTCCTGAATCGCCTTTCCGCTGGGGGAATAGTACTTCGCTATGGAAAGAATCAATGCACCACCATCGGGCAGGTCGATGGTCTTCTGGACCGAGCCGTCGCCGAAGGTCTTGTCACCCACCACGTCGCCGCGGGCATTTTCCAGAATCGCTGCCGCCACGATCTCAGCAGCGCCTGCGGTTCCCTTGTTCACTAGCACCGCGATCGGTAGGGCCGTGACTGCTTTGGCAGGGTCGGCATTGAATGCCTGTTTCGGGAACTTCTGTCCCTGGAGATACGTGATCGTTCCGTGATTCAGGAACAGGTTCGCGACCGTAACGCCCTCGCTCTCGTCTCCCTCGGCGCAGTTCCGCAGATCGAGCACAAGCTTCTTGGCGCCTGATTTCTCGAGCGCTTTGATCTTCGAGCCGATCTCCTGCGACTTACCCTTGGTCAGGGCCTCGGCTTTCACATAGCCAACGCCATCTTCCATCATTTTGTCGGATGGCGAGGGAATGCTGACCACGTCGCGCGTGATGACAACCTTCTGCGGTTCGGCCTTGCGGGCGCGCACTACGGCGACGTTCAAGGTGGATCCAGGCGCACCGGCCATCAGGCTGTGAATCTCGGGCAGCGACATTTCTCGCGTGCTGCGGCCTTCAATCGATTCGAAAATGTCGGTCGGCTCGATGCCAGCCTTCTCGGCGGGCGATCCCGGCAACACCGAAACCACTGCGGCGTAACCAAAGCGCTTCGACACGACCGCGCCTATGCCGCCCTTCGCTTCGCTCTTGTGAGTCTTGTAGGCCTTGTAGGCCTCCGCCGTCATGTAGCTGGAATTGGAGTCGAGCGATTCCAGCAGGCCGTGCAGCGCGCCGTCGGTCACCTTCGGAATATTGGGTTCTTCGACGTACTCGCTCTGCACACGCGAGAGCACTTCGCTGTAGACCTGAAGTTGGCGGTAGGCGCCGTCGTTGGAGGAGGCATGTACGCCTCCCATGGAACCGACGACGACAAAGACGAGTACGGCAAAGGAGGTGACAAGGATCGCTGCTTTGGTTTTCATGGACATCAGTTTTGGCCGTCTTCTGGAAGGAGTTACTTCCGGAGAAACTCTGGACATTATATCTCGATAGATGCGGATTTCGATGCCCCAGGTGCTTGATTTTGTTCCGCCGGTAATGGAGTTGGACGCTCCGGATCGGCTGCCGCGCTTGCTCGACAGGACGGGCGCGTAGGCACGCAAGTCATACACACAAAGCGGTTTCCTGTTATTGCCCCGGTTTGAAGCTGATGGTTAGCGAGGTCTGAACCGATACCGGGCGCCCATTCATGGTGTAGGGCTTGAACTTCCACTGCTTTACTCCGTCGATCGCGGTCCGCGCAAACGCCAGGGATCCCTGCAGGAACTTCGCGTCCTGCACGGTGCCGTCACGGCCAATCAGGACCTGCAGAACTACCGTCCCATGCTGTGCCTTTGCGTTGGCGGGATAGGCCATTGCAGGCTGATCGGTGAGCAGGGCGCGTTCGGTCGCCTCGGGGACGTTCACAGGCTCGATGGATGGAAGCGCGGTTTCCGGCGCCTTGTTGCCGCCGGCTTCGGGGACCATCGAGGCCATCTGCGATTTCAAGCTCGAAGGAATCGAGGGACTCGAGGACGCGGACGCAGGCCGGAGTGGCGCACTCTTCGGTGCCACCGGCCGAGTTGGAACCAATACGGGCGGAGGAAGCGTAAAGGGATCGGAATGCGGGGGAGCGGCCACGGCCGTCGTCGCGGAGGGCGAGGGATTAGGTGGCGCGGGGGATGGTCCGGTAGCAGGCGGTGCGGTGGAGGGCGCAGTCTGAGCCGGCGGATTGCCCGGAGTCGGATTGACCTGCACAGGATCGCCCTGCCCCGGATTGTTTTGGCCCTGCGCGGGCGTTTGCCCTGCGGTGGGGTCTGCCGGATTCGCCACGGTCCCATCGGCTGGCACAGAGTTAGGATCTGGATTCGCCCCGCCGTTGTTTGGTTTCTTTGCCGTGGGATCGACTATGGGCACGACGCGAATCTGAGAAGGATCGGTGGTCGCGTCGGGAATGGTCTCGGCCACTGGCAGCTTGTACTCGTCACCGGCGCGGCCAAAGTCTTCGTGAGCCACAGGTGCTTGAACCGGCGTGACGGGTTGCGGGTTCAACCAGACATGCAGCGCGTGCTGCCCCTGGGCCCACATCGTCCGCACCTTGGGATGCCACGGCGCTTGTGGAGCAGCCACCATGGCACAGACGGCCAGAGCCAGCGCTGCCATGATCGGCCCCTTGCCAAGCCGGGCTCGCGGCCGGTCATTCTTCTCCGGTTCGTCCTTCTCCCCAGCCATGTAGGAGAAGAGTTCCCCCTCCGCCTTCTGTTCCGCTTGCGGCGCTGAAGGTGGGGGCGGTTGGCGCAGAGAATCGGTGGCCTTTGCCGGCTCGGTTTGCGAAAACACTGGAGTCTGGTCAAAAGCAAGCAATTCTGGTTTGGCAGGCCGCGGAGGGCCAGGGGGCGCCGGAGGTGGCGTCTGTGCTGGGGCAGGCGCTGAGGCCCCGGCACGTTGATTCAAATACCATTGCAGCCCTCGGGGCTCGTTGGGGGCAGGCGGCGGTGGCACCGGCGCTTCCTCGATCACGGCAGCCATCGGCTCCAAGTCCTTCAGTTGATTCACTTCCTTGGCTGCCGACTGTTCGATGGATCTCTGCATCTCAGATTCGGTATCGAACTGGGTCGTCGAAGCCGGCGCGGTGGTTTGCAGAAATTCACCTGCGCGCAGGATCGCCTCACCGGGCACGCTGGCCGGCGTGGCTGACGGGGATGACGAGGATGCCGCGCCCGCCGCGGCTGCTTGCGCAGAGGCCGCCGATTCCCGGGCGCGCAGCAGATCCCGAGCGGTGGTCAGAGTGTCCTTCACTTGGTTCGCGAGCAAGGGACGGCGCAGAATCGAGTTCGCTCCCGCCTGCAGAGCCTTGGGAACGCTTACGTCATCGCTGACAATGGCGAGGGTAAGCGGCCGCTCGCTGGGCTTGCGCTCACGCGCCACGTGCAGCAGATTTGCTGCGTCCGGCTGTTGGTCCCAATCGACGATGACAATGCGAAACGGCTGGCTTGAGACTCTTTGCGCAGCGCCCGCGGCCTCGACGCAGTGCTCTGCCTCGACCTCAAGATCGGCCAACACCGGGCAGATAGAGGCGGCAGTTTCCAGCTGCGAACAGAACAAGAGACAACGAAGGGCCATGCATAGTCAGACTAGGTGGGACGGTAACCGCGGACAAGATTACCGAGGTGGACCTCGGGCCAGCGACGGCGTCACCCAAGGTGCATGTACTAACGGAGCATGCGCGCGCTAGAATGCTCGGTCCACACGGCGTCGAGACCGGGTTCCGTTGCACGGGCATCCGTGGTGTTTCGTACCGGCATCCTGTCGCTCTCTGGACGGCGGCGCTACGGTCCGGCGGTACCGTAAGGAGAACATGCTCGAACAGAACTACTGGCTGACGACAATTGAGATGCCGACGCCGGACGGGACATTCCCGCTGCCCGAAGTGGTCGACGTGGCTGTCATCGGTGCTGGCTTCACCGGACTTTCTGCCGCTCGGACCCTCGCCAAACGCGGTGCGAAGGTCGCCGTATTCGAAGCCGAGACCGTCGGATGGGGCGCCAGTTCCCGCAACGGAGGCATGGTTCTCACCGGCATGAAGCTCGGGGTCAACCAGCTCATATCCAGGTACGGGCGCGAACGCACGCAACGCATGTACGCCGCCTCGTTGGCAACAATCGACTGCGTCGAGCAAGTCGTGCGCGAAGAAGCCATCGACTGTGACTTCTCCCGCTGCGGACATCTCGAAGTCGCCTGCAAGAAAAAGCACTTCGACGATTACGCCCGCCAGGCTGAAGTGATCGACCGCGACTTCGACCACAAGCTGCGGGTGGTGCAGCGACACGAACTGAGCGCCGAGATCGGATCGGCGATTTACTTCGGCGGCATGGTGGACGAAGTCAGCGCCGGCTGCAATCCCGCGGGCTACGTCGCCGGACTCGCCCGTGCGGCGATGAAAGCCGGAGCCCAGATTTTCGAGCACACTCGAGTGGAGAGCATCCAACGCGACTCGCGCCAGGGCGAAATGGGATGGAAGCTTTCGACCTCTCGCGGCCCGCTTTCTGGCGCGGTCTGGGCGCATGAAGTCTTCGTCGCCACCAGCGGCTACACCGGCGCTGCCACCCCGGCCCTTCAGAAGAAGATCATCCCGATCGGCTCGTTCATCGTCACCACTGAGGTGCTGCCCGTGCCCTTGGCGCGCGAACTCAGCCCCCGCAACCGCATGATCTATGACTCGAAAAACTATATCTATTACTACCGCCTCACCCCGGACCGCCGCATGCTGTTTGGCGGCCGCGCTGCCTTCTTTCCGGAAAACGATCAGACGGTCCGGCGCAGCGCTGAACTCCTGCGCCGCGGCATGATCGGCGTCTACCCGCAACTGCGCGACGCCAGAATTGAGTACGTCTGGGGAGGCACGCTCGACTTCGCCTTCGACATAATGCCGCATGCCGGGCAACTCGACGGCATGTACTATGCCGTCGGATATGCTGGGCACGGCGTTGCCATGGCGACGTATCAAGGACAGAAGATCGCGGAACTGATGGCGGGAGACCAACCGGAGAATCCATTTATCGGCATCCCTTTTCCGGGCGCGCCGCTCGGACTGTACAGCGGCAAGCCGTGGTTCCTGCCCTTCGCGGGCGCGTGGTACAAAGTTCTGGATTGGGTGAGTTAAGCGCTCTGCGTCGACACTTGCTTCACCGGTGCTTCGGGCAGGGACTTAGCAAGCTACGTCTCTACGGATGCGGTTGCAACGAATCGCGCAAACTCTACTACCTCGCGCTCGGCCCAACGGCCGTCATCTCCCGGTTTGCCGTTGCGCTCACCGAGAAATGCGCAGTGGCCGCCGTCCTCGGTCTCAATGTACGTAATATTTGTGTTTTTCGTCATGCGCTGACGCGTCTCTTCCCGCACCCGAATGAAGGGATCGTTCGCCGCATGAAGAATCAGCGTAGGAACGGCAATGCGTTCCACCACGTTCGAGGCGGCGGCCCGCGCATAGTAGTCATCTGCGCCGGCGAAGCCGCAATAGTGCGCCGTGATGTGGTCATCGAATAAACGCAGGGTCGAGATTCCGCGCAAACGCGACACATCAAAGTCCTTCGGGAATAGCTTGGCTTTGCTCCGGAACCGGCGAAAAAGCTGTATGAGAAAGTAATATTCGTAGATGCGGTTGGCTGGTTCGTGCAAGGCATCGGCCGACGCCGCCAGATCCATCGCAGGACACACGGCCGCAACTGCCCGAAACTCGGCGGGGCCCTCAGCGCCCCATTCACCCGCCAGCTTCAGCACCAGGTTGCCGCCCATCGAGAAGCCGACCAACACGAATCGCGACACACCGTCGTTGTCAACTACATGCCGGGCCACCGCAGCGACATCCGCCGACAAGCTAGAGTTATAAAGCGTAGGCGCGCAATGATCCATGCCGCCACAGTTGCGCTGGTTCATGAGCACCACATTCATCCCGGCAGCGAGACCGTGCCGAGCCGCTCCGACCATATACTGTGATTCGGTTGACCCTTCCAGCCCGTGCACGACGATCAAGGTAAGCGGCTGCTTACGATCTTGGTTTTGCCAGTAGCACCAGCACCGCACCTGGATCCCTGGCGCGACCTCGACTAGCCGCTCCTCGGGCTGAGGCAGATGAATTCTTCGCGGTAGCAAGAAGCTGGCTAGCGTCTGCACATGCCCGCCACGCAGCAGTCGACGCGGCTGGAACGGACGTACCGCCCAGCCGGTCATCGTCGGCACCGCATTCGAATGCGCGGACCCAGAACTGTTAACACCAGAATTGGTAATTTGCGAACTCCCCACAGATCGATTCTAATAGAGGTTCGACCCGGAGCGACTCATGCCCATCTTCGAGTACATCTGTAAGGAATGCCATCATCAGTTCGAGGCTCTCGTCTACGGCAAGGAAAAAGCCGAGTGCCCCAAATGCCACACCACCAAGCTCGAGCCGCAACTGTCCGTCTTCGCGGTATCGGCGAAAGGGTCGTCGGCCTCGCCGTCCCCAAGCGGAGCCTGCGGCTCCTGCGGCGACCCCCGCGGTCCTGGCGCGTGCTCGCTCGGAGACATGAACTGAGTTTGACGGTGTGTGCGCTTTGGTGGAGGCCGCAAAATTAAACCAGCGCCTAAAGGCGCATTGATTTTGTGGCTCTTTCGGCACGCATAAATGCGTGCCCTGATACGATTCGCACCGGTACACCGGGCTGCTAACCTGCGGAATCGCTATATCCAGCATTCCCCGAACTTCCGGTACCTCGGGTCCGGTGACGGCGGTTACCTATATTTCCTCGCCCTTGCCCCTTACCATCCCTGAAATCCTTTACCAGCGAGGTATTCGCGTCATGGACCGTCGCCGCCAGCAGCGCGTTTTCGTAGAGCTTCCGGTCAAAATCTGGGGTGTGGACGCCAACGCCCATCCGTTCATGCAGCCTGCCAGCGTCCGGACCATTAGCGGACGCGGCGCGACACTGCAAGGTGTCAGCGCGCAACTGAAACCCGGCTGCGTGGTCGATCTCCAGTACCAGGAGACCAAAGCCCAGTTTCGAGTTGTCTGGCTGGGGAAGGTGGGAACTGAAATGCAGGGAGAAGTCGGGGTAGAGAACGTGTCTGGAGATGCGCAGCTCTGGGATATCGATCCGCTCCGCTGTGCTGGCGCCGTAGGCCAAGGATAATCTGAAAAAGGAAACCGGGGAGGGTGGGGGAAGGCTCAAACCCGTACCAGACGGGCCCAACTGAGTATCTTCTTATTAAGGGCTAAACGCAACAAGAAAACACACTTCGGGCATCCCTCTCCACGCTTCTGCACAAGCTTGCAGCTTTACTACGGTCCACTGCACAGACATCGCAATTCTTGTCTTGCCCCCGCAGGCTCGGTTCAGGCGAACGGGTTCTCGTCAGCGCTGCGGCCGTAAATCACCGGGACCGGGACCTCCAGCAGTCGCAGATAGACCGACAACTGCCCACGATGGTGGTACCAGTGATTCAGCATGATCGATCGCACGATGTCGATGCGGGGCTTGTTGAAAAGTTCTTTGCCTTTTTTCATCAAACGCCACTTCGCCTGTGCCTGTTGTTCGGTCATCTCCTGCAGACATTTCTCCGCATCGAGGACACTCTGCTCGTGCGCCGCCAGGACCTCTTCCATGGTCTTCGGTTGCGGTGGGTCGAAACTGCCTTGTGTGACGTCAAAGCTGTCCTGCTGAGCGAGTCGAGACAGCCGTCCCGGGATGGTCGCGATGTGCAGGGACAATTGGCCAAGCGACATTGACTTGGGATGCGGCTTCCACCCCAGTTTGTCGGCCGGAACTCGTTGCAGGGCGCGCCTGGTGATGCCGGCCTCTTCGCGAAACTCATTTAGCATTAATTCGAGCGTGGATGGCATTGTTGTCTCAATCGTGGATGGCATTTGCCTGGTTTCCTCCGAGTCAGGAAGTTGGTGACGCGATAATCCCCTTCGTGCAAATCCCCACTTCTCGTGCAAAGAACGCGCGAGAAATGGGGCAGCCGCAACGATTCTTATCCGAGTGCACTAATCAGCTTGTTGGCATCAAACCTCTTCCCGTCGCTATAGCGGTCATGATGGCGGACCCAGCCCATCGGATACGGCAGCCCGGCTTCATCCCGGCCTTTTGGAGTCAGGTCGAGAAAGTTGTAGGCATTCAGCATCATGTCGAGACCGCGGGCGTAGGTGGAATACGTGTGAAAAATCTCGTCATCTTTTTTGTAGAAGACGCTCGCTCCCGGCAGTTCCTCGGACGGAAACTCGGTGAGGCTGTAGTTGTAATGCACCTTACCGTTGGCTTTTTCGTCCTTTGCAGCCGAGGCCTGGTAGTCGTAGTTAAAATCGCTGCCGAACGACGATACCCATTTGAAGCGCCAGCCCATCCGCTTCTTGAAGCCTTCGATCTCAGGCATGGTTGCGCGCGATACGGCAGCCAGCGTCGTGTCCCGTTGCGCCATATGCAGGGCGGCCGCGTCAAATCCGTCGGCCAGGAACGAGCAACTGGGGCATCCTTCTTTCCAACCCGGGCCGAACATGAAGTGATAAACGATCAGCTGGTTTCGTCCATCGAATAAGTCGGCCAGCGTCTCCTTCCCGGCCGGGCCGTCGAACACATAACGCTTTTCGACTTTCTCCCACGGCATCTCCCGCCTTTGCCGGCTCAGTTCATCGCGCAGGCGGGTGAACTCCTTCTCTTTGGCTAGCAGCACTTTGCGCGCAGCCAGCCACTCGGCCGGCGGCACTACTTTTGCGGTTGGGGTCACGCTCGTTGGTTTATCACTCGTGGCCGTCGTCATGATCCTTGCTCCTTTGTTTTCGAATCGTTCTTCTCGCCTTTTTTCTTGCTGAATACTTTTACGACCAGCGCCGTCAAGCCGCCGGTTGACACTACGCAGGCCCACCACCAACCCCGCACTTGCCATGCACACTGGACACATGGAACGCTCCTCACTTCGAACGGGCTTCGGCTCGCGCTTTGATACGTGAATTCATGTGGCTCCAACCCTGGCTCACGCCTCGGCGATGCTCGTCCTGAATCAATCCGAAAGCTTTGTGGTGAAACTTGATCAGCGTGCCGCCATTCTCCTCGCTCAGGCGATACTGCAAATTCGAGACGACGCCGTACGACATGAACAGCGGACCAGTAATCTCCAGCAGCGTGGGGCGTTTGATGGCCTGCACATGTCCCCACAGATGGCCGTTGTTGTTACCCAGGTCGCGGAACCATCGCCCGCCCGGCCACGGCTCGATTGTCATGGGCATCTTTCTTTCTGGCGACTCATTCTCTGGGCCGATCTGTTCGAGCAGGGTCTCGAACGAGGTCTCCAGCGAGGCGCGCACGTGAATTTCCTGGGTCACAATTAAGGACAAGCTTTCGATTCCCGGTAGCGTCGGACTTATGCTCATGCTTCCTCCTCTTTTCTGGTCACTGATTATCGGTTATCTAGCTCTTTGGCTTTTTCCTCGGCGCGTTCCTTGATGCGGGTCAGTTGATGGGCCCACATGCGTTCGAAGGTTTTGGTCCACTCATGCAACGGACGGATCGCCTCGGCATTGGTTCGATACAACATATGCCTCCCGTGGCGTCGCACCCGAACTAGCCCCACGTCCCGGAGCACCCGTAGGTGCTTTGAGACCGATGGCTGTTCCAGTCCGAGCTGAGCTACCAGATCGCCTACGGGACGTTCCGCCAGCGCGAGGTAATTCAGAATCTCGCGCCGCCGTGGTTCCGCCACCGCGTTGAACGCATCGGAAGTGGTCGCTGCTCGTGCCATGAGCCAAATATATTCCTATATGGGAATATGTCAAGCTGTAGTTTCATGCTGCCTGCGCCACAAACATGGGCCGCTGCTACACTGCCTCCCATGCGCGTCAAGATTCTCGGCTCGGCGGCGGGCGGCGGATTTCCCCAGTGGAATTGCGCGTGCCCCAACTGCCGAGGGGTGCGCAGCGGCACATTTCGCGGCAAAACCCGCACGCAGGCTCAGGTCGCCATCAGCGCTGGAGACGGCGCCTGGTTCCTTCTAGGAGCCTCTCCCGACCTTCGCGCGCAAATTGAAGCCACTCCCGAACTTCACCCACAGGAAGGCATCCGCCAGTCGCCGGTCGCCGGGATTGTGCTCGCCAACGCCGATGTGGACCACGTTCTCGGCCTGCTCCTGTTGCGTGAATTGCAGCCTCTGAGTGTTCACGCTGCGGAATCCGTCCGCCGAATTCTGTTGGAAGGCAACAGCATGTTCGGCATGCTGCAACGGGCTCCCGGTCAGTTGAACTGGACGGATTTCAGCCCCGGAACGAAGTTTCCGCTCCTGAATGCGGCCGGTGAAGATTCCGGTCTGCGCTGCCGCGCCCTTTCGCTGGGCACGCACTATCCTGCCTACGTTTCGCCGACTCGGCGGTCAGAGTTGATTGAGGGGGAAGCTTCTCTAGGCCTGATAGTCGAATCTCCGTCGGGAAAGCGCTTGGCCTACCTGCCCGCCGTTCCGCAATTGGACAACGCGCTAATCGCGGAATTCGAAGCCGCCGATGTGCTCCTGTTCGATGGCACATTCTGGAGCGATGAGGAACTGATCCGCATTCAAGGGAGTGGGGCAACCGCGCGGCAGATGGGCCATGTGCCGGTGTCGTCAGACGAGGGCAGCCTGTGCAGGTTGGCGCAACTCCGCCGCCCACGTAAAATCTATATGCACATTAACAACACCAACCCCATGCTGAATGAGGCTGGTCCTGAGTATGCCCGAGTGCGCGAGTCAGGCTGGGAAATTGCGGAGGATGGATGGCAATTCGATCTGTAGAAGCCGACACGGCGGGCGCGAACCTGCTCACGTTCGATGAACTGCGCGCCCAGTTCCGGGGTGTGGGCGAGGAGCGCTATCATCACAGGCATCCGTTTCACCTATTGATGCACGAAGGCCGCCTCAGCCGCGGCCAATTGCAGGCTTGGGCACTGAACCGTTATTACTACCAGAGCATCATCCCGATTAAAGACTCGATCATTCTTTCACGCGGGAGTGATCCCGCATTTCGCCGGGCCTGGCGCAAGCGCGTCATCGATCACGATGGCGATGCGACCAGCGAAGGAGGAATCAAGCGCTGGCTGAAACTTGCGGAGGCGACAGGCCTAGACGCCGATCAGGTGCTGGCTGGAACTGGAATCCTTCCCGCTACGCGCTTCGCCGTCAACGAATACCTGAACATCGTGCGTAGCCGCAGCTTGTTGGAAGCGGTGGCATCATCGCTGACCGAGCTGTTTTCGCGCGACTTGATATCGCTGCGCATGGAGAAGCTGCGCCAGCACTATCCGTGGCTGTCGGGGGGCCTCGATTATTTTGAAGCGCGACTGACGCAGGCGCCCGAAGATGCGAAGTTCGCGGTGAACTACGTATACGAGGCAGCGAAGACGAGGGCCGAGCAGGAACTTGCGGTGCAGGCTCTGCGCGATAAATGCGACATTCTGTGGGCGCAGCTCGACGCGCTGTATTTCGCCTATGTGCAGCCCGGTTGGCCTCCACCGGGCGCGTATAGGATCGAGGGAGCGTGATGGCGCCGCCGCTCGATTCAAGCCAGCCGCGGCTTGCGGCGGGATGCCGCTGGGGCGGGACGGAGGCGGATCGCATGATCCTTTTCCCAGAAGGCGCCATCAAACTGCAAGGCACGGGCCGACAGGTGCTGGAGCGCTGCGACGGGCAGCGTACTTTCGGCGAGATCATCGCAGAGTTGCAGCAAGAGTTCGGAAAGACGGATCCGGCGAAGATTCGCGACGACATAGGCATTTTCCTGGAGCAGTTGCAGAAGAAGCGAATCGTAGATTACTAGTCGTAGAGACGTTGCTTGCAACGTCTATGCTTGCACCGCTTCGAACCCTGGCTTCAGCGGTTCTGCCGGCAGAGACGTAGCAAGCTACGTCTCTACGAAATGAATCATGGTACCCAATCCTCTTGCACTGATCGCCGAAGTCACGCATCGCTGCCCGCTGCATTGCGTCTACTGCTCGAACCCTGTGCAGTTGGCGGGAACGCAGTCGGAACTCTCGACGGACGAGTGGGTGAGCGCTTTCCAGCAGTCCGGGAGGCTAGGGAATGCTGCATGCGCACTTCACCGGCGGCGAACCGCTGGCACGCAACGATCTGACCGAACTCATCGCCGCCGCGCGCGTTGCGGGACTCTATACCAACCTCATCACGTCGGGAATCGGGCTCAACGATGTTCGACTGCAGGCGCTGGTCACGGCGGGACTCGATCACATCCAGATCAGCTTTCAGGATTCACGGGAAGACTCGGCCAACTGGATTGCCGGAGCGAAGGCGCATGCGCACAAGATCGAACTGTCGCGTGCGATCCGGCGCCACCAGATCGCTTTCACCGTGAACCTGGTGGTGCACCGGCAGAACCTCGATCACTTGGAGGAGATGATCGCGTTCATCGAGCAACTGCAGCCGGAACGGGTTGAGATCGCTCACACGCAATACTACGGATGGGCGCTGGCCAACCGAGCGGCGCTCCTGCCAACTCCGGCGCAGGTGGAGAAGGCTGTCGCGGTCGTGGCGGATGCCGAGAAGCGGCTGGCCGGGCGCATGCGCATCGATTCAGTGGTGCCCGATTACTACGCGAAGTATCCGAAAGCCTGCATGGGCGGGTGGGGACGAAGATTGATGCTCGTCAATCCCGCAGGCAAGGTTCTCCCGTGCCATGCCGCGGAAGTGCTGCCTGGCATGTCATTTGAGAATGTTCGGGAGAAGACGTTGGAATGGATCTGGCAGGAGTCGGCGTCGTTCCGGCGTTTTCGCGGTGAAGAGTGGATGCCGGAACCCTGCCGCAGTTGCGATCGCCGCTCGGAGGACTTCGGTGGCTGCCGTTGCCAGGCGTTTTTGCTGGCGGGAGATGCGGCCGTGACCGATCCTGTGTGCTCGCTGGCGCCAACGCATTCGATCGTGGAGTCAGCCTTACGCGAGGCCAATGCTCAGATCAAGCAGCCGGTTGCTGCGACGTCGTTCGTGCAGTTGCAGAAGTTAGCTAGGGATCTTTGGTCCTACCGTATGAATCCCGAGTAGTAATACGCACAGGGGCTGAAGCCCCACAGATTTATTCCGGCTGACACAGCCCTGAAGGGCCGCTCTTCCACAAACGCTCTTCTCGATTTGACTTTCTGCGGTTACCCCTCCGCGCATTTTTCCGCCATCGGTGTTCTACGACCGCTCTTGAGGCTTCACCAGCGCAGGCCGAGAGTGATGGGACGAAAGGCGGTCTGAATGCCGCTGTGGGTGCCGCGGACGTAACGAAACTCGGCGTAGAGTTCGAGGTTGGGGCGTATTTTTCTCGTAATTCCACCGCCGAAGTTGAATCCGAATTCGTTCTGGCTTTCGGAAAGAAACTTCCCATTGATCGGCAGGCTGCCATTGAAGCACGCTCCCCACCAGACGAAGAAACCGTTGCAGGCCGATCCCGGGAGGGCCGTGGAAGAATCCAGTTTGCCTGAGCGATACACATAGGACGGGCCGAACACAACGTATCCACCCCAATTTGTCGTGACTGGAATGTTGATGATGGGATCGAGCATGACTGAATATGCCTGACTGGTAGCGCTGTGTGCTTGCGCCAGTTGCAGGGCGGAATTGCGCAGGGGCAGGTTGTCCCACTGGAAGTCGGCGCGGAGTCCGAAGTACTTGCTGTAGTTGCGAGCGACACCGGCGGCCGCGATGACGCCACCGCCTCGTACATAGGTTTTGGTCGCGCCATTATCGACGCTGGCCCCGCCACCGACGTTAAAGGACCAATTCTTGTAGTCGCGCGGCTTGACTTTGCGGCGGGACGTGGACTCTTCCTGCGAAGCTTCCTGGCTGCCGGGCTGCTGATTGTCGGGCTTTTGGGCGGCTGCAGGTTGAGAGGGAGCTTGTTGAGCTGGAGGCTGCTGAGCTGGAGGCTGCTGAGCTGGCGCCTGCTGAGCAACGAGGGTGGCGGCTCCCGCCAGAATCATAAAGAAAGATAGGATCGCCGAAACGACCGTCCATCTCCATTTGGAGCATCTCCATTTGCAGCCGGGGACCGCGGCGAACTTTCGAATCATTCATTCTCCTCCCGCTACCGGGCGTGATCGCGGAGCACAGCGCTCGGCTCAAGGCTCAACAATGAGAGGCGAGCACGTCCGCATGGCTCCCGCGTCGATTCCGACTCGCAGCAGGAAGGCACCATCTTACCAATTTTGATGCGAATTCCGCCCGTTGAGCCGCCCTCAGGGGCGAATCATCTGCGACATCTATCCCGCTTCGATGTCGACGGAGGAACACTCGCTATTGCACATCGCGGCTGTCAGCGCTGCGAATAGGATGCGCCGCTTGCTCTTTGCAGTACACCAGAAGAGCACTCGCACGTATGATAAAGAATTCCTTTTTAGTCAGAGAGCAAATCCATTGTCTGAAACGCCATCGAAATCGGCTGGCAGCGGGAGCAAGCCCGGGAAAAGTTCCTGCCGTGTCGCCCTGATTGGTTTCGGGACCGTGGGTCGCGCTGTGGCGAAGATTCTTTGCGAGAGTGGCGACCGTAGTCTTCGGCTGACCCATATCTGCAACCGGAATGTAGAGAGAAAGAGGCAGCCCTGGGTGCCGAGCAACGTCGTATGGACCGACGACGTACGAGTGGTGCTGAATTCTGATGTCGAAATCGTGATCGAACTGATCGGCGGGTTGAGCCCGGCAGAACAGATTGTGCGAGACGCCCTCAAGACCGGGAAGTCGGTAGTCACGGCCAACAAGCAGCTGATCGCCCGCCACGGACCGGACCTGTTGCAGCTGGCGGCGAGCCAGGGATGCCGGCTGGAATTTGGAGCCTCGGTGGCGGGAGGGGTTCCGGTTCTTCCGGCGTTGCGCACGGGCCTCTGTGGGGATCGGCTGCACGGCATTGCCGGAATTCTGAATGGGACGTGCAACTATATTCTGAGCCGCATCGAAAATGCGCGGATCCCGTTCAGCGAGGCGCTCGAAGAAGCGCAGGCCCGAGGATACGCGGAGGCGGACGCTTCGGAAGACCTGGATGGAGGCGATGCAAGGGCCAAGTTAGCCATCCTGGCGCTCGCGGGGCTGAACACGCGGGTGGTTCCGGAATCGGTTCGAGCGCGGACGATTCGGCCGATTGATGCAGTCGACTTCGACTACGCCTCTGAGCTCGGCTGTACGATCCGCCAGATTTCACGCGCTGATCTGAAGCAGGGCACTCTGTTCGCTGATGTCGGCCCATGCCTGGTTCCCACCGACTCGCCTTTCGGGAGGGTGCAGAGGAACCTCAATCTGGTCCTCACTTCGGGGCAGTATGGGGGGGACATGGCATTTCTAGGGGCGGGAGCGGGGGGCGATCCGACGGCGGTTGCGGTAGTCTCTGACCTGATGTTCGTCGCCGAGAGCCTGGCAGCAGGGACGGGGCGAGACGTAGCAAGCTACGTCTCTACGGCGGAGATTAGTAACGACTTCGAGACTCCCTGGTATTTGCGGTTTTTTGTTCGCGATCAGCCGGGGATTGTGGCGCGGTTGGCCGGGATCCTGGCGGAGCATCATTTGAACATCGACTCGGTCCTGCAGAAGCCGGGTTGCGACAAAGCGGCACTGCCATTTGTGATTACGCTCGAGCCCTGCCGTGATTCTCTGCTGCATCCGGCGCTGGAGAAGATGTCCGGGCTGGATTTCGCGGTTCGCCCGTGCCTCTGCCTGCCGATTCTGCGGTAGCGCCATGCCTCATATTTCCCCCTTATATGTAGAATAGACAGAATGTCGCAGGCAGCCCCCGCTATTACGCGTAGCCCCGCCGAAGTGGTTCGACTCACGCCGGTTTCGCAGGCACCCAACGGAATCTGCTATGCCGCTGCCGGCGAGATTGCGGTCAATTCGTTTGACCTGGAACGCATGATTGCCGCCGTGCCCACCCGCATTGCCAGCGCG
Organism: uncultured Acidobacteriaceae bacterium; assembly: GCA_963768265.1. GTDB lineage: Bacteria > Acidobacteriota > Terriglobia > Terriglobales > Acidobacteriaceae > Sulfotelmatobacter. Next base: position 21,305 of record CAVYHM010000031.1, read on the forward strand.
CTGGAACGCAAGGCGTATTACTTCGTCCCGTTAACCGTGAGCCAAGGCGACGAAACGTTGATCGCCGACCGCTACGACGTTGCCCTCAGCGATAACGCTGTGTGCCATCGCAATCTGAACCTGGGCGACTCGCAATGTGTATTCATTTCCACGCGGCTGATGGATGACAAGTTCTCGGTGGCCTTCGAGTTCTATATCAATGTGGGTCACGCGCTGGTGGAGCGCGCCGGAGTCTCACGCGAGTTCAGCGAAATGGCGTGGAGCCAGGTGGAAGCTGGGGTCCGCGGCGAAACTTCGCTCGATGCCTGGGAGGCGCGCAAACTGGCAACGGCCGGTGGTCCCGAGAGTGAGCGCTTCAAGAACGAATATCTGGAAGCGACGTTTTCTGACACGATCTCGATCTACCTGCTGTCGTTGTATCTGGACGTGGATTACTACGATCTGCGGGAGCGTGATTATCCGTTGCTGGCGCCCTCTGCGTTGGCTGAGCGTTTGCGGAAGGTGGCGGAGTTGTTTCCGGCTAACTCTGGATTCGAGTTTGCGATTCTTTACAAGCGGCGCGGATAAATCAGAATACTTTCGCCACGGATTGGCACGGATTTCCACGGATCAGGCCGGAACAAAATCTCGCTTCTGCAGCATTCTTAGAATCCAGTAGCCTGCCGCTGCGGCAGCCAGGTGTTTCAGCGTGTGTCCGCTGACGATGTGGACTAAGGCAAAGACCTGCCGATCGGACTCTTCCAAAATCTTGGCGAGAACATAAAAGCCGACCACTGCGGCGAAGTCGGCGCCCCGCGTGTACTTTGCCGGAAACAGCAGGGCGAGTAACAGAATGAGAATGGCGTACACTTGCACCGCAGCGTAAAAGCGAAGATCACCGTGGCCCTGCAGTTCGCCGGCGCGCCAAACGAGCACACTTCCAATACCCGCCATCTCCAGGACCGGGAAGAGAGCAAGACCCACGCCCACGCTCACTCGCTCCGCGATGACGGCCGCGAGCAGCGCCATGAAGACGATCATGATCGGGATGCGGTCCCAGACCAAACGAGCGTTGTCGGGTGCGAGATGGTAGTAGGCGGAACCCAAAGCGGTCAGAATTAGTCCGGCGAACATCACGACGTAAGGCCAGCGCTCGCGCGGGTCGGCAAACCTGCCGCTTCTAATTCCGACCAGAAAAATCAGGCCCCATAGGCCGACGATCGCGAAAGGAACATTCGAAACGACGTCGCCAAAGTTCGGGATGCCCAGCCATCCGCGATGATCTGCGAAGTTGTGATAATCCTGTGGCTGCGGCATGGGGGGCAGAAGCAACGCGATGATGGCGATCAGGGCCGCGACTGCGATGAGGAGGAATGGCGCTTTGAAGCGGGAGATCATGCGAAATTCTGGGCAACCAGGATTGTACAGGTGCTCGGGCTCTTGTGATCGAGGCTTGGCATCGTAAATTTGTTATCGAGACTCTACAATCATTCCCTCCATGACCGTAACCGTGCGATCTTTCGCGAAGATCAACCTGGGGCTGCGTATCGGCGCGGCGCGGGACGACGGGTTCCACGAGTTGCTGACGGTGTATCAGACGATCGGGCTGCACGACGTAATTCGGGTGAGCGTGGAGCGCGGTTCAGGGATTGAGATTCGGTGTGCCGATCCCAGCGTCCCGCGGGATGAGTCCAACACTTGTTTCCGGATTGTTGAGCGAGCCCTGCAGGCGCTGCCCGCCAAGGGGCGGGTGCTCATTGAAATCGAGAAGCGGCTGCCGGTGCAGGGCGGGCTGGGCGGGGCTTCGGCGAATGCTGTGGCGACAGTCTTAGGGCTGGAGCGGGCGTTGAAAAAGTCTCTGACTGCGGCGGAGAGGCTGCGGATCGCAGCTGAAGTCGGGTCGGACCTGCCGTTGTTTCTAGTGGGGGGGACTGTGCTCGGGGTGGGGCGGGGAGAGCAGGTGTATCCACTGCCGGAATTGCCGGAGATGGCTTGTGTTGTGGTGACGCCGGAGGTAGGCGTGTCTACACCAAAGGCTTTCGCGGAATGGGACGAGAGGATGGCAGCTGAGAAACAGGGGCTGAAGCCCTCTTCTTCGGAGTGGCCTGACGCGGTCCTGAAGGGCCGCTCTTCCACAGTTTCGCGAGCAGATTCGGTAGCCTCCGGCAAAGAACCAGCCGAGCTTCGCTCGGCTTGGCCGGGTCAAAGACCCGGCCCCACACAAACAAAACCTTCACTGAACGACGCGGCGAAATTGACGGTATCGGGCGTGTCCGATAGAATGAATGAGCTTGGCCGCGGGTTGTCGGCGTGGCTGAGCGGGCTTTACTCCGGTGCTCCTTCGAGTTTCTTGGGAAGAGGGGGCCGGGCCGAGAATCCGCTTCTCTGGCTTGTCCGGGCTGGGATTGAGAACGACTTTGAACAAGTCGTCTTTCCTGAGTATCCCGAACTGCGTGAAGGCAAGAGTGCGCTTATGCGCGCGGGCGCGAAGTATGCGTCGCTGTCGGGTTCCGGTTCGACGCTGTACGGGCTGTTCGGCTCGCGCGCGGCGGCGGTGCGGGCTACGATCAGACTCCGGAAGCAAGGGTGGGTGGCGCAAGCGACCTCGACACTGACTCGCAGGGGTTACTGGCGGCGACTCGTGGAGTGATGGCGAGTTACGTTCCGGTAATGCTCGGTTTCGCCCCTTCGGCGGGCTCAGGGCAGGCGTCGCTTGGACGGGGGAGGCGCCCGTCGCCACATTTTTTTGTGATTGTTGATTTTTGAGTGTTGCGTGACAATTGAGTCGGGCCCCGCTGGGGTTTCAACAACGAAAACCAACAATCAGCAATTGTCCGTACTGGGCCGTCGACTAATGGTAGGTCAAGTGCCTTTGGAGCACTTTGTCTAGGTTCGAATCCTAGCGGCCCAGCCAGAAAAGTAGTTGCCGGTACGCGGATGCCAGAAAAACTGCTGACCACGCGGTACTGGAAGCGAAACGGTACGAACTGAAGGCCAGGAGCCCAGAGACAAATAACCATGGCTACTTTGGTGACGCCGCCCGACAAGACAGAGAAAGTCGAAAAAAAGACTTCACCAGTGACGGACGAGAAGGCGGAGCGGAAACAGCGTCCGCGTTCTGACGACAAGTTCAAGATCTTCAGCGGCACGGCAAACGAACCGCTGGCCGATGAAGTCTGTCATTTCCTGGGCATGCAGCGTGGCCAGGCGCAGGTGATTCGCTTCCGGGATGGCGAGTGCTACGTTCAGATTCAGGAGAACGTGCGCGGCGCGGATGTGTTTGTAATGCAGCCGACGTGCCGTCCGGTGGACGAGCACCTGATGGAGTTGCTGCTTCTGATCGATGCGCTGAAGCGTGCCTCGGCGCGGCGTATCACGGCGGTGGTTCCGTACTTCGGATATGCCCGGCAGGACCGCAAGGACAAGCCGCGCAGCCCGATTTCCTCGAAGCTGGTGGCCGACTTGCTGACCACGGCGGGTGCGAACCGGGCGCTGATTGTGGATTTGCATACGCCGCAGTTACAGGGATTTTTCAATATTCCGGTGGATCACCTGTTCGCTTCGCCGGTGCTGGTTGATCATTTCCGGAAACTGCAGTTGCCCGACTTGACGGTGGTTTCGCCGGATGCGGGCGGTGTGGAGCGGGCGCGTTTTTTTGCCAAGAAGGTGGATGCGGCGCTCGCCATTGTCGACAAACGCCGCGTCGAGATGAACGTGGCGGAAGTGATGCACGTGATCGGTGATGTCAGCGGGAGGACTTGTCTGGTCATTGACGACCTGATCGATACCGCCGGGACGCTGGTGAAGACGGCAGCGGCACTGGTGGAAAATGGCGCGACCTCGGTTTACGCGTGCGCGTCGCACGCCGTACTGTCGGGGCCGGCGGTCGAGAACATTATGAATTCGCTTATCAAGCAAGTGGTGGTCACGAACACGATCCCACTGAGCGCCGAGGCCGATGCGGCGCGTACGGAAAAGGGAGGAAAGATTACTGTCCTCTCGATTGCGGGATTGATTGGCCGCGCGATTCAGGCCAATCACGAAGAGACTTCGGTCAGTAAGCTATTCATGTAGGGAAGCGCACCAAACGCGCGGTTTTTCATTCTCGCGAGGAACGCGAGATTGATCGCGCGGGCGCGCCTAGGTCCCCTCGGCAAGCTCGGGGCAGGTCCTTCGGACGCAAAAGCAGCGTCCTCGGGATGACAACTTTTGAGATAGGAACTGAATTTTATGGCGACTGCATTGGAACAGAACGTATTGGAAGCGCATCCGCGGGAGTCGGGCAACAAGAACCAGGCGCGCCGCGTGCGCCGTGAAGGAAAGATCCCGGCTGTGGTCTATGGAGCGGAAAAGGACTCGCTGCCGGTGAGCGTGGATCCGCGGCACGTGCTGCGCATCCTGAACTCGGACACGGGTCACAACACCATCTTCGACCTCACGCTCAACGGCGGCGAGCGCACCAAGGCCATGATTGTCGACTGGCAGTACGAGCCCATCAAGGGCAAGTTGATGCACATTGACCTGAAGCGCATCGCGATGGACAAAGTGCTGCGCGTGAGCGTGCCCATCTCTTTGATTGGCGAGGCGGCGGGCGTGAAGCAGGAAGGCGGCATCCTGGAGCACATGCTGCGCGAAGTTGAGGTCGAGTGCCTGCCGGCGGACATTCCGAGCCACATCGATGTGGACGTCAGCCACCTTACTTTTGGCATGGTGCTGCGCGTTTCGGATTTGCCGCACTCGGAAAAGTTGAAGTTTTTGACCGACGCCAATCAGCCCGTGGCGCACGTGACCTCGGTGAAGGAAGAAGTGGTTGCGACGCCTGAGGCTGTGGCGGCGGATGCGGCAGCGGCTCCGGCTGAGCCTGAAGTTATCAAGAAGGGTAAGCAGGAGACTGAGGAAGGCGCCGAGGCTGCGGCCGAAAAGCCGGAGAAGGCCGAGAAGAAGGAGAAGAAATAGCTTCGTGGTGAGAACAGCCGAGCTTCGCTCGGCTTGGCCGGGTCAAAGACCCGGCCCTACACAAGCTAATCCGCGTGAAACTGATCGTTGGGCTCGGCAATCCTGGTGACCAGTATCAGCTCACGCCGCATAACCTGGGTTTTCTGACGATTGATCGCATTGCAGGAAATCTGGGAGTGGACGTGAGAAACCGGCAATGTCGGGCGCTGACTGCGCGGGCCGTAGTTGCCGATCAGGCGGTGCTGTTGGCCAAGCCTGAGACGTATATGAATTTGAGCGGCGTCTCGGTGCGGGAACTGGTACAGGAGTACGACGCGAAGCCGGAATCGGACTTGATTGTGATTCAGGACGAGTTGGATTTTCCGCTGGGCACGTTGCGGATTCATACGCGGCGCAGTTCGGCGGGGCACAACGGCATCGAGTCGATCATCGGGGCACTGGGGTCGCAGGATTTTCTGCGGATCCGGATTGGTGTGGCGCCCGAGCGGAAGGTTGGCGATGGCGCCGCGTACCTGCTGGCGCCGATGCGCAAAGCCGAGTTAACCGTGGTCGACGGGATGCTCGACACCGCCGATGAAGCGGTGAAGGTGATTTTGAAAGAGGGTCCGGCGGCGGCGATGAATCGCTTCAACCGTAAAGAGCCGGAGAACGAAAAAGATTAGCCACGGATCAACACGGATTTGCACGGCTTAAAGGCAAAGACATAAGAGTCTCTTTTGGTTTATCCGTGAAGATCCGTGAGAATCTGTGGCCAAGGATTTGGAGAAACGAATGAATCGTACCTATGAGCTGATGTTTATCGTCCGGCCAGATATGACGGAAGAGGATCTGGACAAACTGATTGCGAACCTGCAGTCGGTCGTGCCGGGATCGGGCGGAACTGTGAAACGCGTCGACAAGATGGGCAAGCGCCGTCTCGCCTATACCGTGCGCCGGTTTCACGAGGGAATCTACGTCCTGCTGGTGGTGGAGGGCGGAGGCGCGGTGATTCACGAACTGGAGCGGCGGCTGCGCGTGACCGAGCCGGTGATCAAGTTCCTAACCGTGCGGGTAGATGAGGAACAGAAGCGGCTGGATAAGATCAAGAAGCTACGCGACGCACGCAAGAAAGTAAGCGCGCAGCCAGCGGCTCCAGCGGCGGCGGAAGAAGCCGCGGCGCCTGCGGCGGAAGCTCCGGCAACGGCCTGAGAACAGTGGTCAGTGGCCAGTGGCCAGTGACCCGTTCCGGCACCGCATCCAATCGATCTGACAGGCCACTGATCACGGATCACTGGCCACTGACTTTAGAGGAGAATTATGGCGGAAGAGACCAAAGCACCAGAGCAATCGGCCCCCAGCGAGAGGCCACGTTCCAGCGAAGGACCACGATCGGGAGGAGATCGTCCGCGGTTTGGTGGTGGCGGACGCGGTCCCGGCGGGCCTCCGCGCGAGGGCGGACGCAAGTTTTTCCGGCGCAAGAAAGTTTGCAAGTTCTGCGTCGAAAGAATTGAGGACATCAATTACAAGGACTACCGCCTGCTCGGACAGTTCGTGGCGGAAAGCGGCAAGATCGTGCCGCGGCGGCTGACCGGAGTGTGCGCGCCGCATCAGCACCGGTTGTCGTCGGCGATTAAAAAGGCGCGGAACATCGCGCTGCTGCCGTTTGCAGGACGAGCATCGTAGGCATTTGCCACGGATTTTCGCGGATTTGTACGGATTCACAATACGCTTGTCATTCCGAGCGCAGCGAGGAATCTGGGTTTTTGCTAGCGGAGAGAGCAAACCTAGATCCCTCGCTTCGCTCGGGATGACAATTCAAAGAAGAATCGGAGTCATCCCATGGAAGTCATTTTGAAGGAAGATGTAGCGAAACTGGGTTCGCGCGGCGACGTCGTGAAGGTCGCGGAAGGTTATGGACGGAATTTTCTTTTGCCGCGCAAGCTGGCTATTGAAGCCAACGAGGGGAACAAGGCTGTCATCGCGCAGATGAAGGCTGCCTCGGTGCGGCGCTCGGCCAAGGAGAAGACGCAGGCCGAAGAACTGGCCAAGCAATTTGACGAGGTCTCGGTGTCGTTCCAGAGGCGCTCGGGCGAGCACGATCAGCTCTTTGGCTCGGTCACCTCCAGCGATCTGGCAGAGGCTCTGGCCAAAAAGGGCTTCAACATCGACCGCCGCAAGATCCAGCTCCATGAGCCCCTGAAGACTGTGGGTGAGTTCGCCGTCCCGGTGAAGCTGCACAAAGACGTGACCGCGCATTTGAAGGTCGTCATCGAGAAGGAAGCGGTCGCAGAGTAGCGGCCTCGTAGAGACGTTGCTTACAACGTCTCTCTCACCAACATTTGGATTCTGTCGGCCGAGACGTAGCCAGCGCTGGCTACGTCTCTACGCCTGCTGTTACTTTTCCGCGATTCCTTAAATTCTCCCCATTTTCGCCGTCGGTGCAGTCACGGATGACAAACCCCAAGCCAAGTTTTTGAGTTGCTCGCCGATAGAGTCATACGTGAGCAATATGTCGGCAGGGCAGGGCATGGCCCCGGCGCGGGGCAAAGACTCTAAGACCCTCAAGTACGTGGCACGTCAGCCTATTCTGGATCGCGAAGAACAGGTCTTTGGGTACGAACTGTTGTTTCGCGACGGGCTGGTCAATGCTTTCAGCGGCGATACCGATGAAGCGTCGCGGGTTACGCTGGATCGATCGCTGCTCATGGGCCTCGATGTGCTCTGTGACGGCCGGCGGGCCTTCGTAAATTGCACCCGCGATACTCTCATCCACGGTTTGGTCACGCTGCTTCCCTCGGCGTCGACGGCGGTGGAGGTTCTGGAAAACGTCCCGCCCGATCCGGAGGTGATCGCCGCCTGCTGCAGTTTAAAAGAGGCAGGGTACTTGATTGCACTCGACGATTATGTGGCGAACGATGTCCGGGCGCCCCTGGCCGAGATCGCCGATATCATCAAAGTGGACCTGCTCTTGACGACCGAGGCGCAGCGGGAGGCCTTAGTCAAGCACTACGGGCCGTGGCGTTGCCGCATGCTGGCCGAGAAAGTCGAAACCCAAACGGATTTCTTTCGGGCACGCGATCAGGGGTTCGTCTATTTCCAGGGGTATTTCTTCCGCCGGCCGGAGATGCTGAACACGCACGACATGCCGGCCAATCGCCTGAATTACCTGCGCATGCTGGCGGAGGTTTCGCGGCCGGAACTGGACGTGGCAGAACTGGAGAAGGTCATCAAGTCGGAAACATCCGTCTGCTACCGGCTGCTGCGCTACCTGAATTCTGCGGTGTTCGGCCTCAAACGCGAAATTCATTCGGTACGGCACGCGCTCTCGATGCTGGGCGAGCGCCAGGTCCGTCGTTGGGTGCGCCTGGTGGCCGCCGTCGGTGCCGGCCAGGAGAAGACCAGCGATCTGGTGCTGGCGGCGCTGGTCCGCGGGCGCTTTGGCGGATTGCTGCAGCCCCTGGTGGAGCATGGCGAATCGGATCTGTTTTTGCTCGGCCTTCTCTCCCTGATTGATGCCATGCTAGAGATGCCATGGCCGATGTGCTGGAGCGGGTTCCACTTGATCACGAAACCAAGGCTGTGCTGATGGGGCAGCCCAGCCTGCTGCGCCCGGTGTATCAGCTTGTGCTTGCCCATGAGAGCGGCGAGTGGGAATCGGCCTCGCGATTGAGCGAAAGCCTGAACCTGGACCCTGAACGGGTTGCCGGCTTCTACTGGCGTGCCCAGCAGTGGGCGCACCAAGTATCCTCAGGGGCATAACAAACACGGGCCCGGCGACGGGATCCAGATCGCTTCTTGGGAAACAACCTAGCCGGGCTGAGTACCTCTAAGGCATGTCCTCCTGTGCAAAAGGCGGATTGCGGGGGCCTTGCGTCGCGGGCCAAGGGCGAGTAGGATAAGAGCGTTCTCATTGGGCCTCGTTCCCGCGCAGGCCTTCCGCGCCAGCCGTTCCGAGGCGGCGCCGACGGATCCGAAAACGGAAAGCCGATACTAAAAAGTAGAATTTCGTTCGCAAGCAGTTGTTTCATTTCAGGAGTTGGGGTTCGTTTCAGCCAGCGTCCAGCCGCGACTTGAGTGTGCGTTAAGGGTCGGAGTGTGCCATCCGGCGCATGACCCCGGAGCGACAACTTCTCATCCTTTGCGGTTTTTCACGATGTAAGACTTTGCAACAGTTTCAAGCTTGAGAGGACTATGAACGCAGGACCAGGAAAATCCTCCGGTGGCGGAGGAAGAGGCAGACGGCGGCGCGGACGCCGTCCACACAATCAACGGCAAGGACCAGCCCAAAGCCGTCAGAATCAAGACGGCATCTATACCGCCCCCATGGACCACAGTTACAGGGCCGCGCTTTCGGGGAGTAACAATGGCCATAAGGGCGGTCGGCAACGACCGGGATTTGCCACCCAGTATCCCCAGCCGGAGCCCGAGCCCTTGCCGGTGGCGAGCGAAGACTCAAATTCGCGCATCTTTGTCTTCATCGAAGACCTGTTCTTCATGGCCAAGATCCAGGAAACAGCGCGCAAGCTCAACGTGAAGGTCGAGTTCGTCAAAAACGACAAAGACCTCATGGAGCGGATGCAGCAGAATGGCGACGAGAAGCCGTCGTTGATTATCTTCGATCTGAACAACGCCAACGCCAAGCCGCTGACGCTGATCCCAAAGCTCAAGAGCAAGTTGAAGAAGGGCACGTCGATTATCGGTTTTCTGTCGCACGTGCAGGGCGACCTGAAGCAGAAGGCCCACGAAGTAGGTTGCGATATGGTGCTGCCGCGCTCGGCGTTTTCGCAGAATCTGCCCCAGTTGCTGCGCCGTCACGGCGCGCCCGAGGACGCGGAACCTTCGGTTCAGTAGGAAGTGGGCCGAGTGCGCGCTTGGCTGGAAAATGTCGGGCGTGCGGCCGATCGACGGTGATTGCAGCCTGATCAGGCTGGCAGCAACGTGCGTCTGGGCCTTGTTCGGACGTTGTCGGCGCAGTCAGGATTTCTTCCCGGAGCCCATCCGAATACCACGCGGGTACGTAGTCCTCGAGAAGCTCTTAAACATCAGCCAGAATGCGGTGCGCCTGTTTCCTCTCTTCCTTGAAAATAGGGATGGGACAACAGACTCGCCTAGCCCGGCGGCCAAGCCAGGGGACGTCCACCGAGCAGGTGGACGTGCAAGTGGAACACCGACTGTCCGGCGCCGGGGCCGACATTGAGGACGGTGCGGTATCCCTGCTCGATGTTGCGCTGGCGCGCGATCTGTGCCGCGGCAAGATGGCAGCGACCGATGATTTCGGCGTCGTCTGCTTCGGCTTCTTTTAATCCCGCGAAATGTTTCTTGGGAATGATGAGCACGTGCGTCGGCGCCTTGGGATTGATGTCTTCGAAGGCGAAAACGTGGTCATCCTCGTGAACTTTTTTGGCGGGAATCTCACCCCGGAGGATCCGACAGAACAGGCAGTTAGGATCGGTCATCGCAGACTCACCTTGCGCAAACGATAGCACCTGAGCCTGGAAATTGTCAGGGGGGCAGATCGAAGCGAGGCGGCAGTGCTAGTCCAGCCTCACCAGGAACACCGCGCCCTCGGAGGTTTCGGTTTCGGCAGCCAGCTTCTTTGCGCGGTCGTGGTCGTCGTCGAGCACGCGGACACGAATCCACCAGTCTCCGGCGGGGCTGGCGAAGCGCAGAACTTTAGCGGTGTGGTAGCGGCGAGTGAGGTGGTCGGCGAGTTTTGTGGCAGCGTCTTCGTCGGGGAATCCGCCGATTTGCACGGCCCATTTTCCCCCCGAGTCGAGCGGAGCCGCAGCCTGCATCAACTCGACCTTCACCTTGGCCACGCCAGGTTGCCAGACCCCGACTTTGCGCGCAGCCGCGAGCGACAAATCAACGACGCGCCCGCGAATGAAGGGGCCACGGTCAGTGATGCGGACGAGCGCGCGATCGCCAGTCTTCACATTGGTGACGCGCACGATCGAGCCCAGCGGAAACGTGCGGTGGGCCGCCGTCATCGCGTGCATGTTGTAGACTTCGCCGTTTGATCCACGGCGGTTGTGATACGGAGGGCCGTACCAACTGGCAAGTCCGGTCTCGGTAACGATCGGCTTGGTGCCGGCAGGGATTGTGGGCTCGGCCAGGTCGGCGCCCTCGTTGGGTTCTCCGGCGGCAGGTTTTTCGGTCGTCACAGGGATGTTGCCCGCGGCTCGACCGGCGGGCGCTGTCGTCGTGACGGGGGGCGGTGGCGGAGGGGCAACCTCGACGCGCGCCTGTTTGGGATGTCCGCAGGCGGTGACCAGCAAGAGCGAGAGCAGCAGGATCAGGATCATAACAACGTTGACGAAGGGCGCACGGCGCTGTGCAGGTACGAAATACCCGCGGTGTTAACTATTTGGGCGGCTGGTGCTGCTCCATGTAGTCGGCGAACTCGGCCAGCTTTTGCGAAGCCGTCCGCAGCGCCTTGGTGGAGTGCGTGCGTACGGCTGGAACGACCTCTTCGTTCAGGTACTTGATGAGCTCGGGAATCTCTTTTTCCAGACGCTCGGCGGCTTCGTTGATGGTTTGGCCGACGCGTGCCGAGGCGTGTTCCACCTTGCGGTTGAAGTCGTTCATGGTACTCCTCGCGATCGATGGGCGTGAGTCACCCACGCCATGTTGCGGATGCCAAGTCCATCCATTATTTCGTGCCCGGTGGACGGGGTCAATGGCGAAGCGGCTGATTTCGTTGGTTCGAGTAACTCGAACACCGCCTCTTTTGCGGATCGATTCGCTCGCTGCGGTAGAATGCGAACTCCAGCCTTGAGTCCCGTGGAAAAGAAATCGAACATCCAACTAAGCGAGCGGACCTTTCGGGCGCGGCTGCTCGCCTGGTATGACGCGCACGCGCGCGACCTGCCATGGCGGAAGAACCGTGACCCGTACCGCGTGTGGGTGTCGGAAATCATGCTGCAGCAGACGCGGGTGACGGCGGTGATTGAGCACTATCACGAATTTCTCAAGCGATTTCCGAGGGTGGAGAAATTGGGTTCGGCGCGGGAGGCCTCGGTGCTCGCCGCCTGGAGCGGGCTGGGATACTACCGGCGGGCGCGCATGCTGCATGCGGCCGCAAAGGTGGTTGTACGGGAAATGGGCGGGCAATGTCCCGTGACTGCCGAGGCATGGCGACAACTGCCTGGGATTGGCCGCTACACAGCGGCGGCGATTGGCAGCATTGCGTTCGGCGAGGCCGTCGCTGTGGTGGATGGAAATGTAGAGCGCGTGCTTCAGCGCGCCACCGGCAAGCGGATCACAGGAGAGGAGTTGTGGCGGCAAGCCGATCGCTTGCTCGACCACGAGCGGCCCGGAGATTTCAACCAGGCGATCATGGAGTTGGGGGCCACGGTGTGCACGCCCCGAGCGCCAGCGTGCCTGATGTGTCCGGTGGTGGAGTTGTGCGCGACGCGGGGGGAATTGGCGGTCTCGCCGAAAACGGCGAAGCAGAAGAAGCTTGAGATTCACTATGCGCTGGATTTTCGAGATGGAGGCGGCCGCAATAGCAGGGTATTTCTGGTGCAGCGGCCGTACGATTCCACGTTAATGGGCGGGATGTGGGAGTTGCCGGAGATAGAAACAGCCGTAGCGCGCACGGGAAAAAAGCAGATTCCTCCCCTTCGCACCGCTCAGGGTCGGAATGACAAAACGAATGGAGGAGCGAAAGACAACGCCAGTAACGGGACCCAGGAGCTCTTGTTCACGGTCCGGCATTCCATTACCGTGACGGACTACACCGTACATGTTTGGCGAAGGACCGCGCCAGCCGGAGCGTCTGGGGCATGGGTTGCAGCCGATCGGTTGAAGCGGGTTGCTCTTACCGGTCTTGCGCGAAAGGCTCTGCGGAAGGCGGGCGTGCTTTGATAAGAATGCAAGCAATTGCTACGCATGATCCGTTGCGCCTTTTGCGTCATCTAAAAGGAAGCAGGTCAGAGCATGGGCTGGCTGCGAGATTTGTTTCGAGGACAAATGGGAGGGCCGAAGATGGCAGCATTAGCCGCGGGTACAAAAGCGCCTGGTTTTGAGTTGAAGACGACGGACGGGAAGGGTTTCTCATTGAACGACGAACTGGCTCGCGGGCCGGTGGTGCTGGCATTTTTCAAAGTGTCGTGTCCGACGTGCCAGTATGCCTTCCCTTTCCTTGAGAGGCTGCACAAGGCTTATGGCCAAAAGGGCGTCGCCCTGGTGGGCGTCTCGCAGAACGACGCCAGGGACACTGCCGCCTTCGTCAAAGAATTCGGTGTGACTTTCCCGGTGTTGCTCGACGACACCCGCTCCTACCCAGCTTCGAACGCATATGGGCTTACCAACGTGCCCACGTTGTTCTGGGTCGCGCCGGATGGCGAGATTGAGATCTCGAGCGTCGGATGGGTGAAAGCCGATTTCGATCAGATCAACCGCAAAATGGCGGAAGCCGGGAAAGCCGCGCCCGCCGCGGTGTTCAAGCCCGGCGAAGACGTCCGCGATTTTCGCGCTGGTTGAGGGGCCAAGAATTAGCTGCCAGTCTGGCGGCGAAACAGCAAACCGCAGAGACCACGGGATACACCTCCGGACAGGGCCAGCCGGGCGAGTGGTCTTAGGGTCGTTGCACTGTCGTGCGGGCGCCCTCCCAGGTTCTTTGTAACTGGGAGAGCTTCGCGTCCTTTACAATTCACCCAGACTTTCAGAATAAGCCATTCGTTGGCACTTGGTTGGGGGAGAAACCTGTCGATGCAAGCCCTGAGGAGAATCATCTCCGCGTGTCTCGCGGTTTGCCTGAGCCTGCCGGCTTGGGCGGAAGGAGCGGCGGGAGGTGCCAAGGGCGCCAAGACGCCTTCGGTTCGGCTGCCCGGCGCCGCATTTGTGGCGCTCGAGACTATTACTCCCGATCACATTCGCTGGCACGTCCGCTACCTATCGCACGATTTACTGGAAGGCCGGGGCACAGGCCAGCGAGGTGGCGACATTGCCGCCGAATACATCGCAACGCAGTTTGCCGAGTACGGCCTGAAGCCCGCGGGCGATCACGGCACGTATATGCAAAAGGTGCCCCTGGTGGGCATTACCACCCTGGCCGACACGCAGTTCTCTCTTGTGCCGAAGCGGGGCGAGACCATGCACCTCAAGCCCCTGGACGAATACGTCGCCTTCGACCAGACTCAGCAGGCGCAATCGGATGTGGATGCCGACATCGTCTTCGTCGGCTACGGGATCGAAGCGCCCGAATACAACTGGGACGACTACAAAGGCGTGGACGTACGCGGCAAGGTGCTGCTGATGCTGGTCAACGAGCCGCCGTCGGACGATCCTAAGTTTTTCAAAGGCAAGGCGCTGACCTACTACGGGCGCTGGACCTACAAGTACGAACAGGCGGCGCGCAAGGGCGCGGTGGGCGTGATTCTGGTGCATGAGACCCAGATGGCGAGTTATCCGTGGGAAGTGGTGCGCAACTCGAACTCCGGAGAAAAATCGTATCTGAAAGTGGAGGGGCCGGCGCTGAAAGTCGCGTCATGGATTCATCTGGATGTCGCCGCCCGCCTGGCGCTGGCCTCGGGGATGAACCTGGAAAAAATGATGCAGGACGCGCAGTCCCGCGAGTTTCGCCCAGTGAGTTTGGGGGCGAAGCTCCAGGCCCACGTGGTGAGCAAAGTTCGGAACTTCGAATCGAATAACGTGGTGGCAATGCTGCCAGGGTCTGACCGAAAAGTGGCTGATGAAGCGGTGATGTACACGGCGCACTACGATCACTTCGGCATTCGTCCCGATATGCCGGGCGACAATATTTTCAACGGCGCCAACGACAACGCCACTGGCTGCGGCATCCTGCTGGAACTGGCGCGTGCCTTCGGAGCGGCGGCGGCCAGGCCTCGGCGCTCAATTCTGTTCGCTGCGGTTACAGCCGAAGAGCAGGGATTGTTGGGGTCAGAATATCTGGGCAAGCATCCGCCCGTGCCGGCGGGAAAGGTCACTCTGGATCTGAACTACGACGACGTGAAGCCGCTGGGTGCGCCCGAGGAAGTGGAGGTCTCGGGAGCTGAGCGAACCACGTTCTATCCCGAGGTCGAGGCCACAGCGAAGGAATTCCGGCTGGCGATCCGTGCGGATGCGCGTCCGGAGGCCGGACACTTCTACCGGTCGGATCATTTCAGCCTTGCGCGCGTGGGCATTCCGTCTTTTTCAATCAATGAAGGAATGAAATATAAGGGACACTCGGAGTCCTGGGGACTTGATAAGGAACACGAATACGTCGAGAAGCATTATCACCAACCCAGCGACGAGTACCATCCAGAAATGGATTTTGTCGGTGACTCAGCGATGGCGCGGTTTGGATTCGCTCTGGGCTGGGAAGCAGCGAGTTTACCCAAGCTGATCGGATGGCAGCATGGAGACGAGTTTGAAGCGTCGCGAGTCAAGACCCAACAGTAGCCGCTACGATACATCGTCAGGAAGTTGTGAAGCCCTCGGCAATTGCGAGTTTGGCGTGCCTTTCGTCGAAGGTCCAGAAGGACTTGGCTCCGAGTTCGAGGGCCGCAGCGACGTGCAGGCTGTCTAAGGTTCGAGTGCCAAGCTTAGGTCCGTGTTGGCGCGCCAGCTTCGTGCAAGTCTGCCAGACTGATTCCGGCAAGTCGACCTCCAGCCACAATCCGGTTTCGCGATCGCGTTCGAGTTCGGCATGTGCCTGGCCTGCCTCGCGCAGAGAGATCTCCTTCCGGAAAACATGCTGCGAGACTGCATGTGTCCATTCGGCGATGTGGAGCGGAGTGAGCCACACCCGTGGTTTTGACGCCATGCGGCGCTCAGTCTCCGCGGAGTAACGGTCGGGCAAGTACAGCGAGACGAAGAAGCTGGTATCGGCGTAGATACTCAAAAGCGGCCGCGCTCCTCGATCAGCAGATCCGCTCCCGACAGAATTCGCTTTCCGAAAATCCTCTGCCGGCGGCCGGAAAAGTCGGGCCAATGCTCGGGACCCGCGTGCGCCTGGGCCGGAACGATGCGTCCGATCACCTCCTGGCGCTCGCGCAATTCCACTGTTTTTCCTGCGCGTAGCCAGGCCTTGAGACGGCGCGTATCACGCAACTCGCGAATGTTGACAGAAGGCATGCTTTCATTGTGCCACAATATGTGGCACAAGGCAAAGGTCTCACGCGACTACGGTGAATGACGTAATCTCGCCTCGGAAGTAACTGAACTCACCTTCAGTTAGTTTCCAGGCGACTTCGAGGCGAGTGGGAACACGTAAGCCTGCGTGTTCGCGGAATTCGCTAGCTGTCCCTGTCCACGGCGTGAGTACGGTCTATTTTCCGACCAGGCGGGGACGGTTGGCGCGGCACACGAGCGGGCGGCCTTCGTCGGAGAGATCCAAGTCGACGGTTGCCCCGGTTGCGTCCTGGCGGTCCCGGAGTCTGAGCGTGAAAGGGCCAATCGCATTCCACTCCAGCGTTGGATGGTTCAGTAGCATGGGCGGGCAGAAGATGGCAGAAGCCAGGTAGCGCTGCATCTCGCCTTTGTCCGAGTCGGGACCGGTGATTTTTTTGACCGGTATAATTCCACCGAGCTTAACCTGGAATAGACCGTGGCCGTCTTCATAGGCGTCGATTTACTGTAGGCGAGCCGATCTTGCCTGGGTCGAGTCGGGCTTCCCACCGGAAGCTAGTGAGGGTCGCGTCGATGAATTCGGCGGCAGTGAACGGAATCCAGCACGCCTCGGGGGACATGCGGATTTCACCTCGTTGCGTGGTGCGGATCGCGCGGATCCGGCGCGCTGCCTCCCCACCCGGAAAGCAAAAGGAACGCAGGCGGACGAGTGCCGATTCTTCGGCAATGAGGGCTGATTCGGCTGACATGCTTGGAGAATACCCCTCCCTAAGACCGCTTCACCGTGTCCGGGGATCACTCGGGACATCGGAACTTCGTAAGGCTTCGCTCTTTGACTGCAAACGAGTTATGCCCCCGTAACCTAGGTAACTTGGGATGCCCGAGCCCCCATGCTAGCCTCGACATGTACGTTTGTAATCAGTAACTTCCGAAGAGAATCCCTGTCTGGGATTCCGAGATCTGAATGCCGAGAATTCCTATCTTTCGCTTAGGGGGAGCGCCAGACAAGCCCGCGCCGCCGACTTTGGTCGCTTCCACGCCCTTTGTCTCGCTGGAAGGCCTCTCGGTCGGCGTAGACAACCTGCGCCACGATGTCCTGCTCAGTCCCCGACTTGTAGAGGTCGTGCGGGCACAGCTCGCCCGCCTGATCGCCCGGCACGGCGAACTAGACGGATTGCTAGCCGCCGAGGCGCCGTCATCAACTGCAGGGCCCTCGTGGATGAGGAACCTTGCCGGTAAGGCAGTGCGGCCCAAGAACGATCCTTCCGAATGGCGGTCGCTGCTGACCGAGTTGCAGGTAGGGTCGCTGAATCGAGCCAAGAAAGAATTCAAGCTGGCGGTGGACGTCCTGGCCCGGCTCGCGGTGACAAAGTTCCTGCGCACCGAAATGAACTTGCAGTTTGCCCAGGTGCTGGAGCGCTGCCGCGTGCTGCTGAAGAGTTATGACAACATGCGCCAGCAGAAGGCCCACGAGTATCGCGAGCGGCTGGCGACGTTCCAGGTACGGAAGAAAATCATCCTGCGCAAAACCGGGCAGGAGCTCTTTGAAACCTTGCGCGAGATTGAGAAGAGCACGCTGGCCCGCACCCGCCGGTCGCTGTTCGGCGAAGAGACCGGCGGCGGAAGCTACTTCACCTATCCCCTGTTCGTGAACCGCTTACTGTTTTCCGATGACGGGCGCGATGACTTCCTCTGCGCCGAGCACTACGTCATGCTGGGCAACTGGGATCGCGATCCGGATCGCTACACCCGGATGCGCGATGTCACCTCCGGATTCCTGCGCTCGCTGTACGGCGACGAAGTGAGCGCCGAAACGCTAGACTCGTGGATGAACGTTCCCGAGAACGCGCGAATCCTGGTAGGCACAGGAACCCCGGAAGACACCGACGAGGGAATGGCTCAGCAGGAGCGGCTGGCCGGCTGGGTGCGATGGCTCGAAGACGAGCACGTCATGGAAAACGTGATCGCCTCATATTACGTCGTGCCATTGCTCAGCGAGTATGCGCCGCGCATCAACCCGCAGCAGTTGAAGAATGCCCTGATCGACCGCACCGAATGCGATCGCGTCGAACGCATGATTCAGGATCACGGCAAGCTCTCGCCCACGAGTTTGTACGCGGCAGTCGCAAAAGTCGCGGCCTGCCGTGGGGCAGAACGGGCCAAGGTGGCAGCGCGGTTTCTGGGAGATTTCTTCCACTATCACCGCGATTTACGGCGGCTGGAAGTCCTGAACGGGGCCCTGGATTCCGTCAACCTCGTGCCCAACGAACGCCTGCAGCAACTCTCGAAGGTGAACGGCACGCTGTATGAATTCCTGCTTCCTGAAGAACAAGGGGAGGGCGATTCCGATCGAGTGCTGCGCCATGTGGTGCTCAAGGCGGATGTGCGCGATTCGACCCGGTTGACGAGAACCATGATGGAGAAGGGGTTGAATCCGGCGTCGTATTTCAGTCTGAATTTCTATGATCCGGTCAACAAGCTGCTCGAGAAGTATGGCGCCCAGAAAGTTTTTCTCGAGGGCGACGCCATCATTCTGGCGATTCTTGAGCGTGAAGGCGAGCCGGGGCTGGCGGTTAGCCGCATGTGCGTCCTCGCGCGGGAAATCATCGAGATCGTGCGTGGGTACAACGAACTCATGCAGCGCTCGGGTATGCCCCAACTGGAACTGGGCGTGGGCATCACGCTACAGGACTCAGCGCCTTTATATCTGATGGACGGCGAGCACCAGATCATGATTTCCGAGGCGCTGAACGAGAGCGATCGGCTGTCCGCCTGTAACAAGCGGGCCCGCAAAGTGATGGAGCCGCAGGCCGGGCCATTCCACGTCTACGCGTTTCAGGCGGCGGATGTGGACGCCGACGGCAATCCCGAAGATGTGACCTTGAGTTTCAACCTCAGCGGGATTCGCATGAACGAAACCGCTTTCCGCAAGCTGCAGCAGGAGATCACGCTGGAGCCGCTGAAAGTGCGGCTGCCGCCACAACTGGCGTCGTCGGACAAGGGCGAGCACAAGCTGTTTACTGCGACTGTGCCGATTGACCGGGACATCTTCCGCAAAATCGTCGTGCGCGAGAGCCGTATTCCGCGCATCGACGCCGCCGACTTCTCCGTGAAGGGTTGGACCGAACGTTTGTACTACGAGGTCTGCACCGATCCGGTCATTTACGCAGCACTGGAAAGACGCAAGGGCGCGACAGGCGCGTAATCCGCGAAATCCTTGCCGTAGAGAGGTTGCTTGCAACGTCTCTGCCTGACCACAATCTCGAAATGCTGCCGGCAAAGACGTAGCAAGCTACGTCTCTACGATTAGAAGTTGCGCGGGGGGCGGAACGGAATCTGGAACGTGGCCTCGACGTCGATGGGGGTGCCATCCTTGGTCGCGGGCTGGAACTTCCACTGCGCCACCGCATCGCTGGCGAACTTGTCGAGTCGGTTGTCGACGCCGCGCAGGACAAGCACGTTTCCGACGGTGCCGTCGGCGTGAATGATCGCAAAGAGAATGATCGTGCCCGCGACGTTTTCGCGGATCAACTGCGTCGGATAGCCGGGATCCACTTTGCGCGTCGCTACGGGCTGCGTGAGGTCTGCGGACGGTGCCTTGGGATCCTGTTTGAGCTCGGCGAAACGGATGACCCAACTGCCGCCAGCCGAATTCAGGTTCGGCATGTTCATGGTGAGGGAGTAAAACCTGCGACCGTTAAAGACGACGCGTTCCGCTTCTGACAGTTTCGGAGCGGTGTCGGGTGACATGGTCCGCGCCGGAACGCTGGTTACGCGCGGCGCGGGAACGCTCGCGGGACTCGGACTGGACGCTCCCGTCGCTGCCTTGGTGGCGGCCGGATCACCGGCCACGGGCGACGTCTTTGCGGACGCTGCCGGGGTCCCTACATAAAGTCCCGCCGGCAGATCACTTTTCCCTTTCCCCTTTGATCCGTTTCCATTTTCCGCCGAATTGCCGGAGGACGACCCGGGAGAGCCGGACGCTCCAGCATGCCCTTCAGGAGTGGCCGCAAACGCACCCCGGCGGTTGCCCGACGGCGGCACAGGCGGCGCGCCCACCGCGGGGTGCAAGTTCAACGAGATCACGCGGCCGGTAGAGCCAAATTGCCTCGCCGATCCCGAGGCCGAAACCGACGGAGGCGGAGGAACCACCTGTGGCGCCATGCCCGCGACCGACGAGGATCTCCCTCCGGGAAAGGCCCGCTGTTCGGCGATCGGCAACTGGGGAGCGGGCGCGATGACGTTATTGCGGCCGATATTCAACTCTCCAAGCTGGCGAGAGGGGGCACTCGCGACAGCGGGGGGAGGCGCGACCACGGCTGCCTGCGGCGCCTCAAAAGCGGCGGCTTGCCGCGAGGAGCGCAGGTCCGGGGGAGGAGCTACTACCGTCGTCTGCAAACTCGGCTGGTTCGAGCGATGCGAAAGGTGGGCTGCATCGGGCGGTGGAGCGACTACTGAATTTTCGATTTGCGGCGCGAGTCGCGTAAGTTCAGCCGCCGGAGTCATTGGGGCAGGCGGAATCGCCAAGCGCGGCTTCTCCATGTTGTCGGACCATGCCACAATGTTAGGCATGGCAACATCGTGCTTCAGTTTGATGTTGGGCGGAGCCACGATGGTCTGCGAGCGGTTATCGGCCTCATGAGGAAGCGAGATGATAGGTTGGCGGGCGAACTCCGGGTCCGCCTTCACAGGCTTGGCGTCCGGCTGACTTCGAGTGTCAATCGGAGGCAAGTATTCCGAAGGCTCGTAGTAGATGACCTGGTGACGATCGAATTTCGGTTGTGGAACCACATGAGGCTGCAGCGCCAGAAAGCGGGTCAGTGCGACCACCAGCGCACTGCCAATAATGTGGTAGGCGCAGGACTCAAGAAAGCTGAACCAGGGCAGTCCGCGCTTCACGAAGACGTCCGGCCAGAAGGGCGCCGGGGCCGAACGCAGCTCAAGCTCCGGCAAGGGGCGGGGAAAGATCAAGTCTCGCAGGTTCCCGAAAAACACCCGAGGCCACGACGGCAACTCGACCAGAAGCTGGGGACCCGGCACGGTCTGCGCGCTCGGGCGGCGGAGCTCCAGGAGTTCGGGCATCTCCATATGGTAGATGGCCCGAGCAGCTTTGGGGTAGCTGGAAGGACATCTTTCTGCCGCAATTTTTTGACAGCTTGGGAACGCGTAGGCTTTCAGCGCGCAGCTAGAGTACGATTAAGCAGGGCAGGTAAACAATGCACAGACTTGCTGTTATCTTCGTCTCGCTCGTGATCATCGGGCTCGGCGCTGTGACTACCGCAGGACAAGACGCTAAGCGCGGGACCACCAACTCCAGCGAGCCAGCTGCGCCGCAAAAGGATGCCAAGGACGGGCGAGCCTACTCAGGGATGTACACCTTCCGGAAGGAAGGCGAATTTGTTCAAGTGACCGTAGAAGACGAAGGCCGGGTTACCGGCTTCGTTTCGCGCTATGGCGACGGAGAGAGTGACAAGGGTGCGTTCCTGGATCAGTTCTTCAAAAGCGGCAAACTCGATGGCAACAAGTTAAGCTTCACGACGGAAATTGTGCATGGCGTATCATTCGACTTCAAAGGAACGATTGAACGGGGCGAAGGAAAGAATCCTGGGGACGAGGCTTACTACATCCTCAAAGGCTCGCTCACCGAGAGTTCCACGGATGTGAATAAGAAAGTGACCTCCCATGCCCAGGAAGTAGCCTTCAAGATATTTCCTCAGGACGCCTCGCCGACCCCGGCAACGAGACAGTGAGTAGCGTCGGGTACCGAGCCCGAAAGAGTCTGCCCCGGTTCAGAAGCGCTCAGATAGACAGAAACTAGTTCATTGTCGTGTCTTGCGTGCATTGAACCTCGGTGTGATCCCGAGCCAAGCGAGGGATCTGGGTCCTTGCCCCGCACCATCTGGGTTGCCACTGCCAGCGAACGCCTAGTACTGTGACCACATGAATAGTAATACAGATAGATACTTGTTAGCGGACAGGTCCGGGCGTATTGCTGGGGTATGGGAGACGGCAGGAAAGTTCAGCTGCGGTTGTCCAAGCCGGAGCAGCAGCAATTGGATGACTTGTTGAGCGGCGGTCTGCAGCCGGTACGGACCGTGCTGCGAGCCTTGGTGCTGCGACAACTGGCGGATGGGCAAGCGATTCGCAAGGTAGCCCGCAACGTGGGCTTGACCCCAAAGACGGTTTGGCTGACCAGCCAACGCTATCAGCAAGGCGGTCTGGAGGGGGCCTTGTATGAGCGGGCGCGGCCGGGGAAAGAAGCGCGGTTAGATGCCCAACAGCGGCAGCGCATCGTAGCCCTGGTCTGCAGTCCGCCGCCGGAGGGCCGGGCGCGGTGGACGGTGCGCTTGCTGGCGGAGGAGGCGGTGAAGCGCAAGCTGGTGCCAGGCGTGGGACGAGAGACGGTCCGAATCCTGCTCGAAAGCCACGACCTGAAACCGTGGCGGGAAAAAAATGTGGTGCGTGGCCGAACTCGATGAGGAATATATTGCGCGCATGGAGGATGTGCTGGCCGTGTATGAAAAGCCGCTCTCGGTACGGGAACCGGTGGTGTGTATCGACGAGAAACCGGTGGTGCTCCATCAGGAAGTTCGGCCTCTGGTAGCCATGCAGCCGGGACGGGTAGCCCGTCGGGATGGTGAATATCGGCGTTGCGGAACGGCCAATGTGTTCTGCGGTGTCCAACCCAAGGCGGGGCGGCATTTCACCAAGGTGACGCACGACCGCTCCTCGCCCGAGTTTGCCGATTATCTGCTGGATGTGGCGGCGCGCTACCCCGAGGCCGATACCATCCATCTGGTGATGGATAATTTGAGTTCGCACACCCGCAAGGCGGTCGTCGAACGCTTCGGGGTAGAGGCCGGCGATTGGCTGTGGAATCGGTTCACCGCGCACTACACCCCGAAGCACGGGAGTTGGTTGAACCAGGCGGAGATCGAGATCAGCTTACTCTCCCGGCAATGCTTAGGCCGACGCCGAATCGGGGATCGAGCTTCTCTGCGGAAGGAAACGCGGGCGTGGAACCGTCGCATGAATCGCGACCGAGTCACGATCCAGTGGAGCTTTACTCGCACGCAGGCTCGCAAGAAGTTTGGCTACAAAATCACGCGGTCACGGTACTAGATCCCTCGCTGCGCTCGGGATGACAAATCCTCTCTGATAAAGCAACTGCAAAGCGGGCCCCGACATATTGAGATTTAGAGGAATTTCCCGGTAACCAGTACTCGCAAACCAGTACTGAGTTACTGCCCGGCTCGGAGGGGAGACAGATTCAGGCGTCCGGCAGCGGCCTTCTTAGTCGCCGGCTTTTCCTGGCCGTAGACGAGATCGGGACCACCCTCGGAATTCGAGGCTGCCGCGGCCAGAATCTCGGCCAGGGAACGGAAGGCACGGCTGATCTCGAGGCTTTCTTGCAGAACCACGGGCGTGCCGTGATCAATCGCAGGCGAGACGGAATGGAACGCGTTGGGCAGCTTCCCCAGAACTTTGCAGTTGGTCACGTGCTCCACGTCCGCGTCGGTGAAACCTGGAATCTTCTTGTAGCGATTCAAGATGATGCGCAGACGGTCGCGACCTGAGCCTTCTTCCAGGAAGGCATGGATGCGTCCCGCACTCCACAGAGAAACCACGTCGGTCTGCGTCACGACCAGAAGGGCATTCGAGAGGTCGGAAAGCATGCGCGTGGTTGCGTCAAGCCGACTGGACGCATCGACGACCACAAAGCGATAGTGGTTCACCAGCAGATCAAACAGACGAGCCAATTCACCCGGCGCTGGTTCAGTAGGATAAGGCTGCTGCGATCCGGCGAGAAGATGCAAGCCTTCCTTGGTGGGTGTCATCAAGCCGTCGAGCAAGGAGACGTCAAGGCGGTGCAAGTTCTGCAACGCGTCCAGCACACCGAATTGCGGCCTTAGATTGAGATGAAGGGAAGCATGACCGATGGGGGCGAAGTCGACTAAAACCACATCGCCATGCGCCTGCTGCAGCGCCACGGCTGTATTGACGGCAGTGGTGGTGCAGCCAGCCCCGCCTTTGGCGCTGAGAAAAGTAAGTACTCGGGCTTTCCCGCCCGTTCCTGGAGCGCGCGTGAGCGTCGTGCTGAAACGCGTAAGAGCTTCGAGCAAAGCCTCCGAGCCGGCAGAGTGATCGAGATACTCTCCGGCGCCGGCCCGCATGCTATTTACAATGTTGGCGGGCTGTGTCAGTTCACCGTTGGCGAAAATGGTGATCTGCAGCGTGGTGGCTCGAATCAGTTCGATGGTGCGGATGGCGCGGTGCGCGTCCTGCACAGGAATGTCGACGATCACTACTTCCGCGCGTGAATCTTGAAGCTGTCGCAGGATCGAATCGGTTGGTCCCGCCGGAAAGCCGAGATGGCTGAACACAGCCCTTCCCAATCGCGTAGCCTCCAGGCGGGTTTCGAGCGCGGATAAATGTTCCCGGTCCTCGGTCAGGAGGGCGACGGCGATCCCATGCATAGCGCGGTTCTCGCTGATTTCTCTCGGTGTCTGCATGTTAGAAAGAGATCCCGATCCTCGCCAAGTGACCTAGGTAACCCATAGCAACCGCACAACGGAGCCATGTGCCAGTGTACTCAGCACACGTGTACTGCATTTCAGACGCGCTGTGGGAGTGCAACGAACTGAAGAAACAACTGGGGCCTCTCACTTCGGTTACGGAACATTGTATGCCAAGACGGGAAGCTTGCAAAGATTTCCTTGCAAGGCCCATAACGGCTCGTCTCTCAGCTAGCACGAAGCGGTTGGAAGGCGGTCAGCGGCTGGCCAGTGGTTCTTCTGAGTCGTCGCTTGGGTGAAGCGCTGAAACCCTCGCGAAACCGGACGTAGGTTCGGTTTCCGGCAAGTATTCGTAGCCTTCGAGACGAACTGCAACGCCAATCTTGGTTTCGGCGCAGGGCTTGTCCGACGAATCCTGGCCGGGCCTGCCGGTAGGCCTAACGATCCGAAGGATTCGGCCACGGCAGCGCACGCGCATGCTCTCTCCCAAGGTGATCTCCGAGGGCATCTTCAACGTGAGCTCGATTTCGGCGCCTTCATGCAACGGCGCGTCGGTAAGGAAGAACGCGCCACGCGAGCTGAGGTCTTGTGTGAATCCGAGCCCTACTACACCAGTCGCGGGTTCGCGGAAAGAAACCGGAAGAAGGTAGGGAAACCTCTGTCCAGCACGGCGTTCAACCCCAACTGAAGGAGTGGTCATCGTTTTACACGTCCTTAGGTACGGAGTCGCCGGGGGGGAGCGCAGCGCCTACTTTAGCGCACACCGGGCGGAAGGGAAAGTTATAAATTCGTTACGGCGCCAGAATCATTCCCAAATTAGTCAAATCCTTGCACTTGCGTACTCGCGAAGAGCGAAGAATCGCCGCCTCCCCCAAAGGAGTGAACCTGTGGAAAACCGGGATTGGTAGCCGCCGTTCCAGCCTCCGCGCGGGCTCAGATATAGTGGTCTAGGGACGCGCTGCGCAGCGTCATCCAGGAAACCCAGCGTGGCTGATTCGAAAACTCTGCAAGACAATTCTGCGGCCGAACCCGAGAGCCGGGGATTGCGTTGGCAGGCTGCCGGGCGCGCGCTGCGGCATCGCAATTTCCAGCTTTTTTTCAGCGGCCAACTGATTTCGTTGATCGGCACCTGGATGCAAACCGTCGCGCAATCCTGGCTGGTGTACCGCCTGACCGGATCAGGACTGCTTCTCGGGTCCGTCGGATTCGCCAGCCAGATCCCGGTCTTTCTCATCGCCCCCATCGGAGGGATCACTGCCGACCGCGGCAACCGCCAGCGCATTGTCATTGGCACGCAGACAGCGTCCATGATTCTGGCGTTCGCACTGGCTGCGCTCACCCTCTCGCACACAGTTCGCGTCTGGCACATCTTTGTGCTGGCGGCTCTGTTGGGCGTGGTGAATGCCTTCGACATCCCTGGCCGCCAATCCTTCCTCGTCGACATGGTGGGCAAAGAAGACTTAATGAACGCGATTGCGCTGAATTCCTCGATGTTCAACGGAGCACGTGTGATTGGCCCAGCCGTGGCTGGAGTCTTAGTGGCAAGACTGGGGGAAGGGTGGTGCTTCTTTGCGAACGGGGTTAGCTACATCGCCGTCATCGCTGGATTGATGATGATGAATGTACACGCCCCGGCGAGAGCATCAGCCCAGACGTCGCCCTGGGAGCACATCATGGAGGGGTTCCAATTCGTGCGGCACACTGCTCCCATTCGCACGTTGCTTTTGTTGTTGGGACTGGTGAGCATCACGGGAATGCCCTACGTGGTGCTGATGCCGATCTTCGCCGACAAGATTCTGCACAACGGCGGTCAGGAATTCGCCTCGCTGATCGGATCGCACGACCTGGGTGCGGTGCGACTGGGCATTCTCATGGGCGCCACCGGCGTGGGCGCGTTGCTGGGAGCGCTCACCTTGGCGGTGCGCTCTGGCGTTAAAGGCCTGGGGAGGTGGGTTGCGGTCTGTTGCGGCGGGTTTGGCCTGAGCCTGATCCTCTTTGCGTTTTCAAAATCATTCTGGCTCTCGGTGCTGCTGCTGCTGCCGGTGGGATATTTCATCATGCTGCAGATGGCATCGTCGAACACGCTGATCCAGGTCATGGTGCCCGATGCCCTGCGTGGGCGCGCCATGGCCGTGTATTCGATGATGTTTATGGGCATGGCTCCGGTGGGGGCACTGCTCGGCGGCGGCTTGTCGGACCGATTGGGCGCGCCGTTGACTGTGGCCCTCGGTGGTCTGGCTTCGCTTGCCGGCGCCTGGTGGTTCGGTATGCAATTGCCGAAGATTCGCGCCGAGGCCCGGCAATTGATCGTGGCGCAAGCCATGGCCGGCGGGGAACCGGCGGAAGAAATGAATGCACCCTTGAGCGACGAGTAGCAGGTCGAGAGATGCCCGCCTACTGAGCTTGCCAATCGACCGAGTAAACATCCTGGCTGCCGGTGTCGCGGAGCAGCAGAGGCGAATCATCGGGCGTGAGCGCCAGACTCCCGCCGTATCGTCCGGTAGTCACGAAATTCGTCAAGTCGACCACTTGCTCGATCTTATGGTCGGTGATGCGAATCCGGACCACCCCATTCCTCCCCCTGAGATCCAGGACGTAGACGTACTGTCCGTCATGCGACCAGTTCAGCCAACTCAGGGAGCCAGTGGCCAGTTCAGTCCATTTCTGGGTCTGGAAGCTAAACAGCAGAAGCGTTTTCGAGTCCGCAGAGAATGCGGAAATGTATCGCCCGTCGGGCGACCATCGCGGCGAGTAAAGCCCTTGCGAGCCGGGCAGGTCGGAGATTTGGCGGCTTGCCAGTTCCAGAATGTGGATCGCCGACGTCGGGTCGTTGGATTCGCCCGCGAAGATAATCTTGCTCCCATCTGGCGACCAGTTCGGATCGAGTTGCTGACTGTGATCGTCCGGTAGCAGTTGTTGCGGACTTCCTCCATCGGGCGAGACTTCATAGACTCTAGCTGGCTTGTCTCCGCTTAACGCGAATTCGAAGAAGATAATCTTCTTCCCGTCCGGCGACCAGCGCGGCAGCAGGGGATACATGGGCGGATAGGTAAGTTGCAGGCGCTGGCTTCCGTCTAACTTGCTTCGCCATAGAGTGCCCTCGCGATACGAAACGTAACTCACCCACTGACCGTCTTTTGAAAAGTCAATGTATTCCGCAGAGATTCCGCCGAGAAACGGTACGAACTGGCCGGACTTCCCAACGTAACGTGTAAGCTCGCCGCGGTAGGTTTGGCCAATCATGAAAAGTTTCTTGCCGTCCTTGCTGGGATGTGGCGAGGACAACGTCAGCGGGCTCGAGGTCAGAGGAATGGGGCTGGATTCGGAATGGAGGAAGCCCCCTCCCTTCGGAAGAGCCCAGATCTGACCGCCCGACTGGAATACGAAATACTTTCCGTCGGGAGTCCATCGGCCGCAGCATTCGTCTGGCGGCTCGTGCCAACCCTCGAGCAAGCGATGCAAGCCCGTACCGTCTGCTGACGCTTCCCACACTAGTTGTCGTCCGACGGTGCCGGCGGTCTCTGAAGAATCAAATCGCAAGTGGCTGCCGTCGGGCGTCCACACAATATTCAGGATGTCGCCCTTGACGCCAAGCAGCTTGCGGGATTGCGTCCCGTCCGCCTTCGCAAGGAACACGTCGCCCAGGCTGGTGTAGACCAGGCTCTTGCCATCGGGAGACCAGGCAGCGGATTCTCCGACCGCGTCTGCAAGGCGACGGGGAGAGCCTCCCAGAATTGGCAGACTCCATAGAGGCCCCTTCGGAGGCGCTCCCTGGCCGTCCACGACGAGTAGTTCAGAGCTGTCCGCGGATAGGTCGACGGGAACCATGTTCGGAGAAGGCGCCAGCGAAAGCTTTCTCGGCTCGCCACCCGAGACCGACATCTCGGCGATGCCATGCGAGGCGAAGCTTCCCGCCCTTCCTTCTCCCAAGTCCAGATAGATCCTTGCGCCGTCGGTCGCGATGAGCGACTTCTGCTGACCGTCGTGCGTAAGCTGAAGGTAATTTGCGACTTTGGGCACTGCGGCCGGCTGCATCCAAAAATGGAGAATCACCGCGGCGCAGATCACAGCCAGCAGGGCCATCGCGGCTGGCACAATTCTGAGGCGGTGGCCTTCTTTTCGAATTTCATGAGGACCTGTCGCGGTTGTTATGGCTGGTTCCAATAACGCTTGCAGAGCAAAAGCGAGATCGGACGCAGAGTGAAACCGCTGCTCCGCGCTTTTTTCCAGGCAGCGGTGCACCACTCTCTCCAAACCCATAGGTGTCTCGGGTGCAAGGTGAGAAATTGGCGCAGGTTCTTCGTTCAGGATCGCGCTGATCGTGTCGGCCGAAGTCGGCTTCTGGAATGTCGCCTTGCCCATCACCATCTCGTAGAGGATGGCGCCCAGGGCGAAAATGTCGGAACGGTGGTCGATCGTCAGTCCTCGCACCTGTTCGGGCGACATGTAGCCCACGGTCCCCATGGCAACGCCCGGCAGGGTGATCGTGGCTGCCTGGTTGGTTACCGATTCTTTCGGCTGAACCACTTTGGCCAGGCCAAAGTCCAGAATCTTGATCCGCCCATCTTTGGTGACGAACAGGTTATCTGGCTTCAGGTCGCGGTGGACAATCCCTTTTTCATGCGCCGCAGCAAGCCCCTGTGCGATCTGCACTGCGTAGTCAATCGCTCTGCGCAACGGCACTGGACCGCGCCGCATGGTTTCGGTCAATGTCTTGCCTTCCAGCAGTTCCGTCACCATGTAAGGAACACCCAGGTAAGTTCCCATCTGGTAAACGGCGAGGATGTTGGGATGATTCAACGCCGCGGCGGCTCGCGCTTCAGCCTCGAAACGGAGCAGGCGTTGCGGTTCCAGGGAAGCTAGTTCCGGCAGGACCTTAATCGCGACGTCGCGGTCCAGGAGGGGATCGCGTGCCCGATACACCTCGCCCATACTGCCGGCTCCAAGGGGCGAGAGGATTTCATATTGCCCAAGCTTGGTGCCAGAGGTCAGGGCCATGTGTGCGCCAATTATAGTCCTGGGACGGATTGCCTGAGTTCGAGTTTAAGAGGCACCGTCAGCGGTACGCCGACGGTGGCAAGCCAGTGATGCGAATTCCCGCGTGGCCCTTGTGACGAATGTTCATCCCGATCAGCAGGGCGGTAATCTGCTCCACGATGCGGGCGTTCTCGAGTTTGCCGCCGTCGATGGCCCGGACGCCGGGTATTTTTGCGGCCAGGTCGCGTGTTAGTTGCGCGGCGTCACCATCGTCGCTACAAACAACCACGTCGCAGTCGAGCGGTTCGTCCCCGCCTAGCAGTTCGGCGGAAACGTTGTGAAAAGCCGCCACAACGCTCACTTCCTCGGGCACGAGTTCAGCGGCCTGCTGTGCGGCCGAACCCTGCCAGACGCCAAGTGTGCGCGACGCGCGTCCGCCAACTCCAGCCGCGAGCGGTACGGTTGCGTCGATGAGGATGCTGCCGGCGGTGATTGCCGGCTTGAGTTGCCGGAGCACGGAAGCCTGGCTCTCAAAGGGGACCGTCAACATCAGGATGTCGGCGGCGGCGCAAGCAGCGCCATTTTCCATGCCGGAAACGTTCGCATGACTCCCTACTCTCTGCTGAATGGCCGCGGCCGCCTGTCGCGCACGCTGCTCGTCTCGTGATCCGATAATGATGGTCTCGCCGGCGCGTGCCCAACGCAGACCAAGTCCCATGCCCGCCGGACCAGTGCCGCCAATGATGGCAATTGGGCGCACGGGGGCGCCGCCCGCAGAGCCGGCGCTCATGCGAACTCGGCCTCCCGGGCTTGTTCGGCGGTGAACTCGTCTAGGGCAAGCTTGATGTGAATACGCGAATATGTTGTATTGCGCTCGGCCGGAATGCGTCCCATCTCCAGGATCAACGCTTGAAAATCCTCAGGGCTGGTGTACTGGCCCGCCGTCGCGCCCGCCTCGCGCGAAATGTTTTCTTCCATCAACGTGCCCCCGTAGTCGTTGGCGCCGGCATGCAAGCAAAGTTGCGACAGTCGCCGGTTGAGCTTCACCCACGAGACCTGAATATTATTGATAGAGCCGGCGAGCAGCACGCGTGCCAGCGCGTGAACCTTGAGATGCTCTGCCAAGGACGGGCCGCTGCGCGCCAGTCCTTGATGGAAGAGCAACGTGTTCTGGTGCACGAAGCCGAGCGGGACGAATTCGGTGAAGCCTCCGGTTTCCGATTGCAGGTCGCGGAGAAGGAGCATCTGCCGCACCCAGTGGGCGGGAGTTTCCGTGTGGCCGTACATGAGCGTAGAAGTGGTGCGAATACCGCAGCGGTGCGCCGTGCGGATAACTTCGACCCATTGCGCCGTCGAAAGTTTGTTAGCCGAGAGGATGTGTCGAATCTCATCGTCCAGGATTTCTGCGGCAGTTCCGGGCAGCGTGCCGAGACCATTGTCGCGCAACATTGTCAGATAGTCGGCAAGCGGCATGCCGGTCAGTTCAACGCCATACACAATTTCCATCGGGGAGAAGGCATGAATGTGTATCCGGGGGGTTACGTTTTTCACCGCTCGCAGAATGTCGCGGTAATAAAACTTCGGGAGATCGCGCGGAAGCCCTCCCTGGATGCACACTTCGGTCGCGCCAAGTTGCCAGGCTTCCGCCGCTTTCTGTCCGACCTGTTCCGGACTGAGGAAGTAAGTATCGGACTCGCGCGGCCCGCGACTGAAAGCGCAGAACTTGCATCCGACAAAACAAATGTTGGTGAAGTTGACGTTGCGGTTGACCACGTAAGTGACGATATTCCCGGCAAGCTCGGAGCGGAGCATGTTCGCGGCCACCAGCAAACCGAGCAGATCGTCACCTTCTGTATGCGCGAGCGAGTAAGACTCCTCGAGCGACAACTCAGCCCCATTCTGGGTTTCGAGAATCTTCTCCAGCGACGCCCGCACAGCCGGAGTCAAACGGGGAGCAATCTCGAGCCAGTCAAGCGAGGGGAAGTCTTGGAGTTCCGAGGAAGCCGATTCGCGAGCCATGATTCACTCCGTAGAGACATAGCTTGCTACGTCTCTGCCTGAGCCGCAAGCCATCGCAGGCAATATCCGTACAGTGTAGCGGAATCTAGCGAAATAGGTCGGTAGACGCTGGTCGCAGCAACTCGCGAACCCGTCCCGCCCCTGACTCGTAGCGAAACCCCCGAACGATGCATGCCGGTGCGCGATTCAGCTTGCCGCAAACCAGCCCCGCGGCGCACGCCAGTTCGTCGGCCACAGCTTCAACACTGGCGCGTAACTTGTAGCCGTGGGGATCGCGGCGCCCGCGGTCGTCGCGCAACGGTTTCATCCCCGCGATACCAATCGCGAACTCCGTCAGCCCCTCCCGCCACGGGCGCCCAAAGCTGTCGGTAATGATCACGGGAATGGCGTAGCCAGTGCGCTTTTTGAGTTCGCGCCGAAGATTGGCAGCCGAGCGGTCGGCATCTTCCGGAAGCAGCAGCGCATGCCCGCCGCCGTTCACGTTGGAAACGTCCACACCGCTGTTCGCGCAGAGAAAGCCCTGGCGTGTCTCAGTAATTAGAACTCCATTCTTGCGGCGAATCACGGAGCGGCTCTCGCGCACGGCAAGTTCGATCACGCGCGCGTCGAGTCCATAGTGCCTAGCCCAGTCGACGGATTCAGCGGAAGGCTCGATGGTGGAAAGGTCCACTACCCGGCCTTCGGATTTGGAGACGATTTTGTGTTTGACGACGAGGATGTCCCCGAATTGGACCTTGAAGCGGTGCCGGCGGAGGGCTTCGAGCAGTTTGTTTGGCAACGAATCGCCCGGCTGGACCTCATCTGCAAATGGGATGGGGATGAGGTGAAGTTGGTCAAGCGACTGCAGCGGCTGTTCCTTCCGCCGATTCGCGGCTGATTCAGTTTTGGCGCCCTTCACATGCCTCATGAACTACATGTTACCTGTCCAGCGTGCGGCAGAGACGTTGCAACCAACGTCTCTACGATAGATATTCGCGCGCGAGCTTCTGTGCGCGGGTTTCGCCGGGGAGCGACAGCAACTGTTCCAAGTCCGCGGGATTGTCGAGGTCGACCGCAATGCCCGGCAGATTCAGAACGACGCAAGGCTTTCCGGTCGCCTGAGCCGCGGCATAGTGCGGTTTGAAACTGTCATTGCCGAAGCGCAGCGGGAACAGGTCCGCCGGGCGCCGAAATGCGGCGTTGGTGCCGCGTCCGTCGGCCGCCGGGACCAGCACGCTGCCCGCGGCCGGCGCGTTCTTCATGATTTCCTCCAATTCCCAGGCCTGAGCCAGCGGAATGTCGGCAGGAATGATTAATGTGCTGTCCACGCCGCGTTCCACGCATGCGCGTGTGGCCATCTCGATTGCGCCGGTTTCTCCCGGATTGTCTGGGTCCGCGATGATTTCGAATCCGTACTTCGTCGCCAGCGTCACAGCGTAAGGATCGCTGGTGACCACCGCAACCTGTGGCCGGTTTTTCCATCCATGCAGAGTCGTCAACACGTCATGCAGCATGGCCTGCGCCAGCTTTGTGCGGCACGGTTGATCCAAAACTGCGGCGAGGCGCTGCTTTGCCGCCGAAAGATTCTTGACCGGGACCAGAATCACGGCTGCCCGAACCGCGGCAAGGTGCCGTCGGCCGCAGGTTCGTCCTTGAGCAAACCGCCGGCGACGACGGAGAGCGCCTCCCGGGCCAGTGCGGCCTTGTCGTCGGCGCTGCGCATGATCGTCTGGGTACACTGCACGCGCAAGCCGCTTTTGCGGAGCGCATCCGCGGCTCGGGTATCGCGCGTATCGCAGATCAGGACGTCGAGAAAATCCTCATAGGCTTGCGCGACCCCCGCAATCGAGCTAGACAGCCCCTGTGCCGCCATGAGAATTCCCGCCGGCCCCGCGACCGGAGCATTACCCACGATCGGGCTCACGGCGGCAATCTTGCCGCGAGCCCGCACCAGGGCATCGCGAATTCCCGGAACGGCCAGGATCGGGCCAATGCTAGTCACCGGATTGCTGGGCGCGATCAGAACCGCGTCGGCGGAAGTGATCGCTTCAATCACACCGGGCGCAGGTTCTGCGTCCGAAGCTCCGGCGAAGCGCACCGAGTTGACCGGATCCTGGTACCAGCGCTGGACGAAATATTCTTCAAAGCTCAACTCGCCAATGGGCGTATCCACGCGGGTTTCGACCCGAGAGTTGCTCATGGGCAAAATGCGTGCCCGCACTCCCAGCTTGCCGCAGACGATCGAGGTAGCCTCCGACAGCGTTTTGCCCTCGGCCAGCAAGCGCGAGCGCAGCAGGTGCACGGCAAGGTCGCGGTCGCCGGTGTGAAACCACGTGGGCTCGCCGAGTTGTCCCATGGCCTGCAGACAAAGGAATGTATCGCCTTTTACTCCCCATCCGCGCTCGCGGCTCAGCATGCCGGAAAGCACGTAGGTGATTGAGTCGATATCGGGAGAGACGTAAAGCCCCCACCACAGCAGGTCGTCGCCCGTGTTGACGATGATCGAGATCTCTTCGGGAGGCATGACCTGCCGCAGCCCGTCGATAAATTTCGCTCCGCCTGTGCCGCCGCTGAGAACGCAGATCATGCCGGCCTCTGTATTCTTGCCAGGCCGTGATCGTCGGCGGCCGCTCGCAATCTCTCTGACAAAAGTCCGGGCCCAGCGGCGACGGCTGGCAGAAACTCCGGATACACCGGCAGCCGCTGGCGCAATGCCAATCCCTTGGCCTCGGTCCGCAGGCGAAGCTGCTCCAGGTGCGGCCAGGGCTTCTCCGGGTTAATGTAGTCGGGCGTCAGCGGCGAAATTCCTCCCCAGTCGTTAATCCCAGCATCTATCAAATCCTCATAGTAAGGCGCAGAGAGATTCGGGGGTGCTTGAATATTCATATTGGGGAGTAACAATCGAGCTACCGCCACCGCCCGCAGCATTTCGCCGTGCGACGGTTCGGTCCACTGGGACATGGGAATGGCCGGCTTGACGCGGAAATTCTGCACGATCACTTCCTGGATGTGGCCATAGCGCTCGTGCAACTCGCGGATTGCCAGCAGCGTGTCGACGCGGTCCTCAGGCGATTCCCCGATGCCAATCAGAAGGCCGGTCGTAAAGGGAATGCTCCGCTTACCGGCGTCCTCGATCGTTCGCAAGCGTTTGGCCGGCTCCTTGTCAGGAGCATTGTCGTGGGCCGCACCGGAGGCGAGCAGCGCGGCGTTGGTCGTCTCGAGCATGAGACCCATGCTGGGGGAAACGGCCGCCAGGCGAGCGACCCACTCGGCGCTGAGCAGGCCGGGATTCGGGTGCGGCAGCAAGTTGGTCTCGCGCAGCACGAGCTCGCACATGGCCTCGAGATAGTGCAGCGTGGACTTGTAGCCGAGGCGGCGCAACGTCTCGCGCATTTCAGGGAACAGCCGCTCCGGTTTGTCGCCCAGACTGAATAGCGCCTCGGTGCATCCTAGCTTTTCTCCCTCCCGAGCGACGGCCAGCACTTCGTCAGGCGTCATGGTGTGCGCGCCCGGATCGTTAGGATCGCGGCGGAAGGTGCAATATCCGCAGTAGTCGCGGCAAAGATTGGTCAGCGGAAGGAACACCTTTCGCGAGTAGGTAATGACCCCGGGCTTGAAGCGCTCTTTGGCTGCCCGCGCAGCGGCCAGAAGTTCAGGCAGGTTGTCGTCACCGCTCCGAATCAGCCGCAGGGCTGCTTCGCGTGAGATCGGCGCTCCGAGGAGCAAAGATGCGTCGGCCGTAATTGAGGTCAAGGTCACGGTTGAATCGAATGATACAACGGCAGAGCGTGGTAATGTAGGCGGTTGCCGCTACGTCTTTGCCGGCGGCGCCGCGAACGATGGTGAGAGACGTTGCAAGCAACAACGTTTCGACAATGCGTATGACCTCGAATCCTTCCGAATTTCGCAAAGCCATGGGCTGCTTCGCCACCGGAGTAACTATCATTACTGTGGACCTCGAAGGCGAGGTGCACGGCATGACCGCCAACGCATTCGCCTCGGTCTCACTCGATCCTCTA
Organism: uncultured Acidobacteriaceae bacterium; assembly: GCA_963768265.1. Taxonomy (GTDB): domain Bacteria; phylum Acidobacteriota; class Terriglobia; order Terriglobales; family Acidobacteriaceae; genus Sulfotelmatobacter. Next base: position 56,808 of record CAVYHM010000031.1, read on the forward strand.
CTGGTGCTGGTCTGCGTCGACCATAACACGCGCACCCATGCGCATCTGCACGCGAAGAAGCGCTTCGGCATCAATGTGCTGGGCGAGGACCAGCGAACAATTTCGGAGTACTACGCGCGCCCGGATCGCACTCACGAGCACGCCGAGACCGAAGCCGGGGCACTTTTTGAGCGCACCCAGCACGGCACACCGATGCTGCATGGCTCGCTGGCCTACCTGGAATGCCGCCTTCACTCGGCCGAAGAGGCTGGCGATCACACCATCTTCATCGCGGAAGTCGAAGACGTGGTGGTGCGCGATGGCGACCCGCTGCTGTTCTTCCGGGGAAAGTACCGCAAGGTAGGGGAGGATGCTGAAGAGAGATGATGACCATTGCGGGCTGACGCGGTATGCCACTTTTCGCACCTCCGAACATCCGATCATTGGCAAAATAAATCATTAGAAATGGAGCTGATTCATGGCTGAGAAGATTGCAGAGAAGCTTACGAAGACGGAAGCCGAGTGGAAGCAGAAGCTCACACCGGAGCAATATCACGTGACCCGTGAGGCGGGTACCGAGTGCGCCTTCACGGGCGCGTACTGGAACACGAAAGATGCGGGGATGTATCACTGCGTGTGCTGCGGCGCACCCCTGTTTGATTCACAGACAAAGTTCAATTCCGGCACCGGCTGGCCGAGTTTCACTAAACCCGCGTCCGGCGGCGGAGTGGTCGAGCACCGCGATTCAACCTACGGCATGGTGCGTACCGAGGTCCGCTGCGCCACCTGTGACGCGCACTTGGGGCACGTATTCGAGGACGGACCGGCGCCCACGGGGCTGCGTTATTGCATGAATTCGGCGGCGCTGGATTTCAAGCCGACAGAGAAGAAGTAATTCTTCTGGTCCTAGAGATGTAGCTTGCTGTGTACATCTCTGTCGGCGGCATTCACAAGGTCGACGTCCGATATGATGACGACAGAGACGTTGCAAGCAACGTCTCTACGAAACAGGTTTTCGCACCAGGAGCCAGTTCAGAAGGGCTACGGCTACTGCGGCTAGCAGAATCAACGACTTGCTATAGTCGATTCTTGTGAGCAGGCCCACGCAGATCATCACTCCTAAGACGGCGATCCATGTCCCACCCGGTACGCGAAAGAGTGCCGGGCCCTGTTTCCTTCGAAGCACCGGCAGTGCGGCGCACACCACGCCGTAATAAAACAGCCGCGACCCCGCGGAGAGCGTGACATTCCACGTGAAGCTTCCAACCAGGGCTAGGACCCAGACCAGAAGCGCAAACACAAAAATCGAGAAATACGGGGTATGGAACCGCTTGTGCACGAGCGCGAACACGGACGGGAAGTCTCCGCGCTCCGCCAGTGCGAAGGTGATGCGTGGAGTGGCAAGTATGTTTCCGCTTAAATAGCCGTAGACGGACAAAAGCGCACCGACCGCAATGAGCGCCGCCCCACCCTGCCCCACTACGATTCGCGCGACGTCAGCCAGCGGGCGCTCGCTGTGACCCGGATCGGGGAGTACTCCAACCACCACCCACTGGATCAGCCCATAAATGAGGGTGCAGGTGACCAGCGCGGCGAACAAGCCAAAGGGCACGTCGTGCCGCGGGTCGCGGGCTTCACCCGTCGAAATCAAGGCGGCCTCGAATCCTCCGTAGGCAAAGATGAGGAGCACGATAGCCTGTAGCCAGGCATCAGCGGACGGCGAAGCAGTCTCTGCCGGGACAATCCGGCGCATGCCAACCAGATAAAACGCTCCCGCCACACAGACGACGCCGAGCGAGGCCAACTTCGCGACGGTGAACGCCGAACTAACATAAGTACCAGCGCGCACGCCGCGGAAGTTGATCGCGGCCAGCATTCCAATCAGCAGGGTCAAAATTATGAGTCTGGGCAAAGGCTGTGTGGCACGCGGCCAAAACTCTCCCAGGTAAGTGACAAACAGATTGGCGTTCGCGGCGCAGGCGGTCAGGCGTACAAACCAAACCAGCCACGCGACCTGGATGCCCATGAAGCGCCCGAATGCTTCGCGGGCGTAGAGATAGGGCCCTCCTGTCTCGGCAAATCGGGAAGCCACTTCGGCAAAGCACGCCATGACCACGCCGACGGCGGCTCCCGCAAGCACTACGCCGAGGATGCTGGCTCGACCCGCTTTCTGCGCGAGGGCGGAAGGTAATCCAAAGACGCCGCTCCCGATGATGCAGTTCACCGTGAGCGCGGCCAGGCTCCAGCGGCCGATCACGCGAACCAGCCCCTCGTTGGAGGATGCCTCTTGCCTGGTCTCAGTCACGGCGAGTTTGTATCACAACCGCAGGCTCTAGCGTTCAGCCAAGTGACCTTGGGACGAATGAGCACTGCACTAACGGTCGCCGTGGAGAATCCTGTCGAAGGAAGACGCGTTGTCACCGTGCCGGAAATTCGTGCAGCACGCGCTTGAAAAGCCGCGCCCATCAGGGCGTTGGCGGTGGTGACCATGGCGCGGACCAAAGTAATCCCAGAATTACCAAAGCGCATGCCCGTGGGACATCTGTTCGCTGCGTTCTGCCGATGAGATGGTTGGACGGCAAGCAAATGCCTCGAGAAGACATGGACGAGCTGCATCTCAGAATCGCACGCGTCACCGAAGACCTGCGCTCTATTCAGCAGGAGCTCAATTGCGCCGCCATGCAGGCTCCGAGCGATCCTGAGCTCATGGAAGCGCTCAACTCGCTCTCCGAAACGGAGCCCATCGATACACTTCGCCAGGCGCTCGATCAGATGCGCCATTTCCTGTGGTTCTATTCGCAAGTGATGGACGCTGAACCGGAGCTTGGGGACAAGTTGCGGCAAGCCGGTCCGGCGAAAACGGCAATCGACGAGAAGTCTAAGTTAGAAGATCCTTTTCTGGATAAACTTTCCCGAGCCGACGAACTTGTGCTGCTTCGCCATATGGCCGAGACCAAACAGCGCAAGCCGAACTAACTGCCTAGAAGCCTCGCCCGCGCACCACCGTTTTCAGTACTTCCCCGGTAAGACTAAGCACGACAAAATCCGCATTCGCACCCTTAGCGAGAGCACCATGCTGGCCTACCAAGCCCACGGCCCGCGCGGGATTTAACGTGGCTGCGCGCACCGCATCTTTCAGGCGCCAGCGCGAGAACTGGGTCACGTTGCGTACGGCGCGGTCCATGGTGAGCACGCTTCCGGCAAGGCTGCCGCCCGAGGTGCATTTGCCGTCTTTCACATCCACCTGGATCGGACCGAGTTGGTAGCGCCCGTCCGGCATGCCCGTCGCGGAAATGGCGTCGGTGATCAGAACGGCACGTTCAATTCCCTTGGCCTGCAGGAAAAGTTGGACCACGGACGGGGCTACATGAATTCCGTCGACGATGATATCGGCGCTCAACCGGTCATCGGTGAGTACCTCGCCGATGATTCCCGGGTCGCGATGGTCCAGCGGCCGCATGGCGTTGAAAGTGTGCGTGGCGTGCCGTGCCCCGGCCTTCACGGCGGCCTGCGCGATGGGCAACTCGGCATCGGAATGTCCAATGCTGACGCAGACGTTCCGGCGAGCAGCCTCGGCAATCACTTCCATCGCTCCGGGAGTCTCGGGAGCAATCGTCATCATCCGGACGTGTCCACGCGCGGCCTGCCAGAGACGCTCGAAAATCGGAAGTGTAGGCTCGACCAGATATTCCGGCGGGTGCACTCCGCGCCGCTTGTGGCTGAGGAACGGCCCTTCGAGATGAATGCCGATGGGCCGCGCCTGCGGGGAGGTGTCGCCGTCGTCGTTCTGTGGGGCTTCGATCGCGTCCGCGAGGCGCTCCAAAGCCGCGCAGGTGACATCGAGTGGCGCGGCCACGGTCGTGGGAAAATACCCGGTCACGCCATGCGTGGTCAGGAATTTCCCCAGGCGCGGCAGTTCGGCCGACGAGGCTCGCATGAGATCCAGTCCCGCCCCGCCGTGGATGTGAATGTCGAAGAAACCGGGCGCGAGCACAGCATCGCCGTAATCCACGGGAGTGGCTCTCCCGGCTTCCATCCCCAGCCGAGATGACACTTCGACGATTTGCCCATCTTCTACGACAAGCCACGGGCTCGCGATCTCTTCGAGCGGCGTGTAAAGCCGGCTAGCGGTGAATACTGTTTTCATGAAGATTTCCAGCGAAGTTCTATCGTAGCCGCACGTCGCAGTTCAGACAATGTCGTTGACGTCGGGGGTGCGCAGGGCAGTGGATTTGAACGAGATGTCGAGCTTGACTCAGGCGGCTGCCAAGTTCGGGCGCGCGTATCCGGCGCCACAGAATGTTATAATCTTGATGCAATTCAGCGATTCCTGCTCAGGCGCTCACAATTCCAGCGCCGATCGCACTGTCGGGGAGTGGCTCAGCCTGGTAGAGCACCTGGTTCGGGACCAGGGGGTCGGAGGTTCAAATCCTCTCTCCCCGACCATTATCTTTCAA
>CAVYHM010000032.1:0-70157 GCA_963768265.1 uncultured Acidobacteriaceae bacterium
TGTAAAATAGAAACGCAGGTCTTCCCGATCCGGCGGCCAAGGCGGCTGCCGCGACGACTGAAGTCCACTTGCCATCGTGGCGGAATTGGCAGACGCGCATGGTTCAGGTCCATGTACCGGCAACGGTGTGGGGGTTCGAGTCCCTTCGATGGCACCAATCGATTTGTAGATTCTGCAAATAAATACAAGTCTTCGAGAGCGCCCCTTTTTGAGGGACTTGCTCGCCGACGTTCTGCCCGCGGGACTGTGATTGCGTTCCTTCATAAACTTGCCGTCTTCTTCTTTTGTCCGGGGATGCGAGCTCACTCCCGCCCAGCGGCTCAAGTTGGTTCTATGCAGGCGGCGTGAAATGGGGCACAATCTGGAGGGTTCGGAGGGTTCGGATTGAAGATTTCGCAGAAGGGGCTGTACGCGCTGCAGGCGATGATGACCCTGGCCCGCCGCCATAATCAAGGCGCAATCAAGATCCGGGACATTGCGGCAGAGAGCGATCTGCCCGAGAAATTTCTCGAGTTGATTCTTCTGGAACTGAAGAATGCGCGGATTGTGGACAGCGTGCGCGGAGCCCGGGGTGGGTACCGCCTGCGGCGCGAGCCCTCAGAAATCCGGCTCAGCGAAATCATCCGGCTGATTGACGGGCCGCTTGCGCCCATGGGCGACGCCGAACAGCTGCGCGGTTTGATTGCCAAGGATGCCGACCATCGGGCGCTCTATGAGGTTTTCCTGGCGGTGCGCGATGCCGCCGCAAAAATCCTCGAGAACACAACGGTCGCCGACATTGTGGGCACCGGAGCCCGGGGTGGCAGTAAGAAGACGCGCGGCAAGGGCGGTGCGGGAAAAAAATAGTGCCCCAAAGCGTAATTCGCCTAGGGGCACCGCAGCGGCTCAGGCTCATGTGAGCGACTGCAAACGACGGGACCGACCTAAAGCATACTTTCCAGCCGGACGTAGCTTACTTCCATCCCGTGTTCCATGCCTGAAGCGAGCATCGCCGCCCGGGTTTGAGCGTCGGGTAAGGTCATGCGCATGGTCATCAAGGTGCCGGTGCCGTCTGGATCGAACCGGGTTTCAGCGTGGTTGTCAGGAGTTGGGTCGGGCAGGTGCATGCGCTCCACATGCACGATCCGGCTGTAAGGCTTCAATTCCACGTACTCACCGGTCAGATGGAATCCACGGCCCTTGCCATTCGTCCATTCATAGCGGATCTTGCCACCTGGCCGCGGTTCATTAATGCAGACGGGCATCGTCCAGCCCTCGGGACCGAGTAACCATTTCTGGATCAATTGCGGATCTGTGTGCGCGCGGTACACGGCCTCGGGCGGCGCGGCGAAGTGCCGGGTCACCACAATGTGTGTATCGCCTTCCGTTTTCAGCGTCATCTTGGTCATAGTGTTCATCGTTTTTTCCCCTTTGTAGTTGGCTCTATCGCGGCCAGAACTTCATCCAGCCGCTCGTAGTTCTTTTCCAAGGCCTTTCGCAACATCGCCAGCCATTGGTCCATGGCTTCGATCCCCGCCTTCGCGAGTCGGCGAGGGCGCTTGGTGCCGTCGATTCGCTGGACAATGAGACCCGCTTCTTCGAGCACCTTCAGGTGTTGCGAGATCGCCGGCTGCGTCATCTCGAACGGGTTCGCAAGTTCGGTTACGGTCGCTTCTCCCAAGGCGAGTCGTGCCAGGATGGCCCGCCTCGTGGGATCGGCCAGAGCTGCGAAAGAAGCATTCAGGTTGAACGGTCCTGACATAAGTATTAACTTATATAAATGATTACTTATCGTCAAGCACAAAATTACTTCCCAATGTCGTCAACGGGGCCGTAAACCAGTAGCAGCGGTAACTTGGGCCACATTGCAGCGGGTTTTCGGGCTTGCTTGTCCTGAACAAGATCGCCGAGATCTGTTGCTGGACGCGGCAAGTGCGGGATTTACACAAACCCGAAGCGGCTTCTCTGCCGGACTTCACATCGATTCAAATCAACATATAAGGGCGAAAAAACCTGTCTGGCGTGGGTCTCACAGGAGTACGCTCACCGGTTGCACCAAATCCGGTCATCGGCTTGTGGACGGTCTGCACTCGATTGAAAAAACAGATAGTTGCAGAGCTGAATTTTTCATTGACTGCAAAACTAGAAGGAGTACAACAAGATCGTTCTTTGACAGCTTCTTAAGTTTTTCCGGTTGGTGCGGCGTCCGGGGCTCAAGCGTAGTCACTGTCCTGACCGCGAGGTTGAGACGGAGGGCGAGCAAGGGTCTATAGCAAAGCGCTGGTCGAGGAGAACAGAGAAGAAATGTTGAAGGCAAGATAGAGTTCCGAGGCGTAGGGTAGGTTTATCCAGTTGGCGGTGAGCCCGGAGCCCAAGCGAAGATCGCGCGTTGCGCCCCGCAAGGGAGGCAGCGAAAGCAGGTCAAGCAAGGGTCAAACGCGAGCTACTGGCTGAGACGAATGGACCCTGCATAACTTCGGAACTCTTATTTTTTGCTCGTAGGTTTTGGCCCTAGGCTCTTTCCGGCTTCCTGAGCAATCACCCTGAAACGTCTGGTGGACCAGGCACGATTCGAACTTGCATCTGCAGGCGACGATCGACGCGCGACGATCGTACTGCCGCCTGCCGTGTTCCTTACACCACCGGCCCATCGAGCAAGGGTTGAATCTCTAACCACGGACTGGACCCCAAAGCGAAAATCCGCGACTTAGTCAACGTGCTCGCCTTCGGCCATGAAGCTCTGTTCAGAGGGAGGCAACCGGTCTCCCGGCCGCGCCCAGAACACGTAGAGGGTCGGCCAAAGGATTACGCTGACCAACAGTTCGACAATCAGGCCGCCGACAATCACGATGGCGAAGGGACGTTGCGAATCCGATCCGATGTCATGCGACATCGCCGCCGGCAGCAGACCGAGGGTCGCGACCAGCATCGTCATCATGATGGGACGCAGCCTGAGCGCCGCACCTTCTTTCGCCGCATCGCGCACCGGCATGCCGCGCGTGCGCAGCTGGTTGATGTACTCGACCATGATCACGCCGATTTCCACCGACACTCCGATCAGCGCCAGGAACCCGAGGCCTGACGAAACGCTAAAGTGCGTCCCGGTCAGAAGCAAGCTTAAAAATCCCCCGAGCGGCGATAGCGCAACCACAGACAGAATCAGGCCAACCCACTTCCAGGAACTGAACGCGGAATACAAAATGAACGACATGAGCAGCAGCGTGACTGGCACGATGATCGCTAGGCGCCGGTTGGCGCGTTGCTGGCTCTCGTATTCGCCGGTCCAGTCGAGGTGATAGCCCTCGGGAAACTTTACTTTCTGGCCAACTTCTTCTATGGCCTGCCGCACCGTGCTGCCCAAGTCGCGGCCGCGCACGCTGTATTTGATGGCGATATAGCGCGAGTTGCCTTCGCGATAGATGGTCGAAGCACCGTCATCGAGCGAGATCCTGCAGACTTGGGCCAACGAGACCCGCTCGCCCGTCGGCGCTAGGATTCTGATGTTCTCGATGTCCTCTACCGTCCGGCGAAACTGCGGCTGGTAGCGCACGGTGAGATCGTACCGTTGCTCGTTGATCAGAATCTGGGTGAGTGCTTTCCCCCCAACCGCGCTCTCGACGGCATCCTGGATGTCGCTGACGTTGATGCCGAAGCGATCGGCCGCCGGGCGGTCGACGTTCAGATTAATATTCGGCTGCCCGCGAACCTGGAACGTTCCCAGGTCGGCAACGCCTGGAATCTGGCCCATCACGGCCTGCATCTCGTCCGCTTTCTGCTCGAGAGTTTTCAGGTCACCGCCGAACAGCTTCACGGCCAGCTCGCCTTTCACGCCACTGACGGCCTCCTCCACGTTGTCGGAGATGGGCTGTGAAAAATTCCAGTCCACCCCAGGAAACTGCTGGAGTTCTTTGTCCATGGCGGAAATCAGCTGGTCCTTGGCGCCGTGAAATTCCGGCCGCCACTCGTCGCGCGGCCGCAGGTCCACGAAAAATTCCGTGTTGTAGAAGCCGCTGGCATCACTGCCGTCGTCCGGACGCCCAACCTGGCTCACCACTTGCGTCACTTCCGGGAACGCCGCCAGCATGAGCCGCGCCTTCTTCGCCATGTCGAAACTCGCCGAAGGTCCGGTGCTCGGGGCCAGAGTTCCGCGCACCCAGATCGCGCCTTCGTCGAGATGCGGCAGAAACTCTGAGCCAATGATGCCGCTCAGAAAGAAAAACAGGATCGCCCCAAAGCCCATCAACCCCAAGCCAAGCGTGAGCTTCATATGATCGAAGCACCAGTCGAGCGAGCGCGCGTAGGTGCGGTTCAGCCACTCCAGCACAGGGTTTCGCCACTCCCTGATTTCGGCGGTGAACAGGAAACTACACAGCACGGGCGCGATCAACAGAGCGAACACCAGCGCGCCGAGCAGAGCGAAGGCCACCGTCCAAGCCATGGGGCTGAACAGGCGTCCTTCCACCCGCTGCAGCGTGAAGATCGGCAGGTAGGAAACGATGATGATGACGCGCGCGAAAAAGACTGGCCTCTGCACCTCATGCGCCGCGACCGCAATCGTCTCCATGAACGATCGCTTGCGATCGCCGAAAGAAGCGTGCCGCAGGATGTTCTCGACCATCACCACCGAGCCGTCGACCACCATGCCGAAGTCGAGCGCACCTAGGGAGAGCAGGTTCGCCGGAATGTTACGAAGATCGAGCAGTATGGCGGCGAAGAGGAGCGAGAACGGAATGGTGACGGCGACGATCAGCGCACTGCGGACGTTCCCGAGAAACAGGAAAAGGACCAGTGTTACCAGCAGCACGCCGTCGGTCAGATTTCTCAGCACGGTGTGCGTCGTGTGATGCATCAACTGGCTACGGTCCAGATGCGGAACAAATTTAACTCCCTGCGGCAGCAGTCCGGTCTTCCCGTTCGTTCCGTTCAGTTCGTCGATCTTTTTGTGGAGGTCGGCCAGCGTGGTTTCGGCTACGGCGCCTTTGCGCAGCAGCACGATCCCTTCCACGACGTCATCATTGTTGAGGATCGTTCCGTCTTCTTTGCGGATGGTTCTTCCGAGTTGCCCCAGCCGCACCTTGGGCGCCTGCACCACATTTCCAAGATCGCGCACCCGCACCGGCGTGCCGTTCTGCACTTTTACGACGGTGGCGGCAATATCGTCGGTAGTCTGCATCAGCCCCACGGCCCGAACGTTCAACGCCTGCTCACCACGCTCAACGAATCCGCCGCCGGCGTTGATGTTGTTGTTGATGAGCGCCTGCTCGACCGAGCTGAGAGCAAGTCCGTAGGAGACCAGCTTTCCCGGATCGAGCTGAACCTGGTATTCGCGTGTCGGCCCGCCGAAGGGATTCACATCCACGATATTCGGCACCGACTTCAGTTGGTTCACCACGAACCAGTCATTCAGCGACTTCAGCTCCATCACGTCGTACTTCGGATTCGTGCTGGTCAGCGTGTAGAACATGATTTGCCCTGTCGGGCTGTAGTCCGGACCGATGCCCGGCGTAACCCCAGTAGGCAGCGTCACCATTTGCAACCGGTCGAGAACTTCCTGGCGCGCGTTGAAGGTGGTGATGTCGTCGTCGTAGATCATCGTGATGACCGACAACCCCATCAACGACACAGACCGCAAATGCGTGAGGTGCGCGACGCCGTTCAGTTCCACTTCCAGGGGAACCGTGATCTGCTGCTCGACCTCTTCGGCCGCATGTCCGGGCCACTGCGTGATGACTTGCGCATAGGTATCGGCAACGTCGGGGTAGGCCTCGATGGGCAAGGCATGGAACGAGATGATGCCCCAGACAAACAGCACCAGCGCTCCACCCAGAATCATGAGGCGGTTGCGCAGCGCAAAATCGATGGACTGGCGGATCATTTCTTCTCCGCCACCTCGGTGGAGAATTCGAGCGCGTTAATCACGACTTCATCCCCAGGCTTGAGCCCTTCGCGGATTTCCTGCATGCCGTCGGGAGCCAGGCCATCGGCTTGGACCGTAATCTTGCGGAACTGCTTGTCGCCTTCTCTCCGAAAAACCCAATCCTTGTCGTGCAGGCGCATGATGGCCGTGGAAGGCACGACCACGCGGTCGGTCAGCTTGCGCGAGCGGAATTTCGCCAACGCAAACATGCCCGGCCGCAGCGCGCCGTCGGAATTGCCCAACACAATGCGGACTTTCGCCGAGCGTGTGTTGGGATCGAGCACGCGCGAGATGTCAGCGACTTTCCCACGAAACACGCGATCGGTAAACGCATTGAGGTGGATCTCAGCCGCATCCTGGAGGTGGACTTCGCCTAAATCGTTTTCGAACACATCGCAGACCACCCAGACTTCGGCGAGATTGGCGATGGTGAAAAGATTGGGAGTGTTGTCCAGGCTCTTCACGCCCTCCGATCCGGCCACGTTCTGCTCGACGATCGTGCCTGCAACGGGCGCCTTCAACTCGATCAGCGGGCTGGGGTGCGCCGGATCACTCCCGAGGATCCGTACCCGGTGGTCGGCAGTCTCGACGTCAACTTTCGCTTTGTCTTCCGCGTCCTGCGCCGCTTCCAGATCCTTAGCCGCGATCGCGCCGCGGTCGTACAACATCTGGGAGCGATCGAGCGCTTTGTGGGAGAGAACCTCGTCCGCCTTTGCTTTCTGATAATCGGAGAATGCCCCTGACAGATCGGGACTGGAAATGACCAGCAAAGTCTGCCCCTTCGCCACGGCATCGCCCAGCTTCACCTTGAGGTCCACGACCCGCCCGCCGCCCAGAGAAGTGACGTGGATCGTCCGGTTTACATCGGGGGAAACGGTGCCGTTGGCGGTGACTTCTGTCGGTAACGAACGCGTCTGGGCTCTTGCCGTTTTGAAGAGCTCCGGGTGGTCCGCCTCGAAAACGTCAGGATCGATGGTGACCGGTGCTTTGTTGGTTGCTGCAGGAGTGTCCTTCGAACACGCGATGCCAGACCCGAGCCCGGCCAACAAAATGAAGAGCGGAACCCAGCGCAACCGGGGCGAACTCTTGCGCGTGGCACCGCTGCGATGAAGCCAGAACTTTCTCATGGAATGACCTCGCGCCCTACCGCCATATTCATCTGCGCCGCCGCCGTGAGGTAGGCGCCCACCAGATTCACGTAATTCAACTGGACGGCGCGGTATTCACTCTCTGCATTCAGGAAGTCGAGCAAGGCCGCACCTCCGTGCTGGTAAGAAAAGAAAATCGTGTCGCGCACGCGCACCGCCTGCTCCAGATACTGGCGCTTGTACGGCTTCAGCAGGGTGATGTTGCTGTTCACCGTGGCGTAGGCAGAATCCACGTCGCTGTAAACCTGGGTCTCGACGCCCTCGCGCAGCTTCTCGTTGCGCTTGATGTCGATTTTGGCGCGCAGCTTTTCGCCCTGATTCCGGTCGAAGAATCGCAGCGGAATGCTTACGCTCGCCCCAAGCGTGTTCAGGGCGTCAGGGTTATTAAACGAACCGTTGTGCGTGAACCACACGCCGACGGTCGGATCGGTAGAGCCGTCGGCCTCGGCCAGTTGATATTCGGTTTCCGCCTGCTTCACCGAAAGCACGGCGGCGCGCAGGTCAGGACGCGTATCCAGCGCGTCCTTGCGATAGTCGTCGAGCGAAAGCAAGTCCTCACTGAAATCGAACGGCCCGTCGACGTCGAAGCTGTCCACGGGCCTGCGGTCATCCAGCAACGCCAGCAGGTTGATCTTTGTGGTCCGCAGATTGACTAGCGCAGTTTGTAGGTCGGACTCGTATTGCAGCCGCTGCAACTCGAGCCTGTCGAGATCCATGCGAGCGATGTCGCCTGCCTGGAAGCGATCACGGCTGATTTTCAGGATCTTATCGTAGTAGTCGAGATTGTCCTGCGCCAGGCGCAACACCGCCTTGGCCTGGAGGATGCCGATGAAAGCACTGCGCAGATTGAAGAGCAGATTGCGTTCCGTGTCCGAAGCCTGCGCGACGCCGACGGCGGTGCCTTGCTTGGCGGCTTCGAAGCGCAGCCCGCGCTTGTTCCGCCGCTCGAACAGATAGCTGATGCCCGGCGATACAAAAGTGCCGGCAAACGGCTGCCACACACCCTTGCTTGGGGCAATCTGCGTCCCGTCCGCCGACAGGGTGAAGTCCGGATTAGGGCGAAGATGGGCCGTGATCTCTTGCGCTTTCAGTTCGTCGATATTCAGCTTGCCCGCCATCAGGGTCGTGTTGTTCAGCTCAAACTGGTCTTTGACTTGGTTCCAGGTCCAGATTTGCGGCGGCGTTGCAGGCGGTGGGGCCTGCTGTTGAGCCACGGCAACCGCAGCGCCACTCAACACGGCCAACCGAATCCAACATCGCCAGAACGACTTCGACATCCGATTCTCCAAGAGCGATTCAACTCAGAAACAGAAAGCCCGATCCCTGCATTCGCCGATCGATAAGGATTGCGTGAGGATGACCGACGTGGACTGTAAATTTTCGAATTGGATTGATTTCTCGGCCCAAATTCAACGGCTCTTCTGAATGGAGGCCGTTAATCGACGGTCAGCCGACGAGGCTAGCTAAGGTACGAAGCGGGAGGAGCGCGGCCTGCAGGAAGGGTCAACGGCACTGTGGGAAGAGGGTTAAGAGAGCCGGGTCGCAGGTCTGCCCACTCAACATTCAGGACAAGCGGGTAGGATGCTCCCACCTGCGGCGGAAGGGTCTGTGGCTGGGTATGCCAGACGGAAGGCTTATCGTCGCCCGCCGGCCGGATGCCGCGTTTGCTGGCCGGAGACTCCTCGATCTCCGCCCGCATCGCGCAAAGGTCGTCGGTGGCCGAAACCACAGGGAACAAAATGACCAGGACACAGCCCAAAACCAGCAGGCAATGCACCGCGCCGAAATTGCGCCGCGCGTGGGCACGCCGGGATAGCCGCCACACCCAGCACGCGGGCACGGCCAGCAGCAGCCATGCGAGATTGAGCAGCAGTTCCATGCCAGAACCAGAGGCGGCGAACCTTCGGCCTCACGAGCCGTTAGTTTTTCAGAAATGCCGAAGTCAAGTCAATGTGACTCGAGTAATGATGCCAGGGCATGCGGAAGCTGAACCTGCGTGGACGTCGTCGAAAACGCGCTTTAAGTGCGATTTCGACATTTCGCGAGCAAGAGTGCCCACGAGCATTGCAAACGGGACGTTGTGGATAGAATGGATTAACGTCGCCGCGTTGCTTCAAGCGCGGCAATGAGCTGCTCCGTCAGATGGGTCAACCTTTCCGGGTCCTGTTCCTGTTGGATTAGCTGCGCCAGACTACGCCAATCTTTTTGATTCGGCGCGATTTCTTGATTCGGCATGATTTCGTCTTTAAGACTCACGCCGTCATTTTCAATCCCGCAGCGCTGTGGAACATCGGTAGCAATCTTCTTCACCGTTTCCACCGCAATCCGCTCAAAATACGTTTCGGACATTGCATTGCCTCTCGCACTGCTTAAAACAGTAGCAGTCAAAACGGCGTACGGGTCATATCTTTTGGGAATTCCTCGCTCGGCATTAACGCGTTAAGTCGTTCAATTAACGATACTTAGTTGACGATTGCACGTCGACGCGATTCCCTTGCAACCTTCAATTTAACGACTCCAAGGTTTTTCTTGTACGAGTCGCGATGTTGCGTTACGATTGTGTTGCGTTACGATTGTGTTACGTTACGTTAACGTTAGCTTTCACTGCCACAAGGGGGAGTCATGCACAGGGTCCCTAAGACGCCGATGAATTTCAAGACCGTGCCGCAGCCCGACGTCCCGCAAGGGCGAAATGGAAAGCATAAGGAGATCGTGACCAAGATCCTCTCCGATCTCGAACAACTTCCTGAGGGAGCCGCCCTTAAGATCCCATTGGCCGGCTTGGAGGAGAGCAAGGAAAAAGTGCGGGCCGCGCTGAATCGCGCCGTTCACAAAACCGACCGCAATGTTGTGACCGCCAGTGACGCGGACTTCCTGTACGTGTGGAACGGGAGCCAGTAATGCGGGATTGGCATTTTCGCGCTCCGGCCGTCCCATTTAGCGGGCCATCACGAATAAGTCCCTATTACCCGTTCTGTGTGTCATGCTGGCCCCCAGGGTGCCTAACCAGCCGAAGTATATCGATGTCAGCCCGATGACTCTGACCTGCCCTCGGTGCAAAGCAAAACCGGGGAAAGCGTGTCTGAAATTGAAAGACGATATTGAACTCGTCCACCTTGAACGAATCGAAGCTGCTGCGGCCATCGATCGAGCTGCTAAGAGGCGCCGCACACAATAGCTGGCTGTTTCAGGGGACTATTCAGTCTTCCCCGTATGCTTTAGGGCCCAACTGTTACCTGCAACCGCTCTGGAGTCTCCATCCGTTCGCGGTAGATCAGATTCTTCGGGGCGACCTCACCGACGGCGTCCACATGCACCACGTAACCTCCCCGGGGAAGAGTTTCGCCGAAGGGGAGTTCTTTCGAGTTGGTTCCCTTCCGCAGTGGAAAGTGCTGATAACCGATCGCTGTGGCACGGCCGTCCGGGGCTACGGCCAGCGCGATGAAGGTTAAGTCGATGTCGTCGGGTGTGTTGTTCGATACTTCCACGCTGCCTTCAATGCGGTTGCCAGACACGTGCGCCGGGGACTTCCAGTTGAGACTGAAGGCGGCTCGCACGCGAATCACGAATTGTTTCTCGACCCCCTGCTGCGGCTTTCCACTGTCGCGCACCGATGCCGTGAACTGAAATTCGCCCATCCGTTCGGCGGCTCCATGAAGCAGACCGTCGTCCTCAAGCTTGATGCCCGGCGGCAGCGAGCCCTTCTCCAGCTGCCAGTGCAGCAGCGGCACGCCTCCAACCGCGAATAGCCGAACCTGATAATTGGCGCGAGGGTAGCTATCCGGCAATTCCGAATCGTTCTGGATGATCAGCTGATTTTCCTGCGGTGCTGCGGGCGCAGTCTGCGTTTCCGTCTGCTGCTCGTCGGACCGCGCAGAAACATCACTCGCCGAAGCGAACCCGCAACCCGAGATCGGCCACAAGCAGGCCCCAACCCCCAGCACTCCGGCAAATCGATACCACAGCCTGCAAGTCATTCCAAGTCACTCCAGAAAGTAAATTCCAGCCCCACGAGGAACGCGCCGACAGCCCATTCTTGCGCGCCTATCCTTCATACCACGTTCTTTGCCGCGCGCGCTTGCCGATAGTGCAACCGAAGTCGACGGACAACCACTCAGCCCCACGAGGGAGCCGAAACTGAAAACTGGTAAAATCGAAAGGATGGCTGGAACCTCGCAACTGATTCAGATCGAACTCGGCCCCCCTCCGCGGATGCCGAAGCCCACTTGGCTGCGCGCCAAAGCTCCCGTGGGAGAGAATTTCCACGATCTGAAAAGGCTAGCGCGCGGTCTCGGTCTGCACACCGTGTGCGAATCGGCCCAGTGTCCCAACATCGGCGAGTGCTGGAACCACAAAACCGCGACCTTTATGTTGCTGGGCGATATTTGCACCCGCCGCTGCGGCTTCTGCGCCGTACCCAAGGGACGCCCGCAGCCCATCGATTGGGACGAGCCTCGCCGTGTGGCGGAAGCGGTCGCCACCTTGGGCCTGAAGCATGCGGTAGTGACAAGCGTGAACCGCGACGATGACAACATTGGCAGCGCCCGGGTTTTTGCCGAAACCATCCGCGAAATTCGCCGTTTGACGCCGGGTTGCCACGTCGAAGTGCTGATCCCCGACTTTCAAGGTCTGGAAGAATCGCTCCGCATCGTGCTCGACGCCCAGCCCGACGTGCTCAACCACAATACCGAGACCGTGCCGCGGCTTTATCGCGCCGTCCGCTCCGGTGCGCGTTACGAACGCACACTCACGCTGCTGGAGAACGCGAAGAAATTTTCTCCCGGCATGGTTACCAAGAGCGGCGTGATGGTCGGGCTGGGTGAGGCGACCGATGAACTGGTGGCAGTCTTCCGAGACCTCGGCACACGCGGCGTAGACATCCTCACGGTGGGACAGTACTTGCGTCCCTCGAAAGATCACCTGCCCATCGCGCGGTTTTACGAACCCGAGGAATTTGTCGACTTGCGGAACCAGGCGCTCCGCTTCGGTTTCCGCCATGTCGAGTCCGGTCCGCTGGTTCGATCCAGTTATCACGCGCACGAGCAGGCTGATGCCACTCGCTCTCCGCGGGTGGTGTCTTAGCTTGCGGCCGAGCGGCTTTCGCGCCAAAGTTTCTTCTCAAGCAACGACGCTTCGCAGGGTTAGTATCCCCATCGAAAAAATCGGCTACCGGAGGTCGCCTCGCCCGTGGTGACCGTTCTTCTGGTCATTCTTGGATTCTTTGCCGGCATGCTGGGCGCCCTGACGGGCATCGGAGGCGGCGTTCTGCTCTCTCCCATTCTCGCCCTCCACTTCGGAGTCCCGATCCGGCAAGCCATCGGAACCAGCCTGGTCGCGGTGATCACCACCTCAGCCGCAAGTTCCTCGGTTCACCTGCAGCGCCACACCACCGACATCCGCCTCGGCATGACGCTGGAACTCGCGACCGCGTTTGGAGCGGCGCTCATGGCCTATCTGGTCGGCTATTTCAATCGCAACGCCCTGGAAGGGTTGTTCGCCGGATTTCTTCTCTACAGCGCCATCACCCTTGTGGTGCGCCGTGGCAAACTCAAGCCCGGTGAAGAATCGCCCTCTGCGCTCAACGGCGACATCGTGATCCCGCCGTATGAGCCGAAGCGTTACCCACTCGGGCTGGGAGCCTCTCTGGTAGCGGGCGCGCTCTCCGGACTGCTCGGCATTGGCGGAGGCCCCATCAAAGTTCCGGTCATGTACATCTTCATGAACGTGCCGCTGATGGTGGCGACTGCAACCTCGAACTTCATGATCGGAGTCACGGCCGCCGCCAGCGCCATCGTTTACTATCGTCGCGGCGACATTCTGGTTGAGTACGCCGCGCCGCTGGCGGTGGGCGTTTTCCTGGGATCGCTTCTCGGCGCCCGCCTCGCCCCGCGGATCCATACCAAATACGTGGTCTATCTGCTGGTCGCGATCATGTTCTATTTGGCCGGTCACCTGGGGCTTCACCTGCTGCGGGGAATGCTATGAGCGAACGCAGGGAACCGGCCTTTGATCGCGCCGTCGCCCTCGTGCTCCGCGTGGGAGCCTTCGGTTGTTTCTTCATCATGCTGGCGGGCCTGCTCATCGGACTCTTTGTCGCCGGCCCCATTCCGCGCGCCATTGAGCGCGCCGGAGTTCTGCTGATGCTAGTGACGCCAGTGGTTCGGGTCCTGGTCGCCTGTGTTTTGTTCTTCCGCGAAAAGGATCGCAAGTACGGATTGATCTCCCTGGGAGTGCTCGTCATCCTGATAGTGGGGTCAGTTTTTGGAATCGGCGAACACTAGGCCGGGTTCGTGTAGTCAGCGATTCAAAACCCTGATATCATCCTGCCGGCCTAGGGGACATTTGCAGGATCTCGAGAGCCCCTTTGGCGCCGGGTCGCGATGACCCATAGGGGGAACTTCGCGGGCCGACAGGTTGATATGGCAAATCACTCGAAAAATACAGAGAGTCCCGCTGTCGCCGAACTCGCACGTGCTTTACGAGCCGTCATACCGGAACTTAGAGCAGGCGGAATCGGCACGGTTCGACAGGACGGATCCAGACATACGGCAGGCCTTGCCGCCGACATCATGCTCGACAGTAAGAACGAATATCAAAAAGGGATCGCCGATGACATCATCGCGGCCTTGATCGATATGCAAGGTCAGATCCGTTGGCATGACATTCTCTACACCGATTGGATTCCAGCAACTACTCCGGGAAACCCTCCAAGGGCGTTCCATTTCCACATTCCGGGCGGCGGCGGAGGTTACGGCGGGCAGCGTTTGGCGAAAAACCCGAACAATGATGTCGCACTCGGCCTTGCCCATGAGAACCACATTCACGTGGACTGGGTGGACTTTTCACTGCGCATCGTCCCCAACGAAACCGTTTTCGTGTACGACTGGCCCCAGGATGCTCGCAGCACGGGCTTTGCAGCAGCACTAATGGACCGCCTGGCGCTGAGTTCGCGGCTTTGAGGCACAGTATGTGAGATGGCGGGGGTCTCTGCGATACGAGCACGGACTGCGCAGGCCTCACGGTTCAGAAAATGTGCAGCTTGATGCTCAGATACTTCTTCGGATTCTCGCGGATCGCCTTCACCAGGTCGCGGGTCTCGACCAGCATGTTGTCAGCGTTGTTGTAGAGCGATTCGTCTTTGAAGAGTTTGCCGGCGGTACCTTGGCCCGCTTCCAGTTCGGTAGTCAGCTGTGAAAGTTTGGTAATCGTGGTATCGAGCTTCTTGGCCAGTTCCTCATCCTTCGTCAGTTTGCCCAGTGTGCCCTTACCCGCGTTGATGTCCTCGGTTATCTTCTTCACGTTCGCGATGGTATCGTTCGCGTTGTTATAGAGGGATGGATCTTTCAGGAACTTGCCCGCGGTACCCTTGCCCTGCTGGAGGTCGTCGATCACTCCGTTCATCTTGTCGAGCGTGGATATGAATTTGTCGTATGCATCATTGCGGCTGATAAGTGCGCCCAGGCTGCCTTGGCCGTTGCTCACCTCATCGACGATCTGTTGGAAGTCCGCTACGGTGGCCGAGAAGCGGTTGTACAAAGTAGGATCGTAGATCAACTTACCCAACGATCCCTTGCCGCTTTCGGCGAAGGCCAGGATCCGGTCGGCGCGCTTGAGCAGCGCATCCAGGTTCTGCAGCGTGCTTTGGCTGGCCCGTACCACCTGGTTGAAGTCCGGATGCACTTGCGTGGGCAGCGTATCTCCGTCTTGCGCGGGCGAGCCGATGGCTTGCGCGCTTTCGATGTCGAGGTAGGTTTCTCCCAGCACTCCTGCGGTGTCGAGCGAAGTCACCGAGTCGCGGCGCAGGCCATAGATGTATTTCGTGCTCACCCTCATAGTGACTTCGACCGGAGTGATCTGCTTGTCTTTGTCGGGGACGATGCGAATTTTCGACACGTTGCCGATATCGACGCCGCTCAGCCGCACCGGCGCTCCTACGCGCAATCCCTGGGCGTTGTCGAAATATGACTTCAGCGTAATGCGTGGGGTAAAGAGTCCGGCGGTCCCAGACATCAGAAACAGCAGCAGAGCCAGCGTCAGACTCGCGGCGATCACCGTGATCCCAACCCGTAGTTGCGACCACTTGAGCTGCTTCTGGCTAGGCAAATGATTCCCTCACGGTGCCAGTCTGAAGTTGTCTTGCCACCAAAGCAAGCGACTCGTAATCGGATCCGCCTCCCTGCGGCACGCCCATCGATGAATAATAACAAAAAGACAGGCCGCCCTAAGAGTGCGCATGAGGTTCCGGACAGAGCGTGAACCAAACCTCCCAAATTAGCCGCGCAGCGGCGGCATGAGAAAGCCCGGCACGGAAGTGCCGGGTAAGAGTGGGAAAGATGCACGAGTCCCGCTAGGGACGGCAAAGTCTCATACCGTCTCTCTAAGTATTCGAACGAAGCGCGGGCATCAGCGCCAGCGCCAACAGATACGTGGCCGCGCCGCAAGCCAGGGTGGCAGTCAGCCCGAACTGGATGGCGATGACCATCGCCAGCACCGATCCCAGCACGCTCGCACCCGCGTTCATCGCCCAGGCCCATTCGACCGCGTTGTCTTGCCAGGCAGGAACTCGGGCGCGGGCGTAGCCGCCAACGCTCTCAAACCAGTGGGAAATGGCATGCCCATAACAAAGCCCAGCGGATCAGCAGCACGCCGCTCACCAGCAGTCGCAATCCGAAGTCCAGCCCGACCAGTTGGGCGAGCCTGGTCGGCAGGAAGAACACGTAGACCAGCAGCGTCGCGACCACCAATGTCAGCGGCACCCAGCCCATCTCGGCCCGCGGCAGCCACAGCCGTGAGAACAGGCTGCCAGCTCCGCTGGAGATCATCAGCAGAAAAATAACCACAGTCAGCGCATACGTGGGATGTCCCAGAAACAGTACGAAGCGCTGAATGAATGCGATCTCCACGAGGATGTAACCCAATCCCACCGCGACAAAATAGAGCAGCGGAAACGCAGACTGGCGCGCCCACGCCCTTGAACGCGAGCGGAAGAACCAGGAATCCCAGCACCGCGCACAGAGAAATCACGAATACCAGGAGCAATACCAGCACTCCCAGGTTAACTTTCCAGTCGATGCTTTCGCGCAGGCCCTTCTCGCCGAGAATTTGTCCGGCCTTGAGGGTGAAGAAGAAAAAGGGGGCGTTGTCGTTGACCGGCGCGACGTTGTACGCATAGCTGCGGGCAAAGGCGTAAGGATCGTTGCTGGCGATCAGATCGGAAAACGGGTTCTGCCCCGGGTGCGACGGCAAATAGAGCGAATCGAGCTCCCAATAGCGATCGAACTGCGTGATCACCGCAGTTTCCTCCGCCGCGGTGAATGGAGTTTTCTCCGCCAGCACAACGACCGGGATCCATCGGCATCAAGTTCGCCCTGGCAGGCGACAATAAAATGGCGCGCCGGATTGGCCACCCCCAGTCGGTGCAGCGCATCCATCGCTACGGCGACCACGCGCAGCGCCTCCCGCGGATGGTGGAACTCCCAGCGCGTGATGGCGATCATACCGTCCGGCTTGAGGTGCTCGAAATACTCGCGGAAGGCCTCGACCGTGTAGAGGTTGTTCTCGCTAAGCGCGAACGCACCCGCCGCCGTCGACGCCCACGTATCCACGAGAGTCATCTGCACAACATCAAAATGTTGTGGGCTCGAACGAGGAACGACCGCCCGTCGGTGACGTGAATGTGCACGTCCGGACGTTCGTAGAGATGCTGCGAGTAGTCGGCGTAGCGCCACGCATGATGGTGGTCGCGATGATGGGATTGATCTCGATCCCGGTTACGTTGGGACTGCCGTTCGCCACCGCGCGCAGAACGTCCACGCCTCCGCCTGGCCCGATGATGGCGAACTCGCCGTGCGGGCGGAGCACATTCGCCAGCGCGGGTGGCGCCGACATCAGCGCATGCTCCCATGCCGTGGTGTGCCACTGCGACAGGTCGGCATTCATGATGTAGGTGGACGCGTCGGCGTCGATGACCATCGCTTTGGCCTGCCCTTGGCGGTCGACTTCCACACGCGAGAGCGCATTCCAGCGTGCGAACTCCACCCATGCGGGATCGCGAAACATGCCTTTGGCGTAGACCACGTCAATGAGACGTCCGGAATAATTCGCGCCTGTCAGGATCGCGAGTGCGAGGCAGCTCCGCATTCCTGCGTGCGCCGCGGCTTTCGGCCCAGATCATTCCCGCGGCCGCCAGCGCGATCCGCCACCAGTATCGCGTTCGGTCCACCCAGCCAATTCAGCAGCGGGACAACCGCCAGGCACGCCAGCGCCCCGCCGCACAGGTCAGCGCCGTAAAGCCGGGGAATGCGCCGCGTCTCACGCGCAAACACCACCGAAAACAGCAGCCCGGTCAGAAAAAAAGGACCGCGGCCGCAAGATAAAGCACCGTCAACCGCAGAAAATTCTTCCCCGAAACAGCGAGACTCACCGGAACGTGCAACACGATTTCCAGCACCGCAACAACGACGACAGCATTCATCATGCACAGCCGGGCCGCGAGCGCCCGTGTACCCAGTTCCGCGAGACGGGCCTTGAGCAGGTAGGCGAAAACTCCCCCGGCGCCCAACCCAAGCAGCGCGATCGAGATAGCGAGAAACGCGAAGTGGTAGAAGAGCACGACCGAGAAGATGCGGGTGAAGCCAGTTCGAGCAACAGCGCCGCGAAGCTGGTCAGGGCAAGGCCCGACAACACAGTTCGTTCGGGGATTTCGGTCCGGGGCGAGGTTGGGGGAGCAGTCGGGGTGATGACGGCCATAAATGGGTCGGAGGCGACAGTCTAGCAGAAGCCGCTCATCGCGGCGTCTGTTCTTGACAGGAGGGCAGCCGCGAAAGCCTGCCCTGAGCGCAGTCGAAGGGCGGCGCAGAATGCAGCCCAAGCCCAAGCTGTGGGGTGAGCAAGTGAAAAACTGTGAAGCCCCATCGGGGCGGAAGAAGATTACGACGCGCCAGCCCGAGGGCCCTGACGCCGCGTCGAGATTGCGCCACCAGCGCCCCATCCACCACGTCCTCAACCCGCAAGCGCATCCACCGATTGGCCTCGTGTCGCCCGCGCAGGCGCAGCTTCAAACAATTGTCGGTGAGGGCCGCGGTGAATTCGCCGCTGCCGTCGCTGCCCACGACATTCAGCGCGATCGCGTCCACCATCTCGCCGACGAATCCGCGCATGAACGCCAACTTCTTTGCCGCAGCCAACTCGCGCAGAATCCGGTTGCGCTCCCGGGCTACTTGTACTGGAACTTGACCGGACATGCCCGCGGCCGGAGTACCGGGACGGGGGGAATAGGTGAAAACGTGCAGGTAAGTAAAGGGTAAATCCTCCACCGTGCGCCGGGTGGCTTCGAATTCTGCATTCGTCTCGCCGGAAAATCCCACCATCACATCCGCGCCGATCGCGGCCGTGGGCATCGCAGCACGAATCTTTTCGATCTTCTCGCGATAGTGCCACGGCCAATTTGCGGTGCATTCGTCGCAAGACCGCGTCACTCCCGGACTGCATTGGCACGTGCGCGTGCTTGGCGATGCGCGACGATCCGGCGACCAGAGAGATGAGTTCGTCGGACCAGTCCATGGGCTCGACTGAAGAGATACGGAGCTTTTCCAGCGGCTCGCCGAGAATCGCACCGACAAGGGACTCTAACGTCGCCTGTCGACCGCCGGCGCACAGATTTCTCCCCCAACGGCCCAGATTGATGCCGCTGATGACAACTTCGCGATAACCGGATCCGACCAGCGCATTCACCTCACCCACGATCCGTTCCTTCTCCAGCGAGCGGCTCTGGCCGCGGACATAGGGAATCACGCAGAACGAGCAGCGATTGTCGCATCCGTCCTGGATTTTAAGGTTAGGCCGAGTGCGTTCGTTGGCGGCGTCGAAGACGGGGGCCGCGAGCAGTTCGGTGTGGGCGAAAATGTCGGAAACGAAGATCGGCCGTTCGTCGCTGGCCACCGGTCGCTCGCGGTTCGAGGTGAGCGCATCGAGCGGGATCAATGTTGCTGGAAACGCGGCTTCCGTCTTTCCGTGAAGGGCGATCTGCGCCAGTTGATGCTTGTGCGAGTTGCCGATGACAACGCTGACGCCCGGCAGCGCCGCGACTCTTCCGGGGCCCGCTGCGCATAGCAGCCGGTCACGACAATTCTTGCCTCAGGATTCTGGCGCTGTAGCCGGCGGATAGCGGCCGTGCATCCTGATCGGCCGCTGCCGTGACGGTGCACGTATTCAGCACGACCACGGCAGCCTGCGCTGGAGAAGAAGCGCGGGCGAGACCCTGCTCCTCGAACTGACGCTCCACCGCAGCGCCATCGGCCTGCGTGGCCCGGCAGCCGAAGTTTTCTACGTAATACCCAGACACTTCTCTATGGTAGCGCAGACTTCGGATCTACACCGGCACCCTCGCCGTGCAGAGACACTCCCGCAACATTGGCGCAAATCAAAAGCGAGCAGGATCAAGCCGTCGCGGCAGTTCTCCGCGACTGGAAGCATTCCCGGCAGAACACCGGGCGCCCCTGGGTCGGGCGGAACGGCACCGTCGTTTGCTTTCCGCATCCCGAGCAGGTTGCCTGGGTCTCTACCTTGGCGTAACGGTAGTTCGGCTGCCCGGGGGCAGGGGGTGCCCCGAGCACGGAAACCCGTTTCGCCTTGCAGGTCTTACATCGTTTCGGCTCGTTCTTGAACTGCTTGTCAAAAAAGAAAAGCTGTTCCCCGGCGGTGAAAACGAAATCACCCCCACAGTTGATACATTTCAGCACCTTGTCCTGAAATTCCATTGAGGACGGCTCCCTTCAGCCCTTTTCGCGCGCCCACTCGCGGGGAAAGAACTGCGGTGGTACGGAGAAAAACTGGGTTCTGTATATCCCCCCCTCGCACTGCCCCTTGGACTCGGCCCACCACGCTCCAGAACGGTGCGTGGGTTCGAACGGTCGTGCTTTTATGCCGGAAGAACTTTATGAGTGTGAACCATCCCTGTTGCAGCTCAACTTGGTGGGGGCCAAGATCCAGCAGGAGCCGCCCCGGGAAGGAGCGGCCCTCTCCTGCTTTAATCCTGTTCTTTGCGTGTTCTCTTTCGGGCGCGCTTACGAGCCAGCGCAGCCTTCACACGCTTCTTTTCGCCGGGCTTCAGGTAAAAGGAGTGACGCTTGACCTCCTTAATGATGTCTTCCTGCTGCACCTTGCGTTTAAAGCGGCGCAGAGCATTCTCGAGGGATTCTCCTTCTTGAAGCCTTACTTCTGCCAAACTGACACACCCCCAGACTCGTCCGGTAGGACCGAATAGTTATTACAGGGTTTTGACTCTAAGTCAAGTGCGGGCGTCAAGGAAGCTGGACGCGAACCCTTTTGTCTTCCAGCACGTGACTCATTTTGAGACGGTTGAAGGTCGGGTCGGCGCTTGAATACCCATGAGCGAACGTGAGACAGAAGTTGCTTTCAGCGCGGCCAATCCGTCTTCCGCGGGGACGGGGCAGCTCTCAATAGAGTCTTGAATTTTCCCAGCAGGCCACTTCCAGCCTCTGTGCCTGAAGGCACCCCCGGTGGGACGCAACTTTCGGGGTTGCCGACCATCCGTTCAGAGTTGCAAATTACGATCGAGCCATGCCGCTTGGCTAGTGCTTAGCGTGGACAACATGAAGACCAGCCTGTCCGGGCGCGAGTCCTTGAACGGCGCGGCCGAACCTGGATGCGATCTCGTGGAAATTGCTGTCTTCGATGGCACAAAATCCGTGCGAGCGAAGAATCACGGCAATGCCAGCCGGCTCGAAAACGGCGGACCCAACGTTCATCAATTTTCTTAAGCTGTTCGGTCCGCTCCTTTTCTAATTGCCTTAGCTCTTCTGAGAATGCCTCGGGAGGTTCCATGTAGTCGAACACCACCTCCGAATTCTGGATTGACGACATGTAGTCCAGGGTGCGGCCGATAGCGTCCTGTGTCAGATATGGCACAACCCCGAGCCAAGTGAAAAACGCGGGCGAGTTCTGCTGAAAGCCTGCGGCGACGAGCTTCTCTCCCACATCGTCCCGCTCGAAATCCGAACCGCCAGAATAAGCCATGGCGGAAGTGCGATTTTCGCTTCAGCCAAGCGCTGGCGTTTCCATGCCTGCGTCGCGGGGTGGTCCACCTCATAGATACGGATCTGTCGTGCGCCATGGGGATTCCGGAGAGCGAAAGTATCCAGGTCCGGCGCCAAGGATGACGATCTGCCGAACCCCTCTTTCGACAGCTCTTGACAAAGCATCTTCCGCAATCCGGCTTCGCGCGGTGGTAAACAGACGTCCGATGCTGGCCAAGGGGTGTTTGTTCGCAAATTGAAGCACGTCCTTTTCATCTTCACGCAGAATCTTCATGGCAAATGGGTCATAGAGGATTGAACCATGATCGAGTACCTGATGAGCTGCTCGTTGTCGAGCGATTATCAGGGCTGTGCGGCTGGGCCTCATTTCGCTTCATGTTCGGACTAGGAATTCATCTAGAGCTGGTTCATGTTGGTGAGGAACTCGGCGTTGTTGCGCGATTTCTCGAGGTACGTGATGAACAGCTCCATGGCTTCAACCGGAGAGAGCGGGTTGAGTACGCGGCGCAGCACGAAGATGCGCTGCAGGTCCTCTTTCGGAATCAGCAGCTCTTCCTTACGCGTGCCCGAACGCTGGATGTGATCGCCGGAAGACGCGTTTATCAACCAGCTTTCGCTCGAGAATGATTTCGCTGTTGCCGGTGCCTTTGAATTCTTCAAAGATCACGTCGTCCATGCGGGAGCCGGTGTCGATCAGGGCAGTGGCGATGATGGTGAGTGATCCGCCTTCTTCGATGTTGCGGGCTGATCCGAAGAAGCGCTTCGGACGCTGCAGGGCGTTGGAGTCGACGCCGCCGGAGAGCACCTTGCCGCTGGGCGGAACGATCGGTTGCAGGCACGAGCCAGACGGGGATGGAGTCGAGAGGATCACGACGTCGCGCTTGTGTTCGACCAGCGTTTGGCTTTTTCAATCACCATCTCTGCGACCTGGACGTGGCGAGCTGCTGGTTCGTCGAAGGTCGAAGAGATGACTTCACCTTTCACCGAGCGCTGCATGTCGGTGACTTCTTCCGGGCGCTCGTGATCAGCAGGACCATCAGAACAACTTCGGGATGATTCGTTGTGATTGAGTTGGCCACGTTCTGCAGGAGCATCGTCTTGCCTGCGCGCGGCGGAGAAACGATCAGTCCGCGCTGGCCTTTGCCAAGCGGCGTAAGGAGATCCATGACGCGGGCGCTGGCATTGTCGCGAGCGGTTTCGAGCTTGATCCGCTCCTGCGGATACAGCGGCGTCAGGTTGTCGAACAGGATCTTGTTGCGCGCCTCGTCGGGCGACTCGAAGTTGACAGCTTCGATCTTCACCAGCGCGAAATACTTCTCGCCCTCGTGTGGAGGACGCACCTGGCCGCTGATGGTGCCGCCGGTCTTGAGGCCAAATTTGCGGATCTGGAGGGCGACACGTAGATGTCGTCGGTCCAGGAGGTAGTTGTAATCGGGGGAGCGCAGAAAGCCATAGCCGTCGGGCAGAATTTCAAGGAGCCTTCGGCAAAAATGTGGCCTTCTTTTTCGCTCTGCGCCTGCAGGATTTTGAAGATGAGATCCTGCTTGCGCATACCGCTGGCACCGGGCAGATCCAAGGTCCTGGCGATCTTGGTCAGCTCAGTGATGTTTTTTTCTTTCAGTTCGGCAATGGTCATGATTTGCCTGCGGGTAAAGAGGGAATGTGGTGGCCGGAGGAATCGGAGAGGACGCGACAGGCCAATCAGAACTAGCCGCTTTAATTCGCGCCATGAAGCGATCTTCGATCCATCCGCGCGATCGGCACCAGAGGGAAACTCCGTACTGGCGTCGGGCACACCGACATCTTCCGTTCAAATCGATATCTCTCGCTCAATGGGTCGGACCAGAGGAGAAAAATCCGATCAATGATCTCTTTAGTCCTGCGCCGACAACGGCTGCCGCAGTACCATGAGCTGATAGCGCACGAGGTCGAAAGGCAGCGAGCCAAGCGAGGGGTAAGCTTCTCCGCAGCGATTTCGCCGCGTCCAATCCCGCGGGTTAGAATTTCCGTCATTATCTTGGCGTTGCGTTCATGCACATCTGCAAAGAGCGATGACTCGCTCTCGTGGAGAAGCTATGTAATCAGGCCAAAAATTATTCTGGACGGAATTCGTCCACCATTTCTGAAACGCTGTGGAGAATGACCATAACATCGCCCCGGATTTTTTTGGTGTCATATAACAAGAAGGTGAGACCAGGTCGGGTTGCTCTCAATGCGGCGTATACAGACCGGGCGCGCGTGGGCCAGCGCCGGTAGATCACCCGCTGCTGGTGCCCGCCCCGGCTGCCACCCTCTGGATGGCGAACTTGACGTACCCCGTTTCACAAGCTACTCCAACAGGGAGTCGAAGATCGCCGCCTCCAAGACCTTACCCGTCTACGGCTACCCACTGCCCTGCCTGCTCGCTGCTCAGCCCGCCACCGATACCCGAACTCCGATTAATCTGCTCAACACGTTGCGTATCCTATGTCAATAGGATGCGGCTCGTATCTTATTGTCCAAGGAACCGAATGCGGCGTGGTGGTGGCCAGCGTGGCCGGTCGGTCTGGAAGTTCCGGGCCAATGACCGGCCCAACAGGTTGGAAAGGCCGGCTAACCCAATCCTCTGACTGAGGCTTTGTACATCCCTCGCCAAGGCAAATTCGGGGGGTAATACCTCTTCCACGATCTCCGGGAAAACCTCACGCCCCCTCCGGGGGGCTCGGAACACCGCAGCTCGCCAGCGATTAAAGGGCAACTTACAGGGAAAACCGCAGGTGCCGGTATCGATGCTGCACAGCGTGATCAGGTAGAGCAGCCGGAGATCTCCGCCAAGCGTCAGAGCCAGGGCCAGGACAGGCGTTCGAAACCCCGGGCGCGCTGCGCCCTGGTCCTCGTTGCGGACCACAAAATATAAGCCCCGCAGGAGCGAGCCCGAATCAGCAGCCAGTGGCCGAAGCGGAAGAAGTCTTTTACATACCAGTTGACGATGGCCCCATACCGGGCGAGATCGAGCACTTTGTGAAGCATGGAGCTGGGATCGGAGAACAGATCGCCAGGCGGCGCGATCCAGTGTTTGAAATAAATGACCAAGAAAAGCAGCGGCGCGCTTCCCGCCAGCAAGAGACCGCTGTGGCGCGCAAAGGCGATCTTCGCTCCCTGCAACGCCGTTGGGTGAGCGCGGAGAGAGGTCAGTTGCCGCGCCAGAATGATCGCGCCAAGGAACAGCACCCCTTCGTTTTTGGTCCAGGCGGCAAAACCAGCAGCCACGCCCCCCAGAGCCAGCAACCCGGCAGGCGACTGCGACGACGCTTCCTGAGTCCTTTCGTCGTAGAGGGAGAGCAGAACGATCGTTGCCAGATAGAAGAATGAGAGAGGTATGTCAGCGTACTGCCACGCACCCTGCTCGACGAAGGATGGCGTTGCCAGCAGCGCGATCGCTCCCAGCATGGCCTGCTCCCCGCCGCCGAAGAATCGAGAGAGCCGAATACAGGACTCCGACCGTCGCAAAGGTGAAGCAGAAGCCGATACTGGCGGGGACGTGCGGGTCATCGCGGCCGAGATAAGTCCAGAAGTGCGCGATGGAAGCGGGAAGAAGCAGGGGATAGTCGGGGTGAGACCAGGGAATCAGCGAAGTAAATCCGTCGCGCCAGTGCGGGCCGCCTAGGAATAGAAAGCGGGCGTGGAGATTCCAAATGGCGAACGCGTCCCATCCGTCGCCGTGGGGATAGGCCCGCAACCGCAGCAGGGTGGAATAGAGTGCAGCACACAAAGCGATGACGAATGCGCCCGTCAGAACCCTGTGCAACCATGCCGGGCTTGTGTGGGACCGGGTCTCAGACCCGGTCAGGCCGGGCGTAGCCCGGCTCGCTCTGCTCGACAGCACAACGGCCGCAGTCAGCAAGCCAAGGACGAGCAGATCAACCGGCATCAGGTTCGCTACGTTGCAAACCCGCACCAGAAAGAAAATGATAGAGAACACTCCCACCCCGTACCCCACCGCGAGCGACGCTCTCAATAGCAAGTCCGTGGACAACTGCCCGTGGCGCGACCAGCCCAACGACACCAGCAGAAATCCCGACGCGAGACAGACCAGTGCCGACAGGACAAGCGCCATCTAGTTGGCACCATGGTTGGCGAGAAGTAGGACGCCATCACCGAAATCCTGCACAGAGCTCCAGATTGTTAGACGGTGACGCTGCCGGCGGCCCTTCCGACGAAGACAGGAAAATTGCCGACAACCAGCGCGTGATTCGTAGAGTGATCGACCACCAGCGGGGCCAGCGCATACTGGGCCAGATAATAGTCGCCCAAAGCCGCCGCGCCCCGGCTCTGCCACATAGCCGATCACGCCTCGTTCTGGCAGTAATGCCTTGACCGCGGCGAAGCGCTGGTCCGAGCGCCCCACAACTCGCTGTGCGGAATCTGGTGGACGGTTGAGCCTGGGTGCGTCCCGAACGATTCGTGCCGTCGACAACAGGCAGCAAAGCATGAAGACGAGAAACGCGACGCTCATTCTTGGAAGCTTCATGGGAAAGCGAATCGGTGAAAAGCTGGCAGCATTATACGTCTGGCAAAGCTCAGCATTCGATGTCAGGGAAGATCATCCCGGACGCTTCGGGCTCGGCCACGCAGTGCGAGCGAAAGTAAACGGGATTTTCGCGTAAGATTCAATTAACGGCGCGGCCCAGTCCGCCAGCAGCAAGGTTTCTACCATTTAGTGGTAGGACATCCGACGTATTCAGCATCACTGGAGTGATGGGCGGGACTTGTTCCACCACCTATTTCTTCGTCGCGCCTGTTGGTGTCGCTTCTGCAAAAGGGATGAAAGAAAGCTTATTTACAAGAAGGCAATCATGGCAGACTCAGATTCCTCATCTCCTGAAATTCTTTATCCCGAATGGCAACGTGAGTACCGCGCTGCGCTCATGGAGCTCGACCCAAAGAAAATGCTGGAGCGGGTAACGGCAGCAGAAACGGCCATCTTCAAGCGCCTTCAAACAATATCGCGCAGCGCGGATAACGACGCCGAACGGCAAGCCATCGAAGATGCTCTGACAGGCCTCCGTATTCTCAAGAGGGAGAATCTCGGCTTCCCAGACTGGCAGAAAAAGTAGGCTCAAGCGGCGATAGGGCCCCAAACACGGCGCACGCTTTCAAGCAGAACCGAAATATGCTCTGACTTGGAGACGAGCGCGGAGATTCCTGCCACCCGAGCTTCATTTTCCGAGAACGCATCGGAGTACTCGCTGAATATGATCAGCGGCACCGCAGGCATCAACTTTTTCAGAGCGCGGGCAGCATCAATACCGTTCATAATGGGCATGGACAAATCCATAACAATCACGTCGGGACGCAATTTTTGAGCCTTTTCAATCGCCTCTCTTCCGTTCTCTGCCTCCCCGCATACTTGAAAGTCCGCTTCCAAAGTGAATGACCGACACAGCGCTGACGGATAAACTCATTGTCATCAACCACTAACACGGATCTCGGCATAAGGGCACCGTCCCCTCTAAGGTCAAAGCCTCAGCAACTGGCCCTAGCCTTGGAACAGAGGGTTGGATGCCCCGATGAGCTCTGATGTTACCGAGAAAGTTATGGAGAAAGGGAATTTGTACTCACATCAAGCCCACTGCTGGTTTAATCCCACACGCAGTGGTCGGTAGGCATCAACCAATGGCGCGAACACCCTTAACGCCTCCCTGAGTGAAATGCCCGGCATCAGTAATGCATTTCGCCAATTCGCTCAGGCCTATCCAGGACGGGAACTTGAAGGATGCAATCCGGGTATGAAAATTGAAGCTCCCGTTTGACGGGATGTACTCATTGACATACCAGAAGGTGCAATCGTTCGAAGGATCAATGGCCAAGCCGCTGTAATCGCCCCAGCGGTTGCTGCCATTGGCGGTGCCGCCAGTTTGTGAACCTTTACCAGTAAAGATGTTGGCTATGCTCTCCATCGTGCCCGCAGGATCACTCGGTACCCGGCCGGTGAATGCCACGGAGGGATGAAGTGTGCTGCTGGATTCGCTGAATCCCAGAGCGATATCCCCAGCTTATCCATGGCGATGCTTCCCATCCACAAGGAAGTGCTGCCGCTGGTTAAAGTGCCGTGCTGAAACACGACCGGCGTGGTATTGGGGCTGCGGATCTCGTACCAGCGCACTCCAGAAGCCGCGACACTGGTTTTCGCTGCATGGTTGATGACCAGCGACTCATGAGTGGCAAATTTTCGATAAGCCAGCCGAAACATGAGCCGGTCACCCAGCAATCAAGCCGATCGGACACTCCCGGCTGAGAATACAGGTACCGGTAGCGGCGCAGGCCTCGGTAAAGGGTGTCACGGCAATCGCAATCGGTCCCGTGAACTTGGAATTGCTTGGCGTGGTGAAATCCACATGGAACTTGAAAAGGTGGAGTGCGCTCGTGCTGAACAGATCCACAAAGAAGTTGGGTTCACCAGCCGGTGGCGCAGTGGCTCCATCGAGGTCAGAAGGCAAGAAACTGAACTCGTTCACTTTGGTGAAACAAATGGCTTTGGCCGCCGTACCCGCAGACATCGCGGACTTCTGGTAGGCGCAGGCCTTCGCCCCCAAAAAGGTGGTCGGACTGAACAGGTTGTAGGACCCGTAGTAGGCATCCGGCCACACACCGAACTTGTCATAGTCATTGAAGACATTGGTTCCGAACGAAAAAGCATAGCGGTGATACGTGCCCGTGGCGTTCGACGTACTCGACACGGCGATGCATTGTTCCCGGTGCTAAAGGTGTTGTTTCCGGCCACGATGGCGATAAACCAGCGGCCGGCCTTCTTGTCATACAGCACAATCGGGTCCGTGTAATTGAAACTGGTGGGTCCTTGGCCGCACAACCCAGACATCCCCGTGAAAATGCTGCTGATTTGTTTCGGCGCTTGGACTGATACCCCGGATTTGTTGAAGACCTGGTAGGCAGTGTTGATCACTTCAACGACCTGGGTCGCACCCACCGAAAGATTTTCGTCCGGCGGAACGCCGGCGAGTGACCCGTTGGCTGAGTCGGGCATGCCATCAAAATTGTGCGAAATGGTGGCGGAAACCGGAGGCAAGGCAAACGTCTGCTCGACTGCATCGGCCTGCGCGAGAGCCGCACCGGGCAGGACGCGGCGGGGCAGGGGGCGCACGCGCATGGCAGGCGCGGCCGCCGGTAACGGCGAGGGATACTCACGTACAGGCCGTGAAGTGTCGTGGTATATCTCGTTCACGACTTCCGGACCATTCTGACTCTGCGCGCCTGACGGGGAGACCATCAGGCCCACTCCCGCCAGCGACAGCACTGCAAAACTCAGGCCGACTGGTCTCTTCATATATTCTCCTGTCTTGAGGGAAGCCATTCTTTCCTACATCGACGGTGGCGGTCAAGATGAAAGGACCTGCAAGCGGGGTTGGCTGCAATCAGTCGACACCGTTCCACCATTCGAGATCTTCCGGGTACAAGTTTTCGCTACGCGCTTGTCACGTTCGCGGCTGACCAACTTTTGACAAATTCTCCCAGCCGGTCCAGGGCGTCGGGAAATCTGTCGGTTATCGCCGCGAACCCCAGGCGAAAATGCGAGGGCGCATCCCAACAATCCCCGGGGGCGAGCAGGATGCCCTGTTCCGCAGCCGCCTGGCAAAATGCGCGGCTGTTCTCTCCACTGACGAGCCATGGGAAGGCGCTCATTCCGCCACGAGGAGGAATCCAGCCAAGTGTCTCGCGATGCTCCGACATGAAGGAGGTGATCTGCCGAAGATTTTGAGTTGCGGTTTCCTGCGTTTTCCCGAGGACGATATCCCGGTGGCGCATTGCAATCTCCGCCAGCATTTCCCCGGCAGTATTGTTGGAAATGGAAAAATAAGTGCGCGCATTCCAGTAGCGCTCGCGGCGCCTGGAATCGTGCTCGATCATCCAACCGGTCCGCACTCCCGATAAAGGGAAAGCTTTCGAGAAATCATGGATGACGGTCGCATGCGGCAGACGCGAAGCCGATCTTGTCGCCCGTCCATGATAAATAGGGTGGAACACCTCATCGCTAACCAGTTGGATTTCACGAGACGCTGTGAACTCGTGCAAGCTGTCCCATTCCGAATCGCTAATCGTTCCGCCAGTGGGATTGTGGGGACTGTTGATCAGAATCAACTTGGTATTTCGATCCACCAGTTGCTTGATCTCCTCGAGATCGATACAGAAGTCGTTCTCCTTCCGAACCGCGTAGAAGCGAGTTTCGATCCCGAGCGATTCGGGCAGTGCGGAAAAGGGCGGATAGCCTGGTAGAGGCAGGACAACGTTGGCCCCGGGCTCCGCGGCCAGCCAAAACAAAACGACGAGAGCCTCCGAGGCGCCACTTACCACTTGGACGGCGTCGACGTTGACCTCCTGCATGTCGGCGATCGCTGCACGTAATCCCTCGGCTCCGGCTGGGCGGCTGTAGACCAAGTTGTGATTCAGGAAGCGCTGCCGCTCCTCCTCACTGGCGAGGCTAAGGATCTCATTCAGGGTCCAGCGCGGTCCTTCGCTTGAGGCCAGGTTGAATTCGATGTCGTGCTCGTAGTTGGCCAGCCACATGTCCAGCAGGAAGGGCTTCAATTGCATGTCGCACCTCGGGGGATTAGATGCAGCCGATTCGCCAGCGATTTAGTCAACTGCTGGTAACGTATCGCAGCACGTTGTTAGCGATGTATCGCAATTGCAATTGCAATCGATTGACCCTGCGACGGGGTTTTCAGTGTAAACGCTGCCAATAAGACGATGTCAGCACACGCCATTGAGAGATTCTCGTCATAGCGCCTCCTTTTTTCTGATCGACCTGAGTCGGCACATTTGATACCGAATGCATGGCCGAATCAAGCGAGACTGGTTATCGTGCAGACAGCGTAGCGCGCCGAGCAAGATCACTTTGGCGTAGCGATAAACCGTTCCACCTCACCGCCGCTAGGCACATCGTCAAAGCGCTGAAAGGCGAGCTCTCGTCCGGCTTTCTGGAGAACTCCTGTGTACGTCTCCGTGTAAGGAATCGTGTTCCCGGAGTCCCAAGTTGTTTCCCCTTTCGTATAGAACGAAAGCACATTGTCACGTATCTTCCCGCCCACGATCCCTTTCGTGCTTACAGTTTTCGCGTCGTCAGCCATTTCCGTAACCGAACCCACTACTGTATCCCCCGATTGGGTAAACTCGAATACGATGGTTGACCGCTCGTCGGGGGAGTAGACGTTTTGGATCAGTGGGGTTCCCCACTTTCCCGATATGTTCAGAACTTTGGCGGATGAGGAGCTAGTTTCCGTGCTGCTGATATGGAAAAGCAGGCTATGACCAAATTTGATGTATGTGAGTATGCCGAACACCAAAAATACTACTGCAACAGCAAGAGTTTTCCACGGCATCTCTGTCCAAGTTATCCGAGGCAGGTCTCGCGCCACCGAAGACATGAGTCGTTTCATATCTGCATCAAAGTCTTCCCGCGAAAGGCGCAGAACTTGCCGATCCACCAATCCTGCAATCTCGCTGGGTAGTTCTTCGCGCTTCGGGAGCGGAGTGTTGCCGGAAAGAACAGGAATCACTCGTATGCCACGCTTCAGTGCTGCGGCCACTTCCATCCTCGGGTAGTCTCCAGGGTTGTCGATGCGGCGTGCCCCCTGCTCATCAGTAAGTGAAGCCCAGTAATGACCCATCATCACTAGCATAACCACGCAATTTTGAAGGTTCTCGTCTATCTTGTTGGCGAAGAGATCGCCAGCTTTAAGGCTGTCAATGTCCATAAAGACGCGCCTGGGCCAGCGCCGAGCAAGGTGCTCATAAACCCGATCCGTCATATCGGCTGCGGAGTCATCCCGGCGGTAGCTGATGAATATCCTTCGCATCGCTGAAGCACTGCACTTTGCCAGGCCATTCTACTTTAAGTCTCTCGGTATCAGCGCCGATCCATCTCGCACAAAAAATGGTCAGGTCAATCTGAAGCAATCAACGACTCTCCTTTACGACGCGCCCATTAAGCGGCTGCAGGGGCCGGACGTCTTGAGGATAAAGCTTAGCGAAGGCCCGGATCTGCTCTGCCGAGATGTCCACTGGAGTCTTCAGCACATACCACGTCACACCCTCAGTGCAGAGCGGAGCCGTTACCGAGCCCATGTATCT
Source organism: uncultured Acidobacteriaceae bacterium (assembly GCA_963768265.1). Lineage (GTDB taxonomy): Bacteria > Acidobacteriota > Terriglobia > Terriglobales > Acidobacteriaceae > Sulfotelmatobacter. The sequence goes on from CAVYHM010000032.1 coordinate 31,230, forward strand.
GTAATACGCGGCGGCGTGGGGCAACAGGCCAGCGGGATTAATGTCGACTCCGGCAATCTCCTCCTCTGCATGCGAGAAATCAGGCAACACCTTGCTCTCTGTCTTCGGCATATGTTCCCAGATCTGCTGAATGGTCGCGTTCGCGGTGCCCGCCTTCAGTAAAACCGCGACTCCGGCCACCTTCCCGTCGCTGGCTTGGTACATCAGGTGCGCCTCCATATCGTATGGCTTGCCGTAAATGTACTCTTCGCTGGGACGATGAAAGTGGGATTGCGTTAGCCGGTACCTCTCGTCCCCTACAATCAGAAGGTTTCCGGTTCCTGGGGCGTCGTGGTAGTTCACTCGGATCGTGTATCCGTTGTTGACAAGATACTTAAGCGGGCCGTTTTTGGATTCGAATCGTAGGGCGGGGAGGTCAGCTTTCTCCGCATTTTGAATGTCGATCGGGGACTGTTCCTTGCCGACGTTGCAGGCAGCGTAGTCCGGGTCCAGCTCACTCCAATGTTCAGCCCCTTTTGCCCCTTCGTACTCCCATCGTGTCCTCCACTGCGCTTGTGAACTCGCAGGTGCCAAGACCGCCGCGACGACCAGCAATCCAAACATCCAACGTCTTCGCATATGAAAGCTCCTGCTTCTCGATCTGCATCTGATGTCGGCCTATGTCCTTGAGGGGTGCGGCAGAACCCTGCACTACTTTGGAAAACGTGGCAAGTATACCTCCCTGACTGTTCCCTCATCACCCGTCGCATCGACGATTCGGCCCGAATCGGACGGATCAAGTGGGACCAGTGGCGGTTCTGGACAGATAATCGGCTGCCCGAAAGGCATTAGCTAGTTGACATAACATCAATAACACCAGAAACCCCAACTCGGGGGCGAACAGACGGCGCACGGTTGTTACATCGCCTGGTTTCGACAGTTATCTGGCTAGAGCCGATTCCGTCATCCTTGGCCGACGACTCAGGGACCCGCATACTGTAGTACCTCGGTCACTTTCGAACCCGCACGCCACACCGCTAGCATTCTCTTTGAGACCTCTGGGCTGTTAGGGATGCCCCCGAAATGGGAGCAAAATCAGACGGGAAGAAGCTCCGCAAGTCGGAGCGGCCTGCGAGAATCCTTCGCTCGACCGGAAACAGCCCACTTCACTTTCTGAGTACGCAAAGTCGCGCGAATCGCGGTGACCTGTATGAAAAAGTCGCTATTGTTTTTCAGCATATCGATCATTTGCGTGGTCGCCCTGCGTTATTTTCGTCCCGATTTCTCCTGTTTCGCATTGGCTTTCGGTGACGATTCCAGCAACATCGCCGACATGAATCAGCCCATGCCACATGCCGCCTTACCAGCAGTCAATGAAGGCTGGGTGGACATGGAAAGTTACAAGGGAAAAGTCGTTCTCATCAGCTTCTGGACTACGTGGTGCCCGGCATGCCGCGACGAGATGCCGGAACTCATCAAGCTGCAACAAAAGCTCGGACCAAAAGGATTCACGGTCGTCGCCGTCTCGGTGGACGATCAAGGCGAGGAATCCGTTGAGACTTTCGTTCGAACAGAGCATTTTTCCGTTGATGGCTCCTCCGCGACCATCAACTTCCCCGTCCTACTAGGCAATGAGGAGATCGCGCAAAGATTAGGCTTTGAAGGCGGACTTCCGGCGAGTGTCCTCGTAACACGCGACGCCAAAGAAGTGAAAATCATTCGCGGACCTTTCAACGCCCAAGAAGTCTCAAAGGCCATCAAGCGCTTGCTCTAATATTTTCCATTTTCGCCTATCCGGTGTTCCTGGCGGCAAGCCGCACCCCCCCGTCAAAGGGTCGATGAGTGATACGGGGATGTAACGTCAACTGACGACAAGTTCCGAGTTGCCGATCAACCGCGAGTGGTCTAGTTCCGGAGCCATTTGCGCGGAAGGGTTTTCCTAATTCTTTGCCGCTCTGATCGCTTCGAGAGCGGGATCGACTTTTCGGCGATAGGCTTCCAGCGTCACTGGCGCGGAAATCTGGGGGACCGTAGCATCGCGCTTGTCCCACGGGTACCAGTCCTGCCAGTAGTAGATAGACACACGAACCGTAATCCCACTGTTCGGCAATATGATCTTCCGTGAGTCGCCGTAAGTGTTTCCCTTCGATCCGGTCGGCTCTCCGACAAACGTAATGTTCGTGTACCTTTCCAACGCATCCGTGAGCATCTGCGCAGCCGAAAATGTTGCAGGGCCGATGATGCCAAAAAGATGACCGCCACGATCAATGTTCGGTGACTGGATGACGCAACGGATGAGGGGAATGATAAGTGTGCCGTCGCCTCCTCGGTTTTGACGTAAGTCGATCGCAACCTCTTCTGGAGCTGTAGCAGAGATTTCATCATGCAGACGTTGAGCGAAATGAAGGAGTGTTTCGTCTGGGGCATCGCCGACTGTGTTGATCTGTATATAGAGAAGATTTCCGAGATGTTCAAAATGGAACGGCACTTCGATTTCACGAAGCCACTGCGGATCAAGACCAAGCGACGCCTCGCGGACATCGGCCCATCCTTTACGGGGATAGAAGAGCGTTGACGTATCCCCGGACATGACTTCCACAGGTGCGGAGGGATGTAACGTCACCTGTACCTGTCCTTCTGTCATTTGCAACGTGAGCGGCACATCATCAACGCGCGATGTAATATGCAGCGCCTCCAGAATTTCAGGTATACACAACAGGTATTGCGCCCAATAACGCGCACCACCATCGTTGTCGCTTCCGATCATTGTTTTGACCGCGGCATAGGCCTGATCGATATTGAGGTTTCCGACCTGCAGCACCCTTGCTCCGAGTAGGCTTCGTTGCTGTGGCTGGGCGGCTCGTATGTAAAGGTCAGATCCGAAAAACGTGAAGATCACCGGCAGCGTGTGAAATCCGATTTTCGCATCGCGCGTCGGGTAGATGTTCGTATGGCCATCCCCGACCGCTGCCACTATCCTCGCCATTTCTACAATTACCTGCGCCCGAGTGAGAGATGGAATTCTCGCGTTGAGTGCGGCGATCCGCGCAGAGAAATCCTGAGCGGAAATGGAGTGATACAGATTCTTATGCTTTTGTTGCATCTGTTCGGCCATGAAGCGCAGGTCTTCTCTCCAGTTACGCGCCTCGATCTCGGTCATGGCCCAGGCTGAACAAGCCGAGAGCATCATCGCCAAAGCAGTTCCGCGGGTGATTCTATACAGAAAACGAAATCCCATTTGCTTGCTCCCACCGAGATCGCAGAAGAAAAGCCTGAGTTTAGCGCATTCTTGGCAAGAATCGTGGGGGCGGCTGGTGACGGGCAAGCCGGAAGCTAAAGTCAATTGTTGAAACCAGCCTGGTTTCGTAAACTATATCTTCGTGATGGCGGTCACCTCCGGTAGTGACGCCCGTCACAGTCCGCTTGCGAAGCTGCGCCTAGAGTGGTGCGCATTGGGCGTACGGCACGCGCTTTAGCTGGAATGCAACCGTCCGCATTGAACCATATCCAAAGAGGCCAGAGCCCAATCGCCCCTTCGTTTGCCCGCGGCCTCGCTCTTCTCGCTGAAGCTCAAGAAAATCTGTGGGGGTTCTTCTATGAAGCACGCAATCTATCCGAGGGTTGTGAGTTCGGTGCTGACCATCGCGGGGCTCGCGCTGATCGTGGCGGCGGCCATTACGCCTACGCACGCGCAAACGTACACCGTGCTCTACAACTTCGGCAGTAAGAGCGGAGACCCAACCGGTCCTCAGTACTCCGGCATCATCGCGCAGGGCCGTGATGGCAACATGTACAGTACGGCCGACGACCACTGGAGCGACGGACTCGGCACCGCGTTCAGGATCACGCCTGCTGGGGTGTTAACCGTGCTGCATCACTTCAGCGGCCCGGATGGGGAAAGGCCAGTTAGCGGTCTTACTCTCGGTACTGACGGCAATTATTACGGTACGAGTGATTCCGGCGGCCTCTACTCTCGCGGTACCATCTTCAAGATAACCGCAGGAGGCGCTGTGACGACCCTGTACAGTTTTGCAGGTGGGAACGACGGCTCAAATCCTGCAGGCTCCGCCCATCGAGGGTTCCGATGGCGACTTCTACGGTCCTACCCGCGGAGGAAGCACGAGTTCGGATTATGGCTCCGTCTACAAGATCACCCCGTCTGGTACGTTCACCACATCCACCGATTCGCCGATTCCGACGGAGCCGGTCCGATTGGTCCGCTTGTGGAAGGGACCGACGGTTACTTTTACGGGACCACGCAGTTTGGCGGTACCCATGGTGTGGGCACCATTTTCAGGATTAGCTCCTCGGGTAACTTCGCCACCCTATTTAATGCTGACGACACCCACGTAGATGGCCGTTTGAGCCGATCCAGGGGACCGACGGCAACTTCTACGGCGTCGCGAGCTATGGTGGGTCTGCAGGTGGAGGGGTGGTATTCAAGATGACCCCAGGCGGCCGTCTCACCGTTCTGCATAATTTCACTGGCGGCAGCGACGGGAGTAACCAGACCGGTTTGATGCAAGCAACAGACGGAAATTTTTACGGCCTGAATAATCTGGGAGGAGCGGCAGGCTGGGGAGTTCTTTTCCGCATCACTCCTACCGGAACGTTCACCGTCCTTCACAATTTTGATTGGGGGTCCGGCGCGAGTCCGCAGGCCACGTTGCTTCAGCACACCAATGGCGTGCTGTACTCGACCACCACTGTGGGCGGCACCGGCAACGGCGGCGACGGCACGTTCTACAGCTTCGACGTGGGCTTGGGTCCGTTCGTGCGTTTCCTGCCTGAGGCGCGCGCCATTGAGCACACGGTCGAGGTTTTGGGGCAAGGCTTCACCGGAACCAGCGCCGTTTCCTTCAACGGAGCGGCGGCCGCGTTCAAGGTGGTCTCCGACACTTTTCTGACGGCAACCGTTCCCAGTGGAGCAACATCAGGATTTGTCACAGTCACTACTCCAAGCGGCACGCTAAAGAGCAATAAGAAATTCCGCGTGACGCCCCAGATTCTGAGCTTCTCGCCCACGAGCGGTCCGGTCGGTACCAGTGTGGTCATCACCGGCAAGAGCCTCCGGCAAGCGAGCGTGTTGACGTTTGCCTGCAAGTGGAAGATGAGCTTCACATGGATTCCGACACGCAGATCACAGCCATCGTGCCAGCGGCAGCCACGGGCGGAGTGAGCGGAACAATCGCGGTGCGCACTCCCGGCGGACGTGTGGAGAGTACCGGCCGCTTCACCGTAACAGATTGATACTCTCGCTAATTGCAAATGAACCAATGAAGCCGCCTTCGCGGGCGGCTTTCTTGTCGATAGGGAGACTTGCTGCAGCCTAGTTGTTGCAAAATCGCCATAGCGCTCATCTGGGCCGAAAAAGCGGAGCAAAAGCGCAAGCTTGCGAGATCGCCTGTGGCTGTTGAAAAACTCTTGTTTTGCCAAAACAGCCGAAATTTGGGAGATAGAAAAATGTCTACCAAAACGGAGATCGTCGTTTGTAGGGCTTCCTATCGCAAAGTGTTTTCGGCGATTTTCCGGCGAGTGAGTTTTTCAACAGCCACGCCTGGTTTCAACAGTTGAAGATGAGTGCTTCTAATGCTATATCAAACAACCCGGAATCAGTGGCCATACGCCGTGACGATAGCTTCGGGAAGAGGAGAGGTACGCCCATCGAATAGCGAAACTTTTTCCCCGCGAAGTGTCTTGTTCAGAAAGTCACGGATGAATCGCGTGATCAGGTCCAGATTGTGCAACACAATAGGAGTCTCGGGAAACCCGTCCTGACCGTGGAAGAGAAGCGGCACATCGCTGAAGCTCGGGTGGGCGATCCCGGGAGAGTGCAGCACCACGGCATAGGAGCCCGGAGGTAATTCCTGAAGCTGCTGTTCCCTGACTTTTTTGTATTTAGCGATTTCGTCGGACATGCCACCCATCCTATCGTCGGGGTGGTAGGCTTCCAGAAACAGGAGCGGCTGGCGCATCCTTCGATCGTCCTCGTAGAGCGGTAGAGCGGCGACGGGCATCATGCCGCCGTCGAGGTCGACGCAGGCGTGGATGCACGAGTCCTGCTGGCAGGCTCGCGCGGCGAATTCCGCTCCTGCCGAGTGTCCCATAGCCGCGAGCCGCTTCAGGTCGATTGCGCCAGCCAGCGCGGATTGCTTGTCGCGGTTGAGCTCCTCTATGCGATCGATCACGAACCGAACGTCGGCGGCCCCTTCGCTGATACCGATCGAGACTCGGCTCATCATCCACTTCTGGCGCTCGGTTGGGGAGAGTCCGTCAGGCGGCGAATCGTTTCTTTGCGTGACAACTCTGCCGTCTGGGAACCCAATCGCCTTAGCCGTGTACGTGTGTTCAATGCTGGCGACGATATATCCATAACTCACCAGATGTTCGATCAGCACTGTGTATTGGAACCCGCTGCTGCCGAGGCCGTGAGAGAAGGTGATAACCGGGAATGGCACGCCGCTCTTGGCGATCGGCGCGTGCTCGATCGCATGCGAGGAAATCTCTCCCGAAAGAATCTGCGCCCAGGCGTTGCCGAACTCGCCGCTCATGATCTTGTGGATCTCGGGAAGAGCGTCCATCTGAGCCGCGCCTGGGAAGTACTGCCCTTTTGCGCCGTCGGACTTCGCCGTCGGATACCAAAAGTAGACCATCAGCTCGCGACGGAATTTGGGATCGTAGTCGTCGGGACGCGATGCGTCCGTCCAGTGATAGCCAATCCTGCCGATGCCGTAAGGACCTGTTGGCTGTGGGATCTGTGGCAGCGCAACGGATGTCTGCGCGCTGCTCGATGCGCTCGGCAATTGGAGAGCAGCGACGGAAGCGCTGTACAAAAAGGCAAGCAGAATGTGGGCAACGAGTCGCGATCTCATACGCGTAAGGTTCCACGCAGACCTGGCGCCCGTCAAGCGCCCCTGACAGTGCGACTCTCGATGGTTGGCGATAAATCTTAGGACCCTATCAACAAGTGCACCGGCGCCGAGCACCCGCGTGGACGCGAATGTCACCCGCCGGGGCACTTGCGATAGGGGGATTTGGACGAAGCCGCTGGCGTTTGCGGCGGACGCGGAGGGCGTATAAATATATATAGGGATGGGGATTGAATGGCCGTTTCGCCATCTCATCGCCCTTAGGCCAAGCTAACTGCCAGTTCTGTTGAAACCTGAGTTCATGCACAGGCGCATATGATCACCTGCAGTCGAGCTCTTGCATCATCCCACACAAACTGCCGCCCTCCGAACACGCGATAGCGTCCGCCGCGCCAGCGGCTTCGTCCAAATCGCGATTGCACTCACTGACATGACATAGGCGGGGTCAATGTCTGAAATTGATTCCATGACAATGTCGGGTTCAGTGCCGGTAACTCTGGGGGTGCCAACTAGGACGAGGTCGTGGGCCCTTGGGCCTTCTTGAAGCACAAGACTTCCTCCTCCGCTTGCAGCCAATCATCTGTTGCGTTTCCATTCCCACCGCCACGTCTTTGATACAACTAATATGCCCGTTGGCGGATTTGCTCTTCGATTATGGCATTGGTTCGATTTGATCGAACCGGGATAGCCGGGCTGGCACACATCGGGGAGTACCTACGCTTAGAATTCTGCTCGCGATCCGTGCACGGTCGCAACGCGTCCATACGAATGGTGCGAGCAGACGTAGGTTGCGGATTTCTGGCCGGAAGGGGAGCGATTGCCGAAACGCTGTTTTCGCGGTTAGATAATGCCAAGAGCTGCTTGATGATCTCTCCTTTTTCCCGCTTCTCTACCCTTTTGGGCTTACGCCTGCATGTTTTCGCCAATATAGCGAGCACTGGCAGCGCTGTCACAAGTCCGATGAGTAGGATATTAATCATCTGGGCTGTTCGCTTGCCATGTGGTCAAAGTAGAGGCTCAAGACAGGATTGTGCGCTTGCTGGAGCGCCGGGATGTAGGTTACCGAAGTTCCTGTCCCGAACCGGTCTTTGCTGTGTCCTGGTGACGAGCTTGGGGTCGCCGAATCGAGTCACATTCATTATGGTTGTGGCATAGTTTTTGTCAGGGAGCTGATGACTGCTTCTCAGTTGGCGGTAGGCTCATTGATGGGTTGCTGCGGATTCGCAGCCTTGATCTCCAAGTGCAATTGTTCGTCTCTCCACTATCATGTGCTCTTGTCCCGTTCTCGTCCATCCGCTTTGCTCAGCATCTTCGGCCAGCTTTGCCCTCGATGCCGATCCGCAAGAATTTTCCGTTCTTCCATTTATTGGGGCTTCCCCAAAATGCATGATTGTTGTCCCACGTGCGGTCTCCACTTCGATCGCGAGCCGGGATATTTTCTCGGTGCCATGTACATCAGTTACGGCTTGGCCCTTGCCTTCATCTTTGTTCTTGGCGCCGCCCTCTGGTTCCTGACCGGTTGGCGTTTGGACAAGATTGCAATCTGGGCAGTCTTGTTGTTGCCCTTCGCCCCCATGCTGACGTTTCTTTCACGTGTGCTTTGGATCTATCTGGACCAGAAGATCGATCCAGAGGGCCTCTAGAGGTGCTCAAGTTCATCGAGATGTTAGGGAGGGACTATCACCTTGATCCCGGTCAACATGCCCTACCCGGTCAGGTGAGTTACACTAGTCCATGCCGCCTTCCTTTCGGAGCGTGCTCCTCACATCGTGGCTGCTCGTGCTCTTGCTCCTGACTGGGTGCAACACGCTGAATCCCCTCTGCGGTAGCGCGCGCCCCGTACCTATTCTCGACTCGATCTCTCCAGCAACGATGGGCTTCGTAAATTGCCGCCCAGCTTCTGCCTCACTGCTACGGGCAGCCGTTTCGTTTCCTCCTCCGTTGTGGTCTTCGATGGCGCCACCCTCGTCACCACCGTGGTCAGCAGTTCCCAGCTCACGGTCAGCATCACGTCCTCCATGATCGCTGGCCCTGGACCCTTCAATGTCGTCGTGCAGACGCCCTCCGGCAATAGCGGCAACCTCGGTTGCTCGAGCGGCGGCACCAGCAGCACCCAGGTCCTCACCGTCAATTGACCGCATGCAAGCGGACTCCTCCGGCGAGAGTTTCCAACCGTCAACCTTAGGACGGCATCCTTTATTAGCAGTGACGACAGCGGGGAAACGTACAGCATGAAGGATTCGGCCTGCGACGACAAACCCGATTGGAAAAACCACGGCTTGCGTATCATTCGCAGCGGCGAGTTGGACACGAACACGCCGCAGACCCCCGGTATGACCCGCGCCGAAGCCATCTCGCGGGCCCGGGTCGGCGCGCAAAAGCTCTGGGCGGGAACGGTGGTGGTCCAGCCCAATGCCAAGACCGGTCCTCATCATCATGGGGAACTGGAAACCGTGATTTACGTCGTCCGCGGCCGCGCCCGCTTTCGCTGGGGAGATCATTTGGAATTCGTTGATGAGGCAGGCCCGGGTGACTTCGTCTACATCCCTCCCTACGTTCCCCATCAGGAACTGAACGCGCATAAGGACGAACCGGTGGAAGCAGTGATCGTACGTAGCGGTCAGGACCCCGTCGTCATCAATTTGGACATTCCAAGTCCGGAGGACGCTCCGAACACTCCCCAAGACGACCCGTTCCACTCCGGGAATCATGCCGAAAAAAGCTCGCCCGATCACTGAAGTCTTCTTCGGTCGCATGCTATACAAAAAATGTTTCTCCTTATTCCGCGGAGAGGCTTTCCGGCCGCGCGCGCCTAGGACCGCGCCTCCCGGCACTTCTCCGCGGAGTTTCCCGCCTCGCGTCCGGTTAACGCGCATCGGGCCGTCCCTCCGAGCTTCATTCCGCGGGCAGGACGACCTTATGACATCGACGCGCACTTTTTTTCTTTTCGTTTTCGTGTTCGCCATCATCGTAGTGCTCATCGCTCTGGTGCCCATCTGCCTTAACGCTCAGGACTCCGCCACAGGGGCCATTCGCGGCACGGTCGTCCACCCAGCGGGAGCCGATGGCGCAGGCCTCGATCGTCGTCGTCAACACCGCCAGGCACACGATACACGTCCACCAGCGACCGAAGGCCAATTCGCGTTCGAATTACTTCCTCCCGGAGACTATTCCGCTCGCGTGGAAGCACCGGCATGTCGCCCCAGGTCAGCCCCCAATTGCATGTCGAGTCGGTGCCGTGGCCGAACTGGAATTCCGGCGGAGAAAGTCACCGTCTCGGCCGCGCCTGCGATGGTTGAAACCAAGCCAAGCGCCGTCTCCACGTTGCTCGACGAGCGTGCCGTGGGGGACCTGCCGTTGAATGGCCGACGATTCTCAGACCTCGCCCTGTTTTCGCCGGGCGTCACGCAAGATCCTCGTGGCCTGACGTCCGCTACCAATGGCGACCTCTCCTTCGGCGGTATTCGCGGATCTCACAACAGTTTCCGGGTCGATGGCGGCGGCTACAACAACGCCTTTTTCGCGCAAGCGCGCGGCCGTTATCGGGCTCCTTATCCGTTTTCCACCGAAGTCGTGCAGGAGTTTCGCATGTCGACGAATGCATACGGCGCAGAACAAGGACGCTCCGGCGGAGCCGTTGGTCAATGTGGTGACCAAGTCGGGGTCGAACCACATGCATGTTACGGCGTTCTATTATCTCCGCGAAGTTCCTTTGGCGCCTCCATTCCCTTTCTCGCTTTCCGGCCGCATAACCGCCAACAGCAGGTCGGGGGCACGATCGGTGGCCCTCTGAAGCGCAACAAAATCTTCTTCTTCGCGGGATTCGACCAGCACATTTTTCACGTGCCCAACGTGGTCGAGTTCTGAACGGCAGCTCGCACGTCGTTCCGCAGCCCGGCGCCGGGCCTTACGCGGCGGAGACTACGAAGCTACCGATCAGGCCCTGGTTTTCGCCGCTGCCGCGCATCTTACTTCGCTGGCGGGAGAATATCCCGCGGCGCAGATCGGAAATTCTTCTTACGCCAAGCTCGATATCAACCTGACCCCGCGCAATCAGCTCGCGCTGCGCGTGAATACCTCCCGCTACTGGGGAGCGAACAATGTATTCCTCGATCCGGCCAGTCCTGTCACCTACGATTCCATCAGCAATAATGGTCAGGAAGTCGTCTCCACCGAAACCGGCTCGCTGTCGCTGACCTCAGGCCTCACGTCGCGCTGGATCAGCCATTTCCGCGCGCAGTTCTCCCGCGACCGGCAGCAGTCTTACAGCAACACCAGCGATGTGCTGGTAAAGATTCCCACGATTCTCGATGGCATGGGGCGCTCAATATTCTGCCGCGCCAGACGCGCGAGCACCGTCTGCACCTGGCGGAAACCGTCAGCTTTGAAGGGAGCCGCAATTCGTTGAAGCTCGGCGGCGACGGGCTCTGACGTGGATCTACGACTTTTTCCCCAGCCAGCAGAGCGGAGAATACCTGTTCTATCCCGTCAAGGTGAACCCGTTCACCTTTGAGCCGATACAGGCTGGGCTTCAACTCACGCCGCTGCGGGCGTACGCTCACGAAGTGCCGCACTATTATCTGCAAAACTTCGGCAGCGCCAAGTCGCATCCCGATACCAAGGAATACGCAGCATTCGCGCAGGATACGATCCGCGTGACCAACCGTCTTGCGCTCAACCTGGGCGTGCGCTGGGACCTGCAGACTTTCACGACGGCAGGGCTGGTCTCGAACCCCCTGTTTCCGCCTTCCGGGAAGGTTCCGTTTCAACCCTACAATTTCGCGCCGCGGGCCGGATTCGCCTATTCGTTCGGCAACACTCGCCCGCTGATAGTTCGTGAGGATATGGGATTTTCTACGTTCGCATTCCGCAAATCTACAACTCGATCGTGCAGACCGACAATGGCGTGACGGACTCGCAGGTCTTCCTCAACAACACGAATTATTACGATCACCAGGTTTTCCCGGCATATCCCAATCCGCTGGTAAGTTGTCCTCTATACGCGGCGAACTGCGCGCCGCCTGTGGGTTTCACCGAGGGCGTGACCAATAAGGTCTCGGCATTTGCGCCCAACTTCGTGACTCCGCGCGTGCAACAAACCAGCCTGACGTTCGAAAGGGAAGTCGTCGATCGCACGACGCTGTCGCTGTCGCTGCTCAACGTGCGCGGAGAGCACCTGATTCGCGCGCTGGACGTGAACCTTCCGCAGCCCGTCGCTCTTGAACTACCCGATCTTCGATTCCAGCGGTTCGATCTTCCAGGATGGCTTCTACACCGTCGACTCCTTCGCGACCTGGCAGTTCACCCGATCGCTAACCTGTCCCTGGCCGCCGTGCATCAATCCGCTGGGACGGCCCATCGCCCAACTCGGGGCCATCAACGAATTCCAGATCGCCGCTTCCAGCAACTACAACGGCGCGGCGCTCTCGCTCAATCGCCGCGTCGCTCGTGGGACTTATCTGCGGCTCTCCTATACCTATGCCCGCGCGATCGACGACGGACAAGACGCCCTTGTCGCCGGCCAACCGCGACCGTGCAGAATTCCTACAATCCCGCGGCCAAGCGCGGCCCAGCGTGACCGACCAGCGGCATCGCATGATTGTGGCACTCTCCGACGAGGCGGCCCTTCCACCGCGGCCATGAACTACTGGGACACTTGTTCAACGACTGGAAGATCTCGAGCGTGGTGAACTACGGCACCGGACGGCCGGTCAATGCCACCGTCGCGGGTGATCCCAACCAGGACGGCAACGACTTGAACGACCGTCTCCCGGGATATTACCGCAACGCCTTCACCGGACCCGACTATGAGAGCACCGACCTCCGCCTCACAAAATAGATCCGCGTGACCGAGCGCTACAAGCTGAACCTGATGGCCGAGTCCTTTAACCTGTTCAACCGCGACAACCAGCGCGTCGCCATCACTTCAAATGGCTGGTGGCCAACGTCCTCCACCTTTGTGCAGAGTTCGGTCACCAACGGCTTGGCGACTTATCCGGGCTATTACCAGTTACCCGGCAACTTCATGAAGCCCAATGCCGCTTATGCACCACGGCAGGTTCAGCTGTCGCTGAAGTTTGTGTTCTGAGTTTCTGGAAGTGTCCCCAAGAAAAAGAAGCAGGGGCACCCTGGGTGCCCCTGACCTTTCTTTCTTTGGAGTGGACAAGCTATCGGACTGTAACCATCACAGGCACCGTGTGGCTGATCGCACCCGACGTCCCCGTCACCATAAGCGTGACCTGATTGTTGGTTGGTGTCTGGTGGTTGGAGTTGCTGCCGCACGCGACCGTGAAGGTCATGCCCGCGACGAGCAAAGCCACTCCCGCCATGAGCACCAGGCTCTTCCCTTTGCTCGCACCCGGTTTACGCCGGCCGGTGGTCAACATCGTCCCGAACAGGCCCAACCCCGAAATCAGAGCCATTCCAATCCCGCCGTAGCCGCCACTCGGAGGAGCCGCAGCCGCCGTGAGAGTTGAGTCGGCTCGCCGTGCTCGATCCGGGCGAGATCGTGTTGGGTGAAAACGAGCACGTCAACCCAGCAGCCGACGAGCACGAAAGCGTGATTTGCCCATTGAAGCCGCCCACCGCCGCCGAGTGCACTGTGATCGCAGAGTTGCCTCCCGGCGCGACAGTAACACTCGGCGCGGACACACTCAGCGAAAAATTCGTGCCCGCAGCCGACGCCGGTACCAGCGTCGCGAACAATCCGCTGGTCTGATTCGCGCCTCCCGCTGTGAAGTAGAGCGTGTTGGGATCCCCCGTGCCACCCGCGCCGAACACCATGTCCCAGAGTCCGGGATTCGTGATGACGTGCCCCGCAGAATCGGTGACTTGCGCCACGAAATGTCCTTGGGTGTGGTCTGCGTTCATGGTGCCGTCGCCGAAGTTGCCGATCAACACATCACCGGAGAAGGCTCCAAAGCTTGCCGGCGCCATGACTGCTCCCCAGGGAGCATTCAAGGTGCCACCGCTGGCAAAGGTTCGCGTGAAATTGCCTGTGCTGTCGAAGGCATCCACGATGCCCAGACCCGCGCCGGTCACCGGATCGTGTTTGGCGGCATCTTGCTGGGCATAGGTTACAAGGACGAGGTTGGCGATCACATGGATTCCATGCGGAGCGTATCCGGCCGGGAGATTGGGATCAGTAAAGCTACCAGCAAGATTTGTGGGATTGAAATTCCGGTCATACACTTCGATTTTGCCGCTGCGGAAATTCGCCGCCAGCAGGAAAGTGCCGCCATTGTTCGTGACAGCGCGAGCCCTTTTGTAAACCGCCCCCGCGGCAGAATTGTCGACAGCTACCACCGCATTGCCCTGTCCCGTCCAGTTCGCAATGATTCCATCTTCCGTATCGAACAGAAAGGCTCCGCTGTTGAAATATCCAGTCTGCGAGTTGGCTACCGTGCCCGTCGGGCAACCTGGGCTGCAGGGATTCATGCTGGCGCTGGGGATTCCCACCACCAGGCTCTGCTTGTTCCCCTGCGCGTCGTACAGGGTCGAGGTGCCACCATTGTTATTGGCGATCCAGAACGGGTTTCCCGGGACGAACGAAATTCCCCAGGGATTCGAAAGCTGAGAATCAGTGTGGTTAGCCACACCGGCTGTGTTGGCGACGAGGTTGGTCTGTGAGTATCCGGTTTGCTGAGCGAATGTGAACGAAGAAACGCCCAAGATCGCGAACGCCCCGAGTATCGTGTCTTAAGCTTCATGTGTTTTCTCCTCTCGCGAATTACCCGGGATCGGCTCCAGAACCTTGGTTCGTGGCGCTGTCTGCGTTGCGTCCAGCTTGCGTCCTCATTGCAATCCGCTTGCAGCCTTAAAACTACGCAGGCAGCTCTAGCCGGGTGTCACACGAGCGTCCTGGCTTTGTAAAAAGCACGGGGGAATGTCGCGTGTACGTCGGCAGCTTGTCAAAAACTGTACGGGGGCGGCTCCGGTATACGAGTTCCCCATTTCTCGCGCGTTCTTTGCGCGAGAAGTGGGATTTCGACTGAGCGCAGTCCAAGGGATCTCCCGCGCCACGACTGCGTCCCCGGAGCAAATCATGGTATGTTGAATTTCCTTCTGGCCGCTGATTGCAGCCAGCAGCAATCCATGATTCGATCCTTCAAAGGCGTCGGCCGGCGATCCCGTCCACCTGCTTCGTCGACGACTCGGCCCAGATCATCGGCGACGTCGTCCTCGGCAGCACGCCTCGGTGTGGATGAATGCAGTCCTCCGCGGTGACGTCCACGAAATCCGCGTCGGCGCCCACTCGAACGTGCAGGACAACAGCGTCCTCCACGGCATGAAGCAACAATGGGGCGTTTACGTCGGCGAGTACGTCACGGTGGGCCACCCGGTTACCCTGCACGGATGCGTCGTCGAAGATCGCTGCCTGATCGGCATGGGTTCGATCATTCTGAACGGCGCGAAGATCGGTGCCGGATCGATCATCGAGCCGGCACGCTGATTCCCGAGAAAACAGTAGTCGAGCCCGGATCATTGTGGATGGCTCTCCCGGCAAGTGTCGCCGCAAGCTGGAAGCCCCCGAGCAGGAAGTGATCATGCGCTACGCGAAGAATTATCTCGGCTATAAAGAAGAGTATCTAAGGGAACGGTAGGCGCCGGGCTTCAGCCATCCAGCATCGGGCGTAGGCGGTTAAGCGGTTTTGGAAGGCAGGCTCCAGCCGTGCCGCTGAGGACCCTGAAAAGTCGTGGGCTTTAACGCCTGAGGGAACCGCGGCTCCCTCTCAAAGCTCTGTCATCCTGAGCGGAGTCGAAGGACCCTGCAGGTTAGACTTGAGTAGCAGTGGAAAGGCGTTCTCACCGGCGCCCACATGATAGCCCGACGACTTCCGCTGCCGGAACCGAGTCGGCACGACCGTGCGTCTCGCAGTGTCGCCTCAAAATAGCCCGGCGTTTCAACGCCGGGAAAGACGCGCGACATAAACACACGTCCCGTTAGGGACGGTTGAAATAACGGATCGAGGACGGTTCAGCCGTGCCTACGGCACGGGCATCGAGGTCGGCTAACCCGCCGCTGAAGCGGCGGTCTACTATCAAACGTCCCTCCGGGACGAAGAAGGGAACGGAATGATCAAAGCAGTCCGAGGAACGCGGGACCCTCCCGCCGGACACGGCACTCTGGAACTTCGTCGAAGCCGCCGTACGCGACGTCTTCCGCTCCTACAACTTCCAGGAAATTCGCACGCCAAGGTTCGAGGATACGGCTCTCTTCGCCCGCAGCGTCGGCGAGAAACCGCATCGTCTCCAAAGAGATGTACACATGCGGGAAGATCGCGGGCGCGCCGCTAGCGACAGAGGAGGGTCCCTCACCCTCCGCCCCGTAAACACTGCTGGTACTGTCCGCGCCTACATCGAACACAAACTCTGGATTCGCGGCCTCAACAAGCTCGATCACATTGGCCCGCAGTTCCGCCGCGAGCGCCCGCAGAAGGGAGGACCTCGCGGCAGTTTCATCAGATCGGCGCCAAAGTTATTGGCCTGGTATTGGCTGGCAGCGAATCTCCCGCGCTTGACGCCTAAGTCCTCGAGTTGCTGGCCACGCTGCTCGACCGCCTCGGCATCACGGACTGGAATCTTGAATTGAATTCCGTCGGCTGCGCCAACGACCTCGCCAAATTCAAACGAGGTGCTACGCCAGGCGCTCGAAGTGGTCAAAGACAAGATGTGCGCCGATTGCCACAAGCGCTGCCGGTGTCTGCCACCATTTTCTTCGCGTATTCGATTGCAAGGTACCCGAGGATCGCCCATCATCGAGAAACTCCCGCGCATCAGCCAGTTCCTCACGAACCTTGCCGCACCCATTTCGAAGCAGTGCAGCAAATCCTCAAGTCGGTTGTTGTCAAGTTTCAAATAAACGACCGCCTGGTCCGCGGCCTCGACTACTACACCCGCACCGCCTTCGAATTCACTCACGGCGCTTTGGGCGCGCAAAACGCAATCCTGGGCGGCGGGCGCTACGACGGTCTTTCCGAAGCCCTCGGCGGCCCAGCCGCACCGATTGGTTTTGCCATCGGCGAAGATCGCCTGGTGATGTCGCTGCAGGAAAAATCCTCCGCCGAGAGCGTGCTGCGCAAGCCGGATGTCTACGTAGCGCCGTTGGGCGCGGGCATGAACACCGAAGCCGCCCGCTTGGCGCGCGAATTGCGCCGCCACGACCTGGTGGTCGAACTGGGCGACGAAACTTTTCGCCTTAAGAAATCGTTCGAAGCCGCCACGAAGGCCGGAGCAAAATACATCCTTATCGTGGGCGAGAATGAAGTAAAAGCCGACGCCTTCGCCCTCAAGAACCTGGCCACTGGCGTGCAGCTACAAGTCCCGCGCACAGACCTGGCACGAACGATTCAAGCGTGATCCAGGCGTGAGGAAGCACATATAACCCAGCCGCGCAGCGGCGGCATGGGAAAGCCCGGCACGGTAGTGCCGGGTAAAGAGAGCGAGTGGTAAGCCGAGTCCCGTAGGGGACGGCACGCGTTCTCACGAAGTCTTGTAGCCGTTGGGTCAAGCTGCAAATGGCACGACGCAACCTCCAAACATTAGCCGCTCTCGCCCTTTGCGGAAGATAGAACAAACATCAGGAGCTGACATGAATACTCGCATCATTGTCCTAATCGTTATGTTATGCAGCCTCTTCCCCGCTGCTTTCGGACGGGCACCCAATCCGTCTAAACCTCTGAGTGAGCAAGAAAAGACGCTGATGGCCGCCGAGCAGAGCTTCGTCGACGCCGCAAAGAAGGGCGACGCCGCTTTCTTCAAACGCACTCTGACCGACGATTTTTCCTTCGTCGGCTTCGATGGCCAACTCACCGACCGGCAGGAGATGATCGACCAGCACAGCGAGCCCGGCTTCAATCTAATGCCCTACAACATGAAGGTGATGGCCATTACGGACGGTGTGGCACTGGTGACCTACGATGTCGTCCTGCGCGTTCCCCAGGAGGAAGACCAAGGACCGCCCCCACGCTATCAGCATTTCAGCACGGTCTGGGTCAAGCAGGGCGATGGGTGGAAGATGAAGTTCCAGCAGAGAACGGCGTCCCATTGGGGAGATTGGTAGAAAGCGACCGGCAGAAAAACTGATTTTTGATTTTTTGATTGAAGATTAAAATACTCGATGCTCGAGACCGAATCGCACGTTCCGTTTGACTAGCCCTGCCAGCGGGCCTAATATCTCGCTGCGGGAACGAGCGCTTCTCGATCGACCATCACCAATGAGGCACCCATGAAGACCACAGCACTCATCTCGGCAGTATGGCTGTTCCTTGCACTGACAGCGGTCGCGCAGATGGAAATGCCCAAGCCGGGCCCCGAACACAAAAAACTCGACGTTCTCGCCGGCTCGTGGACGCTCGACGGCGACATGAAGCCCAGCCCCATGGGTCCGGGCGGCAAGATGACCGAAATTGAAAAGTGCGATTGGATGGACGGCGGCTTTTTCCTCGTCTGCCACACCGACTTCAAGAGTTCGATGGGCGACGGCGCTGGCCTGTCCATCCTGGGATATTCCACCGACGACAAGGCCTACACCTATCGCGAGTACAACAGTTGGGGCGAGTCCATGGAGTCTAAGGGTTCCGTCGACAACGATACCTGGACCTGGACCAACGACGAAAAAATGGGCGGCACGATTATGAAAGGCCGCTTCACCATGAAGCTCCTCTCCCCCACCTCCTACACCTTCACGTACGAAATGTCGCAAGACGGCACCAAGTGGAGCACCGTGATGGACGGCAAAGCCACCAAGAAATAGCCCTCGCTCTCTTTCAAAAATCCAGCCGCGGAGGGGCGGAATAATTTAGCCCAGTCCTGGGTGGGCGTAGAAGGAAGGAAACGAGTCCCGTAGGGGACGGCACGGGTTCTCACGCAGTCTTTTGGGGCCCCTCGTTGTATAGCGTGCGCGGCGGCGTAACAATACCCCAAAAATTCGAATGCGGCTTGGGCCAGCCACCCAAGCCGCATCGTTACGTGGATTCCTGCTCTGCCTTTGTCACCGCTGCGCGGTGGACGACCGCCTCAGCCCGACAGCGCTCCAAGGAACGCCGCATTTGCCAAAACCAGCTGCGAACCGCGACCTTGCGATCGCGAACCGCAACTGCTGCGGTGGCCAGCAAGCCCTCTCCTGATCAAGGAGCGGGAAGGAGGCCGCAACGCCCGGGGCAACCAGTCGCGTATCCGCGTTTCTGGAAATTCCCGCTGGCTCTGCCGCAATCGTCCGGCACGCAGGACTCTCACGTTTTCGCTTCACCCACTCTCAGCCAGAACGTTACGCCCCGCAATACAAAAGGAATCCGCCCCT
The DNA here is from genome assembly GCA_963768265.1 of uncultured Acidobacteriaceae bacterium. GTDB lineage: Bacteria > Acidobacteriota > Terriglobia > Terriglobales > Acidobacteriaceae > Sulfotelmatobacter. Next base: position 50,379 of record CAVYHM010000032.1, read on the forward strand.
GTGCAGAACCTGTGGACGATCAGCCTTCCTTGTGGAAGAACGAGGAAAACTGAGAGAAATCCGCCACTCCTAGAGATCCTCATTCTGCTTCTGCCGCAGCACGTTGCCCTGTGCGAGATAGCGCTTGAAGTAATTCATGGCATTTTCCATGCGCGCCACTGCGCCGATGCCAGGATTCGTGAGAGGTTCTGTGTCTGCGGACCTTTCGGTGGTCTCGGTACCCTCACAAGCCGCGGAGGTTCCCGCAAAAGATGCCAAGCCTCGCGATACCCTTCGTAATTGGCATGCTTCGATTTCGAAAACAGCGCTACGGTTTCTTTTCCCAACACCGCGCCTGCCGGAATGATGTACCAAGCATCCTTCAACACGACGTAGGCCGCGAGAAAGTCGAACGACCCGGGCTCATACGCCTCGTTCTTCCTGCCTCGAATGCAGCATTCATAACCACCCCCCGATTGGCAGACCGTCGACTTAACCTGCACACTGACGAAGTGTCCCGGACGTCCGATCACGAAGTCGTAGCTGCTCGAATCTCCCCAAGGCTTACTGACACACAATCCCTGCCCCGCGGCCCGCTCCATGAACCGCATCTCCGCCCATTCGCCACGAGCTTTCGGGTCTTTGATGATCCTTGGCTTCCGCTTCTTCATTTATCCACCCCGTAAACAAATCAAGCGGCATCCACAGAAAATTCGCAAATGCCGCCTTATGTTTCCTTTCAACAGAAATGAAAAGTCGAAGGCAACAGAATTGAAGGAAAAAGTGAGAACGATTCCCGAAACAGGAAAGAGACCCATGTGGAGCGGACGCCCCGTCCGCGCCTTTTTACTTTGATTGACGAGGCAACGAACGGGAAGGGCACGACTTCAGCTTTAAGCCTGCCCTGAGCGAGCGCATCGAGCCGAAGGGTGCCGTTAAGCGCCGACGAAACGCCCCGGCTTCAGCCGCCGCGGGCACAAGCACCGAACGCGCCGGAGACGCCGTAACTCAATCCCTGTCATCGTTCAAAGCAAATCCGTCATCCCGAAGCCCCGCGCTTTCACCAGCGGGGCGAGGAATCTCCCGTACAACGAATCCGAAGGGGACTGGACGGATGGCGGCTGCCTCACCCCAGCACCACCACAATAGAGGCTGCACCCACCTTTCGCGGTTTTCGAAATGCCTGCCCTGAGCGCAGCCTAAAAGGTGGGCACCACAGACCCTGACCAACGCATGGGTGAGCCAGCCCCGGCGCTCTTTGCGGCTACAGCCTGCCCCGAGCGGCGTCGCTATCCAGCCTCATCTGCAGGCAGATTTCTACGCGACACAGTTTCGAGTTCCTCATTTCCAGAGCCATGGCTCTCGAGTATTGCCAAAGAGCTCAAGTCTTTGGCCTTGCAAGTGTGTCCCTAAACATTCGGAGAACCAGGGGACAGCTGTCCCCATGTTTCCCATGCTTCCATGTCTCCCCATGTTTCCCCCGAGGAAATCAAAGTTCAAAGAGACAAGGTGGTGTACACTCCGTTGGATTATTCGGGAAAAGCGGAGGCTCCATGGCATCAGCGCGCGAATCCATTCTCTGTTTCAAGCACGACATCCCCGCTATGCAGAAGGACAGCGGCCTCTCAAAGCTGCTCCTGGCCGACGCGCTCTTCGAAAATTTCGTCGAATATGCTTCTGCGAACTGGGACTATATTACGGAGGCCTCAAACCTGAGTGCCGATGCCCTTCTGGCGAGCGCAGACCACAACCGGGTGGATTGCGCGAAACTCCGAGAAGCGTTGAAAAAAATGTTCGAGCAGGATCTGGGGCTGGACGGAGTCAGTAATGCCAACCTCGACTCATCCAACAAATGCGGGCACTTTATCACAAAACCTGATTTCCATTGTTTCGACCCGAAGGTGAGCGGGAACGTGGGCAACCAGGGGAGCGGCGGGTTTAACCTCGGGTGCTTCTTCACCACCCACTACTTTCTCAAATACGGTGGCAAATACTACGACGCGTGCATGGCGGCGACCTACCGGAGCGAGCAGGAACCGATCCTGCACAAGACCAGAAAAATCGGGACCGCGTACGCGGGGTTGGAGAACGTGCGTTGGGCGGGTACCGGCAAGGCAACGATCCTCTTGCGCAGCACTCCGAAGAACGTGCCCGGCTTCAGCTCGGTGTGGGAAATTTTCAAGCTCGACGAAGTGAAGAGGATTTTCTCCAAGCAGGAACTCAAGGTCATTCAAACCACCCCGGAACTCCAAGGCCTGATTTGACCCTCCACGCGTCCGGAATGTCCACCCTTCGAAAATTCGCGAAGGGGTGGGCAGCCTCAGTATTGACGGTGAAAAATTGGCCAGCCCCTGGTTAACCGGAACGAAGCTGATGTTTTTGCTAGCTCGTGCCAATTTGGGATTCAAAGAAAAGGCACAGCCGGAGCCGTGCCTTTGACACCACAATTGCCTGTCATCCCGAGCAAGCGAGGGACCTGGGTTCTTGCCTGGGGCACCGGCACTGCCTGCGCAGGCAAACACCTAGGTCCCTCGCTTCACTCGGGATGACAACCTTCTTAACTTAGTCCCTGACCCCATCCATAAACGCCCGCAACTTCCGCGAGCGCGAGGGATGCCGCAGTTTACGCAGCGCCTTGGCTTCAATCTGGCGGATGCGTTCGCGGGTGACCGCGAAGCTCTGCCCGACTTCTTCCAGAGTGTGCTCGCTGCCGTCTTCCAGGCCGAAGCGCATCTTGATGACTTTTTCTTCGCGCGGGGTCAGCGTACGCAGGACCTGTCCGGTCTGGTCCTTCAGGTTCACGTTGATCACCGCCTCGGCCGGCGAGACTACGGCGCGGTCTTCGATGAAGTCGCCCAGATGCGAATCTTCCTCTTCGCCGATCGGGGTCTCAAGAGAAATGGGCTCCTGCGCGATCTTCAGCACCTTGCGCACTTTCGCTACCGGAATGTCCATGCGCTTGGCGATCTCTTCGCTGGTAGGCTCGCGTCCCAGTTCCTGCACCAGCTGCCGCGAGGTGCGGATCAGCTTGTTGATGGTTTCGATCATGTGCACCGGGATGCGGATCGTACGCGCCTGATCGGCAATCGCGCGGGTGATGGCCTGGCGAATCCACCACGTGGCATACGTCGAAAACTTGTAGCCACGGCGGTATTCGAACTTGTCGACGGCTTTCATCAGGCCGATGTTGCCCTCCTGAATCAGGTCGAGGAATTGCAGGCCGCGGTTGGTGTACTTCTTGGCAATCGAAACCACCAGTCGGAGGTTGGCCTCAATCAGCTCGCGCTTGGCCTGCTCCGCGTCCATGTCGCCCTGGATGATCTCGCGCTGGGTGCGCTTAAGCTCCTGGAACGCCACGCCGGTTTCAAGTTCTAGCTTTTCCACCTCGCCGCGAATGGCGCGCGACTGGCGGCGATATTCTTTTTTCTGTTCCTCGCTGCGAGTGGCTTCGGCCTTGCGCTCCAGGTTCTGCGCCTGGCGGTCGAGCGAACGCATGCCGTCGACGGTCTTGTTGACCCGCTCGATCAGGCGCTTGCGCTCGGCATTGGTGAAACCCAGTTTGCGCAACGCCAGCGACACGGCAATGATGGCGCGCGCCAGCTTGCGCCGTGCCCGCCGATGATCTTTCGGATGCTTCTTCAGCGAGACTTCTTTGTACTTTTCCTCAAGGACGTTGGCCTTTTTGTACAGCTTGGCCATGTCGTCGATCTTGCCGGTGAACTCATTCAGGCGGTTCTGCAGGATCTCGTCGGTGATCTCTTCTTCGTCGAAGGTGACCACTTCCTTGATCGAGCGGACGTTTTTCTTGAGGTCTTCGCCCAGGGTGAGCAGTTCGCGGATCACGATAGGTGACCGCGAGAGCGCCTTGAGCACGCGGATTTGGCCGCGCTCGATGCGTTTGGCGATCTCTACTTCGCCTTCGCGCGTGAGCAGCGGCACAGTTCCCATCTCGCGCAGATACATGCGGACGGGGTCGTTGGTTTTTTCCAGGGCTCCGGGGGTGAGGTCGAGTTCAACGTCCTCGCCTTCCTCGGATTCATCGAATTTTTTGTCGAGCGCGGCGGAAGGCAGTTTCGGCCCTTCCAGCACGTCGATCCCTTGCGTACCAATCGTGGTCAGCAGATCGTCAAGGTCTTCGGGACTGTGCACGTCATGCGGTATGAGGTCGTTGACCTGGTCATACGTGAGATATCCCTTTTCTTTGCCGGTGTCGATCAGCTTTTTTATATCGTCGTACTTGTCATCAAGAGCCAAGAGGTGTCCTCAAACTACTTATTTCCGCTCCACAGGAGCGTGTGGTAAAGTTTCCAAAAAGGTGGGAATCTGGGTATTGCGGGATTGTGCATCTAGCACAAACTTATAGAGCGTAGCACACAAGTGCTGTGCCGTCTATCGGTTGCCCGCTTTAGCCGCCATTGCCCGCCGGGATTTCCAATTATCCTAGATACTTAGATGGCGGGGGAAGTGTTTTTGTTTCAAGCACTTTTCCTCTTTTCGGTCGCCTTGAGACCATCTTCCGCCAAGCTGGGGTCGCGCAGGGCGCGGCTGATTCGCTCGAGATCACTAAGTAGTTCCCGCAGGCGGTCTTTATCGGCAGAAAGACCCGGCTTTTTTAGTTCCTGTTGCACCTCCTCCTGTCGGCGACGCAGGTGAATGCGGCGCAGAGCGCGAACTGCTGACTCCAGCACCTCGGCAGTAAGCTCCTCATCTTCTTTCAGCAGGATCGACGCCAGAAGGCGGCGGTCGCTTTCCGTGGCCGCGACTTCTAGAACATCGGCAACGTCCGGGCTGGCATTTAGAAGCGACTCGGCCAGCGATTCTGTCGCCAGGCCGCGGTGTAGGCCCTCATTCTGCAGGACGAAGGCGGCTTGCCGGGCGGGATCGAACTCCTCTTCGGCACCGTCGCGCAGGGAGAGGCGCTCCTCTCCGGGCTGCATCTGCCGGGCTGAGGACAGGGCGCGAATCAGGATCTTTTCCGCGTCGGTGACCTGCGCTTGAGCGGGCGCCTTCACGGCCGACGACGAGCGCGTGCCTGCGACGTGACGCAACTCCTGGCGCAATACCGCCGAATCGATGGCTAGCTTCTGCGCGATTTCGTGAGCCAGTTCGTCGCGCACAATGCGGCTGGGGATGCGCTGCACGTGGGGCAGCAGAAAATTCACGGCTTTGACTTTTCCTTCGGCGCTGCGCGCGGGGAATTGCGTGCGCGCGCGTTCGATCAGGTAGTCGAAATATCTCTGCGAGTGGCGCAGCGCTTCGCCGTAGGCGTCTTTTCCTTTGCGACGGATGTAGAGGTCGGGGTCGAATCCCTGCTCGAGCGTGAGTACCTTGATTTGGAACTCTTCCTCGACCAGCAGGCCCAGGGTGCGCTCCGTGGCCTTGGCACCCGCCGTATCGGGATCGAAGTTTACGACGACGTTCTTGCTGAAACGGCCTAGCAGCTTGGCTTGCAGCTCGGTGAAGGCCGTGCCCGAGCTGGCGATTACGTTGTGGAAGCCGGCGGCGTAGACGGAAATGCAGTCCATCTGACCCTCGACCAGGATGGCGTATTCGAACTTGCGCACCCACTCCTTGGCCAGGTCGAGATTGAAAAGGACGCGGCCTTTAGAGTAGATCGGGGTCTCGGGCGAGTTCAGATACTTTGGGCCGGCTTTTTCGTCGGTCGCAAGGGTGCGGCCTGTGAAGGCGATGACTTTGCCGGCTTCGTTTGCGATGGGGAACATTACGCGGTTGCGGAATTTGGAGTACATCGCGGAGGCCGGCGGTCGCTGGTCAGTCGCTGGTCGTTGGTCGTTGGTCGTTGGCGCGGCTGAGGCGACCGTCACATCATCGGGTCGGGCCAAGTCAAAGTCCCCGCCCAAGCGAAGCTTGGACGGGGCACCCTCGGGATTGGGTTCCTTCCATGAGAACAGGCCGCTTTCGCGGAGAACCTGTTCGCTGAACTCGTTCTTCAGGCGGTCGCGGAGGAGGAAGCCGGAATCGGGGGCGTAGCCGATGCGGAATTTCGCGATCGTGTCTTGGTCCAAGCCGCGGCCCAGCAGATATTCGCGGGCACGGGCGCCCTCGGGGCGTTTCAGGCACTCCTGGAAGAACGCGACGGCGCGCTCGTGTACATCGAGCAACTGACCGCGGAGGCGGGCTTCTTTCGCTTCGCCTTCGGTGGAATAAATTGTCTTCGGCAGGGGGATGCCGAGTTTTTGCGCGACGAGCCGCACGGCTTCGGGGAAGGTGATGTTTTCGATTTTCTGCACGAAGCTGAATACGTCGCCGGAAACGCCGCAGCCGAAGCAGTGATAGAACTGGCGCGTGGCGTGCACCGAGAACGAGGCAGTCTTTTCGCCGTGAAACGGACAGAGCCCGGCGTAGTTTTGCGCCCCCGCCTTCTTCAGCTTGACGTAGTCGCCGATGATGCGGACGATGTCGGCCTGCTGCTTTAGCGTGTAGGCGAAATCGCCAGGGTTGGCCATTTAGGGACAGAGTTCTCCGGAGGAATTGTGAGCTAAAAGGCGACTGCGTTGAATATACCGGAAGGGATTTATTGTGGAGAAGCTGTGGGAATCGAGCGTTATCGGTTGATGGAGATGGAAAACGAAGGCCTCACGCCTCATTCTTATCCAACAAGAGCGCAGCCGAGGCATGTCCTCAACCCTGCAACGGCGACCCTCAGGGGCTAAAGCCCGGACTCCTTTGCGGCCTAGGCGGCACGGCTGAAGCCGTGCCCTTCCCGGTCTCGCTTTCTCTTTTGTCTCTTAGTACAAACAACCCCTCAACTCTGCCTTTCTTCTGCCGATAGGGATTGAGGAGGGTTTTATCTTCGGTGCTTACCACTGAACAATACGCTGCATCGATTGTTGAGAAGTACCATGTTGTTTCTGACACCGGATCGGCCTCGCACCGGGCTGCCGACAAGGTCATCCCCTTGATCAAGCAGTGGGGGAAGCAATACCTGCTGGGGATTACGCTGTCGGGGGCTTACGCCAAAAACACCGCCGTGTCGCTGTCTTCGGATGTGGACGTTCTCATCGCGCTCAATCCGGTGCCCAACATGGAGATGAAGGGGATCTTCTGGGGGCTGTTTGAATATCTAACTGACCATGATTTGCGGGCGCACACTCGGAACGTGTCGATTCAACTGGAGATCAAGGGACACAAGGTGGACCTGATTCCGGCCTGCCGCAACCGCGAAAGCTCCGGAATGCGCTCTTCAATAAGAGATCGGGCGCAACGGTTCATACGGACCTGGCCCAACACGTTCACCTGGTGGCCAATTCTGGACGCCAGCAGGAAATCTGCGCGGTCAAAATCTGGCGGGAGCGCAGCGGGCTGGACTTTCCTTCGCTTTACCTTGAACTCACTGTTCTAAGCTCTCGCGGCAGAACGGTTCGGACAACTGGCGGACAATGTGCTGGCCGCGCTGCGCTACATCTCCAACCGGTTTGAGCACGCGGTGGTGCGGGATCCGGCGAACTCGGACAACATTGTTTCGAATGACCTCTCGGCCGGGGATAAGAAAACCATCGCCAAGGCGGCACGCGACGCCCTGTACGACGAGAATTGGAAGAAGATTCTGTGGTAAGGGCGTTCAGTTAAGGCTCCGGCCACGGCGCGTCCGGATCGAAGCTGCGGCGGATGGCCAAAACCACCTCACGCATTCGCGCAGTAGAGAGCACACGTCTTTCTTGCGTGAGCAGCGCACGCTTGGCGAGTACTTGCATGAAGTGTCCCTTTACAAATGAAGGGCCGGGTAGCCCGGTTTCTCCTGGCGGCAGCAGGAGAACGGTCGCGCCTTCCGGGCCGCTGCTGCTCAACGGAACGATCAGGACGGACTCGGTACGTTGGCTGAGATTTCTTTGGTCGAGAGAAACGACCAGAACCCAGTGACGGATAGGTGGATTGCCTAAGTTCGCGGTCCACATCTCGCCGCGGCGAGGCAGCGGGCTACTGATCAAAGTCGATCCCTGCAGTGGTTTGAGACAGGGCGTCTTCCAGGCGCCGTTCCGCGGCCGCCTCTGCGTCGCTCATGTTGGCAAAATACGCTTCCGTGTCGTGGGCCAGTCGCTCACGATTTTCGTAAGCCAGCAACCGATTCACCGCTAGGTCGAGGGCCTCGGCCAAGGTGCGCACTTCGCCATTGCGGATCAATTCGTCCAGGTACGTAAGCGTCTTGGGCGAAATCGTCGTAGATATCTTTTGTCGACCAAGGCGAGCGGTGGTTCCCATCTCTCATCCTCCAACTATCCGACATTATATCCGATAATGAGAGGATAATGATGAGAAATCTATCTGACTTAGTTTCAGTACCTTGGCATGATCGGTCACACTCTCAACTCCACCACTGTGGCACCGCCGCCACCCTCGTTCTGGGGAGGCTCGGCTACGGATGCGACGTGGGGATGTTGTTGCAGTAACTGGCGGAGGGCCTTGCGCAGGATGCCCATGCCGCTGCCGTGGACCACGCGCACGCGCGGGAGGCCGGCGAGGAACGCACGGTCCACGAACTTCTCGACCTCGCGCGAGGCGTCGTCTACCGTCTGGCCGATGACGTTGATCTCGGTGGGGACGTTTGCGCCCTCGCTTTCGAGCGATACGGAAATGCCTCGCGCTCGGGCCGCCGTGACGGGCGTTTGCATGCCCTTCCCCTGGGCAACGGCCAGGACTTCGGCGATGTCATCGCGGGCGATTTTCATTTTCATCGCGCCCATCTCGACTTCGAAATGATTGTCGTCGATCTTGCGCACGACCCGGGCTGGGCGGCCCGTCGACTTCAGTTTGACCGTGTCGCCTTCAGAGACGTGCTTGACCACTTGCGGCTGGGCGTGCGGATCGCCTTGATCGGCGCCGGTGGAATGCGCCACGACCGTCGAATCGAACTGCTCACGGAACTCGCGGCGGAGCTTGGCAATGCGGCGCTCGGCGTCTTTGGAGAGTTTTTGGGCGGCGGCGCGATCCTGGATGGCGTTGACCGCTTCGCGCGCGTGATATTCGAAATCGCGCAGGACGCTTTCCAGTTTCTTCTCCATTTCGCGGACTTTGGCCTGCTGCTCTTTGCGGCCTTCGGCGGCGAGGCTGGCCTTCTCGCGCTCCAGATCCTGCTCGTGCGCTTTCAGGCGCAGGCGCTCGTTCTCGGCTTCGCGGAGATCGGCGTGAAGCTTGTCGAGAAACTGGCCGACGTCGCGTGCCTGCGAGCCCAGGCGCGCGCGGGCGCTCTCGATGATGTCGGGATTTAATCCCAGACGCTGCGCGATGTTGATTCCCGCCGATGCACCGGGGACGCCGATTTTCAACTCGTAGGTGGGCTGCAGGGTCTTTTCGTTGAAACCTACCGAGGCGTTGAGGACGCCCGGCGTGTTCGCGGCGTAGACCTTTAGCGACGTGTGATGGGTTGAGATCACCGCCATCGAGCCGATGCGGGCAAAGTGGCCGGCAATCGCCACGGCCAGAGCTGCACCTTCTTCCGGATCGGTGGCGGAACCTAACTCATCGAGCAGGACTAGAGAATGGACCGTCGCGGTGCGAGAGATGAAATCGATATTGGTGACGTGGGCTGAGAAAGTGGAGAGATTCTGTTCGATCGACTGGTAGTCACCGATGTCGGCTAGGACGGCGTCGAAGACGGGGAGGTCGGCGCGGTCGGCGGGGACGGGAAGGCCGGACTGGGCCATCAGGGACAGCAGGCCCACGGTTTTCAGGGCTACGGTTTTTCCGCCGGTATTTGGGCCGGTGATGATGAGCTGGCGGCGAGGGCCTTCCAGCTCGATGGTGATGGGGACTACGGAGGCGCCTTTGGCTTTGAGATGTTTTTCTAACAATGGATGGCGGGCATTGTGCAGGAGCAGGCGAGATTCCCCCTCGGCTTCGCTCGGGGCTTCGGCAAGAGCCGCCTCGGACGGGCGAAGGCGCCCGTCCCCACACGAGTCTTGCTCGGCCCCTGCCACGTTCACCTCGACGCAGCTGTAGTCTTCGGCGAGGCGGGCCTTGGCGAACTGCAGTTCTAGTTCTGTCAGCACTTCGACTGCGGACAGGATCGGTTCGGCTTCGGCGCCGATTCGCTGAGTCATTTCCAGGAGGATGCGGTGAATCTCGGCGAGTTCCTCCTCCAGCAGGCGGACAAGTTCGTTGTTTTGTTCGATCGTTTCCAGGGGCTCGACGAAGACGGTTTGGCCGCTGGAGCTGGCGCCGTGCACTACGCCCTGCACGCGGCGCTTTTGCTCGACTTTGACGGGGATGACGAAGCGCTCGCCGCGGATGGTGACCAGTTCGTCCTGCACGGCGCCGCCTTCGGCCAGGCGACGCAGATAGCCGCGCAGGGACTCCTGAATCGCGCGGCGCTGCTTTTCGATCTCTCGGCGAATACGCGCCAGTTCGGGGGATGCCTTGTCTTCGAGGGTGCCGTCGGGCTGAATCCTGTTGCGGAAGGCGCGGAGAAAGTCGGTGAAGTCGACGACATGGTCGGAGAGCAAGCGCACTCCGCGCCATTCCGAGCGCATACTTACTGGCGGGTGCAATGCGATTTCGCGCCACTCGGCGGCGCGGTCGACTACGAGGATGACGTCGCGGATCTCGGTGGTTTCGAGAGCGGCTCCGGCGATGCGCGATTTGTTGACTAGCTCCCCGACTTCGATGAGGCCGGAGAAATCGAACCGTCCACCGACGCGGCGGAATTCGCGAATTTCGCTCGCCAGTTCCTGCTGGCCCCTGATCCAGTCGCGGTCGGTCGAGGGGGCGAGCGCGGTGATGCGCTTTTGTCCGAGCGGCGAGGAGGCATATCCCCGCAGGAGTTCGCGCAGGGCGTCGAATTCCAGCACGCGCGCGGAGGAATGGAGCAGCTCGGGCATGGCAAATTTATGTTACAGGAGAAGGGCCTCGCGGCGAGGCGCTCCGCAGGGGCTAAAGCCGGTACTATTCTGCGGCAATTACGGCATCGCTAAACAGGTTGCGGAAAAAGTGCGTTGACGCATCAAAGACGACCACGGGGGCTAAAGCCCGCGTTGATTCCATTTGCCTTACGCGGCCCTGAAAGGGCCGCTCTTCCACGGAATCGAGCGCACTCGAGTTTTTCCGCACCTGCAGAGCGATGCCCTGAATACGAATCGCGAGTTTGTCAGCAAACTGTTCAGTCGCCGGCGGCGCCCGCCACTTGTGCGGCGGGCTCGGCGGCGGAGGGGAATCTGACGACAAACAGAGCCCCGCCCTCGGGCTTGTTCTGGCAGCTGATTTGGCCGCTGTGGTCCTGGACCACTCCGTAGACGGCGCTGAGGCCAAGGCCAGTGCCCTTGCCGACGGGCTTGGTGGTGTAGAAGGGATCGAAGACACGGTCGGGCTCGCGAATTCCGAGACCGGTGTCGGAAAACTGCAGCACGACGTCGGTGCCCTGGCGCGCGGCGATGATCTCGAGGGATCCACCGCCGGCTTCCTGAAGAGCGTCCATCGCGTTTTCGATGATCTCGATGAAGGCCTGAAAGAGCTGGTTCACGTTGCCCTGCACGCGGGGCAAACCCGGTTCGATCGAGACCGAGACCTGAATCTTGCCGCCGGGGTAGCGAGATTCCATCATTTGGCGCGCGCGGTGGAGCAGGATGCTCAAATCGGCGGACGCTTTTTCTCCCGGCACTTGCTGCGCGAAGCTAAGCAGGTTGGCGACCAGGTCGTGGGTGCGCTGGGCCTGGCTTACTATTTTGCGGACCAGTCGGTTCTGCTCGTCGGTTAGCCGCTCTTGCGCCCAGAGCTGCTCCGAATAATTCATGATGGCCTTGAGGGGGACGTCAATCTCACGCGCGGCACCCGCCACCAAGGTCCCGAGCGAAGCGAGCTTTTCTTTCTGCACCAGCTGGTTCTGCAAACGTTTCTGGCTGTCGTAGCCGCGGCGCGAGTCCCGTAGCAGGATCATAAGCGCCTGGTCCTGCATGTACTGGCGCAGGAAAACGAACATTCCTAACAACAGCATCGCGGCCAGCACGGAGAATATTCGGAAGGTTCGCGCGGGAGCGGAGGATTGGTCGAACAAAGCGGTCCACACTCCCAGGACGGGCAGCGAGAGTATAGCCAGCATGGCAAGCCGAGGAACAAGTTTCCTCCATCGCGGGTCGAGGCGGAACTCTGCGCTCTTCAGTTCCCACTGCTGCGCCGCCAGAGCGGTGGCCGCCATCCACACGACAGACCCAATCAGAGGGACGTCGTAGAAGCTCCCAGAGTAGTAGCCGCCATTGCTAACCGCCCGATCGAGGAACTGGGAGCCAATGCCGTACAACACGCTCGCGCCAAGAAAATTCCGGTAGAGCCGACGCCATTCACCAGAACTGGTCCAGGCCGCCAGGCCCAGCACCGCGATCAGCAAGACATTCTCGAGCAGATACAGACCGTCGTAGAACTTGTCGTATGAAGCTACGTTCAGCACCACGTACTGGTGCGGAAACACGAGAAAAGCGTAGAGAAAGATCCACCAACCCACCAGCATCAGGAAATTCAGCAGGCTGAGATGAATCTTTCCTTCCTTCTTGACAAGGTCCGGACGCCAGCCGACAGCTGCAATCATGGGCAGCACGTGGAAGAAAAGAACGATGTCGAAGAAGTAAGGGTCGGGAATCGGCTGACGGAGCACGAGTTCGCTGTGCGCCCAGGCTCCCTGATTGCACGCCCATAGCGAGAAGCCCAGCGTCATGAGCACCCAGAAGCCGCGTTCCGGTTTGGGCTTGCGAATGGCACTCCACAGCATGACCGCGGCGGACATCAGCATGATCACTAAGCCACCCACATCGGCGAACGCGGTCAATCCGGCACTCTTAGGCGCGGTGAGCGACACCACGGTAAAAGCCAGAGTGAACCCGGCCGCTGCGACAAACCAACGGTGGCGTCGGAACAGAGTCATCCGTCCCAATTCTATGGGAGTTAATCGGGAATGCCGAGCCTCGTTTGAAAACAGGCAGATTACTTCCGTTACACCTCCTTGCGCGGCGGACCCAACAAATATTCGGGAAGATTTAAAGATGTAAAATGGAGGGCGGGAAGGCGGCTTCATTCCAGTCCTTCCCCTGGTGATCTGCTATGGCGTTTCCCGTAACCCGCCTTCGCCGCCTCCGCCGCACCGCTGAACTACGCAACATGGTGTGCGAAACCCGACTGACTCCCGACTCGTTCGTGTATCCAATGTTTGTGTGCCCGGGAGAAGGCGTACGTAAGGAAGTTCGTTCCATGCCGGGCGTGTTCAATCTATCGGTAGACGAAGCGGTGAAAGAGGCTCACGAGGTGCATTCTCTGGGTGTGCCCTCGGTGATTTTGTTCGGGCTTCCCGACAAGAAGGATGAAGTCGCCACCGGAGCTTGGGCCGAGGACGGGATGGTGCAGCAGGCCGCGCGGGCCATGAAGCGCGAAATACCCGGCCTGATTTTGATGGGGGATGTCTGTCTCTGCGAATACATGTCGCACGGACATTGCGGGATCGTGAAATCGAGCTTCACGCCGCAATCGCTGGGTGCCGCGGTTCTCAACGCCGTGAAGCCTTCGCAGCGCGTGCTCACGGTGAAGAATAAGGCAGAGAAAGACAAGGCAATCAAGACGGTGGTGTCCGCTGCTGCGCATGCCGTTCAGGCAAGTTTCGAAATTGACAATGACTCCTCGCTGGAGTTGCTGGCCCGCACTTCGGTTTCGCTGGCGAAAGCGGGCATCGACATCATCGCGCCTTCGGACATGATGGACGGGCGCGTGGCCGCGATCCGTCGCGCTCTCGATGAGGAAGGTCTGATCAACACGCCCATTCTTTCTTACGCCGCGAAGTTCGCCTCCGGGTTCTACGGGCCGTTCCGTGAGGCCGCGGACTCGGCGCCGCAATTCGGCGACCGGCGTTCGTACCAGATGGATGGAGCCAACGTGCGCGAGGCCATGCGCGAGATCGAAGCCGACATCGAAGAAGGGGCTGACATGATCATGGTCAAGCCCGCCATGCCGTATCTTGATGTCATCGCCGCCGCCCGCGACCGGTTTGATCTGCCGCTGGCTGCCTATCAAGTCTCCGGCGAGTTCGCCATGATCGAGGCCGCCGCCCGCAATGGATGGATCGAACGCGAGCGCGTCATGATGGAGTCGCTGCTCAGCATCCGGCGCGCCGGGGCGAGCATCATCCTGACGTACTACGCCAAGGACGCCGCCAGGCTGCTGGGGTAAGTCGATTGTGTGGGGAGGACACTCCTGCCCGCTGCCTTTGACTCTGCTGGCGTTTCACGACTTTGGTCTCGCTGGCGCCACAAATACAGTGGGTGCCCCATTCCTTCGCGCACTTTGCGAAGGGTGGGAACGTCAGTGCTTGTGCACCGCACAGACAATATCGTATCGGCGGCATTGCTGCCCACCCTTGCAAAAAACGCAAGGATGGGGCACCCCCAGTTGGAATTGCGCAGACGTGATTGGAAATCGAGCAGAAGGTTCTTGGCATAAAGAGGTTGACGTCCACGGGTGGAAAAGGACATCACGGAGTGAGTATTTCTCCGTTCGCGGTGCTTAAGCTCCCGCTACGCCTCGGCCTTGGAAGCTCACTTCCACCTGCTTGCGATCTTCGTCGGAGACCTTGAACATGGAGCGCGGCTTGAGGTTCATGAAGCTGGCTACGAAGACGTCGGGGATTTGGCCGATGCGGGTGTTGTAGGTGTTGACGTCGTCGTTAAAGAACTCGCGGCGGTCGGCGATGCGCTCTTCGAGTTCACTGATGCGGTTCTGGAGCTTGAGGAAGTTTTCGTTGGCCTTGAGTTGCGGGTAGTTTTCAGCGACGGCGAACAGTCCACGTAAAGCGCTGGCCATCTTCAGGTCGGCTAGAGCTTTTTGGCTGATGCTAGCGGCGTTCATCGACGCGGCCCGCGCCTGGGTGACAGCTACGAGCGTCTGCTGTTCGTGCTGCATGTATCCTTTAACAGTTTCGACCAGGTTGGGGATTTCGTCGTGACGCTGCTTGAGCAAGACGTCAATGTTGGCCCAGGCGCGGTCGTTTTCGTTGCGCAGGCGGACCAGGCCGTTGTAGAGGATCACGGTGTAGATCACGACACCGGCCACGAACAGAAAGAATGCCAGACCCGAAATCAGGGTGCTGTCCATCGTCACCTCGGCTATCAACAAGGTGCCAGCGGGAGGGTCGGATGGGCAAGTGCCGGAAGGGTTGCGTCAGGTGGGGTGAGGCCTCCATCCGGCTTCAGTGGAGTAAGGCCGCCGGGCTTCGCCACGGCGGGACGGGCGAAGGCGCCCGTCCCCACATGAGCTTATTTTGGGCCTCCGCTTTAGTCTTTGCTTGGTTTCTTTGGGGTCAGGTCGCAGGCTTGGCGAACCTGGTCCAGGTTCAGGCCAGCGGGGGAGAACTCGGCGATCTGGCGGCCGCTCCGAGTGGGGAGTTCGACTTTGAATACCTGCGAGCCGATCATGCCGCGGGTGGTGCCCTTGTCCATCGAGAGAAAATGGCCGCGGACCCAGTTCCAGCCGTGGTAGGCGTGCGTGTCGTCGATGCGGACCATGACTTCCAGTTGAGGCTGTCCCCAGAAGCCGGGACGATTCGGGGGTGGGAGCCGGACGCCGGGGTTGAAGTCGGAGAGCTTCAGCTTGCCGTCCTCGCAGAAGAGTTCGACTCTCGGTTTGTATTCCGGATCTTCGCGGAAATAGTTCTCAGCCAGGAGTTCGAAGCGGACCTTCTTGGCACCCGTCATCTTGTCTTCGGACTGGAATTCCATCCACTTGCCGCCGGCGCTGACGCCGTCTTTTTCGTCCTGGTAGGGGCTCATGGAGCCTTGCTGAGCTCGAAGCGAAACGGCTGCGGCGCAAAGCAGGGCTAAGCTGGCCAGAAAAACCTTTGCGGCCGGGAAGGCCGACTTGCGAGAGAAAAGTAGTCCGTTCACGGGGTCCTCCAACGGTCTCCTTTATATTGAACCCGAAAGCGGATGAAAAAGTTGCATGAAATGGTGCAGGTACGAAGGGAAGATTCCGGGTTGGGGATAAGATCGCGGGGCAGGAGTGCCCGGCACGACACATTTGCCCGGCACCACAGGTTATTTGGTATTAATTCTTAGATCGAGGTAGACCTGGGGGCGGTCGTCGAACTGGCCGACCGACTTGACGTCGCTCTTGATGCCTTTGTACTGGGCGTAGACCTCGTAGTCGATGGCGCTGGAAAGCGCGGGGAAGCGGTAGGTTCCGTCCTTGCCGACGATGTACGTTTTCACAGTACGGGTACGGGTGTTGGTGAGGTAAACGACGGCGTCGGGCAGGGGATTGTCCTGGGGGTCGAGCACTTTACCGAACAGGAGTCGCCCGGCGGACCGGTCCTTTTGCGAGGCGTGGGCCACGCCCATCGCTACCAGCAGTACAAAGGAAGCGGTTACCGTGATCATGACCGATCGTTTGCGATTCATGCTGGAATTCATTGTCTCACGATTGACGGACGGGCCGGTTAGTGGACAAGGTGCAGGCCTGTGTCCTCGCGCTCGTCGCCGTAGACGTGGACGGTGACCTCCTGGACCAGATGAAGGGGCTTGCCGTCGGCGGGCTTGAAGCCTTTTAGGTCGGCCCAAAGGATGTAATCGGACTCTCCGGCGGGAACGCGCTGGGCAAACTCACCATGATGGTCGGAGTAGAGTTCCCAGCGAACTTTCTTGGGTTTATCGGAGGCGCGCCGAATCTTCACGGTTACGCCGTAAAGGGGATGATCATCTGGCCCCCAGACGGTTCCGAAGATGAGTGCGTACGGCTTGTCCTTGTCTTTGCCATGTTGCGGAGCCGAACCCTGGAGGCGTGGGCTAAGGCTAAGGAGAAGAGTTCCGGCAAGCAAGAGAACAAGAGGCGGGAACTTTGAACAACCCAGGCGCGGACTAGGAGTAGTCACCGTCTTCGTTTTCCTCTTCCAGTTCTTCTTCCTCTTCTTCGTAGCCTTCTTCCACTGCTTTTAGCTCAAGCGGACTGGTGGTGATCACCTCAAAGTCGGTGCCGCATTCGGGGCAGGAGATGACTTCGCCCTCGTCGACATCATCTTCTTCGAAGTCCAGGTTGTTTTCGCATTCGGGACAGAGAACCATAAAGCCTCCCTTGCCTATTAGAGCCTCCTGTTAATATTTAGATTCTACCGGGCGGTTGGTCAAGGGGTGGGGTGAGGATCACCGGGTTCTCGGGTAAAGGGCGACCGCTTTTCTATGGGGCCGGGCACTTCGGCTCCCTGCGGGCACGGATTCCTTTGGAGTTTACTCAAAACCATGTTCCGTTCACTCAAATCGACACGATGCGGTGCATCCGTTCTGGCTGGGCTTCTTTCTGTGAACTTGCTTTCTTTGCATCTAGACGCCGCGGCACAGGCCGCCAAGGGCCCGGCGGAGGGCGCGGATCCGCAGATCGCGTCGGCGCTGCGGGACGTTTCCGCGGAACGTATTCGGGCCACCATTGAGAAATTGGTCAGCTTCTACACCCGGTCGACGCTTTCGGCATCTGATCCCGGGATGCAGAATGAGGGGCGCGGAATCGCGGCCGCCCGGCTGTGGATCGTGTCGGAGTTGGATCGATATGCGAAGGACTGCGGCGGCTGCCTGTTCGTGGAGACTTACCGGTCGGTGGAACCGCCGGGGGAGCGAATTTCAAGTCCGACCGAGATCAGCGATGTCTATGCGGTGATGAAGGGGACGGACGCCGCCAATTCCAAGCGAATGGTCCTGGTGACGGGACATTACGATTCCCGCAACAGCGACGTGATGGATGCCAAGGGGTGGGCGCCCGGGGCCAATGACGATGCCAGTGGGGCCGCGGTCAGCCTGGAGTGCGCGCGTGTACTCAGCAAACTAAAATTTCCGGCGACGATTGTTTTTTTGGCCGTCGCGGGCGAGGAGCAGGGGCTTTACGGAAGCCGGCACTTTGCCCAGATGGCAAAAGAACAGGGGTGGAACCTGGAAGCTGTGTTGAACAACGACATCGTCGGGGGAGACAAGAATCCTGATCAGGACCACTCCGTGGTGCGGGTGTTTTCCGAGGGCCTGCCGGCCGCTGCGACGGAGCAAGAGATTCGGCGGATTCGAGGGCTGGGCGGGGAGAGCGATTCGTCATCGCGGCAAGTGGCGCGCTACGTCGCCGATGTCGGGCGCACGTATGACACGGGCGTGAAGCCGATGCTGGTGTTTCGGCTGGATCGCTACTTGCGGGGCGGAGATCATTCGTCGTTCAATCAGGAAGGGTTCGCGGCGGTGCGGTTCACGGAGCTGCGAGAGGACTTTCACCACCAGCATCAGAATCCACGAACCGAGAATGGCGTCGAATATGGGGATCTTTCCAAATTTGTCGATTTCGACTACGTGGCGCGGGTAGCGCGCCTGAATGCGGCGACTCTGGCGTCGCTGGCTGCGGCGCCGGCGCCACCGGCTAACGTGCATCTTTTGACGAAGAATCTGGAGAATGACTCGACGCTGACGTGGGAGGCCTCGCCCGGCGGGTTGGTAACGGGTTACGAAGTAGTGTGGCGTACGACATCGAGCCCGGAGTGGGAGCACGCTCTGAAGGTGGGCAACGTTACACGGGCCACTTTGCAAGTTTCCAAGGATGAAGTGATCTTCGCGGTGAGGGCGGTGGATGCGGCGGGGCATCGCAGCCTGCCGGTAGTGCCGGTGCCGGAGCGGTAGGATGGATTCGGGCTCGGCAAAAGAACCTACGTGAAAATTCCCACCCTGTCTCGTCACAGTACCCGAGACAAGGATAGGGCACCCGACTTCCAAACGAGTAGAATTAGGCAGAGGTAATTGAGTGCGGCGAACTGGCGAACCGATGACGTTGAGCCTGCCACCGTTCACCAAGGCGGTGACGTGGCTGCTGGGGATCAATACCGGGATTTACTTACTGCTATTGCTTTTGATGAGGGCGCAGCCCTTCGTTCCACTGTGGGTTCTTGACAACCTTGCGCTACAACCGCAGGCGGTGGTGCATGGCGCAATCTGGCAGTTGGTGACCTACGGGTTCCTGCACTTCGAATTCTGGCATTGGTTCGGCAACATGTTGGGACTGTGGATGTTCGGCTCAGCCGTGGAAAGCGCATGGGGTTCACGTCGGTTTGTGGAGTTATTCTCCGTCGGAGTGGTGGGAGCGGCGATTACCACCATTGGAATCTCTTACGCGCACGTGTTGGGCAGTCCCCTGACGCGGACCTTGGGCGCGTCGGGCGGAGTGTTCGCCATCCTGATGGCGTTTGGAATGTTGTTTGGGGAAAACGAGATCATGATGATTCCGTTCCCCTTCATGATCAAGGCCAAGTATTTTGTGGGCATATTAATCGTTGTGACGCTGGCGTTTGCGATGTCAGGGAGTGGCGGCGTGGCTTACGTGGCGCATCTCGGAGGATTGCTCTTCGGCTGGCTTTATGTGCGGAGGGGGCCAAAACCGGCAATGGTCAACGTTGGTCTGGCGGAGCGCTACTACGGGATGCGCAATTCCTATTACCGGTGGAAGAGGCGGCGGGCGGCGAAGAAGTTTGAAGTCTACATGCGGAAGCACGATCAGGAAGTGCACTTCGACGAGCACGGGAACTACATTCCTCCGGATGACGACGTGCGCAAGGGGAACGGCGGCGGGAAGTCGGGGTGGGTGAATTAGAATCGTGCCTGTCATCCTGAGCGCGCTCTTTGCGCGAAGGACCTATGCACTAATATCGCACCAAAGAAATGCATAGGCCCTTCGCTACGCTCAGGATGACAAAGCAAAGAATTTGGTGAATTCAGAAAATACCAGTCTCGATAAATCGTCTTTTTTCATCTTCCCTTTGAATCCCAGGTCGTGACCTGCGCCTTCCACCGCTACCAGCTTTGTCGA
>CAVYHM010000033.1:0-87953 GCA_963768265.1 uncultured Acidobacteriaceae bacterium
GACCAGGATCACGAGAATCACCGAAATGATCAAGGTCGTTTCAATATCTTTGACCGAGGCACGCACCGTCACCGTGCGGTCCATGGCAATCGACAGGTCGATCGCCGGAGAAATCGATGACTGCAAAAAGGGCATCAGAGCGCGTACCCGGTCGACCGTTTCAATGATGTTGGCGCCCGGTTGCCGGAATACGATGATGAGAACCCCAGGCTTGCCGTTCGCCAGGCCGATATTACGGCTGTCGGAGACCGAATCCTGAACATCTGCCACGTCCCCCAGTCGCACGGCCGCGCCATTGTTGTAGGCCACGATCAGCGGCCGGTATTGGTCCGCGGTAAAGAGCTGGTCGGTATCCGTGAACGCATACGACGTTGTGCTGTCGGAAACCTGACCCTTGGGACGGTTCGCGTTAGCCGCATTCAGGGCGTTGCGGACCGTATCGAGTCCGACCCCCAGTTTGTTCAGCAGAGTCGGATTCACCTCAGCGCGCACCGCGGGTTGTGCCGCTCCTCCCACAAAAACCTGGCCCACGCCTTCCACCTGAGCCAGTTTCTGCGCCAGAATCGAATCCGCGGCGTCGTACATTTGAGGCACCGTCAGCGTGTCCGAGGTCAACGCCAGAATGAGGATGGGTGCGTCTGCAGGATTTGCCTTGCGATAGCTCGGATTACTGGGCAAATTGGCGGGAAGTTGGCTGCGCGCCGCGTTGATCGAAGCCTGCACGTCGCGGGCGGCGGCATCGATGTTGCGGTTGAGATCGAATTGCAGCGTGATGCTCGTCGTGCCCAACTGACTGGACGAAGTCATCTGATTTACAGCGGCGATGCGTCCAAACTGCCGTTCCAACGGCGTTGCCACCGCCGACGCCATGGTCTGTGGGTCCGCGCCCGGCAGGCCCGCGCCCACACCGATCACTGGGAAGTCCACCCGGGGCAAGGAGGCGACGGGAAGAAAATTGAAGGCGAGAATTCCCGAGAGCAACAGCGCCGCTGCCAGCAGCGAAGTGCCAATGGGACGCCGGATAAATGGAGCCGAAATACTCATGTTCTAATCCGCCGACATGGGCTCCTGGGGAATTACGTTGCCAATCCGGTAGCGCGAGAATCTCTGCGCCAGCCGGTCAAACCACAGATAAACCACTGGCGTCGTGTACAGCGTCAGCAACTGGCTGAGCAGCAGGCCGCCGACAATCGTGATACCGAGCGGCCGCCGCAATTCCGCGCCCGTGCCCGATCCCAGAGCCAGTGGCAAGCCGCCCAGCAGCGCAGCCATTGTCGTCATCATGATCGGACGGAACCTCAACAGACAGGCCTGATAGATCGCTTCCTCGGCCGGTTTGTGCTCCTCGCGTTCGGCCTCCAGCGCGAAGTCGATCATCATGATGGCGTTCTTCTTCACAATTCCGATGAGAAGAATGATACCGATCAGCGCCACCACGGTCAGATCATTCCCCGTGATCATCAGAGCCAGAATTGCGCCCACGCCCGCCGATGGCAGCGTGGAGAGAATCGTGATCGGATGAATGTAGCTTTCATACAGAACGCCGAGCACGATGTATACCGTAATCACGGCCGCCAAAATCAAATAGGGTTCGGAGGCCAGCGAATTTTGAAACGCCGCCGCCGTTCCTTGAAACGCCGCGTGAATGCTGGGCGGTAGCTGGATGTCCTTCTCCGCCTGTTGGATGGCCTTGGTGGCATCGCCCAGCGAACTGCCCGGCGCAAGATTGAACGAGAGCGTTACCACCGGAAACTGCCCCTGATGGTTCACCGCCAGGGAGGCGTTGCTCGACTGCATGCGCGTGAATGTTGAAATCGGAACCGGTGCTCCGCTGGTCGTTACCGCCGCGCCGTTCGCCGTCGGCGCGCCCGAGTTCGCAGTGACGGTGCTGGGCCGGATATAAATATCTTTCAGCGAATCGGGATTCTGCGCAAAGCTCGGCAGAACCTCGAGAATTACGTGGTATTGGTTCAGCTGAGTAAAGATGGTCGACACCTGCCGCTGACCGAAAGCGTCATACAGTGTGTTGTCGATCGCCTGTGGAAAGATTCCCAGGCGCGATGCGGTGTCTCGGTCAATCGAAACCGTCGTCTGGAGTCCGTTGTTGAGCTGATCGGTCGCCACATCCCGCAATTCCGGCAGCGTGCGGAGCTTGTCGACCAGCCTCGGTGTCCACTGCGCCAGTTCCTGCGCATCCGCATCTTCAATCGAGTACTGGAACTGCGTCCGGCTGACGCGGTCTTCCACCGTCAGATCCTGCACCGGCTGCATGTAAAGCGTGATGCCCTCTACCTTCGCCAGCAACGGCTGCAGTCGCCGGATAATCGCCGATGCGTCGTCGGCGCGCTCGTCGACCGGCTTCAGATTAATCTGGATTCGTCCCGCGTTCGGAGTGGTATTGGTGCCGTCCACCCCAATAAACGAGGACAAGCTGTCAACAGCCTTGTCCTGCAGAATGATCTTCGCCAGTTCCTGCTGCCGCGTTTGCATGGCCTCGAAAGAGACGGAATCCGGCGCTTCCGATACTCCCAGAATTACGCCCGTATCCTGCACCGGGAAAAAACCCTTCGGTACAACCACGTAAAGACCCAGCGTCAAAACCAGGGTGGCGAAGGTTACCAGAAGCGTCGCAGTCTGGTGCTTCAGCACCCACTTCACGGACCGACCGTAAAACGCGATGATGCGGTTGTAGTAATCCTCGGTGACTTCGTAGAAGCGCCCCTTCTCGCCCTCTTTGCGATGCTTGAGAAGTTTGGCGCACATCATCGGGGTGAGGGTCAGCGAAACTCCCGCCGAGACAAGAATCGTTACCGCCAGCGTAACCGCAAACTCGCGGAACAAGCGGCCCACGATGTCGCCCATAAACAGCAGCGGGATCAGCACTGCAATCAGCGAGACGGTCAGCGAGACGATCGTGAACCCGATCTGTCCTGACCCTTTCAGCGCAGCATCGAGCGGAGAGTCCCCGGCCTCCAGGTAGCGGTCGATGTTTTCGATCATGACGATGGCGTCGTCCACCACAAACCCGGTGGAGATGGTCAGCGCCATCAGCGTCAGATTGTTCAAGCTGTAGCCCAGCAGGTACATCACGCCGAAAGTTCCAATCAGCGAGAGCGGGACGGCCACGCTCGGAATCACCGTGGCGGAAAGGTTCCGCAGGAACAGGAAGACGACCATCACCACCAGTCCGATGGCCAGCATCAACTCAAACTCCACATCTTTGACCGAGGCGCGGATGGTGGTGGTCCGGTCGGTGAGAATCTGCACCTTGACCGCTTGCGGCAGCGATGCCTGCAACTGCGGCAGCAGCTTCTTGATGCGGTCAACTACGCTGATGATGTTGGCGCCGGGCTGGCGCTGGATGTTCACGATCACGGCTGGCGTCAGGTTCATCCAGGCGGCCAGCCGGTTGTTCTCGGTACCGTCGATGACGTTGGCCACGTCGCTCAGCCGCACCGGCGCGCCGTTGCGATAGGCGACCACAATCGGTTTGTACTGGTCACTGGAAAACAGCTGATCGTTGGCGCCGATCGTATAAGACTGCCGCATCCCGTCGATGACGCCCTTGGCTTGATCCACGTTGGCCTGGGCCATGGCCGCGCGCAGATCCTCAAGGCTCAGACCATAAGAAGCCAGCGCGGTCGGGTTCGCTTGAATCCTGACCGCCGGCTTCTGCCCGCCGCTAATCGAAACCAGCCCCACACCCGGAAGTTGCGAGATCTTCTGCGCCAGGGAAGTATCGGCGAGATCCTCGACCTTGGACAAGGGCAGCGAATCCGACGAAAGGGCCAGCGTGAGAATCGGAGCGTCCGCAGGATTAACCTTGTTATAAATGGGAGGATTCGGCAAGTCCGTGGGTAAATACGTGGAGCCCGAGTTGATCGCCGCTTGTACCTGCTGCTCTTCGACGTCAATGTTCTGGTCGAGCCCGAACTGCAGGGTGATCACAGAACTGCCGAACGAACTGGTCGAGGTCATCTGGCTCAGGCCCGGTACCTGGCCGAACTGCCGCTCCAGAGGAGACGTTACCGATGACGCCATTACCTCCGGATCTGCTCCCGGATAGAACGTCACCACCTGGATGGTTGGGTAGTCGACCTCGGGCAGCGCCGACACTGGCAGCTGCATGAACGCGACCCAGCCCACAAGCAACACGCCGACCATAAGCAGCGTGGTCGCGACTGGCCGGAGAATGAATAGCCGTGACGGACTCATGAACCCGGGGTCCCTGCAAATTGCTGATGTCCGGCGCCATCGCCGTGCGTCGTGCGAGCGCCGGAGTTCGTACCAGTACTGCGTGGCTCAATGCGGCTGCCTCGCTGCAGCTTATCCTGGCCATCGGTTACCACCATGTCGCCCGGATTGAGTCCGTCGCTAACAACTGTGGCATCGCCTTGAGTAAGCGAAACCGAGACCGCGCGGTCCTGCACCGTCTTGTCAGGATTCACCGCATAGACGAACGTGCCTTGGGGCCCGCGCAAGATCGCCGCGGTGGGAACGACGGTGCTGTTCTTTCGCGTTTCTAGCAGTAAATCCGCGTTTACGAACTGGTTCGGCCAGAGCCGGTTGTCCCTGTTGTCGAACACCGCCTTGAGTTTCGCCGTGCCGGTTGTGGGATCGATCTGGTTGTCGATGGTCAGCAGTTTACCCGCAGCCAGCTTGGTTTGATCATCGCGGCTGAAGGCATCCACTTCCAGCGTTCCCTGCCTCATGCGCTGGGCGACGCGCGGCAGTTCATCTTCCGGGAGAGTGAAGATCACGGCGATCGGTTGCAGTTGCGTCAAAATCAGCATGGGATTCGCGTCCGCGGCATGCGCGATGTTGCCTGGATCGACCTGCCGCAATCCGACGCGTCCGCTGAACGGCGCCGTGATGTGGCAGTAAACAATCTGCAGCTTCGCGTTGTCGATCTGTGCCTGATCGTTGCGCACAGTGCCGTCAAGCTGGTCCACCAGCGCCTTCTGGGTGTCGACCTGCTGCTGCGCAATGCTGCCGGAGGGAATCAGCGAGGTGTAACGATCCAGATTCAGCTTGGCGTCCCGCAGTTGCGCCTGGTCGCGAAATAACTGCGCCTGCATCTGCTCCAGTTGAACCTCGAAGGGACGCGCATCGATCTCAATCAGCAAATCCCCCTGATTGACGTTCTGTCCCTCCCGGACATTCACCTTCATGATTTGTCCGTCGACTCGGCTCTTGATGTTCGCTGTGTTAAACGCGGTCACTGCTCCCAGCCCGGAAAGATAGACGGGCACATCCTGCCGCTGCACGGTCGCTACTGCGACGGAAACGGAGCGTGGGCCCGCGGCCTGCGCTTTTTGCTGCTTGGAATCGGCAGCGCTGCTACAACCCAGCAGGAAGGCACTCAGCGCTGCCACCACCAGCAAGGCTATGAATCGCACCGTAACGGCAGCAACAGCACGGTTTTGTCTGGAGCAAGAGGATGAATTGTTCATATTCACAGGATTAATCCAAGGCTGACGCTTCTGTCAGATCGGCGCCCAGCCGGTGCAAGTATTAGACGTATGCATTGTAGGCTCGGTTTCGGCAACTCTACCCGAAAGGCAGGAATTTTTTCTTGTGCCAGGGGCGCCCGCAAAACGCGGGAACTCGAAGTGCTGCAAGCAGAACCGCGCTGTTCCAGCATCAACTGCAGGCCCACAGGAGGTCAAGCCCGGGGCGAAGGTTTTACAAATCTTTACTCGTCTTGACCTTTCGTTAAGAATGCGCAGCTTGCAAGCCGGCGGGCAGCGGATGATGCTTTTCATATGCCACAATTTCCGCCTCATGCTGCAGCGTCAGGCCGATGTCGTCCAGTCCATTCAACAGGCAATGGCGCACGAAATCGTCAATGGGAAATTGCTCCCGGAAACCCTGCTCGTCGCGCACTTCACATCGCTCCAGATCAATCGTGAGCTGATAATCGTCGATGTCGAGAGCGCACTTCATCAGATAGGCAACCTCGTCCTCGCTCAGGCGCACGGTGAGAAAGCCGTTCTTTGTGCTGTTATTGGCAAAAATATCCGCGAATGAAGACGAGATCACGCCGCGAAATCCGAAGTCTGCGAGCGCCCACACCGCATGCTCCCGTGAAGAACCACAACCAAAGTTCTTTCCGGCAACCAGGATGCTGGCGCCCTCGTAGCGCGGATCATCGAGCACAAAATCCGCGTTCTTCTTGCCATCGGCGCCAAACCGCCAATCATAAAACAGGAATTCGCCAAACCCGGTTTTCTCGATTCGCTTCAAGAACTGCTTCGGGATGATCTGGTCGGTATCGACATTGACCCGCTCCAGCGGCGCCACCCGGCCGAGATGCACGTTAAATGGTTTCATCGCACATTCCTTATCTAACCGTTGTCATCATTTGAGCAAGGTGTCATCCCGAGCGCAGCCGTTCTGCAGGCGGAGCGAGGGATCTCAACTTAGGAGATGCAAATCTGATCCACTACTGAAACTTCCAATTCCGAATATCGGTGAAATGCCCCGCGATCGCCGCCGCCGCGGCCATCATCGGACTCACCAGGTGCGTCCGTCCCCCGCGCCCCTGCCGCCCCTCAAAATTGCGGTTGCTTGTGGATGCGCAGCGTTCTCCTGGCTGCAGGATGTCCGGATTCATTCCCAGGCACATCGAGCATCCCGACTCACGCCACTCAAATCCCGCGTCCAGAAAAATCTGGTGCAGGCCTTCCTGCTCAGCAGCCCGCTTGACCGTCTGCGATCCCGGTACCACCATCGCCCGCACCTTCGAACTCACGCGATGCCCCTTCGCCACCCGTGCCGCCGCCCGCAAATCTTCCAGGCGTGAGTTGGTGCACGATCCAATGAACACACGATCGATCTTAATGTCTTCAATTCTGCGTCCGGGCTCCAGCCCCATGTACTGCAAAGCCAATTCCGCAGCCCGGCGGTCCGAGTCCAGCATTCCCTTGATTTCAGGCACGCGCCCCGTCACCGGAGCCACCATTCCCGGATTCGTCCCCCAGGTTACAAACGGACACAGCTGCGCCGCATCAATCTCCACAACCTTGTCGAACGGCGCGCCTTCATCAGTGGGCAGGCTCCGCCAGCCCGCCACGGCTTTTTCCCACTCTGCGTCCGCGGGAGCGAATCGCTTCCCCTTCACATAGGCGATGGTCGTCTCGTCGGGAGCGACCATTCCGGCTCGCGCTCCGGCCTCTATGCTCATGTTGCATAGCGTCATGCGGCCTTCCATGGTAAGCGCGCGCACCGCAGGCCCGCCGTATTCGATCACATGCCCGGTCGCACCATCCGTACCAATGTGTCCGATGATCCCCAACGCCAGATCTTTCGCAGCGACACCCTCTTCGAGGCGCCCGCACACATCGATCTTCATAGTCTTCGGCTTCTGCTGCGCGAGACACTGCGTCGCCAGGACGTGTTCCACCTCCGATGTTCCAATCCCAAAGGCCAGCGCCCCAAACGCGCCGTGCGTGCTGGTGTGGCTGTCGCCGCAAACGATCGTCATGCCCGGTTGGGTTAATCCCAGTTCCGGGCCAATCACGTGCACGATCCCCTGTTCCGGCGCGTCCATGTCGAACAGGCGAATCCCGAATTCTCTGCAATTGTTCTGTAGCGCCGCAATTTGCTTTGCCGCGATCAGATCGGTGATCGGGGTTCCGCGCGGTTCGGTCGGGACGTTGTGGTCCACGGTAGCGACAGTCCGCGCCGATTGCCGGACTCTGCGCCCAGCTGCCCGCAAACCGTCAAACGCCTGCGGCGACGTCACCTCGTGAACAAGATGCAAGTCAATGTACAGAATTGGCGACCGCCCCGCCGGCTGCGCCACCAGGTGGGCGTCCCAAATCTTCTCGAATAAAGTTCGCGTTGCTGCCATGAGTTGAGTCAGTGAGTAATGTCAGTTTTTCATAGACCGCCGGATGTGAGCAAGGCGCGGCTGTCCCTCTCAATCGAAGAAGTTCTCTCAGCCACCACTAACGGCGGGCACGATCGAAATTTGACATCGAGCCGGGACGGGACTGGCAAGTCCACCGGTATATCGGATGTTTTCGTCTCCAATGAAAATGTTGATATGTTCCCGCACTTGTCCTTGCTCATTTATGACGCGATCTCGAACGCCCGGATAGAGGG
Source organism: uncultured Acidobacteriaceae bacterium (assembly GCA_963768265.1). Lineage (GTDB taxonomy): Bacteria > Acidobacteriota > Terriglobia > Terriglobales > Acidobacteriaceae > Sulfotelmatobacter. The sequence goes on from CAVYHM010000033.1 coordinate 8,110, forward strand.
TCCAAAGATCCGACAGGGCATCGGCCAAAGTTGTCGGCGAACGATCAATCTCCACCTGGCCGTGTCCGGCAGTAAATTCGCGCAGAGCACCCGGAATGTGAAAAGTGACCGGCATGGATCACCTCTTCGTTCGCCTCGTCTTGCTTTTCGACCCGGATTTTGATGGACGGGAAGATGCAGGCACAGGCTTCCGCAACGGTGGAACTGATCCTCCCGAAGCATCTTCGACGAAGGCATTGCGTACGCAGACCACGGACGGCAGTCCTTCGAGGATCTTCTGCCATGTCTTCCCTTCATCGCGCGAGGCAAACAGCCGCCCGCTTCTCGTACCGAAGTAAATTCCGACGGGGTCGAATGCATCGACGGTCATAGCATCACGCAGAACTGTTTCATAAGCACCCTTTTGTGGCAAACCGCGCATCAGGGGCTCCCATGAGGCGCCGCTGTTGCGGGTTCGATAAACGCGCAGTCGCCCATCGCAGGCGCAGCGAAACTCGTCCGATTCAACAGGAACGATATACACGCAATCAGGATTTCTTGGGTGCGTGGCCATGGCAAAACCAAAATCTGACGGTACCCCGTTGGCAATATCGAGCCAGTTCTCGGCGCAATCGTCAGAGCGGTACAAGCCCCAATGACTTTGCAGAAAGAGGCGTTGCGGCCGAGCAGGATGCATAGCAACCTTGTGTACACACTGCCCGAACTCGGGATACTTCTCGGGCATCGTCATAGCGCGAATACCCTGATTCTGAGCGGTCCAGGTGCGTCCGGCATCGATGGTTCGGTAAACACCGCCCGCTGAGATGGCGATGTACATCCGTTGATTGTCGGCGGGGTCGAGCACAACGGTATGCAGCGCAAGTCCGCCATTTCCCGGCATCCATCGGGGACGATGAGGATGATCGAACAGCCCGCGCACCAGCGACCAGCTTTGGCCCGCGTCGCGGCTTTCGAAAAGCGCGGCCGGCTCCACACCGCAGTAGAGCACGCTGGGCTCTTCAGTCCGGCCCAGTGTGATCTGCCATATGTTCTTCAAAGAAACGCCAGCATCGGAGGGAAAGCGAATGGGGGCCTGCTGCGGGTTGGTCCAGCTCTTGCCGAAGTCGTCGCTCGATCGCAGCATGGTGCCCCAGTAACTGGCCGTCGACGCCCAGATTCTGTGTTGGCCAGCCCGCGCATCGTAGGCGATGGCGTAGACACTGTGCCCGTGGAAATAAGGACCGCCGACCTCCCATCGGCTGCGCTGAGCATTCGAACGCAGGATAAATGCTCCCTTGGTTGTTCCCAGCAGCAAAAGAAAGTCTCCCTTCCTGACGTGGGCGTGGCGGACACTGTGCAACATAGTCGTCCGCGGTGCGCTCGGATCGGCGGCTGGGCTAGCCGTAACGATTCCAGCAGACTGAACCGCTTCCAGAGCTGCCTGAACTTCACTGGCGCGTTGGTACCGCTGTATCGGTTCCTTGACCAGGCAGCGCTGGATGATGGCCCACAAGCCGGGCGGCACCGGTGGTCCCAGCGGTTTCGGAATTTCGCGCATGATCGCCGAGCTGATCTCGAAGCCAGTGCGTCCTTCGAAGGGCAGGCGTCCGGAAGCCGCCTCATAGAGAACAACTCCAAGCGCCCATAAATCGCTGCCATAATCCGCTTCATCGCCACGCAGGATTTCGGGCGCCATATACGGCAAAGTGCCACTTACGCTGGATGCGTCCTGCAGCGTCGCAAAGGAGCGGGTTGTGCCCTCGAATATGCTGCCCCCTGCCTGTTTGGCTAACCCGAAATCCAGGACCTTAACCAGACCGTCAGGAGTGACGACAATATTCGCCGTCTTCAGATCTCGATGAACGATGCCGCGGTCATGCGCGCGGGCGAGCGCGCTGGCGATCTGAACTCCATATCGCAGAACAGACTCCGGCGGGAGCCCTGTCTCTGCGCTCATGGCGCGCAGAGACTTGCCTTCGACCAGTTCCATGACGATGTAGAGTTCGCCATTGGTCTCGCCGACTTCGTGAATCGTGCAGATGTTGGGATGAGCGAGAGAAGAAGAAGCGCGGGCCTCATGGAGAAGACGCTGGCTTGCGGACGAATCAAGACGAGCATCTTTGTTAACGACCTTTATAGCCACATCGCGGTGTAATACTTCGTCATAAGCGCGATAAACAACCCCCATTCCTCCTTCCCCGACCTTTGCCACGACGCGGCAATGACCGAGCATCTGACCGATCACGAAGCACTCCTTCCGACACATGCTAGGCTGCGCCTCGCAACTCCGTCAACGAATAGGAGCTTAGGGAATTTGATTTTGCCCTTGTTTTGAAGAGTGCGGCTAGCCGTTCTGTACATTGCTTGGAATGAAGGACAGGAAGTTTTGCCTGAACCTCGCTATCGCGGTTGCGTGATCGCTCCCTGGGACGCCGACGAAACCAGTGCACCATACTTGGCAAAGACTCCCGTCGGATACCGCGGCTGCGGCGGCTTCCACTGCGTCATGCGCTGGCGCAGCACATCGGCGCTGATCTCGACTTCTAGCACGCACTTTTGCACGTCGAAGCGAATCATGTCACCATCACGCACGGCGGCGATCGGCCCGCCCAACGCTGCCTCGGGAGAAACGTGCCCCGCCATCAATCCCCGAGTCGCTCCGCTGAAGCGGCCGTCGGTCAGCAGTGCGACCGACCCACCCAGTCCTTCGCCGACAATCGCGGCGGTCACGCCGAGCATCTCACGCATTCCAGGCCCGCCCTTCGGACCTTCGTTGCGGATCACGACCACATCTCCCGCATGAATTTTCTTCGCGGTGACCGCGGTCATTGCATCCTCTTCCGATTCGAACACGCGTGCCGGGCCGCGATGCTCCAGCCGCTCGTGCCCGCTGATCTTGGCCACGCAGCCCTCGGGCGCGAGATTTCCCTTGAGGATCACCAGTCCGCCCGTTGCCTTCAGCGGCTTGTCCAGAGGAGCGATCACTTCCTGCCTCGGCGCTTCGACCGCGCTCTCGCTCTCGGCAGAAATCGTGAGGCCAGTTACGGTCTTCGCCGATGGGTGCAGATATTCGCCATCCATCAGGCGTTTTGCCAGCAGCCGAATTCCGCCCGCACGGTGCATGTCCGACGCCACAAATCTCCCGGAAGGCTTGAGATCCGCGAGCAGCGGAGTCCTCTCGCTCACCGTCTGGAAGTCATCGATCTCAAGATTGACGCCCGCTTCGCGCGCGATTGCAAGCAGATGCAGAACGGAGTTGGTCGATCCCCCCGTCGCCGCGACCGATGCGATGGCGTTCTCGAACGCCTCTCGCGTTAGAATATCGCGCGGCAAGATTCCTTTCTGCAGCAGGTTCATTACGACCCTGCCGCAGTCGAACGCAATCTTATCTTTCTCGGAATCCATCGCCGGCACACTGTTGAAGCCCATCGGCGAAAGTCCGATCATCTCCATCACGGTCGACATCGTATTCGCGGTGTACTGGCCGCCGCACGCCCCCGCTGCCGGGCAGGCCACGTTTTCAAGTTCCTTAAGGTCGGCGTCACTCATCTTGCCCGCTGCGTTCGCGCCCACCGCCTCAAACACATCCTGAATGGTCACATCTTTCCCGCGATAACTTCCCGGGGCAATCGTGCCCCCATAGAGCACCATGCCCGGCAGATTCATGCGAGCCAGCGCCATCGCTGCTGCGGGAATCGTCTTGTCGCAACCCACCACGCACACCACAGCGTCGAACATCTGCCCGCGGCAGACCAACTCGATCGAGTCGGCGATCAACTCGCGGCTCACCAGCGAAGCACGCATGCCCTCGGTGCCCATGGTCTCGCCATCGGAGATGGCGATGGTGTTGAACTCCATGGGCGTGCCGCCGGCGTCGCGAATCCCTTCCTTGACTTTTGCCGATAGACGCCGCAGGTGAAAATTGCACGGCATGGTCTCAATCCATGTGTTCGCCACGCCGATCAGTGGACGGCTGAGGTCGGAATCGGTGAATCCAACCGCCTTGAACATGGCGCGGGCTCCAGCCCGGTCGCGCCCTTCAGTAATTCCGCGGCTAATGTGTTTAAGATCCATGATGAAAGATTACAGGACGTACGCCAGAGATGGGAATCGAGGAGCCGATCGCCTCCACCCAAAAAAGCGGGGAACCTGCCTTCCTGCAGGTTCCCCAAACACATGACGCTGCCCAGAAGCCGTCATGCTTTGCCCATCTACATCGATCTCGAATTACGCGCGCGCCGCCGCTCGCGAATCAATGGTCACGCCCGCCGGAGGATGCGGCGTGGTCCACTCCTCGGTGTGCGCCGCGCCCGAGCGGACATGGGTGACGTCGGCAATGGAATACCATTCGCGGTAGAGCTGGCCTACCTGCTTCTGATTCACCTCGAGCGCCAGCGTAACCTGATGCTCGTGTTCCGCCACTTCGGCATGCACCGAGGGCATGTCCAAGCCGCGGCGCGAAACCGCGTTCAGGATGCGCATCAACGTCCCCTGCGTATTGCGGTAGCGAATCTGAAAAATTTGCATAGGAGTGTTCTCCCTACTGCGTCGGTTCTTCTTCCAGCAACATCTCCGAAAGCGCTGCTCCCGCCGGAACCATCGGATAAACATTGGCCTCGGGAGCACAATCGAAAACCAGCAGCTCCGGCCCCTGCGAACGCAAAAAGCCGTCGATCAAATCCCCGGTATAGGCTGACACCGGGAACTCGCGCATCGCTTCCTCGTTCAAGCGCCTCGCTGGAATCTTGTAAGCCTTGGCAATCTCCACGAAATCAGGATTGTCGCTAAGATCAGTTTCGGCGTAGTTGCGCTCATAAAAAAGCTGCTGCCACTGCCGTACCATGCCGAGATACTTGTTGTCGACGATGACCATCTTGACCGGCAGCCCCAGCCGGTGCACCGTGGCCAGTTCCTGGATGTTCATCTGAAAACCGCCGTCCCCGGAAACGCAGAGCACGCAGGTGTCGGGCTTGGCTAACTGCACACCCACGGCCGCTGGCAGCGCGAAGCCCATGGCTCCCAGCCCGCCCGAAGTAATGAATCCCCTCGGCGAGGAAGACCGGTAGCGTTGCGCGGCCCACATCTGATGCTGACCTACGTCGGCCAGGACCACGCTGTCCTCGGGTAGCCGGCTGAAGAGTTCGTCGAGAAAGCGGATGGTTGGCTGCGCCAGCCCACGCGGATCGAGTTCCGCGCGCTCCGGGCCAGAGGCGACGCTGCGCCACTGGCTGAAGTCAGGCAGAGAATGCCGTCGCAGCTCCGCGTGAAACGCGGGGATGGTGTCTGCGAGATTGCCAATGACCGGCATTTCGCACGGACGCACCCGATCCAGCTGCGCCGGATCAATTTCAAAGTGAACGATCTTGGCGTGAGGCGCAAAGCGCGTCGGATCCCCCGTGACCCGATCATCGAGGCGGGCGCCGAATACCAGCAGCAGATCCGTCTCGTGCAGCGCCGTGTTCGCGGCGCGGGTTCCGTGCATGCCCACCATGCCCAGGTAATAAGGCGCCTGCGGAGGAACCGCGCCCAGCCCATGCACTGTGGCAAAAGTGGGGATATTCAAGTGATCGAACAGCCGTCGCAATTCCGGAATCGCCCCCGAGAGCTTCGCTCCCGCGCCGACCAGCGCAACGGGCTTCGCCGCCTGCCGCAGCATGGCCACGATCGTGTCGGCGAAGCCACCCTCGGCCTTGGCCTCCGCCGGCCGCGCGTGCGGCGTAAACTTCACCGGTCCGGAGAATTCCGTCTTCGCCTTCAGCATGTCGGTGGGAATGTCGATGATGACCGGCCCGGGACGCCCGCTGCGCGCCCAGTGGAATCCTTCGGCAATCACTTCCGGAATCTCGGCGATTGTCCGTACCAGCCGGCTCCACTTGGTGAGCGACAGGGTTACGCCGAAAACGTCGGTCTCCTGGAACGCGTCGGTGCCAATGAGCGCGCTACGCACCTGGCCGGTGATGCACACCAGCGGAACCGAATCCATCTTGGCGTCGGCAATACCGGTGACCAGATTCGTGGCGCCCGGACCGCTGGTGGCGATCGCCACTCCCACATTGCCGGTGACGCGCGCGTAGCCTTCTGCCGCGAACACTGCGCCTTGTTCATGCCGGGTCAATACGTGGCGGATTCCGCTGCCGTCAAGCGCGTCGTACAACGGCATAATTGCGCCGCCGGGATAGCCGAACATCAGTTCCACCCCTTCGGCACGCAGGCACTGCAACACAATTTCGGCGCCCTTAAGCATTCACCACCTGTTTTGGTTCCTTCGGCGCATCCGGCGACTTCTTGCCTCCCTTCGGAAGCCAGCTCATCATGCTGCGCAGTTCCGCTCCGACCACTTCAATGGGATGTTTTTTCTCTTTCTCTCGCAAAGCGTTGAAGTTGGGGCAGCCGTTCTTGTTCTCCGCGATCCATTCGCGGGCGAACTCTCCGCTTTGAATATCGGCCAGCGTCTTCTTCATCGCCTGGCGGGTTGCATCGCCTACAACCTGCTCGCCGCGCGTGAGGTCGCCATACTCTGCCGTATTCGAAATCGAATAGCGCATGCGTCCCAGGCCGCCCTCGTAGATCAGATCGACAATCAGCTTCACTTCGTGCAGGCACTCGAAGTAGGCGATCTCCGGCGCGTAGCCGGCCTCAACCAGCGTCTCAAATCCTTTTTTGATCAGCGACGTCAGGCCGCCGCAAAGCACCGCCTGTTCCCCGAACAGGTCGCTCTCGGTTTCTTCCTTGAACGTAGTCTGCAGAACTCCTGCTCGCGTCGACCCGATGCCGTAGGCATACGCCAGTGCGTACTCGTGCGCCCGCTTGCTGGCATCCTGCTGGATAGCAATCAGCGACGGCACTCCACGCCCCTCGCTGTAAACGCGCCGCAGGAGATGGCCGGGGCTCTTGGGAGCGATCATCACCACGTCCACGTCATCGGGCGGAACGATGGTCTTAAAATGAATGCTGAAGCCGTGCGAAAAGCCTAGGACCTTGCCGGGATGCAGATACGGCTTGACGTACTGCTCATACATCGCGGCCTGGGTCTCGTCGGGAGTCAGCACATGAATCCAGTCGGCGCGCTTGGCGGCCTCGTCGGGCGCCACCACGACCATGCCATCGGCCCGCGCCTGCTGTGCGCTTGCGCGCGTGGGCTCGAGGCCAACGATTACCTTGAAACCGCTATCCCGCAGATTTTGCGCCTGTGCGTGGCCCTGGCTGCCATAGCCCAGAATGGCGATGGTTTTGCCCTTGAGTGCCTCGGGCTTGGCGTCGCGTTCGTAAAAAATAGTAGCCACCAGCGTGCTCCTCTCATTTGCACTTCTCGGTGCGACACAAGGGAGGAAAGATGCCCCTGCTCGTCGGTGAATCCATGGCAGTCTGCCGGAAAGCAGGCTTCCATAAACTGCAAACCGACCGGTCGGTCGGTATGCACAAATCCTACCTGCCCCATCCCACCATGTCAAGGGGCAGAACCTGGACATTCTCCCCGAGAGCGCCGTTGCTGACAACCAAAATGTTTTTTTCCGTCTCGACCGGGTTGTTGAGATTTGCAGGTTTCAAAATGGTCTAGGAAGAAGCCCTTGGAGGAGATTTCCTGCGCCCCAGTTCGAGCAGGCGCGTAGGCTTGTAGAGGGAAGTCCGGCTCCTTTGGCCACCTCCCGCGGAGGTACCAGATGCCCGAGAAGCGCACTGCATCCAACGAAAAAATGCAGGCCGGCGCGTCGCCGTCGCCAAAAAAAACGGAACATGTTCCTGTCAATGGCAAATCATCCAAACGGCTGCGCCTGGGAAAAGATTGCGACTACGACAAGGAACTCGGGCGCCTGCATATCGAATTGGTCAAGTTTCACGAATGGGTACGACACAAAGGTCTAAAGGTTGTGGTTTAGTTCGAAGGGCGCGATGCCGCGGGCAAGGGAGGTACGATCAAGCGCATCACCCAGGAGTTGAATCCCCGCATCTGCCGCGTTGTGGCTCTGGGTACGCCGACCGAGCGAGAGAAGACTCAGTGGTACTTTCAACGCTATGTGGCGCACTTGCCGGCCGCCGGCGAGATGGTGCTCTTTGACCGGAGTTGGTACAACCGGGCCGGCGTCGAACACGTCATGGGTTTCTGTACCGAGCCCGAGTATCTGGAATTCATGCACAGCTGTCCGGAGTTTGAACGGATGCTGGTCCGCGCCGGCATCATCCTGATCAAGTACTGGTTTTCGGTGAGCGATGAAGAACAGGAACGCCGCTTCCAGGATCGCATGAAGGATCCGACCAAGCGGTGGAAATTGAGTCCGATGGATCTGGAATCCAGGCGGCGCTGGGCGGAATACTCACGGGCCAAGGACGAGATGTTCGCCGTCACTGATATCAAGCAGGCGCCCTGGTATGTCGTGAACGCGGAGAATAAGAAATGTGCGCGGCTCAACGTGATTCGCCACTTGCTATCGATGATCGATTACCGGGATCTAACCCCGGAGCACCTCAAACTGCCGCCCCTCGACAAGACCAAGTACGTGCGGCCACCCATCCACGAACAGAATTTCATCCCCGAAGTATACACATTCGGAGAATAGCCTTGGGCGAATAGACGGTTCAGCCCTACCGGGTTTCGTGTGGCATTCCGTTCCGCAAGTGTTTACCATGTCACGCGATGGCTCGCGAGACTCTGGTTGACTCCCGGCAGGAAATTCTGCGCACCGCTGCCCGCCTGTTTCAGCAGCGCGGCTACGACGCCACTTCCATGAACGACGTGGCCGCTGCCCTCAAACTCAGCAAGGGCGGCCTCTACCACCACTTTCAAGGCAAGGACGAGATCCTGTTCGAGATCATGAACCACGCCATGGAGATCACCGAGGAGCGGGTGTTGGGGCCCGTGCGCAGCATCGCCGACCCGGAAGACCGCCTCCGCTCATTGATTCGCCGGCACATGGAAGTCGTCCTCAGCCCGCGCGACCGGGAGATCACGGTCATGTTGCACGAGAACCATCCTCTGCCGCCGGTGCTGCGCCGGCGTATCAACGCGCGCAAGAAGGAATACGTGCACTTCGTCGAGGACCTGATCGCCGAAGTACAAAAAAATGCCCAGCGCGTCCGCCCATCCAAGGGAGCGGTCAGCCCGCGCGCCGCTGCCTTCGCCCTGCTCGGCATGATCAACTGGATCTACCAGTGGTATAAGCCGGAAGGCGCACTGCAGGCGCACAACCTCATCCCTCAGTTCACCGATCTCTTTCTGGGAGGCATTCTGGGGTGAAAACGCTCTTCGCCACCATGGCCGAGATCGAAAGGCAAAGAGCCGTAAGCGGTAAGTTGTACCGGGAATTTCTGCGAGTGCCCACCATGAGCGCGGGTCTTTACGTTCTTCCCGCCGGCGGCATCGATCTCCAACGCCCTCACCACGAAGATGAAATGTACTACGTCGTGCGCGGGAAAGCGCGATTTCGCGCTGAGGACAAAGATGGAGAAGTGGCCGCGGGAAGTGTGCTTTTCGTCGCGGCCGAGGTTGAACACCGCTTCTACGATATAGCGGAAGAGCTGGCCGTGTTGGTTTTCTTCGCGCCTGCGGAGAGTTAGCCGATATTGATTTGGGGCATGGACTAAACCACATTGTCATTCCAAGCGAAGCGAGGGATCTAGGTTCTTGCCTGCACCACCAGTGGTCCTGCTGCCAGCAAACACCCAGATCCCTCGCTGCGCTTGGGACGACAGATCGCTGGGAGACAACAATTGTAAGGCTGGCTTGGATTCCCGAGCAAAACGACAATCGCACTTTGGTCGCAACTCGGCACTACTTCGCCGGGACCCAGTAGACCTCTTCTTTGATAGCTCCTTTGTCGGTAAATCCCCGCCGCTTCAAAATCGCCTTGCTGTGCTCGATCATCTCCGGATGACCGCACAAATATGCGACCGTGTTGCTTGCATCCAGTTCCCAATGATCCGCGTATTTCCGCAGAATGTCATCAGCCCGCCCGATTTCGCCCGACCAGTCTTCGTGTTCCCACGGCCGGCTGACCGTTGGCACATACTTGAACCAGGGCAATTCCTTGTCAAAATGATTCAGTTCGTCCAGGTATCCAAACTCCCACGGCCGGCTGGCGCCGTTGAGCAGAAACAGTTTGTGTGAGCCATCGAATCGGCCTTCTTTCCAGTCCTTATGCAACGTCCGCACATAGCTGACGAACGGTGCCACACCCGTCACGGTTGAAATCAGCAGATGATTCTTCCGGCCGTTGGACGTGTCCATCGAGAATCGTCCTTTGGGCACCTTGCGCATGAGCAGTTGGCCGCCGACCTGCATCTTGTGCAGCAGCGGCGTCAGCGCGCCCTCAGGCACCAGTTCGAAGAAGAACTCGACCTCGTCCTCCGCCGGCGACGACGCGATCGAATAGGGACGCTCGACACGCTTCCCGCCCTCCTCCACTCCCAGGGTGGCATATTGCCCGGGGGTAAACTTGAACTCGCCTCCACTGCGGATGCGGAACATCCACAGGTCGGGGGCGAAATCGATACGCTTGGTGATTTGCGCGCGGTAAAACTTCTCGTCAGGGATTGTCATCGGCTTTTCCTCAACCATTCAAACTTCTGCACAAAAGGTCCGCAAGTGTCCAGAGAACAGGACACCATTGCGCTCGCTGTAGCAGCAGGATCAGTTGTATTGATCGTACGCCCCGCCTGTCCATTGCACGTAATGTTCCAACCGAACGGTCGTACGGGAATAGGTTTGCGTTAACCTAGCCCGAAGCGGCCATTTTGTGAAGGCCTTTCCGCGACCACGCCCGTGAGTGACTCGAATCGATTCACCGCAACTATCGACAAGCTCAAGAAGTTCTACGGCCGCCCTGCACCGCCTAAGATAACGGACCCACTGGAGTTGATCCTGCTCGAGAACGTTGCCTACCTTGCCGATGATGACAAGCGCAACGCTGCTTTTGCGGCTCTCAAGAAAAAGGTCGGCACCCGGCCCGGCGAAATCCTCAAAGCGACGCAGGCCCAACTTGAAGAAGTTACACGCATCGGGGGAATTGTTCCCGAATTGCGCGCCCAGCGACTGCGTCAGATCGCCGAATTAGTGCACCTCGAGTTCCAAGACGATCTCGCCACCGAACTCAGAAGGCCACTCTCCCACGCCAGGAAGGCGCTCAAGAAATTCCCGACCATCGGTGATCCGGGGGCGGAGAAAATTCTGATGCTGACCCGCAGCTATCCGCTGCTGGCGCTAGAGTCCAACGGTCTGCGTGTCCTGTTGCGCCTGGGTTTCGCCGACGAGAAGAAGAGTTACTCCGCCAGCTATCGTGCCGTGCAGCAAGCGTTGGCCGGGCAGTTACCCTCCAGCTCCGACGCCCTCATTGCCGCTCACCAACTTCTCCGACGGCACGGGCAGGAACTGTGCAAACGAGCGCGTCCACTTTGTGAATCCGGCTGTCCCCTTACTGCGGACTGCCGTTACTACCAAGCTTTGGCGAGAGGGGCGCGTCTACCTTCTGGGTGACGACCGTCGTCTCTTTCAGTTGCTGCAATTCATCCTGCACTCGCTTCCAGACCTTTGGCTTCCGCTTGGTGGTCAGGGGCGCATCCGGATTCGCGTAAAACGCCAGCACGTTTTCCCGCAACTCGGGTGTGACCTGCTTGAAATCACCGTCTGACAGATCATCCACGAGGTGCGCGTAGGCAGCGTCCGATAGTGTGTACTCCCCGGCCCGCGTCTCCCGCCCAGTATCGCAGTCTTTGTTGGCTAAATGCAGTGTTCCCTTGTCCACATCTTGCAGAAGTCGCCGGTAGCTCGCGACCGTGTCGTCGATGCTCTGGACAAAAAGATCCTCCGCCTGCCGAGTTGGAATCCTGAAATCCAGCGCGCTGAACGGCCCTTTCTTCGGAAACAGCTTCAGCAAAATTGCGAGCACCCTCGTCCCGAATCCCGGCCGACGGTACTCGCTCCCCCACTGCCGCTCGTAGTCAGTGCGTGACAGGTAATACAAGTATTTCTTCTCCGCCGCATTCGGTGTATCGGACACAATTTGTTTTCTGCGCGTAAGCAACGCCACTCGCGTCATTTCCGGAATTATTTTGCTCACGGCGTGCCGGAAGGTGCCGATAGCCAGATCCTCGTCATCTACGACATCATCGAACTTGATACCGTAAACCTTCGGGAACACCCGCTCCAGCAGTCCCTGCGAAATCTCGAAGCCGACGAAGTCATGGTAGCGGTCCGACGTGTAGTGGTTCTTCGCCACCTGTGTCATGTCAAAGCCGAACTCGGCCCGGATATGCGCCTTGGGCGAGTCGGCATAGGTCACCACATTGCCATACTTTTTCTGCAGCGCCGGAAACTCGAGCGCCACCACATGATTCACCATCGGGTGGCCACTGTTGTCGGCCGCGTAGTGGGCCAACGCTCCCAGTGCGAATGCAAATTCGTTGGCCGTTCGGGATTCCTGCAGCAGGCTTACAACAAAGTCTCCTGTCCGTACGTAGTGCGTCAGGTCACTGAAGTAGCGACTGCCGAAAGGGTAGTAGCCCATGTCCTGCACCAGTGATCCACCGTAAGCGTAGGCATGGGCCTCCCGGAGTAGCTTGTCGTCCAGGTCGGGAAAACGCGCTTTCACCATGGGCTGAATGCGGTCTTCCCAGAGCAGGTCGACGACCTGTTCATGCGTCAGCACGGAGTAAGCCCCGCTGGCCTGGGCCAGAACTACGACCAGACCCAACCAGAGCAGGGCTTTCCCCGAATGAAGCAGACGATTCATTTGCCGACGACGAGCACCACGAAGCTGTCCGGAAGAATCGGAGGCCGCGGATGCGGGTTGTCCGCCGTCGGGGCGGGTCTTGGTCCGAATTGCGCCGTCACTACGAACACGTTGTGTGTCTTGAAATCGAGCGCCAGAGTGCGCGCTCCCTTCTGTGTCGTCACGGTTTCTGCGACGCTGAACTTGTCGGGCGATTCCTCTTTCACCACCGTGAGCACGCCTCTCGCCGCAGGAAGCGAAAGCCAATCCAGTTGCGTCGTCGAATGTGGTTGCGTCGACACCGTCGCCAATCGCGGGAGTGGCCAAGACCTTGCCGCTATCCGCATCAACCACGGCCATCATCTTATTGTCGCAACCAACAAACAGCCGCCGGTTCTTGCGGTCGATCGATAGTCCGCTCGGTTCAGTGCACGGCGCGAGTGGCCACTTCGCCTTCACTTCCAGCTTGTTGGGATCAATCGCGACCAGTTCGCTTTTGTCCTCGATATTGACCCAAACGCCACCCTTGGCATCGCTGGCCGCAAACTCCGGCTTACCATCGAGCTTGATTGTGCCCAGCACTTTGCCGCTGGCCGCATCGATCGCCGTCGAATCCTGACTGCGCCCGTTAAAGGTGAAGACCCGTTTCGTCGCCGGATCGTACAGAATCGCATCTGGATTTTCGCCGACCTTCACCTTGTTGCTAGTGGCCAGCGTTTTGATATCGAACACGCTGACTGTCCCTTCGCGACCGTTGCTGGTGAAGCCCTTTCCCAGTTCCGGCGCCAGGGCGATGCCATGCACGCCGGGCGTATCGGCGATGTCGCCAACGGTCTTGCCGGAATCCGCATCTAAGACCATAACGTGAGTGCCGCGAGAAATGTAGAGCCGCCGTGCATCGGAGTCTGTGGTCAGGTAGTCCCAGCCTCCGTCGCCGCCCACTTTGTAGGTTGCCACCACGTGGTATCCCGGACCAGCCGCGGCCAGCGCCACCGCCGCCAGGGACACACTGATTAAGGACACCAGCCACTTCGACTTACCCATGACTCCTCCTTGTGCTTCTGTTGGAATTGCGGCCGTTCCTCTGGGGCCCCTTCCCATGAGAGATGTCCGCATCACTCGACATCTAAACCGCCAGGTCGAAACCGAAGTAACTTTACCCTATTTTGAGCGCGAACCTAGACTTCTGATTATATGGATGTCCCTCAACCCTCTCTGCCGGAACCAGCCGGGCCAACGAAAACCGCGCCCATGGTAGATCCGCGCCAACAGCCAACGCCGGACTACGGCGCGCTCGGCCCGGGCTCGGACATTGCCGCTGATGGGACGAGCACGGGGCAGCGTCCCCGGACGGCTAGCCGCTTCGCTCTACTTTCTTCTATTGCCATCGGGGTGCTACTCGCAATCCTGACCACAAGCATAGGCAATGCTCGCTCTGCGTGGCCGCGGTTCGCTCGTCTTTTCCGCCGAGAGGCGGTCTCACCCGCGCCTCTTGCCGCGACGAGTTCCAGCCAACTCGACCACCTGAAGCCGCAGAAACAAGCCGAGGCGCTACTCGAGCTTGCCGTCGGCCGTTCCGACGGTGCTGTCGATCAGATTTCATCGCGGGTCAACGGCTGGCAGGGAAAACTCAAATGGGATTCGCAGATGGCTACATTGACCAGCGCCGCGCTGAACTCCAACGATTTGCGCGTGCGGGAATCTGGAATCGAGGTGGAACTGGCGGCTTATGGGCTGTCGAAAAACTCAGCCAGTCTCGACTATCTGCTGAAATCCGCCGATTCCCCCGATCACGCGCAGAAAATCTGGGCGCTGTGGGCCCTTGGCCTGATGGGCAATCGAGGAGTCGAAACCGCCCAAGTGGTGCAGGCTTTGACGGCGCACTTGAAAGACTCCGACGAAGACTCACGCCACTGGGCGGTCGAAGGCCTCGCCTTAGTTGGCACCAGCGAAACGATCCCGTTCCTTCTTAAAACCATGCACGACGACGCTTCTCCTCGAGTCCGCGAGGAAGCCGCCTGCGCCCTCGCGCAGTCTGGCATGTTCAGCCGTGAGCAGCGGTTAAGCGCCATCCCACAGTTGCTGAATTACACCGACGATCCGTCGCTCGATGCCCAGACTCACGCCTGGGCGTTCCAGGCGTTAACCGACATCACTGGCCAACGCCTGCCGAATGACTCTGCCGGCTGGCGCAGTTGGTACGAAAATAACAGTGGCCAGTGAACATTGATCGGGGCCAGTCAGACGTCAGCCTTCAGTCCTCAGTGTTAGGGGAGGCACAGACCTGCTGACCACTAGGCACTGACCACTAGCCACTTTTTTCATTCCGCCATCTTAGCCACATGCACCTCGAACCCGGTCTTCGGCAACAGTGATGTCAGCGCGAAGGCCTTGAATCCATCGCCATTCACTTCCGTGTGCCGGTACACTCCGGGCTCACTCTCGATCGTCTCCCGGCGACCCTCCATGTCTTCGAGGAACGCTTGCGCCCGATTCAGACTTACATCAACATCTTTCGCGCGCGTTACCACCGCCTCGGATGCATACGAGCGCACCAGCTTGGGCCAGTATTTCTGCAGCAGATCCGTGCTGGCAAAGATATCGGCCCAGATGATGCGCCCGTTCACCGCAACCACGACGCCAACCGCGTTGCGATCCCGCAGTTGCCGGATCAGGCTTTGATAGTTCTCTTCGATAGGCCTGGCCACCGCGTCGACCTGCCGTTTCACCTCTTGATTCTCCATCAGCCTGGCGTAGGAATCGGTCCGTTCCACCTCAGTTGGTGCGGCTGGCACGCCCGCCATCGCACCGCTGACTACGGCGTCCTTCTGCTTTCTCACCTCCGCCCACACTTCGCCCTGATCCTTGTCTCCCATCGCCTTGGCGCGAACCGACGGCTGCGCCATCATCGCCATGGGAACACGCGGCTTGGGACCGCCAGTAGCCGAACCATACATTGCCTCCGACGCCCCAAAGTGTTCGCTGGTCGCAACCCACCGCCCTGGCTCTACGCAAAACACGCTCAGATCCACGGGATCGCTCTCCGCCGGAATGATGCGGTCCTTGCCAATCACGCGGTCCTGCTTGCCCCCGGTGACGATCTCACCCGCCAGCAGCAACAGCGGGCGCTTTGAATTGTTGACCAGCACCAGCCGATTCACCTGCGCGCCATCGTATCGAACCGCTGGCCCAGGATGCCTCCGCACCAGCCCTTGCACTGACCCCGCTTCGGTCACCACGACATCGCCGGATCTCAGACCTTCATCCAGCGTTAGAAATTCGCCTGTGGAATAACTCTTCCCTGTCACCACGGGGAACACGGTCAGATTCCCGTGCCGGATCGGCTCCAGGACCTTGTATCCGGATGCTCCGCCAATCTCTCCCGCGAGCGCTTGCCGCTGATCGACCGCCACCATTCCCGCCACAATTACGAGCACCGCCGCCGCCAAAAAAATCTTCGGACTCATAACGTCCCTCCCCTGCCGGACGGCGCACCCCTGCAGGCTTTCAATTCAGCACCGCAGGTTTCGCTTCCCCCCGCAAAACCAGGGTCAACTGCCGGGGCGCGCCGCCCAACTCGCCTTCGTCCGAAGAACGAAATATCCCGATGCATCTTGCGGCCAAAATTCACACTCCAAGCGTCTAAGAACTTGGTAGCATCGGAAACAGCGCTTTTGCGCCGCGCATGGATTCAACAAAACAAATTCCCGCCGTGCAGTCCGTTGTGAACGATCTGCTGGCGGAGTTCCATGCTCGGGCGGGCTGCGACAAAATTGGCCTTACGCGCGAATCATGGGCGGCGATCCTCTGCGAGGTGGGCGCGAAAAACATCAGCGAAGCCTCTTCTGAGACCGAGGTCCGTACCTTCTTTCTCAGCCTGCGCATCGACGAACTTGCGCTCGCTCGTGCCTGCGCCGCCGGCCACAATTCCGCTTGGGAAGTTTTTCTGACTCGTTACCGCGAAAAGCTCTACCAGTCCGCGTTGCGTATCGCCCGGGAGGATTCTGCGGCGCGTGAACTGGCCGACACTCTCTACGCCGATCTCTACGGCACCAGTACTCGCGAGGGACAGCGCGTCTCCAAACTCGCGTCGTACACCGGACGCGGATCACTCGAAGGCTGGCTGCGCACGGTCCTGGCGCAGGAATACGTCAACCGCTACCGCCGCACCAAGCGCCTGGTAAGTCTCGACGAGGAATCGGAAGAGGGCATCCAGTTTCGTGCCCCCGATCCCGACCCGGTTCCTCCCGCCGACCCGCGCCTGGCACAAGCCACAGACGAGGCGCTCGCGGTGCTTTCCCCCGAAGATCGCATGGTCTTGAGCGCCTATTATCTCGATGGCCGGACCCTGGCAGAGATCGCCCGCATGCTGGGCGTGCACGAGTCCACCATCAGCCGCAAGCTCGACAAGCTGGCTAAGGCCCTGCGGAAGCAGATTCTGGGCGGATTGGGACGCCGGGGCATGTCTCGCCGCCAGGCCGAAGAAGCCCTGGAAGTGGACGTCCGCGACCTGCACCTGGATATTCGCAGAAGTCTGGCGCAAGATTCTTCATCTCCTGCGTTCTCTGAGAAGGGAGTAGAGGCCCGAGCCCGTGAGGGTCCAGGATGAGATGTGGCCGAACCTGATGTTGCCGAACGCCATTGCGACCTGTCATCCCGAGCAAAGCGAGGGATCTGGGAGTCGCTGGCAGCGGCGACACCGGTGGTGGAGGAAGGGACCTAGATCCCTCGCTTCGCTCGGGATGACAATTCCCGCGGGATGGACAATGTGACTTGGTCCACGCAATATCTGAAGATGGATTAGAAGCTGAAATGCAAAATGTCCCCCAAATCGTGCGCGAAAGGCTGAAAGCCACGCCGCCTGCCGTCAATCACCCCGACGCGGACGCGTTGACCGCCTTCGCCGAACGCTCGCTGCCCGACGGCGAGCGCGCACTCGTGCTCGAGCATCTTGCCCGCTGTGGCGACTGCCGCGACATCGTTGCTCTCGCCCTGCCTGAGGTTGATGCGGCCCAAGCCGTCACCATCCCCGCGCGCGGCGGATGGCTGACGTGGCCTGCCCTTCGTTGGGGATTTGCTGCCACCGGACTCGTAGTGATCGCATCGTTTGGAGTTCTCGAATACCAGCATTCAAAGCCAGCAATGAGAACGATGGTCGCGCAGCAACCTCGCCAGGAAAGCGTTGCGGCGAGAGTCCAGTCGACGTTGCCGAATGTCGCGCCTTCGAGCGAACCGCAGAAGGCTCAGGACGTGCTTCCGCCCTCTGCTGCGCCGGTGGCCGGAACCGCGCCAGCCAAACTGCCGGAAGCAAAGCTTATGTCTCGCGTCGCCCCGCCCACGGCTTCCGAGCCGCAGAGTCGAGGTCCCGTGCATGGTGCAATCGGGGGCCCCGTTGCTTACGGTCCCCACATGCCGATGCAACAGCAACAACAAACCGCAGACAATCGACTGCAGGCCTTTACACCTGCGGCGCCCTTGGCGAAGCAGCAAAGTGCGGGCGCGTCTGCGAGTCTGAGGGTCCCTTCAGCCTCGGAAACGTTGAACGTCGAGGCCGCTGCACCTCAGGTCGGAACCCGCCTGGATGATGAGGTGCGGGTTCAGAACCAGCCGGCCCCTGAGCAGTTATTCGACAAGGACGCCTCCACTCAGGTTGACAAAGTTGGCAAGGCCAAGCCGGCGCTGAATTCCACCGGTCGAGACATCGTTCAATTGGTCGCCCTCACACCCCGCTGGGCCATCAATTCCGCGGGAAGCGTGCAGCGTTCCTTCGATCAGGGCAAGACGTGGCAAGATGTCGATGTGACCGGGGCCGCCGCGTTCTCTGCTGCGAAGGGCCTTGCGGCAGCCAACACGGCCCGCACTAAAGAGTATTACGCAGACAAGAAAGCACCGAAGACGCCTCCTGGGGCACCGGTGTTTCGTGCCGTAGCTGTAATCGGAACGGACGTGTGGGCGGGCGGGTCCCAGGGCGTGCTCTTCCACTCCGTCGACGCCGGCAATCGGTGGGCCCAGGTTGTTCCCTCATCCACAGGCATCGCCCTGACCGGCGACATTGTCGGCCTGGAGTTTGCCGATGCTCAGCGCGGAAGAATTACAACTTCGACCGGCGAAATCTGGACCACCAGCGACCAAGGTCAGACTTGGCAAAAGCAATAAACCGTTTCGGACTTCGCTGCGCTTATCCCTTAGCTCTGCGCTAATCCATTACCAAAGTGACGTTTACACAAAATGGGGCGGACCCTACTATCCATCTCGTGGTTCGGCAGTTCTGGGGGAGGGCTGCCGAGGCGTCCTGGACTGAAAAGTCGAGGGCGCTTTCTCTTTCTAGCCCTTAAAAACCGGCCTTTTCGGCCGGGCCATCATTTTTCAGGCGTAGCACAAGGTACTGCTCATCGATAAACCGGTCCCCGATCCGCAACGCTCGCGGCTCGCAGCCAAACAGCTTAAATCCCATGGCACAGTACAAGCGAAACGCTGCCGTCTGCGTCGCTGCAACTGAAAGTAATACCTGCTCGAGCCCGTTCATTTCGTCCGCGCGCTTCAGAATCGTTTGCAACATTCTCTTGCCGACCCCAGTTCCCCTTCGCGTCGGCGTCACATAGACGCCCCAGATGCGCCCCTTGTGACGGATCTTCAGATTCTTTTCGCGGTAAAACCCCGCCGTACCGATGAGCCGCCCTCCTTGCACTGCACCCACTACGAACTGATCCCCGCCTTCGGAGCCCAGGCGCTTTCGCACCTCCTCCAGGGTCAGAGACCGGTGCTCCAGCGCCGACGCGCTGTATGCCTCCGGATCACCCTCCAGCGCTTCCAGACGAAGTTTCCAGTACTCGCTAGCGTCGTTCCCGGTCAGATATCGAATCTCCGTGGCTGCCATCGCTGTCATCATCGTCTTCCTCGCGACCTATTGCGCTCCGCGGCAGGCCGCGCAGTACCCGCCAATCTCCAGGCGTGAAAGCAGGACGCGGAACCGGCAATCTTTCTCGACTTGCTGCTTGAGTCGTTCAAATCCGTCGCTGACAAACTCCGTGATCTTGCCGCAGCGCAGGCACGCCATGTGAATGTGATCCCGCCCCAGCTTGCGCTCGTAATAATGCCCCTCGCCGTTAATATGCATCAGGTCGAGTTCGTCGATCAGGCCCTGCCGCTTCAACAGCCGCAGCGTACGGTAGACGGTGCTGCGGTCGACCGTGGCATCAAGGCGTTGTGCCTTCCGCAGAATCTGGCTGGCATCCAGATGCTTGCTCGCCGTCTCCATCACGCGCAAGATGGCGCGCCGCTGCTGGGTCATGCGAATTCCGCGTTCCGCGAAGTGGGCCTGCAAGCGGCCCGGCATTTCGGTTTGTGGGAGTGGCATCCGTTCGAAACCTCAACTGTCGCAACTGGTCGCAATCGGATTGCGACGAAATCTTCCTCCGGACATGGACACAAGTGCCCTCGATCCGGCATTCTTTTGATGTTATCTCTAGATGCGACTGAGTTGCAACTAATGAATCCTCGTTCCCTACGAAGTTCTCGGCGAATAGTGGCGCTTTCCGCGTATGCACTCTTCTGGCTTGCGACGCTCGCCCTCGTCCCGCAACTCCACGCCCAGGAAAACTACTTCATCACCTATTCGCAGGAACTGGAGGAGCCCGGCAACCTCGAAATCGCCGCCAAGAGCGTCACTGGCGCCCCCAAGGGTGGCAACCCCTTTGTGGCGACCGCGATCGAATTCGAATACGGTGTCAAGACCTGGTGGACGACCGAACTCTACCTCGACGGTCAAACCACCGCCCGCGAGAGCACACTGTTCACCGGTTTTCGGCTGGAGAACCGCGTTCGTCCCCTGCTGCGCGAACATTGGATCAATCCCATCTTCTATTTCGAGTTCGAAGACATCAACGGCGCCGACAAGACTCTGCTCGAAGTCGTGGGTCACGACAGCCGCGCCGACTTTCTGACCCGCAACAACCGCAGCGACAAGCAGCGCGAAGCCGAACTCAAACTCATCCTCTCCAGCAACTTCAAAGGATGGAATGTTTCCGAAAACGTTATCGCGGAAAAGAATCTCAACAACAGCCCGTGGGAATTCGGCTATGCTCTCGGTGCCAGCCGCGCGCTCGCCCTGGCAGCGAGCGCCAAGCCCTGCAAATTCTGCCGTGAAAACTTCTCCCTCGGAGCAGAAATGTACGGCGGCCTGGGAGAGCGCTACAACTTCGGCCTACACGACACGTCTCACTATCTTGGCCCGGTCGTCACTTGGAATTTTCCCCGCGGTCCAACCGTGCGCCTGTCGCCCAACTTCGGGCTGAACCAAAACAGCGACGGATTTCTGTTCCGCTTCATGTTTTCGTACGAGATCGATCAATTCTTTTCGAAGCTTAGGAGTCCACGATGACCCGGCGCCATTCCGCTGTGCTTATCGTTCTTCTGGCATTGGTCGGATTCGCGTTCGCCGCCGCCGGAGATGGCGAGTGGCTGCGCAAAGTTCCTGCGAAGGATCGCCTCCGCCCGAATCCGTTTGCGGCCAATTCCGACGCCCCTGCCGCCGGGGCCAAGATTTTCGCCGAGCACTGCGCCGAATGCCACGGGGAAGATGCTCAAGGCAAGACCCAGGGCAAACACTTTCGCCCCAACCTTCACGCCGACCGGATCAAGCAGGCCACACCAGGAGAGTTATTTTGGTTGCTCACCAACGGCAGCCAGAAAAACGGCATGCCCTCTTGGAGTCGCCTCCCCGAACCCCAGCGCTGGCAAGTGATTACGTTCCTCAAGTCGCTGCAATAGGGGGTCCCCGCCTCCGACCGGCCGGATTCTCGTTTTGCGACCTTTGCACACACTTCTGCATCAAACCACAGTGCTAAAATAATGAGTTGGATTCCCTCACGGGACGCACTCAAACAGATCGTCAGGCGAGGCAACGCCGCTCGTGGAGCGTCAGCCGACAGCGCGACGCTTCACAACTAAGGAGAAAGAAAATGGCAGGCAATGGAATCGTCGAAGTAACGGATGCAAACTTCGACCAGGATGTTTTGAAATCGGAACAGCCCGTGCTTGTAGACTTTTGGGCGACCTGGTGCGGCCCCTGCCGCGCCATCGCTCCCATCGTCGAGGAACTGGCGAAGGACTATCAGGGCAAAATCAAGATCGGCAAGATGGACGTCGACTCCAACAGCGCCACCCCAATGCGCTACCGGGTCACCGGAATCCCGACCTTGCTGGTCTTCAAGGGCGGCCAGGTGGTTGAGCAGTTGGTTGGCTACAAGCCCAAAGAAGCCATCGCCCAGGCTCTGAACAAGCACATCGGCTGAGTATTTCCAGAATCGTCAGCAAAATCGAACGCCCGGGAGAATTCCCGGGCGTTTGCTTGTAAGAACCGAGAACTTCTAGTACTTCCGCAGAACCCCAATCACCCGCCCCTGGATATCCACCGCCGCCGCCGGCACGATGATCGGCTTCATCGTTACGTTCGAAGGCTGCAGCCGTATATTATCGCCCTCGCGGTAAAAGCGCTTCAGGGTCGCATCGCTGGAATCGACCAGCGCCACCACGATGTCGCCGTTGTGCGCAGTCTTGGCCTTTTCCACCAGCACGTAATCGCCATCGACAATATGCTCGTCCTGCATCGATTCACCGCGCACTTCCAGCACAAACACTTCTTTCGATCGCACGAAATCCGCCAGCGAAATAGTCTCAGGATTCTCCACCGCCTCGATCGGCTGCCCGGCTGCAATCCGGCCCAGCAAGGGCAGCACCAAGCTAGTGTTGACGCTCATGGCTTGCTTCAGCCGTCCCTTGGGAGGCAGTAAATCAATTGACCGGCTGCGGTTGTAATCGCGCGTCAGCAGTCCCTTTTTCTCCAGATTCGTGACGTGCTTGTGCACCGTCGCGAGCGAAGACAACTCCAGCCCCTTACCGATCTCTTCAAACGACGGGGAGTATCCGTGCTCCGCCACGAATCGAGAGATGAAGTCGTATACCTGCCGCTGTCTGCGTGTGATCGCCATGGCGCAATTATTGGCGAAGGGAAGGCGAAAAGCAAGAGGGAAGTGACGGACTTGTCATTCGTAGAGACGTAGCTTGCTACGTCTCGGCTGGACACCGGGTTTTGCCGGGGTGCCCCATTTCTCGCGCGTTCTTCGCGCGAGAAGTGGGGCTCTTGACTTAGACCCTCTGAACTCCGCCGAGTCCAGTCAGAGCCGCAACAATCTTCGCCGACCACTGCGCCACCTCATCCTCGCGAAGTGTCCGGTCGGCGGACTGAAACCGGACCCTCAGCAGGATCGAATATTTCCCCGGCCCAATCGCACCGCCTCGGAAAATCTCCACCGGACCGAACTCCCGCAGTTCGGCCAACCCGGCCGCGGCTACCGCCTGCTGCATTTCCTCGAACGATACCGCATCGGCAAACACAAACGAAAAATCCCGTTCCACCGCGGGATACTTCCCGGGCGGCGAAAACCGCACCGGCCGCAGGCCGTTCTTATACAACTGCTCAAGTTCAAACTCTGCCAGGAAAACGTCTTGCCGGAACTTACGCGCCGCTGCCACCTCCGGGTGAATCTGCCCAAACTGCGCCACCACTGAGCCGTTTACTTGCGCCCGCGCGGACCGTCCCGGATGAAAATAATCCGAAGTTTGCCGATCGTAGGTCGATTCCCCCGCAAATGCCGCCAGCAGATTCTCCACGTCGCCCTTGAACCCGCGAAACGCCTCCGCGGCGGCCGCATGGTCACCCTTGCTCACATCCACCCCGCCGCTCGCCTGCAACGAATTTCTCACCGCAGTCACCGTGGCACCCAGGCACCCACGCTTTGGTTCGACGCGCTCCCCGCCCGATAACTCATACACGCTGCCGATTTCAAACAACCGTGCATCGGACACGTCGCGATTCAAATTCCACGCAAGCATGTCGAGCATCCCCGGCACCAGCGAGGTGCGCATCACCGACGCTTCTTCGCTCAGCGGATTCTCCAGTTCCAGCACTTTGATTTCCGCTGAAGAGGAAGAAAATTTCTCAGCATCGGCATGCGAAATAAAAGTCAGCGAAACTGCCTCGTTGTATCCGAGCGCCAGCGCCCGCCGCCGGAAAGCCGCATCCATTGGCGCGTGAGGCAACTCGACTACTGCACCGCTATAGGCGGGCAGAGTATTCTCAAACTTGTCGTAGCCGTGTAACCGTGCGATCTCCTCGATCACGTCGATCTCGCGCTCCACGTCGAGCCGCCAGCTTGGGATGCGCACCTGAAACTGCGTGTCCTCCTGCCCTTTGGGGATCAGGTCGAAGCCAAGCCTCTTCAGCAGCCGGAAAATCTGTCCCGAGTCGAGATTGCCGCCCAGAATGCGCTGCACCTCAGCCATGTGCAGCACGACCGGAGCCTGGTCCATGTTCTTCGACACCGTGTCGACCACATCGCCGAGCACCTCGCCGCCGCCCGACTCCAGAATCATTTGCGCTACGAGATCGCACGACAACACAGTGGATTCGAAATCCGCCCCGCGCTCAAAGCGGTGCGAAGCATCGGTGTGCAGCCCGTGCCGCCGCGACATCTTGCGCACAGTTCCTGGATCCCACCACGCCGACTCAATCACGATATTTTTCGTCTTTTCGGTGATCATCGTGTCGTAGCCGCCCATCACGCCCGCCAGACCGACAGGCTTCTTCGCGTCACAGACCACGAGGTCTTCGGAAGTCAGCTTGCGCTCAACGCCATCCAGCGTCTTCAGCGTCTCGCCGTCGCGAGCCTTCCGCACAATGATCCGGCCACCCTCAAGCAGGTCCATGTCGAAGACGTGCGTAGGCTTACCGATTTGCCACAGAACGTAGTTGGTAGCGTCGACGGCGTTCGAAATTGGCCGCTGATCGAGCAGTTGCAGCCGGTGCGCGATCATTTCGGGCGACACAGTGATGCGTGTCTCGCGTATCACGCGCGCCGAGAAGCGAGGGCAAAGCTGCGGTTCTTCGACGGTGATGGGGAAAGCTTGGTCCGTCGCCGTGGAAGAGCGGCTCTTCAGGGCCGCGTTGCGGGGTGCCTGAGAAGAACCGGCTTTAGCCGCTGACGGCAGCCTGGGCGCAATCGGCTTTAGCGGCAAGTCATAGATCGCCGCCGCTTCCCGCGAGACTCCGTAATGGTTCATCGCGTCGGGCCGATTCGTCCCAATCTCCATCTCAAACACGGTATCACCGCCGCTCCCGCTGATGCCCTCGACCGAAATCCCAACATTAGTCAAGTCTTCAGCAAGACGGCGATCATTGACCGTGAGATCGACAAAATCGCGAATCCATTGTGTAGAAAGTTTCATCGTCAACAATCACGCATGTCATCCCGAGCATCGCGAGGGATCTGGGTTGTCGCCGACGTCGGCAGAAACCGAGATTCCTCCTCGCTCCGCTCCTCGGAATGATAAGGAGCGCAGACGAGGAGAGAGCTACCCAAACTGCTGCAAGAACCTCACATCCCCCTGAAAAAAGTACTGAAGATCATCCACGCCATACTTCAGCAGGGCCAGCCTGTCCACGCCCATGCCAAACGCAAATCCCGAAACCTTCTTCGGGTCATATCCGTTGTCCTTCACGAACTCAAACACATTGGGATCAACCATGCCGCATCCGAGCACCTCGATCCATCCCGTTTGCTTGCACGGGCGGCACGGCTCCGTTCCACGCCGGCCGCTCCCTCCGCAGATGAAGCAGGTGACGTAAAGCTCCGCGCTCGGCTCGGTAAACGGAAAAAACGACGGCCGGAAATGCGTCTTCACCGACGACCCGAAAAGCGCCTTCATGGCGTGATCGAGTGTCCCTTTCAAATCGCCGAAAGTAATGTTGGTATCGACCGCAAGCCCTTCGATCTGATGGAACATCGGCGAGTGGCTCGCGTCCGGAGGATCGTTGCGGTGCACCGTCCCGGGAATGACGATGCGGATCGGCGGGCGCATCTTCTCCATCGTTCGAATCTGCACCGGAGACGTATGCGTGCGCAGCAGCAACCGCTCACGCTGCGGCTTCGACTGTTGCCCCGCGATGAACAGCGTGTCCTGCGTATCGCGAGCGGGATGATTCGGTGGAAAATTCAGCGCCTCGAAGTTGTAGTAATCCGTCTCGACCACGGGCCCCTCTGCGACGGAGTACCCCAGCTTCTGAAAGACGCCGACGATTTCATGCATCGTACGGATAACGGGATGCTCGGCCCCGATGGGACGCCGCACGCCGGGCAGCGTGATGTCGACGGCGCCGGTTGCAAGCGGAGTTCCTGTCGACAACTCAAGTAGAAGATCCTCCGCCTTCTCGAGCGTTGCCTCAACCGACGCCTTGATCTCGTTCACGCAGCGGCCGGCGTCCCTCTTCGCTTCTTTCGGCGCAGCCTTCAGCCAAAGGTCGTTGATCTGCGTCAGAATGCCGCTTTTGCGCGCGAGCCAGCGATCGCGAAACGCTTTAAGATCCGTGTCGCTGCGAACCTCGGTTGCCTCTGCCGTGCACGCAGCCGTGCACTCATCCGCAGCCTTTTCCAGCGCTGCCGCCGAATAGTCGGTTAGCTTGGGAACGGTGTATGCCACGAGTTGCTGACGCTGCTTCCTCAAATGTGCTTTGTCATCCTGAGCGCGCTCTTGGCGCGAAGGACCTATCACTCCCGGCGGACTGCACAGGTTCTTAGCTTCGCTCAGAATGACAAGGAGTAGGTTAAGAAGCCGGACGACACGGCTGAGGCCGAGCCCTTCCCGTATATGCTCATGGACTAATCCTGACGGCTAGGCGAGCGCCGACTTCGCCTGCGTCGCCAGGCTGGCAAAGCCCGCCGGATCCTTCACCGCCAGGTCCGCCAGAATCTTGCGGTCCAGTTCGACTCCCGCCAACTTCAGCCCGTGGATGAACTGGTTATAGCTCATCCCGTTCAGCTTGGCGGCGGCGCCGATGCGCACGATCCACAGCGAGCGGTATTGTCGCTTGCGCTGCTTGCGTCCGGAGTAGGCGAACTTCAGTCCACGCTCCACCGCCTCTTTGGCCGAGCGGTACAGCTTCGATTTTGTGAGGAAATATCCGCTCGCGCGTTCGAGTATCTTTTTGCGTTTGGCGCGACGCTTGGTCCCGCGTTTTACACGAGGCATTACTTTTCTCCTTTTTACTTTCTGTTTACGGCGGCTGGAGGTAAGGACGATTCGCCAGGATGACGATCACTGACCTCTTCACACACCCGGAGCAACTGAAGATTTCAGCTTTTTTCGCAGATTGAAAACCGCAGGGGGCCAATCTAAAATCTGCAACCTCAAATCTGAAATCAACTATTCCCCTTACTGGTACGGAATCATCCGCAGGACCTTGGCGAGATCACCATCGCTCACCAGCGCCCCGTGGCGCAGTTTACGTTTCTGTTTCGTATCTTTTGATGTCAGGATGTGACGCAGCTTCGCGTGCCCCCGCTTCACCTTCCCAGTCCCAGTCTTCTTGAAGCGCTTGGCAGCGCCCTTGTGTGTTTTCAGTTTTGGCATAAAGTCCTCAAAACAGCCGCCAGCTTTCAGCCTCCAGCTGTAGTTTCCGTTCATTCTCGCAGGATGTCAGATGACCGCTCAGGCGAGAGTTATCGTTACAACTCCAACTTGTCACTCCGAGCGCACCGAGAGCCTGCCCTGAGGGAAGTCGAAGGGAATCTGCTTTCCTTACGACGCGGGCTTGGCCACCTGCGCCGGTGGCGCGCTTTGACTGGCCGCGCTCGGGGCAGAGGGCTTTGGCTTTTCCGCCTTCTTCGGCGCCTCGACTTTTTTCGGCGCCAGAATCGCGTGCAGCGTATTGCCTTCCTGCCGCGGACGGAACTCCACAATGCTGTGCGCTTCCACGTCCTTGATCAGCCGCTCCAGAATCTGCCGGCCCAGGCTGGTGCGGGTCATTTCGCGTCCGCGAAAGAAAATCGTTGCCTTGACCTTGTCGCCCTCATCAAGAAAACGCAGCACGTGATTCTTCTTGGTCTCGTAATCGTGGTCGTCTACATTGATGCGGAACTTGACCTCTTTTACGGTGATCGTCTTCTGATGCTTCTTTGCCTCGCGCTCTTTCTTTTCCTGCTGGTAGAGATACTTCCCGTAGTCCATGATGCGGCACACGGGAGGCTGCGCGGTGGGCGAAATCTCAACCAGATCCAGATTTTTCTCGCGGGCTTTCTTGAGCGCTTCGTAAGGCGGCATGATACCCAACTGCCCGCCTTCGTCGTCAATGACGCGAATCTCGCGCGCCCGAATGCGATCGTTTGTGCGGATAAAACGCTTGTCGATACCGTCCTCCGTGCTCTAAGCGACTGAGAATAAAGAATTATAGCATGCCGAAATGTGTGGGACCGGGTCTTCGACCCGGTCATGTCGAGCGAAGCTCGACTGCTTTACTCTCGCTACCAAGGAAAGTCTAGCTCTCCAGAATCAACTGCGCGATCGCCTGCTCAGCGGTATGCGTGAGAGACAGTGCGATGTTCTTCACGCCCATCTTGGCCGCGAACTCCCCCGCCTTCCCGTGGAAAGTCATGGTCGGCCGCCCGCCCGGCGCGCGCACTACCTCGCAATCGCGCCAGCGCACACCGTGATTCCAGCCGGTGCCCAGCGCCTTCATCGCCGCTTCTTTGGCAGCAAACCGCGCCGCGTAGCGCTCGACGCGATTCGCCTTCGAATCGCAGTATCGAATTTCTCCCGCGGTAAAAATGCGCTGCAGAAAACGCTCCCCGAACCGCTCGATCGCCTGACCGATGCGGGGAACTTCGGCGATGTCGATGCCCGTGCCAACAATCATGGTTCAGAAGTCGCCTCGTCCCCGCATCTTACAGCAACCGATCGCCGCGATAGATCATGCGCCCGTCCATCATCCGCGCCTCGGCGGTCATTCGATGCTCCTTCACCGGACCCGTGTCATCAATGTGCAGCACGTCGTGCCCGTGCGCCACCAGCCAATCCGACACCAGCATGCGGTGGCAACGGAAATACAC
The DNA here is from genome assembly GCA_963768265.1 of uncultured Acidobacteriaceae bacterium. Lineage (GTDB taxonomy): Bacteria > Acidobacteriota > Terriglobia > Terriglobales > Acidobacteriaceae > Sulfotelmatobacter. The sequence goes on from CAVYHM010000033.1 coordinate 36,731, forward strand.
GCGCTCGGCGCACATGTAGGTCGTGCGAGAGTGTTCCGCCAGAGCCACGAGTTCGGCTATCCCCCGCTCGAACTCCGCGGTCAGCATGTAATCGGCATAGTTGCGGAAGCTCTGGTTGCGCAGCGCGATGTTCGGCGACTCATCAACAGCCTTCTTGCGGTATCCGCCTAGCGCCTTCATCCACAGATAACGAATCCCCGCTTCGGGCAAAGTCTTGTCCAGCGATTCCCGATTGAACTGTGGCAGCCGCCGCGACATCGGGAAGGCGCGGATATCAACCAGGGTCTGAATATGATGTGCCCGCAACGCCGCAATCAGATCGTCGATGGTGCGGGTCGAGTGTCCGATCGTGTAGAGGACGGCCAACATGCTTTCGATGCGGCAAGGCTAAGGCGCGATTCCGGCGAGAGAAGCTGCAATCAAGCCATCTTGCTCCGTGAACACCGTCCGCAAGTCCAGCAGCACGCGCCCTTCCTCCACACGCGCAATGATCGGCGGGTCGCACCCGCGCAGGCGAACAGCCAACTCATCAGCACTCAAACCGGCGCAATTCAGGGCCAGGAGCCGAGTCGGCAAAACCGTGGTGGGAGCGGCGCCTCCGCCAATCACCGACTCTCCATCAATGACTTCAATCAGCAATTTTGACGACCGCGACTGCGCGGCCAGAGCCTCGGCCCGCTTGCCAACCTCCTCCTTCGCCAGGCCCATCATTTTCGACGTCGGAATGGCGTCGTGGTCGCGCTGCACATAGGCGAGCAGCGTCGCCTCCAGCGCCGCGTACGTCAGCTTGTCGACCCGCAGCGCACGAAACAGAGAATTCGAACGCAAACGCGCCACCAGATCCGCGCGTCCGCTGATGAGTCCCGCCTGCGGTCCACCCAGCAGCTTGTCGCCGCTGTAAGTCACGAGGTCCACGCCCGCATGAAGGCTATCAAGCACGCTGGCCTCGCCCCGGATTCCGAAGCTTTCCAGATCGACGAGCGCGCCACTCCCCAGGTCCTCCATCAGCGGCAAGCAGCGCCGGTGGGCCAGTTCGCGCAACTCCGCGATCGAAGGCTGCTCGGTGAACCCGCTGATCTCAAAATTGGACCGGTGCACGCGCAACAGCAGCCGCGTGCTCTCATTGATAACTTTCTCATAGTCGGCAACGCGGGTGCGATTCGTGGTTCCGACTTCGCGCAGAATCGCGCCCGACTTCGCCATTACATCCGGAATGCGAAACGATCCGCCAATCTCGACCAGTTCGCCCCGCGAAACGATCACTTCGCCGCCCTCGGCCAGCGTGTTAAGCGCCAGCAGAACCGCCGCGGCATTGTTGTTCACAACGATCGTCGAGAGTGATGTGGCGACGGGCGCCTCGCCCGTCCCGCCAGGGCGAAGCCCGGCGGAACCTTCGGCAAACCCCGCGCCGCTCAGCAGTTGCCGAAACAGCCTCTCCACGTGCACATCCCGCTTGCCGCGCGTGCCCGCTTCAACGTCATACTCAAGGTTGGAGTACCGCCCTGCCGTCTCGCGAATGTGCTCGATGGCCGCCTGCGCGAGCGGCGCCCGCCCCAGATTGGTATGCAGAATCACTCCGGTGGCATTGATGACAACGCGCAGCGAGTGCCCCAATTCCTGCCGGAGCCGCACTTCGATTGCGCGGCACAGCCCGCCCAGCGCCAGTTGCAACGCGGCCGCATCCAGCAGGCCAGAGGCGATTTCGTTGCGCAAGCGAGCCAGCGCCGCTCGCGCCGCGTCCGTGACCGCCGCTGAGCCGTGCTCCGCCACCAGCGCCGCAACGCCGGGCGTCCGCAATAATTCATCGACGGAAGGAAGTTCGCGATACAGCTCTGACTTCGTCGAAGTTTTCATACCTGCATTCTTAATCTGGGGTGGGTGCCCCATTTCTCGCGCCTTTTGCGAGAAGTGGGGAAGTTCTTTGGCCCGCCTTTACAACGTGTGCAAGTACGCCAGAAGATCCTGCACGTCCTGCGCGTTCAGGGTCTGGCTAAACCCGGGCATTTCATTGCGCCCCACGCGAATGATGTCGCTGACCCGTTCGTCGTTCGCCGGCAGCCCGCTCAACGAGAGATATTTATTCTGAAAAATTCCCTTCAGCCCCGGTCCCTTCTTGCCATGCCGGGAATATGGCTCATGGCATCGCGCGCAACTGGAATCGTAAATCTTGCGCCCTGCCGCCTGCTGCGGGCTTAGGCCGAGCTCCTCGTCCGACTTGCGCCGCTCCACGTCGCAACCAGACATCGCAGTCACCGCCAGCAAGGCGACCAGCGCTGCGGCCAACGTCCAGTCACCACGGCTACGACTCTTCCCCTGCTTTATCAAGCTGTCTTCCTCCGCGAACGAACTATCAACAACCACCCGAGATGGCCAGCCCCAAACCGCTTTACAATAATAGAGCAAGCGCCGCCTATGCCGGTGTCGGTCAAACGCGTGTACGAACCGCCATCTCGTGCCGATGGCGAGCGCGTGCTCGTCGACCGCCTTTGGCCCCGCGGCCTCACGAAAGAGCGCGCCGCCCTCAACGAATGGCTACGCGAACTCTCTCCCTCCGACGAGCTGCGCCGCTGGTATCATGCCCGTCCCAACCAGTGGCAGATTTTTCGCAGAAAATATTTGAAGGAACTCGCCCATCCCGAAGCCGAAGGCGCGCTGCGACGCCTCTACGTGCTGGCACACAAGCGAAAGCGCCTGACCCTCCTCTTCGCTTCCAAGAACGAAACACACAACAACGCCGTCGTCCTCAAAGAATTGCTGGAGGGCTCCCGGAAGCCTCCCACGGGCACCGGCCCCGCCGCTTTTCGTGCGATGCGCCATCGCCAGTCTGCTGTGAGACGCCGGTAGCAGAAGGCCCCAGCAGTTCGAAAGCCGCCCTATTGGACCCCTGGCCCTAACTCCTCATTTAGAATCAGTCGCCATGCGGTCCGTCTTCGAATGGAGTCTCGGTACGCGCGCGCTCGAACTCGGCAAGCGCACCCTGATCATGGGCGTCGTAAACGTCACCCCCGACTCTTTTTCCGATGGTGGCCAGTTCCTCGACCGCGATCAGGCCATCGCCCAAGCACAGCGCCTGCTCGAAGAAGGCGCCGATATCATCGACGTCGGCGGTGAATCGACGCGCCCTGGTGCCAGAGTCAGCCCCAACCCGCCCCAGCCTGCAGATGAGACGCAGCGTGCGAAACTCGCAAACGGCGCTCCTGCAGTGAGCGCGGAAGAAGAACTTAGGCGCGTCCTCCCCGTCATCGCTGAACTGAAGAAAAAGGTTCCCGCGGCGTTTCTCTCCGTCGACACCTACAAAGCCAGCGTGGCCCGCGCCGCCATAGGCGCCGGCGCTGAGATTGTGAACGACGTCAGCGGCTTCCGCTGGGACAAACAGATGGCCAAGACCGTCGCCGATCTCAAATGCGGCGCGGTCCTGATGCACATGCGCGGACGTCCCGAGGAGTGGCGCACGCTGCCGCCGCCCGGCGATATCGTCTTGCTGGTGAAACGCGAATTGAAAGACTGGGCGGAGAAGGCCGTCCTCGCAGGTGTTCGCCGCGAGCGCATCGTGCTCGATCCCGGCCTCGGCTTCGGCAAGAGTTTTGAAGAGAACTATCCCCTAATCAGCCGTTTCAGCGACCTGCAACCGGCAGGATTCCCCCTACTGGCCGGGGCTTCGCGCAAATCCTTCATTGGCCGCACCCTGGCGCGCGATGGCAAAGATGCCCCGGCCGAAGCGCGCCTCTACGGAACCCTTGCGACGCAGGTTGCCCTCATTCTGAAAGGTGCCCACATTATCCGCACCCACGATGTGAAGCCCGCCGTGGACGCCGCGAAGATCGCGGATGCGATTCTGCAAGCTCGATGATTTGTGGAAGGGCGGCGCTTCAGCACCGCGTAAATCGTCCGACTTGAAAGGGGGCTTTATAGCCCCGGTGCCGCGCCACGACGCGAATCTCAAACAATTTCGGCCAAAGCTTTCCCGTCACGAACAACCGGTCGCCCGCCGCATCGTACGCAATCCCGTTCAATACCGCCTCCCCGTTCGCCAACTCGCGCCGTTCGATGATCCCGCTGAGATCGATCCATCCCAGGACCCTCCCGGTTCGCGGAGAGACGCGCGCAATCATGTTGCTATGCCAGACGTTGGCGTAAATCTCTCCGTGCACATATTCCAGTTCATTCAGTTGCTCGACCGCCTGACCGTTCTCGTCCGACACATGCAATCGCCGCGTCACGCGAAACGTCTTCGGATCAAGGAATCTCAGTGTCGGGCTCCCATCGCTCATGATCAGCTGCGTCTCATCGTGCGCGAGCCCCCAACCCTCTCCTGCGTAGTTGAACGTGCTCAGCAACGAAAAGCTGAAGCGGTCATACACGAATCCCTTGTGCGCCTTCCACGTCAGCTGAATCAGATTGCTACCGCTGTCGGTCAGCCCTTCGCCGAAATACTCGGCCGGCAAGTCGTGCTTCTGCAGAACCTTTCCCGTCTGCAAGTCGACAAGTCGGATCGACGACTCCCCGTTCTCGCCCGTACTCTCATACAAATGTCCATCTACGAAAACCAGCCCTTGCGTGAAAGCCCGCGCATCATGGGGATAAACGTGGACCACCTGGTATGTATCGATGCGCACCGCAGCCGGCGCCGAGGCCATCAGCGAAGCCACGCAGAGAAATATCAGGAACAAGAAGAGACAATTCAGACGAGCCATGATTACGTTTTAAAAACCCTTACCCGAATCCAGCAGAATGGTCACCGGTCCCTCATTCACCAGTTCCACCTGCATCATTTCCTGAAAGCGCCCAGTCTCGCAGCGCAGCCCCATCCCCTGAACGCGCTCCACGAAAACCTCATACAACCGCCGCGCCTGCTCCGGCGGCGCCGCGCCGTCGAATGACGGGCGCTTCCCCCGCCGCACATCGCCATACAGCGTGAACTGCGAAACCGCCAGCACGCTGGCGCCGACGTTCTGCACGCTGCGGTTCATCTTGCCATCCTCGTCCTCAAAAACTCGCAGGCCCGCGATCTTCTCCGCCAGATAAATGGCATCGGCTTCCGTGTCGCCATGCCCTACACCCAGCAGGACCAGCAGTCCGAGCCCGATTTCGCCGCTCACCCATTCGTTAACCGTGACTCTGGCGCGGCTCACGCGTTGCACGACGGCACGCATAGGATTCTCAAATTCTCCTTGATTCTCGCCAGTGTCCTAATCATAACGCGCCTGCCGTTTGACCCCGTCAACAGCAAGCCGTTAGGATTCATGAGTGCAATCGCAAGGCGACCAAGACGTTGCCGGAAGCGGGACTGCCCTTCCTTTACACTCATTCACCCGGACCATTACACTACACACTCGCCTTTTTTCTTTTAGTTGCAGTGCGCAGACGTGCGGAGTGAGACGTGCATAGACGTCGAGGGCTCGGTTCCGAGCCGGCACCGACAAAAACTGCGAATGCGTAACCGAACCACCGAATTCAAATCTAATTAGGCACAACGAGGAGACACATGGCAGCCGTAGACGAGAAGGTAAAACAGATTATTGTGGAGCAGTTGGGAGTCGATGAGGGCGAAGTCACCGCCAGCGCGTCGTTTGTCGACGACCTGGGTGCCGATTCACTGGACACCGTCGAACTGGTGATGGCTTTCGAGGAGGCCTTCGACATCGAGATCCCCGACGAGGACGCCGAGAAGATCCGCACCGTGCAGGACGCCGTGGATTACATCGGCAAGCACGCCAAGGCGGGCAAGTAGTTTGGGACGCAGGGTCGTAGTCACGGGGCTTGGCCTCATCTGCGGCGTCGGCAATTCCACCGACGAAGTCTGGAAGGGCGTGCTCGCCGGCAAGAGCGGCGTCGGACGCATCACCGGTTTCGATGCCACCAACTTCGCCTGCCAGATCGCCGCCGAGGTCCGCAACTTCGACCCGCTCAATTACATCGAGAAGAAAGAACTGAAGAAGATGGGCCGCTTCATCCACCTCGCCATTGCCGCGTCGGATGAAGCCATGAAAATGTCGGACCTGAAGATCACGCCCGAAAACGACGAACGGGTCGGCGTTCACATCGGCTCCGGCATCGGCGGATTCGACATCATCGAGCGCGAGCACCTCGAACTGCTGAATGGCGGCCCGCGCAAGATCTCGCCGTTTTTCATTCCGGCTGCCATTGTGAATCTCGCCGCTGGACAAGTCTCCATGCGCTACGGCGCCAAGGGGCCGAACGAGGCCACTGCCACCGCCTGCACCACCAGCGCACACTCCATCGGCGATTCGTTTCGCATCATTCAGCACAATGACGCCGACGTCATGATTGCCGGCGGCACCGAGGCCGCCATCACTCCCATGGGAGTCGGCGGATTCGCCGCCATGCGCGCTCTCTCCACCCGCAACGATGCGCCCGAAAAAGCCAGCCGCCCCTGGGACAAAGATCGTGACGGTTTCGTGATCGGAGAAGGCGCGGGCATCATGATCCTGGAAGAGTTGGAATTTGCCCGCAAGCGCGGCGCTCCCATTCTCGCCGAGGTCGCCGGCTACGGGATGTCGGGCGACGCCTACCACATGACCCAACCGGCGCCAGAGCACGCAGGCGGATTCCGCGTGATGCGCAACGCCGTGCGCGACGCCGGAGTCACACCCAACGTTGTCGGATACGTCAACGCCCACGGCACATCCACACCCATCGGAGACACGCTCGAAGCCCACGCCATCCGCAACTTCTTTGGCGACCACAAACTCGCCGTGAGCTCCACCAAGTCGATGACCGGACACCTGCTCGGCGGCGCTGGAGGCCTCGAAGCCGGCATCACCGTGCTCGCCTTGCAGAACCAGATCTTGCCTCCCACCATCAATCTGGACAATCCTGACCCCGACACCGCCGGCATGGACCTGGTCCCCAACCACTCCCGCAAAGCCGAACTCGAATACGCCATGTCGAACTCGTTCGGCTTCGGCGGCACCAACGGTGCCCTGCTGTTCCGCCGCTGGCATGAGTAGAAGCAATCCCGGGTGGCACAGTTCGTGTGGGGACGGGCGCCTTCGCCCGTCCAGGCGGCCCAGTAGTATCGGGCCGCAGTCACTAATTCCACTTGCTCAGAACCTCTTCACGCCGAGCCCCCTAATCTCACGCCCGTTCGCCACGTAATGTCCTTTCTCGCGTGTCCCTGAGTCAAGCCATGGCCCTTGGAACACTCCTCGCGCTTGGTCCTAAGTGACTTTGCGGGTCGCTCTCTTGGCGAGAGAATGGATCTCGGAAAGTGGAGTCTTCCCCGGAAACATGGACAACTCTTTCGCCGCCGCCACCTCGACTCTGTCCTTCGCCCCCTTCACCCGCAAAGCCGCCGCCCGCACCGCCCTGGTTGGGCTGGACGACGGGCATCGTGTTTTACTCGCGGAATGCTTCCGCCAGTTTGCCATAGAGACCGTGGTCATTTCGTCCGATGCCGCCGAGCGTCTGCGCAAGGAGAAGTTTGAAGCTTGCGTGCTCGGTCTAGGCGATGGCGCGGATACCCTGATGGAAGCGGCTCGCACTTCGCCCTCCAACAGCCGTTGCATCCTCTATGGCGTTGGAGGCAACGCGCAGGAAGCCATGCGATATTCGAAATACGGCATCAACGCCATGTTCCAGGAACCGCTGGAACGGCCGACAACGCTGAAGCTGATCCGTGCCACGCGCCTGCTGGTACTTCACGAATTTCGCCGCTACGTTCGCATCCCGGTCATGACCGAAGTTGCCGTCGTAGGCGACGGACGCCGCGTTTCGGCTGCCAGCATCGAAATGAGTTCCGGAGGCATGTCGGTCAAGAGCCCGGAAGACTTCTCGATCGGCGTGCCGGTCGAACTGTCGTTCTCGTTGATGACGCTGCCCCGGGTCAACGTGCGCGGTGTTGTGAGCTGGCGCAAACCCAAGTCGTTCGGTGTCCGCTTCGACGCCGCCGACGATCGCCGCCAGAAAGTCAAGCGCTGGATCGATTCCTACCTCGAAAACTGATAGCCAAGCTTTACAGTTGCCGTATCTCAGATCAATCTGTCATCCCGAGCATAGCGAGGGATCTAGGGGTTTGCTGGCAGCACGGTGGTGCGAGCAAGGACCTAGATCCCTCGCTTTGCTCGGGATGACATTTTGGTTGAGTCCACGGTATTCCTGAAAATGGACGTGGTTGAGAGCGAAGCGCTCGACTTTGACGGGACCCTGTGCCATTACAATGTCCTCGTGCCCTCAGTCAGCACCCCCGAAGCGCCCGCCGCAATGCAACCTCCCTCCGGCGCCCGCCGCTTCACGCTTCGTCAGCGTGTCGTCCTGCGCATCATCATCTGGGCCGGATACTGGTTCATTCGCCTCATCGGCCCAACGCTACGCGTCTCGATCTCGTTTGAAGATGGCGCGCAGTCGACGCTCGAGCACCGCCCACTGATCGGGTCCTTCTGGCATTCGTGCCTCATCCCCGCCACGTACATCTGCAGGAACCTGGGCGTGCGGGTGATGAGCAGCAACAGTTACGACGGCGAATATATGGGTCGCATTATTCACAAATTCGGCTTCGTCGCTGTAAAAGGGTCGTCCAGCCGCAACGCCGTTCGCGCGCTGCTCGGCCTGCGCCGGGCCCTCGCAGACGGATGGACCGTCGCGTTTACTCTGGATGGCCCGCGCGGTCCCCGTCACAAAGTCAAGCCTGGCCCGGTCGCGCTGGCGCGCTCGTCAGGTGTGCCCTTGACCATGTTCCACGCGGCGGTTGACAAGGCCTGGGTGCTTAATAGCTGGGACCGCCTGATGATTCCAATGCCGTTCTCGCGCGTGCTGCTGCGCTTCGGCAAGCTGATCCCCGTACCGGCGGACGCCAGTGACGAGGAAGTCGAGAGTTATACGGGGGAACTGCAGAGCGCGCTCGATCGCGTATGCGAATTTGCGGAAGAGAACGTGCGCAGAGTGGGGACGAGCGAATTTTCCTACGTCGCCAAATGACGATTCGTATCAGGGCATCGCTTCAGCGATGCCGTTATCGCGATCAGAGAATTACGCCTTCAGGCGCCGCCGCAGTGCCTGAAGGCGTTGTTGATTGGGCTCGGTTGCGGTATGCCTGAAGGCATACCCTGATACGAATCGAAGGACCTTTGATACGAGTCAAAGGTTCGTTGATGCGAATCGGGAGGTTTTCGGTTGCGGCGTGCGGAATGCCGTGCAGCCGAAATTTCTTGGTAGCTTCTTCTTGCTTCTGAATTATTCCAGCGTCGACCCCAGCTGCTGATACTTGTATTTCTTCCCATCCCAGTACACGACCGACGACGTATCTTCTCCCTCGCCGTGCTCTTCCATGTAAATGCCGAGGATCGTCTTTTTCTTCAGGGCCAGTCGCTTCACAGCAAGGGTTTTGAAGGGAAGGTTGATCAGCAGATATTTCGCCTTCGGCTTCTCCGCGCGCCAGGCATCCTTCTCCTCGCCGTGAATAATCAGCAGACTCAACCCGCGGCGCTCCGGTTCATCGGAGGCGAACGTCGACGTCACTTTGACGTCACTGAAGCCGAGGAAGCTGTCATACGGATCGGCGACTACAAAGCTGTATTCGTCTTTGTCCGCCATGGGATTCTTGCACTTGGCCGCGACCACCAGGTCCTCTACGCCGTCATCATCAAGATCGGCAACGAACTGGGGCGGCCCTGCGATTAACGAACAATTCTCGCCGAATTGCTGGTGAATAAATTCGTTCGTCACCGCTGGCGAAGGAGCCTTGGCATGCGCCGGCGGCGGAGGCGGTTCCTTCTTGCTTTGCGCGGATGCGCCAGCTGCGATAATGAACGCCGCGAACACTGGGAGCAGAAATTTTCTGGACGACATGGTCCTACTCTAGTCCGGTTTTCTTTGAGCGGGTAGAGACAGAGTAGTGACGAAGGTAATGGAACCTCGCCCGCAAAACGGTCGTGGGTGCCCCGTTTCTCGCGCGCGTTCTTAGCGCGAGAAAGCTTGCCCTGAGCCTGTCGAAGGGTGGGAATGTTCGCGAAGTTGAAGGAACGGCCGCGCTGCTTTGCTGGCTACCGAAAGTGTTCCCATCCGCGTGCGACCAACTCATAGCCCACGCCTTTCGCATTGCGCAGAATAATCTTCCGCCCGCGCGTGATGCGGCCGATGCAAGTCAAGGCTACTCCCACAATCTGTGGCGGAACGCGTTTGCCCGCCGGTGCGGTGAACAAAAGTTCGTAGTCCTCGCCGCCGTGAATGGCGAGATCGAGGTCGACGTCGTGCGACGGCTTTCCAACCCGCGCGCGCGGAATGCGCTCTGCATCCACTTCCGCCCCCACGCCGCTCTCTTCGCAGATGTGGGTGAGATCCGTCGAAAGCCCGTCGCTCAAGTCAATCATCGCTGATGCCAGACCCTTCTCGCGGAGCACTCGACCCAACTCGATCCGCGGCTCGGGGTAGAAATGCCGAGGATAATCTCGTGGTTGCAGCTTCACTCCGGGTTGCGCCCGCATCTGCTCGATCGCCGCCGCTGACCCGCCCAACTCGCCACTCACGTAGATGCGATCTCCCGGCCGCGCCCCCGAGCGCAAAACAGCTTTGCCCTTACTAACCGTGCCGATCACGATGATGTCGGCGAGAATCCCATTTGGCGATTCCGCCGTATCTCCTCCGGCAAGCGTGACCCTGTATTTTCCCGCCAGGCGGATCAGGCTGCGGGCGAAGCGTCCAACCCACGCTTGCGGCAAATCCCGCGGTAGGGCGAGCGACAGAAATGCCGCCACCGGTTCGCCGCCCATGGCCGCGATGTCGCTCAGTCCGCGGGCCAGGCACCGGTGGCCCACGGCCTCTGCCGGATGCCACTCGCGGCGGAAGTGAATGCCTTCCAACGTAAAGTCGGTCGTGACCAACGAGTCGTGTCCTGCAAGCACACGCAGCACGGCGCAATCGTCCCCGATCCCCTTGGGAACTTGTGTGGCGCGGGCACTCATGCCCGCATCCCTTCGGATTCGCAACGGAGACATGCGGCGAATCTGGGCGATCAGGGCTTTTTCCGGAAGCGGCACGGCGTCACCAATATAAGCGACGCAGACGAGAACGGTGCTGACAGATACGGCGGGATTCAGAATGCCCTTCCGGGCCGCCACGACAATCTCCATTTTCCGGCCGCGAAAATGCGATAGCGGTAATCGTCCCACCGTAGCCCCCGGTTACCCCCCTTCAGTAACCCAAAAAGGCCCTTGTGCGTCGTTGACAGGGGGAATCCAGTTTGTTACCGTTAACCAGACTTTCACAGAACCTTTGGCCGAAGCTAAGATCTGCAAATGATTGGCGTTGCAGACAAGCACCAAAGCTCAGGTGTGGTAGGTGTAGGGCACGAACGAGTTTCCATTCCCAAGATGGGACGTGGCCCGAAAAAATCAGGTGGTCCGAACAGGCTTCTGCAATCTCAGAACTTGGCCTGGAATTCCGGACCTGATTGAAAAGCTGGCTTTAGACAGGGGAGTGATTTTGCAGAAGCGCTTTTACATTCTTTTTGTGGCCCGCGGGGATGACGGCCAGTTGCGCAAGATCTCGATCCCAGTTCATTACCTCTACCTGTTCGTCGTGGGCGCCGCCATCGGATTCCTCAGTCTGACCGGAATTGCCAGCTCTTATACCCGCATGCTGCTGAAGGTTTCCCGTTACAACGAACTGCGTACGGAAAAAGACCAGCTCAAAGACAATTATTCGCGCCTCGAACAGGTGGCCAAAGAGCGCGATGTGCAGGTGGCATCGCTAGGATCGATCGCCGGAGAAGTTTCCGCGCTCTACGGGTTAAAGTCGCAACCCACGCTGGTGACCGCTTCCGCCGATCAGATTCAGGCCACCGAAGTCAATTCTTCGCTGGACCAACTCCATGCTTTGCGAACTTCCGCGCTGTCGGGTGCGACCATGGTCGGTCTGACCATGGGCCTGACTCGCAACGCCACCACCGCCGACTGGATCAAAGCCAACTCGGCGCCGAATCTCTGGCCGGTGCAAGGCCAGGTCACGGGCAGCTTTGGTGAGCGCATTGACCCATTCAACGGGGAGGGCGCATTCCATAGCGGAGTAGACATCAGCAGCGCCTACGGAAATCGGATCGTTGCCCCGGCTGACGGTGTGGTGACGTTTACCGATTCAATGGGCGGCTACGGCAAGGCCATCGTGATCGATCACGGCAATGGCATCAGCACTCGCTACGGACACCTTTCCGGATATGCCGTGGCTGCAGGGCAAGCCGTACATCGCGGCGATACGATCGGATACGTCGGTGAGAGCGGACGATCCACAGGTCCTCACCTTCACTACGAAGTTCGAATCAACGATACCCCAGTGAATCCCTACAAGTACCTCCGCATCAGCGTCGCGCACAGCGGCGGCTTCGCTGCCGGAAGCTAGATACCCAGCCTTCAAGCTCTCAACTTCAGCGGGTGCCCCATCCTAACGTCGCGCTTTTTGCGACGTTAGGGTGGGATTTTGACTTTGGGACCAGTGATGGGCGGAAGTCAAAGTCCCCACCCTAGCCGCAAAGTGCGCCGCTAGGATGAGGCACACCCTCTGTAAGAGCCCGATCCTACGTTACCTGGGTAATGGAGAGAGCCCGGTAGGTGTTCGGAACGTGCCGGGCGCGGAGCTAACATAGTAGGACTCCCTCCTTGGTTGGATGTATGGGGTCAGGTGTGGTCCGCGGCAGGCAAGAGTCAAACGCCATGGAAAATCCCAACATAAAACGGTTCGGCCGCTACGAGATTCTTGGCGAATTGGGGCGCGGGGCCATGGGAGTGGTGTACAAGGCGCGCGATCCGCAAATCAATCGTCTGGTTGCCCTTAAGACAATTGCTCTGCGCGGGCAGGATCTGGAAGCAGAACAAGAATTCCGCATGCGCTTTCTGAACGAGGCGCAGGCCGCTGGACGGCTGCATCACCCCGGCATCGTCGCCGTCTTCGACGTCGGTGAGGATGCCGAGACCCACGATCCTTACATCGTCCTTGAATATGTGGACGGAGAGGCCCTGAACCGCATCCTGGCGCGCGAGAGGAAGCTGTCTTTGGAGCGCGCCTTACAACTCGCCGAAGAGGTGGCTGCCGCTCTCGATTACGCCCACGAGCAGGGCGTGACCCACCGCGACATCAAGCCGGGCAACATTCTGGTCACGCAAGACGGCCATCCCAAAATTGCCGACTTCGGCATCGCCAAGCTGAATCTGGCGCACCTCACAATTCCCGGCAGGTTAATGGGAACTCCGGCGTATATGGCGCCGGAGCAACTCAGCGGCTCCTCCGCCGATGGCCGCTCCGATCTGTTCTCGTTGGGCGTGATTCTCTATGCCATGGTCACCGGCCACTCGCCGTTTCAAGGGGACAGCGCCACCACGGTGTGTTTCAAGGTCGCGAACCGCGAGCCTTTGCCTGCCAGCGCACTCGATCTGAACCTGCCGCGCGAGCTTGACGCGGTGATTACGCGTGCCATGGCGAAGGATCCCAAACGCCGCTACCAGCGCGGGTCGGATTTCGCCGAGGCTGTCGCTGAATTACATGCGCGCCTGGTGCCGCAATCGAACCCCACTCGCTCCGGTACCCGAACGGGAATGGTCGCGCGCCCGCGGGCCCTGAGCCGGAGGCCTGCAGTCGGGCTCACCTACGCGATGAAACTGATCCGCAGCGTGATTTTGAAGGCGCCGGTCCGAGACCTCGTCCTGGGAGTGGCCACGATCATCATGCTCGTAGTCGTTGGGGTGCAGACCAGGTTGCTGGTGTTCTCGCACAAGGAAGCCGCGAGCACGGCGACCGCGATTCCAACTCCCCCCCCTCCAATTCCAATCGCCACGAAGGCCGCAATAGGCGAGGCATCAGTGCTTCCTGAAGAGCCCTCACCCACAACCCCTCCCGCTGCGGCTAAACGTGCAGTGGTAACGGCATCGGCAAAGGCGCCCTCGAAAAAAAGCAAAACTCCGGTCTCACCTCCGAAAGAAGTCGTCGTGCCGCTTTCCACCGTGGAACTGACCGTGCGACACCAGTTCAAGGACGCGACGCTCTCCATTTGGGTGGACGGCAAATTAGCTTTGACCCACGAACTTCACGGTGGCGTTCAGAAACGGCTGGTCGTCTTCGGCGGGGTCCGGGGCAGCGAATCCGAAACCCTGCAAGTTCCGGCAGGCAAGCACATACTCCGCTTCTGCGCGCGGACCGCCGATCAGACGGTCAATCTCTCGAAGACGATTTCGGCGGACCTCGTCGGCGGCGGCGACAAGACGCTCGCCATCACCTTCGACAAGCACAACACTTCCATGCTGCTCGACTGGCAATAGACCAATCGAAATTTCAACGAGTGGGAGTAGAAATCAGGACCGCCTCGCAGACCTACTGCCGCAATCCCATCCAGTTTTCTGAGACCACTAGCGAGTTGCCCGGATTCTGCGGGTCATACTTTACCGACGTCTGCAGCCCCAGGCGGCAGGAGTGCAGGTTGATCCAATGACGCAGATAGGTAACGTCTTGCGAGCATTCGTACGAAACGCCCGCCACGTCGTATTTATAGATCAGCATGACAGCGGCGTGGTGAGACTCCTCTGCGGAAAGTTCCTGGACGTCAATCACCGTGCCGTCCGTGATGCGGCCCATCCCCTCCAGCCAGGCGCGGCGCTCGCGCTCCAGTTCGTCAGCGTTTTTCGGTTTGCGCCGCAGCAATGCATAGGCTCCCAGCACAGCCACGCTGCCAGCGGTTACCAGCCCATAGAGTCGAAGTGAATCCATACTGACGGGTGAAATCCTTATGCCTAAAACTTCTATCAGGATAAGCGCAAAGCACCGCGCGTGGAAGTGGGTCCAAGGTTACGGAGGTGCCGTAACCTGTGAAAAACTTCATTGAGTTGAGAGCCCGCCGGAACATGGATTCGTATCAGGGCATCGCTTCAGCAATGCCGTCAGAAGGTGACATAGAAGCGGCTTTAGCCGCTGGCCCCCGATTCTGTTCTAAAATCGCCGGCGGAGTCGCGTGAACCAGCGCACAACCACGAAGGGCACGAAGTCTCACGAAGGAAGCAAATGATGAAGGTCAGCACGGTTTCTTTATTTGCGATTGCGTTGTGCACGGTCGCGACGTTGGCCGCGCAGTCCACCTCTGGCCCGCGCCAGCACGATTGGCCCGTCTATGGTGGCACCACGGCGAACAATCACTTCTCCCCTCTCGCCCAGGTCAATCGCAAAAATGTAAAGAAGCTCAAAGTCGCATGGACGTTCGACACCGAAGAACCCGGCGGCCTGCAAACCAGTCCCATCGAAGTCGATGGCGTGCTCTACGGCCTGACGCCGACGCAGAAAGTGTTCGCGCTGAACGCCGCGACGGGAAAGCTGCTGTGGAAGTTCGACTCAGGAATCAAGGGGACCCAGCCCGATCGTGGGCTCGCCTATTGGAGCGATGGCAAGGAACACCGAATTATTGTCGGCGTCATGAACTTCGTTTACGCGCTTGATGCCGCCACCGGAAAGCCGATCGCCACCTTCGGCAAAGACGGCCGCATTGATCTACGAGAGGACCTGGGGCGCGACCCGGCAGCGCAGTCCATTTACATGACCAGCCCCGCAGTCATTTACAAAGACCTGATGATCGTCGGCGGCCGTGAAGCCGAGACTCTGCCCGCGTCTCCCGGCGACGTACGCGCCTATGACGTGCGCAGCGGCAAGCTGCGCTGGACCTTCCACACCATCCCGCATCCCGGTGAGCCTGGATACGATACCTGGCCGAAAGATGCTTGGAAGACCAGCGGCGCAGCCAACAACTGGGCGGGAATGACCGTCGATGTCGATCGAGGCGTCGTCTACGTTCCGACCGGTTCAGCGGCGTTCGATTTTTATGGAGCCGACCGCATCGGTGACGATCTGTTCGCCAACTGCCTGATCGCGTTGAAGGCAGAGACCGGAGAGCGCCTCTGGCATTTTCAGGGAGTGCGGCACGACATCTGGGATCGCGATTTCCCTGCGCCGCCGGTGCTCGTGACCGTCGACCGTGAAGGAAAGAAAGTCGACGCTGTGGCCCAGACCACCAAACAGGGCTTTGTCTTTCTTTTCGATCGCACAAACGGGAAGCCGCTGTTTCCCCTTGAGTGCCGGAATTATCCGCCGAGCGATGTGCCGGGAGAGCAAGCCGCGCCCCAGCAGTGTCTGCCGACAAAACCAGCGCCATTCGCGCGCCAGTCACTCACCGAGAATCTTCTTAGCGAGCGAACGCCCGACATGCATCGGTGGGCGATCGCGAAGTTCCGGAGCTTTCGCAGCGAGGGGCAGTTCGTTCCCTTCAGCGTGGAGAAGGACACCGTCATATTTCCCGGGTTCGATGGCGGGGCCGAGTGGGGCGGAGCGGCGGCCGATCCGGAGACGAGTATTTTCTATGTCAATGCCAACGATGTGGCCTGGACCGGAGCGCTGGCGGAGAACACGGAGGAGAACAGTCCGAAAGGTGTCTACATGAGTCAGTGCGCCGTCTGCCACGGCGAGAAGATGGCAGGCTCGCCACCTGCCATTCCCTCGCTGGTGGGTTTGGGCGATCGCATGCCTTGGGGGGACGTCGCGGCCACGATCAAGAACGGCAAGGGCCGAATGCCCGGCTTTGCGAATTTGAGCGACGATCAGATGTTTGCTTTGTTGTCGTACGTGATGAGCGCGGGCGGGGAAAACGACAAGAAAGAATTGGCCGGCGCGGGTGCTCCACTGCCGGCGATGAAATATCACTTCACCGGCTATCACAAGTTTCTGGATCCCGAGGGATATCCGGCGGTGGCTCCGCCGTGGGGAACATTGAATGCCATCAATCTGAACACCGGCGAGTACGTGTGGAAGATTCCTCTTGGAGAGTATCCCGAGCTGGCTGCAAAGGGCCTGAAGACTACCGGCACCGAGAATTATGGCGGGCCACTGGTGACGGCCGGAGGCCTCGTCTTCATTGGCGCCACCAACTTCGACAAGAAATTCCGCGCCTTCGACAAGTCGACCGGTGCCTTACTGTGGGAGGTAACGCTGCCCTTCTCAGGAAATGCGACTCCTGCCACATACCAGTTGAAGGGACGGCAGTTTGTGGTGGTCGCGGCTGGTGGGGGAAAGGATCCGAAGTCGAAGTCGGGCGGGGTGTATGTGGGGTTTGCGCTGAAGAAATAGTCCGCTACTTGGTTTGGCTGCAGACGCTTCTGCTGACCATGTCGGCGAAAGCGCCTTCCGCGCCGCCGCCGAATTTGTCGTCGTGAGAGGCCTTCTTTCCAACGACCGAGCGCCCACTGCGGTCCCGCGTGTAGAACCATTCGGTGGTGGGAGTGACAGCGCCGGTCGTGCAGTTGAACCGCACGCGGGCGCGCATCTCGACGAACGGGCCACCCTGAGGAAGTTGCGCCCCTTCCTTATACTCTACTCGAACCAGGGCGAGCCGCTGATTCCCCTTCAGGACATGAACGGAACTGACCGAGACTTTGTCGCCGGCATCGGTCTGACCGATGGCACGCCAATCTCCGGCGGCCAACACCGCCAGGCCGACCACAAGCATTGGCGTCAGCACGACCGCGGCAAAAATGAGGAGGGCCTTTTTCAAAACGCCGAGCGTCCCAAGCAATGGACAGCACACACTCTGGGGCAAAAAGACGATTCTGTCAATCTTAAGAATTGGCTAGGGACTGCCCGTGCTATGGTTATGGTCGCGACCCGACGACCTGGGCGGGGAGAATTCTTATGGAAATACTTCATTGCACGACGGTTACGTCACCTGTGGGGCCACTCTTTCTGGCCGTCTCCGGCCAGGGCCTGGTGGCCCTGGAGTTTGACGCTCGCCTGCCCGGGCAGCAGACGATTCGCCCCAATCCGCGTGATCTTCGTTCGGAGCGAAGTTCGGAAAACGAGCGCTCGACCAGCGATCGCACTCGCAACAAAGCCATTCGCTTCGAGCAGTCTGAGCGTGCTGTGCGGCCCTACGCTCGCGAACTGGAAGAATACTTCGCCGGCCAGCGCCGCGAATTCAGCTTCCCACTCGATCTGCGCGGAACCGAATTTCAACTCGCCTGCTGGCGCGCGCTACTTCAGATTCCCTACGGGGAGACCCGCTCCTACGCCGACATCGCCCGCGCGGTTGGCAAGCCCACCGGATTTCGGGCCGTCGGCATGGCGAACAATCGCAACCCGGTGGCGATCGTAGTCCCATGCCATCGCGTGATCGCTTCTGACGGCACGCTGTGCGGCTACGGTGGCGGACTCGATGTAAAGCGCAAATTGCTGGAACTTGAAGGCGCGCTGAGCGGAACGTTGGCCGCGTAGGCGAGTGTGTTCGTAGAGACGTAGCTTGCTACGTCTCTGCCGCCAGCATTCCCGACGTGGCGAGAGAGACGTTGCAAGCAACGTCTCTACGGTATGCTTTCTCCTCAAACCACAAATCGTTGACCACCCCACCCAAATCCTCCTCCCTTCGCAAGGCGGGCCTGTTCTATCTCGTCTTCGTGATGTTCTCCTACACCACGGGCGGCCCTTTCGGGCTCGAAGACATGGTCACCACCTCGGGGCCGGGGATGACACTGCTCTATCTTCTGATCCTGCCGCTCTTCTGGTGCATCCCGGTGTCGCTGGTGTCGGCGGAACTGACCACCGCCATGCCCGTCGAAGGCGGCTTCTACCGCTGGACACGGGCGGCCTTCGGTGACTTCTGGGGATTTCTCGCCGGATGGTGGAACTGGTCGGCTTCGTTTTTGCTGGGCGGGGCGTATGCCGTGCTGTTCACCGATTACCTGGTGTACTACTTCCCGAAGATGACGTGGTGGGAGCACTACCTCATCTCGGTGGCGCTGATCGTGGTGCTGACCTGGGTCAACGTGCGCGGCATTCAGATGGTGGGGCAGGTCGCGACCGCGCTCGAGATTTTCATCTTCGTGCCCGTGATGACGATGGTCGTCATCGCGCTGGCGCACTGGCATCACAATCCGTTCACGCCGTGGGTGGTGCCGCATCAGGCGACGTTCAAGATTTTCGGAGTCGGGCTGGCGCTGGGGCTGTGGCTGTACTCCGGCTACGAGCAGCTTTCCACCGTCGCCGAAGAAGTGGAAGACCCGCAGCGCGCCTATCCGCGCGCACTGGCGCTGGTGGTGCCGCTCTCCATGGCGGCTTATTTCCTGCCGACGCTGGCCGGTCTCGCGTCCGCAGGCCACTGGGAGCAGTGGCATACAGGATTCTTCTCTGACGCAGCCCGCATGATCGGAGGCCCATGGCTCGGCACCTGGATGACGCTGGCCGCGATGATCGGCAACGTAGCGCTGCTCAATAGCACGATCCTGACCACCACGCGCATGCCCTTTGCCATGGCCGAAGATGGATATCTCCCCGATGCGCTCACGCGCAAGCACGAGCGCTATGGGACGCCGTGGCTCGCGATTGTGGCGTCGGCGGTGATCTATAGCCTGGTGGCATGGCAGAGCCTGGCGCAACTGATCTCGGTTTACATATGGCTGCGCTCGGCGACGACCGTGCTAACGGTGCTGTCGGCGTGGAAGCTGCGGCGCACGCAACCAGAATTAAAACGGTCGTTCATAGTTCCTGGCGGTCGTGCGGGATTGCTCTACGTGGTCGGCGCGCCGGTGGTGATGGCTCTGGTGGCACTTCTGGGCAGTGACCGGTTCGCCCTGATCGGTGGGGCGCTTGCGATCGTGGTCGGGCCACTGGTGTATGCGCTGCTTAGGAAGAGAACGCCCGCTCAGGTCTAGGCGCGCGCCGCCTTCAATTCGCGTCTTCTTGATGCCAGATGTGAAACGCTCCGAAGGCCGTGTCGCTCCTTTGCCGGTTTGCTGTTTGTCGCATTTTAATGAATTCCGCTGGAAACTGCGGAGTGTTAATCCTAGATTCCAGAAGCTGCACCTCTTCGAGTTCGACTAAGATGCATTGCATTTCTTCCGCATGCCGCTTGACCTTCTTCTCAAATGCCGCTTTTGATTCTGCCCAGGCAACGACGTTGACGTACGCTCCCTTACCTTTGCCGAATCTTCGGAAATTCTTTACCTTAGGGTTCGCCTTCAGACATGCAAGACCGACCCAAATGTCGCCATCAGTCACGAAACTCGCTCCCCGTCCACAATTCTAGAGCCGTCGCCCAACCGCGGGTTGGCCCGCGAGAAGAACCGTCTTGGGCAACTTGCCTTCACCGCACAATTTGAACGAACCGAAATCCTTGTACCACGATCCTTCAGGCACTTCTGGCTTGGTCTCCATCCAAAGACGAAGTTGATTCAAGTCCTGCAGCGTGACATTGCGGTCATGCATGATCTGCGGCATTACTCACCGAAGACGAAGCGCCCCATCTGGTCGCCCAGTCGCTTGACCTCTTCTGGATCGGCGGACGCTCGAAAGCGCTCCGCCAGGGCGAAAAATGCTTTCTCTTTTTCCTTTTGGGCTTCGAGACCCTGCTCGACGAGCTCGACGAGCACGCGATTGTCGCTGAGCCGCTTCTTTCTGGCAATGCGCTCAACCTGCTCGGCCAGTCGCGCTGGCAGGGTTACACTCCTTCGAACTTGTTTGCTTGTGGCCACGGCACCATCATACACCAATGTGGTGCAATGTGACGCGACACCTTGGTTCTCATCCTTGACTCCCGACGTGTGAGCAAACGACCCCGACCTATTCGACCCGACTAGCTGGCTTCAGGAAGTGACCCGTACGATGCTTCTGACCGCCGCCGCGGTCCGCGGAGGAATCGGACCGACCCAAGGGATGGCAAGAGCTCAACCGGTCCCCAGCGGCAAGCTAAATCAATTTAACTTGCGGAACTAAGTGTACTGTTTTCAGTGAGTTGAACGCTTCATTTTGCACAGGCTGTATACCATGCAGGTATCTAAAAACATGCCTATTATGGACTATTGCACCGTTATTTATGCAGATCGTTCCGCGCTCTTCTTTGTCCGCCAGAAAGGCAGGACTTCGGCCGCGCGGCCCTTCATCCGAGTGCGGACGTAGGCTAGCGCGAGCATGGCCAAGGTGATCAACAGCAGTCCGGCCGAGGCGGTGCCGATGCCGACGGCGCGCTTCGGCAGAATCGAGACACGTCCATACACAAACTCAATATGCACCCAATACACAAGCAGTGATGCCTGGCCCAACTGGATGACCGGGCTGAATCCCCACTGCGCCGCGCCCCATCGACACCACGCATAGCTCGCGGTCACAATTACGAGCAACATGCCCAGGCGAATCAAGAAAAAGTTTGGGCTGGTATGCCAGTAATCGTAGACGGGATAAACCCGGCGCGGTAGTGCGTCGAGCCACCGGGCGACTTCGACCAATACCACTCCCGTTGCGCCGAGAGAGAAGAAAACCCGCGATTCGCGAGCGCGTGTCCACTGGGTTTGCAGCAGAAATCCCGCCGCCAGCCCGGCAAAAGCGAAGGCGCTCCACGGGAAGATGGGGAACAGCCAGGCTTGCGGCGTGCCCAGGTTGTGTACGCCATTGATGTAGGACTCCAGCGGCCAGGGAAGCCAGCGCGGCCGCCAGACCGTCCAGAGCATGGGCGTGAGGAGAGAGATCAGCAGCGCGGTGCCTGCGGCGGCAAGAACCAGAGCGACGCTCAGCACGACCGGACTGTGCAGCCGGGCTGCGCCCGGCCGGAGAGCCCCTTCGACTTCGCTCAGGGCAGGCTTGGGCGGCTGTCCCCACATGTTCCTGCTCAGGACCAGCCAGCACAAGACTCCCATCAGCATCATGGAGAGACCGATGGTGTTGAGAATGTCAACGCGCAGCAGATCGCTCTTGGGCGCCCATCCCCAGGCGATGACGTACTCTTGCATCCGGAGCAGCAGGCCGAAGGCGAAAATCTCCGCGCCGCGGCGGATGGTCGTGCGCGCGATCTCGCTGGGCGGCAGGTTCTTTCGCCACAGTTTTTCCGTGACCAGAGCAAAAGAAATTCCCGCCAGGAAGAGAAACAGTGGCGCAGGGAACGTTCCGCCTAGCTGCGAGTACATGAAAAAGCGGCTCTGGCGCGCCGCGCCGCCCAGCCATGAGTCGTAGCAATGCGTCTGGAACATCAGGATGCAGGCCAGCCCGCGCATCCAGTCGATGTAGGCGAGGCGCGATTTCACGGCGTCGGGCGGATGCAGCGATTGGACTGGGATCGGTCGGACCGGCATGGGATCGGGCACAGCAGCGGCAGTATACGGCAGCACGAAAACGCTCTTTTAGGTTTTTCCATCCTCCGGTTTTGTTCAGAAGAGATTCGCTGCGCTTGCCATGCGTTGTGAGGAGCGGAGAGCACGGCGCGTTGCTTGCCAACAAAGGCCAAGACGAAAATCAGGCTGCCCGCGCGCGCGGAGCGACAGCCTGCCGGAAGCGCGCGGGAGTAGTGCCCGCGATGCGCCGGAACACGCGTGCGAAGTGGCTTTGATCCGCAAAGCCACACTCGGCGGCAATGGCTGCGAGCGGCCACTCGGGATCGCGCAACAGTTCACACGCGGCGCGCACCTGGAGGCGATGCTGGTAATCTCCCGGAGTTCGTTTCTCGATCTGGCGGAAGACGCGTGCCAGGTGTACGGGATGAACTCCCGCTTCGCGCGCCAGGGTCACGCATCCGCAGGCGGTCCCGGAATCCTTCGTGCAGGCGCTCCTTGACGCGACCAAACCAGCCAGGCACGGCCTTTTGCGACGACCGCTTTCCAGAAGGCTGAAGGGCCGTAATCGCTCCCAGCATTTCGAAGATATGGGCCTCAAGCACCAGCGGGTCCGCCGTCTGCGTCTTGAACCGCGAGTACAGGCTCAGGCCGGGCCATAGCATCCAGCCGACGCCGCGGTCGAAGGTAGTGCGATCGGGCAGGCGCAGATCGAGGGCCCGGATCGCTTCGTCGCGAAATTCGATGGTGAAGAACGATGCTCCCGCCGGTCCGATCACCGTCGAGTGAGTCACACCCGCCGGGTTGAAAGCCGCCGTCAGCGGCCGCATTTCGTCGAGCCTGCCGCGATCGCCTTCGAAGTAGTCACCGTCAAGAACCACGGTGACATAGGCCAGTTCGTGCTCGTGGCGGGGCACGGAACGCGGGCAGGGCTGTCGCAGTTCGGAGAGCAGAACGTCGCCGGTCTGCATGCGTGCCTGGATCGGGGAGTAGAATTCTCCTCCGCGCAGAACTTTTCCCGGATCTGTGGGCGCAGGCACGACTGGTCAGACGGCGGCCGGCGGGAATCGTCACCAGCGTCGGCGGCTAGGTTTCGATGGGCGATATTTACCGGGAATGTTTACTTTGTTCAAGACAGCGCCTGCGAGCGCGTCTAAGCTGTCCGAAACCATGGGGAGGCCTTATGAAGATGATTGTCTACTCGGTAGTGGTTCTGGCCGCATGCTTTGCGCTGCTGGCCGCCGCTCCGGACGAAAAGACGCCCAAGCCGCAGTATGACGAGAAGGGCCAATTGGTCCGGCCGGCTGACTACCGCGAATGGATGTTCCTATCCGCCGGCTATGGGATGAACTACAGCCCTGCGCCCGGCAGCCACGAAATGTTCACCAATGTCTTTGTGCAGCGCTGGGCGTACCAGGAGTTCGTGAGTTCTGGAAAGTGGCCGGAGCAGAGCATGTTCGTGATCGACGAGCGCGACGCGCAGAGCAAGGGTTCGATCAACAAGACAGGCCACTTTCAGACGGATCTGATGGGGCTGGCCGTCGAGGTAAAGGATTCCGCGCACAATCCGGACAAGTGGGCCTACTATGCCTTCGATGCCGACGACAAAACTGCAGACGCGATGCCGAAAGGAAACGGATGTTTCGCCTGCCACGATGCTCATGCGGCGGTGGAGCATAGTTTCGTGCAGTTCTATCCCACGCTGAAGCCGATGGCCAAAAAATTTGGGGTGTACAACGAAGCGCGCGAGCAAGTTCAGGATGTAAAGTAACCCGCCGATGCGGAGCAAACCTAACGTGGACGAGCGGCCACCGGGAAGGGCACGACTTCCAGTCGTGCCGCAAGCAGCCAGTCTATTTTGCGGACTTTAGCCCCTGAGGGCCGCTTCGGATAGCATACCTCAGCGGCTAAAGCCGCAGGGTCCACCGAACCCTATCGGCACGAGTGGAACTCGTGCCCTTCCCGATAGTCTTGCCGGTCACCGGCTACATTCCGCCAGCCTCCTTTGTTTTTTCCATCCCATCTGCGAAACTGAGCATTAGCCAACGACTAACCACCAACGACTGTCTTATGGGCCGCATCCACGTCCTTTCCGAGCAAGTTGCCAATAAGATCGCCGCCGGCGAAGTCGTGGAGCGCCCTGCTTCCGTGGTGAAAGAGATGCTTGAGAACTCGCTCGACGCCGGGGCGACTCGGATCAAGATCAGCGTCGAAGCGGGCGGGAAAAAGCTCATCCAGATCGTCGATAACGGATGTGGCATGGTGCGCGACGACTCCATGCTGGCGTTTGAGCGCCACGCCACTTCGAAGATCAAAGACGCCGAAGATCTGCTGAGCGTGGCTACGCTGGGATTTCGCGGAGAGGCGCTGCCCTCGATCGCGTCAGTGTCGCGGCTGCGGATGGAAACGCGGGCGGAGGACGAAGCGGCAGGCACAGTCATCGAAATCAACGGCGGAAAGATTGCGCGCGTCGAAGAGGCCGGGCTGCCGCTGGGGACGTCAATCACGGTGCGCGATCTTTTCTTCAATACGCCGGCGCGGAAAAAGTTTCTGAAGTCGGAGTCGACCGAGTTGTCGCACATTGCATCGCTGGTCACGCATTATGCGCTGGCGCACCCGGAAAAGCATTTCGAGTTGCATTCCTCGACAAACGCCATGCTGGTCGCGCCTCCGGTAGCAGGATACAGCGAGCGTGTGTACCAGGTGTTTGGCAAGGAGACGCTAGATCAGTTGATCCCGGTGGCGGCGCGGCAGGCCCTGGAGCACGTGGGGCTACCGCAACCCCCGCCCTGGCGACGTAAGGAAATCGAGGAAGACGGGGAGGAGGTTTCGCCGGCCGATCCCGGAGAGATGCGGGTTCACGGCTTCGTCTCCAAGCCGGAGATTCAGAAGCTGAACCGAAATTCGATCTTTGTTTTCGTGAACGGACGCCTGATTCGTGACCGGCTGGTGCAGCATGCGCTGACCGAGGCTTACCGGAACATTATTCCACCGACGGTGTATCCGGTCGTGCTTCTGTTTCTGGAGTTGCCCGCGGGCGAGGTGGACGTGAACGTGCATCCGTCGAAGACCGAGGTGCGATTCCGCCAGCAGTCGGTGATGCACGACTTCGTGCGCGACTCGGTGCGGGCGGCGCTGATGAAGGCGCGTCCAGTGCCACAGTTTGTGGCAGAGATGCGGGCGCACGCGACCGCTAGCCAGGCGCTCACGCCGGGCGCGGAGTGGGACCCGTCGTCCGGAGCGGCAGTTCCGGAAGACGTCTCAAAAGCCCCACCCTTCGACAAGCTCAGGGCAGGCTTTTTCGCAGAAAACGCGAGAAATGGGGCACGCGATCCAGGGTTCGTGCTGCAGGCTCCCGTTCCGCCACCGGTTTCTCAACGATTTCAGTTTGAAGGTGGAATCGCGGTGGAGGCCAATGCGGCTGTTTCGTTGGCGCGTCCGGTCGACGCCATTCCTGACAACGACTGCGCTCCGGCGCTGGATGTGGGCGCAGAAGAGCCGACGCTGTCGTCACTCGGCACGCTGAAGCCGCTGGGGCAGATTCGAAATTCTTTCATCCTGGCGGTAAATGAAGATGGGCTATGGATTGTAGATCAGCATGTCGCCCACGAGCGCGTGCTGTTCGAGCGCGTGCTGAAACAGCGGGCCGAGCAGAAAGTCGAGAGCCAGCGCTTGCTGATGCCAATCGTGCTGGAGTTGTCTCCAGCGCAGCAGGCAGTATTCGCCGAGATTTCCGACGAACTGCAGCACAACGGGTTCGAAGCCGAGCCCTTTGGCGCGCGCAGCGTGGCCGTCAAGGTGGCGCCCGCCGGAGTGGAAGCGGCGGCGGTCGAGCATATGCTCCACGAGTTGCTCGACCAGTTCTCGCGCGAGGAACAATCGCTCAACCTGGAAAAGATTCGCGCCCGGATCGCCGCCTCGATTGCCTGCCACGCCGCAATAAAGGTGAACATGCCGCTCGAGCAGAACAAGATGGAATGGCTGCTGGCCGAGTTGTCGAAAACGGATCATCCAATGTCTTGCCCTCACGGCAGGCCGGTGGTGCTGCGGTATTCTGTGAAGGACATTCAGAAAGCGTTTAAGAGAATCTAGCTCTCAGCTGTCAGCTTTCAGCTATCAGCAAAACCCGTTTTTTGTGTCGTTACGAGTTTAGCGGGCTGTTCTTGAATTTACTGAAAGCTGAGAGCTGATAGCTGACAGCTGTTCTTATGACTGACCTCGAACTCCACCAACTGCGGCGCGAGAGATGGCGGCTGGATGGCAAGCCTATCCGGACGATTGAGCAGGCGCGCGCGTTTCTGGAAGATGTCGGGTTTTGCCTGATGTATCCGCATCGTCCGTCGCTGCTGGTCCCGACGTTCATTGGCGCGTTTGTGGGGACGGATGACCGCTTGCCGGGGTGGCAGCACGCATTTGCCGATCCCCGGGCCGCTGAGGCGACGGAATTGATGGTGCGGCTGTTGCGCGATCGGTCGGCATTCGAGGCCAATCTGTTTGAAGAGAACAACGGGTTTCTGGTCGCGGCGTCGGTGTTCCCTTATTTTTACGCGCTCATGGGAGAGCGAAATCCCAAACAGGCGCCCAATGCGGGAACGCGGTCGCCCTATTCGCAACTAGCTTGCGACGCGTTTGCGGTAATTCAGCAGGAGGGGCCCATCTCAAAGCAAAAGCTGCTGGAGCGGTTGGGGGGTGGCCTCTCGATCGCCGCGCTGGACAAGGCTTTGGCGGAGTTGTGGTCGAAGCTTCGCATTACGCGCGTGGACTACCGGGCGACTGAGGGTTCGGTGTGGGACCTGCTGTATCGGTGGGCACCCGAGGCGGTGAAAGAGGGTGTGGGACTGTCGGTGCCCGAGGCGCTCACGGGGCTGCTGTCGAAGTATCTGGATTGCGTGATCGCAGTCGAACCGGCGGAGTTGGAGACGTTTTTCGGGAACTTCATCGCGCGCTCGAAGGTGAAAGACGCCGTAAATGCGCTGTTGGCGGCCAGGGAATTGAGCTTCGTGCATGTGAGCGGACGCTCGATGCTGCAGATTACGCCGGAGAAGGTTGTGGTGGTTCCGGTTCCGCGCAGTGCCAGGCGATAACGACGACCACGGGGGCTAAAGCCCATATTTCTTCGGCTTGCTTTACGCGGCGCTGAAAGCGCCGCTCTTCCACGGTAGTACACGCGTTCCTTGAGTTAGTCGCCACGGTTATGTCACCCGAGACCAACCCCAAATCGTACCGCGGGCGGCTTGCCCCTTCGCCTACCGGACTGCTGCATCTTGGACACGCGCGGACGTTTTGGGTGGCGGCCCGGCGTGCGGCCGAACGCGGAGGACAGTTAATTCTGAGGAATGAAAATCTGGATCAGCAGCGCTGCCGTGCGGAGTTTGCTGCGGCGATGATCGAGGATTTGCACTGGCTGGGAATCGAATGGAGCGAAGGACCGGACAGCGGTGGGGCGTTTGGTCCGTATGTGCAGAGCGAGCGGCGGGCGGTCTACTTAGAGGCGTGGAGGGAACTGCGCGATCGGAGGAAGATTTATCCGTGTACTTGCTCGCGAAAGGATGTGGCGCAGGCGGGGGCGCCGAATGAGGGGGATGACGAGCCGGTGTATCCGGGAACGTGCCGGCTTGGTGTGTCGGGGGCCGCTCGGCTTCGCCTTCGCGGGAAGGGCGAGGCGCCCGTCGCCACACGTGCAGTGGAGGCGACTGGCACTGCAGTTTCACTGCAACACTCTGATCCTATGGGGGTGAATTGGCGGTTTCGGGTGGCGGACGACGAGGAGGTCTGCTTCACCGACCTGCACCTTGGGCCGCAGCGGATGATTGCCGGGCTCGATTTTGGGGATTTCATCGTGTGGAGGCGCGATGATGTGCCCGCTTATCAACTGGCGGTTGTGGTGGACGACGCAGCGATGCAAATCAGCGAAGTGGTGCGGGGAGCGGATTTGCTAAAGTCAACGGCGCGGCAGATTCTTTTGTTCCGCGCACTGGGACTTGCCGTGCCGGACTACTACCACTGCGACCTGGTGCGTGACGAGGCGGGAGTGCGGCTGGCGAAACGACACGATGCGTTGAGCATCCGCAAGCTACGCGAGTTCGGGTGGACGCCGGAACAGGTGCGCGGACTGCCTTGAATTTACTTCATCAATACCCCACCCCTTCGACTTCGCTCAGCGCAGGCTCTAGCCGCAAAGAACGCGGCTAGGATGGGGCCCCGCTTTTCGTTTCTCGGCCGGCCGAATGAACCATCGAGAAGGCGCGATTCGCCGCGCTTGAAGCCCTTCTCGGCTGCCCGTAAACTTGAATGATGCATGTGCACGCTCATGGCGCGGGCGGTCCTACGCGGGTGTTGAAGATTTCGCTTGCGGTGACCCTGGTTTACATTGTGCTGCTGGTGGTGGCCGGGGTGCGGGCGCATTCTCTGGCGTTGCTGTCGGAGGCGGGGCACAATCTCTCCGATTTTCTTGCGCTGCTGCTCTCGCTGGTCGCAGTGTACTTTCAGTCACGTCCGGCCAATGCCAACAAGACTTACGGGTATCAGCGCGCCGGGGTACTGGCCGCGCTGGCGAATGCAGGTTCTCTGGTAGCGGTCTCATTCTTCATTTTCTATGAGGCCTTCCGGCGGCTGCAGCATCCCGAGCACGTGCAGGCTAGCGTCATGATGTGGGTGGCTGCGGCTGGCGTGGTGATGAACGGTGCGATCGCGCTGCTGCTTTACCGGTCGGGCGGTGACGTGAACATCCGCAGCGCGCTGCTGCACGAGGTTGGGGACACGCTTTCGACTGCGGCCGTCATCGCCGGAGGCTGGGCCATCCTGGTCACGGGCAACTACTGGATCGACTCGGCGCTGTCGGTCGGAATTGGCGCGCTGATCTTGTGGTCAGGCTTCGGCATCGTGCGCGAGACACTCAACATTCTGCTCGAAGGCACGCCGCGCGGGATGAAGCTGGAAAAGATCGAGGCAGCGATGCGCGCCATCGAGGGCGTCAATGACGTGCACGATCTGCATGTGTGGAGTATCGGCTCGGAGACGCATGCGCTGTCGTGCCACATCTCCATTGCCGACATTCCGCCATCGGTCAGCGAGCGCATTCTGCGCGACGTGAAGGAGTGCCTGCTGCACGACTTCCGCATCGACCACACCACGATTCAGTTTGAGCACGTGGTGTGCGAAGTGGCGCATGGGTGCGTAATTCCGGTGGTGGAGAGTGAAGAGCACCATCATCACCACAGCCACTAATCACAGCTATCCGTTCTGCTTGTCGTAGATTTCCCTCGCCCGCTCAATCGTATCTGCCTCTTCCGGCGACTTATCTGGACGCAGGCGGACTATTCTGGGGAAGCGCAGGGCGTAGCCGCTCTCGTGGCGATCGGAGCGCATCATGTTGTTGAAGGCCACTTCCAGAACGATCTTCGGCTCGACTACGCGGCGGAATCCCTGGTCTTCCACCGTGTGTGCCAGGAACCACTCGGTCATCTCGGCGATCTCGGCGTCGGTCAGGCCGGAATAGGCTTTGCCGATGTTGACCAGGCGGTCTTTGTTCGTGTCCCAGACGGCGAAGGTGTAATCGCTGAGCACGCCGATGCGTTTGCCGTGACCGTACTCGACGGCGGTGACCACGACGTCGAGCGTGGCCATTTCGCGCTTCATCTTTAGCCATGACTTGCCGCGCTTGCCAGGTGTATAGGGCGAGTTGAGGTCCTTGATCATCAGGCCCTCGTTGCCCCGCGCCTGCGCGGCGGCGAAGAGTTCTTCCAATTCCTCGGGCGATGCGGCGCGAAACACGGGCGCGCGGATGATTCCGGCTGGGGCAATTTCCTCTTCTTCTCCAAATAACAACTGTCCTTGCCCGGGTTTTCCCTGTGACTCTGTGCCTCTGTGGTGAATGATTCGCTCTGCCGCCAGCAATTCGTCCAGAATTTGTGCTCGCTCCCGCAGCGGACGATCGAGCACCAGTTCGCCGCGGGCATACAAGACATCAAACACGAGGAATGCGACGGAGATCTCGCGCAGCATTTTGTCGCTGACTTTCTTTCGCCCTAGGCGCTGTTGTAGGACGCTGAAGGGGCGGGCTTTTTCGGTTGCGTTGTCCCAGGCCACGATTTCCCCGTCGAGAATGGCGTCGTGCGCGAGACCGGCGAGGGCGCCGGGGAGTTCTGGGAACGATTCGGTGATTTCGTCGCGGGTGCGGGAGAAGAACTCTACCTCGCCGCAGGAGACGTGAGCTTGCGCGCGGATACCGTCGTACTTGTCTTCGACCGCGGCCTCGCGGAAGTAGCTCAAGCCCTCTTCGGGCGACTCGATCGGGCTGGCGAGCATGAATCCCAGGGGATGGAACAAGCGCATCCTGGCCTCGGATAACTTGCCTTCGGCGGCGAGGCGCACGGTCTCGCCGATGTCGCCGACGAGCATGTTGGCCCGCTGGACTTCTTTCAGTGAAGACCCAAAAGCACTCGCAGTCGCTTCTTCGACCAGGCTTTCTTTCAGGCCAATGCGAAGATCGCCAGTCATGATCTTGATGATGTACTTGGCTTCGAGCGGAGTCACGCGTGCGAGCAGATCGCGCACGAGGGTGGCCTTGGGCGCAGGCCCATGCGCCCCGGCAATCTGGCGGAACTCGCGCTCGACTTCCAGCACGTCCAGACCCTGACCGGGGCGTGGGAGAAGCACGTCGCCGGCGACGGCTCCAAGGTCGCCACGACGGCGGTAGGCGGCGGTCAGTTCGGATTCATCCTTTCCCGACAACTCCGCCACGATCGGCCAGAGCGACCGGCCCCCGAACTGTAGCGTGGTTTCTTCCCATGCGGGGAAGGGCCGTCCGGAAAGGAATACGGCGGAGACGGCGGCCTTGTGCGTTGAGCGCGACTTGAGATAGTCGGCGACGATGCCGGTCTTCACCAGTTTCTTGGTCGTACTTGCAATGGCTTCACAGGCTTCGGCCAGATGGCGCATACCGTCCTCGGTGTGTCGACATTCGTGACTAGGGCTAAACCCCTTCACGACATACGTTTGAAAGGGTAACTGGTCTCGGACGCAGCCAACACCTGTGATACCCTATTACTTGGTTCCTGTCCGCCGGAAGGATCATCTAATCAACGTGCGTTTTCTGCGAAATTACCTGCGATTTTTGGCCGCCGTGCAGCTTCTGCCTGCGCTTGAGAGCGGGGAAGAGACTCTGGTTGGCGGACAGGCTGTGCTCGAGGGCGTCATGATGCGCTCTCCGCACGCGTGGGCCATCGCCTGCCGCAAGCCTTCGGGCGAAGTTGTCACCATGAGTGAACCGCTGGAGCGTCCTTCGGAGAAGCATAAATGGATGGCATGGCCGATTGTACGCGGCGTGATGACCCTGGGCTACGCAATGAATCTGGGCTACCGCGCGTTGCGGTTTTCGGCGAATGTGGCGATTGAAGATATGATGCAGGCCGAGGCGAGCGTGCAGACAGCCGCCCCGGCTGTCGCGTCAGGGCCAAGTCTGGCGGCGCCCCCCAGTTCCCAGACCCGGGAAAAAGCGGCCTCTCTGAGCAACTGGCTGGCGGCCGTGAATATTGTGATTTCGCTGGCCTTCTTTATCTTCATGTACAAGTACATCCCGCTGCTGGCCGCGACCGAACTGAAAAAGATCGATCCCGCGCTGGGCGGACGGATTGTTTTCAACCTGGTCGACGGCGCGATCCGCCTGGGGCTGTTTCTTCTGTTTATCTGGGGCGTGTCGCTGTGGAAGGACATTCGTCGCGTGTATGAGTACCACGGGGCCGAGCACAAGACGGTGTTTGCATTTGAGAATGGGGATCCACTGACCACGGCCTCGGTGCAGAAGTATTCGACGTTCCATCCGCGATGCGGCACCAGTTTTCTGATGACCGTTATGCTGATCTCGATCGGCTTTTATATGCTGGTACCGTTCACCACGTTCTGGGCGCGGTTTGCTTCGCGCATTGTGCTATTGCCGGTGATTGCAGGAGTATCGTACGAAATCATTCGCTTCGCCGCCAAACACCGCGGCTCGTTGTTCGCGCTGATGACCGCTCCCGGGCTCTGGCTGCAACGGATTACGACCAAGCCTCCGTCGGACGATGAGGCCGAGTGCGCCATTATGGCCCTGAACCAGGCCATGTCGCTCGAAAAAGAGCGCGGTGGCGAAGGCGAACTGGTAATTGCCTAGCGGCTCCGCCGCGAATACTTCCTCTCGCCCTCCTGATATCACTACAATTGCCGTGGAGACGTGACGGGTTACGTCTCGCCCGTGCAAGACCGTGGGCTGCTGCGGCTGGCCGAGACGTGGCAAGCTACGTCTCTACGAAGGCGGATTATGTTTGAACGACTGGACCAAATCGAAGCCCGCTACGAAGATCTGACACAGACGCTGGCGTCGCCAGAGATCATGAATGACTCGGCGAAATTCCAGAAGACCGCCAAGGCGCACGCCGAAGTGGCGCCTATCGTTGAGAAATATCGCGAGTACAAGGATCTGGCCAAGGGCATCGCCGAGAGCAAAGCGATGCTGGCCGACGAGAAAGATCCTGAAATGCGGGCTTACGCTCAGGAAGAACTCAGCCAACTGGAGTCGCGCGTGGGAGCGGTGGAGGAAGAACTGAAAGTTCTGCTTCTGCCGAAAGATCCCAACGATGAGAAGAACGTCATCCTCGAAATTCGCGCCGGGACTGGCGGGGACGAGGCGACGCTGTTCGCCGCCGAAGTTTTTCGGATGTACACCCGGTTCGCCGAGACGCACCGCTGGAAGGTGGAGGTGCTCTCGACATCGGAATCTTCGGTCGGCGGGCTGAAAGAAGTGATTGCGATTATCGAAGGCAACCGCGTGTATTCGCAGCTCAAATATGAGAGCGGCGTGCACCGGGTGCAGCGCGTGCCGGCGACCGAGCAGCAGGGGCGCGTGCATACGTCGGCCGTTACCGTCGCGGTGCTGCCGGAGGCCGAGGATGTGGACGTCAAGATCGAAGCCAAGGACCTGCGCATCGACACGTTCTGTTCGTCCGGTCCGGGCGGACAGTCGGTGAACACCACGTACTCGGCGGTGCGCATCACGCACATTCCGACCAATACGGTCGTGAGTTGCCAGGACGAGAAGTCGCAGATCAAGAACCGCGAGAAAGGCATGCGCGTGCTACGTTCCCGCCTCTACGAAATCGAAATGGAGAAGCAGCAGCAGGCGCTGGCCAAAGAGCGCAAGGCCATGGTAGGTTCCGGCGATCGCAGCGAGAAAATTCGTACTTACAACTTCCCTCAGAACCGGCTGACCGATCACCGCATCGGCTTCACCATCCACCAGCTTGACGCTGTCATGGACGGCAAGATCCAGCCTCTGATCGAGGCTCTGGTGACGCACTACCAGGCGGAGAAACTGAAGCAGGAAACGGCTAGCGTGGTTTAGCTCGGGCAATCACGAATCAGGCCGCGCCGATATGACTGACCTAAATGCGACTCTTGTGGATGTACTGGCCAACCGTTATGTGGCGAATGCGGCGCGAGTGCGGGAATTAGCCGCGCCAATTGGCGAAGGCCAGTTCTGGCGGAAGCCGTTTGCCTTCGGTAACAGCCTCGGACATCTTGTGCTGCACCTCACCGGCAATTTGAACTACTACATTGGGGCGCAGATCGCCCAGACGGGATACGTGCGCGACCGGCCACGTGAGTTCAACGACCCGAATCCTCCGTCGAAGGAGGAGGCGCTTAAGCGTTTCGATGATGCGGTCAGCATGGTGGTGCGCACGATTGGCGCGCAGTCTCCTGACGATTGGTCGGCAGCCTACTCCGGGGTAGGTACCAACTCGCGGAACCGTCTCGACATGGTCATGCAATGCGCGGCGCACATGCAGCACCACATCGGACAGATGATTTACCTCGCCTACGAGTGGAGCGGCACCCGAAAGTAACGATTCGATCCTGGCCTTCCCTCAGCGCCTAAAAACGCTATCGATTTTGCGGAATCTACGGCGCGGCTTGAAGCCGCGCCCTTTCAAATCAAATCCTCTTCTTTCTCTCCCGTGCCGCAGCGTCTCCGTGGTGAAATAGGTTCGTGCAATTGAAAGCTGTCCTCACTTCGGCCATCGGGCGCCTCACCGCGGAGCAGGTTCCTTCCCCACGGATGAACGCCGAGTTGCTGCTGATGTTCACTCTCGACTGCGACCGCGCCTATCTCTACGCGCATCCCGAGCGCGAGCTCACCGCCGAGGAACTAGGGCGCTACGACGCGGCTCTGACCGAGCGGGTGCGGGGCGTTCCGGCGCAGTACATCACTGGGCATCAGGAATTCTGGGGCATGGATCTCATCGTGACTCCGGCGGTTCTGATCCCTCGGCCGGAGACCGAGCACGTCATCGAGACGGTCCTGGGTCTTGCGGGAACTGGCTGCAAGCATGCTCCTGGCGCCAGTGGCCCTCAGGGGCTAAAGCCCTCACTCTTACCGGACGACAGCGGCACGACTGGAAGCCGTGCCCTTCCCAAAGCCACAGGTCGCCGTGTTCTTTCCCAAGTCCCTAATTGGCGCGTTCCTTCCATGGCCGTTGACCCGAGTCAAGCTGCCGTGGAGGGGGCTGGCGGGCAGGAGTGCCCGCCCCACACAATTCGAATCGCGGACGTCGGGACCGGTTCCGGCTGTATCGCATTGGCGCTGGCCAAAGAACTGCCGGGAGCCGAGATCCACGCCACCGACGTGTCCGCCGCTGCGCTGGAAATCGCACGCGCCAACGCGGCGCGCCACGGGCTCGGCGGGCGGATTGTGTTTCACCAAACGGATTTGTTAGCAGGAATCCCCTCCGATTTCGATTTCATCGTCTCCAATCCACCCTATGTTGGTGAATCTGAGGAGGATCAGGTCCAGTTGGAGGTTCGCAGATACGAGCCACGCAGCGCCGTTTTTGCGGGACCGTCGGGAACAGAGGTCATCGCACGGCTGATTCCGCAGGCTCTCCTCGCGCTGCGGCGTGGAGGCTGGCTGGTCCTCGAAATCAGCGGCACCATTGTGAGTCCGGTGCAGCGGCTGCTCCAGTCGTGGGAGGAAGTTGGCCTCATCTCCGACCTTCAGTCCATTCCCCGAGTGGTGCAGGGGCGGAAGCCCCGAAGCTAGGGCGACCAAACTTGGGCCAGCCGAAAAGCGGCGACCGGCATGGTGTTTCAGCCTATGAAAACTTTTTGTGGATAACAAACTGCCCGGAATACGTTTTGACTTGACGCCTGCCCTATAACAGTGGCTTACTACTATCCCTATTAGTACTAAGACCTTTGGGCCACTCGCCAACCCGTCCACTAATCACACCTAACAGTTGTTGCCAATCACAATCAGTTGACTGGAGATAAGGAGATTCGTTGATGAATTCACCCAGGTTCCAACGTGTGGTAACCGGTCTGTTCGCCACGACCGTGCTTGCTTCCTCGGTTGCCGCGGCACAATTGTCTGTAGAAAGGGTGGCCGCAACCAATAAGACTCTGCAGCACGTCAAGGCCAGCATCGCCAAGCTTTCCCCACGACAGCGAAAAATGCTGGATGGATACGCAAACATCGAGCATCTCGCCAATGCATGGCAAGCTTACGGCATGCGACTGGCTGACCCCTCGTTCGTCACACCCGCCAGGCTGGCGCACCATCCGATGCCGCGCGCGCTGCCACCCATCGGCGGTATGGTGCGGGTTTCAGACCCGAGCGCAGATCTCGTTTGGTCATCCATGGCCGGATTTACCCAGAGCGAGACCTCCACAGCGCGCTGTGGCAATACGGTCGTGGTTGGGTTTAACGATTCTGGCAGCGTGTTTGAAACTCCGTACTACTTCACGTTTACGGGCGGCCAGTCCTTCAGCGGTTCGGCGTATTCCACCAACGGCGGTGCGTCGTTCACCGATATCGGTCCGGTGAACCCTGGACCGGGGCTCGGCAACTTTCTGGGTGGCGACCCGGTGATCAACTGCGCCGACGCCAGCACTTTTTTCTATTCCCAGATTTTCGACTACACCGATGCCAGCGGCAACCCTTGGGCGGCAATCGCTCTCAACACGTCGACCGACGGGGGCAAGAGCTGGGGCGACCCGGTGGCGGCCGTCGCCAAGAGCGGTTTCTATCATCTGCTCGACAAACCGTGGTCGACCGTCGATCCATCCAACCACAAGAATATCTTCGTGTCGTACACCGACTTCGACTACACCTTCTCTAGCGCCGCGTGCGGGGCCAACTTTCGGACCGCGATCGAGTTTGTAGAGTCCCAGGACGGCGGCGTCACGTGGTCGCCGACACCCACCGTCGCCATCGAAGTCTGCGGCAACGCTGGAGTCCAGGGATCGCAAATGGCGGTTAGTTCGAAGGGCACCATGTACATTTCCTGGGTGAATTTGGGAGTCAACTTCCCGCTGGGACCGCGGGTTTTCCAGATCTCCAGCTATTCGGGAGGCACGTTGTCCGCGCCTAACGTGATCGACGCCTCGGTTCAGCCTGGTGGCGATTCCTACTACCTGCAGGGCGAATTCCGCGACTTCCTGGATATGGCGATGGCGATCGACCATTCGGGGGGTACCAAAGATGGAACTCTCTACGTAACCTGGGCGGATGGCCGCGACAAGATCGTTCCTGATCCGGCGGCCATTCAGGGCTCGTATGCCTATGATGACGTCCTCCTCCGTTCTTCTACCGACGGGGTACACTGGAGCTTCCCGGTCAAGGTGAACAGCGATTTCCAGGCCCGGCTGGCCGGTGGTCACGACCACTACCAATCCGGAGTCGCGGTCGACAACCGTGGCTACGTGGGGATCTGCTGGTATGACCGGCGGGCAGACCCGGAGAATTTTACGATTCGGCGGCACTGTGGCGAATCAATCAACGGGTTCAGCTTTAGCGATGCTGACGTGGGGATGCCGACCTTCGCGGGGTTGCACGGTACCGACGGGTTCATCAACCCCATTTACATGGGGGACTATGACCAGATGACCAGCGACTTCCTGAATGTGAACTCCGGTTTCATCGGCGCGTTCCAGTCTCAGGAGGGCGTACGGGGCAACCCGGATGCGGTGGCTTTTAAGCTACCGTAGCGATTGCAGAGCCAGAAACCTCGGGGCGGCATTGCAGCCGCCCCGCTTCTTTTCTTCTTCCGGATTCGATGGGGTCGCGAGATGGACTCGCGAGGCGCCTTCAGCGCCGAACGGCGGCCGGCAGAATTTCCTCGACGTCGATGATGTCCGTGGGGTAATTGCCGGTGTAGCATGCTGAGCAGTAGGACGTCTGGTCTCCTTCGCCGCAGGCCTTTTTCAAGCCGTCAAGTGATAGGTACGCAAGAGAGTCGGCGCCGATGTAGTCGCGAATCTCGTTCACCGACTTGTTGGCGGCGATGAGTTGCCTTTTGGAGGGCGTGTCCACGCCGTAGTAGCAGGGCGAAATCGTCGGCGGGCAGGAAATTCGCATATGCACCTCCGTGGCGCCGGCGTTACGAATCATGCGCACAATCTTGCGGCTAGTGGTGCCCCGTACGATGGAATCGTCAATCAGAACGATGCGTGTGCCCTTCAGCAGTGAGCGCACCGGATTCAGCTTCAACTTGACACCAAAGTCGCGCACACTCTGGCTGGGCTCGATGAAAGTGCGGCCGACGTAATGGTTGCGAATCAATGCGAAGCGGAACGGAATGCCGCTTTCGGCCGCGTATCCCACGGCAGCGGTCACGCCGGAATCGGGCACGGGCACGACCAGGTCGGCTTTCACGGGCGATTCTTTCGCAAGTTGGCGCCCGAGATTTTCGCGGCTCGTCTGTACGGCGCGGCCAAATACTACGCTGTCGGGGCGCGAGAAATAGACGTGCTCGAAAATGCAACTGGAAGCGGGGGCGCTGGTGGAATAGAACCGTGAGGTGATTTCCTCGGGCCCGACCACGATCAGTTCTCCCGGCTTGACGTCGCGCACGTATTCGGCGCCTATCAGGTCGAAAGCGCAGGTTTCCGAGGCGAAAACAATCGTATCCCGGGCGTGACCGTCTGTGGCCGGGATGCGGCCCATGGCCAGCGGCCGGAAGCCGCGCGGGTCGCGGGCGGCGAAGACTCGGTCGGCGCTCATCATCACCAGCGAAAATGCTCCCTCTACGCGCCGCAGAGCGTCGGCCATGGCTTCGGGCAGAGTGTGCTCGCGGGAAAGCGCGATAAGGTGAACTATCACCTCGGTATCGCTGTTGGTCTGGAAGATCGATCCCTGGGCTTCGAGCCGCGAGCGAACCAGATGCGCATTGACCAGATTGCCGTTGTGCGCCAGCGCGATGGCGCCCTTGTTGGATTGCACCAGAATCGGCTGCGCATTCAGCAGTGCTGAATCACCGGCGGTCGAGTAACGCGTGTGTCCGATCGCGAGCGAGCCGCGCAGCGGCGAGAGCACTTCCTCGGTAAAGATGTCGGCGACCAGCCCCATCGCCTTGTGCTGGCGTAGAGTCAGGCCGTCGGAACTGACGATGCCCGCCGACTCCTGCCCGCGATGCTGCAACGCGTGCAGCCCCAGGTAAGCCAACTTCTCAGCTTCCGGGTGAGCGAAGATCGCCACTACGCCGCACTCATCATGAAATTTATCGGAACCGTGCATTTAGCCCTTTGCCCTTAACTGCTCGTGTGGGACCGGGTCTTTGACCCGGTCAGGCCGAGCAAAGCTCGGCTGTTTCTGTCCAGTTAATCTGCCTCGACCAGTTCCGGATCGATCCGCAGCGCCGACTCCAAGGCCGATTCGTACACCTCGCTCAGCTCGGAAATCAGCGCTGAAATCAGCAGCTTGCCATCAATGGAGACTTCCAGTCGGTCCGGAGTCGTCTCTCCGATCACATCCGCCGCGACCCCATGCTTCCCCGCTACTTCTTTGATTCGCGACAGCTGAGCTGGGTCGCAGGAGACGACGATCCGGCTGGCGTCTTCCCCAAACAGCGCAAACTCCGCGGGCAGCCCGCTAGAAGCCACATTCACCCTGGCGCCCACACCTTTCGGAAACGCCTTTTCGGCCAGCGCAACCGCCAACCCGCCATCGGAGCAATCGTGCGCGGAATCGACCAATCCATGTTGAATCAGATCGATGACTGCTCTCTGCAACGCCGCTTCGTTCTCCAGATCAAGTTCAGGAGGATATCCCCATAGCGCTCCCAGAATTTCTTTGGCGTATTCGGAAGAACCAAACTCGCTCTGTGCGTCGGTGATATCTCCTGGCTCGCCGGCGCGCAATAGCACGATCGTGCGTCCGGGCGCGGTGAAATGCATTTTCGCAGTCTTGTGGACGTTGTCAAGAATGCCCACGACGCCCAGCACTGGCGTGGGATAAATGCCCTCGCCCAGCGTTTCGTTGTAAAAGCTGACATTGCCGCCGGTGATGGGGATTTCCAATTCTTCGCAAGCCTTGGTGATGCCGTCGATGGTTTGCGAGAACTGCCACATGATGTGCGGCTTCTCGGGATTGCCGAAGTTGAGGCAGTTTGTGGCTCCGACGGGCGTCGCGCCCGAGCACGCTACCTTTCGCGCCGCCTCAGCGACGGCGTGCATCGCACCCAGCCGCGGATCGAGATAGCACCAGCGGCCGTTGCCGTCGAGCGCCATCGCCAGCCCACGCTGCGAGCCCTTGATGCGGATCACGCCCGCATCGCCGGCGCCCGGGGCCTCGACCGTGTTGGTCTGCACCATGTGGTCGTACTGCTGCCATACCCAGCGCTTGCTGCAAAGATTGGGGCTGGCGAGGAGACGGGTCAGGTTCGCGGTGAAGTCGCTGCTTTCGTCCATTCTGACGTGTTCTGGCATTTCACGCGGTACGGAGGGTTCCCAGCGAGCCAAGGGACGCTTGTACACTGGAGCATCATCGGTAAGCGCTTGATTCGGGATCTCGGCCACGACTTTGCCGTGCTCGAGGACGCGTAGCTTGTTGTCGGCGGTAACCTGACCGACTTCGACGGCATCCAGGCCCCACTTTTCGAACACGCGGTAGACCTCTTGGTCGCGGCCTTTTTGCGCGACGAGCAGCATGCGCTCCTGCGACTCGCTGAGCATGATCTCGTAAGGAGTCATGCCGGTCTCGCGCTGGGGCACGCGATCAAGTTCGATTTCGATGCCGACCCCGCCACGCCCACCCATCTCGCAGGTCGAGCAAGTAAGCCCCGCAGCGCCCATGTCCTGGATGCCGACGATTGCGCCGGTTTGCATGGCCTCGAGACACGCTTCGAGCAGAAGTTTTTCCAGAAAGGGGTCGCCGACCTGGACGTTGGGGCGCTTGGCTTCCGAGGCTTCGCTGAATTCTTCGCTGGCCATGGTGGCGCCGTGGATGCCATCGCGGCCGGTCTTGGCGCCGACGTAAATCACAGGGTTGCCCTGCCCGGCGGCTCGCGCGTAGAAGATTTGATCCTTGCGCACCAGGCCCAGGGCAAACGCGTTGACCAGCGGGTTGCCGGAGTAGCAAGGCTCGAATTTCGTCTCGCCACCGAGGTTGGGCACCCCGAAGCAGTTGCCGTAGGAGGCGACGCCGCTGACGACGCCGTCGAGGATGGAATGATTGCGGTGAATTTCGGTTTGCGTGGAAGAAGGCTGTTCGGAGAGTGAACAGTCCACTCTTGCTTGGCTTGTGATCGGGCCGAAGCGGAGCGAATCCATCACCGCGACCGGCCTTGCGCCCATGGTGAAGATGTCGCGCAGAATCCCACCCACGCCTGTGGTTGCTCCCTGAAACGGCTCAATGAATGACGGGTGATTATGCGACTCGATCTTGAAGGCGCACGCCCAGCCGTCGCCGATGTCGATAATCCCGGCGTTTTCGCCCGGGCCCTGCAAAACTCGCTTGCTGCGCGTCGGCAGACGCTTCAGATGCACGCGCGAGGACTTGTAGGAACAGTGCTCGCTCCACATCACGCTGAAGATGCCCAGTTCGGTGAGCGTGGGCTCGCGTCCGCCCAGAAGTTGCTTGATCTTATCGTACTCGTCGAGCGTGAGTCCGTGCTGCCGGAGGGTCTCCGGAGGAAAGGCAGAAGTCAAAGAGGTGGCCATGGGAGGAACTTCTATTGTCGCATTTGAGGGCGCGCATGGGTAGGACAATCACGCCCATTTCTTGCCCGGAATTTCTCGCCCAAAGTGTGGGTTAGTGCCTTGGCCGCAGGGCAAGCAATGCCATGGCCGTGGCTGTCTTCTGGTCGGTACCCCAGGGGGCGCCCACTGATTTCCGCAACCCATCGACTTGCTTACGCAGTTCCGACTCTTTCAATTCCCAAGCGTCGGCGGCGCTGAGCCAGACTTCGCGCTCGCGGACGGAGATTACGGTCACCCTATGATGCTCGCAGGCGGAAGCCAGCGCCCG
Source organism: uncultured Acidobacteriaceae bacterium (assembly GCA_963768265.1). Lineage (GTDB taxonomy): Bacteria > Acidobacteriota > Terriglobia > Terriglobales > Acidobacteriaceae > Sulfotelmatobacter. Next base: position 78,068 of record CAVYHM010000033.1, read on the forward strand.
CCGGAACAGTGCCGCTTCCGCGGTGTGAATTAGAGGATGGGATCGCAGCACTGCCGCGAGGTCGTCGGGGACCGACCTCGAACCGGATGGGATTCCCGCAGCTTTGACCACAACTCCGAGGGACCGGAGCTGGTCGAGAGTATCTTTGACGGCGGTTCGGGCCATTTCCTGAGATGCGGCCTCGACTCGGGAGACTAACTCCGCGGCTTGAGATGGCGGGAGTTCCGCAGCTTCGTGGTAGACGAAGCGGGGAAGAGAATCGCCGGGCGGCAAAAGTTCGATGCGGCGACGGAGCAACACTTTAACCTTGCCGGGCACTCCTGAGACTGCAACTAGAGCGGCCCAACCGGTGTGCAGCCTGAATCCGAGCGCGGCAGGTGCGGGCATGCTAGGAAGATTAGAAGCAGCGCTGGATCGGACGCAAGTCGAGGCCGATCCTCAAATTGACGGGATTCGCGGTTTGTTTCCGGTAAGATCGCATCCGGTAAGGTCTCGGGGCACATGAAATCGATCATTGTAGGCACGGCTGGGCACATCGATCACGGGAAAACGGCGCTGGTGAAGGCGTTGACCGGGATCGATGCGGACCGGCTGATGGAGGAGAAGCGGCGCGGAATCACCATTGACCTGGGCTTTGCCCATATGGACCTGCCCGGGGCCGACGGCGAGACGCTGCGGCTTGGGTTCGTGGATGTTCCCGGGCACGAGCGTTTTGTGCGCAACATGCTGGCTGGTGTGGGTGGCATTGATCTGGTGCTGCTGGTCATCGCCGCCGACGAGTCGATCAAGCCGCAGACGCGGGAGCATTTCGACATCCTGCAGCTAATCGGCGTGGAGCGGGGGATTACGGTGCTCACCAAGTCGGACGCCGTCGATGCGGATACGCTGGATGTAGTGCGATTGGAGGTGGAAGAGTTTCTGCGCGGCACGTTCCTGGAAACCTCAGACTCTCCCATCGTCGCGGTGAGTTCACTGACAGGCGCGGGGCTAAATGAACTGAAGAAGGCGATCATCGACGCTGCGGCGGAGGTCAAGCTGCGGGATTCCGGGGCCTTGGCACGGTTACCCGTCGACCGCGTATTCACCATGAAGGGATTCGGCACAGTGGTGACCGGAACTCTGATTTCGGGGACGATCCGGCGCGATGACGAGTTGGAAATCTTTCCCACAGGGCAGCGGGTGCGGGCGCGCGGAGTACAGGTGCACGGGCAGACGGCCGACGCTGCCGTGGCAGGGCAACGCACCGCGCTCAATCTGACGGTAGCCAGCACCGACGATGTGGCTCGAGGGATGACGCTGGCCCCGCCAGCGATATTTTCAGCCACGCGGGCCTTTGATGTGCAGTTGCGGTTGCTCCCTTCTGCGCCTCGGGCGCTGCGAAGCCGGGCGCGAGTGCATTTCCATTCCAACTCGATGGAGGCGGTGGCGGAGATTATTTTTCATCGTTCCGCGCAACTGAATCCGACGTTGGCAAAGAGCGGCAAGGCGGAGGCGCCGCAATTGGCGCCGGGCTCAGAGGCATTCGCGCGTGTCAAGTTTCCTGGGCCCGCGCTGCTGTTGCCGCGCGATCGATTCATCATCCGCCAGTTTTCTCCCGTGGTGACAATCGGCGGCGGCGTGGTTCTGGACGCGGCGCCGCTTCCAGGATTTAGGCATGCGGCCGTTGACGCCCTGTTGCAGGCGTCCGCTGCAGACGATCCGGTGGCGATGCTGACGACAAGGGTCGCCCGGCGCGGATACGGCGGGCTGACCATGGCCCAGGCGGTGACCGAGACGGGATGGCGCAAGGAGAGGACCGTGTCTTACCTGGAGGGCCCGCTCGCGGGGAAGACGGTGCTGCGGTTCGGCGACCTGTTGCTGGATTCAGAGGCCATGTCGGCGTTAACCAGGCTGTTGCCAGAGACGGTCTCCGCGTTCCACAAAAAGAATCCGCTGGTCGGAGGGATGGGCAAGGAAGGGCTGCGGGAGAAATTCGGTTTGAGTCCGGAGGTTTTTGCGGCAGTGACCGATTCTCTGGTGCGCGAGAAGAAGATCGAAGTATCCGGCGATCTGATTCGCTTGCCTGGCCACGGAGTGGTGATGAAGGATGAGGAAGCGGAGTCGAAAAAGAAGATTGAAGACGCGTTTGCTTCGGCGGGATTGAAGGTCCCGGCGCTGCACGAGGTGATTGCCGGGCTGAAGGTGGACAAGGCGCGAGCGCAGAAGATTGTGACCCTTTTGCTGCGAGACAAGGTGCTGGTCAAAATTTCCGAAGAGCTGGTGTTTCACCAGAGCGCACTCGAGCAGTTGCGACGGCAGATTGCCGGGCAGAAGGGCAAGTCGCCGAAGATGGACGTGGCTCAGTTCAAAGAGTTGACCGGCGTCAGCCGCAAATATGCCATCCCGCTGTTGGAGTATCTGGATCGGGAACGGGTCACACGGCGTGTCGGGGATGCCCGGGAAATTCTTTAGCCACGGATTTGCACGGATTCGCGCGGATTAAGACAAAGGCCTTGCTTTCATATCCGTGTGAATCCGTGTGATCCGTGGCGCGGTTAGATCTTCTCCTCGGGGAACTCGACCTCCAGACCCAGTGGATCGGTGAAGCGGTTGGTGAGGTTGGCAAGGCCCGTGAGCAAGTGGATGTCGACGATCTCGGAATCAGAAAATTCCTTCTTCAAGGGCACGAAGTCGGCATCGTTCACGTCGTGCGGAGTTCGCGTCAGCTTTTCGACATATGCGAGGGCTACGCGTTCCTTCTCGCTGTAGCGCGAGTAGTCTCCGGCTTTGAGCGTGGACCAGTCTTCTGCCGTCAATCCAGCGCGCTTCGACGACGCAACGTGGTGCTGCGTGCAATAGTGGCATCCGTTGATCAGAGAAACTCGTATGTAGATCAGTTCGTACACCTTGCGGTCGAGCGAGCGGCCCACGCTGGCGTAGAAGGGAAGAAAATTCTTGAGCATCTCGGGACGGTGGGCGAGCGCCTTTTGCGAGTTGCCAGGCTTGCCGCGGAGCGTCTTCTCATAGATTTCCTTCACTTCAGCAATCGCCGACTCCGGACTGATCAGACTGATGCGCGCCATCGGATTCTCCAGAATGGAAAGTGGTCGAGTCTCTTGTTCATGATCGCAGATTGTGTTGTCCTATGCCGAAGAGCACCCAGACTTTCCGGTTCTTACGCAGATGGTCGATGCGAATTGCAGATTCACTTATGCGAATCGTGAGTATTGTGTTTATTCTAGCTTGCGCGGCGTCTTGTCAGTTCGCCTGCGCAACCGGCAGATGGGAGCACGGCCTGCAACCCGTTGGCAGGCAGTTGGTTCGCGCCGAGAACCGTAGTCAGGAGGAGCCGATGAAGTTGAGTGGAATCGTAATAATTTTGGTCGCTGCAATCACGGGCTCAGTTCACGCGCAATCAGGTGATGCGGCGGCCCAGTCAAGAATCGTCGCCTTGGAGCAATTGTGGAATCAGGCCTACAAATCGGGCGACACGAAAGCCCTGGATTCCATCCTTGACGACGCGATTGTGTTGGTGAACGACGATGGCTCCGTGCAGACCAAGGCAGAGTTTCTGGCCAGCGTCAAGTCGTCCATGTCGCAATCCAATGCGCAGCAACAGCAGGTAGCGCCGGAATCGCTGGCCGTCCATGTGTTCGGAAATGTGGCGATAGCAACCGGAGTTATGAGGGTGAAGGGCACAGAGAACGGTAAGTCTTATAGCCGGCGAGAGCGGTTCGTCGACACCTGGCTGAAGAAGGGTGGAGGCTGGGTCTGCGTCGGCACGAACGCTACGCCTGTCCAGCATTAGAAGCGAGATCCTGCCCAGAGTGTTCACCAGAGAGATGCTTCATATTCGTCCCGCAATCGTCGATGACGTAGCTCTGCTCCGGACCATGATCCGCGAACTGGCGGAGTTTGAGCACGAGCTTGAACTCGTCACTATTAGCGAGGAAGAGTTAAGGCGTGATGGGTTCGGAAAGAACCCGCGGTTTCGTGCACTCATCGCCGAGTGGGACGGACAGACTGCCGGATATGCCCTGATGTTCGGATATTATTCGACGTGGGCGGGGCGTGGACTGTTTCTCGAAGATCTGTTTGTCCGCGAGCCATTTCGCGGGCGTGGGATCGGAACGGCTCTTCTGGCCGCGGTCGCGCGCATCGCGGTCGAGGAGCATTGTTACGGCATACACTGGGAAGTGCTCGACTGGAACGAGAAGGCGATTGCGCTGTACAAGGCTCTGGGGGCGGAATTCCGCGATCAGTGGCGGCCGGTGCTGCTGACCGGTGAAGCCCTGATGCGGCTGGCGGAGAAAGCAGCGCGGTGACCAGAGCCATTAGGATAAGTGCTCAATGAAAAAGGTGGCCAACTCCGCTGATCCGATTCGTCTGTTTGCAACTCATAAAGAGTGGGCAACGTGGCTGGCGGAGAATCACCGCGATTCTGCGGGGCTCTGGCTGCGGTTAGCAAAGAAGGGCTCGGGCCTGCAATCGGTCACCTACGCCGAGGCGCTTGAGGTCGCCATATGCTATGGATGGATCGATGGGCAGAAGCGTGGTGAAAGCAAACGCGCATGGCTGCAGCGATTCCTTCCGCGGACGGCGAAAAGCATCTGGTCCAAGATCAACCGGGAGAAGGCAACGGCCTTGATCGCGAGCGGGAAAATGAAAGCCGCAGGTCTGGCGGCAGTTGAGGCGGCCAAGAAAGATGGCAGGTGGGCTGGCGCCTATGATTCCCCCAAGGGTGCGACGGTGCCTAACGACCTTCAAGCGGAGTTGGACGCAAATCCCCAGGCGCGGGAGTTCTTTGCGACCCTCGACCGAGCCAACCGTTATGCGGTGTTGTTTCGTATCCAAACGGTCAAGAAGGCAGAGACACGCGCGCGGAAGATTCGGGAATTTGTGGAAATGCTTGTACGACAGGAGAGAATTCACGAGCCGCGAAGAACTCGCGGGACGTCGAAATAAGCAAATGGCCGTTGTCAAAATCATTGGAGCCGGGTTGGCGGGGTCGGAAGCGGCGTGGCAGTGTGCCCGGCTCGGCGTTGAGGTGGAGTTGTACGAGATGCGCCCGGTGCGGCAAACGCCCGCGCATCAAACTGGAGAGTTTGCTGAACTGGTGTGCTCGAACTCGCTGAAGTCCGACAGCGAGAACACGGCTCCTTGGCTGCTGAAAGAAGAAATGCGACGGGCGGGTTCGTTGCTGATGGAGATTGCCCGGGAGTGTGCGGTTCCAGCCGGACACGCGCTGGCGGTGGATCGGGTCACATTTGCGGCACGGGTGACCGAGGTCATCTCGCGAGAGCCGCGGATTGTGATCCGACGTGAGGAAGTGACGGTGGTCGACGAGGCTGGCTCGGTGACCATCATCGCTACAGGACCACTGACTTCTGATGGGCTGGCTTCCGAGATTGCGCGGCTGAGCGAGGTTTCTGCCGCTCCAGACATTTCGCGGGCGGGGGCGCCCGCGCCACATAACAACCACCTCTACTTTTACGACTCGATCAGTCCGATCGTGGAGGCCGACTCGATCGATATGTCGCGGGTGTACATGGCGGCACGGTATGACAAGGGCTCTGCCGATTACATCAACTGTCCGATGAGCCGCGAGGAATATGACCAGTTCTACGATGCACTAGTGGCGGCGCAGTCGGTCGAAGAACGCGACTGGGAGAAACTGAATTATTTCGAGAGCTGCCTGCCGATTGAGGAGATTGCGCGGCGTGGGCGCGACACACTGCGCTTCGGACCCATGAAGCCGGTAGGGTTGAAGGATCCGCGGACGGGGAAAATGCCTTATGCCGTGGTGCAACTGCGCCAGGAAAATCTGCGAGCCGATTCTTACAATCTGGTCGGATTTCAGAATCATTTGAAATTCGGCGAGCAGGCCCAGGTCTTGCGGCTGATTCCCGGGTTGGAGAATGCACGTTTCCTGCGCTATGGGCAGATTCACCGCAATACCTACATCAACGCCCCGGCGCTGTTGAGGGACACGCTGCAGATGAAGGCCCATCCGCGCGTGTTCTTCGCGGGGCAGATCTGCGGCGTCGAGGGCTACGTCGAGTCGATTGCAACCGGGCTGATGGCGGGCGTCAACGCTTCGGCGCTGGTGGCGGGAAGCGGTCCCGTACCGCCGCCGCGGGCCTCAGCCTTCGGGTCCTTGACCCATTACATCACTCACGCGGACGCGCGAAACTTCCAGCCGGCCAATATCACCTTCGATTTATTGCCTCCGCTTGAGAAGAAAATTCGGGATCGGAAAGAGCGGCATCGAATGCAGTGTGAGAAAGCTCTCCTTGAGTTTGACGAGTGGCTTGGCGCAACGGTCGTGAAGACTTGAAGTGTGGAGAGTGCCGTTCCTTGTACAAGAGTTTTGACTTCGCCGCCCCGATCTGCGCTCGCGCGGCAACCGGCGATAACGGTGTAGTTAACGTTTCACGCCAACAGCGATTTCAACGAGATCATGCGTGCTGAACTTTTCAATTGAATTAACTCTACAAAACGCAGAAAACACCGCGCTACTCACGCATGCCAAAAAATGCAATGGCTAGAAAGTCCCATTAGCATCGGTGGCACTTTACAGCGGTGTCGCTTCCCGATAGGATGCAACTCGCTCCTAAATATTTATTTCGAGTGAAAGCCTCTGCAGGCTTGTGATCCCCAGGCGTGATCGCTCCCGGCAGATTGCGGAAGGCTGATGAAACCAAAACGCACGATTCTGTGTGTAGACGATAACGAACAGTCTCTTTCCCATCGCAAGATAATGCTGGAGACTCGCGGGTACCGCGTCGCCAGCTTCTCCCGCGGAGAAGAGGCGCTAGCGCGCTTCGCCAAAGGAGATATCGACCTGGTGATCGCCGACATGGCTATGCCCGGGCTCGATGGCCCGCAGTTGATCGCTAGGATCAAAGAGATGTCGCCGCACACGCCCGCCATCCTTATTTCGAGCAAGTTCCGCATCTACGATCACGATTCGCAAGCCGATGTTTTCCTGACCAAGGGAATGTACGCTCCGGTCGATCTGCTCGAACGCGTACGCCAGTTGCTGGTGCGAAAGCGCGGGCCTAAGCGCATGCAGCAGCGGCCGGCCGCCATGGCACGCCAGGTCGGCGTCGCCTGAGACCCCTTCCCGACGCCCAGATCGCTCATTTCTTTCCTTCGTTCATGTAAGATTCTTGTCAGGCATGGGCGGAACATTCATCGAAGCCAGAGATCTGCGCAAGACCTACCACGTGGGTAAGATCGAGGTCGAAGCGCTGCGCGGCATCTCTTTCAGCGTGCAAAAGGGTGAGTTCGTCAGCGTAGTGGGGCCCTCGGGGAGCGGAAAATCGACGCTCTTCTATCTACTGGGCGGACTCACCCGCGCCGACGGCGGCAGCGTTCTGCTGGACGGCGACGATCTGGCCAAGCTCTCGGATGCCGAGCGCACGCGCATGAGGAAGCATAAGATCGGATTCGTCTTTCAGAAGTTCAACCTGCTTCCAACGCTCGATGCCCGGTCCAACATCCTGATGGCGCAGGAAATTTCTGGCAACGGGGGTCGCGATCCGGCGCATTTTAACCGCATCACCGACCTATTGGGACTGACCAAGCGCATGGGGCATCGTCCGGCGGAACTTTCCGGAGGTGAGCAACAGCGCGTCGCATTGGCGCGAGCGCTTATCAATAAGCCCGCCGTGGTTCTGGCCGACGAACCGACGGGGAATCTCGATTCCAAGAATTCTGATGTCGTACTGAGCATGCTGCGGCGGTCGAACCAGGAACTGGGCCAGACGGTTTTGATGATCACACACAATCCGGAGGCGGCGAAATATGGCGACCGCATCATCCACATGCGCGACGGGCAGATTGTGAAGCCGGAGGACGATCCGCAGTGGGCGCTGCATCAGGTAGAGCCCGGCGGACGCTAATGGCTCACTTTGCTGTGGGCCTGCGGGAGATCCTTCGCTCCGCCTGAAGAACAGCGCGCTCAGGATGACGCCTGTTAGAGATGGCTACTCCGCTTCCAGGTTGAGCCACTACCTGGTGGATAGCCGCCGAGACGATTACGCTACTCGCGATGTTATCCTAGATGATCTTATCTGCCGATGAGGGCTGCAATCTTCCATGTCCAACCCAGAGACTCCTGAAAACCAACCTGCCCCCGAAACCACTGAGTCGTTCGGCGACATTCTCTCTCAGTATCAGAAGAGCCACGTGCGCAAGGCCGAGGGCAGTAAACAGATCCAGGCCACGGTGATTGCAGTGACGGCCGAGGCGGTGTTCTTCGATATCGGATACAAATCCGAAGGAATTCTGCCCCTCACGGCGCTGCAGGGCGAAACTCTGAAGCCGGGTGACAAAGTGTCGGTCACCGTAAAAGGGCGCGATCCGGATGGCTATTACGAGCTTTCGCGCTTCAAGGTCGAGCGGCCCATGGACTGGACGGCGCTGGAAAAAGCCTTCGCCGACAAAGCGTCCGTCTTGGGCACGGTGACCGCCGTGGTGAAAGGTGGATTCAGCGTCGACGTCGGAGTGCGCGCGTTCATGCCGGCCTCGCGCAGCGGCGTGCGCGACGCGGCCGAGATGGAGAACCTGATGGGCCAGGAGATTCGCTGCCGCATCATTAAGATCGATGTCGCGGACGAAGATGTGGTGGTCGATCGTCGTGCGGTCGCGGAAGAGGAAGAACGGTCCGCGAAGGATCGCCTGTACTCACAGATAAAAGAGGGCGAGACCGTGAGCGGCACGGTGCGCAGCCTGACCGACTACGGCGCGTTCGTGGACTTGGGTGGAGTCGACGCCCTGCTCCATGTGGGAGAAATCGCGTGGGGGCGTGTCAACAAACCCTCCGACGTGCTTTCGGTGGGCCAGCAGATCGAAGTAAAGGTTCTCAAGCTGGGAACCGACGCAGACAAGCGGCGCATTTCGGTCGGCATGAAGCAATTGCAGCCCCATCCCTGGGACGCGGTCTCGCGGAAGTATAACGCTGGAGACCGAGTGCGGGGCACGGTCACACGCCTGGCCGAATTCGGCGCGTTCGTGGAATTGGAACCCGGCATCGAGGGACTGATTCACATTTCGGAGATGTCGTGGTCCAAGGGTAAAGTCCGAAAGCCCAGCGACGTGGTGAAGCAGGGCGAGACGGTCGAGGTAGTGATTCTGGGAGTGAATGCCGCGGAGCGGCGGATGTCGCTCGGGCTCAAACAGGCTCTAGGTGATCCCTGGGCCGATATTTCACAACGCTTTGCCGTCGGATCGGCGATCGAAGGGCCGGTCACCAATCTGCAGAAGTTCGGTGCGTTCGTGCAGGTTGCCGAAGGAATCGAGGGAATGATTCACATCAGCGACATAAGCGGGGAGAAAAGGCTTAACCATCCGGCGGATTTGCTGCGGGTTGGACAGATCGTCGCGGCGCAAGTGCTGGCGATCGATCTGGAGAAGAGGCAGATGAAGCTGGGCATGAAGCAGTTGGTGCCGACGGGCTTGGACGAGTACATCGCCGAGCACAAAAAAGGCGACGCGGTCACGGGCCGGCTGATGGATGATGCGGGCGACCGGGCACGAGTGGAGCTGGGCGACGGCATTCACGCGACCTGCAGAGTAGGAGCGGCGGCCGCACCACAGGGCGAGGCAGCGACGTCGTCCAAAGCGGACCTGTCGTCCCTCAGTTCGATGCTGCAGGCGCGCTGGAAGACTGGCTCCGGCGGCCCTCCCAAGGCCGAACCGGCGCGCGCCGGGCAAGTACGCAGTTTTCGCATCGTAAAGCTGGACCGGCCAGCGAAGAAGATCGAGCTGGAACTGGCGTAGGGCACGCCGGGCGCCGATCCAAGCGTGGTGAATTCGCGATGACTTGGGCGCCTCCCATTTTGCTTTCCGATCAATTTAATGCCGCGGCACACTTTGTCGATCGGCACGTGCACGAGGGCCG
>CAVYHM010000034.1:0-26537 GCA_963768265.1 uncultured Acidobacteriaceae bacterium
ATCCCGAATCCGGGAAAATCTTCGTGCCTGCAGATGGCTATGCGCCGTCTCTTCCGGGCCTAAGTGGCACCAGAAATTGCGCTCTCTTGTTCGGGGGGAGGAATCACTTGATAGCATCGGCCAACGGCGACGCAGGGAACAACTAAAGTGGGCTTAGAGTATCGACCATCGCAAGATTATGCAAGTGGCCAAAAGTCTCACTAACTAAAGACTCTGACGCCCCAAAACCCGCGCCCAATCCAGCGATTGAACGACTTGGCAGCGGATCGCAGAAGCCTCAGGTCTCTTGAGGGGCAGTCGTACGGGGAGTTAAGCGGACTTGCTCTCGCCGGCGCGCCCCGAGACATTTTCGGAGCCCGAGTACCAAGATGGACGTCCGCCCAAACGGACGCACAAGCAACACTCAATACAACAACAGTCGCTCACGCTGGAACCAGATTAGGTTTGGACAGAGTCGAAAAAAAGGCAGCGTGCACCAGTCGCTTCCCTGGACTCTGCTCTCCAAGCCTACTTCTTCGTCGTCACGCAAAGCTGGGCTTCCTGAATAGCCTGGTTGAGGAGCTCGATGGATCTGGCACGATGTCCCTCAAAGTCTCCCTCGGCTTGCTCCAGATGACCTTTCGCGTTGCGCATGGATTCCAGAGCAGCAACGACGTGCGGATGCCGCTCCTCCGCCGCGGCGGGCGGCGGGGGCAAAGGCATCTCGGCAACTGGCGCTGCTGGAACCACTGGAGCCATCGGGCCCGAAGCTGCTGTTGCAAAGGCAATCGTCAACACAAGGGTTACCGTCACCGCCAAGGACATCATTCGGAATTTTTGCATGTGTGCTTCCTCTTCATTCGAGTTTTTTTCCTCGTCGCTGAGCCGTCCTCCCTTATAAACCAAGCGCGGTGCATTCCACAAGACCGCTTTGCCACATTCGCAAGCCGGATACTGTTGAGAATGCTCCGGCCCGTGCAATGTGGAGACGGCCTTGGGGCGGGCGACATGGAAGGGTCACCAAGCGGGTTTCCTTTTTTTATGGCACTATCCGTTCGCCCCTTGATCCACAGATACCCGTCCTCGTCCAGGCAAGCGAAATCGCCCGTCTTGGGCCCAACCGCCGCCAAACTTGCGCTCGGCGCTTCTGGATCGTTCAGATATCCCAGGCACACCGACGGCGCGCGCACCTGAATTTCGTCAGTCTCTCCCAGCAGCTGTTCCCTTCCGGCCTCATCAACAACGCGAACTTCAGGATCGCACAGCGGCAGGCCTGCACCTTTCTAGCTTGTCGGCCAAGCGAGCCGCGGCAAAACAGGAAATTCGTGCAGTGGCCTCGGTCTGACCGTACATCACCAGAAATTCCGCCGTGGGTACGATGTCGCTCATCTCCAGCACATTTTGCGACCGCCAGCGCGCCTCCTGCCTGCTGAAAGCACCGCAGGCCGGGCAAGGGACTGTTCCTCAGATTCGACCGCCGCAGCAGAATGTTGTAAATAATGGAACGTCTGCAAAAGTCGCACTCGTGAGTGTTGATCGCGTTCAACACGTTGTCGGGAAACACGAACCGCGAGTCAAACACCACTCCCCCGCCCTTCTACAGATGGGTGTGCATCAGGCTCGCGCCGAAAAAATGGCTCACGGGCATGATCAGCATGGCCCGTTCCTCCGTGCCCAGATTCTGACTTCGGATCTTCAGGAGCCAGAGCCACAGACTTCAAGAGTTCGATAGGGCCTTTTCTTGCGTTCCTGAAAGTTCCCCCCTGTCTCCTTGCGATAACCGCCATTGGCCGGAATCCACAACGCAGCGACCTTTGGTTGCGCCAGTCTGATGCCAAAGCGAATACGGCTTTTTTCCCTCGCCCGCGGCAGCCGTCCCTTCAACGTCCAGCGGCCTTAGGTGACAGAGCGCAGAGACTCGTGGTGGTCACCCGATCGAGAAAGGGCATGCTCTGCGAATATCTTGTGATTCCGTTTCGCAGACCCAGCGCGTTTTACCGGTAACACCCGGGCAGCGCGGCCTCAAACAGGCGATGTTAGGTTTAGCAACGTAGGATAGTAGAGCGGCAGATGCATGCGGTGCAGCGTAAGACCATCAAGAACACGCCATTCTTTCTGGTTTTGATGGCGATCGCGTTGGGTATTGGCGGTCTTCCTTAATTCTCCCAAGCCTCAACCGAACGATGGAGGTCGATTCTGCCGCCTCGTTAGCACGTTTGTTCTCTGGATACAACCCGACGCACAACTTCCTCGATCAGAGTGGGATAAGCCGTATTAAAGTATAAGGACATCCGAAAAACGTGAGATCGATTTCTCCGGGAGCGTTCATGTCCAATCGAAGTGAGGCTTTATTGAGAACCTCTGCGTCTGCGCTACTTGTCGTAGCTATCTTGTCAACTTTGAGTTATTCCGTCACGCCAGATCGCATTCTAGGCCGCATCGATTCCGCTAGTATGGTCGAACTGCCGAACCATGTCTCCCCGATGGCGAGATCCGACTCTGATCAGGGGTTAGTTGAGTCTTCCCGCACGCTTGGTGTCACCATGCTGTTCATGCCCACAGTCCAACAGCAAGACGCGCTGCAGAGGCTCATGGCCGAGCAGCAGGACAGGACGTCGCCGAACTATCACAAATGGTTGACCCCAGAGCAATACGGCAAGCGGTTTGGTCTCAGCCTTGGCGACCTCAACAAGATCAGTGCGTGGTTGCAGGCGCAAGGCTTCAGTGTCACATACGTCGCCCGCGGTGGCGATTTTCTAACCTTCGAGGGTAGCGCGGCGCAAGTACAGAGCGCCTTGCGGACGGAAATCCACAATTACACTGCGGACGGCAAGCTGCACTTTGCCAACGCAACTCCACCGATGATACCGGCAGCGCTACGCGGCATCGTTGGCGGGTTCCGCGGTCTGCACGATTTCTTTCCCCACCCGATGCTTAGAAAACACCCCGACGACACCATTTCCGGACAGTCAACCCATTTCCTTGCTCCAGGCGACATCGCGACTATCTATGACATCAATCCCCTTTATCAGCTTTCAACCCCCATTGATGGTAGGGGGCAGACCGTCGTGATCGCCGGTCAATCGGACGTGTACCTCGCTGACCTCAATGATTTCCGCATAGGATTTGGCCTCGCGAGCATCAGCGGCTGTACGATGGATTCGACCAAAACCATCATCCAGGCGGGAAACTGCGCCTCCGGTAACTTCCAGATGGTTGTGCCAACAACCGGGGGGACCAACAACGATCCAGGAGTGGTTGCCGGCGATCTTTCAGAATCCGATCTCGATATCGAATGGATGGGTTCGGTGGCTCGCAACGCCAAGATCATCTTCGTGACCTCGAAGAACGGTGTGGATGACAGCGCGAGCTTTGCTATCGACAACCACCTTGCGCCGGTGATCAGCTACAGCTACGGTCTTTGCGAGGCTTTTGTAACGGCTCCGGCGATCGCAGCTGCCGAGGTCGAGTATCAGAAGGCCTCGAGTGAGGGTATTTCGTTTTTTGCCGCAGCCGGTGACTCCGGCGCGGCTGAGTGCGACGGCGAAAATGGGACATATCCAGCGGTTCTTGGTCTGTCCGTCAGCTATCCTGCCAGCAGTCCCGAGGTCACCGGTGTCGGCGGCACCGAGTTCAACGAGAGCAGCGGCAACTACTGGGGTGCCACCAACGGCGCTGACGGCGGTTCGGCCCTGAGTTATATCCCGGAAATCGCCTGGAACGACACCTCGGGTGTGAAATCGCTCGATGGAACGGGCGGAGGCCCCAGCAACTGCGCTCACGGCTCCGGGGTTACGACCGTGAGCGGATTCCCTTTCGAGGTGTGCGACGCGCCCACCAGCGGCGGGTTCTCCAAACCATCGTGGCAGGGCGGGATCACTCCTGGCGACAGCGTGCGAGACGTCCCCGATATCTCTTTCTCAGCCTCCCCTCAGAACGATCCATATATTGTTTGCACCCCGCAGTCGGAGGTCAATCCGAAAAGCACCAGTTCAACCAGCACGTGTGTCGTTAGTACCACGGACGCGATCAGCACTTACAATTCTGCCTTTGGAGGCACTTCCGTCTCCACGCCAATCGCGGCTGGAATGGCCGTGCTTTTAAATCAATATATCGGCTCCGGCGTTGGACCCATAAACCAGCAGCTCTATACCCTCATCTACAAGAACAGCTTTTCCGTTTTCCATGATGTTATCAGCGGCACCAACTCGGTCACTGGCGGAACGTCTGACAACGTCGTGCCTTGCGCCGCTGGAACTCCCTCGTTTGAGCCTACCGTTCTGCGATGTCCCTCGGGAGGAACCATGGGGTACGCGGCTGGAGCTGGCTACGACCTGGTTACTGGGCTGGGCTCGCTGGATATCGATGGTTTCGTACGAGCGTGGGCGGCGACCAACCAGACCTTCACGCTGACGCCAGCGGTCGCAACCTACACTGTGGCGCAAGGGAGTAGCGTAAGCGCCACGATCAACCTCACGCCGATAAATGGTTTCAACACTCCGGTGACGTATACCTGTTCTGTCCCGCCGACGGCAACGGGGGCCACCTGCACCGGGCCGTCAGGCCCGTCAGCAGCGACGTCGGTGAGTTTCCAGATCAAAACGGTGGCTCCGAGCTTCGCGCTGAAACGGGCGGTCGAGCGCTACTCGCAAATCTTCTACGCAGCGCTGCTGCCGGGATTGCTGGGAATCGTTTTCACGGTAGGCGCGCGCAAACGCTCGCTGCGTGGCATGCGGTTGCTGGGCCTGATTATGGTGCTCGGGCTCTCGACTCTGTGGCTGGAATCCTGCGGCGGGAGCAACAACGGCAGCACTAGTACGGTGGGCACGCCCAAGAGCACATACATTGTGACGGTGAACGCAACCACGGGTGGCGCGGTCCCGATCACGGGATCGACGATGTTTAAGTTGACGGTGCAATAGAGGGGAAGAATCCAAGCGCCCCCTCACCGGGGGCGGCCTCTTGATGCCTATCCGGTGATCGCGTTTGTATCGAACGTATGCCGCTAAGGATAGCTCTTCATGGCGTACACGGCACCGCGCTGGTCTGCGTCGAGTAGGGGGAGATGACCACACAATTCCTCGGCTGTGGCGGAATCAGGGGAACAGAAAATGTCGCGGGGATTCCTAAGATGGAGTCTGCGGACAAGCCAAACTTGTCCGAACTGATGTCAATTGGCCCGCAGGTTCCAGAGTCCCACCAGCCTGAATGGGTTCCGCCCGGTTTTATCTCATCGGCAACGTTATCAGTAACGGTGATCGGGCCACAGGCATTGCTGTGACCGTAGTGAGCCACATACATCGCTGTATTGCCACTTCCCGATACCGGTGTTTGGTTGTAGACCTTGTTTTGCTGCACGATATGACTTCCATCCGAAATCCCGATGCCGCATTGGCCGGTATCCAACAGAAGATTGTTTAAGATCTGCCCACCGTTAGCAAAACTGTCCGCCAGGATGCCGCAGCCCGAAAGGCTGTGTCCGCCAGTAACGAAGTTGTCTTGCACAATGAATCCATTGCTGACGCCAAAGCTGATAGAGTCTACCGTAGCCTCTGGATATAAATATTTCGTCACATCTGAGCTCGATAGAGCGTAGTTGTTCTGCACCGTGACGTTGCTGCAATTGCTCCAGCATTGAAAATTCTGCCCTCGTGGACTTGGGCCTCGCGGGTTCAGCAGGAAATTCCCAACCACCGTCACACCGCTGCCGCCTTGGATCTCAACATTCGTCTCACCATAAGCAATCACGTTGCCTTGAATCCACAGGCTTTGCGTCCCCTTGATCGCGAGGATCCCGTCATTCAGATCGCAACAAACAGGGGACATCGTCTCTGGGTGAATGTAACTGTCGAGAATTTTAATCCCGCTCCCACTCACTATTTTGATTCCATTTCCAGCACAAGGGCCAATTTCTGAGTTTTGGATAGTAATATTCGTAGAGTTAGAAATCTTCACACAGTCGCCGTGGGTCGAGGAAACCTTCAATCCTTGGATCACGGTATTGTTTTGGCCACTGATCACAACAGGAGCAGACTGCTGAATGGTTGAACTGGAAGTGAAGTTTGTACCCGCGATGGACGTGTCAGCTGTCACTTGACGGCTCGAAGGCATGAAGCTCAATCCCGTCTTGCTTGGGGTCAACGTATAGGAGCCCGCCGGCAAACCGTTAAAGCTGAAGTTTCCCGAACTGTCGGTGGTTGTAGTGGCCCGTGCATCGCCGCCCAGCGTAACTGTCACGCCGGCCCCACTCGTAGCGGGACTGATACTTCCAGAAATACTAAGTTCGGCTACGGTTGCAACACTCTTCGGCACTGAGTAAGCGCCACATCCCACGTTAGCCACGCCATAAACGCACAGAGCCACGAGGGTCACCGAACTCGCCCAAGATGTAGTTTCTTTCATTTGCGGATGCTCGTTCTCATGCTTTGCGCCAGTTTCGAAGGCGGCATGGTTTAGTATGCCTCCTTGGAAGCAAATCCACGCTATCCCGGAAGGACTAAGTCCTGTGGTATCGGCACGTCTTCTAGAAGAGGTGGCTCGAATGCGTTTTTTGAGCTGCTCGTGAAAAAGGGGAAGGCCGGAGATCCAAAATGCGGAGAGCATTCTCTGATAACCGATCCGAAGTATCTTGCTCGATTCTCTCCGTTTCGGCTTCCTTTCGCTATGATCAAGAGGCATGGCTCTTTATGTCATTACTGGCGGAGCTGGATTCATTGGATGTTCGCTCGCCCGGGCCATACTCACCCGCGGTGAGCAGGTACGCGGCGCAGATAACTTCTCTACCGGGACACGGTTAACCTTGAGGAGATTCTGGACCGCGTTGATCTCCGCGAAGCAGATATTGCAGACCTTGACGCGATGCGCAAAGCCAGCACGCGAGTCGATTTCGTCCTGCATCAAGCGGCGATTGCTTCCGTGCCGAAGTCCGTAGCGGATCCACTGGGTTGCAATCGGGCCAACGTTGACGGCACGGGCAGCATCTTGGTCGCGGCGCGCGAAGCCAAGGTGAAAGGGGTTGTGTATGCGGCCTCCTCGTCCGCCCACGGCGACACACAGACGTTACCCAAGCACGAGGCAATGATACCGAACCCGATTTCGCTACGCAGTGGCCAAACTGGCGAGCGAGCATTATAGATCCGTCATCTCCGTATTCGGGTGTTCCGGCCAAGTTTATCACCCAGATGCTCCGCAGCGAACAGAGACGCGACTTTACCTACGTCGATAACGCAGTCCACGCGAATCTAGCCCGCATTATTCGTGAACATGAAGAGATCTGAAGACAAAAGAAGCCTCCTCTGTTACAAACATGTTGTCTAGACAATGTTTGCGGCAACAAAAGAGGCTTCCTTAATGTCAGACGATAGCACAACAGAGTGTTTGTTGTTCGCAGGAATTTTTCGCAAGCCAATCGTTGCCCAGTTTGATCAGCGCGAGGGGAGTTCCGACGGCGGGGCTCTGCTGCTGAAGGCCGCTGATCGGCACTATGATTTGGTGGCTGGACTGAGTTCCTGCCTTCGAGATGATCGGCAAGCGGGTAAGGTCGATCATTCGTTGCGCGAGTTGGTGGCGCAGCGAGTGTTCTCGATCGCCTGCGGGTACCCCGATACCAACGATTCGGCTCGGCTGTCCGGAGACCCGATTCACAAATTGCTTTTGGATCGCGATCCGATCGAGGGTCGCGATCTGGCTTCGCAGCCGACGTTGTCGCGTTTCGAGAACGGAGTTGGGGTCAAGGAACTCTATCGAGCGGGCGAGTTGCTGGCCGAGAGTGTGATCCGGCGTCACGCCAAGCGGCTACGCCATCGCGCCTATCGCGTCACCATCGATCTGGACCCAACCGACGATCCCACGCACGGCGCGCAGCAATTGTCCTTCTTCAACGGACATTACGATACCTGCTGCTACCTGCCAGTGATGGGTTTTGTCAGCTTCAACGACGAAGCCGAACAGTATCTGTGCGCCGCGGTGTTACGGCCTGGCAACGTGGGAGCAGCGGTGGGCGCAGTCGCCATGCTGCGGCGTTTGGTGAGGATGATTCGTCACCATCTTCCTGGAGTACAGATTCGGGTACGCCTGGATGGCGGGTTCGCGCACCCGGCCGTGTTCGAGTTTCTGGACGCCCAGCCCCGAGTCGAATATGTGGTCGCGATGGCCAAGAATGCAGTGTTGAAGCGCGTCGCAGAAACCGGAATGCGGCGAGCGCGCCGGCTCTCGCGACGCAGCGGGAAGACCGAACATATTTACGGGGAAGTCCGCTACAAGGCGGGAAAGTGGCCAGGTATGCGCCGCGTCATCATCAAAGCCGAAGTCGTTTGTGCTGCTGATAAGGACCCCAAAGACAATCCCCGATTTGTCATCACCAACATGAAACAGAGTCCGCAGTGGATTTACCAACACGTCTACTGCCAGCGCGGTGACATAGAGAATCGTATAAAGGAGCTGCACGACCTCGAGATCGACCGCACCAGTTGTACCAGCTTCTGGGCCAACCAGTTTCGCGTCCTACTCACCGCCGCGGCCTACGTCTTGATGCAGGAGTTGCGCTTGCGGGCTGCCGGAACCGCTTGTGCCCGCGCTCAAGTTTGCATGTTGCGCGAACGACTGCTGAAGCTAGGCGCTCGGGTCTTGGTTTCGGTACGGCGCATCGTCGTTCATCTGCCCGCTTCCTTCCCGTTTCTACCCGCCTTCCGCCGTGTGGTTCTGGCGCTCGGCGCGGCAACCGGCTAAGTCCCTTTCCGGTTTACCAACTCAACGGAATTCCACACCGACGACGGTCACGGCGCCCCTGTCTCTCCATTCTGAAACTTGAGATCCCGATCTCGGAACTCTTCGATTCCTTTCCTCCTTTGCTCGACCAACCCCAACTATCGGGATTTACAACCCACTTCGCACCAATGACTGGGCGCTCGCGATGTCTTCACGAATAATGCGGGCTAGTGGCATGCTAGGCCCCGCCGGCAAGCTGTGGGACAAGCATTCAATATCGCCATCGGCCGTTCGGTAACGCTCAATGAAACAATCTGACAACAGCCCCCGAGCGCGAATATCCGGTCTCGAAATATGAAGAAAAAACCGAACCGACCGGGGCGCTTTCCTGTTTTTTTGAAACGCTAGTGCCGCATAGCAGCATTGGCTGCCTCCGCCGCAGCCTTCAGTTCCCGGTTGGCCTCCGCTAAGAGCTCCCGCGCCTTCTCTGCGTGGCCTTTCATGTCATAGCGGTTATCTTTTTGGGCTTCGTGAATATAGCGGTTAGCTTCCGCCACCAGACGCTGGGCCTCGGCCAGGTTCGGGTGGCGTCCCTTGTCAATGTCCACCACTGGATCCTGGGCCAGGGTCAAGCTGCAAAAAAAAATAATGCTCGCCATGACGACAGAGAGCTGAATTCTCTTAGGCATTGCTCTTCCTCCTGGATGTATCTGCTGGATGTCCAGCAGATTTCCGAGTGAGTCTATCACTACAGATCGTCAGAGCGAAACACTACCGAGACATCGAGCTTTGCAGGTATAGTATCGCTGGCGGGGTGATCTCGATGCCTCCGGTTTTTCCGGTGGAGGCTGATTTCTCATTCGTTAGAGCCGGCGAGGCGCAGGTGGCTTGGCATGGCTGACACGTTGTCTTTCTTAGCCGCAATGCCCGGCGTGAGATCGTACGGGTTCCGATTAACGCCAAACGAGGATGCCGCTGTCACTGGCTCAATCAGAAACAGCCCAGCGCCACTCTTCGCATCTGCGTGGCGATCGACGGCTCAACCACAACCTGCACTCGATTGAGGGTCAAGCATGAACATCAGCGTTGTCGGTCTGGGTTACGTCGGCGCGGTATCGGCCGCTTGCCTGGCCAACTCCGGACACCGCGTCTGGGGCGTTGACATACACATCGACAAAGTACGCATCATTAACGAGGGCCTCTCGCCGATCGTCGAGGCCGGCCTCGCTGAAAAAATTGCCCACGGACGGCATGCCCACCGCCTGTTCGCGACTACGGATATCGAGCAGGCAGTAAGCGAGACCGAGTTATGTTTCGTAGGGGTAGCCACTCCCAGTCGACCCAATGGCCAAATCGATCCCTCTCATCTCCTCCGCGCCTGCAATCAGATTGCGATCGCCCTCTCGAAACTCGGGAGGAAGCAAATCGTAGTGATCCGAAGTAGCGTTCTGCCGTCCATTTTCGAGGACTGCCGCAAAGTATTCGAGTCGATCGCACCCGGACTAGTGGATTTGTGTACTAATCCGGAATTCCTAAGGGAAGGCAGCGCAGTCCTTGACTTCGAAAAGCCGCCCTTCACGATTTTGGGAACCGCCAGTGCCGCGGCCGAAGCGTCCCTCCGCTCACTCTATTCAGATCAATCGGCTCCCATTTTCGTCCTTACACCGAGGGAAGCCCTCATGGTGAAATATGCCAGCAACGCTTTCCATGCGTTGAAGATTGCATTCGCGAATGAGATCGCTACGCTTTGTCAGCACGCGGATGTGGATGCGGAAGCTGTCATGAAAGCCTTCTGCCACGATACCAAGCTCAATCTCTCGCGCCATTATCTTATGCCGGGCTTCGCTTTTGGTGGGTCGTGCTTGCCGAAGGACGTGCGCGCCATCCTTCACGCCGGCAACGCTGTTGACCTGCGCTTACCCCTGATTGCAGCCATACTGCCGAGTAACGAGCAGGTCATCGAACGGGCGTTCCAGAAAGTGCGCTCCACGGGCGAGCGGCGCGTCGGGCTGATCGGCCTTAGCTTCAAGTCAAACACCGATGACCTACGGGAAAGTCCGTTTGTCGAATTAGCCGAGCGATTGCTCGGTAAAGGTCACGAACTACGCATTTATGACCCCAACGTCATAACAGCGCGACTGACCGGTGCAAATAAGGAATACATCGACAGCGTCATCCCACATCTCTCCCGTTTACTAGTTCGCTCGCTCGACGAGTTGGCTGATGCCGACCTCCTGCTCGTTGGACACCACTTCCCTGGGGTGGCTGAGTTTCTGGAAGACACGCGAGCCTCAGTTATTGATCTGGGCGCATACCAAGTCGCAAGCCGGGCCGCCGCTACAGAGCCCACACGGCCGCTCGAAATAGGAGATTGCAGCGCAACGTCCTGATCCTCGTGTAGAAGCTGCCGGAACAGTCTGTTCCCGCGACGGCCACCTCGGATTCGATCGAGCATAAGGACTCCAACAGGCGTAACCGATCATGACATCTCCGAAGGTGGGCTCAGATTTTCGAAACAGCCGCTAACTGATTAAGCTGTCGGCACACGCATTCGAAAGGACTCACATCGCTGCAGGTAATTCAGTATCAGAAAACACGTGAGATCACCGTTGATGAGTTTCCCGCCAGTGAATGCCAAGAATATTGCCAAGAAGTATCAGGTCGAATTTTGCGCCACGGATGCCAGCGAGATTATCTATGACAACGATGTGAATTTAGTATTCGTCACCTCACGTCACGACTCTCACGCCCGCTATGCGGCTCTGCGTGCCCGGCAAAAGCGTGTTTGTCGAAAAGCCACTGGCGCTGAAGGCGGGGGAGTCTTTCCAAGTACTGGAAACCGGCATTAACGCGATAGTGCATGGCCGGCGGCTCGGTGCGCCCAGCGAACAATTTCTGGATGGCTCGGATCGGCTCGGAAAAGCGCCGGTTGTAACCGACCATCAGCAGGGGGGCGATTCCTGCTGTCTCGCCTCGATGTAGGCTGCGAGAACCGATTCGAGTTCCGCATGGGAGTGCGCGGGCGGCAGTTCTGGGTGGATGCTTGCGTCGGCGAGCCTGAATGCTGGCCTTTTCATCGGCAGAGAGACGAATTCATCATCCTTTAAAGCACTTCCTTGCCACTGGCGGGCGTACAGGTCCAGCACGCCTCCCGCCATACGGGCGAATTCCGGATCGCGTGGAAACACCCAGCTCCGGTGATACCAGGGCCGAATGGCGTCTTCATGCAACCAGCGCCACAGTGAACTGCCGCTAATGGATGCTACGAGACCGCTCTGTTGGACTTGCGGCACTAAGTCGCCGATGCTCCAGCGAGACAGAGGTAGACCATGCTTGGCCGGCAGTTCACAAGCCAGAGCTTTAATCTGAACGACCAGCTCTGGGGGGAATAGTAGGGGACGACCCGGGCGAGCATGTTCTTCCAACCCTGCAAGGCGATCTACAAAGAAGCGCTTGCGACACACTGAAACCACTTCACGGCGGGTGTCCAAGTAGGAGGCGATTTCCTCGTTGGACATCCCTTCCGCCGCGTAACGACCACAATCTCAAGCTAATTATACGTTAGTGTATCTATGAAATTGAGTACTTAGCTTGGGGTTCTACAGCCCCGAGATTGGGCGTGCAGTGTCCTAAATCTGGCTCCGTCAGCAAACACAGTCAAGACGAAGAATTCTGTGCAACCTGCGTTGGCCCAGTGATAAGTCAAATGACGTTACCCGACCTTACCTATGAAAGCCGAAGCATCGTACGGAAGCCGGTTTTCCCAGAACGTAACGCGATGTCCTCCGAACGTTTCAAATTCCTTCACTTTCACCAGCCAGCCCAGAGCCTCAAGCACCCATGCATGTTGCGAGTTGTAGTAGGCAATTTTTATGGCTCGAGGCTTTTGCGAGAGCGACCATCCAATGTTGTCGAGGGTATCGCGCAGGGTTTCGGCTCCAAAAGGGTTGAACATGAAATAGATGGTACCCTCTGATAAGTCCACCGTCGTAGCGTCTCCGCAAACGATCTGGACGGGTGCTGCCCTTCCCCGCAGGCTCGCTGCATTCCGTCGTGCGATTTCGCATAAAGGCGCCAGCAGTTCGACACCGATACACTTTTGCACCGGTTTTCGAGCGGCCACGCAGAGGATTCTCCCCATTCCGCAACCGATGTCACAGAACACGTCCTGCGGTCCAGGTTTCACGACTCGCAGGACTTTTTCGATGTTCGAGTAGCCGATGGTTCCATATTCGAAGTTGTCGCTATGTCTTGCGTTCTTGGAAACCTCTTCCCCACCCTCCCGCACCGCGTTAAGCTCAGAACTGGCAGCGCTTTCAGGCTCCGTCCGAATGCCCAACATGTACTCGTTGTATCTTGTCCATGCCTCGCTGAGCGACGAGACCGATCGCTTGAGAAATGCCTTGGGCCGCGTAGGAATCTCCCTCCCATCAAGAAAACAGATTGCAATTCTAACCCATGACTTCCTCGCCGCGTTGCGGCATCACTTCCCTCTACATCGGAGCAGAGCGAGACTGTGTTGTTATCACCTCAATCCCAGCCCCGGCGAAACACGAAGCCTTCAAGCTTGCGGATGGAACACTTCTTGGAGCTAGCCGGCTGGAAATTCCCAGTCACTTCCTGCCAACTTTGGTAAATCCCACTTCGCCCTCAACAACACAAACTTCGATCGGAATTGCGGGCAACGAGTCACGAACGTGGCCAAAAGCAAAAAGTAAAGTATGGAGGCGCGGGAAGGAATTGAACCTCCGATTAGGGCTTTGCAAGCCCTTCCCTTAGCCGTCTTGGGTACCGCGCCTCATTCATAGCTCCCGGGGACACAGTCGGACGAGTCCGAAGCTTTTGCCACAGGAGCAGGGGAAACATTTCGGGTGAGTCGGAACTCCGTTCTGCTGAATCCCGCGATGGCAATAGTATATGTCCCTTTCTATTTTGCTGCGCTGGTTTTCAGAACTCGGAGAATTCTGACAGGGCTCGTATCACAACACAAGAAACGCCCGGTCATGGGCGATTGGATTGATCACGACGCGGGAGGGTGTGCTTCGAGGCTTCGTCTGGCGAAACCCATCTTCCCCCGCGCCACATCGGTGCCGTCCACCGTAGCAACGACTTCCACCACCGCAAAATCGTCAATGAACTTTAGAACTTTCACATCCATTTCCATCCTGTCCCCGGGAACTACCGGCTTCAGGAAGCGCATTTCATTGATGGAGCCCAGCACCAGAAATTCCCCCGGCCGCGTTCCGGTTCCCATCGTTTTGGAGAATAGAATGGAGGCCGCTTGTCCCACCGCCTCCACGATCAAAGTTCCCGGCATCACAGCGTACTCGGGAAAGTGCCCCAGAAACTGGATCTCATTTCCCGTGACATTCTTGATCGCCTGAATCCTCTTCCCCGGCTCCAGTAAAATCACGCTGTCGACCATGATCATGGGAAACCGCTGCTTGAGAGCGGCTCGGACTTCTTCAAATGTCATCACTGGCGTGGTCATCTATGAATCACCTTTTTTCCATCGATTCTCTTCCCGCGCCGATGCTGGACCGTAGCCGGTCACGTTCAACGTGACCGCAGAATCATGGCGGTAGCGCGCGGCAAGAATCGTGATCCCTTCGGAATCGCGGCCGCATCGGAAGCGATCCGCGACGCACGCAACCCGGCAGCTTCGGCCATCTGCAGCGGCCGGCTTTCCCAGTTGTATTCAAAGACATGATCCCGCTGTGGCGACTCCAGCGCCGTGCTGAAAAACACCAGGCCATCCGGAGTGACTCTTCGGGCCATCGTCGCAAAAAGCGGCGTGGGATCGATCAAGTGCTCGGCGAGCATTCCCGAAATTACTCCCTGATATCTTTCGCCGTTACCCTCCGTGTCCACTTTCAGCGCGTCCTTCACCTCAAAACGCACGCGATCGGCATGCCCGGAAACGGCCCGCAGCCGATTGGCCACCGCCACCGCCGGCGGACTGATGTCCGAACCTTCGATCTGCAGATCAGGCCGCTCTTCCGCCGCCAGCAGACTCAACACTCCGTGTCCGGCGGCCAACTCAAGAACGGTCGCGCCCTTAGGCAGCCGCCGCACGAACTCATCTCGAAACATCGCGATGTGGCTGATCATCGATGGCCAGAACGGATAGATCAGAATCGCCGCCCACATATACGGGATCATGTAGCCTTCATGCTCGTATACCCCTGATATGATTTCCGGCATGCGTTCCGGAGTGTAACGTCCCTCACGCTCGTAAATCGCCTTTGCCTTAGCCACTCCCACGCAGTATTCGGCATATCCGCGCGCCGCCGCGTCAAACACCGCGTCCCCGTAGGCCGCTTCGGCCCAGCGCGCCAGCGGATTCAACAACCACGAGCAGACTTCCCGATTGGCTTCAAACGTCGCCCGCGCTCTCGGAGCAAACATCTTCGCCTTGCGATCCATCGCTTCCAGAAACGCTTCCGCAGTCTTCATCTCCACACTCTCTCTTATCGAGCCAGACCCTCAGTCCTGAGAACGCACATGCCGCACCATCCGGACCATCGGACGCACCAGGTCGGTCCCGTCCCACGGTGAACCGAAAACATGCATCTGCCCCAGGCGCACCACTCGATCCACTCCGTGACGCCCGGCAGCTTCGGCCAGAATTTCTTCTCGGCGCGCGTCTTTCACCGCCAGTCCCAACGTCTGCACCATTCCGTCGAACTTCGAGATCGCCTGCAATAGGTCATCCGCCACCAGAACGCTGAGCGTCCGGCCCTGCGTCGGCTCAGGGATTTCCACACCCTTCCCCTGCAGGATCGTCCAATCCGTCGACTGCGGAAAACACGCCCGGTTCGCCAGGTCATCCAAAAGCCACGACGCGCGTGCCAAGCAAATGGCCGAGGTCAACGCGGGTTCGATTTCGAGCCGCGGATGCGCGCGGTTCTCTTCCTGAAAAGCGGCCTTTAAATCTTCGACGAATTCAGCCGCATCAAAGCCGTCGCCCTGCTCAAGAAACAAAGTTTGCGGTGATGAGCATGCTTGTTGCTCAAACTGCCAAACGTCGCGTGCCATCCGCCGGCACCACGACACGCGTTTCCTCCGCTCGCCCCACACACCCGCGTCCATGGCTGCAACCGAGAGCCGTGGGCCAAAAACTAGCACTCGTGCCCAGTGCGGAAAAGGTAACCCCCGTACCTGCGAGACCGCCTCTTCGCCTCCCCAAATCATCGCGCCATCCACCGAATTCGCCATTGCTTCCTGCAAATCGGTGCGGGAGTGATCGAAGCTGGCCAGGAAGATTCGCCCGGTCAGTACTCCGTTGCGATCTACTTCCTCCAATCTCTCCATCACCAACCGCGTCGGATCCATCAACCCGCTCGGCACCCGCACCACGCAACTGTTGCCTCCAAGTAACGCGCAGGTCAGCGACAAGATAGGCTGGATCTCGATGTTCCCTGCCGGCCAGTGCCCCACCATTCCCAGCGGAAACGCCCGCAGACGCGCGCGTCCGTCCTCGCGCCACCCGCACTCGAGAGATTCCGGGCCCAACTCGCGAAGTAAGATCGGCTCCAGCGTGCCGCGTCGCAGCCACAGCCGTAGAAACGCGACGCCCGGGATTTCGCGCACTCCGGGAACGTCCAGCGCCGCCGCCCATTGCTCAAAAACCTCAAGCACCAGTCCAGGCGCGAGATCCTTCTCGAGCGCAGTCTTGCGAAGGCGCTGCGCCGCGCCCGTGATCTCCTCGGCAGAAATGATCCTATGGATCAGATCCCTCATGGCCCGCCGCCCCGCCGCTGGCGCGCAGTCTCCAGGTTCCCGCAGCCGCGTACCTCCACCTTGGGCACGCGCCGCAGGAATCGGAAATGAGTGCCTCTCCGCCCGCAGTCGCAGCCATCGTGGCCGACGATTTCGCCCATGTCGTCTGTTAGCAGCAGAAATCCAGGAAAGCTCGTCGGCAAGACGCTGCACACCTGAACCAGCCCTTGCTGCCCGGCCTCGGCCGCCGCCAGCGTGAGAGGATCCCGGATGATCACCTCCGCAAACGTAGGCACATGTTTGTTACCACGCGCACAGTCCGGATAAACGACGCCCACGTTTTCCACCATGCCGTAGTAGTCGATGATTCGCTCGGACGGACAACCGAACACAGACGCCACGTCACGGACAAATTGATCCTTGGTGACCGCCTGCTGCTCCAGCCGCTTCCACCCACCGCTATGAAACACGTGGACATTGGGCAGATTCAGCGTGATTCCCGCACGTTTCAGAGGCCCCACAAGTTGCGTCCAGATCACGTACGTGAATCCGTACACAAGGACCTCAGCCTCTTTCCATTTCGCCGCACACGCCAGCAGCTTCTCTAAGTCGAGGCCAAGCTCACCCCGCGAATCGAGATGCAAGCACGACACGATTTCGGTGGCGAATGATCCCAGCGCTTGAATGGCCGCTCCGCGCGCTCCCAGTTCACTCTGTCGCCCAAGATTTTCCTGGGTATCGATGACCAGATAAGGCCGGCGAGCCGCTCCGACGAAATCGCGGATAATAGCGATGACACCCTTCGTCATCCGCCGGGACGTGGCCGCATCCAGCACGATCCTACTCGGCACTTGCCCGCTGGTCGAACTGGACGTGAGAGTGCGCTTCACTTCGGTCGACCGGCACCAGACTCAGCGGCGGATTCGCCTTGAACACGCTGACCGGCAAATAGGGGAGATCAGCAATCTTCTCAGCCGCAGACAAGCTCACCGGCCAGTGCCGCACGTAATTCGAAAACTGCGAATTGCGCTCGCACGCGTACTCCAGTTCGCGCTTGAATAGCACCAGCAGAGCATCGGTCCGCTGCCCCGGATCCGTTGCATAAGGCCGCGTATCCAGCAGCGTCCCGATGGAGTGCTCCAGCTCCGCTAACTGGACGTGAAGGTCTGCCAACTGACTCATATCACTTGTCGTCCACTATGTCGTCAACAACGTCGCCAACCGCGAACGGGCGATCTTGCCGTTGGCCGTCCGCGGCAACGCTGGGACGACCTTCACTGCGACGCAGGTCCAATGCGAAGGCAAGGCGCGCCGAACTCTTTCGCCGAAGTCGTCGACGCGACTGTCCGCAGTCACGCCATTGGTCACATCGTGATCCGCAACCACCAGCAGCGCCACCGCCTCTCCGGCTTCCGGATGTTTCACTCCGACCGCCGCGCACTCGCTAACGCCTGCCACCGCTCCGACCTTGGCCTCGACTTCACCCACGCTGACGCGAACCCCACGAATCTTGATGAAATCATCGGTACGCCCTTTGATCCACAGGTAGCCGTCCTCGTCCAGACAGGCGAAATCGCCCGTCCTGAGCCATCCCCCGCCGAACTTGCGTTCCGTCGATTCCCGGTCATCCAGATATCCCAGGCATACCGACGGCCCGCGCACCTGAATTTCGCCAGTCTCCCCCAGCGGCAGTTCCCTTCCTTCCTCATCGACAATGCGGACCTCGAGACTGTCGAGAGGAAGGCCCGCACTGCCCAGTTTGCTGGCTAAGCACTCCGACGGCAGGCAGGAAATTCGGGCCGTCGCTTCGGTCTGGCCGTACATAACGAAGAATTCAGCCGCGGGCACGACATCGCGCATCTCCTGCACATTCTCAGCGGGAAGCGCGCCGCCAGCCTGAAGAAATCGCCGCAGCCCCGGCAAGGGAATGTTCCTCAGATTCGAGCGCCGTAGCAGAACGTTGTAAATGATCGGAACGCCCGCAAAAGTCGTGCACCGGTAGGTGTTGATCGCCTGGAGCACCCTGTCGGGAAACATGAATCGCGAATCGAAAACAACTCCTCCGCCTTGATACAGGTGCGTGTGCATCACGCTCGCGCCGAAGCAGTAGCTGATGGGCATAACCAGCATCGCCCTTTCATCCGTCCCCAAATGCTGGCTGCGAATGATGGCTTCGGTGTTTGAGGTCAAATTGCCATGGCTCACGATCACCAGCCGCGGCACGCCAGTGGAACCGGACGTCGGCATCAACGCGGCCACATCGCCTTCCGCGCAAGAATTTACTGGGAACGATTCGGGCGATTGAGCCGGGAAGTTCCCCTCGATCACCAGAATGCGATTCCCTCGGACCCAATCGCAGCTCACGCCTCTCGCAGTCCAAACCGCTTTCGCCTGCGACGTGGCCAGCAGCGAGTCGCCGGAGCTGGTCAGCAGCCGTTCCTCCACCGGAACCGGCACCACACCGGCATACATCGCGCCAAGGTAGGCGAGGGTACTCGCCGGGCTCAGACCACAGCCCAACAAAATCCGGTCTCCCGGCCGCAGTCCCGCCGAAAGGAAACCGGCTGCACAGCCAACCACGAGACCGGGCAATTCATGCCCGGAAATCGTTTGCCCCTTCGCGGCGTCGATCAGGCACGAGGCTTCCCCCAGGCGCTTGACCAGGCGGCCCGCGAAGTTCGTTTCACTACTGTTAGGCACCTTGAACCTGACCCAGCTTGGATTGCACGATGCGGCAGATTTCCTTGACGTTCTCCATCGCCATGAGGTCATCCACGTCGAAGGTCAGTCCAAAGGCCTGCTCCAGGCTGCTGGCCAGCGTTACATGCCCCATGGAATCCCAGGCCGAAACATCGGTTGGCACAGTGTCGATGGTGATGGTTTGCGGGTCAATATCGAATGCGGACTTGAACGCAGCGCGTACCTTCCCTAGTAATTCTTCGTTGTAGTTTCCCATTGCCTTCTCACCCAACATACTCAAGATCAGTCCCAATCGACAACGAATTTGCCGACGCTATATTTCGCCTAGCGATTATCCCCCAAAAGCCAGGCACCACTCGCCATCGAGACGCGACAGGAAGGCGTCTCCGCTATTGAGCAGTTCCAGGAAATTGGGTTTGCGCGAATGGGCTACCGTCCAACCCCCGCGACAAGTGAAGAAGCAGTTCTTCTCAGAAAAATCGTCCATCCACCGGCGATCTGCGATGCCATGCACCGCAATGGCTCCGTGGCTCCAGGCGTCATAGAAAAGGTGATCGAGAATTTCCCTGACGTGGCGCCGCGCGCCGCCGATTTGCGCCACATCGGCAAGGCCGCCCTCGCTTCGATAGTAGAGGTACCAGCCGACAATCTTGCCGCTAGGGTCGCGCAGGACTAATTTTCGAAGCCCATCCCCGTGCCCTTTCATTCGTTCCATAAAACTCAGAAGCCAATGGAGCGAAGGGGCGTCATACTCCGGCCACAGAGAATGTCCGCCACGGAACTCCGCCGCGCAGTGCAGCAACGTATCGACGTCCAGTTCGGAGGCCTGCAAAGGAGACTTGGCGTTCCGGAATGGATTGGCTGCGACCTTCATCGCCAAGCTGTCCACGGCGCGACAAAAAGGCTTGGCGGCAATGGCCACGGCAGCCGCGAGGTTGGACTCGGATAAGTGCGTCACCGCATAGGTCAGACACTGGGCCGGCCGCAACAGACGCATCCAATGCAGGCTGTAGGGCATAATTGTCGTAAAGCCAAGCCGCTCCAGCAGCGCTCGCGAAGTGTCGTTCGCTGAATCAGTCTGCGACAGATCCTGTCCCCCCGCCATATAAGTTCGCAGCAAATGCAGGCCCGCCAGCGTGGTCCTAAACTCCGGACGCACCACGAAATTCCCTCCATAGGCAATTCGAACCTGCTCGCCTTTGAACGACATCTTCCGTGGAACAACCCCCAGAAACCCCGCAATTGTTCCTTTCTCGTCATACACCAGCGAGGGGAGCGAATCGTCGATCCACGGGTTGGTAAAGTAGAGCTCTTGAAGGAAGGACTGCACTGCCGGAGGAGGAGGGCCCTTGCGCTCACGCAGGACCGTCCAGTAAAGGTCAGCAACCTGCGGGATGTCGTCCTTAGCAAGAGGGCGTACGGGCATGTCTTTTAACCCGCGAGACTATCTTCACAGCAGCCATCGCAGCTCCGCTTCGGGTAAGCGTCCTCCGTGGGTGGAGTTTAGCAGTGCAAACCACCCCCGGGCAATGAAATGTATGGTGACCGGCCCCTCCAACTCGACGTGGAATAATCTCAGAACTTTAAGATGAGCCCTTTAGTGCTATTTACTCCTAGCCAAACTTCTCCTAGAGTATATCCAGTGGATCAACGAAGCTGATTGCACAGCGCTTCGCTCGGTCAAGTTGTGCTCCCCGTCGGATTATTCTCCAGTGTACGATTTGGTCGCTGGAGGTCGTAGCTGTTCCGAAATTATCAAGTTTTGGTCTCCATACCTGCTCTTATGGCGCATTTAAGCAACCTGCCCAATCAGGCCAATCAGGATAGGTTGCGGATTCTCGCTGCCGACAGCACCTCCATGAGTACACAGTTGCTAGTCGAAGCCCTGGCCAAGAATGCGCAGTTCCACGTCATCGAAGCGCCTTCGGCTGAGGCCGAGATTCTTGGCCTGGTGAGGAGCGAACGTCCCGACGTCCTGCTCATCGGCACCAGGTTGGGCCACGACGGCCGGGGAGTTTTCGAACTCGTCCGCAACATTCGTTCCGAACTGCCCGACTCGCGCGTGGTGGTGCTGCTCGACCACTCCGAACCCGTCCTAGTCGTGGAGGCATTTCGCGCTGGAGCCCACGGGATTTTCTGCCGCACGCAACCACTCCGGTTGCTGGCCAAGTGCATCGAATGCGTTCATTCGGGGCAAGTGTGGGCCAACAGCAGCGAATTACATTTCTTGCTCGAGGCCCTGGCGCAGTCCAATCACGCCAACTTCACTCACCTGGCCAACTCTCCTCTTTCCGCCCGCGAGGCGGACGTAGTTCGATGCGTCGCCGAGGGGCTCACCAATCGCGAAATTGCGCGGCGTTTGAAGCTCACCGAGCACACGGTCAAAAATTATCTGTTCCGGATCTTCGATAAGCTGGGCGTTTCCAGCCGAGTGGAAGTTGTGCTCTATGCCCTCAACGGCGAGGCCCGCACGATTGCTCACCAGAACGGTCGCAGGTCGCAATCGGCGGCTGCTCGCAAGGCCGCCGGCGCCGCTCCAGCCGCCGTCCGCAAGACCACACCACAGAGCTAACCTCTGGCCGCGTGTTTCCCTACTGAGCCAATCGGAAGTTCAGCGTCACCCTGGTCTGCATCTCCACAGGTCCCCCGTTGATGAGTCGGGGCTTGAATTTCCACTGTTTCACGGCGTCGGAAGCGGCTTGGGCCAGCAGCGGTGGCCCGCTTGCCACCCGAACTTCCTGCACGGCTCCGTCGGTACCGATATGAACATCCAGTATCACCGAGCCCTGAATATTCTGTTGACGCGCAACTTCCGGATACTCAGGTTCGACTCGGTGCAGTAGGCTGCCGTCGGCGCTGGCCGTAGACCCCTCTCCCGGGCCCTCCGTTTGCGGCGAAGAAGGGCTCTGCATTCCCTTTTCCGGGCTCTTCCCTGGACTCTCATTCGGCGGCAGACGGAATACTTCAGCACCGTTTTGCAGGACCAGCAAGCCTCCCGGAGGAACTCGTCTCTTGGTCGGTTGAGCGGGAGAGGCCTCCGCGGCGTTTGGTGCCCCACCTTTATTAGGGTTTCCCGCGTTGGCCACCGAGGTTGGCTCGGCCGTTTTCGCTCCGGAACCCGAGGCATTCAAGGCCGGCTGCGGCTGCGAGTTCGCGTGGGGCGATTTCCATTGTCTGCCCAAAAACAAGCCAATCAGAACCGCGCAAACCAAAGCCGACGCGGCAAGCAACCACCGAATCGCATAGCGGCGACGGCTCGGAGCGTCCTCGGCATCCCGTGGCGCAGCTTCCACTGGCGCGGCTTCCACTTCAGAAACATCCAAGGAGTGGCTCGCTGGTGCGTAATCCAACGGACGCTCTTCCTCTGGCTGATCTTCGACAGCGCTTGTGGGCGCCTCGGACTCGCTGCACAGATCCAATGGATGCGCGGCATGCTCCAGGTTGTTCACGGTGCGGTCTGCGAGAACCTCGAGAGTGCGTTCGTCGCGCACTCCAAAGGCGTACGGCCGGGCGGAAAACAATTCGATCACTCCCACCAAATCTGGCCCGCGGAGCAGCGGCATGACCACCACCGAGCGCACGCCCAGGCGAGCTGACCCATCGATATCCACTCGCGAGTCCAACAGCACGTCGTCGCACCACTGGGTTCGGCGCGTCTTGAAGCAGGCCCCGGAAAGTCCCAACTCCGTGTCGAGCCGCGATCCCAACTCCGGCGCGGTCGGACCGCTGCTGGCCCGACAGATCATTTCCCCATCGCGCTCCAAAACCACCGCGGCGCCGGTCGCGCCCGTCGCCAGACACGCCTGCTCCACAATTTCATTGAGCACAATCTCGAGCGCCAGATCGGCCGACAGCTCCGGCGGCAACCCGCCTCCGCTCTGCGCAGAAAAGCGCGCCGCCAGATCGGCAAGATTGGTTTCGAAATTGCTTTCGTCCGGCACTACCCGGAGCAGTCCAGTAGCGGACAGAAGAGGTTTCGACGACTCGGGTCCCGACATCGAGTGCTCCGGCATTACCGACAGGCCTGACAACGCAATGGAGTTGCTCCTGAACGGAGTGTCCCCTGCAAGGCGGGGCGATGTCAATGCTGCTTTAGTGCCACTCGTTCTTCGGTAATCACGCCCTGCAGAGGCTCGACTTTACCCGCAGTCAGCTGAAATCAGGGCGATGAAAGTCGTCTTCTTCCGAGCCCCGGGAGGGTTTCAGCGTTGGCTCGAAGGGTCGCACCAGCATTGCGAGGAACTTTGGGTTGGCTTCTACAAGAAGTCTTCCGGCAAACCGAGCATCAACTATCCCGAGGCTGTCGACGAAGCCCTCTGTTTCGGCTGGATTGATGGCGTCCGAAGGAAAGTGAATAACGACGCCTACACTGTTCGCTTCACCCCCCGCAACCCAAAGAGCCAGTGGAGCGCGGTGAACCTCAGGAAAGCCGAGAAGCTTTCCAGCGCCGGTCGCATGCGCGCCGCCGGCACCCAGGCTTTTGAGCGCGCAAAGGACCAACCACGCAAGTACTCGTACGAGCAACGCAAGGAATCCAGCTTTAACGAATGAAGACGAGCGCCGCTTCCAGGCAACCCACCCAGCCTCCCTAGTATCGACGAACCGCGACCTTCTGGGTAGTGAGCACCACACAGGAAGAAACCCAGCAAAGAAGGCTGGCCACCCTGATCGGCTACTCCGAACCCGGCCAGCCGATCAACCCGCTCCGGAGGTCTCCAGTCCCAAAACGGTAGAAAAAACGCAATAGAACCATAGTGGTAGAGTCTTTTCTCCCATCGCCAATGATAGGCTACCCTGTTAGAATGACAGCAATTTTGGGCATGAAATGGATTCCCCCGGTCGTCTTCCGGACTCCCCCGCTTGCAAACACTCAGACAAAAAGCGTTTGGGAATATTTCATTTAAGGGAGCGTAATCATGAGGATCGCCGTCGTCGGTTCCGGGTATGTGGGATTGGTAGCGGGGGCGTGCTTTGCCGACCTCGGTCATGACGTCATCTTGGTGGACAATGACCAGAAGAAACTGGCTGCGCTGCGCAACGGCGAGGTCCCGATTCACGAAAAGTTCCTGCCGGAGTTGCTGAGCCGCCACCGTGGCCATCGCCTTACTTTTTCCGATGACTTGCAGGAGGCTGTACGCCTGAGCGCAGTGGTGTTCGTGGCTGTAGGTACTCCGCCGACGCAAAGCGGTGAAGCCGACCTGTCTTATGTGGAAACGGTTGCCCGCGAGATCTCTGGCGGCGTCAATGGATATAAGGTCATCGTGGAGAAAAGCACGGTTCCCGTCTACACCAGCGAATGGGTGCGCAAAATCATCCTGCGCTGCGGCACGGAGCCAGAGTTGTTCGACGTCGCCTCAAACCCCGAGTTCTTGCGCGAAGGTACTGCGGTCACCGATTTCCTGTTCCCCGACCGCATCGTGATCGGCTGTGACAGCGAGCGCTCGGCTGACACCTTGCGACAGATTTATGCTCCTCTTACCGACGGCAGCTACTACGAACGCGCCGACGCCATCCCGCAACCTGATCGTACTTCCATTCCCGCACCCATTATTGTGACCAGCACCAAGAGTGCGGAACTGATCAAACACGCCTCGAACGCCTTTCTCGCGATGAAGATTTCCTTCATCAATGCGGTCGCCTCTGTCTGTGAATCCGTGGGCGCCAACGTGAATCAGGTGGTGCACGGCATCGGCACCGATACCCGCATCGGCCCGCGATTCCTGAATCCCGGTATCGGCTACGGCGGTTCCTGCTTCCCGAAAGATGTGATGGCGTTTCGCGCCGTCGCCCGCGAGTGCGGCTACGACTTCCGGCTGCTGGATGAAGTCATGCGCATCAACGAAGAGCAGCGGCAGCGCTTCCTGCGGAAAGTCCGCAGTGCGCTGTGGACCCTGCGCGGCAAGAATCTCGGCGTCCTTGGCCTGGCATTCAAGGGCGGCACCGACGATATCCGCGAATCGCCCGCGATTTTCCTGGTACAGGCCCTGATGCAGGAAGGCAGCAAGATCACGGCTTACGACCCTGCCGCCATGGAGCGCACTCAAGAACTGATGAGCTCCGGCATCACGTTCGTCAACTCGGCCTACGAAGCCGCTCAGGGCGCAGACGCTCTCCTCATCCTGACCGAGTGGGAGGAGTTCGCCAACCTCGATCTCGCGCGGCTGCGTCACGACCTCAAGTACCCGATCGTGATCGACGGACGCAACCTGTATGATCCTGAGGTGATGGCCGCACAGGGCTTCACCTACTACAGCGTAGGCCGGGCCGCCTCCCATCCCGACGGCGTTCCTGCAGCGGCGCTGAAAAACGGGTTGAGGAACGGCAATACGGCATGAGTCCCCTGCAACGTGCGCTCGTCACCGGTGGCGCCGGATTTCTAGGCTCTCACCTTTGCGATGCCCTGCTGGCCGAAGGTTGGAGAGTGGTCGCCGTCGACAACCTGCTCACCGGCCGCCTGCCCAACATTGCGCACCTGAAAACTGAATCCGCTTTCGAGTTTGTAGAAAAAGACATCTGCGAGCCCTTCGACGTCGGCAAGGTGGATTATGTCTTCCACTTCGCCAGTCCGGCCAGCCCCGTCGACTACAGCACTCACGGCATCGCTACGCTGCAGGTTGGATCGCTCGGCACTTTTCACGCGCTCGATCTCGCCCGCAAGTACTGCGCGAAGTATCTGGTCTCGTCTACCTCCGAATGTTACGGCGATCCGCTTGAGCATCCCCAAAAGGAAACGTATTGGGGCCACGTCAATCCCATTGGCCCGCGTTCGGTCTACGACGAAGCCAAGCGCTTCACTGAGGCCGTAACCATGGCCTACCGCCGCTATCACCGCGTGGACACCCGCATCGTTCGCATCTTCAATACTTACGGCCCGCGATTGCAATTGAATGACGGTCGCGTCGTTTCCAACTTCATGAAGCAGGCCCTGCGCGGCGAAGACCTCACCGTTTATGGTGACGGCCAACAGACCCGCAGCTTCTGCTACGTGAGCGATGAAATCGATGGCTTCCTGCGCCTTTCGAAGTCCGACGAGCATCTGCCCGTGAACATAGGAAACCCAAACGAGTTCACCATCCTGGAGTGCGCGCAAATGGTGCTAAAGGTGACGGGATCGAAGAGCAAGATCAGTTACAAGCCGCTCCCGCAGGATGATCCCAAACAGCGCCGGCCTGATATCACCAAGGCGCGCCAGTTGCTGGGCTGGGAGCCGAAGGTCGACCTCGAGGGCGGCCTGCGCCGCTCGCTCGACTACTTCAGGAAGGCCGTCGCGGAAGAAGCCGCAGTGAAATAAACGGGCTGTGCAGGTTTTCTTCGTCCCCGAGAACACCGTTGAGAAAGCAAAAGAGAGCCTGCCCGAGAGATCATCGCAACCTTTGCCCTTTTTTCGAGGGGAACAAGATCAATCTAGTTGGAGGGTTCAGTGGTCGCGG
>CAVYHM010000035.1:0-80589 GCA_963768265.1 uncultured Acidobacteriaceae bacterium
GCCCTGCCGATCTGCGGCACGGTCGTGCCAGGACAGTGCTCCCATGCTGGTGCCTTTTTTTCGAACCCCACGCTGAAAAACTTCGAGCCGCGTGTGGGTTTTGCCTGGGACGTTTTCCGCAACGGCAAGACAGCGGTGCGGGGCGGGATTGGGTTGTTTGACGTGCTGCCGCTGCCCTACCAGTTCGTTCTTATGACGACGCAGTCGGCTCCTTTCTTCTCTTACACCGCGGTCAACAATCCGGGCCAGGGCTCTTTCTTTTCAGGTCTTACGAGTTTTCCTGCGAACACTCTCCGTTCGACATTTGTCGATTCCCACGACAGGCGCAACTATGTCATGCAGTGGAACCTCAATATACAGCAGCAGTTGACGCCAACTCTGGCCGCGATGGTTGCCTATGTGGGATCGAGGGGCATTCATCAGCCCTTCAAGGTCGACGAAGCCGATCTCGTGATTCCGACCAAGACCCCGTACGGATATCTCTGGCCGCAAGTCGACGGAAACGGCAATCTCATCTCCGGTCCCAACGCTGGGAATCAGCCCGCTCCGATCAATCCGAACTTCGGGTCGGTTCGCGCAATTTTTTACGAGGGACACTCTTACTACAACGCCCTCGAGGCACAGTTAGCCAAGCGCATGAGCCATGGTCTTCAGGTGCAAGGAACTTATACCTGGGCAAAGAGTATGGACACCAGTTCGGCATCGGTCGCTGGAGACACGTTCGGGAACTCGATCTCGAGCCTGCACTGGTTCGACATGAGGTTGAGTCGCGGCCTTTCCGACTTCAACGTTGGCCGCACACTGGTGGTAAACGGCAGCTGGGAACTGCCGACTCCCACGTCGTTCTCGCCACCTGCTCAGTGGGCCTTGGGGGGATGGGAATTGGGACTCATCTTCACCGCCAGTGATGGAGTGCCGTTCTCAGCAACCTGGGGAACGGGTTCCGATCCACAATACACACTCAGCAGTGACGATTGGGCTT
The DNA here is from genome assembly GCA_963768265.1 of uncultured Acidobacteriaceae bacterium. GTDB lineage: Bacteria > Acidobacteriota > Terriglobia > Terriglobales > Acidobacteriaceae > Sulfotelmatobacter. The sequence continues at coordinate 983 of CAVYHM010000035.1, forward strand.
TCCCGAACCGGCTGAATGGCAGTGGGTGCGGCTCGCTTACTAATCCTGGGAATCCGGTTAATTACGTCAAGACCCAGTGCTTCGCGGTCCCAACCGCGCCAAGTCAGGCCTTCTGGAATGCGAACTGTGACCCAGCGCCCCCAAGTCTGGGAGGACCGCTCCCAGTCGGAGATCTGAGGTGCTTTAACCTGCGCGGGAACGCAGGCCGCAATATCCTGATCGGCCCGGGCGTGACTTCACTGGACTTCTCGGTTTTCAAGAACAACTACATCAAGAGCATTTCGGAAAGGTTCAACATCCAGTTCCGCGCGGAGATCTTTAACATTCTCAACCATCCGAACTTTGCTCCGCCCGCCAACCCCACGAATACAGACATTTTCGACGGAACAGGTACGCTGAACCCTGCCGCGGGCTTGCTTACCAGGACAACTACAACGGCGAGGGAAATCCAGTTTGCGATCAAGGTGATCTTCTAATCTGAGGAGAGAAAAGAAACTTAGTCTTCGCCAACACACGTTCTTTGCTCGGGCGGTTGTTGAGTCAGCATCCAGTGGCTGTTTCCGACGCCCAATTTTGATGTTGTCTCATCCACTTATGAATACTCTCGCCGCCACCCCGATCGCTTCGGCTCCGCCCGCGGCCCAGGTCGCACAGCGTGCTCGGCATCGCATCGCGCGACGGCTCCTGCCGTTTCTATTCCTCCTATACGTGATTGCATTCCTGGACCGCATGAACATTGGTGCCGCAGCGCTGCAGATGCCACGGGACCTGGGATTCAGCGAAGGTGTGGTTGGGATGGGAGCCGGCATTTTTTTCCTGGGTTATTTCCTGCTGGAGATTCCAGGTGCGTTGATCGTAGAACGATGGAGTGCTCGCCGGTGGATTGCGCGCATCATGATTTCCTGGGGCGTGGTGACGGTGCTGATGGCGTTTATCCACACCGCCCGGCAATTCTATGTGGTGCGCTTTCTGGTCGGAGCGGCCGAGGCCGGGTTCCTGCCGGGAGTGATTGTCTATCTGACACACTGGTTCCGCTACGAAGATCGAGCCAAGGCCGTCGCGTTCTTTTACGCTGCGAATCCACTTTCGTATGTGATTGGTTCGCCTCTGGCAGGACTGTTGCTCGGGCTATCCTGGCTCGGCATGCGAGGCTGGCGATGGCTCTTCATTATTGAAGGCATTCCCGCCGTCCTCTTTGGGTTTATCACGATCTGGTATTTGACCGATTGGCCGCAACAGGCCAAATGGCTTCCGGAAGTGGAGAAATCCTGGATTGCAAACGAACTGACGCGTGAAAAGGAAGCCAAGAAGCGGTCGTACGGAATCTGGGAGGCTCTGCGTCAGCGAGACGTGATTTTGCTGACCCTCTGCTACTTCTGCGCCATGACTGGGAGCTATGGCATCGCATTCTGGCTGCCGACGATTCTGAAGCGCCTTTCGGGGCAGAGCGATCTCCGGGTAACGCTGCTGTCTGCCTTGCCCTATGTGGCCGCGTTCATCACACAGCAGGTCAACGGCTGGCATTCTGACCGCACGCGGGAGCGCCGGTGGCACGCGGCTGTGCCTGTGTTTGTATGTGGTTTGGCTCTCGCGTTAGCGGTTCTCTACCGTGCAAATCTTTTGGTGTCGATTGGAATGTTTATTGCGGCGGGCGGAGCCTTCTATGGCTTTCAACCCGTATTCTGGGCAGTGCCCACGCGGTTTTTGAGTGAGTCGGCAGCGGCGGCATCCATCGGACTCATTAACTCAGTGGGGAACCTGGGCGGCTTTGCCGGCCCGATGGTGATGGGCTATCTGGCGAGCCGGACCCGCTCTTTTTCCGCGGGGTTGCTGTATCTGGTCGCGAGCTTGTTCGCGTCTGGCATCTTAATGCTTACTGTGGGAAGGCGACCGGGCGTGGCCGCGGCTGGCGCACAAATCTGATAAGGGGAATGCGATGGTGCTACGTAACATTTACTTAAAGCTATTGCTGACTTGCAGCCTGCTGTGGTGCGCGGAAACGGCCGGCGCCCAAGATTTGCGCCTTTATGTTGGCAACAGCCGAGGGGATGACATCAGTGTGGTGGACTTGGCATCCCGGAAGGTTGTGGGAGACATCAAGCTTGGAGACCGCATCCACGGGGTTGCTGTCCAGTCAGACGGCAAGCGGCTGTTCGTAACCGTGGAGTCTGACCGTACGCTCAGGATCGTTGACACTGCGACCCAGCAAGAAGTGGGAAGCGTGAAGGTCAGCGGCCGTCCAAACCAAGTCGCCGTCACCCCGGATGGCAAATACGCAGTGGTCCCAATCCGCGACGGTGACAAGGTCGACATTGTGGACGTCGCCAAGCAGGAGGTCGTCAAAAGCCTTCCGATCAAAGAGCCGCACAATGCGCTAAATACCGGGAGCAACCGCTACATCTTTGTTAGTTCGATGGGCTCTCACGAGATCAATGTCATCGATCTGGAGAAGATGGAATTCTCCGCCGTAATCCCGGTTGGCGGCCGGCCGCGGCCTTATGCGGTCAGCCCGGACGGCAAGACGATGTTTACCGCCGTGGCAGATCTCCATGGATTTGTCATTGTTGATGTTCCGGACAAGAGAATCATCGAAAGAGTGGAGATGCCCGCCCAGCACCCCACTCCTCACCCGCTGGAATATGAAACGCCCGATACGCGCACGCATGGGCTCGCCGTTACGCCCGACGGCACAGAACTCTGGGTAACGAGCCTCCTGGATGACTGCGTCTACATCTATGACGTCAGGGCAAAGAAAATTGTAGGGAAGGTGCCGACTGGCCCCAGTCCGAACTGGCTGGCCTTCACGCCCGACGGCAAGTATCTGTGCGTGAGTAACGCTGATTCTGACGATGTTTCGGTCATCGACGTCAAGAACCGCCGCGAAGTAACGCGAGTCAAGGTCGGCAAGGTGCCGAAGCGATTGGCCATCGCCATCGCCCCGCCTGCCCATGTGAAACGGTGAACCGTTTTTAATGTTTCTTTAATGCCGGCTTCAGATTGATCTGGGTCTAATAGTCGTGGAGTTGTTGCACTTGTTTCGAATGTCTTTCTAAAACTGGAGGTTCTAGTGAAGAAATCGCGTGCCGTCTTCGTGTTTGCCGTTGTCCTAGCGTTCGTACTCGGAGTTTCCGCGCAGCAGAAGGCTCCACTCAAACTCTCGCACACAACACCGCTACCCGCACTCCATGACGGCGACTTCGATCACCTACTGGCAGATGTCGAAGGGAACCGGTTGTTTGCCACGGCCGAAGAGAACTCCAAGGTTTTGGTCTTTGATCTAAAGACCGACAAACTGATCCACACGATCGCAGATCTCAAGGCGCCGCACTCGTTGCTTTACCGTGCGGACCTGAAGAAGCTTTTCGTCGTCGACGGGGACCTCGGCGAAGTCAAGATCTATGAGACGGAGTCGTACAAGCCGGTTGGAAGCATCAAGCTGCGGGAAGGTGCGGATGCGAGCGCTTATGACGCCTCCACTAAGTCTTTATATGTCGTGAACGGTGGTAAGGATGCCAAACTCCCCAATGCCTACATTAGTGTTGTGGACGTCGATGCGGGCAAGACGGTGGGCGAAATTAAGATCGACTCGGACGATGTGGAGGGGATGGTTTTCGAAAAGTCGGGGCCACGCATGTTCGTCAATGTTCGTGGCAATGGAACGGTGGAGGTGTTCGACCGCACGAACCGGTCTTTGCTTGCGACTTGGCCGCTCTCACAAGTGGCAAAGAAACCAACCGCGATCGCCCTGGACGATGCCTCGCATCGCCTTTTTATCGGCACCCGGGACCCTGCGAAGCTGATTGTGCTGAACACAGGTTCCGGCAAAGATGTGAGCAGTTATCCGGCAGCCGCGATGGTCGATGACATGGCATACGACGGACGGCAGAAGCGGATTTACTTCGCAGGCACAGAATTCCTCGACGTCTTCCAACAGACCGATGCGGACCACTACGACCGCATGGGGCACATCGCAACCTCGTTTCGCGCGAAGACGGGTGTCTTAGTCCCAGAACTAAACAAGTTTTACCTGGCGGTTCCGCATCATGAAAAGCAGGTTGCGGAGTTGCGGGTATACGACGTCCTCCCCTAGTGCGAAAGCGCGAAAAGGTCCCACCGCGTGGTGCGGGGGGACCTTCCCCCAATTCCTCGCAGTGAACTAACTGATGTGCTTTCGTGCTCCTGCCGAAACTTCTGCCGCAATCACCTCTCCCAAGTCCCTGGTGCTGGCGCTGCCTCCGATGTCCCGGGTCCGGACATTGGAATGAGCAAGAACTTTGAAGATAGCCTGTTCTACGGCATCCGCGGCCTCCCTCTCACCGAGATGCTCTAGCATCATCGCACCCGACCAGATCTGTGCGACGGGGTTTGCGATTCCCTTCCCCGCAATATCCGGAGCCGATCCATGCACGGGTTCGAACAGTGAGGGATATTCGCGTTCCGGATTCAGGTTCGCTGAAGGTGCGAGTCCCATCGAACCGACGACAGCAGCGCCTAAGTCCGACAGAATGTCACCAAACAGATTCGAGCCGACTACGACATCGAACCAGTCCGGGTGCGCCACAAAATGTGCCGTCAGGATGTCGATGTGGAACTGGTCCACTTTCACATCCGGATATTGCTTTGAGATCGCGGCGAAGCGTTCATCCCAAAAAGGCATAGAGTACACGATGCCATTCGACTTGGTCGCTGACGTCACATGCTTCTTTCGGGTGCGAGCCAGTTCGAACGCGTAAGTAATGATGCGGTCGCAGGCACGCCGCGTGAAGATGACCTCCTGGATGGCCATGTCGGACTCGGTGTTTCGGTTCACTCGCCCACCCACTTCGGAATACTCCCCTTCACTGTTCTCCCGAACGATGACGAAGTCGATCTCTCCCGCCTTACGCCCGCTGAGCGGACTGGTAATTCCCTCAAGCAGCCGGGCTGGCCGCAGGTTGACGTACTCTTTAAACCCGCGGCGAATGGGAATCAGTAGGCCCCACAGCGAAATATGGTCAGGCACCCCGGGATAGCCGATCGCACCGAGGTAGATGGCATCATGTGGGCGTAGTTGTTCCAAGCCGTCTTCCGGCATCATGCGGCCGGTCTGCAGATAGGTCTGACAACTCCAATCAAAATGCTGCCAGGAAAACGACAGATCAAAACGACGCGCCGCAGCCTCCAGCACGCGGATGCCTTCGGGGACGACTTCGCGCCCAATCCCATCTCCCTCGATCACGGCTATCTTGTAGCTTTTCAATTTTCCTCTCTCCTTGCACTCCGCCAGTCCGATTTCTTTAAGATCATTTGCTGCAAAGCGCCGTCAAGCTTCTCACATCGGACACATCTTCAAGCTTTCGTACAATCTCAATCACCTGGCGCGCCTTCGCCGTGGGCCACTCCGCGAACGCGGCACAGCCCAAAAACTTCTCTGCGACCTCGTCATAGCTCATCGGATTCGTGGGGCTGCCCTTGCCGAAATCCGCGCGCCCGGTGATGACGCGGCCATCCTTCAGAGTGATCTTCAGGATGGTCGTCATCTTGTCGTAGCCGGCTTTCTCAGCCTCGGGGTCCGTGTAAAAGCGCACACGGCTGATCATTTCCTGCACATCGGGACGGTTGGCCACAGCATCGGTAAATTTCGTCTGGTCGGCCTTGCCATCGAGGAGAAGGATGGCCATGCAAAACTCCATGCTGAATTTTGCCTGCAGCCCCGTAGTTGGCCGATGATGAATCAGGGTGTTCAGCATGTTGTGATTGGTGCCGACCTCGACCTGCGCAACGTCAGCAGCGCGAATTGAATTCGCCCGAATCAGGCGCAACAACTCGGTCATCCCCGGATGAGCCAAAGAGCCGGAGGGAAAGGGTTTGATCGAGACTCCGGGGTTCTGCAAGGTCCAGGGCTTGCCAAGCCGATCCGTAATCACGGATGGATCGTAGGTTCCACCATAAGCGTGGAAGAATCCGCGTTCTGCTTCCAGAATCTGCTCGGCACCGGTCCAGCCGAGAGCCGCCAAATCGGCGGCTACGACGCCGCTCTCGGTCGCATGACCGGCCTGAAAGGGCTTCATCATCGTGCCGAAGTTTTCGCGCAATCCGGCTGCCTGGCTCGCCGCGATCGCAAAGGCGCAAGCGGTGTGAACCGCATCCAACCCTTTGAGCCGGGAGCAGGCGGATGTGCCGCCAAAGACACCGCAAGTGCCGGTCGTGTGAAAACCGTCTTCATAGTGGCGAGGTGAGATCGCTTCGGCAATCTTGCATTCCACTTCCACGCCGACCTGGTAGGCCACCAGCAACTCTTTACCACTCTTACCGGAAACTTCTGCCGTAGCCAGCGCGGCCGGCAACACGCAAACCGTGGGATGCACCAGCAGTCCATAGACGCGATCCTTGGCTGACGCCAGCTGCGTATCATCGTAGTCATCCACGTGAATCGCGATCCCGTTGGCTAAGGCTGCGAAACGGGGAGGAAGCTTTGCAGCGGATCCCAGCATAGTAGCACCGCCGGACCCGCAACCCAGAGACTGGACATACTTCTCGATCAACCCCGCGGTCTCCGCTTTGGAGCCGCTGAGGGCAAGTCCCAAGGCGTCGAGGATCGACTTCCTGCCAAGTTCGACGGTCTCCTCGGGGATCTCGGACAGCTGAGTATTTACAACGAAATCCGCCACACGAAACGTGAGCTTGTCAACCTTGGGAAAGCTCGCTGCCTTACATGGCTGGTCGGAGCTCGCGCTGCCTACCGCAGAGGTTCCGGAGAGGCCAAGGGTAGCTGCTATGCCGGCAGTGTTCTTCATAAAATCTCTTCGCTTCATGGGCCTCGCTTCTCCGACTCGTACGGTCGGACCGATCCTGAGTTCGAACACGGCTGGATCATTTCAGCTCATTCTTGAATACATGGCCGCCCTTCATCACGAACTTCACCCGCTCTAATTCCGAGATATCGGCGATTGGATCCCCCTCGACCGCCACCAAGTCAGCGAACTTGCCAGTCTCGATCGAACCGATGCGGTCCTGCCATCCCATCAGCTGCGCAGCATCGAGAGTGGCCGCGCGAATCGTCTGCACGGGAGTCATGCCGAACTTCACCATGTACTCGAATTCCTTGGCCTGCGAGCCATGGGGGAAAGGCCCGACGCCAGAACCGAAAGCAACCTTCACCCCCTGCGCCACGGCTCTCGGGAGGCTTCTCTCGGAGACCTCGGCTACGCTGTGGCCTGCATACTTCTTCATGTCGTGCTCTCGATCCAGTTGATAATGGTAGAGCGTCGGAACCAAGTAGATCCCTTTCTTCACCATCAACTGGATGTCGGCGTCTTCGAGTTCTACGCCGTGTTCAATCGAATCGACACCGGCGTTCAAGCAATTGCGCAGGCCTTCGCCTCCAAAAGCGTGGCACGACACCTTGCGGTCCTTGCGGTGGGCCTCGTCCACGATCGCACTGACTTCTTCCGCTGTGAATGTGGGTGGAATGACCATCTTGCCATCCGCCGTGAAGGTGAAATCGTAAGCCGCATAAACTTTGATCAGATCTGCACCGTGCGCAACCTGCTCACGGACCGCCTGACGTGCAGCCCAGGGTGAGTCCACTACCTCGAGTGCCGAAGGAAGAGGAACGTCGGTGGAATAGCCGCGCATGATGAATCCACCGGTCGCTTGAATCCCTCGCGTCGCCACCTGCATGCGAGGACCCTGCACGATTTCGCGGTCGATCGCGTTTCGCAGGTCCACGTCGCTGTACATGGCGCCCAGGGTCTTCAGATCGCGGAGGGTGGTAAAGCCGATCATCAAATCCTTTTGCGCGTTCGCAAGTGCTACCAGTGTGCGGTACTGGTAGGAATCCCGCAGAATCTGTGTCTCAAAATCAGGCCCGTTGCCGAATACGTGAGTGTGGGAATCGATCATGCCAGGCAGCACGGTCGCTTGACGTAGATCAATGATTTCGCTTCCGGCCGGAATCTTGACCTGGCCTGCCGGACCCACCTCGGTGATCCGGTCGCCTTTGATCACTACGACCTGGTTCGTCGACAGCTTGTCGGTCCCGGTAAAGAGCCGGCCCGCCCGGACGGCGATCCAATGATCGGCCGAAGGAGTCGTCTGTGCGTTTGCGAGGACACAGACCAGGAACAATGGGGTGAACAATCTTCCAATCATGGCGGGACACTGATGCTGGCTGGTCAACATTAACACCCCATGAAATTGAGATGAAATGTTATTCAGGATCGGTACCTGCATTGGGGATTGGTCTAGAATCGCGGCCGTTCGCGGCCTAAGCCCCGCCATTCTGAACGATTTTTCATGTGCAGTTTTCGCACGCTTCAGTAGGAATCGCAATATACTTGTTCGGCGGAAAACCTATGCGAATCCTCCTCGTCGAGGACGAAAGGAAGGTCTCGAGCTTCGTCGCTCGCGGACTGGCGGAAGAGAGGTTTGCGGTCGACGTCGCATCAGACGGCCAATCTGGATTGGACCTGGCGACGACGTACCACTATGACCTCGTGATCCTCGACCTGATGCTGCCAAAGCTGGATGGCAGCGAGGTCCTCCGTCGCATTCGAACGCAGAATGTCCATGTTCCTGTCCTGATCCTCACCGCGCGCGACACGGTTGCCGACAAAGTTGGCAATTTCGAAGCTGGGGCCGACGACTACCTGACCAAGCCGTTCGCATTTGCCGAGTTGCTGGTTCGCCTGAAAGCCCTGCTCCGGCGTGGCCCAGTAAGCCGCAGCAGCGTAGTTCGCGTTTGCGATTTGGAGTTGGATCGCCTCTCCCAGCAGGTGAGGCGTTCGGGCAAACGCATCGACCTGACCTCGAAGGAGTACTCATTACTGGAATATCTCATCTCCAATGCCGGGCGAGTTCTTTCACGGACCATGATCGTCGAACACGTGTGGGACCAGAGTTTTAACGGGGTCACCAACATCGTTGACGTCTACGTTCGCCACTTGCGCGTCAAGATCGATGACCCCTTTGAGCAAAAACTGATCCGTACCGTGCGCGGTGTGGGTTATAGCATCACCCAGGGAACCCCCGCGTGAACTTCCGCTCGCTGCGCTTCCGTATGACCGCGTGGTACGCCGGACTGCTGGTCGGCGCCTTGTTGGTATTTGGCATGTCGGTTTATCTGGGCCTGGAACGGTATCTGGACGGGACTTTGCAGGGCATGCTCGCCTCCGAGTGCCGCACCATCGGAACCGAACTGCTGTCCCAACTTCCCGGTAAGAAAGCCTATTGGCTCGAGACCGAGATTAACGAAGCGTATGCTCCGGAAGTGAACGCTCGCTTCATCCGTGTCTATCGAGAAGGGACGGGCGTGATTTACCTGTCGGGCGCGCCTAAGGACGGAACCTTCGACCCCTCGCGGATCCCCTTCCCACCCAGTGAGAGGAAAGATGGCGTCCGCCGGACTCGCCTCGCGAGCGGACAGCCGCTGCTCATCGTCACCATGAGTTTCACAACGCCTGACGCAAGCCGCTTCATGGTAGAGAGCGGGATGCCCGACCAGCAAATACAAGTCGTCCTTCACGGACTGCTGTTGACCCTCGCCATCTATACGCCGTTCATCGTTTTTCTGGCGATCGGTGGCGGCTATTTATTGATGAGGCGGTCGTTGCAACCGGTGGACGAGATCACCGAAAGAGCCGAGGGCATTACCTCCACCAATCTCAGCGAACGCCTCCCCGTGATCCGTACTGGGGACGAACTGGAGCGCCTCTCAGTCGCACTAAACCGGATGATTGCGCGCCTCGAGGATGCCTTCCAGCACATCAATCGATTTTCCGCCGATGCCTCCCATGAGTTGCGCACGCCCTTGACTATTCTTCAATTGGAACTGGAAGGCATTGTCCATACTCATCCTCTGAGCGAATCGCTCGAGGACCAGATAGGCAGCGCCCTGGAAGAAACGCATCGCATGTACCGGATCGTTGAGAGTTTGCTCACGATCTCGCGCCTGGATGCCGGAGATGCAAAGCTCGATCGATTACACCTGGACCTGAGCGCTTTGGCGACTTCCACTGCCGCTGAAATGAGAGTGTTGGCTCAGGAGAAAGCCATCGCGTTGCGTACCACCACCGAGGACAGGGTCTACGTTGAGGGCGACCGCACTCGTCTACAGCAAGTCGTTGCCAATCTAATCGACAACGCGATCAAGTACACGCAGGAGTGCGGCACCGTAGAGGTCAGCGTCCACAGAGAAAGCGGCAAAGCCGTTCTTCAGGTGTCCGACAACGGCGGTGGAATTCCCGCCGAGGCCGTTCCTCACGTATTTGAACGCTTCTATCGCGTCGACAAGGCGCGCTCGCGGGCCTCCGGGGGGGCTGGGCTGGGACTGTCCATTGCAAAGGCGATCTGCGCCGCTCATGGCGCGGAGATCAGCGTTTCCAGCCAGGAAGGGCGCGGCAGTTGTTTCCGCGTTGAGTTCCACCTGGCTCCCGCAGTCGAGAACAGTGACGCCAACGAACTTCGGAAAGTATCCTTCTGAACCAATCCCCGCTCCCACGTGCGTTGGACCTTTGTGCAAATGGAATGTTGCTGCACCAATTGCGGAGATCCCGCAACTTCGGGATGTCACCGCTTCGCGTTGGAGGGGTCAGGAACCCCGCTAGAAAGGCCGGAAGACGAGCAGGCCGACCAAGACAACCACGCACAAAATCAATATGAGGAGCGACAGTTTCTCGACTTTTAAGGTGTCCTTGCGCGCGGTTGATTCGGCTGCCATGTGTTCCAGTTTCCAACAGGATAGCCGCTTTGTTAATGGCTCCGTCGTGGTGGCACGGTGGTAACGTGTCTAAAGTTTTCTCAGGCACGGGCCATTGGCGCAGATGTGTTTTAGTGCCCGCGCGGGGAGCGCCGCCGGACACACGCTATCTCTCACGCATCAATTTTCACTCAGCCGTTTTTCGTGATTACGCTACCAGCCCACAGGGCCACAAAGATGATTGCGACAACAAAAAGTAAACTCATATCCCCGAGTGTATTGGCTCGGGCCGATAACTCGAATCACCAGAGGGACTAAAACCCATGAGGGCCCGTGCTAACGTCGGCAGTAGCGCCTCAGCGGAAGGAGCCGTTCAACGAGCTGCTGGCTCGATCGACGATTACCTTGTCCTCGCTTGCAACGATTCACTGGTTGGCCGCGACGTCCTTGTGCGTTTCCGTGGCGCCCTGCGACCGCTTACTTCGCTGGCGCATTAGACTTTTTATTTGATGGGGGCTGCAGCTTCGTTCGCGCGGCGTCGTCTGCGGCTCGACGAGCGCGGATCTTCTGATTGACTTGTTTTTTTTGATCGGGCGAAAGCACCTTATAAATCTGACCATACTCGATGCGCGTGTATCCCAGGAGCATGGCATCTTTTTGGTCTGCTGATAACTTTTCGTCCTTTGCTACTGCATCCCTTCGTTTCCTCGTATCCAGACGGATCTTCTCAATTTCTGCTTTCTGTTCATCGGTGTAGTTCAAGCCGGCAAAATCGTCCGGTGGGGCAGCGTCTTTCTTCGTCTGAGCCGCAGGCGAGGCCATCTTCGGAGCCTGCGCCGGACCGGACGGGGCCATTTGGGCGCGAGTCAGCCCTGGTGCCGCACAGAGCAGAATGAACCCAGCTGCAACGGTCAATGGTTTCGGACATCGTTCCTTTTTCATGAGCAACTCCTTGTTCAACCCAGTATGCTCTTCGACCAGTAGTCCGGGCGCGTGGAAATCCCAATCACGATGTCTACGCGGTCTCCGCGCTTCAACAGCGTACCGCTGTTCGAGAACGCCATCCAGTAGGACTTACCCGCCCTCTGGGTGCTGCTCTGGCGCAGACTTCCGATCTCTTCCATTTGCATTATTGGGCAAAGCCATCTGAGAAATGAGGTTCTCGCTTGGTCCTCGCGTGAACCGCAACCAAGCCCCTCGAAGGCGTGTCCTTCCCGAAATCTCCGTTATAAGTGAAACTTAGTTGGTTGTCGGCGGAGCTGGGCGTTGGTTTTGCTGGGCCTGGATCTGGCGCCGCTGTTCGAACATGTTCAGCATGTTTTGCACCTTCTGGGAAGCCTCAGACTGCTCGCCAGAGCTGTCTGAGGAAGAGGAAGCGGCTGCGGTGCTAGGTGGCGGGATATCGCTGACCGCGACTGTACTGCCATCGGCGGATGAAGTGGCGGCGGGCACGGACTTGGGGTCAGTGTTAGTGGGTGAAGGGCCCGCGGCAGCCGATTCGGAACTGGAGGCGGCAGCACCTTCCCCGCGGGTTGGCACGTCGGAGTCGGTAGCGGCAGCAGAGTCGGCGGTAACACCGGACTCGGCTTCGGCCTTCTGAGCCGCAAGAGCGGCCTCCGCTTCAGCCTGGAAAGCGGGCTTGCCGGGCGCAGCATACCCGCGCATCAACCGCATGCCTCGCGTTTTGCCAGCGTCAGCTGCAACTTGTTCGGCGTCGGCCCCGACCACGTCGTCACCCTTACCACCGCGGAGCGTTACGACCACGCTCCGAAGTCCATCTTCATCGTCGTCGGTGGATTGGATCACATAATCAAAATCAGTGCCGTACAGCAACGAGGAAAGAACTTCGCGCACTGGCGCCGGACCGAGATGCACCGCCACCCTCTCTGAGGTAGCTCCCCCGGGGAAGTCGACCGAAGCCCCCGTCTTGGCACGGATGGCCAGCAGAATATCCGATAACCTCGAGTTCTCGGCATCGATGGTCAGCTGTTTGCCGTCCCAAGCTATTTCAGGTGGTTGAGGAAGAGTCTGTTCCGGAGCCGCCGCTCCGTAAATCGGCACCACAGGATGCGGTGTTTGCTGGGCGGGAGCAACGACTACGGGAGTGACTGGCTTCTCTTTTCTTTCCTGGATGCGGGAGGGTCCCGGAGTTGCTTGAGCTGATGCCAAGGAAGCGAAAACCCAAATCGCCAGCCCGATCAGAACTTCAAGGCACCAGGCAAGACGTCGCTGGATTCGGCCGGACCTGCGAAATTGGTGCCTCGCGAAGCCCGGAAGGATTTGCGTCACGCCTTTACCCCTTTCCCTCATGTGCGGCGGACAAAGTGCCCGCGTGAATGCAACCCAGGTGAAACGTTGCCGTGTCCGTCAGCGTGGGGAAGAATACCGCGGAAACCGCTCGGGCACAATGGGAGAAATAGGCAAATTGTTGCACTTCTCCTCGGCTCTTACTCTATTCTTTTATAGCACCAGCTTTGAGGGTGAGTATTTGCTCCAAATCAATGTGCGTAGAAACTCGGCTGAGTTCTGAACTGTACGGTCGAAACCCTTGAACGTCTTTGCTCTAGCCGCAAACCTCTTGATGACGGCAACGTGCTGAGGCGCCAGGCCGCTTGTGTCCAGCCGTTCGCGGCGTTTCCGGACAGTTCCATGGCGCGGCATAAAGACCAATCTTTGTTACTTGTTTTTCGGTACAGTTGGGATTTCCAGTTTGGAAAACAACTTCTCATCGAGTTTGGGATTCACCACGACCTTGTTGATGACTATTTTTTCCGTCGGAACGGGAGTATCCCGGAGACCTAGGGCCGTTCTGCCCACGGGGAGAACTCGCGTCTCCAAAACAAACGGAATTTGAAGACCGTCCACTGTCCGATAATCGCGGTAGTAGAGTTCGACCGGATGATCTGTTCCATCGAGGCGACGGGGCTGTCCCTCAACTTTGGTTTCGAGGAAGGTCTCTGCGTCGACCCATACGTGCACCGCCTGCCCATTCTTCGCGGTGACCTTGAGCTTGTAGGTATTGCGACCCTCCACCGTTTCTGCGCCCTCCAAGTCGATGCGGCTGCCCTTGGCGGCGTAATCCACCAACAGACCGTCAAGGTCGGATTGCATGGAGGCCTTCTTTAATTCGTCCGCAGTATAGGACTCCACTTCCGTGCGATTGAGAAATGGGCGCAGCTTCCAGCCGTTGGCGCCGTCGTACACCTGGATCGCGGTCTTGCCGGCGAACTGCAACTCGAACCTCATTTTGCGGCCGCGCTTGAGTTCCATAAGAAAAGGCAGCTGAGCTTCCTCGACGGGACGATGAGGAGCAATCAGCCCTTTCGCATTTGCGCCGGTAGGTCCAGGCACAGCAAGGGTTGCCCGCTGATTTCCACCCGCGCCCATTTTCCCTTCTAAGGACAACGTCTGGACGGCGCGCCACGCCTGCAACCCGCCCCGGGCCGCAACGTTTTTGTCCACAATTTGAGCTGCGGAGAGATTTGCGGGCGCCGAAGAAGCTCCCGCGGCGGCCGCAAGCGATGCGGCAACCATCACACCAACACAAATTATTCGTGCTTTTCTCAGCATAGATTCATCCTTTGTCCCCCAAGTGTTAATGGGACGCCCAATCCGCATCCTTTGATTTGTCGAACCATGACTGGCCATCGAGTTCCTCCTACTTCCTGCCAAGCTCTGTAGGTGACTACGGGTTTTGGGGGATAGAACCAGAGCAAACCCTGGCGAGCTGAACACGGCAGCCTTACAGAAACTTATACCCGACGCGTACGTTGCCCTTTTTGATCTAGCGCAAGGACTGTATGGCACATTTGTGCCATTGCGTAGAGGAAGCCGGGGCAACGAACGGGACCTTGTCCCTGGAGCCTAGCCCTGCCAGCAGGAGGACTAGTAGGGGAGTATTTTTAAGTCGATCAGCTGATCGCAGGTCAGTGCGCTTTGCGGTTGGACCAAGGCGTGCCAAGAACGGCCGCACCCTTTTCCGCCACCGCCAGACCCCCTTTTATTTCGGCGGAGCAGAGTTATTGGTTGGGGCGGCTGAGGGCTGCACCGGCGCAGTCTGCGCAGCAGGGCTTGATTCTGCACTCTGCCCGGTCGCTTGTCCGGTCGGCGCCGGTGTCGGGGTCGGCGTCCCGGTGGCGTTTTTCTCAGTCTGAGCGAATCGCGTGGCCTGAGCGGCCCGAGCAGCTTGAGCCGCGGCTTCTGCCTTAGCATCGGCCTGCCTGTAAAGCGCGGCACGCCGAGCCTCTAAGTCGTCGCGCGCTGCCAATGTCACCCGGAGCTGCTCGAGCTCCTTATCCAGATGGCCCACCATCAGTTCCCACATGTCAAGGTTAGCCTTGGTTACCGGATCAGTGGATTTGCTCTTGGCGGCCTTGGCACGCATCTGTCTTAGCACCACATTCATCTGCGACAGCGTACTTTCCATATCCTGGACTCGTTCACGCATTGCGCCCAGATCCTGAGGGTCGGCGATCTTGCTCCCGACCGGACGTCTCCGCCCAGCCAGGGTCTGCCGATTCAAGATCGGCGCGCCAGGTGTGGTGCCGGGATTTGCAGTCTGAGCTAAAGCCGCCGTTGCGGCCAAAACGAGAACCAGCAAAACTGCCAGCGTCCCCAAGGTGAAGATCCCGTAAATTCTTCGTAGCATACTCTGTCCCTTTTTCTTAAGACCTATAAACTCTTCGCATCGTGTGCCAGTGTGCGCTAGAAAGAAACGGAACCGCTACAAGCGCCGATTCGTGAAGCCAAGAACCGAGAGCCGCACCGAGGAGGCCGAAACGTCCAGAAGTGCACCAGCGACCTAATACGCTGGTCCGGGGATCCTTATTCCACGACGAGGTTGTTCGCTCGGAATGTCCCGATGACGACATCCACATGGTGGCCGCGTTTCACAGCCCGCGTCGGGTTCGAGAAAGCCATCCAGTAGGTCATGCCCGCTTTGGGCGTGCTCTCCTGGCGCAGTTTTCCGACCTTCTCCAACTGAGGCACCACAAGGCTCACGCTGGCTTGCGCATCGAACAATTTAGGCTCGGCCTTCTTATCGTTGAGGGCTGCGGCTTTGTTTGGGTCTAATACTCGATAGTTAAATCGAATGAGCTCGCCCGACTCTGCCGCCTTTACGCGGAGTTCGCCAATCCCCCAAACCCCCTCGTAATACATTTCCGCTCGGCCAGACAGGCGATTTGCCTGAGAGCCTTGCCAAACCGGTGCTGGCGTGGCTGATTGGGTAGTTCCCGCAGGCTTGCCCGTGGCCGTCGCCGGCTTGCCGGCATTCTGAGGGGATTGGGTGGGCGCCGATTGAGCGCCAGAGAACACCACGCAGGAGGCAAAGAGTATCGCAACCAGAGGCCGATGAGTACGCAGAACTACCTGTTTCAGCATTTTGATATTGTCTTTCCCCGCCTCACCTCGGTCAATGCCACTCCCGTGCCAGGACTGACGCGAAGTTGCAGGAGTAACGGGGGAGGAACCACGTTGGCGGTAGGCGACCGGACATCCTGGTTTGAATGTCCGGTCACCACCGGTGTTCTAATTCACCGTAAAGGTGACGGTGTTCGTGGTGGCTCCTGCTGCGGTGGTTGCGCCGATGGTGCGGGCTCCGACGGTTGCGGTGCTCGCGACATTCAGCGTTGCACGTAATCGTAGTCGAGGTAGAGGTAAGGGTACCCGCAGCTACGGTGACACCTGTGCCGAGTCCGGTCAAAGCCGTGGTACCCGTCAGGTTGGTGCCGGTTATCGTTATCGGAACTGCGAGAGTTCCCGTGGTTGGGTGAGTTGCCGACGTGGGACTGATGGATGCCAACGTCGCCCCCTGCACCGTAAACGGAATCGTGTTGGTATTCCCGATCGGTGTCGTCAGACCGATGTTTCTGATCGAAACCGTCGCGGTAGTCGAGATTGCGAGGCTAGCTGTGACCGAGGTTGGGCTGACCACGGTCAGGCTGCCGGCTACGAGGGAGACGCCTCCACCGAGGCCCGTCACCGCGGTTGTCCCGGTCAGATTGGTTCCAGTGAAGGTTACAGCCACCGTTGTGC
Organism: uncultured Acidobacteriaceae bacterium; assembly: GCA_963768265.1. Lineage (GTDB taxonomy): Bacteria > Acidobacteriota > Terriglobia > Terriglobales > Acidobacteriaceae > Sulfotelmatobacter. Next base: position 17,697 of record CAVYHM010000035.1, read on the forward strand.
CACGAACCCCAGTATCCGGAGCGATCGAAGTCAGCGTCGCTCCCGACACTGTGAAGGGGACAGCGTTGCTGGCAGCAGCAGCGCCCGCCACGCTAACGGTTACGTTGTGGGCCGTCGTGGTTGAGGCGGTGGCCGAGATGGTGAAGGTTGCGTTGAGCGTCGTCGGGCTCGCTACCGACACACCGCTGACGGTGATCCCTCCGCCAGAGACCGCAACTGTCGTTTCACCGGCTACAAAGTTGGTGCCGGTGAGCGTCACTGGAACCACCGAGCCGCGAGCGCCCGAAGGTGGATTGATCGAGGTCAACGTCGGTGTCGGCGGAATCGTAACCGTGAAGGCAACCGCGTTGCTGACGCCTCCCGGCGCCGTCACAGTCACGTTCCTGGCCGTACCCGTCGCACCTGCGGTGAAGGTGAAGGTGGTAGACACCTGCGTGTCGCTATTCACCGTGACAGGACCGACGGTGACGTTGCCGCCAGAGACGGCGACTGCCGTGGCTCCGGTCAACCCGCTGCCGAAGATACTGACTGGGATAGCCCCCTCGCCGCGCGGTCCCGACGCTGGAACGATCGACGTGAGCACTGGGCCGAGGACCGTGTAAGTCGCGGGGCCGCTGGTGCCACCGGGGTTGGTCACTGTGATGCTCCTCGGACCAATCACTGCGGTAGTGGTGGTGTTGAAGGTTGCATTAATCTGCGTCGGACTGACGATGGTCACTCCCGTGACGGTGAGGCCATTTGCCGGCGCCACTACGTTAACGGTCGATCCCGCCGTGAAGTTGCTACCGGCGATGACGACTGCAACCGGGTTGGCTGCAGCAGCCGTACGACGCAGACCGGAGCTGGGCGTGATCGAGTTGATAATCGGCGTTCCTGGATTCACCACCGTGAAGGTCACGGGCGTGGTGGGTCCGGCAGCCGTGGTTACGGTTACGTTTCTTGCAGACAATGCCGCCGTCGCCGTGATTGTAAAGTTCGCGGTGATAGTGGTGTCACTGACGACCGTGAAGGCGCTGACGGTGATGCCGCCACCGGTCACGGCGATTCCAGTTGCAGGTGCTGTTGGCGACTGGAAGCTGATGCCCGTGAGCGTTACCGACTGGATGGTGCCTCGGGCCCCCGTGTTCGGGGTGATCGAGAACAACCCGGCTGGCGGTACCGTCACCGTGAAGGTCACGGCGTTGCTGGTTCCGCCCGGTGCCGTAACGGTCACATTCCTGGCCCCGGCCGACGCGCCCGCTGAAATATCGAACGTCACGTTGACCGTGGTGTCACCGACAACCGACAAGCTGCCGACGGTGATGCCGTTTCCGGACACGTTCACTGCAACTGTTCCGGTCAGGCCAGTGCCGGTCAGCGTCACCGCCAACGCCGAGTGGTGCCGCGATTGGCCGAGACCGGCGAAATCGAGGTGAGCACTGGACCGGTGATCGCGAACGGCAGAGTGTTGCTGGCTCCGCCTGCCGTGACCACGCCGATATTCACGTTGCCGATCGCCGCACCGAGGGTGCTGGTGATGGTTGCGTCAATGGTCGTGTTGCTCACGACCACCACATTGCTGATTGTGACGCCAGGTGCCGCCGGTGTAACGACGACCGTCGCCCCGGTCACGAAGTTCGTGCCCGTGAGCACCACATTCTGGAACGTCCCGCGCACTTCAGAGGCGGGTGCGATCGACGTCAATGTTGGCGCTGGCGGAGCGACGACTGTGAACGTAACGGCATTCGTGGTGCCTGCCGGCGTAGTTACGGTCACGTTCCTGGCGCCCAACGTGGCGGTCGGTGCGATAGTGAACGTTGCTGTAACCGTCGTGGCGCTTGCGGCTACAACGTTGGTGACGGTGATCCCGGTACCGCTCACGTTCACCGCAGTGGCAAGGCCTAAGCCAGTACCGGTAATCGTCACAGGCACAACCGTGCCCTGCAGTCCGCTGCTGGGCGAGATCGATGTGATGGTGCCCACACCGCTGCCGTTCTGGAACTCGACCGCGCCCACATCGAAGTGGTTCGGGTTAGCCGGATCGGGCCGCGGATTTCCGAAGAAGTCCATAGCAAGACTCGGCGTCGTGGCTGTGGGAAGAGTAGTTGAGCTCAGCGGGACGTAGTCGATGGCCGGCGACCCCGCTGCCAAGGCATAGTTGGCAAACAGTGGCCCACCACCGTAGTTCGCATTCGCTCCACCTGTCAGCGCATCGTTGCTCAGCGCGAGCGGACCCCAGCTCACGTTGATCCAGTTGTTGCCCTCGTCCACCGTTGCCGATGGAGTAAGGGTAAAGACCGGATTGGGGGTCTGCGCGTCGACAATTCCCGGAGGTACGCCATATCCATTCGGCCCTCCGCAACCATCCGCCGTGGTGCACTCTGGCGGCACGCGCGATCCGTTGCAATACTGACTGACGATGCTGGGATTGGTGGTCAAGTTCGATGCCGCGTAGCCGGCGTCGTCCAGTACCGAATACGTCGGGTTGAGTGCGATCCCCGCGCCCAGGCTGTGCACGCCTGGACCCGTATCGCCGCGGACGCCGATGTCCCAGTAGCTGGCGCCCGCGGTGCATGCGCCGGACGCGGTCTGCTGCGCGGCGTGGTCTGAGAGATGCCGTTAAACAGCGATACCAGGTTCTGCTGGTTCTGGTTCCCTGTGCCTAGGCTCCCCACCCCGATGTCGAAGGCGCGGTTCTGCCAGATCACGTTGTTTTGCAGCAGCGGGTTGGAGAATGCCGTGCAGTTGGGTTGTCCTGTCGGGCATGTAATCGTTAGCCCGGTGAAGGTCGTGGTCAGCAACGTCGAGTTCACCGTGCTGGTCACGCCTGCCGATTGCGGGCACGACGTGGTGCCGGCCGCGTTGGTGCAGCTCCCCGCAGGCGCGCTGGCCAAAGGCGTCCCAATGCTCTGCGTAAGCACGCCGGAAGAGGCAAGGGTATCGTTGCTCGAGATCGTGTTGTTGATGATCGCCACTTTCAGCGAATCCTGCAGCGATATTCCGGCGCCATCCCAACCCGCCAGGTTGTTGACGATCATGTTGTTGGTGATGGAAACGCTATTCCAGGCTGTGGGCGTCGACGGGAACACGGAGACTTCCGTCCCGTTGACCTGCTGCAGACGGATGCCGCCGCCGCTGCCGCTCTCGGCCATGTTGGCCTGGATCAGGTTGCCGTTGATCACCAGCCCCGGACCGGTGCCGTCGCTGAGTCCCGGCGGGCAATCCGCGTCCGATATAGTCCCGCAAACCGGATCGGTATCGGGCGTGCCCATCACTTGAATTCCGCCACCGTTCGTGGGAATGGTGGGGTTGTTGCTCTGGTTGAGGGCGATCGTGTTGTGCTCGATATCCCCGTTGTAGATGAATCCCAGGTGAACCAAGCCTCCGCCCTCACCAGAGGCGAGGTTTCCGCACACCCAGTTGTAGTTGAACTTGTAGTAGTCGGCACCGGTGCAGAAAGTGGCGCCGCCGCCACCCGACAGAGTGCCGGAGAACAGTTCATCCCCGAGGGAGGAGTTGTTCGTGATGTAGTTGTTGTGTACGTTGACGTTCAGGTCCAGGCAGAACGGCAATTCCGTACCGACTACATTGCTGTTCTGGCAGGACGGAGGTGTGCTGAGGACGGACTGCTGTCCCACACCGCCGGAAACGCTAGTAATGGTGGTCGCTATCGGGAACTCACCCTGGCCGACGCTGATGCCGCCCGAGAGCGTGCCGGCATTGTTGTAGACCCGGTCGTTGGCGATTTGCAGGTTATGCGCCCAGCCGTGGGCGAATATGCCGCCACCGCCCTGGGAGCTGTCTCTGATCGTGAGGCCGTCAATCGAAGACGGATTGCACTCAAAGTTGCTGGGGTACGGGTTGGGACTGACCGTACAATAGGAACTTTGGGCTGGGACTGCGGGTAACGCTGCTGGAACATCCTGCAGGAGCAGGGCGTCCGTGGGGAACGCTCCCGCCGTTGCGCCGTCAGTCCAGATATTCTCTCCTTTTGAGGTCCAGACGCCCTTGCTCAGGACCGTGACGCCCGCTCCCTCATATGCGCCCATCAATGAGGGTTCTTGCAGCTGTTCGGCCAGGTTGCCGTTTGCGGTGGCGTCCCAGCCCACGACAGCTTCCAGTGGAATTCGGTCAACCTGCGGAGCGCCTTGCGCGTTCGGGGTGGTGTAGTAATTCCAACCCGTCTCAGGGCATTGGTAGGTACTGGTTGGATCGTACGGGACCGTCGCCCCTCCGGTTCCAACGGACGGCACGCCGCTCAGCGTCAAGCCGAACAGGCAGTTAACATGCCGGCGCCAGGGGTCAAGCAGCTTGCCCGCCGGAATGGCATTCGCATCGATGATGGACGAAGCGGCGCCAACACCCTGCAGCCGGACAGGCTTCCACATAAGTAGCATCTCTTGGTGAGCTGCCGTGGAGGCAGTTTGTGTCGGCGTTGTGGCATCAAGCGCAGCAGTGCTGCACGTGGCCGTGGTGGTCGTTCCCGTGGTGGTGCAAGTCGGATCGACGATGATCAGGTCACCCGGAGCAGCGGCGTCAATCGCGGCTTGGATTGATTGGTTCGCGGAGACGTGGGACGGAGTTTTGCCGCCAATCGTCACAGTGACCGTGTCGATCGATTGCTTGCCATTGCCCGCGGTGATGACCAACTGGCCGCACTGCGCTGTCGAGCCCGCGTACTGCGCCTGTTGCTGTATCGCGCAGTTGGGAACGCCGGACGGCACTGTTACTAGAATCTGCGTGTCTGACCAGCTGTCGATGACTGCCGGCTTTCCGCCGATGGTCACGGACGACAACGTACTGCAAGTCGTGCTGCCAGCCGTTGGGCTTAAACACTGAGCACCAAAGCCATAGTGGCGGCCGACGGTTTTCATATTGAACGGCGGCACTGTAGCCGAGGGCCCTGCGTAAGCGCTGTTGCTCACCTGCTGATCGCCAAGAGATTTAATGGTGAGGGTCACACCGCTCTTGCTTACCCAAGGACCAATACCGTCGCCGTCCACTTCCGCGATCGCCGGCGTGGCATCGGGATAGCTGCAGTCTGGATTGTTATAAGCCGCCCCCACCATCGCTTGCGTGGGCACAACCGGAGTGTCGAGGTAGGTAGTCAAGCCCGGCATGTACGGCTCTTCGTAGCAGAAATCGCTATAGGCCGGGTTGTACAAAGGATCACTGATCTTCTTACCGAAGGTCGGCGACGCGGGGTTCGTGTCTAGGACCGGCCCCGGATCGTTCATGCACTGCACCATCATCGAGGGCGAGTATCCCGTGATGTTGGGCGGGTTCACTTCCCAGCTCGAGAACGTCAAGCCGTCATAGACTCCCCAATGGTCGGAATACACACGCGAGATTTCGTTTCCGAGATAATCCTTGGTGGAAATGGGCATGTTAGGTGGCGCGAACTTCTCGCCGAACTGCGGCGAGAACGGATCGAATTCCGAGGTGAAGTCGTCGGTGATCACGCCGGTGAACTTCGCGGCGATGTGGGTGGAGGTGAAGAGTGCGAACTTCACCCTCACCGACATCTGGTTGTTCAGCGTCACTTCCTTGCGGTCGCACAGAGGCCGAGTCGCTCCAGCAAAGGGTGCCGTTTCTAGCGCCCCCGGGAAGAGACTCAGGTAGTCGGGCACGGTGCGCAGCTCGCCCACGCACGGCCATATAGGATCCTGGTAGCCGGGGAAACCGGGGACGCCGGAGAGAGAGCCCCCCTGCAAATTCAAGCTCGTAGTCTCGTTCTGGTAGTTAGTGGGGTTGTAGCCCGTGGCGTTCGGGTCGTACATGGAAGCCACGGAGGCCTGGTCGGGGATGATGAAGATGTCCGCACCCAGCCCAGCGAATTGCTGCGTGACCGGCGCGATGAAGTCGTCGCCAATCAGCAGGTTCTTGTCTTCCTCCTTGTAGATCTCGTAGCCCGGCGGCATGAGCACTTGCACCACGTACTTACCGGGGGGAAGCATGGGGGTGCCAGAGCGATATGGGTCAGTCGAATCGGGGTTCGCTACGCAGATCGTGCAATTGGTCCCAGCCATCGACGACGTAACGCCATTGGTCGATCCGTTCGTGGCGAGCAGCTTACCGGTCGTCGGGTTAATGCCAAGGACGCTCGGGAACGAGTAACGTCCGTCGTACGGCGCGGGCTGAATCTGGTTGTTGATCTTCATCGCGTCGTAGCACTTGAACTGGGAGTTGTAAGGCAGCGGGTGCAGCGTGCCACCGTTATGCAGGGAGTTGTAGCAGTCAAGGTAATTCGGCTGGTCAAACAGCGTGAAGTAGAAGAGGTCCGGGTTGGTGGACTGTTAGCCATGCCTTGGCCGGGGCAGCTCATGTACGGCTTCAAGTCACCTGAGCCCGCAGTGCTGTTCGGGTAGAACCCTTGCGCCCAGTCATCCCAACTGCTGGATTGGGTCGTGTCCACCAAAGTCAGGGTTGGCGTTACGCCATCGGCTGCAAAACCTTCCTGGTAGAGGTTGACGGTGACGTGCGGGATATACGGCTCCCAGGGCTGTTGTATCATTTGCCCCGCATCATCAAAGGGTCGGGTCGAGGCATACTGGATCTGCCCATAGATGCCGCCGTTCTCGGCCACCTGCGTGGTCGTAGGCGTCCCTCCCGCGGGGGTAACGATGACCGGCGCGCAGGCCGGCGGGCAAGCTGCAAACGGGGCTTTGCCGAACTCAATATAGTTACTGTGGCCAGTTAAGCCGGCCCAACCCTCCATGCCCTGGTAATACGGCGGATCGAGGCGCCCTGTGGAAGCGGAGGACGAACTGGGGACCGCGGTACCTGCCGCGAACCCGGCAGCCTCCGCCGTGCAATCGGCTTTGGCGCAATAGGCCGCACCGGGCACCGACAGATCGGCGGGCAAAGGAACCGACTCCTTCGTGTTGGTCATGAAGTTATAGGCAGTTGAAGTTCCGCATCCCCGGGTACCCGCCGCCGTGCAGGAGGGTGAGCCGTCGGCAGGGCCGCCCGCGTCATACACGGTGTGGATGCCCGTCGTCTTGTAGCGGGTGTCGTCCGCTTCCACCACGTACCAGTTGAACAGCGGGAACGTCTCGTTGAAGGGGGCGACGCCGTTGAAATCCGTAGTCAGAGCGTTGGCGCGGCTCCCATCCCGGTAGTGGATCATCGTATAGATCAACGGAATCCCGATCTCGTTCCCGTCCTTGATTCCATTCTTGTTATCGTCAACGAAGGTTGTGGTGTAAAGGTTCGACTGCCACTGCTGGACGCCGAGACTGGGGAAATGCAGGGCGTCAAGTCCGCCGGTGCAGGTGGTAGCTCCGGCCGCGGGGATGCACCCTACGTTAGCCGGCGTCGACAGACCATCAATAATCTGGTCGTTCCATTGGTCGCCGATGGTCAGTCTCCAGTTTCCGCCGGGAACATTGCTGAAGCTGAAGTTCCCATTGGCGTCGCACTTGGTGAACATGAAGTCCTCGCCATCGGGATCACCCAGGCTGACCCAGCACTGGGTCCAGGCGAGGGCGTCGCGGGAACCGCTGGGATAGAGCCTCTCATCCGGTATCCGGCTCAGGCGCTGAACGTCCACTTGCCCGTCGATGGTGTTGCTGCACGGCCCGACCGAGCCAGGGGTGCCGGCGCCGTTGCAAATATCATTGTGGCGGGCGTTGATGATCGCCGGGTTGGCAAAACCGATGGCCACGTGATATCCGGCTGGACCGTACTCCTGGAAGTAGCTCGGCTCGCCAACGCGGATGAAGGAATCGTGGGGGTGCTGCCCATCCAGAGTGTTGGTCTGGAGCCACTCTTCGCCACGGGCAATCCGGTCCGCGCCAGGGTAGGCCTGGACACTGAATTTGTCCGGCATGAGGTTGGCAATGACTGCCTGGCCGGCTAGGGGAGAGAGTGTGTGCCCGTCTGATTCATACTTCGGGCAGGTCACGATCATGCCCGTGATGCCTGCCTGCGTCGGATCGGTAGTGGCCTGTGCCGAAATCGGGCAGGCGTCAAGGCCGGTGCTGGGATCGATGGTTCCTGACAGCGAGTTCGACAAGGGCTGGTTGAACGCGTCGTAAGTATCCTGCCCGGTCACATCGCCGAGTCCGCCATAGGTGTCCCACAGGACGATGTTCGAAGCCACCCAGACCCGGTTCAATGGGCGCAATCGTGCCGGCTCCGCCCCCGCCATCCTGCTCGCCATTGAGTGGGAAGTCGTCTTCAAACACGATCACCGAAAGCTTACCGGTAGGAAGTGGCGTGGGTAGCACAAGTACGTTGACGGCCTGGGTGAAGGCGGAGCTTGTCGTACACCCATTCGTCCCACCCAGTATGTTGCAGGCCGGCGGAACCGGTGCGCCGCCCATGGTGTGACCGCACGCCGTATTAGCTGCGGCTGCTTCTGTGCCATTGCAAACCGCCGGGGTCACGTTACCCGGAAACGGGTTGGCCGCATCGCCCGGCAACACCGAAATGTAGTAGCGCTTGGAGGGATCGAGAGCGACTTGGCTGGGATTAACTGGTGTAAAGCCATTTCCCGTCGGATCGGGCCGGCAGGCGCCGCTGCCAAGGTCGCATACCGCCTTGATGTGCTGTCCCCGAAAGTCGTCGACGCCGGGTTGGTGTCGAGCATGGTCTGGCCGCCTTCGCAGGAGAGCGGTCCCGGTGCAGCCCTGGGCGACGTAATCCATGCTGCTGGTATGGAAATTCACCCCAAAGACGGGGATGGTGCCACCGGCGGCCACAGCCGCGGGGCAGCCCGTCGTCGTAATGCTGCCGCTGGTGGTACAGTTCGGATCAACCCAGAAGGTCTTGTCTTCTTCGATGATCCATCTGTAGTCGGAAAATGGTGCCAATCCGGCGATGCAGGCGGTATTCCCGTTGCAGGCGTTGTACGCCTGGGCGTCCAGAACATTGACCTTGAGATTGCTGGGGGTTGGGAAGATGAGGGTAACGGTCGCGGGCGCTGCTCACCCTTCCTTGGGAGTTTTGCGCGACATAGGTAAACGTGTAGGTGCCCGCGCTGGGTGCGGATGCCGTGAACCCGCCATTCGGGTCCATAGTGACCGTTACAGCCGTGGTCCCTGTTGAGGTAACACTAGAAGCCACCACCTGAAGCGGAAGGCCGTTGGGGTCCGTATCCACTGAGAGGACGCCGGGCGATGCAATCTTCAGAACGTGGCCATCTTCGAGGTGTAGGTGATGGCGTTCGCGACTGGGTTTCCGGAAAGCGACGACACGTTCAGCGTAACCGTTGTGCACAGGCTACTTCCCGCTGCCGCACCATTGGCGCAATATCCGAATGTGTCAAAGAGCGCGCCAGCAGTGGTCGTGCCCGCGCCCGCGGTCGGGCGTATAGGTAAATGTGCCGTTCGCGCAAATTCCGGCGACCGGGTTCCCCGCCTGCGCATTGCAAGTCAGCGTGCCGTTGGCGGGAGGAGTCGCCAGCTCGACGCCATTCACATTGACGTCGTTAGCCATCACGCCCTTGGATGGATCTGAGACGTCCAGGGAAGTGCACGAGGTCGCCCCGCTTGCACATGGGACGACAGAGCCGTAAGTATCCGGGTTGACTCCCGCCGCGGCGAATACACCAGAGCCTGCTGAAACAGGGAGTAGTGCGCCATTGACACCGATATAGGCCAGCATTCCGGCATCACGTACAGAAGAGTTGGCGGACAGGCCCAAGTCACGAGCGTAGATCGGAAGCGACGGGGGCGCGCCGCTGGTGCCGTTCGCCGGGACATTCACCATCACGTCGTACGTTTTGCCCGCGGCCATGAATACTTCGGTCTTTACACGGGGAGCGACGGCGGTGCCGTTGGAGTCGGGAACGGGGTTGCCATCTTCCGCGATCAAAGTGAAGCCGCTTACCGTGGCAGATGCCCCGGCTCCGTTGAACCCAATGGTTTGCGAACCGACGATCGCCGGCACGTGCATGCGCGAGCCGGCATTGACCAGACGCACCAGCATGGTGCCGCTGACCCCGGTGGCGGGAACAGGCGTAACAATGCCGGTGGTCGTGGTCGTTCCAGCGGTTGCTGCGAACAGCGAGCTCCCCGGATTGGTCTTGTCGAACGCGAGCCCATTGATGAGGTAATAGAACGGCGTGTAATTCACCGCTGGGGGATAGCACTGGTGATAAGTACTTGACCCCGGGTAGCCGCAGCCCGGAGTACCCTGGGGGCTGGTCGGCATACCGGACCACACCATCGTTTCGCTGAAACCTGAGGTTCGTACGGCCTGGTCGACCTCTTTGTTCTGCACCGGGTCGATTTCACTGAACTCGAGTGGGAGTTCCGCGTTGTACGGCACCGCCGGAACCGCCGCCTGAGAAGCCGCAGTTCCTTGCGCCACCGCGGGGTAAGCTGTCCCCGCCGTGGGTGTTCCACTGCCCGTGCCCGTCGGCGCGGTGGTGACCACCAGCATGCCAATCAAGCCCATGGGTACCTGAATCGAAGGATGCGTGCCGGATTCGAGCAGGTAGGTGCCCGGCTTGAGCAATGGCCAGGTCAATGAGGTCGCGGTCGCCGTTCCCGCCGCCCCAGCCGCCACTTCTGTGGCCATAGATTGGACGCGATTACCCTGGGTCGGCGGTGAGGCTCCAGATGCGTCGCTCGTGCATGGCGTGCCCGGCGGCATGGCGGCAATAAACCACGACACGCATCCCTGTGCGTTCGCGTGGCTGGGACTCTGCGTGGAGGTCGTGGTCCGGGCCGTGGGGTGGTGCCAAGGCCGCCGCCCACCTGACCCACAATTACGATCGAGGTAGGAATGTTATTCGGCGTCCCGCTCGTGGTAAACGAAAGATTGTTGGTCAGGTTGATGGTTAGACTTGTCCCCGTGGAGGAATAGGGAACCGTAATCAGTACCGGGGACCATGCCGGCGACGACGCCGCAACCGCTCCGCCCGTCCGGCAATCGTGACAGTGGGGGCCGACGTGTAGCCAGCTCCGTGGCTGGTCACATTGAAGCCAACGATCACGCCACCTTCAACGACTGCAGTTGCCGTCGCTTGCACAGGCGTCACAACCGCACCCGTGATTGGGTTCGTAAAAGTCCCGGTCGGGGCACTGATGGTGACGCCGGGCGCGGACGAATAACCCGAACCGCCATTGACCACGTAGATTCCGCCAAGTGCACCGGTGGCTGCGCCATTGGAGGTGCCGGCCCCAGTTCCGCTCAACGGCGCGCAGCTCGCGGTCGACCCGCTGGCGGCAGCACCGCAGGAGTAGCCCCACATGGGTATGACCGTGCCGTCCGGCAGGGTTGTGGCGGCAGGCCCCGCCGTCAAGTTGACCTGCTGGCCGAAGCCCATCACTGCCGCAAAGAGAAGGAACACGCTCACTAGAACTGCGGCCTTCAGTGTAGTCTGGGACTGGGAATCGTTAATCCGGATCATTGTCGTCGCCTCTCGTTGTGTTCCGTCCTGGGACATAAAGCTGAATTCTTGTTCGCCCTCTGCTGGTTGGGGGATCTCAGCTTGGCGGGCCTTGCAAGGCAGGCACGGGCCTGCCGCTACTGGCTCTCGTCAATTGCAAATTCGCGTGAATCCACCAGCATCATCATGAGCATGCCGCCCGGGAAGACATTGTTTGTGGTGATCTCGCGCTCATTGTGCGAGTGCCACATAAACGCCCAGCCCCGCTCGTTGGCAGGGTTGGCCTGCGTGTTCGAGGGCAGCAACGTCGTGCAGTTCGCGTTCTGCGTGCTGGCACAGTTGGGCATGCTCGCGCGCAGAGACGCATCCGGACCGAAGTAGGGCGTGCCGCCGTACCATTGGCCGTTGGTGAAAACGTTCGGATCCGGTAAAGTGGCCGGTCCACCTGCCGGCACGTCGCCGAAGGGATTCACTTGCACCGGCTTGTTATGGTCCTGGCACCACTCGTAATAATTCAGGGCCGCAGTGTTGACTGTGTTGTAGCCATTCGCATCCGGAGTACAAGGCAGATGGGCCAGCGTGTCGTTCGGTAGGGCACCAGCGGTAGAGACGTCAGCACCGGGATGGTGACCATAGGGATCCCAGTTCAATCCCCTTCCGGAGAAGTAGAAAATACCGTCGAACGCCTCGCCCGGCGTGGTATCCGTGTTGAACATCAGAACGCCGGCCAGATTATTAGCGGGATTGGTCGGGCTCAGGATCAGGTTCCCGTCACGAGCCAGAATGCGGACGTGATTGGCGTGCTCGTGGAAAGGATGCTGCCATCGACCCTGGCCGATGGTACGGATCAGCGTCTGCTCGCCCGGATGCATGTGCGGGTTGCCGTTGTAAGGCTGGTGCGGATATTCGCCCGCGTAGTTGGGATCCATGAGGTCAGGCATGGACCGTCCATTGATCAGGAAGTACGACGGATGGTAGGGTTCGGTCTGAACGTCAAGACTGCATCCGTTCGACGCCAGCCGTGCAGCCCGCTTTCGCCTGAACCTGCGCCAGCGCCTGGCGGTGAATCCTGGAATCCATCGCGGCCCACTGGAACAGGTACTCGCGGTCGTAGCACGACTTGGGGTGGTCGTAGGCTGCGTGAGCTAGCCGGAAGTCCGTCTCAGGAAATCCAGGGACGCCGTTGGTTGTGCCGTAATCCATCTTTCCGTACAGGTTCGTGACCGTGCTATTGCAACTGGCCGGAACACTTGCCGGGAGCACAATGATGGCGCCATAGAGGCCCATCTCAATTTGGAGGTCGCCCTGCGTTCCGCTGTAGTAAGCGTGCGTCCCCGGTGCGCTGGCGACGAAGGTGTAGGTGACCGTCTGGCCTGGCGCCGCCTCGCACGCCAACAGCCCCTGCGGATTCGCAGCGCTAGCGGCGCAAGTGGACGTGAGCTGAAAACCGGGAAACAGAATCGAGGTGTTGCCGGCGGCCGTGGGCAGGCCATTCAGCAGGTTGACGGTGACGGTCTGCCCCTCTGTGACGATCAGCGTCGGACCGGGAACCTGCATGGATGTGGCAAATTTGGTTGGGCATCGTGGGCGCGAAGCCCGTCGGCGGCCCGTTACACCCATATCCCCAGGAGTAAACTGCCTCTCCGTCCGGCTGATTCAGGTAGGCGTCTTGGGCCGTCAGGTTAAAGGTTGGCCCCGTTGAATCCGGGAGCCGCAGCGAAAGCGGCCGGCATAAGCAATAGCGTTACGGCCACCACTAGCGCAACGAGCAGTTGTTTCTTTGGTGCTCGCGTTTTTCATGTTCATCGGCCTCATTGCTGCTCTCCTAATTGCAGGTGTTTCCAAATGTGTCGCTGGATACGCTGTTGCAAATGTGGACCTCGGTCATCATCCCGCCGAAGTTTTCGGCGTCGTTCGACAGCCTGAAGAGGTCGGGTTCATAGACATAGAAAGTGCTGCCCACTGGATACAGCTTGGCGGCGCATCCCTTGCCCAGGTAGGCGCTGCAGCCATCGTCACTGGCATCCAGAATCACGTCGAGCGATTCACCGCCGCCCAGCGTGATCGAGTTGGTGTAGAACTCGGTGTTGTTGCCATCCTGGTCGCGCAACAGCTTGGCGTTGAACCCGACCTCGTGCATGGGAACGCCCAAGCTCTGCAACGTGAAGTATTCCGCCACCGAGAGATTGACCAGGCGCAGAGAAGCCTTTCCGCCCGCCGGAATGTTGATGATGGCGGGCAGCGGCTGCGAGTAGTGCATCTTGCCGTCACTCGTGACTGTGGCTTGCGGCCCGGCCGCGACCGTGTCGGGGTAGCTCCGCCCGTTCAGCAGGAAGTACTTGTCCCTCATGTCCGCGAACATTTCCGGATTGAAGGTCATGCCCACGAAGTGGAAGTTCGGATCGAACCCGTGCATCTGGATGGGGTAGGTGACGTCGTAACAGCTCGAGGCATCGCCATCGTTATAGACGTATTCAGGGGTTGTCCCCTCTACTCCGGAGACGACCGAAGCCCCGCTGCAGAGGGTACCGGCTGCTGGCCTGGTAGCGCCTGTGAGAACGGCTGGCGTGGTAGCGCTGCAAAGGATGTCCGCTGACGGATTGCAAACCGTGCGCCCATCAGCGACGACGTTGGCAGGCAGCCCGATCCCATTTTGGTATCCGAGATACGTAGAGAGGATTCCGCCCGTAGGCACACGATCTTGCCGCGGCCGCACATAAAGCTGTCCCACCATGCCCATCTGCAAGTGCTCGGGGGGAGTGATGTGGCAGTGCCAGAAGTAAGTCCCGGCGTCCGGAGCGAGATAGTAATAGGTGAAGCTGGCGCCGATGTTGATGGCGATGGAAGCGTCAGGCACGCCATCATAGAAGGACGAAGCGTTCGGGTAGCCGTGGAAGTGGACCGTGTGCTGCTCGAACAAGTCCGGGCGCATGATCATGCCCACGTTGCTCAGGGTGAGAAAGAACTCGTCGTCCTCGTCAAACGCAGCCAGGGGTGCCGGAATATTGCCGTTCATCACTCCGACATCCATGATCTGGCGGGGATCCACATGCCCATCGATTGCTGCGGGAGAAGACGCGATGGCAGCCAGGTCATTGCCTGTGTCCGACGCCAGCCCCGTTACAGGCGAGACGTACTGGAAGGCATATCCCTGGAATCCACCAGGACTTAGGGCGGTTCCGGTGGCCACGCAGGTAATTGTCCAAGTGCCTGCATAGCCCGCCGGGGTTGTCGTGCCGCCCTCAGCGGTCGCATTTGAAATCAAAACTTGTGCTCCAACTCCAAGGCCCAAGGGAGCGTCCGTCCACGCGGTTACGGTGTTAGCGGTAAACGACGTGCAGCCCGGGGCAGTGGAAGGGCTGGGGGGTGTGGTGGCCGCCGCGGGTAAAGCGCCCTCGACCAGATCACTGACAGTAACGTTCGCCGCGACATCGGGGGCCAAGCCAACCGCGCCGTTCCATTTAAACGGCTGATGTGCCTGAGGCGGGGTTGACTGTCCACGGTGAGGCGCCGGTCGAGGCCCCGTCGCTCGTAGCCGGATCGCCGCGTGTCAGCGTGCCCGGATAGGGTGTGTTGAAGATATCCGGGAACTGGGTCGACGGACGGCCAGCCGCGACGTCCGACAAACCAGAGAGCGGTCCGAACGCGAACATGAACGTCTGGGTGCCGTCGGCCATCGTCGAGTAACCGTCGCCGCCCGAGATCTGCTGGCACTTGATCGCGCCGTTCACGGTCCCGGGTATGGGCGTAACAAAGTCCCCACTGCTTCCGGCCGGCACACCGAGGGCCGGAGGGTTGAACTGCGTCGGCCCGTTGTACGCAGGCTCGCCCTGTAAGCTGGTCACGGCAGTGGGGTGAGTGATGGTGGTCGTCGGGCATTGCACTCGGAATGACTGGGCGCTTGCCACGACCGTCGCGAAGGCGACGAAAAGAACGGGGATCCAAACCTGGAAAGACTTCCTCATGGCTGTGCAGCCTCCTTCCGAACCTGTACCTAAGGCGAGCAGCGCCGCTCTAAACGACTCGGTCGCAGTGCCGCTGTCGTGGGTGACTTTACAAACGGGGTTTCGAAGCCTGGTTGCGGGTGAGCAATGAGAGCGAGATATGACACATAATTTACAGTTTTTACATGAACGCAATTCCGCATACAGACCGGCGGAGCCACACTGGGATTGGAAAGTTGAACGAGGGGACTTCAAACCGCTGTCGGGCTGTCAGAGGGAAACAAAGGAGGGAACGATCAAAAGCTTCGTGAACCGAGGAACTTATAGCCCACTCCAGCAACGGTAACAATCAATTCCGGATGTTTGGGATTCTCCTCCAGCTTTTCGCGGAGACTCGCCACATGCATGTCGACGGTGCGCGTCAAGGTATCCTCATCGTATCCCCAGATGGAACGTAGCAGCTCGCCGCGCGGAATGGTGCTGCCTGCACGTTCGATGAAGTAACGCAGAAGTTGGAACTCGCGCGCAGAAAGAGCGACCGGCTTACCATTCCGGGTAACTTCAGAACGACGCACATCAACTTGTATCGAACCGAACCGGTGAACACCGTGTCCTGAGCGGATTGGCACCCTTCTCAGAAGCACCTCGACGCGAGCAATCAATTCCGCCGCCTTAAATGGTTTCGTAACGTAGTCGTCCGCTCCGAGTTTTAGTCCAACAACCTTGTCCGTAGTTTGACTCCGCGCGGTGAGAAACAGGATTGGAGTTGCCAACCCTGCTTGACGGATGTCCCGACAAACGTCGAGTCCGCTCCGATCCGGCAACATGATATCGAGAATGATCAGATCGAAAGGGCTGGTCGTCGCCTTCTCAAATCCTTCCGTGCCATCGCTGGCTGTATCGACTGTGTACCCTTCCCCACGAAGGCGCAGGCTCAAGGTTGACTGCAGTGCTTGTTCATCTTCGATTAGCAAAATACTTTCTTTCACGGTTGTCTTTCCAGTTCTGGCACCCGGTGCCGTTTTATTCCGTGCAAGGCCTCGTGTGCAATTGGCAAGCGCACTGTGAATACACTTCCCACCCCGATTTGCGTAGTAACGCTAATCCCTCCGCCCAAAGCTTCAGCGCTGCGCTTCGCAATGGATAATCCCAATCCTGTGCCGGGAATGTGAGCCGCTACCGCCTGCGGACTACGGTAGAACGGCTCGAAAATGTGCGCCAAGTCGGAAGCGGGGATACCAATGCCGTGGTCTTGAACACTAATCTCTATCTCCTGAGCTTCCTGATTCAAGCGCGCCGCGATACCGACCCAGCGATTGCCGGCGCTATACTTCACCGCATTCGCAATAAGGTTCTGCAGACATTGCGACAGTACCGACAAATCGCCAACGATTGGCGGCAGGCCAGGCTCAATCTTCACGTCCAGAGTAGCTCCCGCTTTCTCAAGGAGCCCCTTGGTCGAGCGAATCGCGTCCGCAACGACTTCGTCAACGCGAAGTTCGCGCAGCAGATGAGATGACCTGGCTGTTGAAGTAGCCGCAAATAGCAAAACCTGATCTACGAGTTCGCTGAGGCGGCCGGCTTGATCCGTTATCACCGATCCGTGTTCGAAGAGACTTTCGCTCCCCAATACTAGGCCGTCTCTAATGTTTTCGCCAGCAGTCAGAATGGCAGTGATGGGTGTTCGCAATTCGTGGGAAACGGATGCTACAAAGTCCATCTGCAGATTTGCGAGTTGTACTGCGCTGCGCATCCTGCTTTTCTGGATTGCCCAGATGGCGACACTGCCAAACAGGAGACCAAACAACAGCGACGCGGTGAGCCTGGTCATCGAGCGTCGGGAAAACTCTGCCACAGCGGCGAGTTGCTGCGAAGCCTGCTCATTATATGACTCTTTGATCTCTTCTAAATCCTGCCGGACTCGATCAAACTCCGGCACTCCGACGCTGAGATCGAGCTGCACCGCCTCCTTCGGGCTGCCTTCCAGGATCAAACCCAGTACGTCGTCTCGCACCTTAAGGTAAGCCGCCCAATCGCTCTGTAAGCGTCGGCCAAGCTCGGATTCTCGACGGGTATGGGCCTGCGCCAGATATTGGATGATGTCTTGCGTCACTCCACGGTCGGCCTTACGGGACTTGTCGGCATAATCGACCTGCAGGTTGCCGTCATTTGTTGTCAAGGCGTAAAGAGTGCTGCGACGGGTCTCCTGGGCTTCGAACTCCAAGTCTCCGAATCGCAGCAGGCCTTGCACAGACCCGTTGTACATCTTCTCTACGGTTGCGTCGGACCTGGCGAGATCCCGCATGACGAAGAGCCCCACCCCCGCTTCCCCACACAGAACTAGAAGCAGCAAGATAGTCCAAATGTGCCGCGAGAGTTTACGTGCAAGCCACCCTTTGCTTGTCTGCACGTAAGCTGAAGCGATTTGTCGAGCTGCCAAGTCAGTTTGCGTCGCCATGCCGTTCCGCGGCTCCGTCACTCAGAAGAGCGTTCGTCGATCTGGAGTTTGTAATCCTTGTTGTCCGGCAGCATGCCATCGATACGAATGACTTTCACCGAATCGTCGACGTCGCTTGCGCGCAGATAACCGATTGCCCCTGGAGCGTTAAAGACGAATTTTCGCAGGATCAAGGGCGAGGCCAGCGTTTTGGGCGCGACAAAGACATCTCCTAAGAACATCCCCCGCAGCAAGTGATCCTGATATTCACTCTCATCCAGTCGGTAAATAAGCCGGAGTACAGTTTCGCGCTCGGGTTGTCCATAATCCAGCATGGCAACAGCGATGCGATGCCCATTCGGCCAGTGGTTGCGCTCGCCCAGGAAAATCTTACGTAACTCGCGATAGGAGAGATTGTCAATCGGATTGGAGCGATTCACGACGATAGCCAGGGATTGAGTGGGCTTGCTTCGTGTCTGCGAAGAAGGGGGGGCAGCCTGAGCAGTCTGATTCTGGGTCAGACCGAGCATCATCGCGACTGCAACGAAATTTAGTATCCGCGTTCTGGCTCGCATTCCCTATGCCCCTAAAACTTGAAATCGACTTGCATAGCAAGTGCGCTGGGGGAGCACATGGACAACTGCGGACAGGTCCTGCCATCGATCGTTTGCCGCCGCAAAAACGTGTAATCGTACTGCAGCTTAAGTGCTACGGATCCCGCCGGATCAAAGCGTACTCCCACCGAGGGCCCAGTCCGGAGACCCACTTGGGGAAGGAGGGGTTCCTGGCTGGAGGCATTCACGTACTGATAGCGGAAATACGGCCGGTATAAACCGAACCGTTCCGAGATTTGAGAGTAGAAGGCTGGCGCTTCAAAATCGTGCTGCCCTACAGCACTATCACGGATCATCAAGGCCTCGTTGAGCCATTCAAACTTGGGACGCGTCAGGACCGCGTGCGCATCCAAAATTGTCTGATTGATCTTAGGAGAATTCACCATGAAGATTGCATCCTTGTACGCCGAAAAACCCACTTGGAGCCCTGGAACAAACTCGGGACGCGCGAAAACAGCCACATTGACCGCCTTGTGGCCATTCTCATCGACAAAGTTTTGCACTGGTTCAGCCAGCGGATCAGAAGTGCGCCCGTTGCCGGCTTCGACCACATAGTGAAGACCCCACTTCCCTGACGGTATCTGCCCGGAAGCTTCGAGGCCAACCATGTGAAGGGGTAGGATGCCTCCTTCGTCTTCGTATTCAAAAACATAGGGCCGTTCGGTGGCAGTCTGAAACCATGTAGAGTTGTGATACGCGGTATTGTAGTAGCCAATTGCAGTGTGATACCGGCCAGCCGAAAGCTTGAAATAATCGTTTACCGAATATTCGAGGAGGATGCGCTCGAGAATTGTCCGAAAAGCGTTGTCTTGATGCACCTCAAAGACAAGTTCTGACAAGAATTTGAACCTTTCCGACAAGTTGGAAGTGATGAACAGGTTCGTTTGCCCGAGACTGAACGACGTAGTCTGACCCTTCTGATTGCCACCGTATACTCCGAAGTCACCAAATCCACGGATGTTGAGTGAAGTTTTGCTCACGTCCATCTGGTCTTGGTCCGCCGGTGCACCCTGCGAATCGGATTGCGTGAGTGGCGATCGTTCAGCTTTTGGCGGATCAGCCCCAGGTGCAGCACTTGCGACGGAGGCAGCGATGATCGGAGCAGAGGCGCCGACCTGAGTCGGGGTGGATCCCCCAGTCTGTGCAGTCGCCCCCGATTTTGCACTTTCCAACTGCGCAACCCGCTCGCGAAGTTGTCTGTCGCTAGCTTCGAGGGAGGCAATCCTGTCGAGAAGGCTCTGAATGGTTTGGCGGTCAACGTTCGCCATCGCATCGGATTGTTGCGAGAAAAGCGCGGTGGAGAACAGAAAAAAGGAGACACTCAGGGCCGTTACCCACTTTGTCGTTCTCGGAACGATGCCAGTCTTGAGCGACGGAATAGCCAACATTATGACCCCCTCGTGGTACTAAACCGCGAATATCATACGACG
Source organism: uncultured Acidobacteriaceae bacterium (assembly GCA_963768265.1). Lineage (GTDB taxonomy): Bacteria > Acidobacteriota > Terriglobia > Terriglobales > Acidobacteriaceae > Sulfotelmatobacter. Next base: position 37,442 of record CAVYHM010000035.1, read on the forward strand.
AAGCACATTCGAACGAACCCCGCATTTGCCGTGCAATCCTCTATTCGGATCACCGTTGGCGATCTGCTCTGAGGTTGAACGATTGTCAAAAAGGGGAGGGGGTAGTATCCGGGTACGGCATTCTACAGCGTTACTCTATGGTACCGGATTTTGCCCGCTTTGAACGGAATAATATCCCGAACGATCGTCACCCGTTAGGTGCGGGATGCCGCGCCCGTGCTGCATAATTGACGATTTTTTCGCCCCGATGAAGTTGCGCGAATCCTAGGACTATCGCTCAGAGTCGCAAAGGCCGGGCCGCATCGAGCGCGCCCCCAGCGAACGTGAAAGGGTGCGGTCTTGGTTCGCCAGATTCGGCGGTGCTAGACTGCGGGAATGGCTACCAAAAAGAGGAGTAAGCAAGTGAAAAAGTCCAAACGAACCCCAGGAAAGAAGGTCACCAGCAGAAAACGCCTAACCCCAAAAAAGTCTGTGAAAAAGGTGGCGGCGAAAAAAAGCGGGGGCACCAGTTTGAGGAAGACTCGCAAACCTAGCCGGCGGGAACATGCCGCATCGGAACAGAGGACAATAGGACCCCGCTCGGGTATACAGTCTGGAGACTTGCAGGGATTGCACGACATCGAAAGCGCCGATTCGGAAAGTGTCAACGAATTGCTCGAGGAAGGGAATGCTTTCGAGGCGGACGTCGTCGCGGGTGTCGAACAAGCGGACGACGAGGGGCGGGAGGTCCAAACACACGAGGTACTGGAGGATGATGTGCCTGAAGAATATCAGGATAAAGACTAATCACCGCAGGCCCGCAACGAGTTTATCGCTTGCCAGTTCGGCGCTCTACATCTCTTATACCTAAGGATGGCCACCATTCCGTGGCTACATTCGCATTCAAATGACAAATCTCCTTGGATCCGTGTGCAGGCGGCATCGATGTAGGCGCGAGCGAGTTGTTTGTTGCAGCCAGCGCTGATCGTGATCCAACCGGTTCGTAGTTTCCCCACCGACGAGGAAGCTCTAAGACGGAGCGCAATCTCGGCTTCGCAGACAAGCCGCTCAACTCGGCTTTCAAGTCATCCCATACAGTACCCTCCAGAATGGGTGATGTTCGTTGGGAAGGCGGCTTGTGGGAGGAATCCCTAGGCCCTTCGTAGCGGCGCGGATGTCGCGGTGGGTCCGTCGGGAGCGGCCGGAGGAGTATTTCTGCTGGGGTGACTTGTATAGTGAGCCTATGAATCCGTGGCTGAGAATTCCATGCCTTGCTGTTCTTTTCTTTAGTCTGGCACCAGAGACTCCGGCGCAGACGCCACCGGAGGCGGCGCGTAAGTACACCGTGGAGCGTCGAGCGGAACTCATGCAGCAGTTTAGCGAATTGCTGTCGATACCGAATGTCGCCGCCGATCCGGCAAATCTGAAGCGCAATGCGGAAGTGCTCGTCGCAAAACTCCGGGAACGCGGTGTCGATTCTCGGCTGCTCTCTGTTCCCGGCGCGCCTTCTGTAGTCTTCGGGCAGATCGATGTACCGGGGGCGGAACATACGGTTGTCTTCTATGCGCACTACGACGGTCAGCCGGTTACTCCGTCGGAATGGGATGGCAGCTTGCCCTTCACGCCGATAGTGCGGGAAGTAAACGGCGAGCAGCGCATCTACGCCCGATCGGCCGGTGACGATAAGGCGGCCATTTTCGCGCAGCTTACGGCCCTCGGTGCGTTAAAGGCTGGCGGGATCCCGTTGCGGGCAAATCTTCGCTTTGTCTGGGAAGGAGAAGAGGAAGCGGGATCACCGCATCTGGAGCAGATCCTTAATGCCAACCGTGACCTGGTCCACGGCGACGTGTGGCTGGTGTGTGACGGGCCGGTGGATCAGAGCGGCCAGCAGACTGTGGTCTTTGGGGCGCGAGGCGATGCCCATTTGGCGATCACGGTGTATGGGCCTTACCACGGGTTGCACAGCGGCCACTACGGAAACTGGGCGCCTAACCCGGCCATGATGCTGGCGCAGTTGCTCGCCGGGATGAAAGACGAAGACGGTCGCGTTCTCGTGCCGCATTTTTACGACGGAATTGAGTCGCTCTCCGCAGCTGAGAAAGAAGCGCTGGCTCGTGCGCCGGTGAACGACCAGATGCTGATGAATGCTTTTTGGCTGGGGCACGTCGACGGCGCTGGTGCGCATTTACTTGAGCTCATCAACCAGCCTTCCCTGAATATCAACGGCTTCTCATCCGGCCAAACTGGAGCCAGAGCCACTAATGTTATCCCGCCCACTGCGACCGCCGATTTGGACCTGCGCCTGGTGGTTGGGATTCACTGGCGCGAGCAGCAACAACGCGTCGTGGACTACATTCGCTCCCGCGGTTACTTCGTTGTGGACCGCGAGCCCACCCAGCAAATCCTCCTGGGGCATCCGCGGGTAGCGATGGTTGTCCCCGATGAGGCAAGCTACGACGCCGTGCGCACGCCCATGGATATGCCCCTTGCGCGTGAGGTGATTGAGGCAGTGAAGAGCGCGCGCCAGAATGTCGTACTCCTGCCCACCATGGGAGGGAGCGTGCCGCTGGGAGCGATGGAGCGCGCCGCACAGACGCGCACCATCACTGTCCCCATCGCGAATTACGACAACAATCAGCACGCCGCCAATGAGAATCTGCGTCTGCAGAATCTGTGGGACGGAGTCGAAACGATGGCTGCGCTGCTCGCGATGAAGTAGCACGAAAGCACACGATAAGCCAGCAGTGTTTCGATTTCGGATTCCACAATTTCAAAACTAAAACGCTCAAGCACGACGATGTTGCGGAACTCGGGGTTTGACCCGAGCACTCGCAGCGATGGGGATTCGTCAGGTTCAGGATCGAAACCGGCGTCGATCGCCACGCACTCTTTCAACAGCGCCAAAGGCCCTTTGCAATTCGCCGAGGTGTGCGTATCGCCGTGCCAGCAGAAAAAGAGCTGCTCCCCGGTCGGGAATCTTGGGCAAGGTGTTTTCAACCGCGCGAATTTCAGCTCGTACTTTTTCCGCATCGGCAGGCGGGACGAAAGCTGTCGAGGGCTTTTGCTGTGAGGCTGTCGGCGCGGATTTTCGCACAACGAAAAAACCGATGCTACAAATGATGATGCAACCGCCGATCGCGCTCAACGCGCGCATTTCGTCACCCACCGCCTAAAGACGGCTTACCGACGACGCGGTTAGCAAACAGGGCGGCAAGAGATTTGGTACCAAACGGACGGGTAGACTCTTCCATACTTTCATGTTTTCCATCACGTCGTCGTAGATGGGAGAGAGTTCCACCGTGTTCTCCGGAACATAGGCGCGCCCCCCTGACGCCCTAACGATTCCCTGGAGTTCCCTTTCCATTCTCGTAATGAAAGTGGGGCCCTAGAACGCGTGTTTCGGGCAGCCCGAATTCTGTTCCAGACAAGTCCAAGGAATGTCCCCCCGATGCTAGAAGCGCTGCCTTTCCTTCGACATGGCCGATCTGAGGGATTCCTGAGAACTATTTGAGCTGTTCTTGAGGACTTTGAAGTCCTTTTCGAAGCAGTATGCGCCCAGTGGGGCAGCGCGGGATCCACATTGGCAAGCACTTCAGCACGTTATTGGGACGGGGCAAAGTCGTCCTGCAAAGTCGATGCCCAACGAATTCAACTTTTCGAACGAGGTAAAGCGATGAACTCCATCCGAGTCTCTATCTTTCTCCTTCCGGTACTCCTACTCTGCGCTTTCGGAGCACAAGCACAACGGGCTTCGGCTCAAGCCTCCACCCAAACTGCCGCGGTACCACATCTGGTGAAGGTCTTCGGCAGCGTCAAAGACGCGAGTGGCAAAGCGCTGACCGGCATCGTTGGCATCACTTTCGCTCTCTATAAAGATGATCAAGGAGGAGCTCCACTGTGGATTGAGGCCCAGAGTGTTCCCCTGGAAGCCGGTGGGCATTATTCGGTCATGTTGGGCTCAACCAAGCCTGACGGCCTTCCTACAGATTTATTCACTGAGGGGGAGGCCCGTTGGCTTGGCGTGCAACCCGAGGGAGTGGCGGAACAGCCTCGTGTTTTGTTGCTGAGTGTGCCGTACGCACTGAAGGCCGGGGATGCGGCGACCTTGGGGGGATTGCCGCCCTCGGCTTTTGTTCAGGCAGCCAATCCCAGCGGACCGGCCAGCGCACACGCAACTGCCAGTGCAAGCGCTCCTGCCGCGCCCACCGTGCAAGGCAGCGGCACGCTCAACTTCCTCCCGATCTGGACAGGCACGACGACGATCGGCAGTTCCACGATGTTCGAGAAGGGCGGTAAGCTGGGCCTCGGCACCACCACGCCCGCCACGACGCTCGACGTGAAGGGAGCCGCGACCATCCGCGGCAATACCGCCATCACCGGAACCTTGAATATTGCAGGCGGTCTCAGTGGACAAACGGGCAACTTTACGGCGACCACAAATTTTCTAGGCACTTCAGTCCTCAGCGTAGTTCAGAAAGGCACCTCCACCGGCCTGTATGCATCGGCGGTCAGTGGGGCGGGGGTGGATGGAGTGAGCAGCACGGGCACCGGAGTTTTCGCCGAGGGCAGGATAGGGGTTACCGCTGTGGGCACCAGCTATGGCGGAGTCTTCATCTCCAACGGATTGATCCTGCAAGGAACCAACGAGGCCGGGCAGGTGCAATTGTCCGAAGACGCTTTGGGCAACCTATCCACCGCCGGCAGGATAAGCGCCGGCGCTGGGGCGACAATCGGTGGCAATGGCCTCCAAACCCTAATCGGCGATCCGGGCTGCGGCGGATCCGGTACGACTGCAGTTGGCTTCAGCAACTCCGGACTTTCCAATTGCTCCAACTATGCTGTGCGCGGCGACACCGGTGGCAACCTCTACATCAACAGCAACTCCACCGGTTGGATGTTCTTTGACCACAACAACAACGGCACCATGGCGCTCGACCCATCCGGCAACTTAAGCGTCAACGGGCAGGTCTCGGCTCACGGCGGGGGCACGTCCGGCTTCGGAATCTCAGTCGACAATAACGCCTCACAGGCTCGGGCTGCTAGCGGCTTCGTAAAGGCAATGGCCTATGTCGATCCCTTCGCGTCGGGCGGCATCGCGATCACCCGTTGCTACAACTCGCAGATGACCGGGGCCGCAAGCACCACGCCGCCGTGCGGTATCGCCGTGGTCCACCAGACTTTAGGAACCAATCTCCTCGACTTCGGGTTTCAGGTGAGTGATCGCTTTGTGACGCTCACGGCCGCCAATACTCCGGGAAACGGCAATACTGTGGGCGCGCAGACATGCGACGCCAAAACGTGTGCCTTCGTCTCCACCGTAAACCAGATCGGAATTCAGACGTTCTACACCCCCGGCCAATTGGGAGGGAACTACCCGAACTGGACCGATACTCCGTTTTACATCCTAGTTTTCTGATCCGGAACCAGCGAGACCGCATTCCACATTGTTTTGCCAGGAGAGACTATGAAAACCAGATCCATATTGATGGTCAGCCTGATGATGGCTTCGGCAACCTGGGCGCAAGTGGTCAATCCGTCATCCAGCCCGGTAAACGCGAGCGACACCACGGCCGTACCTCGCCTGGTGCGATTCGCCGGGATCATCAAAGACGACTCGAGCAAGCCTCTCACTGGTGTCGCGGGCGTGACCTTTGCTCTTTACAAGGACCAGCAGGGTGGTGCGGCTTTGTGGATAGAAACACAGAACGTGCAACTGGATTCCACTGGCCATTACTCCGTCATGCTAGGCGCGACCAAGGCCGACGGCCTACCTGCCGATCTGTTCACTTCGGGAGAAGCCCGATGGCTGGGCGTGCAACCCGAAGGACAAGCAGAACAACCGCGCGTTTTATTGCTGAGTGTGCCGTACGCACTGAAGGCCGGGGATGCGGCAACCTTGGGGGGATTGCCGGCCTCGGCCTTTCTACTGGCTGCTCCGCCCACCAGCGCTTCCGCAGGTCAGAACAACAGCGGCGCGGGAGTTCCGGCCGCTGTGTCCGGTACAGTGCCAGCATCGTCGAATGTGACTACGACGGGCGGTACACTAAACACGATTCCGCTGTTCACCACGGCGACGAATATTCAAAACTCGGCGCTCACGCAGACAGGAAGCGGAGCGACCGCCAGGATCGGCATCGGCACGACTACTCCGGGGGCAACGTTGGACGTTTTGGGGGCCGCCACCGTGCGCGGCACACTGAGCCTGCCCTCCTCGGGAGCAGCCACCTCCGCTGCAGGAAAAAACTCGCAGGCAAACTTGATGGTCGCATCCGTATTCAACAGCGGTGCTGCTGCCCCCGTGGCTCAGAAGTTCGAACTGCTGGCCGAACCTGCGGGCAACAACACAGCCTCGGCTTCCGGGACGCTAAACCTGCTGTATGGATCGGGCACAGCAACTCCGAAGGAAACCGGGCTAAAGATCAACAACCTGGGCCAGATCATCTTTTCCGCAGGACAGACATTTCCCGGGACCGGGACCGTGAAGAGCGTCGGGCTGAGCGCGCCTTCCACTGACTTCACAGTAAGCGGGTCCCCGCTGACTAGCACGGGCACGCTGAGTATCGCTTGGACGGCCACACCCACCAGCACAGACACCGCGAACACCATCGTCAAGCGCGACGCCTCGGGCAACTTCGCCGGGAACACGATTACTGCAGGCGACTTTTTCGGTGGCGCCGTGAACACCACCACCGCCAACTTCACCAACCTGACTGCCGCTTCCGTTACCGCCACAAACGCCTCGATCTCGAATTCGCTTTATATGAATACGGCGATTAACTCGCCGCTGTTCGTTACCAGCAACACCGGCGGAGCCACTGTGATCGAGGCCTCCGCTGCATCAACCACTGGACCCGCATGGGGCGTGGAGGGCATTACGGCGAGCAACAACAGCAACGCTTTTGGCGTCTATGGATTCGCCACCTCCTCGACCGGGAGTCCGAAAGGTGTTTACGGTTCTGCTGCAGGCATCAATGCCATTGGTGTCTTCGGACAAAACGGCTCCCTAAGCTCGGCGGGTGCGACCGTTTCCGCGATTGGACTCGGATCTTGGGGTGACGGAGGCACTGGGGGAGGATGGGGTGTGGTGGGCACCGCTGACGACGGCTATGCGGGCTCATTCACGAACAATACTCAATACTATGTCTCGCTAGTGGCCGAGAATAACAACGCATCCGGAGCCCCGTTCCTCGCTGGAAACAATGCGACCGGGACGTATTGCTTGGTGGATGCCAGCGGCAACCTCAGCTGCACCGGGACTAAGAACGCCGTGGTCCCGATCGACGGCGGCAAGCGGAAAGTGGCAATGTCGGCCATCGAGTCGCCTCAAAACTGGTTCGAGGATGCCGGCGCCGGAGATCTAGTGAATGGCTCGGCGGTCATCGCGCTCGATCCCGATTTCATCCAGACTGTCAACACCGAACAGGAATACATGGTGTTCCCGGTTCCGAACGGCGACTGCAAGGGACTCTACGTCAGCCACCAGACAGCAACCTCGTTTGAAGTGCACGAACTGGGCGGCGGCACCGCCAACGTCCGTTTCTACTATCGCATCATGGCGCTGCGGAAGAACTACGAGAATGTCCGCTTCGCCGACCACACCAACGACCCTGATCCTAAAAGGATGATGCTCGAGCGCGCACGGCGCGCGAACTTAGAGGCTAATGCGGCGCCGGCCAAATCAGCGCAGGCCGCGCCCTCGTCGAAACCCGGCTTCGGTCCGGCGAATGGCGTCGCTCGTCAGCCGCGGACTGAACATTAAGAGTCTGTTCACCGTGTTATTGGCGGTAAGCCCGGGAGCCGAGAGTCCGCAGCACCCTATTTTCGTGTGCCTCCCGACAGACAGATGAGGAGCAACGCTAGGGGGCAATAGGTATGAACCTCACCACGCGCAGCACCATGCGGTTGTAGGCCGGAAAGCGAAACGCGCAAGCATTGAACCTCACTATGCACTGAGGCCACGAAAGCTCCCCATGGCAGGTTGCCTTCGAGAGTGGAAGGGCCCAATCCACAAGGAGGTGTTGAGGTGTTCCGAGATATGAATCTTGCCAGAATCTTTCCATTAAATCGCTACCTTGTAACAGTCGCAGCCATTCTGACGCTACTCGCCCCGGCCTACAGCCAACAAGAGGTGGCCCCGACGTGGTATGACCCATGGAAGGCTGCGAGCAACACACTCGTTTACCGCCCCCAGCAGACGCGAATCGCCCATCGCGAGAACCGAACAAGAATCAGCTCCGGAGCCGAAGTGCGCAAGAACAAAACCGAGCAAATTGAGCACGCAGCTCGAGAGCGCAAGCGCCCCAGGCAGATTGCCGCAGCAAAGTGAGTGGTCGCTACAAATGGAGCAACATATCCAACAATAATGACGTCGTCTCGTAAACCGGCTGTCGCTACGCGTTGGGACAATGCATCGCACAAGTTCGGCATCGAACATTTAAAGGAGCAATAAATCACTCGAAGACGATGCATCTGTCACTCGAATGACTTATTGGAACCGAACACTCGGACGGACCGTGAATTCAAGGAAGGACGAGCCGTTCCCCTTGATCGTTACAGTTCGGAGCGCGTGGCGTGCAGAAACTCGCGGGTCGCCGCCCACCAGCCGGTGGAGTCGTTCCAGTCGTAGCGGCTCGGGCTCCACAGTACGATGCCGTTGCTGAAGCGAAGGGCCGTTTCCAGTTGAAACTCCCAGTAGGACACATCGATGAACTGAAACTGCTTGGGCGTGCCATCGTGATACTGCGGCCACATATAAAAGTAGATCGGTTTTTTGGGATCGAGGGATCGCGCCTCTGCAAAGGAATCCTGGGCTCGCTTCTCGTAGGCATTGCGATCATCGTCAAAGGTATAAACCGGCGGGAAGAAAGCGTCGACATGGCGAGCTAGTTCGCGGGCATACGACAGATTCTCCGGCGGGACCTTCGACAGAGTATTGGTCCCGTAGAAACCGATCACCTTGCCCGGTGCAGCCTCGTGCGCCCAGTCCGCGAGGGTAGCGAGCGTCTGCGCGTTGTGGTGCACGACATCAGCCGGTCCCTTCAACGGCATTTTTTCGATATCGATGACCAGCGGGCCAGGATTCTCTTTATGCGCGCGAACTAGCGCCGCGAAAGCACTGCGGTTGGGCAGGCGGCCGTAGTCCTTCTCATTGGGCCAGATCTTGTTCTCATAAATGATGTTGGAGACGACGAGTCCAGCGGCTGTCGTGTTTGGCTTTCCGCGGTAAAACATGTTGTCGTAAACCATAAAGGGAGTTCTGGTTTGGGCAACGGCAACTTCGCTGAATGGCACGACTGCCAAGCCAACAGCGCCGAGTAGAAGCAGGGTGGCTCGTGATTTCATCGCATCTCCTTCGGGGTCCTGAAGCTGAACTTATAATTCATGAACGAGTGCGCGAACCTATTCCGAGGCCTCAGGGCCAGATTTGCAAGTTATTGCGTAGTTGGGATGGACTCCAACGTATTCACCGACCTTGAGATCAAGCTCGAGCCGGGCATTGTCGGAGCGAATGCCTACGGGGCCTTCAAGGCTGGCCGCGTCTGCTCCGACGCTTCCTTCCCAAACCTCGCGGTTGTCGGCAAATACACGCAACTCTTCTCCGGCCATTTCCGCACGGAGAGTGTGGCTCTCGCCGGGGCGCAAGAGAGGCACCGGCGAGAAATGACGAGGTTTGATGTTCTGGTAGCCACCGTTCCGGCATTCTGCACTTGTGCGTTCGTTGGGATTTCTCTTCACGGAAACAACCAGCTTCGACTCGGGCTCAATCCGCCACATGGCGTAGACCAGGTTGCAGGGATCCTGAGCGCGCAGTTTCAGACCAAATTGGCGGCGAGTCTGGCCCGAGCCGAGGCGTGATTCCTGGACCGTGGGACCTAGGTACACAAAATGCGCTTCGACGGCCGGCGCCGTCCACGTGTTCACGTACGCCCGCATCTTGGGCACGCTAATCGCTAGGCGACCGTCTGCCGCCTTGTCGACTACCCCTTCCGTAACACAAAGGTTGTCACGACCGACGAAGAACTTCTTCCCTATACCCTGAGGGTAGGCGTTGCCAAACACGAGGAACAACAGCAACCCGTGCGTGAGGAAGCGTCTGGCGAAATTTTTCATTGTCATCTTCTCCTTGCATGTGCGCAGACCCATCGTCGTTTTTTGAGGCCCGACGCGGTCACTGACGAATTAATTCCACACGCCGGTTGCGCGCGCGGCCTTCGAGCGTATCGTTGCTCTCCTTAGGCCGCGAGGCGCCGAAACCTGCGGTGGTCAGCCGGGAAGCATTCATTTGATGCCGTTCGACGAGGGCGGCTTTGACGGCCGCTGCTCGCCGCTCCGAGAGCGCTTGGTTATATTGATCTCCGCCGATGTTGTCGGTATGGCCTTCGATTTTCAGGCCCCACTCAGGGTTTGCGGTCATCGCTTCCGCGATCTCCTTCAGCACCGGTTCCGACTCGCTGCGAATCTGCTCGCTGCCAAAATCGAAATAGATTCCGTGGACTTCTGCAGTTCCCTTTTGTTTCAGAGACTGTTCAATCTTGGGCGCTTCACCGCCAGGAAATGAGAGTTTGACTACCTGCAGCGAAAATTTGCTGTTCAGCTGAGCAAAACGCAGTGTTACTGGATTGAGCGGGTCGTCTACCACCCAGAGCTCGGTCATTTCTTTGCCAAGCATGCCTCTCGCGTGGACTGCGGGCAACTGGACACGCTGGTCGTTCACGATTACGTCAACTGGCTCGTCGTCCGGTTCGACGCGAATGAGTTCACCGCTCCATTCATCCCACATAAATCCGTCGTGCTCCAAGCGACGCGAGGCAGTCTTCCCTGCCGCATCGTCGCCTTCGTCGACCGTCTGCGTGTAGGTAAAGGCCGTTCTGCCTTTCGTCTTCAGATCATTGAGCACAGTAGAGGAAACGCTGAACAGTGTTGTGCCCCGGAATATCTCCGGGTCCCCGTCCCCGAACCCCGTCTTGTAGACATGTGCGGTCTGAAGATCTTCGCGGCAGATCGTGCGATAGACCTCGTTGTGATTGGCGCCGTCCGACATGAAGAACCGCACGGAATCAGCGGCAACCGAATCAGCGTTTTCGATCAGTTCGTAGTCTCCATAAGAAACGTGCCACGCGTCGACGATCGTCAGGCCCGGGCCCAGCGGAACGAGTGCTGCCTTATTGCCGGCGCTCACCGAAGTAACAGCGGGACAATGCACGTCTTGCGCTGACACACCGCCGTCCGCGGTCTGCTCGCTAGATGTCAGATTGAGTGGAACCTTGAGGGCTTGTTGTCCTTCCTGTACGACTGAGTCCGCCACTTGCATGACCTTGTTCTTGATTCGATACGCCACGTAAACGCAACCGCCCAGTCCGAGCAACCCAAGAAAAAGCAGAACGCTGACCACGATGACGATGACACGGAGCAGACCACCGCCAGTCTTCCCGCTAACCAGTGGACCTGAGCTCGCCGCACTGCCCGGCCCTCCGGAAGCAGCGCTGTTGATGGGAGGTCCTTCCACGACGCCCGGGATTGTGTTCTGTGCGGCTCTTGGCGCACCGCATCGTGAACAGAACTTGGCGGACTCTTCGAATTGGACGCCGCAGTGTGTGCAAAAAGAATTCATGGTTCTTGCCTCTAATGCTTCGGTGCAACGGTCGGGGATTTCTTCCCGTTTCCTGAGATGATCCGTGGCGATGGATTATTCGCAGAGACAGCCGGGATTGCACGCCTTCACGCTCAGTTTGTAAGTAGCCGTCGCCGAACTCTGGGTTCCGACCGGTCCGCCGTGCGGCTTGGGAGCGAAATCCTTGGAGATCTCCATCGAATTTGGGTAGACCTTGAGCAGGAACTCGACGCGCTCTCCCTCGAAGGCGCGCATCAGCATAAAGTGCGCGTCTTTATAAGGAGGGAAATCGATTTCCTGAAAGACCGGAACCAACGCCAGGGGAGAAACGACGAGGTACTTCGCCCTCATCTTCATGACGTCCTCCTCGAAATCGTGCTCCGATGGCTGGAGCTCGAAGATGATGGAATTCTTGTCCAGGGTTCCTTTGACAGGGATGACGAAGTCGGCTGGACCGAACGTGTCCGTGCCGAGGCGGGGAAAATCCGCCGAGGAGGTGGCCTCCAGGGAGTTAGCGCCGTAGCCGAGTTTCACTGGAGACGAGCCGCCGGGTAGAACCGCGGCCGATACCTTGTGGACGTACCCGGCTCCGAGACCGCTGAGCAGCTTCGGAAACAGAACGGCGTAGGAGTTTTCCCACACATCGATGTGGGTAGCGGTGCCGCGGAACTCTCCCGACAACTGAACCACGCCGGTGGCTTTCTTGGGGTAGCGCAGAACCAGCGAACCATCGAGTTCGATGACGTAGCGCCACCAGCGGGTCCCGGCAGTGGTGACCAAGGCATCCATGCTGCCCGTGACTGGGCCCTCAAATTTCTGACAGTACGAGTCAAAAACGGCCTCGGAGTTTTTGGCGATCACGGACTGCGTTTCTTGCAGCGCCGTATCGAAATACTGGATGGGCTTTTCACCGGGATCGAGACCTTTGAGAGCGTTTGTGAACCGCAGACGGTCAGGCGCGTTCGGAGGCGTCGGGCCACCAGCATTGGGCAACCCCTGGCAGTAGTGGGTACTGTCTTCGGGGCCGGCTCCTTTCAAGGTGCTGTCTTCCCACGCGGCAAGTTCTTTCATAGGTTTCTCGATGTCAGAGATTAAATCCGCCACCGCATTCAGTTCTTCGACAATCAGAGACACGTCGTCACATTGCACGGCCCCAGGCTTGCTGCGTTGAATGAGAGCTGTAATCTTCGCTTCTTCCTGCCACGCGACATCTTGAAAGTCATAGAGCTTCTGAATCAGGTCGGCGACAAACGGTCTCCCAGCGGGATAGTCAGTGCGGAGCTTGAGAATGTCATGCAGCGTTTTGTCGAAGACCGCAATCTGTTTCAGGCCGTCCAGAAGGCGAACCTCCAGGTCGGTCAGCTCTTTGTTGAGGTTCTCGGTGGCCGAAGAGTAAGGAAGAGTGCGGTTGAGTAATTCGATCCGGCTGACGAGTTCGACTGCCATTTGCCCCAGCACCGGCGTCGCATCGGGCGGGCTCAGGCCCGGATCCAGATGGAACCGAAGTTCGCGCGTGTACTTTCCTCCGGGAGATTGAGCGCAGACTTTGTAGTTCCCGGCGGTACCAGTGTTGTTGGTGCAGAACAGGAAGCTTCCATCGGCTTGCAGCGGCACTTTCACAGTAACTGGTGAACCAGCGGGCGTAGTCACTGTGGCTTTGAGCGGGCCCGAACCGTCCAACGGAGTCGTGCCTTTGATGACGACATCGTCGCCCTGTCCAGGATTGGCTGAAACAACGCTCAATTCCAGAGGGCTTTGACTCGAGGACTCGGATTTTTCAACCTGGAAGGAAGTTTCCGCAACAGTGTGGTTGTCAGGTGCGACTGCGCGCACGCGATAAGTACCGGCAGAAGACGGAGCGTCGTAGCTGGCGGAGAAATCGCCACCAGAGCCTGCTCTTACGGAAAGGTACTGCGCCCGCTCGGGGGCCGGAGGCGTGATGATAATGCTCACGGTTGTCAGGTTGCATGGAAGATCGGTGTGTCCGCTGATCCTGATGATCCTGTGACTATCGGGCGGTGCCGAAGAACAACTCTGCGGCTCCGCCGGAACGGACGAGGGTGAGACGCTGACCTTAATTGTGGGAATTGAAACAACCTGGAAGGAAACTTTGGCGTCGGCGCTCCCGTCCGGCGTCAACGCATCCACCAGGTAATCGCCTGTGTCCGCCGGAGTGTAGATCGCTACAAACGAACCATTGTTGTCAGTCTGGGCTGTGAGTTTGACCGGCGCACCGTTGGGCGGGTTCGGTTGCACTTTGACCGGGACAGTCCGCTGAGTTCCTGCGAGTTTGATCGTGCCGTCGATGAGCACCCCCGTACCTCGCACCGCGCACGAAGGCTGCGCGCTCACTGTGATGCCCTTGGTGGACTGTGCCTGCGCCACACTGATCGAGGCAATCGCCACCAAGAAAATCTGCATTCGCGTTGTCCGGTTCGTTGTCTGGTACATGAAGGTTTCCCTTGCCAGTCTCTCGCCGTAAGCCCTTACTTCACCGTGAATGACCATGCCGAATTGAAGAGCGAGCCTGCCCCCTGATTTTGGACGACTTCGGCTCCGGAGAACTTCTTGCCTTTCGAGACCGGGCGCAACACGACTGCATACTCACCAGGAGCTAGCGCGGACGTAGTGGAGATTTGCGAGTGTCCAGTGGTAATCCTGTTTACAGAGGCGGGCATGCGATCCTCAATGAACGACGAGTAAATCTCCCACTGCGGAACGACATTGAGCACCGTATCCGACTTCGCGTTGGTCGCGCCTACCAGCCTCCACGCGTTGTTGGAGGGCTCTAACTTGACGATGGCTGGTTCGAATTCGTCCGCGTTGATGCCCGGCAGCCCCGCATAATTTAAGTCGAAGGACGGCTTGTTCGAGGAAGCGACCACCGGTGAATTCAGACCAGATAACGCCCAGACATATTTCTCGGAAGGTCTAAAGTGATGGGCCAGGAATGCAGACGAAACGTCGCTTGAACTTTGCGTCATCGCGTCGGAAGCTATCTGGCCGGTAAAGCCGGTGCCCAAATGTGTGATAGTCGAATACCAAACCTGATTAACCCCGGCCTGAAAAGCTGACTTGGCAGCGCTGTCCACGGCGATGGTTTTGAGCGAATTCGCCTTGGATTTCGTTTGAGCGACGAAGGTGTGTTCTGCAGTCAGTTCCTTCCTCGAGCTGCCCTCAACGAACGCCACTACGGGCATCGCTCCAGTTGGCAATGGCGCGGTTGTGGTGCCGCCGGGACCACTGAGGCCGCCGCCCAGAGCAGACGCCCCGGGCAGACTTCCTCCCATCATGGCTTTGATAGCCGCGCCGAACTGTGCCAACCCCGCTGTTGGAACCGCGGAAGGATTCCCCCCTCCGGCGAGGCCCGCACCCTGACCGCCGACGGTGAGTTGTGCCGCGGACGGGCTCTTTTTGCCAGCAGTTGCAGCCAGCATGGCATTAATTACCTTGGAATCGATACCTGCTTTCTCTAGGGTTATCAGCGCATTGGCGGAGGTATCGAAGTTTGATTCATTCGCCTGGATGGCGTTGAGGATCACATCTTCCGGCAACGAACTTTTCACCATGGATACCACGTCGTCATTCGTAAGGGCTTTGTTGGCTTGCTGCCCGAAGCTGAGCGACGTCAGCAGCAGCACCGATACAAGACACCATTGCTTAAGAACTTGCATAACCTGCCTCCTTGAAGTTGCTTCTCCTGCCTTCCGTATCTTGAAAAATCTTCCGCAATTCGTTCCCATCGCCGGTCCCCTATCCCTCCGGCAATAAGCCCTTGACTGATGTTGCTTTTGTTGCCTTGCCTTCGCTCCCCAGCATTCGCAGCAAAGAAGGAAGACAAATCCGCGGTGAACCGTCCGGGGACTGAGATATGTGCCAGCCCGCCGAAGTCGACCCAGCCTTCAACAGCGTCGCAATGGAGTCAGCAAGCAGGACAGCCGTTTCCAGCGTGACTACCTCCTGCTCGGCGTTACATTGCTGGCACCACGCCCGGCCTGAGCGACTTCCGCGGATGGTCAGGAGTTGACTCGTCCGAATCGTGATTTCCAGCTTTCTATTCAAAGCTTTCTGTCCTTTGCCGGGCGCCTAGTTCGTGATAGATTTCTGTCGATTCAACGGGGGGGCCGATCCCCAATCTCCCCCCGCAGGCAGCACATTGCTCGAATAGGGGGATCAAAGTCCTCAAGACCAGCTCAAAACGCTCTCAAAAACCCCTCACCGCACATATGACCATGGAGAACAAGCGCTTCTATGAGTTTGGCCCTTTCCGGATCGATTCCGACGAACGCCAACTCCTGCGCGGCGATGAGCCGGTACCACTGACTCCAAAGGCTTTTGAGACGCTTTTGATCTTGGTTCGCAGCAGTGAGCGCGTCGTTCTCAAGGACGACCTGATGAAAAGCCTGTGGCCCGACAGCTTTGTCGAAGAGGCCAATCTTTCGCAGAACATCTTTATTCTGCGCAAGGCGCTGGGGGAGACGGCGCAAAACCCGCATTACATTACGACAGTGCCGGGCCGGGGCTATCGCTTTGCGCAGAAGGTCCGCGAGGTCCCCGACGGCGAGGCTGATCTGGTGGTCCAGAGCCAGTCCATCCAAAGCATCACCATCTCGGAAAGGCATAGAACTCGAAGCGGTTTTCTTTGGGCTGGCCTGGCGGTTTTGGCGGCAGCGTGCTTGTTTGGCTACCAACTCTATTCACGACGTCGAACTTATGCGGCAGCACCCCCGGTGGTCCGGCGGTCCGTGGCCGTTCTTGGCTTTCGCAACCTGACCGGCCGCCCCGAGGAAAGGTGGCTGTCCACCGCCATGTCGGAAATGCTGAGCACCGAATTGGGCGCCGGAGACAAACTGCGCCTGGTTTCCGGAGAAGATGTCGCGCGCTCAAAGCTGGAGCTTCCTCTAGCCGATGCCGACACCCTATCCCGCGACACACTGGCGCGATTGCGCGCGAACCTGGGAAGTGACCTTGTCGTCACCGGTTCCTATACCGTGCTCGACGAGAAATCCGGAAGCCGCGTGCGCCTCGATCTGCACCTGCAAGATACCATCGCCCGAGAGACGATTGCTGATGTGGCGGTGGTGGGAAGTGAAGCGGACCTGTTTGAAGTGGTATCCCAAGCTGGTTCGCGTTTGCGTGAAAAACTCGGCGTGGAGGTCGTGTCTCCAACAGAAGAGGTCAGCGTTCGCGCCTCGCTGCCGTCGAATCGTGAAGCCGCGCGACTATATTCGGAGGGACTCGCGAGCCTGCGCGCGTACGAAACCCTGGAAGGTCGCGACCTCTTGGAACAGGCCGTAGCCGCCGATCCCAAATATGCCTTATCGCACGTGGCGTTGTCTGGTGCCTGGGCCGCCCTCGGTTACGACGCCAAGGCCAGAGCGGAGGCCGCCAAAGCCTACGAACTGTCGAGCAATCTCAGCCGCGAGGAGCGCTTGGTCGTCGAAGGCAACTACCGATTCGTAATTCCCGACTATGAAAAAGCTATTGAGATCTATCGCGCGCTCCATACCTTGTTTCCTGACAACCTTGACTATGGCCTCGGCTTGGCAAAGGCTCAGGACTATGCTGGCAAACCAGCCGATGCCCTAAGCACGTTGGAGGCTTTACAAAAGCTTCCAGCGCCACTGGGCACAGATCCCAGAATTGACTTGCGCATGTCCTCGGCCATCTCAGATTCCGACCACGCGAAGGCGCTGGCGGCGGAGGAGCGAGCCGTCAAGAAGGGTCTAGCCTCGGGCTCAAAACTGTTAGTTGCCCGTGCCAGGAGGAGCGAGTGCGCCACGCTCAATAAGATGGGCAGGCTAGATGAGGCGATCTCATCATGTGAGGAGGCGATGCATATATATGCTGCCGCAGGTGATCACGAGGGAGTGGCCACGGAGTCAAACGACCTCGCTTATGTCCTGATTCAGCAAGGAAATCTAACCGAGGCGAAGGGGTTATTTCAGGAAGCGGCACAGAATTTTCGCGAGCTTGGCAACGATGAAGGGGTGGCCGGAACCCTGGCAAATCTCGCTGGTATCGTCTACCTCGACGGAAACCTCGCCGAAGCAAGAAAACTCTTTAACGAGGCCATTCCGCGGTACCGCAAGGTTGGAGATGCCGAAGGCGAGGCCTTACTTCTGGTGAATCTCGCAGCGTTGCAAACGGATCAGGCGGAATTCTACGCTGCCGAGCAAACCTGCGGGCAGGGTCTGGCTCTGGCGCAGCGTACCAACGATAAGCACTCCATGGGATACCTGCTGGCGGGACTTGGCGACCCACTGATGAGAGAGGGAAAATTCGCGGAAGCGCGGAAAGCCTACGAGCAGTCTCTAACCGCGCGAATCGAAGTAGGCGAAAAACAAACGGCGGCAGAGTCTCGAACATACCTGGCCGAACTAACCATTGAGGAAGGCCACGCCGCAGACGCTGAGAAGGCAGCTCGTGTCGCCATGATGGAGTTTCGCGAGGAAAAACAAGCCGACGATGAACTGACAGCGGCTGCGGTTCTCATCGAAGCTTTGTTAGCTCAAGGCAAGGCCCCTGACGCCAGGGCGGCGGTAGATGGTGAAGCTCAAGTGGTAGCTAAGAACCAAAATCAGCCGGTTGGCATCAAGTTTGCCATCGTCGCGGGCCGTGCCACAGCGGCGACCGGCAAACTTTCCGCGGCAAGATCGGCCCTCGAGACAACTTTGAAAAACGAAATAAAGATGGGCTTTCTGGCATATCAACTCGAGACTCGTGTCGCGCTGGCTGAAATTGAGATAATGTCGGGACAACTGAGGACCGGTCGCGCCCACCTCGCCGCCGCTGCGGCGGAGGCCAAGGCGAAAGGTTACAACCTCGTTGCGCGCAAAGCTTCTATCGTTCGGGCCGGCTAGGCCTGTGCAAGTTATTCCGCTCGCCCGAGTCGCGTGTCGCACGCGATATACCTAGTCCCTCCCACGCGCGCCGACGGAACGAGAATCTCAGAGGAGCCAGGTTTCGTGCCCGAGGTAAGCGCCATACGTGTTCGCGCTTGTTTGTTACATCAACTCCTCTATGAAAGCGCGTGTCACGTCTTTGGGAATCCGGACGTCAGCGTGTATTAGGGGGCCGTCATCCAGCACTGGCTCTGCTCCATGCAAAGTGGGCACATCGGTGCGTTCGAAGAACTTCCCGATTGGAATCTCGTCATCCCAAAGTAGAGACTTCCCCATCGCGGCCATCCAATCCGTGGCATCGTACCCCTTTTCGTCCTCGAGCTTCTTCACGCGCGGACGGAACCATTGGTAGGTGTTGTCGTGGTTGTAGGTGACGCACGGGCTGAAGACATCCAAAAACGAGAAACCCTTGTGCTGGATCCCTTGCTTGATCAGTTCCGTTAGGTGTTTCTGCTCCGCGCTGAACCCGCGGGCCACGAATGTGGCCCCGGCGGCCAGGGCTAACGAAATTGGATTCACTGGTGCTTCAATGCTTCCAAAGGGCATGCTTTTCGTTTTCATACCGAGGCGGCTGGTGGGTGAAGTCTGGCCCGTGGTGAGGCCATAAATCTGGTTGTCCATCACGATGTACAACAGGTCAACGTTGCGGCGCATGCTGTGCACAAAATGATTGCCCCCGATCCCAAAGCCGTCACCGTCACCGCCAGTCACCAATACGGTCAATTCGTGGTTCGCCAGCTTCACTCCGGTGGCCACGGCCAGAGCCCGGCCGTGCAAGGTGTGCATACCATAGGTATTGATGAAGCCGGGAAAGTTTGACGAACAGCCGATGCCGCTAATGGTCACCACGTTGTGATTCGATATCTGCAAATCGACCAGGGCCTTTTGGACCGCGGAGAGCACACCAAAGTCGCCGCATCCTGGGCACCAATCGGGATCGACCTTGCCTTTCAAATCGGACATCGCTACGTGGTTGGTCGTCGCTAGAGCTGTCGCCATTTTCTGTTCTCCTCAAACCAGAATTTCATGTGTGGGCACGGATAGCTTGGTTTTTCCGCCCAGTTGTTCCTTTACAGCCTCGACAATGTGGTGGGGCATGAATGGTTCCCCGTCGTACTTTCGGATGTGCCCATCGGGCACGAAGCTGGTCTCGCTGCGCAGGTACCGGGCGAACTGGCCGCTGTAGTTGTTCTCCACGATGATCGTGTGCCGGGCGTGTCTGAGGATGTCAAGAATTGCATCGCCGTGGAGCGGCACGAGCCAACGGATCTGGAGTTGATTTGCGGAAACGCCTTGCTCAGTAAGAATCTCACAAGCCTCTTCGATCACACCCTTCGTCGAGCCCCAGCCGATCAGCGTGACATCGGCGTCACGTGGACCCCACAGCACAGGCGGAGGCACCGCCGCTTCAATACCGGCAACTTTCCGCATGCGCTTTTCCATCATGGCGCGGCGCTTGGTTGGGTTGGTGAATTCGTCACTGATCAAAACGCCATCTTCATCGTGTTCATCGCTGGCTGCAGTGTGGGTATAACCGGGTACGCCCGGAATGGCACGCGGCGAAACACCGCTTTCGGTGATCTTGTACCGTTTGTAACCGCCGTTAGCATTCCCCCCGGATGCGGAGGAGGCATCCGTGATCAGCTCGCCGCGGTCGATGAGCGCGCCGAAGTCCAGATCCTTCGGATCAACGCTGAGCCTGCCTTCCGACAGCAGGAGATCGCAGAGAACGATGCCGGGACATTGGAAGCGGTCGGCGATGTTGAAAATTTCAGGGATGATTTTGAAGCAGTCTCCAATATCGAGAGGCGCAGCAATCACCCGAGGATAATCGCCGAATCCAGCCCCGAGCATTTGCCAGAGATCGCCCTGCTCTGTCTTGGTGGGAACGCCTGTGGATGGCCCGGCCCGCTGGCAGTCGATGACTACCACGGGAGTTTCCATCATTGCAGAAAGGCCGAGACCTTCGGTCATCAGAGCAAAGCCGCCGCCGGAGGTGGCACACATGGACCGAACGCCAGCATGAGCTGCACCAATTGCCATATTCACCACGCCGATCTCGTCTTCGACTTGGCGGACCATGATGCCGGCCTTGCGAGCGTGAGCTGCCATCCAGTGGAGAACGCCGGTCGAGGGGCTCATGGGATACGCGCAATAGAATTTCACTCCCGCGGCTGCGCCCCCCATCGCCATCGCGGTGTTGCCGCTCATCACGGCATAACGGGTTGCAGTCATCGGAAGCGGCCAGGCAAAGGGTTTGAACTTCGCGGTGGCGTAATCGTAACCGGCCCGCGCGATGGCGATATTCTCGGTCACTACGACCTCGCCCTTTTTCTTGAACTGCTCGGTCAAGACCTGCTCCAATACCTGGAAGCCGATGCCCATCATGCTCAGACCAGCACCCACCGCCAGCGTGTTCTGAGCGACCTTATTCCGCGTGACGTCCGCCAGTTTGGAAACGGGGAGTGGGCAGAGCTGCACGCCCTGCGCAGCGATCCCCGGACTGATTGTGTCAGAGTTAAAGAGGCAAGCAGAGCCGTCGATAAGCAGCACAAGGTGGCGATCCATCGCGTCCTGGTTCAGAGGAATCAGCAAATCCAGGCGGTCGCCCATGTTGGTGACTTTCTCGGGGCCAGTGCGAATAGTGAGAAAAGTGTGTCCGCCGCGAATGATTGACTGATAGGCGTTGTAGGCATTCAGGTGCAAACCCCGGCGACTGAAAATCTTGGCAAAAATATCGCCCGGTGTGGCAACGCCCTGACCCGCCGCGCCTCCGATGCCGACGGCAAATGTCTTCCCCATGGCAATCTCCTAACCGGGATAAGCTCCCGTAATGTAGGCTTCCACTTCCTAAATGACTTGCGCCTGGCCTCTGCTAATCCATTTCACCAAATCGCCGATTAACACCAGTCCAACTACGGCATCCTCCTGCACGACCGGCAGGTGGCGAAAGCGATGCTTGGTCATGACGGCCATGCATTCCTCCACATTGTGCCGTGGACTCACAAAGACAAAAGGGCACGTCGTGATCTCGCGAGTCAGGGCTTCCACTGACGAACGACTGAGGATGGCTTTGCGCGCGTGATCACGCTTCGGCGCGACACCGACCAGTCTCTGGCCATGTTTGGGGAACGCCCAAATGAGGATAAACAAAGGGACAGAAAGAGCTCTGAAGGTTCGACCCAGCCGGATCGCGGCTTCAAAGCTGAGTAGCACGGCTCCTCCCCATCGCTCACGGGAATCCGACGCGGAGGACGAGGTGCCTCTCTATGTGCGCCACGGCCCCGAGAATGATTCCCCGGGCTGCCCGATACTTCCTAACCATAAGGCCGTATACTCAGATGACTTCTACAAAGATACAGAATCGTACACCCACAAGCCTGTCTCACGCCAGAGCTACACCTTTCATTGCTTTCCCATCATCTATGTATTGCGAACGGTGGATGTGGTTCGTGACGAATCAAACTATCTGGCGATCACGACGGTGGTGCAGGAACTGCTCACTTTGGGCAAATCGCGATCTGCGGCCATACGGAACTCGAGTCGTGGGCGCTCGCCCCGAATGATCGGACAATAACAATCCGGCTGTAGTAGTGCGCCTTGCAAGCGTCGTCGTCCGGCACATCCGCCGTGACACGACTCGCGGAACTCGCACTGATTGCAGATTTGAGGAACTGTCCGTGCCAGCTCGAAAGGTATGGAGCTCAGAATGCTGGCGCCTGCGGAGATCAAATCTGAAAGTGGCTCCCCCGACCCTGGCCAATAAACGCAGGGTTGTGTCGTGGCTCTTGGCGTCACTCGCACGGTGCTCACGCCACAACCGGCCCGGAGCGGTGGGAGTCCCGCCATCGCACGAACGAGAGGCTCGCCAATAGCGATTACATCGGTCTCCTCAAAAAGGCGCCCGAACCCCTCCCAGTACTCTTCGTAGCTGAGGGCATAAACGTCCGATCGCACGGCTTGGTACACATTCACTCGCAAAGGAGCGTCAAACCGTTTGGCTATTCGCGCTACATCCGCTAGGTGCAGGTAGTTCGACTTCATCATGACCGCGACGATGGTTACAGGAATATCAAGCCTCAGACACCGTTCTGCCTGCTCATGGATGAGTGCCCAATTGCCATGCCCGCGCTGTCCATCCTGTTCCGCTTGCGTGGCGTAATCGAGAGAAAACTCGATGTCATGGAAGGCACCCAGTTCCTGGTCTTCTAGAAGAGCGACACTATGACCGTTGGAAGTGATGGTGAGCTTGACCGGCTTCGTTTGCAGATAGGCTAGTATTGCCTTGAAGTCGGGATGCATGCCGTTCTCACCGGTGCCGAGATTCACCGAGCGCACGGGCAGGCGTTCCATCACTGCCTTCACTTGATCCAGAGAGAGATAATCCGCGCGAGTCGGATCGCGGTAGCAGAAGGCACAGGCGAGATTACAGTCGTTGGTAAGGCCAAGCCCGAGCGCAATTCCGGCCTCAGGTGTTATGCGAGATCCGGACGGTGAAGACTGGGCTGTTACGTTGTTCATGTAACGTCCTTCATCACCGGACCAACGCGATGTGCAAGGAAGTGCGAGTAGCGCGCGACTGGAGCAAACTCCGCCCGCCTGCCGAGCTTACGTTCTAACTCAAAAATCCGGTCGTATTCTGCAGTGCCGGGAACCCGTGGGGGCAGGTAATCCGACACGACCCGTACACCACGCTCCGCGGTTACCGCGAATGATGCCGCTAGCAGCATGGCGTGCAGGGTCTCTGCCGCAAATAGCCG
Source organism: uncultured Acidobacteriaceae bacterium (assembly GCA_963768265.1). Classification (GTDB taxonomy): domain Bacteria; phylum Acidobacteriota; class Terriglobia; order Terriglobales; family Acidobacteriaceae; genus Sulfotelmatobacter. The sequence goes on from CAVYHM010000035.1 coordinate 60,697, forward strand.
GACTCTGCCTCCGTACAGTGACTCATGCCCCCACTCAGCGGTGAGATTATGTTCGGCCGCAGCCAGATCGCCGCCTTGTATGGCGGCCTTTAACACCTCACCTGCCTGGTTATGCACCAAAAGCGAGAATATGCCAGACGGATCTCGCAACGTGCGAGCTGCACCGTGCAACACAGCACCCGGGTCGTCAATATATTCCAGGATGTTGTGGCAAAGAATTAGATCGAACGAACCGGCGTCGAACAAGGTTGCCAATTGCATGGCATCGCCGCATTTCAGTGTAATCCTATCCGTAACTCCTGCTTCCCGCGTGGCCCGCTTGGCGAAATCCAGCATCGGTAGCGACGTATCCAGCAACGTGACGTGCAGACCGAGTCGCGCCAGGCGCACCGCGATGGCGCCGGTACCGCACCCAAGATCCAGAGCGAGCAAAGACCGTGTGGCCTGCGGGAGAAAGTCCTGCAAGTTGGCAAAGGCGAGATCGAGGCGCAGTCGGCCCTCGGGCGTCTCGAGGTAGGCGGCATACTTAGCCGCGCCGGTCCGAAACCGTTCGAAGTCGTCATTGGTGGTCATTTCCTTCATGCGCCACTCAGGCGAAGTCGCTCCGATCGAATCGCAGGTGAGTACCAGAGCGTATATCGCAAGGACCAAGAACGACAAGCCCGTTTATGGGGGACCGATCCGACGGCTTAGTTCCCGAGGATTTGTTCCGGAGCAATGGAGAAGAAGCCAATATTTATCAAAGCTATCCGACTCGTGGCTCTGATCTCGTCGCGATCCTCACTTACACGAGAGCCGTCATTGAGGAAGCACGTCGGCAAACACAAATCCATCGCGCTCGACCACTTCTCCCGTCCGCACTCCGATGGGTCCAGAGAACACCGGCGCATCATATGCGAAGGTGTGAAATTCCCCGTTTTCGCCGCAGGGGTCCACACCGGTTGGCAGAGCGTGCAGAAATTGAAGGTCGTAGTCATGACCGGCATAGTTCTTCGCGAGTCTCGACGGGTCCACACACGTAATTTTTGCCTTCACGCCGGCTGCGATCATGTCCCGAGATAATTGGTCCGTGGGAATCTGCCAGACCGGAAACAGGGGTTCGAGCCCGCTTCCCTGTACTTGGCGCACTCGGTAGTCGCGGATCTCCTGAAGAAAAAGGTCCCCGAATGCAACAGCGGTGATTCCCTCAGCCTTTGCACGCTGGCAAACGGCGCGCATCCGTGCTTCGTACTCCAGATTCGAGCAGGGCCAAGGCAGTTCCACCGCCCAGAGCGGGATCCCGGTTCGCTCGGCCTGCGCTTCCACTAACGCACGCCGGACCGCATGCATCGCCACGCGGTTCGCTTCGGAGTTAAAGGTCGTGACGAGTGCGGCGATCTGGATGTCGGGCCGTTGCCGGAGGAGGTGCAGCGTCCAGGCGCTGTCTTTACCGCTGCTCCACGATAAGAGAACCTTCGTCAAGTTCGGCTCACTGTCATCCGGCGCGAATCTCCCTTCGCAACTGCTTCGATCCGGCGCCAACACACTCCTTCGGTCGGCCTGCCGAACGGGACACCATGGAGGATCTCCGCAATCACCTCTGCGGTTTGAGAGACCGTCATGCCGGAGCGGTTGAAGAGCAGATTACCGTCCGCAAACGCGACGTTGCCTCGGCGCACCGCCTGCAATTCCGGCCACCACGGGTATCGTTCGAGTACGGCTTGTTCCTGCAAACTTCGCTCCAAGTTGAATCCGCATGGCGCCACGATCAGGTACTCGGGATCGGCGGCTCGGAGTTGTTCAGCGGGGATAGCAGCGGAGTAGTTGCCCTTTTCTCCAAGCAGGAGTTCGCCATTCGCAATTTCCACTAGTTCGGGCCCCCAGTTTCCCATTGCGAACAGCGGATCCGCCCACTCCAGCATGACCACCGCTGGCCGACGAATGCGCTGAGCCTTTTCCCTGACTTTGTCCAAGCGCTCGCGTTCGCGACGGACAAGGGCTTCGCCCCGCTTCTCGAGACCAAGCTCCTGTGAGATCCGCAGAACACCTTGGAAGATTTCCCGCAAAGACAAAGCGGACAGGACCACTTGCCGGACGTCGGACGCGCATGCACCACCACTGCGCTGTACCTCGCTGGGAGTAACGGCACACACTTCGCAATGCGATTGTGTGATCAGAAGATCAGCACGCAACTCGCGAATCAGTTCTCCGTTAATGTGATAAAGCGGTTCGCCGGACCGAAGGCGACGCCGAACCTCCGCATCAATCTCTCGGCTGGAAACTGAGACATCAAAAGCGGGAGCGCTACAAGGTGGAAGTCGCTTCACCCATTCCGGGTTATCGCACTCATGCGACCGCCCTACAAGCATGTCGCCGGCACCCAGGGCGCAGACGATTTCTGTGGCGCTCGCCAGCAGAGAAACAATGCGCACGTTATGCAGCCTGCCGCAATGGTTGGAATAAGCGGTTGAGAACCGCGTAGCCGTCGAATATAGCAACAGTGTAGATAGCGTCGCCCAAGGCGCTCAGAATCACCAGTCCGATCCACATGCGTTTTGAAATTTCCATCGCCGATTCTCCTGTCGCCATTGTAGTTCTCTCGCAGTCTTCCCTGCCCTAAAATCAATCAGCAGCACGGATTGGGATGGATAGAGACTGCAGATCACAATAGCAAACGTGCCTTCCCGGTAGGCGGGAGTAAATCCGGGTTTCGATTCTAGTTGCTGCGAGACAACTCCTGCTTAATCGGCGATTTCAGAAGCGCGCCAGATGGACAACGAAAAGAATTAGTACCGAGGAGCCGGCTTCGGGGGCTCTAGCGCTGCTAGTCACTGAGATTCCTGCCGAGTTCCCCGCCCTCTTCGAGGTCGCAGAAAAGATTTCGGTTGACACTACTCAGCATTGTTTTATAATAATTCTCATCCAATAATCATGCGCCTCACCCATGAACAGTTCCGTGAACTGGCCGCGAAACACGGTTTGGCGGTCACGCACCAGCGTCAGGTGGTCTACGAGGCCGTCATCGCCGCCAACGGACACTATTCTCCGGAAGACATTTACGCCGCGGTGCGGCGTCGCATTCCATCCATTTCTCTCGCCACGGTCTACAACAATCTGCGGCTTTTCATCGAGTGCGGGCTGCTGCGAGAGGTCACTCCTCATGCGTCCACGTTGCGCGTGGACGGCAATCTCGAACCTCATCACCACCTGGTTTGCTCGCGCTGCAAATCGGTGCAGGACATCGAGGGAGAGTTCATCGATTTCAAACGGCTGTCCCGGCAACTCCCGGACGGCTTTGATTTGTCGGAGCCGTTGGTCGAGGTCTTTGGCCTGTGCCGCCGCTGCCGTGCAAAAACCTGAACAAAGCATCTTGTACCCGATGGGATCGTAACTCTACATTTCCGAACCAAGGATCCTGATAAGAACGGCGATCGCGCGAATGGGGAATCCATTATGCATTCGTCGTTCGTCACAGTTTTCTTAAAGGAAGGAGCAATAATGTCAACCGAAGCAAAGTGCCCGTTCACAAACACCGCGGCTGGGGCCGCGACGAATGCGGATTGGTGGCCGAATCAGCTGAACCTGAAAATCCTGCACCAGCACTCCCCCCTGTCCGATCCGATGGACAAAGAGTTCAACTACGCCAAAGAATTCAAGAGCCTTGACTTGAATGCCGTGGTCAAGGACCTGCATGCCTTGATGACGGACTCGCAGGATTGGTGGCCGGCCGACTTTGGCCACTATGGACCGCTTTTCATTCGTATGGCATGGCACAGCGCGGGTACGTACCGCATCGGCGACGGTCGCGGCGGGGCCGGAGCGGGTCAGCAGCGCTTCGCGCCACTCAATAGTTGGCCCGACAACGTGAACCTGGACAAGGCGCGCCGGCTGCTGTGGCCGATCAAGCAGAAGTACGGACGGAAGATCTCCTGGGCCGATCTCATGATTCTCGCCGGCAACGTCGCTCTCGAGTCGATGGGCTTTAAGACGTTCGGTTTTGCCGGCGGACGTGAGGACGTCTGGGAGCCCGAAGAGGACATTTTCTGGGGCCCTGAGGGCAAGTGGCTGGCGGACGAGCGCTACAGCGGCGACCGTGACCTTGCGAATCCCCTCGCTGCGGTCCAAATGGGTCTGATCTATGTGAACCCGGAAGGGCCGAATGGCAAACCGGACCCCATCGCCGCGGCGCGGGATATCCGGGAAACTTTTGCCCGCATGGCGATGAATGACGAAGAGACCGTTGCCCTCATTGCCGGCGGTCACACCTTCGGCAAAACCCACGGCGCTGCCGATCCCACCAAGTATGTCGGCCCCGAACCCGAGGGCGCCGGCATCGAGGAGCAGGGCCTGGGCTGGAAGAACAAACTTGGAACGGGCAACGGCGATGACGCGATCGGCAGCGGCCTGGAAGTCATTTGGACCACGACGCCCACGAAGTGGAGCAACAACTTCTTCACCAACCTGTTCAGCTACGAATGGGAACTGACCAAGAGTCCGGCCGGTGCGCATCAGTGGACGCCGAAAAATGGCGCTGGCAACGGTACGGTGCCGGATGCGCACGATCCCTCAAAGCATCATGCGCCATCCATGCTGACTACGGACCTCGCCTTGCGGTTCGATCCTGCTTACGAAAAGATTTCACGGCGCTTCTACGAGCATCCGGATCAGTTGGCAGACGCGTTTGCGCGGGCGTGGTTCAAGCTGACGCACCGCGACATGGGGCCGATCTCGCGGTACCTTGGCCCGCTCGTTCCGAAGGAGCCGCTTCTGTGGCAAGATCCCGTTCCCGCCGTCGATCACAAATTGATCGGGGAGAAGGACATTGCGGCTCTCAAGGCCAAGCTCCTCACATCCGGACTGTCGATCTCCCAACTGGTCACCACTGCCTGGGCATCTGCGGCGTCGTTCCGCGGCTCCGACAAGCGCGGTGGCGCGAACGGAGCACGCATTCGTCTCACGCCGCAAAAGGATTGGGAAGTGAACCAGCCGGCCGCACTGGCGAAGGTTCTCAAGAAGCTGGAGGCGATACAAGAAGAGTTCAACAGCTCGCAGTCCAACGGGAACAAAGGGAAGAAGGTCTCACTCGCTGACTTGATCGTTCTGGGCGGCTGCGCAGCCGTCGAGGAAGCTGCCAAAAAGGCCGGGCACAAAGTGAAGATTCCCTTCTCGCCGGGGCGCACGGATGCTTCGCAGAAGCAGACCGACGTGCACTCATTCGCCGTAATGGAGCCGATCGCGGACGGGTTCCGCAACTACCTCCGCAGCGGACAGGTCCTGTCGGCTGAGGAGTTGCTGGTGGATCGGGCGCAGTTGCTGACATTGACTGCCCCCGAGATGACGGTTCTCGTCGGCGGCTTGCGCGCCCTGAGTGCGAACTTCGGGCAGACGAAACACGGTGTCTTCACCAACCGGCCCGAGATGCTGACGAATGATTTCTTCGTCAACCTGCTCGACATGAATACGAAGTGGGAGGCCTCCTCTACCTCCGAAGGCGTGTATGAGGGCCGCGATCGGGCGACTGGCAAAATCAAGTGGACCGGCACGCGCGTCGATCTCGTCTTCGGTTCGAACTCGCAGCTCCGGGCACTCGCAGAAGTCTATGCCAGTAATGACTCGAAGGAGGCGTTTGTGAAGGACTTCGCGGCTGCGTGGAACAAGGTAATGAACCTTGATCGCTACGACCTTGCCTGAGTTCGGCGAAAAAGAAAGGTGTCAACTTCGCGTTACTGCTGTTTGGATCGGCGACAACCATAGTTGTCGCTTTTCCTGGCGCGCGCCGCAGATCGCGCGCGCCTTCGGGTTGGGAGTTGCGAGGCCTCAAGTGGAACGACATCGAGGCGCAACCGATCACGCAAACCAAGCGAGATGCGCAGAGCCGAGTTGGGAGCTTGCTGCTCGACAAAAACGACGAAGAACCCAACTTCGATTGCCGCCAAAATCCGCTGGTGCCTGGGAACCTACCGACACAAGACTCTGGTAATGCCGATGCTATTCCTTCAAACAACGCGGCGCGAGGTTCCACTTGCGTTCTGGTCCTTAGAGTGAATCGACATTCCTGGAGTGACTCAGCTATGCCGATGTGACAACAGGCGGAACAGCCATCAACTCGATCAAAGAACCGGGCCCGGCGTGCAACCCGGGATCTTGTGCACTGACACTGGACGATTGTCGGTCCTGCATTTCCACCTGGCGTCCAATTTCCTCGAGAGCGCGACTTCGCGCCGGAAGAACGTCCCGCCGTGCGCAGCCCAGCAGGAGAGAACACTCGTGATCCGAATAGTGCTCGAGAACGGTCATCACGTAGACAATGCGCTCGAAGGGCCCCAATCCAAGAACTGCGGAAAACTCCGCGTGCCGCTCCGCCGGTAGTGTCTTGTAGTCGCTATCCAGCGAAGCAGATCTCGAACGGCCACTTTCATTGTCCGGCCGTGGGTTGATTAGCCGCACCGCGTTCTGGATGATCACGCGGCGGGCCCAGGAGTGCGCCCATTCCTTAAAAACCGGGTTGCCTCCGACCGCGTCCTCCAGACCGGAGACGAAGCACTGCTCGGCCTTCCCGTGGTCCGCCGTGAGCAGAAACGCCAGCAGGTAAAGGCTGCTCATGTTTTCGTCAAAGATGTGGCGGAAATCGTCACTGTCTGCATATGCCTCGGCTCTCGTGATGCGCTTTGCCTGCCCCATGATCACCTCCGTCTTTCACTTAATAGTCGTTTGAGGCTGGTGGAAATCGACAAAAAATGTCGCTTGTGGTGTTTCCAGCCACTTTTATTAACTAGTGTCAGGTTCGCATCGACATCTTCGAGCAAGTCGCTGGAGCACGTGTCGAGTAAGGACACCGGCGCAGGAAAACTTCGCGCCCTCCTTCATGAGGTGGACAATCGCGTCTTCTCCCTCCCGGCTGATAACGGTCAGGCTGCTCAGGTCGATCACCAGCCTGCGTCCTTCCAAATCGCGAGTTGCGTTTCTGCAAGTGGTGCGAAGCTCAGCTACCCAGGGACCGCTGAGCATTCCCTCCACCACTAACCTGCGTTGAGCCGGTGTGTCGACGATGGAAATCCTGAACATAGCGGATCTCGGACGAATCAAAGAGCGCAATACGGTTGCCAAAGCCACCAACCCGCAAGATGCCGAAATCACTGACTAAAGCAAAACCGTTGGGACCCCCGACTCACCGGATGTCGAAGTCACAACTGACACTTATCGAGACCGCGGACGAGAACGGACCTTGCGCTCAGGTACGAGACGTTGAAGCAACATTTAGGATCGTCGGACCCGGTCAAAATCTGGCGCCCGAGGTTGGACAGGACGCGCGATAAGACGCCACTTGATTCGTGCTAGACGGGGCTATGCTGCCCGGTCCGCGCGCCTCGAATGGTGCTCTATCGAAACCGAACTGACGTCGATTTGCCCCCGCTCCGTACGGAGGTCAACTTCGGTGTCTCGAACGCGAGGCCGTGTGTCTCTCAAGACAGCGCGGAGAAACACCAGCATGAAGCAAACTCCGGCAGCGCAAATTCCCACCAATGCAAGTGATCCGATCACATCAGGCCTACTTGCAAGGCAAGGGCCAAAGATTCAAAAATGGGGGGACTCGAGGAACACAAAGAAAAATGAAGGTCTGCGACCTGCTCGGCCGTTGATCAGCAGTGGAGGTTGCTGTCGTGACCGTCGACACTGTCGAATCCTACGACATTCGGCGCGGGTCGATACCGAGCTTCTTCATGCGGGAAATTAGCGTCGTACGTTTGAGGCTCATCCGGGCAGCTGCACCGCTGGGGCCTGCGACTCGCCCATTGGTCGTCTTCAAAATGCGGACGATCTCGTCGCGTTCGTTAGCTTCCCGTGTCCCGGCCATGGGACTGCTCTTCCCGTTATTGCCTAGCCCAGAGATCGGCACTTGCAGCTCGCTGCCGTTTGTAAGGATCACCGAACGCTCGATGAAGTTCTCCAGCTCACGAATGTTTCCCGGCCAATGCCAACTCGAGAGCTTCCTCAGGGCCGCAGTAGGAATCGACTCGATCGATTTCTGCATGCGGCGGCCATACTTCTGTGCGAAGTAGCGAACCAACAGTGGTATATCCTCCGGGCGTTCGCGTAAGGGTGGAATGCGGATCGGAAACACGTTCAGCCGATAGTACAAGTCGCTGCGGAATTCACGATTCTCCATCATTTTTTCCAGATCGCGATTGGTAGCCGCCACCAGGCGCACATCCACCTGCTGGGTTCGATTGCTGCCCAGTCTTTCGAACTCCCGCTCCTGCAAAGCTCGTAGCAGTTTCGGTTGGATCTCGACAGGAATGTCTCCAACCTCATCCAGGAACAGTGAGCCCTTGTCGGCCAGCTCAAGCCGGCCAATCTTCTGTGCGATCGCGCCCGTAAAAGCGCCTCGCTCGTGTCCAAAAAGCTCGCTCTCGAGCAGTCCGGTCGGAATGGCAGCGCAGTTGAGCTTCACAAAGGTCCGCTCCTTGCGCCGGCTGCGTTCATGAATCGCACGCGCAATCAATTCCTTTCCCGTACCGGTTTCGCCCAACAGCAATACCGTCGAATCACTCGGAGCTACTGTCTCCACCAGCTTCAAAACATGGCGAAGGGCCGAACTCTGCCCCACAATGCCTTCGAAGTCCATCTCGCCGCGGATTTCGTCTTCCAGATACAGCTTCTCCTGGGCGAGCTTGTCTTTGAGATCAGCAATTTCACCGTACGCCAGCGCGTTCTCCACTCCGATGGCGACTTGCTGTGCGACCTGAGACAAAAATTCGGTCTCTTCCCGGTCGAATGCATCCTCTTCCCGTTTCGCTACCGCAAGTACGCCCAGAGTGCGGCCCCGGCTGATGAGGGGCACATCGCACAACGAATTCATACCTTCTTTAGCGGCCTTGGCGTACATCTCCGAATGTAGGTCACGCTCCAGCCGATTCACAACCCACGGCGTTCCGCTGCGGAAGGTTTCGCCCGGGGGCGTGCCTACAACGGGAATCAAAATGTCTGCTTTGAAGATTCCTTTGCTCTCTGGAAAGTCCAGAGCATGCACCCGGAGATGTGCGCCGTCCGGCTCGGGCAGCATGATCGCTGCAGCGTCATAGTGCATGACCTGGCGAACACTTGCCGAAATTGTTCGCAGCAGTTCCTGAAAGTTCAAGTTCGACACGACCTGGTTAGTCATGCCGAGGATAAGTTTCAACCGATCCTGCGCCTGTCGCGACAAATAGAAGTTCACGGCAGCGTCAATCGCCAGGGCAATCTGGTCGGCAACCATGGAGAGAAAGCGAACTTCGTCTTCGGAATAGGCATTCGCACGCGATCTGCCTACGCTTATCACACCGAGGCGCCGCTGTCCCCGCGCCAGCGGCAATACGCATGTAGCTGCAATACCGAGTTTGCTCAAGAATTGGCCGTGTTTCCGAAAGCGTGGCTCCTCATTCCAATTGGCGACGACCAGAGCTTGCTGAGAGGCGTGCACCGTCTCAATCGGCGTGCCATTCACTACGACGTCCGACAACCCCAAACGTTGCGTCACGCCGTTTGAATGAAGCAAATGCCATGTCACAGTCCAGCCGTCATTCTCGAAGATGACAAGTTCCAGATAGTCGAAAGCAATGACCCCACGCAGCGCTTCAACGATCGTCTCACCGGCGGCATCACAGTCGTTACTGGTCCCAATCGCGTTTGTTGCGCGCAGCAGAGCCTCGTAGCGCTGCGTGTGCTCCTCTGAGATGGTCGCTGATAAAGTGCTCATAGACCCTTCCGCTTCTCACAAGTTGCTTACGAACAGGTCGGTCACTTGTACCCCATCGCCGGAAAGCGACTACGGTCGGGATATGCTCCATCTGATGTTGGAACACGCCAGAAAGCTTCCGCAAAATGTCATTGCCTTCGTCAACTGTCAAATCGGGCGTCGATTGGTTCGACAGGACAGGGATCCGTTTGCAATCCCCCGTTTGTCCAATCTTCGATTAATCAAGGATTTCGGAATGGAGCCAGCCGGGCACAGCTTTGGCAACCCAGGTGCCTTAAGGGACTGCCGGACGCGGTTCTCGTGGCGCCCAGCACCGCGATTACGAGAATCGCGCGTACATATTGAAGTATCAAGGAGTCACACAATGCGTAGAACAGCTATTTTGCTCGCAGGCTTTGCCATTCTCTTGACTGTCGGGGCCACGGCTCAGGAAACCGGGTCGGAGATCAGTCTGCAAGGCACAGGCTTTTTCACCAAGGACACAAACGGACAGGGAGTCTCTCGAACCACCACCGACACCGGCGGATTCCAGGTCGGATACCGCTACAGCTTCAACCGTTGGCTCGCGGCAGAAGCCGACTATGGTTATGACCGAAACACTGAAAAATATTTCGGCGGCGGCCTCGGGGAATCCAGAGTCCAGGCCAACGTGCACGCCGTCACGGGAGATGTGGTGGTTAAACTTCCACTGCGCCTGAGAGGAATCAGCACTTACGCGCTCGCCGGGGGTGGGGGTCTGATCTTTGACCCCACTGGTAATTTTGGCGGATCGGCGCCTGGTGCGAGTACTGAGGGAAGAGGTGCCTTCCTGTACGGTGCTGGCGCCGATTATGCTTTTACGCGCCACTTGTCTCTGCGAGCTGAGTACAGAGGGTTCGTGTACAAGAACCCGGACTTTGGACTCCGCGCCCTGAACACCGATAGCTGGACGCACACGGCCCAACCGTCCGCCGGTATCGTTTTCCACTTTTAGTGGCGCCGGGCAGCCGGGGCAATCATGCCCTCCCCCCGTCTTCCCCGGCTGCCCCAGCAGGGGAGATCCCATCGTCCAAGGATTTGTGGTGCATATGCAGTGGCGTAATCCGAAAAACACATGAAAAGCGAAATACCTCGCCGCTGCCGCAAACTATGCGACCGATTCGGTCGCAACATTTTTAAATAGGAACTTGCGCGTAAATGAATCTTCTTGGCATCCGATTGAATCTGTTGCAGGAAGGGTTTGGGGGCAGCGGAATGGCCATGGTCGTGACTTTCATTTGTGTTGCCGTACTCGGAATGTCGCTAACGACAGTCCTCTGGAAGAAACGCAGCAGGGATCAACTGCGGACGATGGAGCAACACGCCATTGCTCCCGAGGACCTCTATTCCTTGTTGGGCTCAGATCATGCTGTGGCCCTCTTTGATGTCCGCCAGCCCCTCGATCTACTAGCTCACTCTGAGATTATTCCAGGCGCTCGAAGAATCCCCCCGGCGGAGGTGTTGGCGGCACCGAGCCTGATCCCTAAGGACAGAGAGGCGATCGTTTACTGCACTTGTCCCGGGGATAAGACTAGCCGGGCCGTCTTGCGTCGAGCCTTGGACTTGGAGTTTTTCAAGATCAAATTCCTAAAAGGCGGCCTCGAAGCTTGGAAAGCGAAGGGCTATCCGGTCGAGCCATACCGGGAGGTTTTTCATCTTTATTCACCCTACCCTGTTCGGCATTGAGCGGTGCGGTAGGCGGTTTTCAGATTCGACGTCATCGATCCCGGAAGAAAAGATCTGAGTTCAAAATGACGTCTCACGAATTACCAGTGAAAGTGGCGATCAATTCCTGGCGGCTCGTCGTGGACAGAGCTGACAAGATATTTTCAGGCCTGACGGAGGAACAACTCCTGCGGGAAGTGGCACCGGGAAAGAACCGTGTCATTTATCTGTGGGGACATCTCATTGCGGTTCACGACAGAATGTTTTCGATTCTCGGCATGGGACCCCGACTGCATCCAGACCTGGATGCCGTATTCATAGACAATCCCGACAAAGCAGTAGCAGAGATACCTTCGGCAGGACAGTTAAAACAATATTGGGACGAAGTGAACGAGAAATTACTCTCGCAGTTTCAGAGTCTTTCCGCGGATGAGTGGTTGCTGCGGCACCAGGCCATGTCCGAGGAGGACTATGCCACAGACCCGACCCGGAACCGATTGGCCGTCTTGCTGAGTCGAGCCAATCACCTGTCTTACCATCTGGGACAGGTAACGCTGGCTCTAAAATAGCCTGATGTAGCACGCGGCCCTCTTCCCTACCTGGCACGTGCCATTCCGTCTAGTTTCCGCATCGTATCCACGTCAATCTTTAGCTCCGCTGCCGCGACATTCTCTTCGAGATGTTTCACCTTGGAGGTGCCTGGGATCGGGAGCATCACAGGGCACCGCACCAGTAGCCATGCCAGAGCGATCTGCGATGGAGTAACCTTCCACCATCCTTTATAGCCAGCGCCACGGAAGTGCCAGAAATCTGGGAGTTGAACGAGCGATCTACCGAGCGGCTTTGTGCGTCAGACGGCGAAGGATAAATTCCTGTGCGAGATTGGCGGCGGCTCGCTGTCCTGTGCCGATCAGAAAATTCCCCAACAACAGTCCGACGCCGCGATTGGACGCCGGATAGTACGCATTGGAGATTGCAGCCGAGGCCAGATCGCCGCCGATCGTCGAGTAGTTCGGCTGCGGCCTTCCATTGTCTCCTCGACACACGAAGGGGCTGGAGACTGCATGGAGAATACGAGACTTCGTTGTCCCCGTACCCTGGTAGAAGTAGCGCGGATCCTGGTGTAGAAGCGACGGCAGAATGGCGCCACCGATCATGATGTCGGTGAGGCCGTTGGTATAAGCTGCGCCATAGCGCTCACCGAAACCCTTCAAACCCTGGGGGTAGTTGGGGTGGTTCCCTGCCTGTTCGGCACCGGCAGCTATCCCTACTCCAACAAAGGTTATCGGATCGAAACTCACCTTTGCGGCGAGCCGGAACTTTAACTTGGCCGTCAGCGGCGCGGCATTTTGATCGTAGGTTACGTAGAAATTCGGGAAAATACCGAAGATGCGCTGTTTCTCCTCGAGCTTGACTTCCTCGGTGGCAACCTCCTCGGCGGAATAACCTACCGTCACCGAGGTAAATGCGGTTGCGATCTGGAGCCTGGGAATCGCCAGCATTACGTATTGGCCAGGCTTGAGCGCTACCTCGGGTGAAGTCCAGTCGGCAAATCCCTCGGCGCTGATCTTGACGTGATATGTGTTCGGCTCGACATCGTTGAACTCAAAACATCCTTTGTCATTCGAAACGACCGTGCGAGGACTCTCGAGAGTAGGGTTTGCAAGAGTGACGGTGGCGCCGGGAATCGCATCGTCATTTACGTCGACTACGGTACCGACAATGACTCCCGGCTGTGGCCTGGGAGCGTCAGGTACCAGAGGCGATTGCTCCTGACCCACGGAATTCCTGGAACCAAAAAGGCATAGCAAGAGAGCAAAGAAAAGCCATGCTCTCCCCGCGGCCATTGGAATCTTTTTCGACACGGCCTCCTCCCGACGGTACGGAGGTAAAAGCATGTGAGAGGCCAAAAGCATGCGCCAGGAGTGCTTTGAGGAAACCGTTGCTCCAATGCAACAAGAGAGGGTGGCTAAGGGAGAGCGGGGTCGTGACTGTCGAAACTTCCTCGACAGTTTGTTGACGGTTGACAGGTCTACAAGCCTCCGGCTCGGGGAAGAAGGTTGAGCTTGCGCTGGGGACGTCGATATCAGGCGGGCTTTTTAAGGTGGTCCCTCTCAAATGCGATCAAGGGAGAAATTCCATCCAAGTGTCGGAACTGTCGACAGTGTCAAAACACAAATGACAGAATCTCAGCAGTGTCGGAATTTCGGCAAATTCAAGGACAGACCAAGCAGCCCAGTTCTCTCCATGCTGAGCCGTTTCGCGTCTCCAGATCGAATGGTCGACCGCCGTCCGCTCTTGGCAGACACACGACTTGGCCAGCAATCACGCGCGAACCCTCGCAGTAGTCGTTTCAAGGAGTGGCCCTCTGTAGTTTTGGGCGGAGGCGAGACTTCGCCTCATGACTGGGGCGCCAGCTCAGAATTTGCCTTTCCAGAATTTGGCATCTTTCTTGCATAAAGCTCGACCGACAATGCCGAGCGTTGTCACGAGAGGGGAACCGCCTCTTGGAAACCTTGTCCGAGGTAATTTGTAATGGCCACCGCTGCCAAGTTCCGCATTGATGTAGCAATCCACGATCTCCTGATGAATTCCAGCCAGCGCCCGCCAGCGCCCGCTACCGCAAAGAGCCTCACCCTCCCTGAACCGGTGTTCCCGCAATTCCCGGATCGGCTTAATGATCCCGGCCCCGAGACTCCGCCTGAAAAGCGAAAGTGGGGTGCAAAGGATGTCTACCGCTACTCTCGCGGATGGCTAGGTCCCTATGTCCGCTCGCGAGTTTTGCCCGGGGAGTTTCACCCCATCACCGCTTACCTCTTTGTCGAATACAAGTGCAACCTCGACTGCTGGTATTGCTGGTCGTACAACAACAAAGTCAAAGGCATGACCGAAGACGTCGCGCGGCGTTCGATCGACTGGCTGCACGACAACGGTTGCCGGGTCCTGGCGCTCATGGGGGGCGAGCCACTCTTGCGGCCGGAATTCATTCATAAAGTCGTCTATTACGCGGCGAAGAAAGGCTTTTGGGTCTATGTCGCCACGAATGGTCGTTTGCTCAAGCCAGACTTCGCAGATCGCCTGGGCGATGCCGGCGTCGCGGTCTTCAACTTCGCTCTGGACTCGTGGGATCTGCAGCCGAGCCTGCCCAAAGCCTTCGTTCCCGCGGAGAAAAATCTGGAACACATTCTGCGGAAGCAGTACGTAGACGGATACCTCGTCTTTTTCAACATCAACATCTGCCGCAACAACATGGAGGATGTGAGAAAGCTCACCGAATACGCGCACGACCACCGCATTGCCACCGACTACCACATCAACGAAACTCCGATGCTCGAACAGGACAACCACTTCAAGCACCTGTATGACAACCCCACATATATCCGGCCCGAAGATTGGCGCGAGGTCGACTCTCTGGTCGATTGGCTGATCGAGAAGAACAAAGCGGGCTATCAGATGGTGAACTCGGTGCAACGTCTGCAGGAGATCAAAGCCTTTGTGCGGATGTCCTCGGGGCTCGATTTGCGGGAGTACGGCTGGAATGGCGATGGCTCAAACGGCAACGGACACCAGGCTGAACTGCTGGCCTCCATGCTGGGGATTGTGCAGGAGCCGGACGGTGGGCTGCATTTTGCGGAGTGGAACTGTCGCGCCGGTCAGAACAACGTCATTATCCGCACGGACGGCACTGTTGCCCCCTGCTTCCCCATGTATGGAGCAACCTTCGACTGGGGAAACATCGATGAGCCAAAATTCGACCAGACCCAATTGTCCGCAATGAAGTCCACCTGCCAGCAGCACTGTTTCTCAACCCTGAACCATAATCTGGCCTACTGCTATAACGACTCCCGGGTGATCAAGTGGCTTTGGATCAACGCAAAAAACAAATTCCAGGGCGGTGTGCGCAGTTTCGAGGACTAGAAGGAGTAAGCATCGTGCGAGGACGAAACACGACAACGCCGAACACGAAAGTCAGACTGTTTTTCGTTGACGCCGCCTTTCTTGCGATGACAACGTTCGCTATGAGTGCGAACGCGCAAGTGAATCAACAGGACCAAATCGAACTCACTGCGCCGCTCGAGCCTTTACGATCTGGCGTCACGGCGAGCCAGATCTTCGATGAGTTGCTCGCCCACAACGCCCTTCGCGCTGCGACTCTCGCGAACTATACCGCCTTCAGGACCTATCAGGTGGTGGACCTGAAGGGGAAGGTGCGTGCCGAGGAAATCGGGCAGATGGAGTATTGGGCGCCGGACCAGAAGAAGTTTGTGGTCACGTCCGAAAAAGGGTCGGCCCTGGTTCGACGTTTGGCGCTCCATGCCCTAATCGCCAGTGAGATCGAAACGACGGCGGGCAAGCAGCATCATGATAGCGCCATCTCTCCGGCCAACTATGCTCTGGATTTGCTCGGTGAGCAACAGGTGGGACCCTACCACTGCTTCGTCGCGCAGGCGATTCCCAAGCGAAGCGACAAGTATCTGTTCGAAGGCAAGGTATGGATCGATACAGACGATTATGCTGTTGTCCGGATCGAAGGCCACCCCGCCAAGAAGCTCTCTTTCTGGATTCAACGAGCAGGCTTTGTGCGCCAGTACCAGAAAATCGACAATTTCTGGCTTCCCCAAAGAGATATGACATTTGTCGACGTTCGACTTTATGGTAAGAAGATTCTGACGATTGATCATCACGACTACAGCGTGAATTTGTCGGTCTCTATCGATGGGTCCATCGAGAGAACGCAGAGTTTTTAAGGGTTAGATTTTGTCTAGTGCAAATCTGTCCCCGCCACTCTATGCCTGCCAGAGGTGCAAGGCAAGGTTCAGTTTAGTGCCGCGCGCTGAGTCGCACGCGTGGGCCTTTTTGCGACAGCAGCCTCGTCCTTCTTTATCTGGACACCCACTCATTTCTTCTGCTGATACCGCTCCAGCGATCTCGGCCGTCTCGTGTGGTTTTATTGGCAGCAAGATTGCAATTCGGAGATCGGCAGATAAACAGCCCGAACGGCGGTGCGATCGAAGTGGCGAGGCGATTCTCGTTCGCAGCCAACGCCGAGAACCCGGAGCTCGTGATGGTAGTTGCGAAAACAATCGTTCCCAGCTTTTTCAACAGAATCGCGCCTCGACTTCTCAACGATTCCAGTACGGATGAAGTTGATCGGCGAGCTCCGGATCGGAGGCTGGGCACACGGCAAACTCGGATGCGACGAAGGTTCACGCTGGCGCAGGGAGCCTCGCTCCTTTTGCGGATATTGTCTGCAACGACATTCCTTGTTGGCCTCGCCTGCGCGCAGGACCAGCCCTCACAGAATGAATTCACTTTCTGGTTTGAGGGGCAATTCGGAAACGGCCATGCCTTCGCTAGCACTATTGACAGTCGCATGTACCAGATCGAAGCCCGTTACGGGCGCCTCGTCTACACGAATCGTTTGTTGGCCCTACGCTACATTGCCGAAGTGATCCCATTTTCGGTGGTGGGTGATCCGCAGGCGAATGGCCAGCGCGCGTATGCTCACGCTACTGGCGGGAGTCCCATAGGGGCACAAATCAATTTCCGTTACCATCACAGAGTCCAGCCATTTCTGACGAGCGGCGGGGGCTTTCTATACTTCGACCGACGGATGTTCGGCGCTACTCAGTTCAATTTTACCGCCCAGGTTGCGGGGGGCGTGCAAGTATTCACTTCGAGGCACCGCAGCGTTCAGTTTGGGTACGAATATCATCACATTTCCAACGCCAACCTGGGCCGCATCAACCCCGGCATGGACTCGCACGTAGTGTTTGTAGGATTGTCGTTCGTCCGATAAGACTTACACTTACTAGGCTGGATCCCCCCGTCGAATGCGCTGGGGGGTAATCGAGACAGGGTCGTTGACCGCACTCGTCGGCATGACCTCAGGTTCTGTCGACGGAAATAGGTTACGCCCCGCGCGCGCTCTCCACTTTTCTGGAGTTGGGTGTGCGGCATTCACCATGGCTTCGTCATCGGCAAGGGTATTTAATATTAGGGCGACTGAATCCACCGACGGTCTGGCACCATCCTAAGAAATGGCTACTATGAACTCCAAAGCTGGGAAATTGCTAGTGGTGGAATCCGATGATGCTCTCAGGGAGCAAATCGTCGCGCTCCTGCGCGATGCGGGATACGTAGTCTCGAGCGACTACCAGCAAGGAATCAAAGCGGTCGTCGCCTTCGATCCCGACGTCGTGGTCCTGGGGGCGGATCCGCCCCAGCTCGATTGCTGTGACCTACTCTCCGAAATCAAAGGTTCTGAGCAGACTCACCATATTCGCGTTGTGATGCTCTCGCCGGGAGGATCCGCCGAGCGTACTCGGGGCCTTGATCTTGGTGCCGACGATGTACTGTCACTGCCCTTCGACTCTCACGAATTGTTATCGCGGCTGCGTTCTCAACTGCGGGATAAATCCGTTGCAGACGGATTTCGCGAGCGGTTGCGCCTTGCCGAGGAGAATCGAAATGCTACCCAGCAGGTGGTGACCGCAGTCAACGAGGAACGGCGGACGCTCCGGGTGGGCGGACTGACAGCAATTGCCGTGCTTGTGGCCGCTGCGCTGGCCTTTTTCCTCTTGTATCGCCACAACCAACAACAGAATACCCGGGTCTACGCTGCGATCACTCGATTGCAAACGGGCATGCTGACCGAACAACGGTTGATGGAGAGTTCGCGCCGAGGTCTCGAGGGTGGCGAACACAGTCCATCCCTGGCGAGCGATCCACAAAAAGTGCAACTTCAGAAAAGGAGCGAAGACCTGCGGTCGCAGATTGCGGCCAGCAAAGACGAGAACACGTCTGCTTTGCAAAATCAGTTAACGGCAGTAGAGACCCGTCTTCAAAAGCTCGAGACGGAGGGCAAAGTGGCGCAGACGATCATCCAATCTTACGAGCCCAGCGTCTGCCTTATCCATATTGTGCTTGCCTTCCGAGAGCACACTACCGGCCTTACATTGCACTACGCTGAGATGACCAGCAGTGGCGCGCCGAAGACCGACGAACATGACAACCCGCTCTTGAGCCTCACTGGGAGCGGACCGGAAGTACACCTGGATGCTTTTGGTACGGGATTTCTCGCCTCCACTACTGGACAAATCCTCACCAATCATCACGTGGCCGAACCGTGGTGGCAGAACGATGATTTGAAGGAAATGCTCGATCAAGGGCTTGAGCCAGTGACCGTGGAGATGACTGCGTATTTCCCGGGCGTCCCTCACGGCATTGCCATCAATACCGAAAGGATTTCCTCTACCGCTGACGTTGCAGTCCTAAAAGCAGATATTTCACAACTCGGAATCAAACAGATAGCCCTTGCCGATGACCGCCGTTCGGCGATCAGCGGCGGTCCCGTCGTGCTGCTTGGATATCCCACAGCTCTCGACGCAATTCTGGCTCGGGCGGGAGCTGGGACCCTCCAGTCCATCGCCACCGCGTCCAAAGGCGACTCAAAGCAGGTGATGGAGGAACTGGCTCGTCGTCACCTGATCAGACCCATCACCACTCAGGGGCACATCGGCGACGTCCTGCCTGACAAGATCGTCTATGATGCCCAAACCACTTCGGGCGGCTCGGGTGGCCCGCTTTTCAATGACGAGGGCAAAGTAATTGGAATTAATTTTGCCATGGTGCGTGAGTTCGGCGGCTCGAACTTCGCCATCCCTGTTGGTTACGGCAAGTCACTTCTGAAACCATAATCCGGCGCTGCCATAGACCCACGAGGCCCTGGGTTCTTTCTGGGCGACTACGCATTCCAACGAGTAACAGCCACAAGCCGCTAACGGTGCTCATACCGAAAGCCAATCCGCATTCCTGTGATGACGCACCGTCAAGGCGCTAGGTAAAGCTTGGCTTCGGCGGTGCGCAGACCGAGTCAAACCAGCGGCTGATGTACACCTCGGCATGAGCCTCACCGCAATAATGCCGGGCTCCCGGCGCGTTGGCCGTTTCAGAGTTCCACCGGTAGACGGTAAGATCGGAATCTCCACATCGAATCACGAACCAGTGGATGGGGTTGGTGGTAACGAGTCCACAGACTTCACATCTGAATTCCTTGAGCGTTGTCATGGGCTTTGTTCCAGTTCTGGGAGTTGCCTGCAAACTATACCGGACGCCGTTTTTCTTTATACCGAGCTGATTGATTTTCAAATCAAGCTTCGATCGTGGCATCGCGTGCGGCCCACGCAAGCGTCGGAATCGTTTCCACCAGGAGACGAACGTCCCATGCTTGATCGGACCGTTCGAAACGATCGGCTGCGAAAGTGATCGTGAAACGAGACCACCTTTTCCTCTTAATTCCTGATAACACATAGATGCCCGCCTCTGTAACAAGATTCACTGCACTCCGAACCACGATCCGGCCCACCTAACTCGAATTGCCAGTTGATGTAGGGCCATAATCGGGCCTGCTGTCCAAGTTCCCCTATTTAGCTCGACAAAAAGAATCCTTATATAAGGGTTGCACCGGATGGGCCGCCCGGTTGGCAGCTGGC
>CAVYHM010000036.1:0-26388 GCA_963768265.1 uncultured Acidobacteriaceae bacterium
GTGTTGTGACCAGTGAGGCTGGCTGTTGGTGCCCTATGTCTCGCTGTTTTTATTAAGAGAATCGTGTGGGGACAGCCGCCTTCGGCTGTCCCTTCGAGCGAGGCTCGAGTGGCCGCTGGCTCACAGGAATGCCTCGCGCGGAGCATTCTGAGGCACAACGCCAGACTTTCTGCCAGCCTACTGCGCATCGCATCGGGCCAACTCCGGCTTGCTGTACGGGCAAGTTAAACCGATTTAGCGAGTCAGCGTAAGTGCTTGTCAATAAACAGATTACGCGGAGTTTATTGCACAACACTTGAACCTTCTTACTTTCTGAAAACTAAGGTGGTTAGAACGCGACTGCACCATTGCTGGTGCAAAGAGTATTCTGTCGAGGTCTTGACATTTCTGCTCGCAGGAGGGCACAGGATTTTTTGAGCCCTGAAAAAGTTGTGGGACGGAAACCGCTTTCACCTATCCCTTCGCGTTCTTGTGTGTTTCGACCGTGCTCCAGGTCTTGTCGGCCGCGTGACACAGATTCTCCAGCGCGCAATCGGCACACTTGGGTTTGCGCGCGTAGCACAGCTTGCGACCGTGCCAGATGATCTGGTGCGAGAACAGGATCCACTTCTCGCGAGGAATCACCCGCATCAGGTCCTGTTCGATTTTTTGGGGATCATCCCGCGTGGTAAGTTCCAGCCGGCGCGAGATGCGATGCACATGCGTATCCACCACGACTCCGTCGGCCTTCTTGAACCAGCTACCCAACACGACGTTGGCCGTCTTGCGCGCGACGCCGGGCAGAGTCAGCAACTTCTCCATCTCGTCGGGAACCTGCCCGCCGAAGTCGGCAACGACTTTCTTCGCGGCCCCCACAACCGATTTCGACTTGTTGCGGAAGAACCCCGTGGAGCGCACGTCGGGCTCAAGTTGCTCGGGCGTGAGAGCGGCAAAGGCTTCCACCGTCGGATATTTGCGGAAAAGTTCCGGCGTCACCCGGTTCACGTTCACGTCCGTCGATTGCGCGGAAAGAATCGTAGCCACCAGCAGTTCCCACGCGCTCGAATGAGTCAGGGCGCAAGTGACGTCAGGGTAGAGCAGATCGAGCCGCTTTAGAATTTCTGCGACCCGCTCCGGCGCGACAGGGTTGTAGCCTTTTACCTTGCTGGCCCGCGCCGGCGCCGGCTTGGGAACAGCTTTCGGGCGTGGCTTTGCCGACGACCGGATTTTTGCGGGCGCAGCGCTCGACACGCGAACCTTCTGAACGCGATCCTGGCGCCCGGTTCGAGCGGGCTGACGGGGAACGACTCCGCGTGCCATGACGATCCTTTCTTACTGCGGGGCGACGGTGCCGCTCATCATAGCAATTGCGAGTGGCCCGTTTCCAATCGCGCGGCCTGCAAATGTCGACGACTCACAATTGGCACTCCGCCGCCTGACCCTCGGTAACTTATCTGGGAATTGACGCCTCCCCAAACCGCGGGTAGTCTGAAAGTACTCCAGCTAGAATCAGGAAGAGTGCCGTGGCAGTAAATTCCATCCAGCTCGGGCAAGTGTGGCGCAGCGAAGCCGACGGCCAGGACTACCTGGTCACCAAGGTCTATAACGAAGTCTTCAGCCAATACGCCATGCTGCGTCCGGCCGGCATCAGCGCTCCCGACGCACCCACGGTGCGGGTGAAAGTCTCCAAGAGTCCCCAGGGCGCAACCCTGCCCGGCTACGCGTTTACCCAGGAAGGTTCGTTCTAGCCTCGCACTTCTGCCCGCAAGTTTCCGCTACACTGGAATGCGAGACTTCGCATCTCAGCCTGAATGCCCCGTCGTAGCTGAGAACTCGCAACTAAAGAACGGGAACGACGTTTCCTCATGACCGAAAAAATTCTTGCCGTCATCTTCGTTTTCATCAAGTCCGTGATCGCCGTGACCGGCTATGGAGGCATCACGCTGCTGATGGCGATCGAGTCGGCCTGCATTCCGCTGCCTTCAGAACTGATCATGCCCTTCGCGGGCTACCTGGTCTTCGAGGGCACGTTCAAACTGCTCTGGGTGGCCACGGCGGGCGCGATCGGCTGCAATCTGGGATCGCTCGTCGCCTACGAGATCGGCTTCTATGGCGGGCGCCCGCTTGTGGAGCGCTTCGGCCACTGGATTCTGATGAGCCGCCGCGAGCTCGACTGGGCCGACCGCTTTTTCGCACGCTGGGGATACCTCGCCGTTTTCATCGCCCGCCTGCTGCCGGTAATCCGCACTTTTATTGCGTTGCCCGCTGGCGTAGCACGGATGCCCCGCGGCCGCTTCCACATCTACACGTTCCTAGGATCATGGCCGTGGTGCTTCGGCCTGGCCTGGTTCGGCATGAAGCTGGGTGAAAACTGGCGCGAGCTGGGCAAGTACTTCCACAAGTTCGACGCCGTAGTTGGAATCGTGCTCGTGGCTGGCGCGGTGTGGTTCGTGTGGAACCATTGGCAGAATAGGATCGGTCGTCAGACGGCAGGCGTCAGCGGCCAGTAGGACCTGTGGGGCGGTCACGGATCGCCAACTAGGTTCTCGCGAGTTGAGACGCCACGATTTGCCACTTCTCCTCGCGCTTCATCACCACGTCCATATACACGTAGCGAACCGCGAAGTGCTTTCCGCCTTGCTCGACCACGTCGTCCTCCGACCCTTGCACAATGGCCACGTCATCCCGCAGCAGCCGAATGCGCCGCCCCGTAGACGTCATCGAGACGAATCGAACCTTGCCCGAAGTGAGCCTGTCGATCACCTCCTCCCGGGTAGAGGTCGTGCCCGCCTCATCGTGCTTTAGATAGTCATCGGCGTAGATGCGCCGCAGTTCCTCCACGTCGGCGGCGATCAACGCCCGGTCGCCGTCTTCAAAGAGCTTGATGATTTGCTGTTCGTCGTTTAATTGCATCCGCCGCCCTCAAAAACACCGCTGTCATTCTGAGCGGAGTGACCGATCGCGGAGCGAACGGTCACGCAGTCGAAGAATCCCTATCCCGCCCGCACTCATCCGCTCCGTCAGGGAGCTTTCACGATTCACCGAGCTTGCGACCTCGACGCCTATTGATGCTAGCCCGCGCTTGGTGTACAAGCAAAGCACTGCATTCGAGGAGGAACCAGTGATCATCTTGCGCCGCATTCTCGTTGCGTTGCTGTTCATCGTGACTGCCCTGCCAATCTTCGTACACGCCCAATCCCCCGCCTCTTCCGATCGTCCCTTCGTCGTCGAGTACTACTACAAAACGAAGTGGGGACACGCCGACGAATTCCTGAAGCTGTTCAAGAAGAACCACTATCCCGTGCTGAAGAGAGAATCCGAAATGGGCCGGATCGTGAAGGTCTGGATGGACCAGCCGCGCTATCACACCACCGAAGACGGCCGCTGGGATTTCCGCGTCACCATCGTCTTCAAGAACGCGACCGTCGCCAACGAACCCTTCGACGAAGCCGCGCTACAGAAACAGCTCTATCCCGACCAGGATACTTTCCAGCGCGAAGAGCAGCGCCGCTTCGAAATTCTCGACTCGCATTGGGATCTGCCGCTAAAGACAGTCGACTTGGACGCAAAATGACAGGATCGATGACTCACTTCTATTAGTCGATCTTCAGAAAATTGGCGATGACCTTCTCGTGCCACTTCCAAGGCAGAACGCGTTTCATAGCCAGCTGAATCTTCGCGTCGCGGCCGACGATGTATCGCAGCTTGGGATTCGGGTTCTGCGCGATCTCCACGATCTTTTTGGCAACCGTGATCGGATCTGCCTTTGGGATCTTCCCGATCCGCTCGCGCGCCCGCAGGCTGCGTTGGAAGTTCGGTGAACTGTTTTTGGTCGCCGCCTTGCCCATGACCGCGCCTCGCGTCCAAATGTCGGTCTGGAACGCGCCAGGTTCCACCAGCACGACCTTGATGCCGAGCGCGTTCAACTCCATACGTAGAGATTCGCTCCACCCTTCGAGCGCGTGCTTGGATGCCGAGTAGCTGCTCACTGTCACCGAACCGTGCAATCCCACGATCGACGAGACCTGAATAATGTGCCCCGAGCGCTGCTGCCGCATCGTGGGCAGCACGGCCTTGGACATGGCGACGGCGCCGAAAAAGTTGGTTTCAAACTGCTGCCGTAACTCCTCTAGCTGGATGTCCTCAGCGAATCCAGCAACGGCAAACCCCGCATTGTTCACCAACACGTCCAGTCGCCCGTAATCGCGGACCACGGACTCCACGAATCCCGCCAGGACGTCAAATCGGGTGACGTCGAGAGCGCGCACATCGATCCGCTCCCCGACGCTGGCCGCCGCAGCGGCCTGGTCCAGTCGTTCACGGCGTGCAGGATCCCGCATCGTCGCGACGACCCGGAAACCCGCCTTCGCCAGTTCAATGGAGGTCAGCAGCCCGAACCCGCTGGAACTGCCGGTGATGAGAGCAATCTTGTCAGGCATGGCCATGGTGTACCACAGTCTCTCAGAAAACTGCTGCCGGAGGCCTCAATTGGTGCGAAAATGGAAGCAGACAGGTCGCCCACTCGCACTGGTCCCACGTGCAAAGGAGGGTCTATGCTGGCGATACGTCATCGGTTCAACCGCAATCCCTACTTTCAGTTTCACCCGCTGCACACTCTCTTCTCCCTTGTCGCAGCCGTGATCATGTTCGGGTTGCTGGTTTGGTTTCTCGCCGTCCCGGCACGATAGAAACTGCCGGTGAAGGTCGCGCCGGAGGGAGTAGTGTGCCCATCCCGTCACGATGCACCAGCAGCGCAAAAGATGTGAAACGTTAGTAACAATCGCGACGGAAATACTTTATCCTCGCCATCGAAATTTGGAATTAGACTCCCGCCTGCGCAATCCGCTAGGGTAACTCATGACTCATTTAATGTCGGTAGAAGACTCGCATCTTGACGTTCTTCATGACATCAGTGTTCGCCTCGGAACCGGTGACGCATTCCACGAAGTTCTAAGTCGGGTAGTAGAATTTGCTTCCGCGCTGGTGAAATGCGACTCCTGTCTTATATACATTCTTGAAGACGATGAGTTGGTGCTGCGGGCTTCCAAGAACCCGCATCCCGAAGTCGTCGACCGTCTAAAACTCCACGTTGGAGAGGGAATTACCGGGTGGGTAGCGGAACATCGCGAACCCGTGTCCATTCCGGAAAAAGCCGCGCAGGATACCCGCTTCCAGTTCTTCCACGAACTTCCCGAGGATAGCTATGAGGCGTTCCTCTCCGTGCCTCTGATGTGCCGCGGGCGCGTTGTCGGCGTCATCAACCTGCAGCATCGCCAGCACCACGTGTACCGCCGGCGCGAGATTCGCATGATTTCAGCCATTGGATTTCTGGTCGGCTCCGAGATCGAACTGGCGCGTCTGGAGGAAGCCAACTCCACGCTGGCAGAACAGCTGCAGACCCGCAAGGTGGTCGAGCGCGCTAAGGGCATCCTGCAACGCGATTTGGGACTGAACGAAGAGCAGGCCTACCTGACGCTGCAGCGGCAGAGCCGTCAGAAACGCAGACCAATGAAGGAAATCGCCGAGGCCATTATCCTGAGTGATGAAGTGCGCGGTAACTCGCCAGCGTCCCTGTCCTAAACCCGCCTCGGGTTGCTCCCTCTCTGCTGCTTGAACACCTCACGAACCGCGGGGAAGGGCACGTTTACCAGCCGCGAAGCGGCGACAGAACAAAGCCCACGGCGTAAGCCGTGGGCGAATCAAAAGGAATTGGATCCAGCCCCAGCGGGGCGAAAGAGAAGGCCTTCGCACACTGTTTCAGGTGTGTGCTGATCTAGAGCCAACGACTAAGGGCAGATACCTGGTTGGATACCCGCCCTTAGCTTTGGGTTTTGGAGAAAACTATTGGCCCGACGCCAGGGGCGCGGTTCCAGCCTTGGCGATCTGTTTCTCCATAGCGTGCGTGGGCACGGGGAAATGCAGTGTCATGCCGAACTCCGGCAACTGCATGGTGGTAACGTAGCTGCCCCCGGAAGTGGTTTCCAGAACCAGACGGCTGAGGTCAGCCGAAGGCTTGACCTCGTCCGTGTTACTCACCAGGAACATGAAACCGGCACGCGGTCCACTGATTCTCGACAGCGTCAGCATACCCATCGCCCCATCCGCCTCAAACGAGAAGCGGTAGTCTCCGGCGGGAACGACCGCGTTCGACCAGTGCACATCGTGCGGCAGCTTGAACTCACCCCGCGCGGGCTCCTGTGCGGAAGCTAACGTCGGCACAAAGCTCAGAGCGCTCAGGGCCAATAGCGTGGCGTAAACGAATTTACGAATGTTAGTCATGGAATCTCCTGTTCTGCCCTCGTGCGAGGACAAGTCTGAAGAGCACGCTGCCCGCGCAAGCCGGGTGGCGTGGACTCAGATTTTGGTGGAGATCAACGGGGTCAGAGGATTTGCAGCGGCGCCGACAAGGACGACATGCAAACAACAGCTTCGCGCGACCGGCTGCAGAGCTGGCTTACGAAGTGTTTTCACTATGCCGCAACCCGACGTCAGAGTCCAATCGAAAGAACTGATCCGCTCAATCGCCGCGCAACGGTGACTGCGGTAACGAACAGGCTCATGGACAGAGAGACAGTCGTTTCTTGCGTTGGGTCGATCCGTCCGGCCATTGCCCCACTCAATGAGACTCCGATGCAGTTGAGAGCAATATTCCGCGCGTTGGGCCGTTCGCATTTGCCGGGCCGCATCCGGTATGAGAACATTTCCAGTGTGGTGGCAGTGACCAGCCACCGCCACCTGAAAGGGAACCTATGTATCAAAAACGCCCCGGAGTTTTCATGGCCGATTGGTGGGATGCCGACGGCCGCCGTCACCGCAAGCAGTTTGCCAACGCGCAGTCAGCACGCGCACATGAGCACCGCGAGACTGCCTTAGCCCACGCCGAACGGGCCAGCCGCGAGCTCAAGATGGCCAAAACGGGTGGCGGACGACGGCACCCGAAAGATGCGAATACCGGCACCATGGAACCGGCGAAAGGTAAGCTCGGCGTCATGATCCCAGGTATGGGCGCGGTCGCGACCACGTTCGTCGCCGGTGTCGAGGCCATCCGCAAAGGCCTGGCCAAGCCCATCGGATCGCTGACCCAGATGGGCACCGTGCGTCTCGGCAAACGCACCGAAGGTCGATCGCCCAAAGTTAAAGAATTTGTCCCACTGGCGGGACTCGACGACCTCGTCTTCACCGGCTGGGACATCTTCGAAGACAACATGTACGAGTCCGCGTCAAACGCCGGCGTACTCGACTACCGCCTGCTCGAACAGTTAAAGCCTTTCCTGTCCTCCATCACGCCGCGTGCCGCCGTCTTCGACCACAACTACGTGAAGAAGATCGACGGTCCCAACGTAAAAAAGGGTAAGACCAAGATGGATCTGGCCGAGCAGTTGCGCGCCGACATCCGCGACTTCAGGAAAACGAGCGGCGCCACCCGCCTCGTCACCATGTGGTGCGGCTCCACGGAATCCTACATCGAGCCCACTGCCGCCCATCAGTCGGTGAAGGCGTTCGAGAAGGCGCTTAACGAGAACGACGAGATGATCGCGCCTTCGATGATCTACGCCTACGCCTCCCTGATGGAAGGAGTACCCTTCGCCAATGGCGCACCGAACTTGACCGTCGACCTGCCCGTGATGCTGGAACTCTCGCGCCGCAACGACGCGCCCATCTGCGGCAAAGATTTCAAGACCGGCCAGACCCTGATGAAGACCGTCCTTGCCCCTGCGTTCAAGGCGCGACTGCTCGGCCTGAGCGGGTGGTACTCGACCAACATCCTGGGCAACCGCGACGGCGAGGTGCTCGACGATCCGGGTTCGTTCAAAACGAAGGAAGAGTCCAAGCTGGGAGTGCTGGAGCACATCCTTCAGCCCGGCCTGTATCCGGAACTCTATGGGAACATCTTTCACAAAGTCCGCATCAACTATTACCCGCCGCGCGGCGACAACAAAGAAGGCTGGGACAACATCGACATCTTCGGCTGGCTAGGATATCCCATGCAGATCAAAGTCGACTTCCTCTGCCGCGACTCAATTCTGGCGGCGCCCATCGTGCTTGATCTCGTGCTGTTCCTCGACTTGGCCCAGCGTTGCTCGCAGTTGAAGGGTCTCGGCATTCAGGAGTGGCTCAGCTTTTACTTCAAGTCTCCGATGACGGTGCCAGGCCTTTATCCCGAGCACGACCTCTTCATTCAGCTGATGAAGTTGAAGAATACGCTGCGTCATCTGAAGGGGGAGGAGCTGATCACGCACTTGGGCCTGGAGTATTACGACTAAACTGTCGATAGGTAGGCTAGGTCTTGCTGTCACCAAACGGCCTTGAGCAGCGGGCTTCTGCGCATGTTTTCGTTGCGTGTAATCAATGTCAGGCCTTCGGCGCGGGCAGTGCCTCCGATCAACCGATCAGAAGGATCGCGTGAATAATCGTCGGGGAATTGCGCGGCAAGGGCAGCGATTTCTGGAGTAATCGGCCGAACTGCGACGCCCTCTAGAAAAAGGCGAATCGACGCCTCGACCGTGCCGTAGGCACGAATCCGTCCCTTTGTCAGCAGGACGGCTAGTTCCCAAACCGTAATCGCAGAGACCGCCAATCCGCTCTGCAGTCGAGCCCTGCGGATGGTGAAAGCAGCGCGCCGCGAGAGTTCTTTCGAGTCGTTTACCGCCCAGATCAAGGCATGCGTATCCAACAAGATCATTTAGGAGGACTCCCAGTCTTCCGGTGGGACAACGGGCGATTCGATATCGCCCACGATCTCGATCAAACCTTTCAGCCTGCCAATGAACTCATCCCCGCTCTTGTCCAGCGGAACGAGTTTTGCAACGGGTTTTCCGCGCTTCGTGATCACGACTGGTTCGCGCGTCTTTCGCACATCCTCCATAAGAATCAAACACCGTGCTTTGAAGTCCGCCGCCGCTACTATTTTCATGGACACATTGTATCATACATGGTCATTTCGACATGACCATCTGAGGTCACAGAGGGCAACCGATTCCTATCTGGATTGCAGTATTACGACCAGCTGAACCACGCCTGTCACCGCGACCACGAATACGTCACTTTCACCGCAAATTTCTGTGCCCGCACCTCCATCGGATTGCCCGCCGCCAGGCTCTGGAAGCGGTTTCCGACGTTGTAGATCACGTAAAGGTCGCTATCCGGGCGAAAGGTGTAGCGCAGCCGAAAGTTGGCACTGACGGCTTGGTTCTGCGCCGTATCAGCTTGAACAAAAGTACTCGCATTCACAAAGCGGTTAAACCCGTAGCTGAGGTCAACCCCCGTCAGGTCGATGTCGAAATT
Source organism: uncultured Acidobacteriaceae bacterium (assembly GCA_963768265.1). Classification (GTDB taxonomy): domain Bacteria; phylum Acidobacteriota; class Terriglobia; order Terriglobales; family Acidobacteriaceae; genus Sulfotelmatobacter. The sequence continues at coordinate 9,265 of CAVYHM010000036.1, forward strand.
TCCCTGCGGCAGCCGGAAGGAATTCAGCGTGTCATTGATGGCGACGGCCAGATGCGCGTTCGGCCGATACTGTGCCGTGACGGTCGCGCTGTTCAGGTGGCCCGTGTAGTATTCGCCCCACTGTTCCGAACCCGTGAAGGTCACCCGGTGACTGCCGGCGGAAGTGTAGGCCAAGCTGTGGGAGGTGAAGCGGTAGCCTCCGACAGGAATCGAAATGTTCTTGTAGAGATTCAGAGGCTGCCCGAGAAATTGGTAGACAACATCGTAGGGAGCCGAATCGATTTCCGCGCTGCTATTAAATAGCACGCGGATATTCGGTGTCCATTCTTTGTAAATCAGCTTGCCGGCGGTGTTCGGGTCGTGACCGAGAAAGGCACCCAGGTCCAGTTCCCGAATATCCAATACATGCGGGCGCGGCGTGAAGTTGAATTGAAAGATCGTGGGCTGGTCGTCGATGCGGGTCACAAATCCTATTTCCGAGTTGAAGTTCTTCTCGGTGAGCCCGTGGCCGGCATAGACATTGAACCAGTTATTCGCGAAGGTCAGCCGCCCGCCCAGCGCAGTGTTATCTCCGTGCAGACCGGTGGTCCACGTCTTGGCGTAGTACCCGCGTAAGTTCAGGTTGCGGAAAAGAACAAACTTGGCATCGACTCCGCCCGAGCGATTGTAGGGATCGAGCGGGTTGCCGGACTCCTTATCCGTCGCCATGAATCCAATGAATGAGCCGGGTGTGAGGGGTCGCTTGACGCGCACCACGGCGTAATTACCGTAGGGATTCACCCCCACCGACCGCGTCCTCACGTCCATGACTCCTAAATCGAAACCGAGAGCACTCCCCGCGACCTTGCCCCCGGCGTCAATTGGCACCTCCTGCCCACTAACCGGGTCGATGCCGATCTGGCGAGTAAAAAACAGCAGGTCCTGATTCCACAGCAGAAAATTGAACACATCGGAGTCTTCCAGAAAGAAGCGCCGTTTTTCCGGGACGAAGATCGGGTTCGGAGTCAGATTGAACTGTTCCTGATCCACGTCCGCATCCGAAAAGTCGGTATTGATCGTGCCCACAGCAATGAGATTGCTGGCCAGACCATACTTGATGTCGCCTCCTCCCGTGTGCAGCGCACCCCAGGGCTGGCCCGTGGACGCCTGCGCTCCAATTAGCCCATACGGCTTTATGACAAGGAGGCGCCCGCTCCCAATCTCCTTCAAGCCGTGAAGTTGTCCTGCCTGGGAGACGCGCCAAAAGCCGAAGATCCTCCGGTAGCCGGACCATGTGTCCTCTTCATTCTTGCGCCGGATAAAGCGACGGAAGTTCAGCCCCCAGCTGACCTCGGTCCCACCGCGAAAATTGAGGGTGCTGAAGGGTATCTCAATTGTCGCCGTCCACCCATCGGTGGCCACCTTCGCTGCCGAAATCCAAAGCCCGTCCCAGCTGGGTTCGACGATGGCGTCAATCTGCGGCGCCTGCTCCTCAATGACTTCACCATCGCGCTGCGTCCCCAGGGGATTCACCTCAAAAATGTAGCCGTTCCTGTGGCCGAGCGTGGGATCGATCATGACGGCAAAGTTGTCATCCAGGTCGAGGGAGAGGTCGCGGCGCAACTGAGTGGCTACGATGCCCCTAGGATCCTGGTCATAGCAATGAATGCCGAAATAAACATGGTGGGAATCATAGAGGATGCGAACCTCGGTCTTCTCCGTAGCCGAAACGGTCTCCAGCGGCTCCCGCTGCCGGAAATCGGAGATGACCGGAGCAGTTTGCCAGATCGGATCGTCGAGCGTTCCATCCATCCGCGGCGCATGCTCAGCGCGGGTTGCCGTCGCCATCCGGTCCACGAAATTCGAGGGCTGCACCTGTGCCAGTACTGAGGAGTGCCCTGCTGTTATGACGAGTAAAGAAGACACCAACCCACGGAGTCGGCCCCAAGCCATTCCTGATAGACGCGTTGGATGACTTCTCGTCACCTCGTATGGTTGGTCTGCGGCGAGTTACTGCTTAGGCACGGGCGAGTTTCGTTTTCTTGTATTCGTCGAACTTGTCCAGGAAGAGGTCAATGTCTTTCTTCTGCAGGTAGTAGGGAGTCGAGAGCCGCAGTTTATGAGGATCGCCGCCGCGAATGCGGATCTTGTAGGTGCTCCACAGCCAGTTCTCCAAGTCCATGCGCGGCACCGGTGGAACGTTCACGCTGACGATCCCGCAGCGCAGGGCCGGGTCGGGCGACGTCCACGATTCTGCGCCGCGCTTTTTCATCTCCTCCAGAATGTAGTCGGCCATTTGCCGGTGCCGCCGCTCGATGCGCTCCAGGCCAATGTCGTTGGCGAGTTTGAGCGAGGCCCGCAATCCCCACAATGCCGGCACATTCGAACTCCCGATGCGCTGGAATCGTTCGGCGCGAAGTTTGGGATCGTTCCAGCCTTCGGTGGCGATAGTGTTCCACAGCCGGTCAATCATTTCGTCCCGAACATACAGGAAGCCCGAGCCTTTGGTTGCGAACAGCCACTTGTGCGGGCTCGAGGTATACATGTCACAGCCCAGTTCCGACAGATTGAGCCGCATCATCCCCACCACGTGAGCCCCATCGACGGCGGAGAGAATGCTTTTGGTCTTCGCCAGAGCCGCCAGTTCCTTCGCCGGCAGCACGACTCCGGAAAACGTCGTGATGTGGCTGAAGAACAGCACTCGCGTGCGTGGCGTGATGGCGTCGTTGAACAGGTTGAGAACCTGCGCCGCGTCTTTAACTGGCCGGGGAAGCGTGATCTTTTTCACCAAGATGCCATAGCGCTTGGCTTTCAGATTCCAGGGATGCTCGCCGCCGGGATGCTCCTGGTCTGTCATCAGCACTTCCTCGCCAGCCTGCATGTCCACGCCGTTGGCAATGTAGCTGTTGGCTTCGGTGGCGTTGCGCAGCAGCGCAATTTCGTCGCGTTTGCAGCCCACAAAGGCAGCCAGCGGATCGCGAAATTCGTTCCACGCCGCGTATCCCCAGATGGGGTAGTCCTCGGGATCTTCCGGATCCATCTTTTCGGTGCTTGTATATCCGTCGAAGATGGCGCGGAGCACCGGCGCGGGGCTCGAGCCAACGGTGCCGTTGTTGAGATAAATCTCGTCCTCAGGAATCAGGAATTGCTTCCGCATTTCAGCCCAGAAGGCGTCTTCGTTCTGGTCGAGCAGGGACCGATCGGGAAGCGGCGGAGCTTTCTCCAACTGCGCCAACAAGTTGCCGCGCAAGGCGAGCGACGCAGCCAGTCCGGTTGCAGCGGTAGTCAAAAAATGACGCCGGTCGAACATAGAGCCTCCAGTGGAGCGCTGATGAACGGAAGGCGCCATCGTACGACGTGAACGCCCAATCCTCAAGCGGGATGATAGAACGCCCGGCGACGCCCCTCCCGTCATTGTCATTCCGACCAACGGGAGGAATCTGCTTTGGCCGCGCTCCTCTAAGTCAGCTTGCCGACGCCGAGCCATGACTCGTCCCTTTAGTAGCGCTCCCGTGTTTCCTGCGATAGACTCCTTCCGTCCGTTGAGGAGGCGTCTATGCAAACTCCAGCTGGCATCGTCCGGAAGGCTTCAACATTGTCCACCGTGTGGGGCATTGCGCTCATTGTCTTGGGCATGCTGGCGGTGGGATCGCCTTTTCTCGCCGCCGTCGCGGTCAACGTGTTTATCGCTTGGCTCATCGTTTTGGCCGGCGTGGTCCACTTGACTGTCGCTTTTCACACACGCGAAGCGGGAAGTCTGATCTGGAGACTGCTCGTAGGGCTCGCCTATGTGTGCCTCGGTGGGTACCTTCTCGTCCGTCCAGCCCTGGGCGTAGCGTCGCTCACTTTAGTACTGGCATCGCTCTTTTTGGTTGAGGGCGTCTTGAACATCGCCCTCTTTTTCAAGGTGCGCTCCGTGCAAGGATCCAGTTGGCTCCTGATCGATGGGATCATCACGCTGCTCCTGGGACTGATGATCTACTCGCAGCGGCCGTCGAGTTCCGCCTGGGCGATAGGGACGCTGGTCGGTGTGAGCATGATCATCAGCGGCGTTACCCGGGTCATGCTGTCGTTGACGGTACGCAAGGCCACCGACACGATCTCGACGAAGTTGGCTGCCTAATTGGTCCGGCAACATCTGTAGAACTGCCTCGCCAAGAGGGAGAGGATGCCACACGTCGGGGTAGGTGTGTCCGGTGAAACCTCATAATTGACCGCGTGAACGAAGGAAGACCGGAATGGCAAGCGTGATTCCGTTAGGTGATGCGTCTCGACAGCTGGCGCGCATCCCTGTCATCACCGCTGGCGTCATTCTGGTGAATGTGTTCGTTTTCGTGCTTGAGCTGATGCGTGGCGACTCGTTCGTGACCCAGTGGTCAGTGATTCCCGCCGAAATCGTTTCCGGCCATCACTGGATCACGATTCTAACCGCCATGTTCATGCACGGCAGTTGGTCGCACACCATCGGCAACATGGTCTTTCTCTGGGCCTTCAGTCCCGAGATCGAAGATGCCATGGGCCGGGGCCGGTATCTGGTTTTCTACCTGATTGGCGGGCTGGTTGCCATGTTGGCCCAGGTTCTAGCAGATCCTCATTCCACAGTGCCCAACCTCGGCGCCAGTGGGGCAATCGCGGCGGTCATGGGAGCGTTTCTGGTTACCTATCCCCGCGATCGAATTCGCACCCTTCTATTTATATTCGTGTTCGCGCGGATTCGATTCATCCCGGCGGCACTCTTAATCGGCCTTTGGTTTCTCATTCAGCTCTTCCACGCAGGAGCTGTGGCGCAGGTGCAGACAGGCGGAGTGGCATACTTGGCACACGTCGGCGGCTTTATCTTTGGAGCCGCCACTGCGCGTTGGTTCGAGAGCCGGCCCAGAATTGCGTGAGCCGGTTATCAAACGGCCTTGTGGGAAGTTTGGCGGGCCTCAAGCCCAAGCACCTCAACTTAGCGCCTATGCTGAGGTGCCCCGGTTGTAAGGGTCTCGTTCGCTTCCAGATAACCCCAACCGGGCTAGCCAGCGTCTAAGTCTTAGGACCCAATATTGGGTCTTGGTGTCCCTGGACCGGGCGTATAATCACTGCAAGGAGTACCCTATGAAGCTCAGATGGCTGGCAAGCGCGGTGGCATTGGCGGCGTTCAGCGCAGGGTCCTGGACGTTGGCGCAGGTTCAAGATCAGGATAAAGATCAGCCGAAATCCGGCGACGTACAGAATGCGCCCCAGCAGAAGCCTGCGGCTCTGCCCTCGCAGGATGACAGCCAGATCAAACACGACGGCAGCAAGACCGACGTCGATGCCGTGGGCAACCGCAACGTAGGCTGCGGACGGGGAGTGGGCAACTGGTACTCGGTTGAAGGCCAAGTGGCTCGCGGCCGGGTGTACGCCCAGCAGATCGAGTCTCAAATCAAGCTGGTCAACGATCCCGTGGTCACCGAGTATGTGAACCGCATCGGCCAGAACCTGGTGCGCAATTCCGACGCCCAGGTGCCCTTCACCATTAAGGTCATCGACTCTGACGTGGTCAACGCGATGGCCCTGCCCGGCGGATTCTTCTACGTCAACTCCGGCCTCATTCTTGCCGCTGACGAAGAGGCGGAGATGGCGGGCGTGATGGCGCACGAAATCGCCCACGTGGCCGCCTGCCACTACGGTCGCGAAATGACCCGCGCCAATCTTCTGCAGATGATGTCCATTCCGTTCATCTTCATGGGAGGGGCGATTGGATATGCGGGGTACGAGGCCATGGGGCTTGGCATTCCCTTGACCTTCCTGCACTTCTCCCGCGGATTCGAGGCTGAGGCCGATTACCTCGGGATCGAATACATGTATCGCGCCGGATATGATCCGTCGGCCTTCGTATCGTTTTTCGAAAAGGTCCAGGCCATGGAGAAGAAGAAGCCGGGAACCCTGTCGAAAGCCTTCGATACTCACCCGCAGACTCCAGACCGGATCGAGAAGTCACAGGCAGAGATTCGCAAGATCCTTCCCGCCAAACAGCAGTACGTCGTGACCACTTCGGAGTTTGACGAGGTGAAGGCGCGGCTGGCGGCAATCGAAAACAAACACAAGATAATCGACGAAAAGGACGGAAATCGGCCGAGCCTGCGTCGTACTTCGAACACGACCGACAAGTCTGGCGACCAGAAGACCGACGACGATCGTCCGACCCTGAAGCGGCGCGACGACTCGAACTAGGAGCGGCGGGAAGCGGATTCGGCCGCATCCGCTCTGCAGATCGATCGACCCGACTAAAATGACCGGCGGCTGCGGCCGCCGGTTGTATTTTTGTGGAGACTAAGGCCCTTGGTAAGTTTGACATCTAGGTCACAAGAACCTGTGATCCTAATCACAGCTTCGGTCTGGGGTTCAGACATAGGCTCGGCTAGGTTGGAATCATCGCGCAACTGAGGGAGATCAGTCCCATGCCAGAGAACACTCTCACCATTACGGATAATCGCACCAACAAGACCTACACGGTTCCGGTCGACAGCGGCACGATCCGGGCAATGGATTTGCGGCAAATCAAAACTGGCCCGGACGACTTCGGGCTCATGACTTACGATCCGGCCTTTATGAACACGGCCTCGTGCAAGAGCGCCATTACTTTTATTGACGGCGACAAGGGAATCCTGCGCTATCGCGGCTATCCCATTGAGGTTCTGGCCGAGCGCTGTACCTTCCTCGAAGTGGCCTACCTTCTCCTGTTCGGCGAACTGCCAACCGAAAAGGAATTGAAGACCTGGGTGCATGACATTACCCATCACACCATGCTGCACGAGACGACGAAAAAGTTCATGGAGGGCTTCCGTTACTCAGCGCATCCCATGTCGATGTTCGTGAGCACCATCGCGGCGCTATCGAGCGTGTATCCCGATGCCAAGCTGGTTCACAGCCCGACCGATCGCATGCATCAGATCGTCCGTCTCATCGGCAAGGTCCCCTCCATCGCAGCCATGTCGTATCGCCACAACGTGGGCTTCCCCTACGTGTATCCGGACAACGATCTGAGCTATACCGAAAATTTCATGAACATGTTATGGAAGATGGTCGAGCCCAAATATGTGGCGCATCCCGCGATTGCGCGCGCACTCGACATTCTGTTCATCCTGCATGCTGACCATGAGCAGAACTGCAGCGCGAATGCCATGCGGGCGGTAGGTAGTTCCGAGACCGATCCTTACCTGGCGGTTGCCTCGGCAGCTTCGGCTTTGGCCGGGCCTCTGCACGGAGGCGCCAACGAAGAAGTTCTCAAGATGCTCGACGAGATCGGTTCCAAGGACAACGTCCCCGCATACATCAAGAAGGTCAAAGAAGGCCATCTGAAATTGATGGGCTTCGGCCATCGTATATACAAGAACTACGATCCGCGCGCGAAGATCATCCGCTGGAGCGCCGAGCAGGTCTTCGAAGTGACCGGCCGCAGTCCCAAGCTCGACATTGCTCTCGAACTGGAGCGCATCGCCCTGGAAGACGACTATTTCGTGAAGCGCAAACTCTATCCAAACGTCGACTTCTATTCGGGGATTATGTACCAGGCCATGGGTTTCCGCCCCGAGATGTTCACCGTGCTGTTCGCTATCCCGCGAACGGCGGGGTGGCTGGCGCAGTGGCAGGAACTCATCACCGATCCCGAGCAGAAGATCGCGCGTCCGCGGCAGGTCTACACCGGGAGCGCCGAGCGGGAGTTCCTACCCCTGGATAAGCGCGTTCCAGTGCCGATCCCGGCCGAATACCCGACGCGTTAGTCTGGCACCGGCGGCCAGTTGTTTGTCATCCTGAGCGAAGCGAAGGACCTATGTATTCTGCATGCAGCAGACGAAATGCATAGGTCTCCTTCCTTCGCTTGTTTTCTTTCCGGCCTGCTCTCTCCCGTGAAGTGAAGCAGGCTACTGAACGGTACTGTTCATCTTGCTTTCCACGCGATATCTGACTAATCTCTTCCGTCATGACCGAACGTCTAGCTCCCGGCGTCTACATCGAAGAGGTTCAATTCACCTCCTCCCCGATCCAGGGAGTAGCGACGAGCACGGTGGGATTTGTGGCTGTTACCGATCGAGGTCCACTCCTCGGTCCACTTTTCAGTTTTTCGGATTTCGAACGGGTCGCCACTCCCAGTCTCGGCGTAAATCTCCCGCTGGCGGTGCGCGGGTTTTTCGAGAACGGCGGCCAGCAATGTTTCATTTCGCAAATCGCTACTACTGATCCTCTTGAGTCAGGTCTGGCGGCGTTGGACGGGCAGCCAATTTCAATCATCTGCTGCCCGGACGACGCAACAATTCAGAACTCGGCCGTGGCTATGGCTACCCATTGCGAGCAGCGCAAGGATCGCATCTGCATTCTTCAATCGCCCCAGCCCATTGTGCCGCTGGCTACGCATCAACCGCCGGTGCGTTCTACCTATGCCGCCTATTACTATCCTTGGATTGCCGTTCGATCTCTGGACGGAGCCTCTATGGCCACCATTCCGCCCTGCGGCCACGTCGCCGGGATCTACGCTCAGACAGACTCCACCCGCGGAGTCTGGGTCGCGCCCGCCAACGTCCAACTGGCGGGAGTCACTGGGCTATCTCAAGGCCTCACTGCGGCAGATTCTGACACGCTGAATTCTCGGGGTATCGATGTCATACGCATTTTTCCCGCACAGGGAATCAGGGTCTGGGGCGCCCGTACCACCACCAGTCAGGACTCGGACTACAAATACATTTCGGTGCGGCGGTTCATGATCTTCTTGGAGCAGTCCATTGGGAAGGGCTTGCAGTGGGCCGTCTTTGAGCCCAATGGTCCTGCGTTGTGGGCCGTCGTTCGCTCGGCTATCGAGAATTTTCTGAGTGGTGTTTGGAAGCAGGGTGCGCTTCAGGGGTCAACCCAGCAGGAAGCTTTCTTTGTCCGCTGTGATCTGACGACCATGACTCAAAACGACCTTGATAACGGGCGTCTCGTGTGCATTGTGGGCGTGGCTCCTGTCGCCGCGGCGGAATTCGTCATTATCCAGATCGGCATCTGGACGCAGTGCCCACCCAAGCTATCAGCCCACTAGAGACTCTTCTTCGGAGTCGCCGCTAGCGGCCGCACAAGAACTAGGTCACGAGGAGCCTCGTGACTTTTGGGGAAGGGGGGACGATTTCACGAAGGGCTTTCGCCTTCTTTGCGATGAAGCCCGCTACCGGCAGCCAAAACTTACGCTGCGTGCTTGGCCAGTTCGGCCAAATGAGCGCGATGCTGCTCCGGCGACGTGATCACTTTCATTTCTTGCCAGTCGTAAGGCAGTTCTTTACCGCAATCCAAACAAGCAACGTAGGTGCCAGTCAAAGCCGCGGCCTGGGGGCGGCGCGTGAGACGGCGAACAGTTACCGGAAAGCTGTACCGGGAATGCCTGCAGCCAAATAACGCGTCATACAGTTTCTCAAACATGGTCCCACCTTCCACATGCGGGATCTGCCCGCCTACCTGTCAATTAAAGTGTAAGCGCCCCCTCCTACCACGCTTACTGTACTACTTAGATTCATTTGCCAGCTAAAGGGTTTCGCTTTTGAGCACGCAACCGTGCCCCAAATCGGGAGAACGCGAGAAATCCTTCTATTAGTGATGGTTACAGGAGAAGGAAAAACGTTTCACACACTCTGCGGCCCGCGCTTTTTCTGTTGCTGGCACTTGGTCATGATGGCGGAACGGAGGCGGCTGCGAAGGTCTTCGGGGAGTTCGTAGAGCTGGGAATCGCGGTAAATCTCGATCGTCTTCTTTGTTGTGTCGCACACCACGTAGCAGTTGTGGCACCAGGAAAGGTGATTCTCCAACTCAACCTTAGTCTTCTCGTCGAGGACGCCGTCCAAATAGTTGGTCAGCTCGTGTAAAAATTCAGCGCATTTCACTGGTTGCCATCTCCACTCTCGCGTTTCTGGAAGTACTTGCCCAACCGTTCTCGTAGCTGCAGGCGTGCGCGTAATAACCGCGATTTTACTGCGGGTACGCTCAACTCTAACGCGGCTGCCGTTTCTTCGGTCGACAGTCCCTCCACGTCCCTCAACACAAACACCGTTCGAAAGCCCGGGGGAAGGCCCTGAATGGTCTTACTCAAAATTTCGCGCAACTCGGCTTGCGTGTACTGCTGCTCGGGATTGGGGCTCCAATCCGCAATTTCACGGGGAACGGAATCATCTTCCGTTTTGATTTCTTCGTCGAGCGAAACCGTACGCTCAGGCCGCCGGCGCCGCAACTTCATCAGCGCTTCGTTTACGGCAATCCGCACCAGCCAGGTATAAAACTTTGACTGCTCCTGAAACTGCGCCAGATTGCCGTAAGCTTTCAGGAAGGCTTCCTGCACCACATCTTCCGCATCTTCCCGGTTCTGCGTGATGTGCTGCGCGATCCTGAAAACGTTGCGGTCGTAGCGCCGAACCAGCTCTTCGAAGGCTGAGTCGTCGCCCCGTTTGGCCGCTTGCACCAGCGCTAGCTCTTCGCTAACAGGTGCTCCCAGTTTGTTTTGGATGGCTCCCATGGTTCAGTCGATGCAGTATTTTGCAAGTGCTCCAGATATCATCCGGGTGCAATGTCGAAACTGTTATTCTACTTGGTAACCCGGCTTTTTGCCCAACTGCTTTGCCATGGTCGCGTGGAAAAGTTTGCGGTACAGTTCAAACTGTAGAGTTGATGGCAAAGGATTCCGCGGCCAGCCCACACCGGATGAGCAGGTACTATAGTACCCTGCCGCGTTCCTACAAGTGCCGTATAATCAGCAGTTAGGACGGTGTGGTTTCATGGTGTGCGCAGCTTGTGAGATTGGGTAACACGATGACGCAGGGCGGGGAAATGGTTCTCTGAGAATGGCGGAAAGCAACGAACTTCGGCAAGTCGTCGAGCGCGCTGTAGCGCAGGTTCTCGACCTCCAACTCCCAAAGTTGCAGGCGGATTTGGTCGAGCGCGTACTGGCGACACTTCCCGCAGCCACCGCAACTCCTGCCGCTTCCACCGCAGTAGCTTCGGTGCCGGGAAATCTAGTTCAGTCGGTAGGCAGCATCCATGCCGGGACGACGCAGAAAGAGATTCTCCGAGCGTTACTCGACGCCGGGAGCTCCTACGCAGCGCGCCTCGCCCTATTCGTGGTCAAGGCTGGAGCAGCCAACGGATGGCAATGTCGGGGTCTTGGAAATGACGACGCCATTAAGGATTTCGCCCTCGACTTGAACGCCGGACCAGTCGCTCATTCCTATCAGAACCGTATCGTTACTCCCGGGAACATCGCCGAAATGGACGGTCGCTTCGTCGACCGCTTTGGCGGCCCCGCGAATGAACAGATCCTGGTGCTGCCCCTGGTTCTGAAAGATAAGGTCGCGGCTTTGCTCTACGCCGACGGTGGCTCTGAGGGCCTGCTGGATGCTTCGTCTTTAGAATTGCTTGTGATGGCCACCAGTTCCTGGCTCGAAGTGACGTCATTGCGCAAGCAGACGCAGAAAGAAATTAGTGACGCCGCACCCAGCATCGACCGCGCCCCTGCGGCACCTGTCCAGACCGTGAGTTCGTTTGCCGATCCCTTTGCGGCTCACGTTCCCAAACATATTGCACCCAAGGTTTCCGAGCCGGAACCTGCCGTCGCGGAAGTGGTCGAAGTTGCCGCGCATACCGGCGCGAGTGCTGCTGCTTCGGCTCCGGCCGCCGCTGCGGACCCCTTCGCCGGGATGTCGGCCGAAGACGCCGACACTCACCGCAAAGCCCAGCGCTTCGCGCGCCTGCTGGTGGACGAGATTAAGTTGTACAACCAGGCCAAAGTGGCAGAAGGCCGTCGCCACAAAGATCTGTATGATCGCCTGAAGGAAGATATCGAGAAGAGCCGCTCTACCTATCAGAAACGTTACGGCAGCACGGTAGCCGCGAGCGGCGACTACTTTCAAAAGGAAGTCGTACGCAGCTTGGCGGAAGAGGACGTGGCAGTCATGGGCAGTAACTTCCGCCGCTAGGTTCATTTTGGACAGGTTCTGGCATTCGCGTCTCGTTCCCGCAAAAAAACGAAGACGCTAAAAGAAAACGTGGTTCGATTCGGTCTCAAGTGGTGGTGGCTACTCGCCGCGGCAATGCTATGCGGATCGCTGATCAGCGTATCTTCGGCTGCCCGAGCTATCGCGCCGCAATCCTCAGCTCCAGCGACTTCCTCTGAAACTTCCGACAAAACGGCGGCTCCGGCAGCCAAGTCAAAGAAGCCGTCCACCGCAGCCACGCAGTCAGGCAAAACTGCCGCCCGCAAGACTTCTCCCAAGAAGGCCGCCGCCCCGAGCAAGGTTCATGCTGCCAGTGCGAAGCGGCGCAAGCGTCCCGTCTCTCCGCGCATCCGCCGCATGCGGAATGCTTTCGTCGCTTCTACCACTCTGCGTCCTATGGCTCAGCAGTTGCTCGAGGATCGCAGTCCCGCTGCCTACGCCGGAGTTGAGGCCTACGCGCGGGCTCACGCCAAGGAAGATGCCGGCGCGCTGGCCTGGCTGGCTGTCGGATATGCGCGCGTACAAGATCACGATTACGCCAAGGCCATTGATCCGCTGAACCGCGCCAAGCCGCTCGCGGGTGATCTCGGCGATTATGTTGCCTACTATCTCGGAACCTGCTACCTGCAGACCGGACGCCAGGCGGAAGCCCTGGCCGCACTGGCGAACTTTGCCACATCGTATCCGGACTCCCTGCTGGTACGCGATGCCGACGTCACCTACGCCGGGGCTCTGCTGACCGAAGGCAGGGCCTCGGAGGCTGCTCCTCTCCTCGAACACGACCGACTGCCCGCTCACTCGGACCTGGAACTTACCCTGGGCCGAGCATACGCAGCCCTGGGTCAACCAGAGAAGGCGGCAGCGGCGCTGCAAAATGTTTACTACAACATGCCGACCTCTCCCGATGCTGACTCCGCCTATGAGGAATTGAGGAAGCTGCCGCAGGTGCCGGCCGCCACTCCGGCTCAACACCGCTCACGCGGTGACTTGCTGTTGAAGGCACGCCGCTACAACGATGCCGCCGACGAGTACCGCGATCTCGCCACTCTAGCCGGAGCCGAAGGGCGCCCGGCGGCGGGATTGGCGCTGGCCGACGCTTTGCATCGTGCTGGACGCAACCGCGAGGCCAAGGCTGAACTAACGACCCTGCCCGGCGTTACCGCCGAACAGAACGCGCAACGCCTTTACATTCTCGGCGAAGTGGCGTGGTCGTCGGACGAGAACGAAACGTTTTACCACACCGTCGACGAATTGCGTTCGCTTGCTCCCACCAGCCAGTGGCTCGAAGCCGCCCTGCTCTCGGTGGGAAATCTCCATCTGGTCCATCACGAATACGACCAGGCCCTTGACGCATACCGTGAGTTGCAGCAGCGCTTTCCCAATGGAAATCGGTCCTCCTACGCTCACTGGAAGGCCGCGTGGCTGACCCTGCGCCAGGGACGCAACGAAGAAGCGAAAAAAGAATTCGAAGAACAGATTGCTCTGTACCCAGCCGGCAACGAAACCTCGGCTGCCCTCTACTGGCGTGCGCGGCTTGCCGAGGAAGACAACCAGCCGGAGATGGCGCGGGCTTACTATCAGAAACTTTCCGATCGTTATCGCAACTACTACTACGCCGAACTGGGACGGCAGCGCCTGGCTAAACTGCCCGAGGGAACCACGCCTTTGGGTCAGTATCCACTGCTGGATCGCGTTCCGCCGCTCGAGCACGGCGATAAGGTAACGCTGGCTGAGCCGCCTGCCGAAGACCTCCACCTCCAAAAGGCGGAACTGCTGGGCAACGGTGGTTTGGTGGACCTGGCCGTTCGCGAACTGCAGGCCGCCGCGAGCGCCGACGGCGGCAACTGGGGTCCGGCCGAGACCGCTCGCCTCTACACCGAGACCGGACATTACGATCGCGCCATCGAGGTCATGAAGCATTCCGTGCCCAGCTACTTCGCCGTCGATATCCCGACTCTGCCGCGCGAGTTCTGGGAGGCGTTGTTTCCGCGGCCGTACTGGACCGACCTGAAAAAATTCTCCGTGGCCAACGGTCTCGATCCCTACCTGGTTGCTTCGCTCATTCGCCAGGAATCGGAGTTCAATCCCGTCGCGGTGTCGCGCGCCAATGCCGTGGGCCTGATGCAGTTGCTGCCCAAGACCGGGAAGCTCGTCGCGCACCAGGCAAAACTCAATCGCTATAACGCCAGCCAGTTATATACGGCGCCGGTGAACCTGCAACTCGGAACCCGCTACTTCCGGGGCATGGTTGACCAGTTCGGCGGATCGTTCGAATACGCCCTCGCCGCCTACAACGCGGGCTCCGATCGCGTCGTGGAATGGCTGGGTCAGGGCAAATACCGCGACGCACCGGAATTTGTCGAGTCCATCCCGTTCACCGAAACCCGGGAATACGTGCAGGCCATCATGCGGAACGCCAGCGTTTATAAACAGCTCTACGGCGCGCCGTAAACTGGACCAGTCTCGGGAACTTTGCTCCCACCACATGCGTAACTCTTTCAGGGTCGTGCTGCACCGGAGGTCTGCCCATGAAAGCCATCCTGTTCGCCATGTTGTGTCTGACCCCCGCTTTGCTCTTTGCCCAGGACACCAGAATCGACGAAATCGGCAGGAGCCCAATTGAGGCAAAGTTCGCTCCCAATGGTCAGGTTCGAACGCATCTTTGTCCGAGTGGAGTCTCGCTCATCGGCCGGGAAGACAGTGTGCTAAGAGTTTCCTACCATCCCACCAACGAAAATGTGAGGGTCCGCCTTCAAACCTCTGGGAGCGAAGCCGAGTTGCGCGTGACGGAGTGCCCGCACAATAACTTCCAGCTCACAGTCGAGGTGCCCAAATCCTCCGGGCTTCACGTCCGCATGTTTGCCGGACAACTGGATGTCCGGGGCGTGACCGGCGACAAGGATGTGGAACTGAGCTTCGGCCAGCTCACCGTCGAGGTCGGGGAGCCAGACGACTATTCTCATGTGGATGCGTCCGTCAGCTCCGGTGAACTGGATGCGGCCGCCTTCAGTGTAAACAAGGGCGGGCTCTTCCGTTCCTTCGACCACACTGGACCGGGAAAATATCGCCTGCACGCTCACGTGGGGGCAGGCCAGTTGGATCTCCGCTAACGTGGGTGACGAACGTAAGTGGTTCGACGCTGGTGGTTTGGGAAGGGCACGACTTCAAGTCGTGCCGTTAAGACTTGCAAATGATTGTGCGCTTTAGCGACTGAGGGTCGCCGTAGGTCTTTGTGCGCGTTTTTCCGCTAGTTGTTCAGGCGCGCTGCAGGTGCTCTATATCGACACGCCTTCAGCCGCTGCGCCTCGGCACTCGAGCCTCACCACGGAGTGTCAGGACTCATGCTCAACGCCCTTGGGCGAGCTGAACAGGATCTCCACGACCAGAAGTCCCGCACCCACAACAATGGCGCTATCCGCCATATTGAAAACGGGCCACTGGTACCGCCCGACATAGAAGAGCAAGAAATCGACGACGCGCCCGCTCAACACACGGTCCCAGAGATTTCCCGCAGCCCCGCCCAGAATCAGCGAGAGCGCGATTCCCGTCATGGTCAGCGCCTGCCGTTGCTTCCACAGCAGTACCGAGACAATCACCATCGCCACCACTGAAAACCCGATCAGCAGCGCCGTCTTCCAGTGTGCTGGCGAATCCGCGAACAAACTGAAAGCCGCGCCCGTATTCTCGGTGTGGGTGAGCCGAAAGAATCCCGGGATAATCTGAATGTGTGTGTACAGCGCGATGCGCGTGGCCACGAGCCGCTTGGTCCAGCGGTCGATGAGAATTACAAGTAGTGCAATGAAGAAGTGAGCAGCGCGAGCGCGGTTGGCAGCCATTCAGTTTTTGTTGTAGCCGTTTTTCTTAGCCCTCGAGTTCCTTCAGTACCGCGCTGCAGCGCTCGCAAACCGTCGGATACGTCTTGTCTTCCCCAACGTGCGTCGAATAGTTCCAGCACCGATCGCACTTGGCGCCGTCGGCCTTCTTCACCTCAACGTGCACGCCGCCCGTACCGTTGCCAGAGCCTTGCGCCAGCGTGACCGTCGAAACAATGAACAGATAACGAAGCTGATCCGCGTAGCGCTTCAAAACGGAATAGGCTGGCTCAGCAGCCGTGATAACGAGCTGCGCCTCCAGACTCTTGCCGATCCGTTTGGTATTTCTTTCTTCCTCGAGAGCCTTCATCGCCAGTTCCCGCACAGCGAGCAAGGTAGTCCAGTCGCTCGGGCCCTGCGGGTCATCTTCCGGGGCTGCAGTGCTTCCCAGCACCTCTCCGGCATCGGGAAACTGCGCCAGATGCACACTCTCGGGTCGTCCTGAGGTCTTGGGCAAGTGCCCCCAAACCTCTTCGCAGGTGAAGCTCAGAATCGGGGCCAGCAGGCGCGTCATCGCCTCGCAGATCCTCCATACCGCAGTCTGCGCCGAGCGCCGCCCCGGAGAATTGGGAGCGTAGGTGTAAAGCCGGTCCTTGATGACATCGAAATAGAACGCGCTCAGATCTACCACGCAGAAATGATTCACCCGGTGGTAGATCTTATGGAACGCAAATTCGTCATACCACTTCCGCACGTCGCGGGTCAGAGCCCAGGTCTGGCGCAACATGTACTGGTCGAGCGCTTCCAGCCTCTCATACGGTACCGCATGGGCCTGCGGATCGAAATCGTACAGATTTCCCAGCGCATTCTTAAACAGTTTGTTGCGAATCTCCCGATAGTTCTCCGCCACGCGCTGCATCAGCTTTTCCGACCCAACTACGTCTTCGCGGAAGTCGACCGAGGCGACCCACAACCGCACCACCTCGCCTCCCAGCCGCCCCGAGATGTCGACGGGATCGACGTCATTGCCGCGTGACTTCGACATGGCTTGGCCCTTTTCGTCGAGCGTCCACCCTGGAGTCACGACGCCCTTATACGGAGGCGTCGCATGCGTTCCCATGGCGCAGAGCAGGGAAGACTGAAACCACCCGCGGTACTGATCTCCTCCCTCGAGGTAAAGATCCGAAGGCCACGGATAGCTCGGCTCGTCATCCAACAGCGCGAGATAACTCGCTCCCGATTCGAGCCACACATCGAAGATATCGGTTTCTTTATCGAACTTCGGCCCGCCACAATGCGGACACTGCGTTCCCGACGGAAGGATCCCCATCCGACTCCGCCGTAAACCAGGCATCGGCGCC
>CAVYHM010000037.1:0-34629 GCA_963768265.1 uncultured Acidobacteriaceae bacterium
GAGCAATCCGGAAGTTATGCCGGGCCACAAGTCTGTAGTCGGACAAATGAAATCTCGCTGACTCCCCAGACGCCTTGTGGTCAGTGATTCATCACAAGCGAGCCGGTCGTTTCTGGTTAGGGAAATGCCCAGGCTGTATGATTTCTGCACGGCCGCTATCGAGACAAGCGCATGAATGTAAATCGGCGGAGTTTTCTGGTGCAGGCTGGCGCGGCGTCCTTCAGCACAGGGATTCTGGCCACACACTCGTTGGCTGCGGATGGCGTGAGCGCAATTGATCGCGAGCGGATGCGATCCGTGGCTGCCTTCACGGCGGAGACGCTGAGCACCGATCATCCGATGCCGTTCGGCGCAGACATTGTAAGCTCGGCTACCGGTGAGCGGCTGATGCGCGCGGTGAATCGCGTGGGTCCCGACCACGATCCCAGCGCGCATGCCGAAACCCTGACAATTCGACTCGCTTGCGCAAAGCTGGGCTCGGGATCCCTCAAGGGCTACACCCTGTATACGACGTGCGAGCCGTGCGCGATGTGCATGGCCTGCGCTCTTTGGTCGGGCCTAGACCGACTGGTCTTCGGTGCCACGATTGCCGATGCGGGCCGGTTCGTTTCACAGATTAGGATCCCGGCGAAAGAGTTAGCCCGACGGACCGACCTGCAATGTGTGGTAGCTGGGCCGGTCGAGCGCGAGGTTTGCGTGAAACTCTTTACCGATCCGCGCATGCAAAAGGCGTTTGCAATGTGGAAGAAGCATTGAGCGAACTCCGGGTTTAAAGTCAAATATTTCGTAACCCTGATGACTGTTGCTTCTGCTGGCGCATCGATAACAGTGAGCCGGACTTGTGTGAATCGATTCCAGAAACTCCTGGATGACGCTAGTGCTTTTTCGGAGGCGCGCCCTTGGTGAGTTGAGTGGAGCAGAACAGAGGATTGGGGGCGCGCGTTCGAAAAGGCCGTCAGAAGGAAGCCGCTGGCGCGGTGGACGCGGGCCATATGCAAATTGAATGGAGCGAGGGAGAGGTGTTGAAGACGGGAGTCGGCACAGAAGTGGAGGAGGAAGTGCACGAGCATGTGGGGTGATCGATAGTGGAAAACGGTGTGACCGAGGGCGCGAAGCAGGGTTGGGGTGAGGTGTGAGCTTCGCTCAGCGAACTGTCCAGTTCCAGAGCTTTGATGGCAGCGGCCTTCGCTTTGGGGAGCGCCTCCTTCATGCTCATCACCCCATACTGCCAATCTCCTAACAATGCATACGTGTCGGCTAAGCCAGAGTAGGCTTTGGCGTATTTCGGGTCCTCTTCGATGGCCTGGTTGAAATAGGCCAGTGCGGCTTTCAAACCATCCGGCGTTCGTTTGTTCCAGAAGTAGCGCCCTTTGAGATAGGACTGGTAGGCTTCCGGATTAACTGCCTGTGCCCTTTTTAGCGCTGCTTGCTCCCGCGGAGTCAAGTTGATCCGAATGTGTGCGCACCCGTGCAGACATCATTTTCGAAAACGAGCTGGTGATGCTTAGAAGGTCTCTTCCCAACTTCAAGTATGAAGTGTGCCTGTCGAAGCTGGATCCAACCTGGAAGGGGTGCAGAGGGCGCCTGACTGAAGAATTTGTCTATCAGTACGTGACTGATCTAAATTCACCCACTTTCTTTCTCTGCGGTCCCAAGGGGTTCATGGACAACGCGCGCCACGTTCTCTTGACTCTAGGCGTTAAGGAAGAACGGATCCTGCAGGAGAGTTTCGGGGAAACCAAACGGCCCACGGAGTTCCATCCACCCGAAGCCCGCGCGGTTAATACCGTCGTGTTCCTTCACTCGCAGAAGGTTTGTCAGGTTTCCGCTGGGTGCACTCTACTCGATCTGGCGGAGAAAAACGGTGTAAAGATACCCTTTGGCTGCCGCCAGGGCCTATGCGGCACATGCGCTACGCGAGTTCTAAGCGGCACCGTCGAGATGGACGTCGAAGCTGGGCTGACGGCTGAGCAGAAAAATGCTGGATATGTACTGCCTTGTGTTAGCCGGACCTCGGGAACGGTTGTTGTGGCAGTTTAATCCGTTTCTCCGACCGCAAACTCCAACCCTCTAGGTAACCTTCGACACTCAGGAAGATGGTCTGGGAAAAGTTCGCATGCTCCTAAAGCGTCGTTTGAAAAGCTAATGCGGAGTACGGAATAAAAGCCGGCTGGTGCCAGTTATCAACTAGTGAAGGTCAAAATCCGACACATATAAATTCCGCACTACTCAGGTGCAATTGTGAAACTTACATTTGGCGTGGTAATGCTTTTCGGATTGACGGTTGCCTTGTTTCAAGACTCGCCTGTACAGGGACAAACGGCGACAGGCTCGATTTTGCAGGTGGTCCCAACCCCGAACAAGAACTCCAACAGCGAACTTCTTGCGGCGTCGGCGTCTTCTCCCAACGATATTTGGGCGGTAGGGCAGTCGACGATCCACTTTGATGGCACCACGTGGACAGCGTTTCCCGCTCCGATGATCAAAGGCGACAACAACAGCTTTCTGCAGGGGGTGGTCGCGATTTCGCCCACGTTGGCATGGGCGGCGGGAAACGTAACTGACGGACCACATCCGGGGCAGGTGATCGAGCAGTGGAATGGAACCAAGTGGAGCCTGTTTCCGGGCCCTAAGTTCGGGAAGAAAGACCGGGCGGATGTCTTCGCTATGACCTCTAGCTCAGCCAATGACGTTTGGGCAATCGGCAGCCTCGTTAACCTCGGTACTGGCTTGGTCTCGTCCCTTTTCGAGCACTGGAACGGCACGGCATGGACGGCGACAACGCTCGAATCGAACCATCAGTTCTTGTTTGGTGCGTCCGCCGACTCGGCGAATGATGCCTGGGCTGTGGGATTCAACGGTTCAGACAAAATTGACACCTCAGCAATGCATTGGGATGGCGCGACCGGGAAGCGAGTGGCTACTCCAAACGTAGGCGAGGGCACAAACAAGTTGAACGCCGTGCTGGCGCTGGCGCCGAACGATGTGTGGGCGGTAGGCTTTTCCCCGCCGGTCGCGCCTCCCAAGCAGGCTGCCACGCTGACGTTGATCGAGCACTTTGACGGCACGAGTTGGGCTGTGGTACCGAGTCCGAATGTTGGGCCGAATGGTGCGAATCAGTCGAGCCGTCTGCTGGGATTGACGGCCAATTCGGCAAATGACATCTGGGCGTTTGGTTCCTACTTCGTGGCCGACGGATCGGGGCACCAGATGACACTGCTCTTGCACTGGATGGGACCAGTTGGACAGTCGCATCCAGTCCCAGCCCAATCAAGGGCGGATTTCCTTGTGATCTGCTGTGGGCTGGAGTTGTGCCGTCATCCGGCAACTTGTGGCTTCTCGGGTCCGTGCATGACGGGAGTCTGGCGATTCATATGACGACGGGAGCAGATTCTAGTTTAGTTTCCAGATTCTAGCCTCTGTCTGACGGTCGCTATCGGTTCACGGACTCGGTTGTTACACCAGGTGAGGTTCCGAACGGGAATACTTAAACCGGGAGCAAATCTCCCTGACAGCAGATTCAGAGACGGACAATGTTCCACCAACCTGATGGCCACGCGATCGAAATCGAGGAGAAGCAGGAGCAGATGTGAGTAGCAACGTCCACACCACATTGTCCAGAAACGACTGGCACCTTGATCTTGTCCACGATTTGCCGTTCCGGTTTCTACATGGCGATCCAGGCATCGACGACCCGGTGAACGATACCGGACTTGGCCCTCGGTGCGGCGATTTGCAAGTTTCGGATGATTTCGCTTCTTAGCTAATCCTGATTTGAAATACGAAAACCTGTCATGACAAATGAGGAAATTCGGCTGGCCGAATCGCGCACTCGCAAGAAGCATTGGAAGCGCTGGGGGGGCCTTACGTCAGCGAACGTGCATGGGGCACAGTGCGTGAAGACTACAGCCCGCACGTGAACGCCTGGGAATATCTCCCACACGATCATGCCCGTTCACGTGCGTATCGCTGGAATGAAGATGGCTTGGCCGGAATCAGTGACCGCCGGCAGTTGATTTGCTTTGCCCTCGCACTGTGGAACGAGCGTGATCCGATTCTGAAAGAACGGATTTTCGGTCTAACTGGCAACGAAGGCAATCGCGGCGAGGACGCGAAGGAATACTACTTCTATCTCGACAGCACTCCTTCGCACTCCTACATGAAGTATCTCTACAAATACCCGCAAGTGGAGTTTCCTTACGCGAAGAACTCCGGTTGGCTCTTGTCGCGCCGTCGGTTTTCCTCATTCACTGGGCTCGTATTCTCCGGATCGTACGTGCCGTTACGCACAAGCGGTGAAGGTCGACGGCTGGAAATCGAACTGCGAAGCCTCTTCCGGCGCTTTGAGCGCAATGAGAACGTCGCAGCCCGCTATCGGACCGTTGCCCTTATCGGCCGTCCGTCGTGAGAGGCCGTGCCACGCTAAACAATCGCTCCCCACTGCGCTCTCCTAGATGTCCAGTACGAACCATAACCATGGCCAAAACAAGGAATGGATGATCTGCATTGCAAGCTATGGTTTGGTCATCATCCGATCAACGATGATTGCGAATGGCATCACTCGCTCCTTTCGGCCGCTTCATTGAGCAAGTCTTGTGATCAGTCTGGGTCGGTTGCGAGGGCTACACTTGGAAACAATGTTCCAGGCGCGTTTACGCCGGTCCTAGCGAAACACTCGAAGTCGTTCTCACTCATCGACTGTATCTCAGTCGGGGTTGACCGGATGCAGCGAAACTTCGAACCGATGCGAAAGCAGGTGGAAGCGTGGCAGAAAAGCGAACTCACCGACGTCACGGCGAAAGTTGTCATCTACGAGGCATTTGTCGAGGGCAGACTGGAAGCCCCCAAGCACCTCGCCCGAACCGTGCATGACCTGTACTTCGAGCCGAAATACGCGGAATTCCGGCCGCGGACCATCTGGAGTCTTTCCAACGCGTTTACTTCCGCGTTCAAGGAACTGGATCCTATTCCTCAGTTCAGGGCTACGGCCAAGCTGGGTGAGTTCCTGGAGGCCCGATTCTCACAATCGTTCTAACATGTCGGGCGGTATAGGGCCCGCCGCCCCAACTTGTTCGCACGTGTGAGGCTGTGGATTCTTCCGGATGGCACCGCCGTGATCGATAGCCTTACACTGCTGTTGATGAAACCCGTGTCCGTTTTCCTTGTTGTTCAGTCGATCGTCGGCTGGTGTGTGTCTACCCCGGCTCAGGCCGGCACTTTGAAGCCTGATGTGCTCGCGCGTTCCACGCAGATAATCGTGGTCACAACTCCGAGTTGGAATACAGTCGAAGGACGGTTGCAGCGGTATGAGCGCGCGACTACGCATGAAAAGTGGCGTCCCGTGGGCGAGCCGATCTCGATTGTCGTCGGCAAGAATGGATTAGGGTGGGGCATCGGCGTTATGGCGACCTCTGATGCCACGGTCCGCTCAGCAGCCGACCCGGTCAAGCGAGAAGGAGACGGCACATCGCCTGCGGGCGTCTTCACGCTGGGCGCCGCATTCGGCTACGATTCTGAGCCACTCCGGGGATTGAAGATGCCCTATCTGAACCTGACCTCATCGATCGAATGCGTCGACGACCCTGGCTCGAAGTACTATAACCGCATCGTGGACCGCTCAATCATCGCTCCCGACTGGAAAAGCTCCGAGCACATGCGTGACGTCGGTGAGTCGTACCGCCGGGGGATCGTCGTAGATCACAACCGCACTGTTACGGGCGACATGAACCGACCCGAGCCAGGCGGAGGCTCGTGCGTCTTTCTCCACATTTGGCATAGCCACGACCAGGGCACGGCCGGGTGCACTGCCATGCCACCAACCGACCTGGAGACCTTGCTTACCTGGCTCGATCCGGCACGCAAGCCACTGCTGGTACAACTACCGGAACCGACATATGAGCGGCTGATCAATCGCTGGATGTTGCCGAAATTGATCGACGTTCCTCCGCGCTGATCTGTAGCAACATCTCTGTCCGAGATCTTCGAACTTCACATTGAGGATTGGGTACTGTTTCCAATCCTTATAATCAAAGTGCCACCACTCCTGTGGGTAAACCGTGAAGCCCTGTTTTTCCATCGCTTGGCGCAGGAGAGCACGTCGAGCGCGCTCCTCGGGCGTGCCGCCGGCGTAGTCGGCAAAGGCGCGATCGCTCATTTCGTCGTAGCCACTGGGCATCTTCACTTCCTTGCCAGTTTTCAAATCGTATAAGGACAGGTCCACGGCGCATCCGCGATTGTGCTTGGAGCCCTCTTCCGGATTGGCGACAAAAATCTTTTTGTCGTCGGGCGTGGCGTCCCAGAAGATTTTCGTGACGTACCACGGGCGGTAGCCATCGTGGATGATCAGACCGTATCCCTGAGCCTGGAGTTCGTGATGGGCGCGAAGCAATGCTTCCGCCGCCGGCCGTTGAAGGAAAGCCCGTGCCTGGGTGTATACGGGCGTACCCAGAAAATTGTTCGTGGTCGCGTAGCGGATGTCGAGCTTGATCGTGAGATCCAGTTTGACTAACTCCACCAGATCGGGTTTGAGGAAAGTCCCCTGCTCGTGCGGTGGTTGCTCCTTGAGCGCTTGTGCGCGCAACTCCTCCACCGGACGTAGAGGCGTGATACGGAAACTGACCTCTTGCGCGAAGCTGAGTTGCAGCAGAACAAGGAAGAGACCGCAAAGACGACGATGGCGTTTTCGCAAGAAATTCATATGACTCATTTGCAACTAAGACTATCGTGCTGAATGCGCCGTACGCAGTCTGGCTCTTCGCGGATATCGTGGCTGCTTCTGACAATTTTCATGTCACGCCGTTTCCGCGCTCTTACGTCTCCAGGCTTTTCGTGAATTCGCGTACTAATTCAAATCCTTCTCGAAGTTCCATCGCCAGATTGCACTCCTTCGCCAGCGCATCGAACACCGGTTCCCATTCTGCTGGCGGTGGTTCAAGTTCCTTGGGCACGTCGTTGGTCGCTCGCTTCTTGAACGTTGCACGGATAGCTGCAGCGGTTTTGCTTTTGTCGAGCGTTTCTCCCCTGATCAACAGCACCATGTCGATAAGGTCCTTGGTTCGGGTGTTTAGGCGCTCACCTCGGGGCAGCGTATACGCATGAAGCTTTTCCGCAAATTGCTGCTCCGCCGAAATGATCGGGAAAGACAGCGGCGCTACGCCCCCGAAGCCAAGCCAGTCTTCGCCGGTGACAACCTCCAGAGGCTCGAGCACTTCGTCTCCAACACCGACGTCGACGTGAAAGCGCGCAAAGTCTCGTCCATCCATTCGTGCTTGCACGGGATACCGGCTGCCCCCTTCCGGAGCTCCGTCCAGGTCCTCTCTCGCTTCTCCGACGAGGAATTCGAAATAGTCGTCAAAGGGCGTTGCCGCCGCTTCCTGGAGCAGGGCACGCACCTGTTCACCCCGATCTTTCGCATTTTTGGAGAGACGTGTGCCATCGTGCAGCGTCAAGTCGATGTCCTTGGTCGTCCGCGCGGAATGCATCCGCAACTCCATGGCGTAGCCGCCCTTCAGTACCCATGGATACGTCGCTTTCGGTCCCTGCGAGAACATTCGCGCCAGGAAGCGGTCGAACGCCACTTGCCGGCGCAGGCGCAGCAGGTCAGTGCCTTGCGCGCGCGCGCGAGTCTGCAGCCGAGTTTCGAGCGCGGCACGAAAGGCGCCGGCGGTCTTGTAGGATTTCGCCTTGTCTATCACGCGGGCTGCCCGGCCAGTTCGCGAAGCGAACGTTGCAGTTTATCGTCCGGCATGCGATCGATTTCTCTGGTTCCGATGAGGCCACGGCGTAGGGCTTCGTCGACGGCTAGCTTCAGTTGGCTCCGGTCCACGTGTCCGCTGCGCAGTAGATCCACGATGGTTCGGAGCGGACGCGTCACGCGGATCCCGTACATTTCCTGAACTTCGCCGGGGTCGAGGTGCGCCCGGTGGAGCACCAGGATCTCTGGAATCGTGCTGTTCCGGCGAAACTTTCTCGGCATAGTCATATGCAGCTTCGAAGGCATGACGTCCGATAGTTCATGAAGACTAAGAGCCGTGTCATGGCTGTAGGCGCCTTCCGGCACTTCTTGCCGATTTTGGGACCAGAGATACCACAGCATCAGGTCCGGGCGCTCCGGAGCGGGAAAATCAGCAAGGCGGTAGATCCCGCGGTGTTCACGAATCCAGTTTCCGGCGTTCACATGGTAGGAGTGCGTCCTCTCGGCGAACCCCGACCGCGTGGCTTGCTTGGTGGTGAAGAAGCCCTGCTGGGATTGGGCTATTTCATGGAGCCGTCGGGCGGCATCTTTATAAGGTCCTGGCATTACATATTCCCCCAACTTTCTTGGGGGATTATGCGCTATCGCTGTGAGCGCAGGCAAGAAGCCTCACGTATCACGTTGTTCCTACAGGGTTTTACAGGGACTCCAGGGATTCAACCTGAAGCATAACCCTCAAATTTCTCAGGGAATTGTGAGGCCTGGAAACCTGCCTTTCCGTTTAAGGAGTAAAAGCCATGTCTCAAGAATTGATGCCACTGCTTGCGCAACGAATCTTGCTGCTCAGAGTTGTGTAAATAGTTTTAGAATCAATGTCTTACAGATGGCAAAGCGGAGGGGAGATGTGCGTGGGATCGTGGCACTTACGGCAGACCGGAGCTCCATCGGCGGAAGAGCTTTCAGGTCACGAGCCCGGATAGCATCTGCGTAGTCTCTCCGAACTTTCACGCGTCTGAGCTCAAGACTGTGGCGGGAGGATTCCAGGATGTTGCATTCGCCTCAAGTCTTTCAGTGCTGGCCTTAGCAGATTGCGGCAGGACCGCGGATGCAGATGCGATTTACGCAGAAATGCTAGCTCGGGCACGTCGCCAATATATTGCCCCAGCACCGCTTGCCGTTGTAGCCTCTGCAGCATCAAGAGAGGACGATGCAATCGGCCATGCACGCGAAGCTTTCAACCGGCGTGATCCCGAGTGCCTATTTATCTTCTCACCCTACGCCCACATTGCTGATCGGCTATACGTAGATCTCCGTTTTCGCGCCCTTCTGAATGAAATGGGCTTTAATGAGTGGGGGGGCTGCAGGCCTAATGACTGTACTGCCGGATGATTGGCGAAACAGTGCGCCGTGAAAGGCGCTGGACTCCAGCGGGTGCAACTCCCGCCCGGGAACTGGTTCGCTCCACCCGGTAGCAATCGAGGCGGCAGCGGAGGCA
Source organism: uncultured Acidobacteriaceae bacterium (assembly GCA_963768265.1). Taxonomy (GTDB): domain Bacteria; phylum Acidobacteriota; class Terriglobia; order Terriglobales; family Acidobacteriaceae; genus Sulfotelmatobacter. The sequence continues at coordinate 9,189 of CAVYHM010000037.1, forward strand.
ACAAAGCTGTCGGAGCTCTCGGTGTAAAGGGTCGCTTGGCGACTCCGCGAGCGTGCAGGCCGTAACGTGAGTGAACGCTGAGCAGGCCCCGGAAAAATAATTGCAGGAGCCGACCTTACTGTTACACGGGAAAGGCCGCTGGCAATGGAGACCGACGAGCGAACAAGCTCCATTGAACCTGCCGGGGTAATGGCGATGGCATGTACGCATAGGAGACCAGAGGCAACACGGGAAGCCCCAGCGGTGATCATGGTATCGATCAACTGGCAACTCGCGAGAGACAGGCCGGGCCGTATGGGGTGGCGGAGAGGCTCGTACGACCGATGAAGCCGGGTAATGCCGGTGGAGGGAAGGGGCCTCTGTTAAAGACGAACGCAAGAAGCGACAAAGGACCGAGGGATTGGCGATGAGCCTAACAACTCCATTCAGTGTTCAGAAGTTGCAGACGGCGTTGCACGCAAAAGCGAAGGAATCGCCCAACTTTCGTTTCCATGCGCTGTACGACAAGGTGTATCGGAAAGATGTTCTGGCCTATGCCTACGAACGCTGTAAAGCCAACGGCGGAGCTGCGGGAGTGGACAACCAGACATTCGAGAACATCGAAGCGTACGGCAGGGAACGGTGGTTGGACGAACTGGCGCAAGAGCTGAAAAGTCGAACCTATCAACCACTTCCTGTACGACGGGTCTACATACCCAAGCCGGATGGGAAGCAGAGACCGTTAGGCATACCGACAATCCGGGATCGGGTTGCGCAGACCTCGGCCATGCTGGTACTCGAACCAATCTTCGAGGCCGACCTGCCGAAGGAGCAATATGCCTATCGGGCGGACCGCAGCGCGTTGGACGCAGTACAGCACGTCCACAAGCTGATCAAGACGGGACATGGGCAGATCGTTGATGCGGATCTCAGCAGCTACTTTGATAGTGTTCCCCATGCCGAGCTCATGAAGTCGGTGGCTCGCAGGGTCGTCGACGGAGCGATGCTGCATCTGATCAAGATGTGGCTGGAAGCACCGGTCGAGGAAACCGACGAGCGTGGGAACAAACATCGGAGTACGCGCAATCGGGACGAAGGTCGAGCTACTCCCCAAGGGTCTCCGATCCGTCCTCTGTTCAGCAATCTGTACATGCGACGGTTCGTGCTGGGGTGGAAGAAACTCGGGCACGAGGAGCGTTGGAAAGCGTACATCGTGAACTATGCCGATGATCTCGTCATCTGCTGTCGAGTTGGAGCGGACAAAGCTCTGGCCGAGATGCGGGCGATGATGTCGAAGCTGAAACTGACGGTGAACGAGAAGAAGACGCGGGTCTGTTACCTGCCGAAAGAGAAGTTTGATTTTCTGGCTACACGTTCGGGCGGGGTTACTCGATGAAGAGGGGCCGAGTCTACCTAGGCACGACACCTTCGAAGAAACGAGTGCAGCGTATCTGTCGAGCGATCAGCGACGAAACCGGACGTGACAAAGTCTGGCAAGATTCGAAGACCGTCGTGGACAGGCTCAATCGGATGATGATTGGCTGGGCCAACTACTTCTGTCTGGGGCCAGTCAGCAAAGCCTACAGTGCGGTCGACTTACACGCCCGCCGGAGGCTGCGTCGGTGGTTATGCGACAAACACAAAGAGCCGCGGCCGGCATACAAACGTTTTCCGGAGGCGTCTCTGAACTCTGTGTATGGCTTGGTCCAGTTGCCACACCGGACCGCGAACCATCCGTGGGCGAACGCGTGAGTCTTTTCCGAGAGCCGGATGCGGGAAAACTGCCAGTCCGGTTCGATGAGCGGGAACAGGAAACAGGACCAAGCCAAACCGGACTGAGGTGACGAGGCGAAAGCCCAGTCGACTAACCACCGGGAGACTACAGTTACTGCGCCTGTTCTCGACTCTACTCTTGATTTCGCTCAAAATCCCTAGTCGGATACCAGTCTGTGTCTGACAAATGGAACCTTGCTAAGTCCGTCCACGAGTTCAAGTACACTTCACTGAACGAGCCGCCTCAAATTTGTCCGTAAGCGTTTGACCAACACACCTGTTTGGGGAGTCGTGTCCGTGTTGCAGTAGCTCGATGACCGTAGAAAGGAAGTTGGTCGCGGATAGGAGTTGCGGTCGAGTTCAAGGTCGTCTCCGAATTTCACGACGTCCGCGGGTATATAAGCACATTCACTAGAAGAGGAACACGAATCGTCAGTCGCGCTCCGTTGCCAACGAACTGCTCTTACTGATGTCCCCGGTCGAATCCCATACGCTCCAACAAGTCCCGAAAGCGGGAGTCCGTACGGAAGGTGTCCCACTTGGGATCGATCTTTAGAAATATCATATGCACGTCTCGAGCCTCGTACGCTTTTTCGAGCCAGTCCAGCGCGTGGTCCTTTTCGCCTAGACCGGCATAGATCATGGCGATGTTGTATGGAGGGACGTAGCTCTTCTGCGATTGGCGCTTCAATTCTTCAAGCACATTTCGCGCCGCATCTCGCCCGCCAGATATTGCGTACGCGTGTCCCAGCGAAGCAATCGTCTCCGAGTTCCCCTCGGAAAGATCGCGGGCTTTTGTAAACTCTTCAATTGCTGCCTGATACATCCCCTTCTGCTCGTAAACCTTTCCCAGGTGGAGGTGGCCGACCCAGAAATGCGGGTTCATTTTTATCGTCTTCTGCAGCTGTTCGACAGCCGCATCGTACTGGCGCGCCTGAAAAAGGAACATTCCAAACAGCGCATTAGTAATCAAAGAGAGCGGATCGAGCTCACGGGCTCGTTCCGCTTGGGCAAGCGCTTCCTGGTGCCGTCCGATATTTGACAAAAGATGGGCATAGCGAACATGCGCACCCGCCAGGTTCCGGTTCAACGCAATCGCGCGCACAGACTGTCGCTCAGATTCAGCCCAGTTCCACTCGTAAAACAACTTGATTCGCGCATCGGAATCGTGGGCTTGGGCGAGTGCATCATCCAATTCCAAAGCTCGTGCCGCTGCTGTCTGCGCACCTGGGAACGACTCCCTGGGAGGCGAATCGCCGATCATGGGAAGCACCGTATAGCAATCCGCCAGCCCGGCATAAGCCAGCGCATAGTTCGGATCCCTTTTCGTTGCCTCCTGAAAGTAGTTGATTGCTTGGATGAAGCCGGTCGGCGTGAGCATGTTCCAGTAATACAAGATAGAGGGCCGACGGCTCCCGAACTCTTCCCTGAGCTCATTAACCCGAAACTCGACAAGAAGGACAGACTTCCCCCGTGCAGCGCGCTGGAAGCGTTGGAGCGGCAGGGGCCGTTTGTGAACCAAACGCTCGCCTACCAGGCGTTGGCGATGGTTGCGCGCCTATTCCGATATGGGCGACTGTCGTACCACGGTGGATTCGTGAATCTGCGCACGGGTCGCACGACTGCGCTCCCGGTTGATCCGGTTGTCTGGGAACGCATGGTGGGAGGGGGACTGAGCCATGCTCGTTCGAAAGTCTCTCCGAGGCTGGCATCTCCTTTAGTATCTTAAGCATGCGGAAGTTGGCATTTAGACGCATTTTGCAGATGTGCCGTCGGGCTCTGAACCATTGGACCGCCTTAGCAAAATGTGTCAATGTATGACTTGACATTCGCATAAATAATGTCTATTTATAGATAGTCATTATTCGACAAGTGACTATTTATACATGTTCATCCAACTCCATCCCTCGCTCCATCGTCAGCGGTGACTAGCCATGCGCGATGAATTCCGCAATCTTCGCTTAAAGCAACTGGATCGCACGCTGAAGCCATTTCGTGCGGCCGCAAAGAACCCGCGCCCGCAGAAGGGCTGGCTTCGCGCCATCCGAGAAGCGGCAGGAATTTCTGCCAGTGAAGTTGCGCGTACGCTGAAGACCAGCCGCCAGCTTCCTGTCCAACTGGAAAGAGCCGAAGCCGAAGACCGCATCACGTTAAAAAGTCTACGCGCCGCGGCCAGTGCGCTGGGATGTGAGTTGGTGTATGCGCTGGTGCCCAAAGCCAACACGCTCCACGAACTGGTGGAAGAGCGGGCGCGCGTCCAGGCCAAGAAGCAGGTCCTGGGCGTCGAACACTCGATGGCGCTCGAAAATCAGGCCGTGGGCCGCGTTGATGAAGCAGTGGAAGCGGAGACCGAGCGACTACTCAGAAAGCGCGGCGTCCGGTGAATCTGTTCCCCGAGGGAGAGGGCAATACCCCTCTGTCTGCCGATGAGCAGGCAGACCTCATTCCCAATCTGGCGACCAAGGAAGAGCTGAACGAGTGGGAACGCCAGAACATTGTCGAAGCGTATGCGTGGGCACTCGCACGTAACAATCTTCGCCGGCGTGACCCTCTTGTCGAGCCCTATGTAAGAGATCTTCATCTACGCATGTTCGATCAGACCTGGCGATGGGCCGGCGTGTATCGAACCACCGAGAAGAACATTGGTGTTCCCCATCATGAGATCCGAGAGCGACTGGCTGCCCTGCTCGGTGATGCGCGGTATTGGGTGGAACACGGAACCTATCCTCCTGATGAACTGACGGTCCGCTTTCATCACCGCTTGGTTCTGATCCATCCCTTTGCCAACGGCAACGGACGCCACGCCCGTCTGATAGCGGATGTGCTTGCCCAACGGCAAGACCGGCCCGTTTTTACCTGGGGCGGTGCCGATCTGGTGCACGCCGGTGACTTTCGTCGGCGATATATCGATGCGCTGCAGGCGGCCGATGCAGGCGATATCGGACCCCTTCTCGCGTTCGTGCGCTCTTGAGAGCACCGCCGAAAAACAACTCTGCACTCATTCCTGTCTCGCATTCACCATCAACGCGGCTTCGTGAATTAAAGACACTGACCGCCAACGTTGTTTTCCTACAGACCCCCTAATCAAGCCGCCGCGTCGCCGGTTTATGGGAGAACAACAGAGACGAAAAGGAGGTTGAACCGTGGGTCGAAGTTTTCGGCCAATCAAGGAAATCTAGAACATACACTCTTCGTGTTTCGTGGAACCCGAAGACTTGATTATTTTGCTTCACGACCTCGCCGCGAGAGTGGGGACGGCGAGCGACGAACACGAATACGGGGATAAGCAGGCCGTCTGGCTTGAAAACGGGAGAAGGGCTCTGGACTACATGGAGGCAGACGAGCGGTTCAGTGCGGCCAGTTTCAAAGACAGTATGGAGGAACAAGGGGTAGCGGTTAACAGAAATGATCTAATTGCTCTGATCGACAACATGCGGAGCTTGTCGAAAAACAATGGCGGAGTTCCATCGGAAAACACGGGGAATTGGTTTTCTACATCGATGGATGTTGAGCCCCAGCAGGAGGGACATTCAACAGTCTCGCCCTGTTCCTATTGGGGAGTGCCGTCCCTGCACTGTTACGTTTCATGAATTCCGGCGCCGAGTTGCTATGCGCCGACCGGGCAGCGGGTCTCTGGGGCCAATTACTTTCGCCCGCAGGGATGCTTGTGGAAAGTCCTTCGGGTTCAGGGTGACGATGAAGTCGGCATCTCCGTATTCAGCACAATCACAAATGTGATTGTCGTCAGGGTCCGGGGAAAGATTGCGGGTCGGACCGGGCTTGACGTGTTCACCCTTGGCCCGCAGTGTGTTGACGATTTTCCCGATGAGAGGGCGCCGGACGCCAAGCCTGGCGAGCACTTCTCTGTACTCGTCCAGAATTTCATCGCTAATCAGCCAGACGAACGTCCGATCTTCGACCCAGCGCTGCACGAACTTCGCACTCGCAACGTTGCTCTGGTGGACCGAGTCTTTCATTCCAGCGACGCCGGCGACTAACACGGATGTGTCCACCACACCCCTAGACTTGCGCCGCTTCTGCGACAACGGTTATCTCCGGCTTTTCCTTCTTGGAAGTGCGGTACTCCCGAATGGCACGCTGAACGTCCTGAGGGGAAACGTCGCCGATATCCTGCGAAGCTTCCTTCAAAGTGGCGAGAAACTCCGCTTTCCAGTTCGGCCGCTTTCGTCCCCGCGGCAAGTCGCGATACAGGTCAAGTCGCTGCAGTCTCGCCTCAAGAGTCTCGCGCAACTGCCTGAAAGGAAGTCTGACTTCAACCGGCCGTGTCCAGTATTTCGAGGACGATCGGAATACCAGCACGTCCGGAATCTCATTCTCGTCTTTCTTCAAGAATTCGGAAAAAGCATCCACAAATTCCGTCAGCTTATTCGCAGGCGTTCCCAGGGCGAGTTTGAGATGGCCGGCAACTTGCGCCTGGTAGAGACATGCCATGTCAAAAAGGTAGAGTCCCCGCCGGCGCCGCGGCTTGACGACGCCGAACTGGACCAAATTCTGCAATTCCTTCGTAGGCATGCCCAGTACTGCGCTGGCCTGTTTCAGTTTGAGCTCGACTGGCTCCACGCTGTTCTCCTCGATTTACCATCTAAAGTATAGATGTCAAAGAGGCCGAAGTCAAGGTGCCTTTGCGTCACCGGCGAGCTAGCAACTAATGCTTCTAAACTCAATACGTTAGAAACATTCTTGTGTGGCCTGGGGTGCCATCGGCTCATTGACGCCTCTCCTGGGGGCTTCTTCTCAAGCTCTTTAACCGCGCTCGTCTCACTTCACGCCAAACGGCTGCGCGGGCGGCGGTGTCGGTCGTCTCAAGCATTCTGGCAATTTCCTTAAGCCTTGCAGGGCGGATTTCATGGATGGGCTTTGCAGCGAAGGTCTTTCAGCTCATCAAAGCAGGGAGCGCATTGTCGGATGTGGGCGAGCAGGGAGGCGAACCGAGCGTCCGCGGGCCGTTGCGCGAGTTTCAGCAGGACCTCGCGTCCTGGACAGGCGATGCGCTGAGGATTGGGAAAGTCCTCATGCAGTACCCTGTCAAATGCGTCAAATAGTTCTTTTTCCGAAGCCATTCTGCACGCCCCAGTTGGGCACGGAGTCCAAGCCCAACTGCCATGTTCCCTCAGCAGAATCCCATGATCCATGATCGGTGTCGATGAAAATCTTTGTGCGCATTCACTTCTCGGCGCATGCATTGAAAATTTCAGTCCAGAGTGAGACACATTCCTGTTTCGAAGCCATATATAAGGAGGAGGGGATGTGGGGTTCGGCTTCCACAGTCTTTGCGGAACATGGGGGAATTGAATCAACCAGCCCGCCGTCGTACCTTCCGCTGGCCTGGGGCGGCGCGAGAGATGGTGAGGACATATCTGAGCACCATATCATCCGAGGTCTCAGGCCAGGATCGCCACAACACGCAAATGGCGTTGCAGGGGCTGATCACAAGAGTTGCGGCAGTGTCGGCAAACCCGCGTGCAGCCTGCTGGAGGTTCGTGCGCCAGATGGGAATCACCTCGAAGCGAAGCTACCGGCCATGGACAAAAACGAGCAACAGAAGCTAGTGGACTTGATCGCGTCACACTCTCTCGAGGAAGTTACGGTACTGCTCCGGCGCCCGCGGACCTCGGTGCAGGCCATGTTGCATCGGCTCGGGGCCAGCGCGCGCATGGGACAGGATTGGTTTACGAAACATAGTCTGGCTCGGGCTTTGCATGTTCGTGCAGAAGAAGTGCAAAGATGGATTGATCGGGGACTCTTGAAGTGCCGGATCGTCGAGGCGAGTGGAGTTCATCGACAGGTCATTGACGCAGAAGCCTTCTGCGATTTCTGCAAGCGGCACCGCGGCGAAATCGTGGGACACAGGTTGAATGCCGATCGGCTGAGTTTCGTGCAGACATTTGTCTTTCCACCCAGCCACATGGAGTTGTTGCCCGTCCGGGAAGCCAAGAAGGAGCGAGCGGCGTACGACGAACAGAGGAAGAAAGAAGCAGGTTGGGAAGCGGATGCGGATGATGAACTGGGCGCGACGGCTTGAGATCACAGGCCGCCGCTCGACCGAAACCGCCGGGAGCGGCGGCCTGTCCCCTCAAGGCAATGTGCGTTCAAGCGGCCGTCTGAGATCGAGAGTTGAAGCGTTTCCTTGAGATGAGATCAAGTTTTTCATACAGCGTGGTAATTTTCTCGGATCGCGAATGATATCCGTTGAGTTCCGATGAGGTTAACGACGAGGGCTTGCGCAACGTGTCAATCTGAAAGTCGATCAAGCGTTGCACTTCATTTTTGATGGGGGAGGCTGGGTCCGTCATCATGGGCGACCTCCTGCTGGCATTTTAGCTGACCTGAGGCAAGGCTCGCGGGCGCAGTCTTGTGGGAAAAGGGGACAAAGACCAGTCACCTCAGTCCTCACATTTCGACTTCGCGAAGAGATGCGAGAGGAAGTGTCGAATGGCCCTGAAGCCGGGGAACGACTCAAGGGCCGTATAATTTTCGTATGGCCGATCGCATTGTGTGCTCATGCGTCACCTGCCCGAAGTGCGGAATTTGGGTCGTTCTCAGACCACAAAACCAGTTCGCGCAAAGAAAAGTCCTTAACGAGCTGTCCTGCAGCGGAGTGTGGCAAGGAGTTTGAATTCGAAGCGAGCGAGATTCGCGCTTTCGAAGTTCCAGTGACACTTTTCGAGCGCCGTCACTTCTATCGTTCGGAATTGCAGGGACCGGACGATAGCCTGGTCTCTTCGCCGGTCACACCAATGGGGCCCCGCACCTGATTTTTTCGATTTCGCGCCAGAAGCTGTTACGAATCGCCGCGACCGACACTCCGAACAGTTGGGCAATCTCCTTCCACTCATATTCAGCAGCCCGAAGCGTCAGAACCGTGGCGTTTCGCTCGCTGAGTTGTCGAATGATGTTTTCGAGGTCCAGGCGGGCGTCTGCTTGGCGGACCCAAGCAGCGTCTACCGCGTGGTTTGAGAGTTCACCGGACCCTTCCACCGATTCCAGGCGGTTCAACTTGGCCGCATAACGACGCAGTCCGCGGCAGAAGGCCACCATGAGAAGCCCATGCTTCTGCGAAGATTCAGGGGCCCCAATACGGTCGAGATAACGCGACACTTGCGCAACCGAGTTTTCCATGAGCTCGGCTGCGGGACCATGATCATCAAGAAGAGCTTTCGTCCGCCGACACGCGTGTTCCCAGATCTCATGGCCAGCCAATCTCACATCCGGCCGAATCGGCCTTCCTTCCTGATCGACGTCCCGGTCCCACCAAACAAGTATTCTCCTTACATGCGCCATACCGCACCGCACCCATGAGTAAAGACTTAAAGATCGAAGTTGGGAATCACATCCGGGCCAGGCGGAGGCGTTGAACTTGTGAGACGAGACTTGTGAGGAATGTCGTCGCGCGGCAGAGGTAATTGTTTAGTTCGTCGATGGCGTGCCACTACAAAGGGGATCCGACCGGAGATAGGACAATGTGAAAAAGACGAAGTCGTGATGGTCGGAGAGCCGGACAAAATGGCCTGTCTGAGCGCCCCCCCACCGCAGTTTCGCACCATTACGAGTCTTCGGGGCGACATCGATCCACGGCTGCCATACGCGCGGCCGTGGTAGAGCACACTCGCAACAGGACTACCGTCACGCCGCAGGTGCTGTTTCGTGGTCGGACAACTCTTGCCTTTATTAAGGGTTGCGGACGAGGCGCGCTGGAGGGTCTGGCCCCTTCTCGGTTGGACTGGTTGTACTACTGGCTTTCGACCTACCCCACTTCTCGTGTACACAGCGGCTTCTCGCGGAAAGGATAATCACCATCGTGGCCTATTTCTGCGCCCAGGCGGTAAAATTTATTTTTGGTGGACGGAATTCTGGACAGCGAAAAGTAAAGAGGGCGGCTTCAGCATTCAAAGGCCGCCGGTCCTCGATCAGTCTACTGCGCAACTCGAATGTATGGCGCTTGTGGCTCTCAATTGCTCCGCCTGGGATCATGGGTAACCACATCTTCGGAGACTGCAAGGATGCAGGTCTGGCCATCGAATAGGATCCGGTCGGCGGAATACGCGGTAAGCTTGATCTCGCCGGATTTTGCTCGAAGCCGGGTAATCACATTTCGAATCGGTCCCCCTCGACGGAGCTGCGTCACCAAGAGTCTCCGGTCCGCAGGATCGTCCCAAATCCCGAGCTCGTGCACAGTACGCCCCAGCACCTCTTCCCGGCGATATCCATAGCGGCATTCAAAGGCGGCATTTAGTTCCAGAAAACGTCCCTCCTCGAGGGTCGTGATCGAGAATGCGATAGGACTCGAATGGAATATCTTCTCAAACTTCTCCTCCGAGACCCGGCGGTCCGTCTCCGACTGGTCGAGCGCCTGCTCGGCTTTTTGCAGGTCTGTTAATCGCTTTTCCAGCTCCGAACCGTAGATTTCAGCGGTTGAATAAAGACGTGCGTTTTGAATCGCGGCTGCCGCTGGTATAGCAAGCAGCTCGGCGCGCCGGAGGTGGTCTTCCGTAAAGTGGTTCGGCTCCACATGGCCAACCGAGAGAAGCCCCAGGAACTCGTCAGAAGCCAGCAGGGGCACGCTGAGCCACGACCGGAATTGTTTGTGCCCCTCGAAGGTCTGCCATCCGTCCTGTTGTCTCGTATCGGGGATCAAGATACGTTTCCGCTCGGAACAGATGCGCTGAAAAAACGGGGACTCGTCGGCAACGAATGTCAGCGGACTACGGGGGGATTTTTTGGCGGGTTCAGGGCATGACTTCTCGCCCAACGCCAGCCAGTGCGGACCTCCTTCGGGCACGAGCACGCGGGCGCACGAGTAGGGAACCAGCTCCGCCAAAGATCGCAGTAGTGCATCGAGAACACAGTCCATGTGAAGATCCTGCGTTAGCGCGAGAGTGGCCTTGCGCAGGGCTTCCGCCTCCGCCCAGGAAGAGTTCGCCTTGGCGAGATTGGCCGCAACCTGGTCTTCTGCTTTCTTGAGCGCAGTGATATCCAGCGCGGTTCCGCCCAGGCGGGTGATTTTGCCGTTTGCGTCCCGTCGCGGAAAGCCGCGCATCCAAACCCAGCGAATCTCACCGTCCGGCTTCACGATGCGGAACCTTTCGTCGAAGCTCCCGGTGCGTACTGCTTCATCGAGGTGGGCGAGCACAGGAACCCGATCGTCTGGATGGATAGCGTCTGCGTAGGACGAAGGGTTCTCCACCAATGACCGGCAGGAGCGGCCGGTGATCGCTTCGTATGCAGGATTGACGAAAGTGGCTTTCTTCGTTTGGGCGTCGATCGCCCAGAAGATTTCCTGACTGTTGTCGGCCATTTGGCGGAATTCCTGCTCGCTGTCTTCAAAGACACTCTTTGCCTGCCGCTCGGTCCCGTGTATCTGGCGGATAACGCCGGCCGACAACAGCGCGAAGAGAACAACCGCACTGATCAACGAAACCCAGAGCGCCACTTCCACTCGCTGAGACTGAAAATTGGCGACACGGATCGCCACCAAGAGCACTGCCAGGGCAACCACGAGGCCGAGCGAGGCGACATTCAAGCCTCGTTTCGAGGTCTCCGCAGGAAGCGGTTTTGGGCGGGGCTGATCGGCTGGTTCCACAGTGAGCGACCACACCTATTTGCCGGACTTAGGTTCATCATAATACCCTGCCCAGGGCAGATGGCTTCTAGGCAGCAACTTCCGCTCGAACTTCAAGGATGGTCGATTGCCAAGAGCAGTCCGGTGTTTTGCCGATTATCTGGGTAGCGACTCTCGGTTAACTTCTTTTCCGTGCCGCTCTCCACTTCGCCCAACGCGCGCTCTGGGCCGCGGCGATCCGCCGGCGTGCAGCGGCTGACATGGGTTGCCTGTTGCCCGATGTCCGAGCCCGCCGTTGTCTTTTCGTGCTCCCGAGTGGTGTGCTGATCTTACCCAACGCTTTCAGTGCCTCGTCCAGTTGTTCGACTCTCCCTTGTGCTTGATCCCGTTCTTTCTGCAACTGCTGAACCACTTTAGCCAGCCTCGACATTTGATCTTCCTCGGGGAGGAATTGTAGCAGCGCGCATTGCGGTGCCGCTGTACCGTCCCCGCCCCCTTCCGATTTCACCCAGTCACCGAGAGGAATGCCATGAGACTTCGTAGCAATGAGTTGTGCCCCATTCACAAGTCTCTCTCCTGCTGTGGCCGAGAATTCATGCCCAAGCCGAAGTTGATAAGACTCGGAGTTCAGAGGGTTGAAGATCCCCATCACCCGCGAGGATATCGGGAGCTGCGGTCACCGGCCGAGATGTGGAAACTTCTTAACCGAAAGATTGTCCAGCAGGGTGGGATATGCGCTATTTGCCACGAAGACTTCACGGATTACAACGACGTCGTCCCGGACCATAGGAATCCGAAAGGAATGGGAGGAGCATGGCGGGATGACCCCCAGACAATATCCAGGCAACACATTGGTGGTGCAATTCGGACAAAGGGTCAACCAGGATTGACGAGTGACGGCCGATCAGTCGTCCTTCGCCAATGAACTGATGAATCCCTGACGTGTAGCCCCGGCAGTGCGCGAGAAGTGTGCGTCTCTTGCGAGCCAAGGAGGAAATCTCTATGGCTCGCAAGGTTGGCCAGATCATCGCACGAGGCGACCGCAGATGGCTCATTCGGGTTTATCTCGGCCGCAATCAGGAAACTAACAAACGCAAATACCACAATCGAACCATCCACGGTCCCATGCGCGAAGCGCAGGCATACCTGACCAAGAGACTGCGCGAACGCGACTTGGGCCGCGACTTGGAAGGCGCAAAGATCACACTCAACGAATATCTTGATCGATGGCTTGAGACGGCTGTGAAACCGAGAGTGCGGGAGAAGACTTGCCAGGACTACGAAGGCATGCTGCGCCGCCACGTTCGCCCAAGCCTAGGCGAACGACTGTTGACGGCACTTCGTCCGTTGGACCTTCAAACCACCTACCAGCAGATGATGCAACGTGGTCTGTCTGTTACACGCATGCTGTGCTGAGGTCGGCGATGCGGCAGGCTGTGAGCTGGCGTCTACTGCTGGAGTGCCCAGCTGATGGCATCAAACTACCGCTGCAGCCCAGACCGGAAATGCAAGCGCTGACGGTGGAGCAAGTTCGGGTATTTCTCCAGGCCGCGCTGGCCACTGCGCATGGCCCAGCACTTGCGGTTGCGGTAGCGACAGGGATGCGCCCGAGTGAGTACTTGGGTTTGAAATGGCAAGACATCGACTGGCCGCGACAAACGGTTTCCGTTATTCGCAGTCTTCGAAGGTTGAACGGGAGATGGTGTTTCGCTGATACGAAGCGCTCGCGAAGCCGTCGACCGATCAAACTACAGAGTTGGGTCGCCGATATTCTTCATGATTTGAATATGTCGAGGACTACGACGACAACTTCGAATAACCCGTTTCCTGAAGACACTGACTTGGTTTTCAGGACTGTGTCGGGCCATCCGGTGAATGCCGACGGTCTCGCCAAGCATTTCAGGTCAATTCTAGAGGCCGCTGATTTACCTAGGATCAGACTCTATGATCTGCGGCACACCGCCGCCACACTCGCATAGGCCGCCGGCGTGTCGCCCAAGGTGGTCTCGGAGCAGTTAGGGCACGCCAGCGCGGCGTTTACATTGGACACCTACGCTCACGTGCTCCCGCACATGCAGGACGAAGCTGCCACAAAAGTAGAGGCGATGCTCTTTGGCGAAAGGGGGTGTCATCTCTAACTGAGCATGTGCTGCTCGGCACTCGATACGTATCAGTCGCTCAACGGAGGGCTGGGAAATCGGGTGCCGAGATTGTACTAAGCTTCATCTGGATAAGGGTATGAATAGCGAGAAGCGGCCTGGCGGGCCGATTTGAGGACGCTCACTTTATCCCGAAATCGCAGCCAACTTTTGTATTGCCGTAGCCGGAGAGCAATCTCCGCAATCATGACTGGCAGATTTCCCCGAAGCCGACTTGAACGAAGCCGCGTTGCGGCAGACGCTTTCGCGTGCTTGGTGTCAGCAGTGTGGGTGAAGGGATAAGGTTGGGTCATAAGGAGCAAACCTATGACCCACCTTCGCAAAATGATGCTCGAGGAACTCGAGCGTCGTAATTACGCTCAGACTACCATAGACTGTTACCTACGTGCAGTTGCCGAGTTTTCCCTTCACTTTCACCGCCCTCCGAACCAGTTAGGACCTGAGCACATCCGCCAGTATCAAGCCCATCTGTTCGGCCGGCAAAAGCTAGCACCGAGCACGGTGACGCAACACCTCGCCGCTTTGCGATTCTTCTACATCAAGACGCTGAGGAAGCCATGGAGCATCGCCGACACTCCGTATCCCAAGAAAGTGCAACGTCTGCCGATCATCCTGAGCTCGGAAGAAGTCGCCCAGTTGATTGACTCCGCTCTGACTCCCTTTCATCACATTGTGTTGATGACGCTGTATGCCACCGGAGTGCGGCGCGCGGAGCTGACTCGACTGAAGATCACCGATATTGACAGTCGGCGAATGATCATCCACATCCAAGGCGGGAAGGGCCGCAAAGATCGTGACGTTATGCTCAGCCCGACGTTGTTGAAAGCCTTGCGAGAGTACTGGCGGGGGCTGAGGCGCAAACCCACAGACTGGTTATTCCCAGGCGGGCGCTGGCACACCGCCAATCATCCCATCACTCCCAAGGCAGTGTGGAATGCCTGCGAAAAGGCTGCCCAGCGGGCAGGGATCCACAAGAAAATCCATCCGCATACCCTGCGCCACTGCTTCGCAACTCATCTGCTGGAGGCGGGTGCCGATTTGCGCACTATCCAGGTACTGTTAGGCCACCGTGACTTGGAAGAGACGACCATTTATCTCCATCTCTCCCAACGGCACCTCAACGCCACCGCGAGTCCTCTGGACTCGCTCCGGCTGAAAGACAAGGTACCGCAGAGCGAATAGATGAACCGGCCACCACTCGAGGTGGCCGATCTGGTTCGCGCCGCGGGACGCGCCTTCATCGAACGCAACCGTAAATGGATCACCTGGCAACACCTCAAGGTGTTGCGAGCTATTGCGCGCTGTCGCACCGCCGCCTTGGGCGGGCATCTCGATGAGTGCACCGACTGCGGGTACCGTCCGGCCATCTCCTACAACAGTTGCCGTGATCGGCACTGCGCAAAGTGTCAAGCCAACGCTCGCGACCGTTGGCTCGAAGCGCGTCGTAAGGAACTTCTCCCCACGCGCTACGTCCATGTTGTCTTCACCTACCTCATGAACTGGCGCCGCTCGCCTTGCAGAACAAGAAAATCCTGTACGATCTGTTGCTGCAGACCGCTGCCGAAACCCTCCTCGAAGTCGCTCGCGATCCCCAACATCTTGGCGCCGAAATCGGCTTCTTCAGTGTGCTCCACACCTGGAATCAGAAACTCGAACATCACCCGCACGCCCATTGTGTGGTCCCCGCTGGCGGATTGTCGCTCGATCACTCTTGTTGGGTTCCATCGCATTCTCGCTTCTTTCTCCCCATCCCCGTGCTCCGAAAGGTTTTTCGCCGCAAGTTTGTCATCGCTCTGAAACGCAACTTCCGTCGGGGCAAGCTTGGCTTCCATGGCACTCTAAAGCCCCTCGCTCACCCCAAAGCCTTCTCCGCTTGGTTGCGAACCCTATACCGACACCACTGGCACGCCTACTCCAAACGCCCCTTCGGAGGAGCCGAACAAGCACTGCGCTATTTAGGCCGCTACACCCATCGCGTCGCCATCTCCAATCATCGACTCGTTTCTTTTGTCGATGACCAAGTTACCTTTCGCTGGCGCGACCGCGCTCATAACAATCAAGAAAAACTGCTGCCTCTATCCCTCGATGAGTTCCTGCGCCGCTTCCTCCTGCATGTCCTTCCCAAAGGCTTTGTCCGCATTCGCCACTTTGGCTTCCTCGCCAACCGGCGGCGCGCCACCGTCCTGCCGCTTTGCCTTCAACTACTCGGAGTTCTACAGCCATCGCAGACTGAACCAGAAACCTCTCCTGCCCGGGAACCAAGTCCACTTTGGCTTTGTCCCAAATGTGGCGGCCGCATGGTGGTCATCGAGAGACTTACCGCTGCCCAGATCCAACTCCGTTCTCCGCCCTCTCTCGCCGGAGCCGCCGCATGAAACCAATTTCCCAAAACCGCAAACCTCGATCCGTCTTTCGGCTCGATCCCCCTTCGTGCGCCTTGCGCCGAAAAAAGTTCTTGTCCTTGACCCAGAATCTGTTCCAACCGCGATCATCTTCTACTTCAATCACCCGCTGCCAGCCAGACCGCTCCTCTCCTCCCACCAAGCACACCGCTCCATCGCCTACCTCATGCCGCCCAGCGACCTTATTGAAAACCCATAGCCATCGGCACCCGACCCCACCGTAGGGCGGCTTCCTTCAAGTCGTTGTATCAAAAGCGACCGCCGCAGATTCTGATGAGGGTACCAATCTCTCCTCTGCGGTCGCTTCTGATACAACACTAGGACTTCTCGTTCCTCCTGGACGAAAGCGACAACACTGTACGGCACCCGCTCGGACCGTTGTGCTAACAACTGACTGCATCGGCTTCCTTCTCTACTGTCCATTACTGTGGTAGTTGGGGTACGGTGCGTGCACCGGCGGTATCGGGGCGGGCCTCTTCTTCAGCAGATCGAGCGCGACGGCGACTGCTTTCTCCAGTTGCGTATCGCGCCCCTGACGGGCCGCTTGCGGTTCTTCCTCCACGTAAAAGTCCGGGGCGACACCCTCGCTCTCTACCGTGCCCCATGAGCCGTCGGGCGTGTAGAACGCCCAGTTGGGCGCTGCCGGGAAGCCGCCATCGAGAAAGTCATTGGGGCCGCTGTAATAGGCATTGAGGGCACCGTAGGTGCGAGTCCCGACGAGTGGGCCAATCCCGGCCTTACGAAACATATAAGCCAGAGCGTCGCCACCGGATAAGGCGTTCGAGTCGGTTAGCAGCACTTTCGGGCCGAACAGTGCCTCCATCGGCTCGCTGCGCACTCCACCATCCCGCGTCGACCAGTAGTTGAGCAGCGGGCGGTTCAGAGAGTCGACAATGTACTCGGGAATCGAGCCGCCGCCATTGTAGCGTTCGTCGATGATCGCGGCCTGCTTGCCGATTTGCGCGAAATAGTAACGGTTGAAGTCTCTGTACCCGTCGCCTTGGGTATCCGGGAGATAAACGTATGCGATGCGTCCACCGGAGAGTTCATCCACCTTGTGCCGGGTCCCGTCAATCCAGGCGAATCGGCGCAGGTCGCGCTCATTACCTGCGGGAACGACCGTCAGTTCGCGGGCACCGCGGCCGTCCGCGTTGGGGCCGACTTTGATGATCGTCGGCTTGCCGGCCGTGTTCTCGAAGTATCCGTAAACGTCGATCGTCGAGTCGACGTTGCGGCCATTTACCGCCAGGAGATACTCGCCCATTTTGACGCTGACGCCGGGCTGAGTCAGCCGGGCACGCATCGCGGGATCCCAGCTGTCGTTGCGGAAGATGCGCGAGATGACGTACCGCCCGTCCTTCACCTCGTAGTCTGCACCCAGCATGCCGACATTCGTGTGCTTCGATGGCGGCAAGTCCCCGCCCAACGGAGCGATGTGACTGTTGGAGAGCTCCCCGAGCATCTCGGCGAACAGGTAGTTCAGATCGTCGCGGCTGGACAGATTCTCGAGATATGGTTCGTAGCGCTTCTCGATGGCGGCGATGTCGACCCCGTGCAGACCGGGGTCGTAGAAGAAGTCGCGCTCATCCCGCCACGTCTGGTAAAACATGTGGCGCCACTCGGCTCGCGGATCGATGTGAGCTTCCATGCGAACCAGAGGCAGCACCGTACGCGAGTCACTTGGATTGGCAGCTGCCGCCACACTCCATTCGCCGTGTCTCCGATACAGCGCCTTCTCGCCGTCTGAGGAAACGGAGAAAGCATTCACGTCATCCACGAGCTGTTCGAGCTTGCCGGTCGTCAGATCGAGCTTGTGTACCTTCTGAAAGGGACCCGCCGCCGCATCTACGTAGTAGGTGGGGGCGAACGAGTCCTCAATCAGGTAAAGCTCGCCTGCCTTGCCGGTCAGAATCCCGGAGTAGTTGCGTGCGGGAGCAACCCGGAGGGCGACGATCCGCTGATCGAGATCGTCCAGGTCGATGTCAACGTGCACCGGAGCTGCGGTCTCGCGCCGAAACGCAGACTGCGCCGCCTCCAAGGGAGACGCGCCAGCCTTTCTCAATACCATCGCGTAGACGTTGCGCGTCGCCGGATGTACCGCTCCGGACATGTCGTTAAAGCCGAGCGTCGGGCCGTCGTCAGTGCTTGCAGTGAAATACAGGTACTCACCGCTTTTGTCGAATACTGGGTGCGTCGCATCGGTCATCCCGTCGGTGAGCTGATAAGACTCGCCCCGGTCGAGCGAAAACGCGCGCAGGGTATGAATGAAGCTCCTGGTTTGCCTGCAGTAGACGATCCAGCGGCTGTCCGGCGACCAGGACGGATTGATCAGATCGTTGGCGCTGGCAAAGAGATCGGTGTCTACGCGCACGGGCTGCCTGGCACTGACGTCTACGTACCACACGTTCAGCCGGTTGTCCGTATAGAGGATTTTCCGGGAATCCGGTGACCAGAGCGGTGCGTAGAAGTAGTTCGGTGGTGTCCCCAGGTCAATCCTGGTGACCTGACCGCTGGCTTCACGAATGTGCAGCGCCCACTCCCCCGACTCATCTTCCCCCATTCCACCCCGAGCCACGAAGCGTACGAGCTTAAAACGCCCTGCCAGAACCTGACCCGGATCCATACAGCCGGTGACGACTTGAGGGAGAGAAATCGTCGATCCGCTGAATCCTTGATTACTGAGAAAGCTGCCGGCATCTCCAAATTCAACCAGAAGCCGTGCGACGTCTTCTCGAAGTTCAGCATCAGTGCAGCTATCTTTGAGATATTGCAGACGCTGCCCGGACGGTTTGCTGAGGGCAGCATCAAAAAGTACCTTGGCTTTTTTCCATTTCTCAGGGGTCATTTCCATGTTCTACTCGTATGCCCCAGTGCTCAGCCTTCTTACTTGAGTTGGACTTTCCTCGGATGGGCCCACAACGTTGGGAAGGAATTATAGTCCAAGCTGGTCCTATAGTCGTCGCCTTTGGAACTGTTTTACCAGATAAATCGCGCCGTAGGCCTCGAGTTGCTCGCCACAGCCCCGAGAGTGAAGGGGCATGTTCAGTCGCAGATGCCGTCGACACGGACCGGAGACGGTATGAAACCAGGCTGTCCTTCATCCCATCTCTGTAACGCGATGAATAAGGATTAATGTTCTAGCCTTTGCTCAGAACACCGATACTCCCCACGCCGTCGGGAGGCGTTCCAAGCCGTCCACCCAATTGGAACAAGAACGGTGGAGACAAAAAGCTCGAAAACCAAGATCTGGACGGCTGACTGTCGGACGCTCAGACAGGCACCAGGCTTCCCCGAAAACGCATCGTCTGTGTGCGAGGTGTGGGTCAAACAAAAGCAAGCGCAATGAGCGACTATAGTCCCTAATATATTGATGGTCAGAGGGTTAATGATGCCGATGTGGCAAAACCCATCGGCGCCGTCAAGACACGAGAGGCGGGGAATCTTGGGCAGGCCCTTGGTGCGGAGCTAACGCGACTGCGAGTTCAGAAAGGTTGGACCCAACAGCGGGTATCGGAGACGTTGGGCTACGATGTGACTTACATTCGGCAATTGGAGAGGGGCGGCAAGAGCCCCACTTTGCGCACGTTGTCCCACTTCGCCGAAATCTATTCGCTGCGGGTCTCGATACTCATCGCTCGGGCAGAGAAGATGCTCGCACAGCGGAGCCGTGCGCAGAAGAAATGAGTGCGACGTCGTGCTCGCATTTGCGTTGCTAATTAGGTGGCGTGCTGCTTTTTTCAACTCTCTTCTCGGCCGCAATTACCAAATCTGACAATTTGATTGAGAACAACAGGGCCATCGCGGCCAAGAGTTCAATGGTAGTATTCGCGCCCATCTCGGTGCTGCGAACCCATTTCTCCGTATAGCCAATCAAATGCGCAACCTCCGCTTGTGACCATTCGCGCGATTTCCGGAGATCGGTAATCTCTGCACCGATTGCTTTCGCAAGAGTGCTCGCCTCACGTTTTTTGTCCGCGCCAACCGGCTTGGCCACTTAAGACATCGTCAGCCCGTTGACGCATAATCATTCAGGTACTATAGTCCCTGATTAGATTGAACCGGATAGTTAGCCATCCTTTCGGCAAGATCACGATGCCTGATTGCCAATTGATGTGGGAGGGGAAGTGAGCTCATCAGCGGAGCGCGTCTACCCCGGCATGCTCACAAGCGGGCCGTCATCGCCGCCGACGGAAGGGCCCCATCTGCAAACATCTTCGCTGGAAGGAGCCTCAGACGACTTAGCGGTGCGATATGCGCCTTGTGATGAGTTGTTATTGTCGCGCGTCTGCAAGGGCGATGAAGAGGCGCTGGCACTATTGTTCCGACGGTACGCACGTGTGGTACGTGGGGTGGCCTTACGGATAGTAAAGGATCCATCCGAGGCTGATGATCTCCTTCAGGACATCTTCATACTGATTCATCGCCTCTGCAGAACATTCGACAGTTCCAAAGGCTCGGCACAATTCTGGATCCTGCAAATGACTTATCGCCGCGCCATTTCACGGCGGCGTTATCTCCATTCCCGCCACTTCTATACGCACGTCGAACTCGATGAGCAATCATTCGAGCTCGTGGAACACCGCTGTGGGCATTCCGAAGATCCAGTTGACTCAATCTTGGCTGAATTGGACCTGCAAAAGCTGTTCGGTGCGTTATCAGAAGACCAGCGGCAAACCCTTCGACTGCACTTCATCGAGGGCTACACGCTTGAGGAAATTGCGAAGATGCTCGGCCAGACCAAGGGCAACGTCCGGCACCATTCCTTCCGCGGACTGGAACGGCTGCGAAAACAGATTTTTGGTAGCAAATTGCCGGGCGCGAGAGCAGTATGATAAAAGGTTCGTCCAGGCCAGGAGCAGGGGCGTTGTCTCAAAGCGGACCCCATGACGAATTCTTAGAACTCTGCGCCGCTTCGACCACAGGCGAGCTATCCGATGACGAGCAGAGCCGACTGCAGCAGCACCTTGCCGTTTGTGCGTCTTGCCGCGAGGCCCTCCGACAGTACGAAGCGATCGTCAGTGATGTGATTCCCGCTATCGCCGCCAGCGAAGCTCCCGGAAACGTACCGAAGACTGCTGACGACTGGTCTCAGGAAAAGGCGGAAAAGGCACTGTTCGACCGCTTGACCTGTGAGGAAAAGGACGGAGTTGATCGGAGCGATCACCGAGACGGTTCTTCATACTTTCCCCATCGCATCCTCCCATTCTCCAGCGAGTCCACCTGGCGGAACGTCTGGATGCTCTATGCCGCCGGAATTCTGCTTTTTGTGGCCGTCGGTTTCTTCGCTTACCGCGTCGGCGTACGGCGGGCGACTGAAACCGTCAAGGCCCCCTCACCGCAACCCGTCCAGAACGAGCACGGCCCTGGTCAAGCCTCTCTTGAAGAACAATTGAGCGATGCTGGCCACGACCGCGAGCTCACACGTGCGGAAATCGCTCAACGCGACAAGATGATCACGGATCTTCGGCGGCAGCTTGCCCGACAGTCCGGTGAGATCAGCGAACTCAAAGCGGCTCAGACCCAGCTTGAGAGCAACCTGCATGCGGGCGATATAACGAAACAGGATCTCAGTGAGCAGAAAGCCGCACTTGCGCAGAAGCTGGAATCGGCCCAGAACAACTCCCATTCGCTCGAGGAAAAACTCGACTCATTAGCTCAGCAATCTGCCCAGGATGCTACCCGTGCCAAGTCCTCCGAATCCAAGGTCAACGAACTCACGCAGCAGGTTCAAGAGCAACAGGCAGCGGTTGAGCAGCGAGATGAACTCCTGGCCCATGATCGCGATATCAGGGACGTAATCGGTGCCCGCGATCTTTATATCGCAGAAATCTACGACGTGGCCGGTACGGGCGAAACCAAGAAGCCTTACGGCCGAGTCTTCTATACGCGCGGCAAGTCGCTGATTTTCTATGCATACGATCTCGATCAGCAGACCGAAGCCAAACGAGCGAGTACATTCCAAGCCTGGGGCCGGCGTGGCCCGGACCGCCAGCGAGCCATCAATTTGGGCGTTTTCTATGAGGACAACACCACAAGAAAACGCTGGATCCTAAAATGTGATGATCCAAAGACCTTGGCACAGATCGATGCGGTATTCGTGACTGTTGAGCCCCAAGGCGGCAGTCACAAGCCGGGTAACAGGACTCTCTTGTTCGCCTCTCTGAAAATCGACCCCAACCATCCCTAGCCTCCCCATCTGTCCGGAATCCCGGACAATCCGCATCATTCTCTCCGTCCTAAAATTAGTCAGGAGTCTCGTGGTGCCCGCCGCGGATCTTCCTGCGAATTAACGGAAGGAGTGGCTTGAAAATCCGTTGCTCGCTGGAGAGCCCAAATGCGCTTCCCCCGTTTTGTTCCGTTGTTCATTTGCATAACGCTGAACACGTTCTTCCTGTTCGCGCAGTCCCCCAACGGGAACATAAACGGTCTGGTCTCCGATCCTTCCACGGCATCGGTCGTTGGGGCGGAGATAGTGGCGGTGAACGATGTGACCGGTGTGCAGTACAGGACCAAAACGAACAGTGAAGGCATTTACGTTCTGCCGAACTTGCCGCCGGGCCCCTACAGAATCCAAGTGTCTAAGATCGGTTTCAAGACACTGATTAAGAACGATGTGGTCCTTAATGTTCAAGACTCTCTCGCCATCAATTTCACGCTTTTGGTCGGCGCATTTCACGAAATTGTGACCGTGCAGGGCGGGGCCGCCTTGGTTAACACCGAAAGTGCATCGGTGAGCACGGTGGTAGACCGCCAGTTTGCGGACAACCTGCCGATGAATGGCCGGAGCTTTCAAACCCTGATTCAGCTTACGCCCGGAGTGGTTCTTACCACCAGCAATCCCTCGGACTCCGGGCAATTCAGTGTGAACGGTCAGCGCGCCGCGTCCAACTATTGGACCGTCGACGGTGTGAGTGCGAACATTGGTGTCGGAGTAAGTCTGAATACTTCTCCGGGAAACGGTCTGACGGGTTCGCTTGGGTCTTTCAGTGCCTTGGGCGGCACCAACAGCTTGGTTTCAGTCGACGCGATGCAGGAATTCAGAATTCAGACGTCCACCTACGCGCCCGAATTTGGTCGCGCTCCTGGCGGACAGATTTCAATCGTCACACGTTCGGGAACGAATCAATTTCACGGAACGATGTTCGACTATTTCCGGAACGACGTCTTGGACAGCAGCAGTTGGTTTAACGGTTACACGAATGTCCCCCCACTTCCAAAAGCAGAAGAGCGGCAAAACGATTTTGGAGGCGTGCTTGGCGGGCCACTCTACAAAAGTCGGACCTTCTTCTTCTTTTCCTATGAGGGGCTGCGGCTGCGCTTGCCGCAAACCACTCTCACGACGGTTCCTGACATTGCGGCGCGCCAGAATGCCATTGCGGCCTTGCGTCCTTATTTAGACGCTTATCCGGTGCCCAACGGTCCCGAGTCCACAACCGCGCGCGGCGCGGAGTTCAACGCAAGCTATTCCAATCCAGCCACGCTGGACGCTTACAGCCTCCGGGTCGATCATAAGCTGAGCGACAGCCTCGAACTCTTTGGACGATATAGCGATTCTCCTTCGACCTTCGATGAGCGCGGCATTACGAGCGCCTTAAGTACCGTATCGCAGATCAGTATCCGTACTCAGACCGCAACGGCAGGGAGTACTTGGACTCCGCGCGCGACCCTCAGTAATGACTTGCGGTTCAACTATAGCAGGGTGAGTGCAATGCGTAGTTACAGAATGGACGACTTTGGAGGTGCTGTCCCACTTTCGCCCTTGCCTTTCCCAGCACCATTCTCATCCGACAATGCGCAATTTTACTTTGATATCTCTGCGCTGACGCAGGGATTCCTGCATGAAGGGAAGGTCCAGGACGCATTGCAGAGGCAAATTAATGTGCTGGACAATTTGATGAAACAAAAGGGCGATCACGCACTGAAATTCGGCATTGACTATAGGAGACTATCTCCGCTGAATTCGCCCTACGGTTATTTGCAGGGGTCTTTCTTGAGTAGTGTGCCTTCCGCCGAGAATGGCCAGTTCGAATCCGCCATAGTATCGGCAAGTAACAGCACGATTTTCCTTTTTCGGAACCTGGGTCTTTATGCACAGGATACCTGGTCAGTGCATCACCGCTTGACCCTCACCTACGGTCTCCGATGGGACATTGATTTTGTGCCCCGGTCGATTAAGGGGCCTGAGTTCGCCGCAGTGACCGGATTCGACCTGAATAATCTATCGCAGTTGGCGCTCGCCCCAAGTGGAACTTCTGTCTACAAAACCAACTATGGCACCTTCGCTCCGCGGTTGGGGATCGTGTACGAATTGAACCCGAACCAGAAATGGCAGAGCGTGGTCCGAGGAGGCTTCGGGCTCTTTTACGATATGGCGAGTTCAGAGATGGGTAACCAGATCTCGGCCCAGTACTATCCGTTCGGGGCGACCGCCGTTTATTCCGGAGGAACGCTTCCGTTGAGCGTACAAATGGCGGCGGCTCCTCTCGTTACTCCCCCAAACGCGACCAATGGAGGGATCTTGTCCGCGGTCGATCCTAATCTTGTCTTGCCCCGGTCCTTCGAATGGAATGCCGCATTTGAACAGGGACTCGGCACGCAGCAGGTGATTACTGCTTCCTATGTCGGCGCCGAAGGGAGACGACTCCTGCAATCCGCATTCATTTCGTCGCCCAATCCGAATTATGGAGCTACGCAACTGTTGGCGAATGCCGGAACCTCTGACTATGATGCCCTGCAGCTTCAGTTCCGCAGAAGACTTACAAATGGTCTGCAAGCGCTGGCTTCCTACACGTGGTCACACTCCATCGATACGGCGTCGGCGGGCTCGGATTATCTTGCGTCGAACATTTTGGTTCCGGGCGCGAATCCGAACCTCAATCGCGCC
This sequence comes from uncultured Acidobacteriaceae bacterium, assembly GCA_963768265.1. Lineage (GTDB taxonomy): Bacteria > Acidobacteriota > Terriglobia > Terriglobales > Acidobacteriaceae > Sulfotelmatobacter. The sequence goes on from CAVYHM010000037.1 coordinate 33,966, forward strand.
TCCTCCGATTTTGATGTTCGCCATGCTTTCTCAGCAGCGTTGACGTATGACATTGCAGCCCCAACCAGGGGGACGTTGACCGCGATGCTTCTCGGTGGCTGGTCAATCGAGAACATTGTTCAGGCCCATTCCGCATTGCCCGTCGATGTCTCCGACATTGGCTTTTTTGAATTCGACAATGGTTTCAATGCAGATATCCGTCCAGATCTCGTACCACAACAGCCGGTATATTTGATTGGTTCGCAATGTATCGGTGTCTTCGGGGCGTCATGTCCTGGTGGGAAAGGATTCAACCCCATCGCCTTTGCGGATCCACCTGTTGATCCTGCAACTGGCAATCCGCTTCGGCAGGGAGACACACCGCGAAACTTCCTGAGAGGATTCGGCGCGCTGCAGTGGGACCTCGCGGTCCATCGAAGTTTTCCGATTCACGATTCTCTCAACCTGCAGTTCCGTGCGGAGTTGTTCAACGTTCTGAATCATCCCAATTTTGGACCGCCGAGTGGCCAATATTTGTCGGCTGCATTCGGCGGCCCAGCCGGTTTCGGCTTGTCGACTCAAACACTCGCACAGAGCCTTAACGGGGACAATCTTGGAGCCGGAGCCTTCAATCCTCTGTATCAGATTGGCGGGCCTCGTTCCATACAACTCGCGCTTAAGCTTA
>CAVYHM010000038.1:0-16436 GCA_963768265.1 uncultured Acidobacteriaceae bacterium
GTTTGTTCCGCAAGGGATGGATAACTTACAGCCTCTTGAATCTGGCCTTGTCGGCGGGTTGCGGCTGAGGGTGACGGAACTGGGGCGGCAGTGGAAGCCGCAGGCCCCGGAGCATGGGAAGTAGGCTGACAGTTCAGAAGACGGAAGGTCGGGGCTTACGAGCGTGCGTGAGAACTACAGTTTCGGAATGACGGTGAAACAGAATCCGCCAGAATCCAGCCGCGAAGCGGCGGCATAATATAGCTCCGGACGTAAGTCCGGGGTAAGGCCAGAAAAATTGAACCAAGTCCCGCAGGGACGACACGAGCTCTCAGGCACACTCTTACGCCCCGGCCTTTTGATCTATGTGGTCATGACTGCGGGAGCGGCGGTGGGTTCGACAGAGGCTTTGCGGCGGAGGATGGCAGCGGAGATGAGAGTAATGATAAGGCCGACGGGCAGGGGCTCCATGAAGGTGTAGGCCATGTTGACGAAGGGGTTCTGATAGAGCTGCTGAGAGCGCTGTATGGCAGCGACCTGCGCGGCGGTGGTGGCGGGGTCAAGTCCGGAGGACTGGACCTTGTGAATCTGCGCGGCGAAGTAGCTGTCCATGAAATGGGGCATGAAGTTGAAGTAGAGGACCTCCCACATGGCGACGTAGCAGACAGTGGTGATAAGGGTAATCAGGACGCCGCAGGCGAAGGCGCGGCCGAAGGAGATTTGACCGGCGAGGGTGTTGTCGCGGTAGCTGCGGATGCCGAAGTAGATCAGCAGGAACGACGCCACCATGATGGTGTAGCCGATAGCCATGCTGTGGCCGGAGCCGATCTTATCGGCGAGAAGAAGCGAGCCGCCCATAAGGACGGAGATGATGACGCCGGCGATGAGGCCGAAGGTGAGGACGGTTTTCTTCATGTGAACCTCCTGGTGCGAGTGAAGACAGGAGTCACGATACCGTGTAACTGGGCCGGATGTCGTCATCCTTTCGGATGATTTTGCAGGAATGGAGCGGAAATCATGCTTTCGCGTGACGCGGTCACGGCAGGAGGCCTAGTTCTTTGCCGCGCTGGACGGCCTGGGTGCGGCGGGCGGCTCCGAGCTTGTCGAAGGAGCGGGCACAGTGTGTCTTGACGGTGTTTTCGGAAACGAAAAGCTGCGTGGCGATCTCGCGATTGCTGAAGCCGCGGGCGATCAGGGTCAGGATTTCGAGCTCGCGTGCCGTGATGCCGAGGGCCTGCTGGTGGGCCGTGTTGGGAGCGAAGGGTTCGAGGGCGGAGGTTTCCGCGGAGACAAGCACTTCCCTCACTACGACCGTTTCGCGGATGGTTTCGCGACTGCGCGTGATACGGAGGCCGAGCCAGATGCCGAAGGTCGCGAAGAGGATGGCGACGAGGGCGCTGTAGAGCTCGACGGAATGCTCGATGATGACGAAGCGGTATTCGGTGTATTGGAGGGTGGCGATGAGGAGGCCGCCGACGATACCGAAAATGAGGACGTGGCGCTTCATGATGGGTTGTGAAGAAGTATATCCCCGCCTACCCCTGACTCCGTTCACACCTCAAGGCTCTACAAACAAATACTCCCTGAAAGTGCTACTCAGATGCAAACTTCATAACTGACAACAAAGGCTGAGCTGGCCACTACATCTCGGAAACCGCACCAGCTTTTTCTCGACGCAAAAACGTGGGGCATTCTGGTGCACAAAAAGTCAAGAGGCTGTTGCCGCGTGGCTGCACTATTTCTAGTGCAGCACCTGCAAAGTTGCTGATTGCGTGGGGGTTAAGCAGCTCCAGGCTTTTGCAACAGTCGTCGACTAAATTATTTACAATCAATCACATACGCGCACAAGTTAAACCGATTTAACGTTTCCGTGTAGGCCTACGTCGGATGGGGCGACCCCGACCCTCAGGTCGGCCACCGACGTCTCCAACCGCGGGCTCGTATGCGTCCCTGGAGGCATTTCTGAAAGCGAGCTGCTAGTTGAAGGCGCCGCACTTCTCAACTTTGCACAACGTACCTGCCAGGCGGCAGTCTATTGTCCAGTATTTGCCAGTCCAAGATAGTTTCCGTACCCGACGATCACAGTGGACGCAACCAGCAGAAACAACGCCAAAGTCAGTAGAGTACCCGGCACGAGCCCCCGCACCCTTCCACTCTTTGAACCCGATCCCCCACAAGCTGCTGAAGATGATTATGCTTGCCATGTGTAGTGTCCAGCTCGAGAAGCCATAGCGTCCCATCTGACTCTCACCCATGGTGTAGAAGAAAAATTGGAAATACCAGGTCGTCCCCGCCAGGGCGCAGAGCAGGTAGTTGCGCAGTATGGGTGCGTGCAGTGGTGCTGGCGCTGAAGTATCTGGCGCCATCACTGCCACCTGAGCTTGTCCGCCCTGCAAGGAGCCGATGTGTTCCACCACTTCACGGCTGGGAGCGTCGACGGCGGTTTCGATGATGGGCTCGTCTTTCGGGCCGTCGCTTTTCGGGCCATTCTGTCGAATACGTGAGTTGAAGAATTGATATCCCGTCCTGTTGCGCGTGAGCAGTATCAGGCACCAGATGAAGTTCGTGAGAAATCCGCCGACCAGGACCACAATCAGTACTGGCAATCCCTGCCACAGTTTGGCGGTGCCATGTTGCAAGGTCAGGGCTTTGATCGGATCGCCTGCCGCCAGCCCATAAGCGAAACATGCGCTCATGACGCCGGAAAGCAGGGCAACCCCGATGCCTTTTCTCAGGTCAAATTCCTGAATCGCAGCTTTCTTCTGCTCCGGTGACATGACTCGCTCTTTTGAAATTCCTGCCAGCCCTGCCGCCGCGATGCCGGCGAGGCAAACGAAAATTCCGAACAGAATTACGCGCCCCGAGGAAGTTCCCAGGACCTGGATCACAAATTGACCCCGGAAGATCGGGGGCATCAGCGTGCCGAAGGCAGCACAGAGTCCAAGCACGACTGCCATTCCGAGTGACAGGCCAAGGTAGCGCATGGTTAAGCCGAATGTAAGCCCGCCGACTCCCCACAAGAGTCCGAAGAAGAAGGCCCAGAAGAGCGCAGAGGCTGGGGCTTGGCCTAGTACGGCAAACAAATCCTTAGTGAGTAATGAAGCGAGAATCCAGGGGGCGATTATCCAACTAAAGAATCCTCCAGCCAGCCAGTAAATCTCCCAGGACCAGTACTTCACACCTCGATAGGGAACATAGAAGCTGCCAGAAGCGAGACCGCCCAACCAGTGAAAAAAAACCCCGAGTGCCGGGTTTGGAATCATTAGCTCCTCGAATCTGAATTACAAGTGGAAAACTTCTTCCAGAGGCCGCATGGCGCGATCTGGCAGCGCTCCGTCGGATTGAACGAAAAAGCCGCCCATCTCCCGCTGCCAACGTTCGTTCACTTCCCGCTGGGCCATGCCGGCGCGCGCGCGTTCGAAGTCGTCGGTCTCGAGATAGCCGACCAGAAGGCCATCGTCTCGCAGAAACAACGAATAGTTTCCCCATCCAGTTTCACGCAGAGCCGCCTGCATCTCGGGCCAGACGGTGCGATGGCGTTTTTTGTATTCCTCGAGCCGTTCCGGCTTGACCTGCAACACAAAGCAGACGCGCTGCATATTCGCTCCTTAACGCAGAAAGGCTTCGGACAGGCCGCCGTCGACCGGAATCACGTGACCGGTGGTCTTCGCACTCTGATCGCTGGCGAGCCACACGATTGCGGCGGCGCAATCCTGCGGCAGGATGGGACGCTTCGTCAGCGTTCGCTGCGCGTAAAACTCGGCCAACTTTCCGCGCAGTTCCTCAGTCGTCTCCGACTCCGAGAAGTCGAGCTTGTATTTCTGGAGTGATTGCATCACGCGATCACGCGGGAACATGGTGGACCCGGCAACCACAGTTGCCGGCGCGATTCCATTGACCCGCACCAAGGGGCCGATCTTGATGGCGAGCTCGCGGATAAGATGGTTGAGCGCCGTTTTGCTCGTGTCATACGCCTCGCTGCCTTTTTTCGGAACCACAGCGTTGGCGGAGCTCGTCAGAACCATGGCAGCGTGCAGGCCCTGGTCTTTGAACGCCCACTCGGTTTGCCGGGCAAGAAGATAATTGCCGGTCACGTTCACCAGAAACGTTTTGGCCCATTGCGCATCCGCGAGTTCTCCATCTGGACCCTGCACGGGATAGATCGCCGCGGTGTTGACAACCACATCGATGCCGCCGAACTGCGAGATCGTAAACCTCACGGCATCTCCCAGAGATGTGGATGAGCTGAGGTCGACTGGGGTATGCGCCACGAATTCACGAGAGGCTACTGCGCCAACCTCATCGGCCACGTTGCCGCATCCTTGCTCATCAAAATCGGCGATAACAACGTGAGCTCCCTTTCGCCCCAGCAACAACGCGACTTCGCGTCCAATTCCGCTAGCCCCGCCGATGATCAGCGCGATCTTGCGGCTGAACTCTGCCTCGGCCGGCATGCGCTGAAGTTTGGCCTCTTCCAGGGCCCAGTACTCGATGCGGAACGCCTCCGACCTCGGTAGCGCAACGTAGTTGTGGAAGTGAGTGAACTGATGCGACTGTTCAGCGCGCCGCGCCTGCGGCAGAGGATGAGACACTTCTCCATCTTCCAGGGCGTTCGCGCCCGCCATGACATGGATCGCGTTAATGAAAAACTCAGTTGTGATCCGTGCTTCCTTTTTGTTCTTGCCGAAACCGAAGAAGCCTAACCCCGGAACCACGACGACCGATGGATTCGAGTCGCGGAGTTTCGGCGAGTCGCCGGTGGCCCATTCTTCGTAGTACTTCTTATAGGCGGCGCGATATTCGATGACTTCGCTCTGAATGCGAGCTTTCAGAACATTGACGTCATCCTTGCCAGGATCCCAGGAAAGAAACAAGGGGCAGACTCGAGTTCTTAAGAAGTGGTCGGGACAGCTGGTGCCGAGAGCACTCAGTTCCTGCGACCCACTTCGATCCGGCAAAGGTCAGCGCATCCTCTCGTCGGCGGCATAGTGAGCCACCACGCGGCGATTCGATGACAAGGCTCCGCGGAGTGTTGGCAGAATTTGTGTGGCAACGTTCTTGCGATCCTCAATCGACGAATGCACAACTCCGCCGAAAAGAGATCCTTTTTTCGATTGATGCTGCAGAATGAATTCGCCCATCTGATCGATGGTGTGAATGCTGTTCAAATAGCACTCGCGCTGCGTCATTCCCCATGTGAATAGGCCGTGGCCGCCGAGAATCAGACCTTCCGCTCCGGGGTTGTCTTTGACCGCCCGCTCAATCAGCAGCGCCAGTTCGAATCCGGGACGCTGCCATGGCACCCACGCGATCTTGCGATCGAACTCCTTGTTGAACGCCTCCAACTTCTGCTTCCCGTTTGCGCTCGCCGCGAGTGCGATGGCCCAGTCGGGATGCAGATGGTCCACATGATCAAACGGCAGGAATGCGTGCAGCGGGGTATCAATCGATGCTGCGACGCGATTCTCGCCAAACGCCGAGAGTGGATAATAGCGGACCATCTCGTCTTCGTATTGCTCGCCGCGATATAACTCTTTGAGTTGTTCAAGGCGGTCCAGGTAGAGCAAGGCGAATCCGGATTCGGTGATCGAGCCAAGATCTCCGCCGCTGCCTTTGACGGCGAGCACTCGCCTTGACTGGCCCGTGAACGGGTCGGGCAGCTCCAGTTTGGAGCTTGTGTTTCCGCCGCCGAAGTTCGTGATGCGCAAATCCGCGCCCAGCAGGTTCGAGCGATATCGCAGGAGGGCCAACTGATCGCCAGCCAGCGGCTGAGCTTTCGCGTCGTCCCACAAATCCTTGAGATGAACTGTCTCTTTGATTTCAGGCATAGATGCTCTCGCAATAGTGTTCGAATCGTTCGGCGTGAAGGTCCCATTGATCGGTTTCGAGCGGTTCGAAGATCTCGGTGGGGAAGGATCGATCCACAATGGCACGTACTTCTTGAAGGGAAGTGGCGCCTCCGGTGGCCAGGATTTGCATCGCGACGTTCCCGAGCGCCGTGGCCTCAGCCGGACCGGCGAGAACTCTCCGCCCGGTGGCGTCGGCTGTCAGTTGGTTCAGCAAACGGTTTTTCGATCCTCCACCGATAATCCGGATCTGTTCGATATGTTTTCCGCTCACCTGCTCCAGATTCCGCAGGACCAGCCGATATTTGAATGCCAGACTTTCAAGGATGGTCCGCACGTACGCGCCCGGCTGCTTCGGGACTGGTTGGTGAGTTCGGCCGCAAAACTGGTTGATCGCCGCAGGCATATCTGTCGCACGCAAGAAGGACTCATCGTCAGGATCGACCAGGTGATGGAACGACGCCTCCCTGGCTGCCAGTTCCATCAATTCGCGGTAGTCGTAAGAATTGCCATGCGTGGTCCAGGATTGCCGGCAGCTTTGTAGCATCCAGAGTCCCATCACGTTCTTCAGCAGGCGCGTGGTCCCCTTGACGCCGCCTTCGTTGGTGAAGTTTAGCCGCAAGGCATCGGAAGTGATGACGGGCGAATCCAGTTCCGTACCCACCAGCGACCACGTCCCGGAGCTAAGGAACGCCGTACCCTCGCGAGCCGATATGCTGGCCACAGCGGAGCCCGTATCGTGGCATGCCGGAGCGATGACCGTGGTACCAGCGAGCAGGGAACTTCCCGCAATGCCGGGCAAGAGTGTGCCTACGATCGAGCCCGGCTCAACAATAGGAGCGGGCAGGTCGGCCGGAAGTCCCAAGCGCTGCATCAATCCGCTCGCCCAAGTGCGCTTGATGGGATCCACCATCTGGGTCGTCGTGGCATTCGTGAATTCGCACACTGCGTTGCCGGTCAGCCAGTAATTAAACAGATCTGGGATGGTGACCAAGTGTTTGGCGGCCGCAACAACTTTGGGCGTATCCCGCTGCTGGGCAAACAACTGATAGAGCGTGTTGATCGGCATGAATTGAATGCCAGTCGCCCGGTAGATTTCTTCCTTGGGAACTTTCCTGAAAACATCATCCATGACGCCTTCGGTCCGCCGATCACGGTAGTGGTACGGATTCTGGAGCAACTCGCCCCGTTCCCCCAACAGGGCGTAGTCCACACCCCAGGCGTCAACGCCGATGCCCGCCAATTCCACTTTTTCCAGACCGGCGAGAGCCTTGCGAACTTCCAGCCAAAGTCTCGGCATGTCCCAGTGGAGTGTCCCGCCATACTCGACCGGTTCATTCGGGAACCGATGTACTTCCTCCGTCGTGAGAATTCCTGACTGCAGATGCGCCAGCACCGCGCGTCCACTTTCCGCGCCGAAATCGAAAGCCAGATAGGGCTTCGCCTGAGCGGTCTTAGGCATAGGAAGAAACGTTTCGTGAATTCCGAGCCGCGCGGTCTTTGGTGATGCGCTCGAGATAACCGCTCTGACGGAAGGCCTCCATCGGTTCCTGGGGTAGGCCCTTGGATTCTCGCCATGCCTGGATGGCGGGCCGGACGTCGGTCGCGAAGGCGTCTTGCAACAAGGACTCCGCGCGGACGAGATCGCAGTTCTTTTGCGCCGTCGCTAGCTCTCGGCTATCCACAAGGGCCGCCTTGGTAAAAAGCTGCTGCGCCATGGTCACGGTTTGAATCATCGCTTCAATTTTGCCTTTGAGGTTGTGGCTTTGGTCGACCATGTAGGCGATGTCGGCGCGCGTGCCCGATTCCCACTCGAAGTAGTGAATCTCGTGAAAAATACGGAACACCTGATAAGGATCGATCGACCCCATGGTTAAGTCGTCATCAGCATAGCGGCGGTCGTTGAAGTGGAAGCCGCCTAGCATGTTCTCCGATAAGAGCCAGGCGACAATCTGCTCGATATTCTGCGCCGCGTAATGATGACCTGTGTCTACCAGCACTTTTGCCTGCGGACCGGCAGCGTGCGCGAGAAGGAAGGCCATGCCCCAGTCCGCTATGTCGGTGTGATAGAACGCAGGCTCAAATGGCTTGTACTCAATCAGCATCCGCTGCTCAGGCGACATCTCATCGTGTGCCTCTTTGAGACATTCTTTGAACCACTGCTTGCGCTGCCGGATGTTTGCGGTGCCGGGATAGTTCGAACCATCGGCAAACCACAGGGAGAGATCTCTACTGTGCAATCGCTGAGCAATATCAATGCTGTCTTTTGTGTGTTGCAAGGCGCGCTGGCGAACTGCTTCGTCAGGGTTACCGAATGATCCGTACTTGTATTCCTGGTCTTGAAAAAGGTTGGGGTTAATAGAGCCGGGCAGGACTCGATAGCGATCCGCAAACTTCTTAATCTCATCCGCGTTCCGAATACCGTCGGGAAAGTCCCACAGGACGTGCAGTGCCACCGTCGGGCACACGCCCGTGAGCTGATGAAGCTGTCCGGCATCGCTGAACTTTTCCTCAGTAGTAGTCGCGGCCGCCGGCTGGATAAATTTCCCGAAACGAGTACCAGTGTTGGCGAAGCCCCAGGACGGGAGTTCGATCCGGAAAGTCTCGAGGGCATTAAATACTTTTTCACTCTTGCCTGCGTCCATTCGGGGACCTCTCTCCTTAGGTACCTGCCTCGGCAACGAAGGTTACAATCCTTCCCCTCGCAAGGTCACGGATTTCTTTAGGAACGCCTGCAGTTTCGCATTGCACAACGAGCTGTATCGTTTGTCATCCGCCCAAAGGGGTCAGAAAGGCAGACATTGAACTATACAGAGTGACCGGGAGCCCTCAGGCGGTCCGGAAGGTCGAAACTAGGATAGCAGTTTCGCCTTGCAGAATAATCCCATGCCGGGGTAGCGTGACTTGCAGGCTGGGCTATGTGATGGCAACCCCTGCAATTAATGCCCCACGATCCAGGAGAGCGAGAGTTACAGTGGCTCGCGAGAAATACCGATTTTCTACTGCGAAATAGCCTCGGCGCGCTTATCAGCCTCAACACTGCTGGGAGAAATCTCAGCGCCTTTCCTCGTTTTGAAATCGGAGCCAGAGCGCCCGCTCTCCGTCCGGATCGCGGATTTTGCTTGGTAAAATGCAAAAAACGAATATGATGTCGAAATTATGAGCCCAACCGTTGCGATTCGGGATCGTTATCTGGTCAAGGCCATAGTTCATTCCTCCCAGTTGCTCGGCGCGTTTCGTTCCCCGGGTGAGGCGCTGGCACTCAAAGAAATTGTTGCCCGCTGTGGTCTGCCGAAGACCATGGTTTTCCGTCTGCTGTACACCCTCGAGAAATGCGGAATGGTGGATAAGTTGGGCCAGAACCTCTACCAGTCTCGCGTGCGTCCCTGGAGACAGCGGCTCTACCGGCTCGGGTATGCCGCCCAGGGAACGGATTACCAGTTTTCCAAGGAGGTCTCGGAAGGCCTGCAGCGCGCAGCGGTTGCTGAGGGGATCGAACTCATCTGCGTCGACAACAGGTACAGCGCGAAGATTGCGCAGCGCAGTGCGGATCTCCTCGTTCGGGAGAAGGTCGACCTAGCCATTGAGTTTCAGACCGATGAAGAAGTCGCGCCGATTGTCGCCGCCAAGTATCGCGAAGCCAACATTCCCATGATCGCGATTGACATCCCTCATCCAGGCGCAACTTATTACGGTGCGAACAATTACGAGGCGGGGCTGATCGGCGGACGATATCTGGGACGGTGGGTGAAGGAGCACTGGCAGTCGGAAGTGGATGAAATCATTTTGTTGGAATTAAGGCGGGCGGGAAGCCTTCCGCGCATGAGGTTGTCGGGATTGCTGGTGGGCATCAATCAAGTGCTTCCCAGCGCCGCCAATTGCCGAGTGACCTACCTCGACGGCGATGGAGAATTAGGTCCAAGCTTCGAAGCGGTGCGCAGACATCTGCGTTCTTCTCGTTCCCGGCATGTGCTGGTGGGTGGCATCAACGATCCCAGCGCTCTTGGAGCCCTGCGCGCTTTTGAGGAGGCTGGTCGAGCGGAGAATTGCGCCATCATGGGGCAGAACGCTTCGCGGGAGGGAAGAGCGGCACTCCGCGAGCCCAAGACTCGCTTTGTGGGATCCGTGGCCTTCTTTCCCGAGCACTACGGAGAGAACCTGATTCGCGTGAGTCTCGACATTTTGAACCAACGTCCGGTGCCGCCTGCGGTTTTTGTGGAACACAAGCTCGTCACTCCTGGTACGGTCGATCATTACTATCCCAACGATCAACTGGAACAACTGGTGAGATCGGAGTCTTCCGTGCTCCAGCGCGAACATCGGTCAGCCTAGACTCAGTTTCTGATCGTTCGCGGATTCGGGGCAAAGGGAGCAGAAAGTAATCGCAGAAGCACTCTGGCCGCTCAATTGTTTCCACACCACTACGTTGTCGCAAAACATTTCGCAATGCAGAATTGGTACGTCCTTTCCTAACGCTTGAAAACCACCACTTGTGACCTCTCCTTTCTGGCTTAAGTTCTTTGTCACGTCAGGCGTTTCCTCGTTCCCAAGGCACGACGTCAGGTTGTTTCTCATTGCAAAACGCGGGCCGTTTCTTACTTGCGGGTTGACGGTGCGCAACGACCGGTGTGAGCATCCGCGCCAGTGCGACAGCTGTTTGGGGCACGGGGGCCAAGCTACAAGTTTCTTTGGTCGCCAAAGAGAGGAAATCGACATGTCCACGATGACACGTAATTTCTTGCAGTTGTTGCTGGTAATTTCGTCGGCGGGTTTGCTGTACGCACAAGGCGGCGCCTACGGAACTATCCTCGGAACCGCCAAGGATAACTCTGGAGCAGTAGTGGCCAAGGCGGGTGTCGACGTCACCAACGTCGCCACAAACGTGATCAAGCACACCGAAACAACCAGTTCCGGCGACTTCACCGTCCCCTACCTGACACCCGGAACCTACCGCGTGACGGTGCAGGCGCCAGGGTTCGAGAAGTCGGTCGTGGACAATATCGGCCTTGTCGTCGGCCAGGAAGCTCGTGCTGACGTTAGTCTAAGGCCGGGCGCGGTGTCGGAAACCGTACAGGTTGAGGCCAACGCTGTGGCTCTCGATACGGATAGCTCGGCGGTCTCACAGCTCGTGAGTGAACAGCAGGTCGACGAATTGCCACTTAACGGACGGAATTTCCTGAATCTGCTGTTCATCGGTGCTGGCGCGGTGCAGACCGTCGGCGAACAGGGTCAAATGCGCCAAGGGGCAGGGAATGCCATCAGCATCAATGGCGGGCGGCCCGAGTCCAACAACTACACGTTGGACGGTTTGATCAACACTGATACTTCACTCAACACTCCGGCCGTGGTTGTGTCTCAGGATGCGATCCAGGAATTCAAGGTCGCGAGCGAAAATTACGCTGCGGAATATGGCTATAGCGCAAATCAAGTCAACATTATCAGCAAGAGTGGCACCAACCAACTGCACGGTACGGCGTTCCTATTCGATAGAAACAACGCTTTCGATGCTTACACGCCGACACCGTTCCAGACGACCCCGACCAAGCCGGTCCTTCGCCAGAATCAGTTCGGTTTTGTTGTCGGGGGCCCGGTGTACGTCCCCAAAGTCTACGACGGACGCAACAAGACTTTCTTTCTGGTGAACTATGAAGGGTGGCGTATCAAGAACGGATATACCCTGAACGGGCTTGTTCCTACCACGGCGGAAGTGAACGGGGATTTCTCGGCTACGGGACTGCCGGCCTTCGACCTCACCGCAGGGTCGCCTTGCCAAACGGCACTCACGGTAACACCAACAAACCCGAACGCTCTCCCCTGTATGCCGGGCGACCCCCAGACGGGGGCGGCTTTTCCAGGGAACACGATTCCCACGAACCGCTTCTCGCGCCTTGCTACGGTGGCCCTTGCTGCGGGTATGTTTCCGGCGCCCACGCCAAAGTGCGTGACCAATCCCTCCGTGTGTTCGGGCAGCAACTACCAAGCGCAGCTGACGCTGCCGAATAACACCAACCAGCAAACCTACAAGGTCGACCAAGCGTTGGGCCGATTCGGGTCGGTATTTTTTCGCTACACCAAAGCGAATTTCAGCAACCAGAACCCGCAGAACCTATCGCCGACTTTCAGCTTGAACACATTCACCCAGGATTCGACGAGCTGGATGTTCTCCCACACAATTCCCCTCGGACACAACACCGTCAACAATTTTCGCTTTGGGCGCCTGGACGCGACCGCCATTCAGGGCGCTCCGCCGGCGTCGAATAGTCAGATCTCTGCTTTGGGTGTGAGCGGCGTATTCGGTAGTCTTCCAGGGTATGCGGCAGGTTTTCCGACCATCGGCTTCGAAGGTGCTCTCCTCGGTAGCTTTGGCAGCCCGGGCAACAACCCGACCACCAGCGATGTGCCGACATGGGAATTCGCCGACTCGGTGACCATGGTTCGCGGAAAGCACACAATTGGCATGGGCTTTGACTATCGGCACTTTGTTTCGAGAAGGGACCTCTCGGGCAACTTCCTCGGCGGTTACGGCTATACCAACAACAACGTATTAAACAACAGCGTTGGTGGGAGCTGTACGACTCCTTCCGGAATCTGTGGCACAGGAAACGAAGTGGCGGATTTTCTGCTGGGCTATTACAACGGTGCCAACACCTTTCAGCCGGGTCCATTCAGCAATCCGAAGATCGCAGGCAACTTGAACCAGTACGTCTTCATGTATTTTGCTCCGTATGTGCAGGACGACTGGAAAGTCAATAACAGGTTGACCTTGAACTTGGGGTTGCGTTGGGACTATCGCAACGTCCCCTACGAACAGAGCAACAAGATGTTCTGGATTGACGACCAAAACCTGCCCGGCGCTTCGGGCTTCACTGGCGGGGGACTATGCTACGCAGACCCGGCGCTGTCAGCCACTGGCGTCCTGCCCGCGGGTCAAACCTTCTACCGATACTGCGGTCGCCGCAATCCGGCCGACGGCTCTAAGAAGCCGTTTGCTCCCCGCTTTGGTTTTGCCTGGCGGCCTTTCGGCGGAGAGAAGACGGTGGTCCGCGGCGGCTACGGCATCTTCTGGGATTCCTTTGAAAGTCGCGAGATCGACGATTCCGGCGATCTGTACCCATTCGTCGAGCGCACCCAGCTTTCGCCCAATTCGCAATCGGCGGCCGTAGCGCCTAAGTTGACCGACCAATTGTTTCCCACTCTGAGCGGCACCGTGACCCCTGCTGCCCTGGAGGGGCAGTTTGTTGCGGTCATTGTTTCGGACCATCCGCGGAATCCCTACGTGCAACAGTACACAATCTCAGTGCAGCGCGAACTGGCTCGCAATACGACCCTGGAAGTGAATTATGTTGGCAATCGAGGCCTGCACTTGCTGGATCGCATCAATCTCAACACGCCTTCTCTGTTGACGGGAAGCCGACTGGCTACTTGCCAAGCGGCGTTTAATGGACTGCCAGGAACTCTCGCCACCTATAATTCGAACAACTGCCCCTACGCGTTGGACCGGCCGCTTCCGAACTTCGCCATCCCCGGACCACTGAATAGTTCATGGACCGGCTATTCCAACTACAATGCCGCGAACGTTAAGCTGGAGCATCGAGGAGGGGGATTCGCGCTGCTGACCGTGTACACTTTCGCGAAAAGTATGGACGACAAATCCGCGGCTGCCGGGGTAGGATCCGCTGGCGGCGGTTTCGCAGGTCACGAGGACGACCTGAACCCGCGGTTGGACTACGGCCCGTCGGATTTCAGCGTGAAGCATCGTTTTGTAAATAGCGTCGTTTACGCCCTGCCCGTGGGCCGCGGCAAGCGTTTGTTGGGTAATGTCAACCGGGCTGCCGATCTGGCCGTCGGCGGATGGCAACTGAGCACGATCACTACATTCCAGACCGGATTCCCGTTCTCGATCAACGCGTCCGACCCCGGGGCCTATGAGAGTTTCAGCATGCGGGCGAATGAGGTCGGCAGTCCGAGCCCGAGCGGCGGGAAGAGCATTAACCAGTGGTTCAATACCGCAGCATTTGCTCAGCCTGCCTTTGGTGTGTACGGCAACTCAGGACGCAACATACTTACCCAACCAGGAATCAATAACTGGGATGTAGGCCTGGGCAAGACGTTCCAGTTCACCGAAAGGGTCGGTTTCCAGTTCCGTGTCGAGACCTTCAACACGTTTAACCATACGCAATACGGCGTCGACCCAACCACCCAGGCTTCCGGGGGGCCAGGTCAAAGTGCCGTGGACGGAACTTTTGGCACGGTTAATTTTGGGAAAGTTACAAGCGCCCGCCCTGGCCGCATCGTTCAGTTCGGCGGCAAAATCGTCTTTTAGGAGCCTCACGATCTAAATCGAGCAACCCCCGGTGTGGAGGGGGCACTCCTGCCCGCTCCTGTCGGCGGTGCAGAAGAAGCGGGCAGGAGTGCCCGCTCCACACAGCGGCTGGTACACTCGCAGCGTGAAACGCCTCCGGGCATTGAACTGGACTGTAGTGGTTGCGCTGGGCTTCGCGGCATCCGCTTTGTGCGCGCAGGACCCCAGTTCGGTCGAGCGCTACGCGGAAGAAGGGCAAACTGCGCTTGCTGCCGGACGCTATGAAGACGCCGAGAGAGCCTTCGAAAAGTTGCGGCAACTCGAACCCGGAATGGCTGAGGTGCATGCCAACCTCGGTCTGATCTACTTCGAGGAGCGCAAGTTCGACAAGGCTGTGCCCGCTCTGCGTCAAGCTCTCAAGCTCAAGCCCACGCTAGCCAAGTCCGGCAATCTCCTGGCGATGTCTCTGTCAGAACTCGCCCGCTATAACGACGCCGTGCCGGGATTGGAGAAATGCCTTCACAAATCAGAAGACGGTGAAATCAAGCGCATGTGCGGGCTCGAATTGCAGCGCGCCTATACCGGCCTGAAGCGAGATAGCAAGGCTGTAGAAGTGGCCATGGAGTTGAACCGTCTCTATCCAGACGATCCCGAGATCCTGTATCAGACGGGAAAGGTCTACGGCAATTTTGCGTTTCTCACCATGGAAAAACTGGCGCAGGTTGCGCCCACATCGGTCTGGCGGCACCTGGCAGCAGCCGAGGCTCATGAGAGCCAGGGTTCTTACGACCAAGCGATCGTTGAGTATCGCCAAGTTCTTAACCTAGAGCCACGGCGTCCGGGCATTCACTATCGCATCGGTCGATCTTTGTTGGGGCGTTTCTGGCAGCGACATTCGCCGGACGATCCGCCGGCCGCTGAGAAAGAGTTTCAGGAGGAATTACAGCTCGATCCGGGCAACGCTAACTCGGCGTACGAACTGGGAGAAATGCGCCGCAAAGCCCGGCAATTCGATGACTCCCAAAAGTACTTCGAGCAGGCACTGCAGCACTATCCTGATTTTGCGGAAGCTCAGCTTGGACTCGCCGCGGTGCTGCTGGAGAAGAAGATGCCCGATGAAGCTCTGGTCCACGCCCAGCGTGCGGTAGAACTCGATCCAGAAAACGAAGTCGCCTGGTATCGTCTGGCTCAAATCCAGAAGACGCTGGGTAACGACGGCGAGCAGCAAAAAGCGTTGACCGAATATCGACGCTTGCATGACCGGGCAAGCCAGCAAAAAGGTCTTGAGCCTGTGTTCTCGCCTCGCGAGGTCACGAAGCAGGAGGTTGATCTTAACGCCGCGCAGTGACCATCGTTCTAGGTATGGAAGCGCGGTTAGGGAAGCGTTACCACTGCAACGGAGAATCCTGCCAACTTCAGGGTGTCGCTTCTCAGTTTTGTGTTCCCCGGTGGCTGGAAGCTCGTGGTCTGATCTACGTAATCAACCTGGCCCCCGCTGGCGCCGACTACCGAGACATCAAATGTCCGATCCCGCTTGTTGACCAGCAACACGCGCTTCTTGCCGTCCCGCGTTACGAAGGCAAGCGTGTAGATGTAGGGGGTGTTCGGCTTGACCTCATCGATCTCTACCAGTTTGTCCCCGGCGCCGATGTTGTCGTGCAGCAGCTTCAGCACCCAGAACCGCGCGTTCGGCTTGCCATCATTCCAGTCAACCATCGAAACGCTAGGGAATTGAGTGGGGAAGCCCACGAGCTGGGACTCGCCCGCGACATCAATACCGATCTTCGTCATCTCCCCGAAAAGATAGGCGTACATCGCTCCGGCTAGATTCCAATAAGAATTTTCGATCGGCTTGGCGACGTGCCCGGGCTCTCCCTGCGAAAGGTCGTCAGCCGAGATCACGCCCAGTTCATCGATCGTGGTCTTGGTCTCGGGCGAAAGGCGTTTGCGAATTGATTCGATGTAGCGCACTGTCTTCAGAAATCCATCCGCCTGGTCGAAGTATGTGAACTGCTCCGCTTCGGGTGTTTCGTCCGGGGTAGGAATCGCGTAGAAGTGATACGAGATGAAATCCAGCGGCACGCCGGGCATGTGGTTTTTGTGGTCAAGAAAATACTCAAAATAGTGCGGGTCGGTCTCCATGGCCAGCGCCATCCCAACGAACTTCATACCGGGCTGCTCTTTCTTTATGGCGGTGACGACTGCATCGTAAAGGCGAGAGTAGGTTTCAGGGTCGATGTGGTGCTCGAAGTCGATTTCGTTCAGCACCTCCCAGTGCGAGATTGAATAGTGGTAGCCCGACTCGTGGC
>CAVYHM010000039.1:0-10978 GCA_963768265.1 uncultured Acidobacteriaceae bacterium
GCCGGCGGTCCGGAATTCTCCTATGCCCTTGGACCAGGTCATCAAGAATCTTGAGGAGAGAAACGCTGCGCGAACCGCAGCGCTCGGCCAGTTCGAGGGTAAACGCGTTTTATCGCATGGAATATCGCGGCTTCCCCAGTAATCGCGATGCGGAAATGGTGGTAAAGGTCAACTACCGGGCTCCCAATTCCAAGCAGTTTACCGTGGTCTCGCAGACCGGCTCCAAGTTCATCATCGATCATATTTTCAAGAAGCTGCTGGAAGGCGAACAGGAAGCCGCCAAAGGCGACAATCAACGCCAGACCAGGTTAACCAACGAGAATTATCATTTTGAATTCGCCGGGTTTGAGAACACTCCGGATGGCGGCAGGTACGTCCTCAACCTGTTCCCAAAACTAAGAACAAGTTCCTCTATCGTGGAAAAATTTGGGTCGATGCGAAGGATTTCGCTGTTATTCGCATTGAGGGCGAGCCCGGCAAGAACCCATCGTTCTGGATCAAGAAGACTGATATCGCTCACCAGTATGTGAAGGTCGATGATTTCTGGCTTCCCGCCGAGAACCGCACGCAAAGTGTGATTCGCCTGGGCGGCACAGCGAGCCTCTCCATCGAATACCGGGATTACAAAATCCTGGAAGCATCTCCATTAAAGGCCGTCAAGAATCCACGTCAGGTCGTCGACCCCTTAGCCGGCGAACGCTCTACGATCGTCTCAGTCACCGAATCCCAATAGACCTTCCTCCCCGACCAGTACGACTCCGCCGCCATAATGCAGGCCACGGAGTGCGCGAATCCATCGTGCACGGTGGCGGCCGGTTGCGTGCGCGTTCGCATGCAATCTAACCAG
Organism: uncultured Acidobacteriaceae bacterium; assembly: GCA_963768265.1. GTDB lineage: Bacteria > Acidobacteriota > Terriglobia > Terriglobales > Acidobacteriaceae > Sulfotelmatobacter. Next base: position 848 of record CAVYHM010000039.1, read on the forward strand.
TTCGCCATGTGTTCGAGACTCAGATCATCAATTCCCATGGGCGGGAGTTTGCTCTCGCCGGGCAAGAAGACATACTTCGATTCTCGCTTCTGGTCAATGTCGGCGTCGTCTTCGTGCGTACCTTTCTCTTCGATCAACTGATACCGCGGGCTGCCTTCGCCGCCGATGTTAATTAGTGTTGCCTTCTTGCCCATGTAGCGCGTGAAACTGGGCGCATCGTTGCCAAAGCTGGTCGAGTAACTCACCAGAAAGCCCTTGGGATATTCCAGCAAAGCCTGAAACGTATCCGGGTTCTCGCGCCCGTCATGCCAGGCAAGCACTCCTCCGTGCGAGACCACCGATTGGGGAAAGCTGTCATTCATGAACCAGTGCACCAGGTCGACGGCGTGGCTCATCCACTGATCCGGAATTCCGCTGGAAAATTCTTTGTACAAGCGAAACTCGAAGTACCGCTGCGGATCGAATGGCCGTGCCGGCTTGGTCAGCAACCACTTGCTCCAATCCGTGTCCCGCTCGCGGATCTGCTTGACTTGTTCACGGCCGCGCCAGCGCGGACCGTGGTAGTTCCACACAATTTCAATTTTGCTGATGTCCCCTAGGGCGCCACTCCGAATGACCTCTTGCGCCGCGCGCGGGTAAGGTTCACTGCGATGCTGCGTGCCGACCTGGACGACAGTCTTCGCTTGCAGCACCGCATCGCGCGCCGACTTCGCTTCGGCAATCACGTTCCCCATCGGCTTCTCGACATAGGCATCCTTGCCGGCCTCTGCGGTCGTTTTCAGAATCGGCGAGTGCGAATGCTCCGGGGTTGAGATCAGCACGCCATCGACATCCTTCATCGCCAGCAAATCTTCGACATGCTGGACGGCGCGCGGAGCCCGGCCGTAATAGCTGGCATTGGTGCCAACCGCCTTCTCTCGGTTACCATTCCACAAGTCGCAGACCACGGTCATCTCCACGTTGTGGGTGGACTTCAGCTTCGACACGATCAGATCGAGGTCGCCACCCCGGTTCCCGATGCCGACGTGTCCCAGCGAGATCCGGTCATTGGCGCCAATAATGTTGCCGTAGGAAAGCGCCGTGCGGGGCAGGATCGCGCCACTGGCCAGCGCCGCAGCGGATTCGCCCAGGAAGGTGCGGCGATCGATTTGTCGCGAAGAAGCGCTCATAGTTCTCTCCTCATACGAAGTCGTACCGCGCGGCGAACTAAAGAGACCCTGCGCCGCGCAACAGGTCATCCAGCCCATCCAGCATTGTGTTCGCAAGCCCGGGTACAGGACCACCAGGTAGTGCTAACAAAACGGCTCCTACGCGCTCGTCCATCTCCGTTGGCAACTTGGCGCACAAGGCTTGGGCGAATTGCAGCAGACGCTTCTCTCCCGGATGGGGCTGGCCGTTCACTGCAAAAACAATGTCGAAGTAGCTAGCCAGCATGGCCACCGTGCGGTGATTCACGTTGATCGGGTCATGCCGCGCGAGCGCCAGTTCGATCTGGTGCAGGTAGGACGACATGCTATTGCGAAGGATCGGATGATTCTTCGCGACGATTGCGCGCTTCAACTGCTCGGGATAAGGCTGGCCCGCTGTTTGCTGAAGCGCCTTGAACCATCCCGCTCGGTCAAACAGCGCCCGCGAATTCCTGACGTTGTACCAGAAACAGGTCGAATACCCCACCGACGCTTCGTGGCGCTCCAGAACGCGATCCAGTTGATCTTCGATCCATCGTGTGGTGCGAAACATTACGTCGACAGCAATCCCGGTTTCGCTGTCGATCCACTCATCCCCTGGCTCCCAGAACGAGTTGCCGATTTCGGAACGCCGTGCGCCGCCGGCGATCTCGGCCCGCAACGACGTAGGAACAATCCCGCTCCCGTACACATATAAATCGACATCGGAATGATCGTCCGCGAACTGCGACAGTCGTGATCCGGCCAGGACTACGGCCTCGACCTCAGGAATTGCCGAGAAGCGGCTTGCGATCCCGTCAGCCACAGCCGAGGCAGCAGATGAAGCGTTCCACTTGGTTGTCATGCGAGTCGTGGGAAAGTATAGACTCCTTTGGGTGGTGGCGAGCGTAGCGCTCCGATTTTCGAATCGCCGCTTTACCATAATCGCTCTTCAAGGGAGGCCTCATGAACAAGATCGGCCGTCTGTTTTCCCTTGCGGCCTTCAGTCTTGTCCTCCTGCTCTCCGCCTTTGCCGAGCAACCCGCAGCCCACCCGCTCTCCGACTGGATCAAATCGGCGGTCATCTATGAAGTGAACCCCCGCACGTTCTCCGCGGGCGGAGACTTCCGCGGTGTCGAGCAGCGCCTCGATTACCTCAAAGACCTCGGCGTCACCATTTTATGGATCATGCCCATTCACCCCGTCGGACAGGCGAAGAAGAAAGGCAGCATCGGCAGCGCCTACGCGGTGCAGGATTACTACGCGATCAATCCGTCCTATGGTACGAAGGACGATTTCAAACATCTGGTCAACGAAACCCACAAACTCGGGCTGAAGATCATCATCGACATCGTAGCCAACCACACTGCCTGGGATAGCGTTCTCATGAAGCGTCCCGAGTTCTTTAAGAAGGACAGTCAGGGCAACATCATTCCCCCCAACCCGGACTGGTCCGACGTCGCCGGGCTCGACTACAGGAATCCACAGCTTCGCGTTTACATGACCGACATGCTGAAGTATTGGCTGAAAGAGTTCGACCTCGACGGTTTTCGCTGCGACGTGGCGGGAGAAGTACCCACGGACTTCTGGGAAAACGCCCGCGCCGAGCTAACCAAGATCAAGCCCGACATCATCATGATCGCTGAAGCCAACAAGCCGGAACTGCTGACGAAAGCGTTCGACCTCGACTACGCGTGGCCGTTTCACAGCACCATTACCGACGTGCTCGAGAACGGCGCGGCAGCGCAGGCCATCATCTTCAACTGGCGAGCCGAGCACGAGCGCTATCCCAAGGGCGCTCTCGAGATGCGCTTCTCCGACAATCACGACGAAAAGCGCGCCATTGCCCGCTTTGGCGAGCGCGGCGCACTGGCCGCCTCCACCCTGGTCTTTACTATGGACGGCGTGCCCATGCTCTACAACGGGATGGAAGTAGGCGACACGACCGAATCTGGCGCCCCCGCCTTGTTCGAGAAGGTGCCGGTCTTCTGGCAGATCTCTGAGCGACGGTCCAACTTCCTGCCGTTCTATAAGCAGCTCATCGCGACCCGCCGTGCCCATCCGGCACTGCAGCAGGGCGAAACCGAGTGGGTCGGAAACGGCGCGCCCGATCGCGTCCTGACTTTCTTCCGCCATGGAGCTGGCGAAGAATATTTCGTTGCGATCAACATCTCGAACCAGCCTTATGCCGGCGTGGCTGATGCGCCCGCTGGGGAATACGTGGACGAGACTCCCGGTCTCGACGATGCCGCTGGCAAGAAGATTTCGCTGCCGGCCCTTGTCCTGAAGGCCTGGGACTTCCGCATCTACCGCAAAGTCCATTGACCATGGCGATCCACCGTCGCCCTTGCGTCCAGAGCGATAACTGTTTATGGTTTTCGCATGAATTTTCCCCGTTCCAGCGGGGTTCTGCTTCATCCCACGTCTCTGCCCGGCCCCCACGGGGTGGGCGATTTCGGTCCCGAGGCGTATCGCTTTATCGACTTCCTCCAGTCCGCCGGACAAAAGCTTTGGCAGGTCCTGCCTCTGAATCCCACGGGTTACGCCGATTCGCCTTTTCAATGCTTATCGGCCAGCGCCGGAAATCCGTTGCTCATCAGCCTCGATCGTCTCGCCGATCAGCGAATCCTGGACAAGAACGAACTGCGGAGTACTCCCCCATTCCTGCTTCAAACGGTGGATTACGGCGCAGCCATTCGTTTCAAAATGCCTCTCCTGCTAAAGGCCGCGTCAAATTTCTTCGCCTACGCTTCCGCTGAAGACCAGCGCCAACTGCAGGAGTTCGCGCAAGACAATGCAATCTGGCTCGATGACTTCGCGCTCTTCATGGCCGTAAAGCAAGCGCACAACCTGGTCGCCTGGACACGATGGTCGCCCGATATCGCCGCGCGCGAGACGGCCGCCATTAGTCGCATGTCGGCATTACTGGCGCCCGCGATTCAGGCCCAGAAATTCTTTCAGTACGAGTTCTTCCGCCAGTGGCAAGCACTGCGATCGTACGGACGCGAGCGCGACATCCGCATCATCGGCGACCTTCCGATTTACGTTGCCCACGACAGCGCCGATGTCTGGTCCAATCGCCAGTTCTTCCTGGTGGATGAAGGCGGCAACCCGCTGAAGATCGCCGGAGTGCCGCCCGACTATTTCAGCGCCACCGGACAGTGCTGGGGCAATCCGATTTACAACTGGCCGCTCCTGCAGCAGAGCGGGTACAAATGGTGGATCGAACGTTTGCGCTCCGCCCTCCGTCTTTATGACTGCGTTCGCATCGATCACTTTCGAGGGTTCGAAGCCTACTGGGAGGTGCCCGCTTCCGAAACCACGGCAATCAATGGCCGCTGGGTGAAGGGGCCCGGTGCTGACCTTTTTTCTGTCCTTCGCAAAGAGTTCGGCGATCTGCCCATCATCGCCGAGAACCTTGGTGTGATTACTCCGGAAGTCGAGGCTCTCCGCTGCGAGTTTGGTCTTCCCGGCATGGCCATCCTGCAGTTCGCCTTCGGCAAAGATCCGCAAGGGCCCACATTCAAGCCGCACAATTATGTGCGCGACCTGGTGGCCTATACCGGCACGCACGACAACGACACGGTGGTGGGCTGGTGGAACAGCAGCGGTGCCGGCGACAGCACTCGCACCCCTGAAGATGTGATCAAAGAGCACGCTCACGCACGCGCCTATCTCGGCTTCGAAAATGAACCGATCCACTGGGTCATGCTCCGCGGCATCATGTCGTCCGTCGCGAACACCGCCATCGCGCCCATGCAGGACATTCTTGGCTTGGGCAGCGAAGCACGCATGAACCTGCCCGGCGTGCCCAGCGGCTATTGGAAATGGCGCATGAAACCCGGTGCCGCCAGCGACGAAACTGCCGCCAGACTCAAGGAAATGGTTACGCTCTATGACCGTTAGATGACGACTTAGAGTACGTTAACAAGAAGATAGTTCGGCTGGAATGCAACTCCAAGTTGAGGCGGCCCACGTGGACAAGCCAACCAAATCTTTCTGGCAAATCTGGAATATGAGCTTCGGATTCTTCGGCATTCAGTTTGGCTGGGGGCTGCAAATGGCCAACATGAGCGCCATCTACGAATACCTTGGTGCCCGCGCCGACCAGATTCCAATCCTCTGGCTCGCCGCCCCACTAACCGGACTGATTGTGCAGCCCATCATCGGCCACGCCAGCGACCACACCTGGGGACGCCTCGGCCGCCGCCGCCCCTACTTCCTCACCGGCGCCATCCTCAGTTCGTTCGCCCTCATCATGATGCCGCGCTCCTCGGTGCTCTGGATGGCTGCCGGCCTGCTTTGGATTCTGGACGCATCGATCAACATCAGCATGGAGCCCTTCCGCGCATTCGTCGCCGACCTGCTCCCGGAGCAACAGCGCACCCGCGGCTTCGCCATGCAGAGTCTATTCATTGGCCTCGGCGCCGTGGTCGCCTCCGCGCTGCCCTGGATGCTGACGAACTGGCTTCACCTCGGAGCCGGTGCCCCGGGACACGCCATTCCGCTGACGGTTCGCATCTCGTTTTACAGCGGTGCCGCCGTGTTCCTGGGAGCGGTTCTCTGGACCATCGTCACCACCAAAGAATATCCGCCGGAGGACATGGACGCCTTCCGCCAAATGAAAAGCGAGAAGCGTAGCCTAACCACCAATGCCTCGGAGATTTTCGATTCGATTGCGCACATGCCCAAGACCATGCGCCAACTCGCCCCCGTGCAGATCCTCACCTGGCTCGGACTGTTTTGCATGTGGCTGTATTTCCCGGTAGCCGTTGCGCGTAACGTTTTCGCTGCCCCCGATACCACATCGCCTCTTTATTCCGCCGGCGTCGAATGGGGAGGTATCTGTTTCGGTTTGTACTCCGCCGTGTGTTTCGCCTTCTCTTTCTTTCTTCCCGTCATCGCTCGCACCATCGGACGAAAGCACACGCACAGCCTGTGCCTAGTCGCAGGAGGGCTCGGACTGATCTCCGTCGCTTTGATTCACGACAAATATGTTTTGCTGCTGACTATGGTGGGCGTCGGCGTGGCGTGGGCTAGCACCCTTTCCATGCCCTATTCAGTGCTCGCCGGATCGTTGCCGAAAGAGAAGACCGGTGTCTATATGGGCATCTTCAACTTCTTCATCGTGACCCCGGAGATTATCGCTTCACTGTTCTTCGGCTGGGTGATGAACCACCTGCTCCACAACAACCGCCTGATCGCCGTCGTGGCCGGCGGTTGCTTCATGCTCGTCGCGGCCGTGCTGATGCACGGAGTTTTCGATCCGGGAGAAGAAAACATCCGGGTCGAGCAGAAGGTCGATCCGAAGCAACTCGCCCGGAGTCTTGCACGATAAGACCAGAGGCTACCTCATAAATCGGATCCGGGAAGGGCACGGCTTCAGCCGTGCCGGCCAGAGCCAATAAAGATGCGGGCTTTAGCCCCTGAGGAATGCGCGCTCCTACTCCTTCGGTTCATTATGAGATTGCCTCAAGTCTCCGTGCCTCAGTCGATGATCGCCTGATACGCGAGTTCGTTCACCTGGCGATCTAGGGTCAAAACCTCCAGTGGGATGCAATTGCGCCATGAAGATGACGATCATTTGCTCTTTCGGATCGACCGTGAACCCGGTGTAGAAGAAGCCTCCCCAGTTGTACTCCCCAACCGATCCGAGTTCGGAGAGCGGCCCCTTCACACCCTCCACTCCAAAACCGAGACCGAAACCCATATCGGTGCTGATCTTCCCGAGATGATCCTGCGTCATGAGTTCGACCGTCTTGCGGCTCAGCAGATGTGTGTTACCCACCTTGCCGTTATCCAACATCATCTGGCAGAGGCGCGCGTAATCCATTGCGGTTGAGACCAGGCCCGCCCCACCGGAGAACAACTTTTTCGGGCCCCGCGTCGGATAATCCGCGGAATAAACAAAGGATCCTTCCCGGATCGGCGTGTCCGGGAAACGATTCAATCCCTTGTCTGGGTAGTACGTGTAAGCGGTAGCCAGTCGATCGATTTTGTTCTCGGGGGGATAGAAATAAGTATCCTTCATCCCTAGCGGTTCGAAAATGCGGGTGCGGAAGAATTCGTCCAGCGGCTTGCCAGAAACTACTTCCACCAGCCGGCCAAGCACATCGACGCCCAGGCTGTATTCGAAGCGGTCTCCGGGATTGAACAGTAACGGCTGGCCCGCAAGATGGGTCACCATGTCGCCGATGGTGCCATCGTATTGCAGCAGCCCGCTCGCTACTCCGGCTTTCTCGTACATCGGGCCCAGGTCGTCATTCCAGTGGTACGTAATCCCCGATGTGTGGCGGAGCAGATCGCGAATCGTGATCTGTTTCGTCGCGGGGATTGTGTACGGCTCGCCCGACGCCGGTTTCACCAGTACCTTCGGATTCTTGAATTCCGGCAGGTACTTCGAGACCGGGTCGTCGAGCAGAAACCGGCCCTCTTCATACAGCATCATGACGGCCGCGCTTGTAATGGCCTTGGTCATAGAGCAAATGCGGAACATGGCATCCGGCGGCATAGACTTCGCGGCCTCGCGGTCCGCCATGCCCTGCGCCTTGAACCACGCCACCTTGCCGCGTCGGACCACGAGCGTGACCGCGCCTGCGATTCGTTGGTCGTCAATGCTGCGCTGCACCGCCGCGTCGATTCGCGCCAGACGCTCCGACGACAGCCCGACCGATTCCGGTTTGGCCGTAGGCAGTTCCTGAGCCGCCGCCAGAACACTCAAGACGAAAAAACCAAGAAGAACCGGAATGATCCTCCGGTTCTTCCCGGATGGAAGGAATGAGGTGTGCATGTTCTCTCCCGCTAGGACTTAATCGTCTTCGACGCCTCGTCCCACGTCACCGGCTGTTTGCGGAAATACGACTCGTTCGCCATGTGGCACGCGATAGCCGCGTGATTGCCGAAGACCGCATCTTCGGTCACCGGCTTCCGTGATTTGACCGACTGGAAGAAATTATGCAGATGCGGCCGCACGTCGTCCCAATCGTGGCCCTTATACACAATATCCTCGTGCACAGGTTCCATCCCGAGCTTCGGATCGCGCTCCGCGTGCCAGTCCTTAACGTACTGTTCCCGCATCTTCGCCGGAAAACTGAAACTGTAGTAGCTGGGATCGGTGTCCACTCCGGCCTGCTCCGAATGCCGCAACTCGTACTCGCCAGCATCAAGAAGCCCCTTCGGCCCCATGAAGCGCGCCAGTTCCGGAGTTTCGCAGCCCAGGTCCAGGCGGACATAAACCGGAATTCCGTGATAGTCGAAGAGCACGGTGTGAAAGTCCGGCATGTCCCGGCCGTCCGGAAAGCGGAAAATGCCGCCCATCGCAGTCGCAGACCGCGGGATTTCGTTCCATCCCAGCGTGACCAGCATTCCGCTGATGAGGTGCACCATCAGATCGCCGGCGACGCCCGTTCCGTAGGCCTTCCAGCAGCGCCAGCGCGCAAAGTGATACTTGTTGAATGGAACTTTGGGTGCATCGTTGAGCCACGTGTCCCAATCCAGGTTCTGCGGAGAAAGATCGGGCGGCGGCGGATACTCCCACGCCCCGGTCGGATCGTTGCGCCCCAGTGTGAGCTCCACCATTTCCACGTCGCCAATCGCGCCGGACTTGTACAGTTCGTTCGCCTTGGCGCACAACACGGAACTGACCCGCTGCGAGCCGATCTGCACGATGCGATTGTTCTTCTGCGCCGCGTCCACCATGGCCAACCCGTCGGCCACGTTGTGCGACATGGGCTTCTCGCAATAGATGTCCTTGCCGGCATTGCAGGCGTCGACGACCACTCGCCGGTGCCAGTGATCGGGCACCGCCGCCACGATGCAATCGATGTCCTTGCGATCGAGCAGTTCCTGATAGTGGCGTGTAGTGGGCAGGCTCGGGTTGGCGGTAATTTCCCTGGCCAGAGTGTGGCGCCCGTCGTACAAGTCCGCAGCGCCCACGCACTCCACACCAGGAAGCGTGATCGCCCCGCCCAACAGTCCGGAGCCCTGCATTCCAATTCCAATCATGCCAAAGCGGACGCGATCGCTCGGCGCTACCGCGCGCGGCATCGGCTGCGCCTCGAGCAAAACGGTTTTTGAAACCAACAGCCCGCCAGCGGCGGCAGCAGCGCTGCCCTGCAGGAATGCGCGTCGCGAAACCTTACTCTTCATAAGAATCCCTCCGAATGGATTAACCCTGACTACCGCTCGAATCTCCCTACTTTTTAAGAGGCTTGATGGCCACTTCCTTGAAGAACACGATGTCGTTGTCGCTATGGTTCTGCAGGCCCATGTAGCCGAAGTTGGGCCGCGGACCGCGCTGCGGCTCAAAGTCGAACTTGCGCTCCGGCACCGGATCGCCGTCCTTGTAGTCTGTGACTTTGACCCCGTTGAGCATGACCACCGTGCGCGACCCTTCGAGTGTGATGTCCATCGTGTTCCACTCCGGACCCGGCTTCCATGCATGCTTAACCAGGGGCTTGGTCAACGAATACAACATGGCGGTCTCGTGGTACTCATCCTCTTTCGAGGTTTCCGGGTGATTATCGATCTGCACTTCGAAGCCGTAGTGCACCGGCATCCACTCTTCGCGGGGCTCAACCGGAATGCGGATAAACACTCCAGAGTTGTCGTTCTCGTCGCGCATTTTGTATACGACATGAATCATGCAATTGCCAATTTTCCCGCCGGTCCAGTAAAGCAATCCCATTCCGCCATGGGTCCGGATCAAACCGTCCTCCACTGCGTCTCCGCCCGGGCCTACGTGCTTCCAGCCGGTCAAATCTTTGCCGTTATAAAGCTGCTGCCACTTATCGGGATCGCCTTTGCACGCATTCTCCTCGGCCGCAAACGAGAGCGTTACGAGTCCAGCACACAGAAATATCCAGATCGTGAAACGTTTTAGCATGGGAACTCCACAGTTCTCGATGATGTCTTATTTGGGGACAAACCAATCTACTCGCCTCGCCGTTGGGAATCAATGGACAGG
>CAVYHM010000040.1:0-16880 GCA_963768265.1 uncultured Acidobacteriaceae bacterium
AAACAAAACTGCAATCAGCCTGCGCAGACGGCCGGTTGCGGAGGATCCACGGCGAATCAGCATCACCGCGCCCGCAAAAAACAAAAGCGCTGCGAGCTGTCCCACGGCCGTCTGTCCGAACGTGAACCGAAACACGCCGAACGTTCCGCGATACAGAAAGGGCAGCAGGCGATCCCGTCCAGCGTGGAAGTACCAGTCAGGAAGGTAGAAATCCCCGAAGCGGTCAAGCGGTCGCGCGACCGGATACACCGCGCTCAGCTTGGCAATGTGAGTCTCATAAAGAATCGCAGCCAGTCCGACCCCAAGCGCCTGACCAGCCCCCCAATACGCAATCACGCTGGCGGCCGGGCGTTGCAAGAGCATCCGCAGAATGGCGTAGATCCCAAGGCTGGCGGCAAAAAGAAATGCCGAGTAGTGCGACAGCATCGCAAGGTACAAGCAAACGGACGACAACAGCATCATGCGTGCTGAATTTCCGTCCAGTGCCCGCTCCAGAAAGTACGCGCCGGAGAAAGCAAACATCAGCATCCAGCTGTACTGCCGCAGCTCGGCCGACAGGGCGATCATGGGTGGGAGGAACGCGGCCAATATCAGCCCGCACCATCCGGCCGTGCGCCCAAACAGAACCGTCAGCCATTTGTAGAAGACCCAGCAGAAGACCGTTCCCGCCAGCACGCCGGGCAGGCGGAGCATGACGTCGGACGTGCCCAGATGCCTCCAGAAATAAAGCACGAACACCATGAGCGGCGGATGCGCCAGTGTCAGGCTCGCCTTGTAGGCTGCGAGCAGCGAGTCCTGATTGGCCACCGAGTAGTGCCAGGCCTCGTCGGTATTGAAAAAAGTGGCGTGCGCCAGCCAGACACGCCGGCAAAAACCGAGCACCACAAGTGCGGCAGCAATCAGATCGGGATATTCCCCGACTCGCGCAGCCAGTCGCTCATATCCACCTCGCGGGCCGCCGCTCGAGAGCGTGGGCCCCGCGGAGGGGGGATTGGGGGTCGGCATGGGTGCGATTGTAGCAACGGAGGACCGACCCCCAGCAGTCAGCGGGAGAGCTTGGGCGTCAATCGGAAATCGTAACCAACTCTCCTCGAACCTTTCCCCGCTCCACGAATAACCTTCCTACGCTGATCGGCAACTTGAAGCGCCGCGGTCCCGCGCTGCCGGGATTGAAATAGAGCACCCCCTGGCGCGTCTCTTGCTTGGGGATATGGCTGTGGCCGAAGATCACCACGTCGAATCCGGAAGCTTCCGGCTTCAAGTCGAGTTGCGCCAGATCATGGAGGACATAGATGGAGACTCCGCAGATCTCGATGACTTCGGTCTGAGGCAGGTTCCGGGCCCAGGCCTCTTTGTCGACGTTGCCGCGGACCGCAGTCATCGGCGCGATCGCCGCGAGCTGGTCAAGAATCTCGGGAGCGCCCACGTCGCCGCCATGGATGATGCGCTCGGACCCTCGCAACGCGGCTAGAGCTTCGGGCCGAAGCAGGCCGTGGGTGTCGGAAATAACGCCGATGAGGATGGGAGCACGCAGCCCTGAAACTTTGTGCCCTAATTTGACTTCATGAGTTGGTTCATTTCGGCGTGAGATGGCGCGCCCTCCATCGTCGTGTAGGTGCCGAGCGTCTTCAGTTCCTCGGCCAGGCGGCGTAGCAGGCCGAGCGTCGCCCGCATCGGCCCTGAACCCAGACTGATTCGCCTCACCCCGAGCCCAGCCAATTCGGCAACCGAAGGTGACCCGGGTACAGCAAGAATGTTCACCGGACAGCGAAGATCGGCAACCAACCGTCTGATCGTCCCCGCGTCTCGAAGGCCCGGGACGAACACGCAGTCTGAGCCTGCGTCACGGAAGGCCGTCAGCCGCCGTACCGCCTCGTCATAACGCTTGGCGGGATCGCCCACTTGCAGCAGGTAAACATCCGTCCGGGCGTTGAGCACCAGCCGAATATGCAGTTTCTCCGCAGTTTCGCGGATGGCTCGGATTTTTTCCAGTTGCAGCGGCACGTCCACAAGCGGCTGCCGGGCATCGCCCGTGGCGTCTTCGAAATTCATGCCCACGGCGCCGGCTTCAATCACGCGGCGTGCGGTGTGGCCCGCATGCTCCGGCTTCTCTCCATATCCGGCTTCGACGTCCGCCGTGACGGGCACTTTCACCGCCGCTGCAATCTGTGCGATGGCCCCGATCATGTGGCCGGAAGGAATCTTCTGCCCGTCCGGATAGCCATGCGCAAAGGCAATGCCCGCGCTGGTCGTCGCAATGGCTGGGAACCCCGCCTCTTCGATGATGCGAGCGCTGGCTGCATCCCAAGCATTGGGGAGCAGCAGGACATCCGCGCCTAGGTGCATTGCCCGCAATGCTTCTGCTTTTTTGGCTTGATCCAGATTCGCCATGCCGCAGCTTGGATGCGCTCAGTGGCGCCCCTTCTTCATCTTTTCTGTGAATCTTCCGACGCTCACCACTGCCCGCCCCACCGTACCCCGTCCGATCTCCTGAGAATCGTCGCGAGCACTCACCCGTAGGGTATAAAACCGTCCGTCGAAGGATTCGAGTTCGGCCACAGCCTTGATGCGTGCTCCGATGCCGCTGGCAGCGCGATGTTCGACATTGATCGACGTCCCCACAGTGATTTCGTCGCCGTCGCAGTAGGGCTGCAGCGCGTTAAACGCTGCTGTTTCCATCAAACGGATCATGTCTGGTGTCGAATAGACTGGCGGCAATTCCGAATGATGCGACGTTAGGGTGTGCTCGAACGCCACCGTCTCCTCAGCTTCGCCGCGCGCTCCAATAAGGATCTCTCTCGCCAAAATCGTTCCCTCGCCAAAAAAGAAATGAGCCAATGATTCTACCGAATCACCGGCTCAATCTTTAATTCAGTCTTCCGGCTACGCCGCGTTCATGGCCAACCGTCGCGCTTCAATCCCATCCAGAGCCTGCCACAACCTGACCGCGGTCTTCTCCGCGGCATCCAGAGCCGCCTCCGCCAACTCCGGCTTGGCGGCGATCCGGCGTTCGAGCTGTTTGCGCCAGATCCGCGAATGGTAAACATCGGCCGTGGCGTGGAGCGAGAAATAGCCGCACGTCTTGTCGTCGGCGTCGTATCTCTCGCGAAGACCCAAGGCTTTCTCCTTCGCAATGCGCGGCACCTGCGATTCGTACGCGTAGAAAGCGGCCAACGCTTCCTCTGGCGAGCCTTCGCTGGCTACCCGATGGAAGTGCCGGATCAGCTTCCGAACCTCCGGCACCGGACTGTGCCACTCCAGATTGCGGCTCGATCCCATGCCTTCGGCGAAATCCAGCCAGAGATCGGAGTGCGGGACCGAATCCTTCCCCGGCCGCCCCTCCACTCCCTTTTCATCGCACATGTTCGCGAGCACTGCCCGACGCAGTTCACCGTCCTCCAGCCGCAGCCCGAGGGCCGCCAGGTATGACGGGAACGCCTCGACGTGATGGTAGTAGTGCTGGGCATATTCGCGCAGATCGTCGCGGGTTAGCTCACCCGCTGCCCAAGCCTTGTAAAATGGGTGGCGAAGCAAGTCATACTTGTTGATTCGGGCTTCCAGTTGCTCGAAAAACTCAGCCGTATTCATGATGCCCCCGTTGGCTTTCTATTAGGACAACCCAACTATACGGGCGAGTTCGAAGGCCAGCAAGTGAGCGCAATCACCGCAGGCCGCAAGTTGCTAGAATGAAACAAGAAAGAGTCCGATAAATTGAGCCGCTTTGCGGGCGTGAGCGAAGCGGGAGCACGCAGGCGAAATCCTGAGCAAAGCGAAGGATCTCCTCTACAGCGAACCTACCTGAATGCAGTTTACTGAGCAATTCGACGTAGTTGTTGTCGGCGCCGGTCATGCCGGATGCGAGGCCGCTATGGCCGCCGCGCGCATGGGCTTGAAGACCGCACTCTACACTCTCAACGTCGACCTGATCGCACAGATGTCGTGCAATCCGGCGGTAGGCGGCATTGCCAAGGGACATCTGGTCCGGGAGGTCGACGCGCTCGGCGGCATTATGGGCGAGGTGACGGACGCGGTTGGCATCCAGTTCCGCCTGCTGAATACTTCACGCGGTCCGGCCGTGTGGTCGCCGCGGGCACAGTGCGACAAGCAGGCCTACCGCCTCAAGATGCGCGAAGTGCTTGAATCGCAGGCGAACCTGAAGATCAAGCAGGCGGAAGTCGCCGAGCTGATCGTGGAAGAGTCGTTAGTCGCTGGTCGTTCGTCGTTGGCCAACGACCAAGACGCGCCCGGTTTGGCCAACGAGCAACGACAAGCGACCAGCGACCGTCGGCGCGTCCGCGGCGTCAAGCTTCGCGATGGCCGCACCGTCGGCGCCGCCGCGGTCATCATCACCACCGGAACGTTTCTCAACGGTCTCATTCACTGTGGCGAGCAGCAATATCCCGCGGGGCGTTCGGGCGAACCGAACGCGGTCTTGCTCGGGGAAGCGCTGAAGAAGTTGGGCCTGCGCGGATGCCGCCTCAAGACCGGCACTCCTCCGCGTCTTGATGGACGCACCATCGACTGGTCGCGCTTCCCGGTGCAGCCCGGCGATGCCGACCCCACGCCTTTCAGCTTTCGCACGAAGCGCGTCGCCCATCACGACTCGCAGGTGCCCTGCTATATCGCGTGGACCACGGCGGAAACGCACCGCATCATCCGGGAGAACGTCCACCGCTCCCCGATGTACAGCGGGCAGATTCAGTCCATTGGGCCGCGCTATTGTCCGTCCATCGAAGACAAGATCGTGAAGTTTCCCGACAAGGAGATGCACCAGCTCTTTCTCGAGCCGGAAGGACTGAACACACACGAGATCTACGTCAATGGCATGAGCACTTCCTTGCCGGTCGATGTCCAGCTCGCGATTCTCAAGTCGATCCCCGGCCTCGAACACGCCGAGATGATGCGACCCGGCTACGCCATCGAATACGACTCGATCGACCCCACCGAACTCGAGCGCAAACTCGAGACCCGCAAGATCGCCGGCCTCTTTCTGGGCGGGCAGATCAACGGCACATCCGGCTACGAGGAAGCCGCATGCCAGGGGCTTATGGCCGGCATCAATGCAGCGTTGCAGGTCAAAGAGCAGCCGCCGTTGATCCTGGACCGCACCGAGGCCTATACGGCGATTCTCATCGACGACCTGATTTCCAAGGGCACAAACGAGCCCTACCGTATGTTCACCTCGCGCGCCGAGTTCCGTCTGCACCTGCGCATCGACAACGCCGACCGCCGCCTCACTCCGCACGGCCGCCGCGTAGGTTTGATCTCGGATGAAGCCTGGGCCGATTTTCAATCGAAGCAGGATCGTTTAGCAAAAGTGAAGAAATTGTTGGAGAGCACCCGACTCACGCCCGAAATGTTAATCCGTTGTCATTCCGAGAATCGAAGCGACAAGGAACCTGCTGCTGTCGCCACCGCAGAAGCGTGGGGATCCGCCGCAGGCCAGACCATCGCGCAGTTTCTAAAGCGCCCCGAGATAACGATCGAACGCCTTGTCCCGATCCTGAGACAAGTTACACCAGAATTCTTCGCAAGAAATCCGTCCGCGTCGTCCGCGGTTCTCATTTCTTCTGAAATCCGCAACGAACTCAAGTCCATCGAGACCGAAATCAAGTACGAAGGCTACCTGCTGCAGCAGCAGCGCGCCATGGAGCGCCTGAAGAAAGCCGAGCAGCACTCCATCCCCGACTGGTTCGACTACCACTCGGTCAGCGGACTCTCGCGCGAAATGCAAGAGAAGCTGACCAAAGTGCGTCCCCGCACCATAGGCCAAGCGTCGCGCATTCCGGGCGTGACTCCGGCTGCCGTGTCGCTGGTCAACGTCTACATTGAAATCCAGGGGCGCCGCCGCGAACAGGCGGCCGCTCTGTAACTCTAGGTCATAAAAGGTGCCTGGAGCGGCTAGGCCGGTTTCACAGCTGCTGTATTCCATACCGATTTGTCATCCCGAGCGCAGCAAGGGATCTAGGTGTTTGCTGGCAGCGGGAATGCTGGTTGCGCGGGCAAAAACCTAGATCCCTCGCTTCGCTCGGGATGACAATGTGGTTCGGTTCACGAACATTTCCGCTCCTGCTACGGATGCGAGTCCTGCAGGGTTCGCAGTTCTTCCGCCAACTTGAGTTCGCTCTCCGCTTCTTCTTTCTTTCCCATGTCGCGGTACGCCTGGCCGAGCAGGTGGTGGGTCGTGGGATTGTTCGGGTCCATGCTGGCGGCCTTTTGCAGAGCGCGCACCGCCAATTCGTATTCCCCTTTTTTCTCCAGCACCTTTCCCATGAGGATGTACGGCCCCGTCGAAGTCGCGTCCAGCCAGATCGAGCGCTGCAGCAGGCGCTGCGCGTCTTCAAACTTTTGCACTCGGGAGTAGGCGTCCGCCAGTTTGTAGTAGGTTTCCGCGTGCCCCGGGTTGATGGCCAACTCCTTCTGAAACTCTGTAATGGCCTCCGGGACGCGGGACTTGTACAGGTACAACTGGCCCAGCAGGAAGTGGACCAGCGGCAGCTTCGGATCGAGCGCGGCGGCTTTCTGCCCGTATTCCTCTGCCACCGGATCGTACTCCTGCCGCAGCAGCATCCGGGCCGTGAACAGGTAGCTTGCCGCCGAGTCCGGAGGCACATCGAACATCTTGCCGAACGACCTGCGAGCGTGATCGTAATCTTTGGTCTGGATGTAGGAGATGCCAAGAATGTAGGCGGCGTCCACGTTGGCGCGTGGATACCAGCTCTGCACTTTTTCAAGCAGAGGAATCGCCTCCGCCGGATGCCCACTCAGGTAATACGATAGACCAAGCAACTGCGGCGCCTCGCCGTTTGCTGGATCTTCTGCGGTAGCCTTCTTCAGATACTCGATCGCTTTGGTTAAATCATTTTTTTTGTAGAACGCCGTTCCCAGCTCCAGAGCGAGGCCCTTGGTCGTGGGATCGCGGGCTTCCAGAGTCTGCAACTGCGCGATCGCCTCGGGTAGCTTCCCTTCCTGTTCAAGTTTTCGTGCTGCGGCAAACTCGGCGGGAACATTGGCTGACGGCTGTGCTGCGGGAGCCGAACCCGTCTCCGGCGGCGTTGCTTGCTGCGCCTGGCCCGTAACCGCGCACGTCCAAAATAATGCCGCCAGCCACGCTTGCCGAATTTGGAATAACTGCTTCACTTCCATAACGAGATTAGAGCACAGACTTGAACGAGATTAGAGGACAGACTTGCCACCTGGCCCGCTGGCAGCGGTCACCGCGGGCTCATCTCTTACTGCAAGGCGTCCAGATTTTCTTTTGCCATTGGTTGATTGGGATCATCTGCAAAGGCGCTGCGAGGCGAGAAGAGACCAGCCGATGCCAAACGACAAGATCATCCGAAACCGGAGTCTGCCCCACACCATAGAATCGCAAGCACGTACAGAACCACTCAGGATTCTAAGAGCGTCCACGATGAGTGTCCATCCCGCCAGTGGCGCCGCCTCCCGGTGACTGTCTGGCCTACAATGTCCGAAGCATGATTGCCCACCTCCGCGGAAAGCTGTTGGCCAAGCATCCCAACCAGGCCGTCGTTGAGACCGGCGGCGTCGGATACGACGTGACGATCAGCGTACCAACGTTCTCAGATCTGCCGGCGTTAGGGGCAGAGGTGGCGCTCCACGTCCACACGCATGTGCGCGAGGACGTCATCGCGCTCTACGGATTCCTGCGGTCCTCGGAGAAGTTGTTGTTCGAGAAGCTGATCACGGTGAGCGGAATTGGCCCCAAGCTGGCGATCACGATCTTGAGCGGGATGGCCGCCGACGAAATGGTGGGCGCGATTCGGAGCAACGATGTAGCGCGCCTCACCCGCATCCCCGGCATCGGCAAAAAGACTGCTGAGCGCATGGTGCTGGAGCTCCGGGATAAGCTGCCAGAAGCTTTGCCAACGTCGGCGCCTGCGATTCCGGCCATAAGCGCGACCGAAGAAGACGTGCTCTCGGCGCTGCTGAATCTGGGCTACCAGCGCGCCGCGGCAGAAAAGGCGCTGGCAGCAGTTGTCAGCGACGGAAATGCAAAATCCTTCGACCAGATGTTCCGGGCAGTCCTGGGCCGGCTCTCGAAATAGCAGAGCTATTTTTCGCTGGACACACTTTGCGGCTTGCGCTCTAATCCTGCACCATGCAAACGCTTGGCCTCTCTGATTCGACCCCTCGCAGCGAAAGCCGCCTCAAGAGCCTGTTTTGGCCATCGATCCAAACCGGCGCGGACGTTGACTATCTCGCCGTGCAGGGCTTCTGGGTGTGCACGATTGTGGGGGTGTTGTCGCTGCTTTCACAGGTGATGATCGGCCACGCGATTACCGGACTCGTCGTCTTCCTTCTGTTTTATCTCGGCGGCGTTGGCGTGCGTGAGCACAACCCCTTCGCGGCAGCCATCATGCTGGCTTATTACCTGATTGAGTTTCTGGCTTCGATAGTGTTTGTCTTCGCGAATTCGCCTGGCATCGGAGTCGTCAAGATCATCATCATCGCCCTGCTCCTGTCGAATCTTCGCGCGACTTGGATCGCGGCCGGCTGGAAGCCAGACTCGGAAGAAGCTGCCCTGCCTCCGCGGTTCTCAGAAACGTTCCTTGACAAATTCGTGGACGCATGGCCGGCATGGATTTGGCCGAAGGTAAAAGTGCTCTATTACATCTTCTCGTTCGCGTGCCTCGCTATGATGGTCGCCGGCTTCATCGTCCTGTATATCCGGCGCGGCCATTTCTAACCGCCTAGCTAACTTCTGGCAGTCACTTTCCGATGCAGAACGTGCTGAAGATCAGATTGAGAATGTCGTCGGTCGTCGTTGCTCCAGTGATGGCGTCGAGCGGCCGCAGCGCGTTGTAGAGATCGAGCAGCAGCATCTCGTGTGGAACTTTCCCTGCAATGGCAATCTTCGCCGCATCCAGCGCGGCCAGCGAGTCCTTGATCAACCCCTGATGCCGAACGTTGGTGAGGAAGCCGGACTCGGCCTGCTCCCCAGCCTCTCCTCCGACATGACGCAGGATCTCCGCCCGCAACTCGGGAATACCCTCTCCGGTAACCGCAGAGGTGCGAACCCGCTGACTACTGACTACGGACCACTGACTGCTGATCCCAAGATCGCTCTTGTTCCCCACCACAATCACCGGTCGGTTTTCGGCCTGCCGCAGTAGTTCCGCGTCTTCCGCAGTCTCCGGCTGCGACGCATCCATTGCGACCAGCACCAGGTCGGCATCCACCAGCGCCTCCATCGATTTCTGAATACCGATGGACTCGGCCTCATCGAGCGCCTGGCGAATTCCGGCTGTGTCGACTAGCTTCACCGGAATGCCGCCAATCGCGACCGTCTCGCTGACCAAATCGCGCGTGGTGCCCGGAGTCGCAGTGACGATTGCGCGTTCGCGCTCGACCAGCCGGTTGAATAAGCTGGACTTACCTACGTTCGGTCGCCCCACAATCGCCAGCGTCAGTCCTTCGTGGACGATCTTGCCGTAGGCGAAGCTGGCGCTGAGCTGTTCAAGCGGCGTGCGAACCGCAGTCGTGTGCTCGACGATCGTCGCATCCGGCAGCACCGAAATATCGTCTTCTGCGAAATCGATGCCCGCCTCGAGAAGCGCGATCAGTTGAACTAGTTTGTGTTTGATCGGCTCCAAGCGGCGCGACAGCGATCCCTCCAGTTGCTGCGCCGCCACCTTGGCCTGATACAACGTCTGCGAGTCGATTAAATCGCGGACTGCTTCCGCCTGCGTCAGGTCGATGCGCCCGTTGAGGAAAGCGCGCATAGTGAACTCGCCAGGCTCAGCCAGCCGCGCTCCCGCCGCCACACACAGTTCGACAATGTGCCGCAGGACGACCGGTGATCCATGCGCCGCAATCTCAACCACGTCGTCGGTAGTGTAGGAGTGCGGCTTCGCAAAGTAAGTCACGACCACTTCGTCGATGCGTTGAGAAGCCTCACGTGGCGCGGGCGCCCCCACCCGCGTCTGGCCGTGAGATGAAGTGCCGGCAGCATTCGCTGAGCCTTGCTCGGCCGGACGATCGGGCCCCACTGCCCCGACGTGGATCTTGGTTGCTCCCGGCATGTCGCGGGCGGGGGCGCCCGCGCCACATGGCTCGACTAATTCGCCGAACACGGCGCGCCCGGGCTCCAGGCCATGGCGCAGCCGCAACATCGGCGAGGCGATCTCACGCGCCCTAGCCCCGGCCAGCCGGACCACGCCAATCCCGCCGCGGCCGGGCGCGGTGGCGATCGCGACAATCGTGTCGTCCAGGTTCACGCGCCGATTGTAACGGGTAAACTAAGGCGGTCGGTAGTCGCTGGCCATTGGTCGTTGGCAAAACCGATTGTCCGTTTTTGCCAACGACCAACAACTAAGGACCAACGACTCCCAGGAGCATTCAGACTTGTCCGTTGCTGACGAGCTCTTAAAGGCCAACGAAAATTTTGCCCGCAATTTCAAGCTGGGGGAACTCTCCGTGCGCCCGGCCCGGCATGTGGCGGTCCTGGCCTGCATGGATTCCCGCATCCTGTTCGAACACTGCCTGGGCCTGAAGCCGGGAGACGCGCACATGATCCGTAACGCGGGCGGCATCGCGACCGAGGATGCCCTGCGCTCGCTGATCGTCTCCCACCATCTGCTCGACACGCAGGAGTTCATCATCATCAACCACACCGACTGCGGCCTGTTGAAAGTACGCGAAGACGAACTCAAAGAGCGCCTCACCAAGAAGATGGGAACGGCCGCCGACGAGCCCGCCCACTTTCACGCCTTCGACAATCTCGAGGCAAACGTCCGGCTCCAGATGCAACGAGTGAAATCGCACCCTTGGATTCCGAAGCATATTCCAGTGCGCGGATTCGTCTACGACGTGAAGACCGGAAAGCTGGAAGAAGTTAAATAGTGATTTGACCCGAAGCGGCGACACCCTGGTTCATGGGGACAGCCCCGGCTGTCGGGCCGAGCGAAGCTCGGCTGACCTACCGCGCCACGACCTTCTCAATCTCCGCCCGCAACTCGCTATATGGCAGCGCGCCCGGATGGTACATGGCGACCTTTCCGGCGCGGTCGAGCAGCACCAACGTCGGCGTGGTCGAGGCTCCGTAGGTGTCGAAGTTGTACCGGCTGATCGGCACGGGCATGTCCAGCAGTCCCGCATAGAACCGGTGCCGTACCGCGTCGATATACATGAGCTCGTCGCTGGCGGTGGCGTGCTCGATCTGCGCCGTGTATCCATAGAGCCGCGTCGGCCCGATCACTTTGAGTCCCTTGCCGGCAAACTCCGAACGGAGCTGCGTGATGATCGGCGCCTCCGCCTTGCAGTCCCCGCACCAGTGCGCCCAGAAGAACAACAGCACTGGAGACCCCTTGAGTTCGGCCGTAGGCGGCAGCTTCGCACCCAGCGACTGATCGGACTTCAGCGCGGGCGCGAGCTTGCCTTGCAGCGAAAGCACATTCAGATTTTTCTGCAGCCGGTCGTGAATCGACGTATTCCCGTACGTCTGCAGCGCGCCCTCGAGCAACGCGACGGCCTGCGTTCGCTGGCCCCGCGCCGCCAGCACCTGGGATTGCACCTCAAGCGCCGCCCCCAGCGCCATGGACAAGTGCGAATCGGCATCGAGTTGGCGCTGCTTTAGTTGCTCCATCACGAGCGCTCTCGTCTGCTTCGCGTAGGCCGCCGCCTGGTCGTACTGCTTCTGATCGAGCGCGGCCCGCCCGAGCCACGAGTAGGCCTCTAGATATTCCGGCGTCACTCCGCGTCCGTTGCGGTACGAGTTCAATTCCGACTCCGCGGCCGAGAAATTGTTCTGCAGCAAGGCTACGCGGACGTCGTCTACAATCCCCGCCCACGCGGCAGTGGAGAATAAGAGTGAAACCAGCAGAGCGCGAAATCGCATTCTCAAAGGATGAATGTTTTCCGAAAAAGTGGCAAATTTCCAATTCCGGAAGCCTTTCGACGCTCGGCCATAACATCCACCATATCAATTGTTTAGCTACGCTTTGTAACAAATTTTGTAGCTATTCCGGTGCACTTCCTTTACAATCGGCTTGCGTTTGATCTTTAGAGTTCCTTCGCAGTACAAGCATCTCCGCTTAACCCAGCGCGTGACCTGCCTGCAGAAGACCCGAAAGTTTCAGCGCTACATCAAAGAAAAAGGAACAGTGCATCAACATGGAAACAGGAACAGTGAAGTGGTTTAATGACGCCAAGGGCTACGGTTTCATCAGCCGCCAGAACGGCGAGGATGTCTTCGTGCATTTCTCCGCCATTCAGGCCAGCGGCTTCCGCAGTCTGCAGGAAGGTCAGCAAGTACAATTTGACGTGGTCAAAGGCCCCAAGGGCTGGCAAGCTGAGAACGTCAAGGGCGTCTAACACTGCTTCCGAGTAACAATTCGAAAATGAGGGCGGCCAGCAATGGCCGCCCTTAGTTTTTTCCGCCGTTTTCCGCTTCGTTTTTCGCTCAAACCGCTAAGGTTGCTGGCTGCGCATCAGCACCACGTCGGAGTCGGTGTGCCCGCGAACCATCGCCACTCTGCTCCCATCGGGGGACCAGTGATAATCCCAGATATGCTCGGCTTTAAATGTCGTGAGGGCCTTGCCCGGGGAGCCGTCGAGCGGCTGCTGCCACAAGTTGTCGGCTCCATTTTCGCGAACCACGTAGATTAGAGACCTGCCGTCGCGCGAGAATTGGATCAGATTGTTCGCCCGCGGCCGCTGAAAGCCAACCATCCGCGGCGCAGCGTCCTTATCGGTGGGGACCAGAGCAATCTTCTCCTCGTGCCCGGCGGCGTGGTCAATCGTGGCAAAAACCAGCGTGTGGTCGTCGGGAGAGATGCCGAAGAAGCCCGCCACTGCAAGCTCCGACACTTGTCGCGCTGGGCCTCCATCGATCGGCACCTGCATCACCCGCCCTGTTCCACCGTCGAGGTAATAAACCGAGCGCGAATCGGGGGCGCACACTGGAAAATTATCCTGCTTGCCCTGCGTGAGTTGCTTCAGTTTTCCGCCGGAAGTGTCGGCCCGCCAGACGTTCAGGCTGCTGGCGCCACCCCGCAATCCGAGAAGCAGCACGAGGTAGCGGCCATCGGCGCATTGCCAGGGATCGCCTCCCGCCGAATCCTGCTCGGTCGCGAAAGTGCCCTTCTGTCCCGAATCCGGGTTCACCCAATGCACCTTATTATCTTTGTCGTAGATCAGGCGTCCGTCGTGTGTCCAGGTAAAGTTGCTAAAGGTAGCCGCCGGCGCGACCTGCCGCACGTCGGCACCGCCTGACGTAGCCGACATCACTTCCAGATTCCATCGCCCTTCGCTGAGCACCGTCGCCAGCACTTGCCCGTTCGCCGCCACGCTCAAGTCGGAATAGTCGTTCGTGTCCCGCGTGACCGGGTCCATCCTTCCGATGGGATAGATGACAAAGACAATCTGCTCCTGGGTGAAGTTCGAAGACCGGCTCCGCTCCAGTGCCAGCAGCCCGTGTCCGTCAGGCATCCAGGTGGCCGAAATGAGCGCGGAGTCTGAGCCGAGAACCAGGTGCTGCTGTCCGTTCCGGGCATCCACAGCCATGAGGCCGGTAAGTGCATCGCCCGGCTGATTCGCGACGCACAGAATGGTCTTGCCGTCCGGAGACCATGCGGGATTGTAGAGAGCCTGCCCGTTTGGACCGCTGGCCAGCACGGCCTCTTCGCCGCCCTCGAGCGAGCGCACGATCAGCCGGAATTTCCCCGGCTCCGGATTGTCGTGGCGCATGAACGCGATCCGGCGGCCGTCGGGCGAGAAGGTAATATTCGAATCCACGTCCTCCGCCAGTCGCTCGGGCGTGCCGCCCAGAAGCGGCGCACGGTACAGATATTTCAACTCCGCATTGCCCGGATCGCTGCGTACGAAGTAAAGATAATTTCCGTCGGGCGAGAAGTGCAGACCGTTGTAAGAGACGTCGGCCGGAGGCTGCACTTGCGTATTGCTATTGGTGGGGACGTTGCGCAGCCACAAGCTGGCCAGCCCGCTGTTGTCCCTCATCAGGCTGAGAATGTACTTGCCGTCAGGAGAAATCGCGACCTCCGCCGCGTTGCCCTCCTCAGTGAGCTTGGTCACCGTGAAATTGCGGAAGGGCCGCATCGGATGCCGCGTCACCAGCGAATAGATCCCGTACGCCGCCAGGAGCACGAGGATTCCCAGGAGCGCGACGAATCCTGTTCCCAGCTTGTGCCGCCTGGCCTCGACAACCATGGTCGGGCCTTGGGGCGGACCAGACACAGCCACGCGCAAAGCGGAACCGGATCCCGAAGCAGCCGGTCCGGTCGCAACCGCAACCGATGCCGAACCGGAGGCCGCAGCCACATTCTTCCTCCCCGACTCCACATCGCGCTTCAGCCGCTTCAGATCGCCGCGCAGATCAGCGGCCGACTGGTAGCGCAGCTCGCGATCCTTTTCCAGAAGCTTCTCGATGATCTCCTGCAGCTTGGGCGGCAGCGTTGCATTTAGCTGCAGCGCCGAAACCGGATCCAGCTCGAGAATGGCGTGAAACACTACCGCCGACGTCACGCCCGAGAAAGGCAGCTTTGCGGTCGCCATCTGATAGATCACCGTGCCCAGCGAAAACAGATCCGAGCGCGTGTCGAGTTCCTCGCCCCGCGCCTGCTCCGGCGACATATACGAGATCGTGCCCACGGTCGAGCCGGGACTGGTCAGGTTCGCGGGCCGCGGAGAATCTTGTGTGGCCCCGATCGTTTCCATCTCCAGTTCAGGACGGGCCAGCTTGGCCAGACCGAAATCGAGCACCTTCACTTGCCCACGCTGGGTGAGGAAAACGTTCGCCGGCTTGATATCGCGGTGGATGATGCCTTTGGCGTGCGCAGCGTCAAGCGCGTCTGCCAGTTGGATCGCAATGTCCAGCAGCCGGTCGACCGGCAGCGGCCCGGTCGTGAGTTTCTGATCGAGACTCTGCCCTTCCAGCAACTCCATAGCAATGAACGACTGGGGCTCCCCGCCCTGGCCCGCCGTATTCTCAACCGCATAAATCGTGCAGATATTGGGATGATTTAGCGCCGAGGCCGTGCGCGCCTCCAGCAGAAAACGATCGAGAGCATTCTGATCGCGCAAGAGTTGCGGCGGCAGAAATTTCAGCGCGACCCTGCGCCCGAGAGTGAGATCTTCGGCCTCATACACCACCCCCATCCCCCCGCTGCCCAACCGGCCGATAATTCGGTAGTGCGAGATGGTCTGGTTGATCATTTCTGTTCGGGTGTCCGGGGAGGTTCATCTTAGGTTGCCGGGAAAGATGCCGTCAATGGAGAAGGCCTGGCAACACCCGTTTCGGAAGTCGGCTAGAGGCGATTCGCCTCTACTCGATCGAACGCCCAGCCGACTGAATTCCTCCACACACCTGACGCTAGGACGGGCGAAAAACCTACACCCACAGGAACACAGCCTGATCGCGGCCTGTCGTGGCTTTCGCGACGCGCTCCACGACGCGCATGCCATTGCCGCCATTTGTAAACACCGCCAATGCGGAGCGGCTCTCTGGGTGCACCATCACAATATTCTTCCAGCCACCATTGTCGCCCCATTGCCAAAGATAGCGCCGCCCACCCTCCTTTTCTATGCCCCAACCCAAACCCCAAGACAGGGCACTATTAACGTGCGTGTAGGGCTTCATCATCGATGAGCGGGTCTCCGGCTTCAGATCGAACGCGTCCCCACGCGGCGCAGTGACCCGCGCCAGGAACGTGGAGTAATCAGTCACTGTAGTCAGGAGGCTGAAAGCGACATTCGGACTGATCTCGTTCGGCGCCGGCTTGTGCGGCGGCGACAGGACCTTGGTCATTTCTTCCGCAATGCGTTCGTGATTCCATTGTGCCAGCGGCACGCCGCTCTTCTCGATCAGATGGAACAGTTGCTCAGGAAATGCGCGGTTGTCGAAGGGCTCATCACCGCGATGACCGGACACCAGTCGCTGTCCGGCATCTGCTCGCCAGAGGTATGTGGAAGAGTTCATCCCCAGCGGCTTGAAAATGCGCTCCTGCATGAAGTGTTCGCAACTCACACCGGTGATCTTCTCAACGCAACGCTGCAGATAGTAGAATCCCTCCCCCGAATATCGGAACTTTGTGCCGGGTTCGAACGCAGGGATTAGCGGCTGGTTGCCTTCCTCGCGCCAGTTTGGCAGACCGCTCGAATGGGTCAAAACATGCCGCGCCGTGATCCGCTCTCCTAGCGCTCCGGATGGAGCGTCATCGCTCAGATAATCCTTCAACGGCCGGTCCAGATCGAGATGATGTTCGTCGACAAGTTGGAGCGCCGTGTGTGCGAAGATCTGCTTTCCCATCGATGCGGCGGGAAATATCGAGTCCCCCGTAATTGGTGCTTTGGTTATGGCGTTTGCAACCCCAGCGCAGTGCTCCCATACCAAGTGGTCACCCTGGATGATCCCCATTCCAAGTCCTGGCAGTTGTGCCAATTCCATCAGCCGCGGCAGCGACGCCATAAAGTGCTTGTCTGGAGGAACAATCGCAGGGGCAGTTACAGATTGCTCAGCTTTAGGGGCCGCCTTCGTGCTGATTGGGGAAGGTGTATTCGCAGGGGGCCAATTCGTCGGTTCCAATTCGAGAACTTCCTGCAAACTTACGAGAGGGGCAAATGAAGCCAGCAATGGAGACGCAACTGCCGTTTGCACAAAACTCCGCCGATTCATGTTGGTTAGACGTTTCAACGGTCCGTAGGTTTTTGAGGAGTGGCGAACTCACTTTGGAGTGTCCGAACACAACCTACCCGATGGGCGCACGGGCTTAGCGATCAGGTCCTCAGAGCAGCGTGGCAGGCATTACCTTGCGTCCGGCAGGGGCCGCTCCTGCTCCTTCTCCAATCGCTCCACCATCTCGTTCGGCAGCCCATGCAGTAGCTCGAGAAATGCGGCGTTC
>CAVYHM010000041.1:0-35453 GCA_963768265.1 uncultured Acidobacteriaceae bacterium
GACAGGTCGCAGGACTTAATTCTTGTTTCTGGTTCGCAGGCGGACTAGATCACACTGGAATTGTCCGAGGTCTGCTGCCATGGAACGGGCTACGTTCTGGATCAGCAACATCTGTGGCCGAACCGGGGAATCTTCAGGAGCTTTTTCTACGAGAAGGTCACAGGTGCCGACTATGACGGACAGCTTATTGATTAGATTATGAGCTAACGGACAATCCAACTCGTACTTCCCTGTACCTGATTGCGCCATGCCACCACCGTCTCCTTTTCGTTCCCTACATGCTATTCTCACCTTAAGCGCGAGGGTAGGATGTGACTAATATCACAGCCGTTAACCCATTGAAATCAACCTGATCCACTCGGGTGCTACGCCCACGGCACACGCGTATTCACTTCAGACTTGCTCTGCTTCCGGAGACGAATGGGTTACCAGCGAGGACGTAACGCAGAGGCCGGTCGGCGGCCTTGGTGATCCCGATCCGGGTCGTCAGCAGGATCCTGCCGGTACGCCATCCATCCTCGCCGATCCACAGGCTGGTAGACGCCGAAGTGAGATCGCATCCATTGTCGCGCGTGCGAGTGATTCCGAAGGCCTCCGACAGGCGTCCGGGGCCGCGAGTGAGCTTCAGCAGGTCACTGCTGCTGCGGAGAGTGATTCCGCGAGCGTGGGCCATTTCCTCGATGCCTGAGAGTGGCTCCAGCGCCCGGAACAGGACGCCTCCCGCTTTACCTTCGGGTTCACACGACACATTGAGGCAGTAATGATTCCCGTAGATGAAGTAGACGTAGGCGTGGCCCGGAGGACCAAACAGGACGGCGTTGCGCAAGGTGCGGCCGGCGGCGGCGTGCGCGGCGGGGTCCTTCTCGCCGAGATAGGCCTCGACTTCGACGATGCGCGCGGTGAGGCGCGCGGGTGAGTCGTTCCGCACCAGCACCTTGCCCAAGAGCTCGCGGGCCACGCGTCGCGGATTGCGTGCGAAAAAGGCGCGGTCCAGCGAGTGGATGATTTCCGTTGGCGTCGAAACCTGAAACTCAGGCATGCGGAAAATGGCTCTGGGTCCTGGTGCCGCGCCTTAAGCCGCCTCTTTCAGATATGCCAGCACCTCTTCGGCATGGCCCTCTGGCTTGACCTTTTCGAAAATATGCTGGATCTTGCCGTCGGGTCCGATGATAAAAGTCGTCCGCGCCACACCCCAGACTTTCTTGCCGTACATGTTCTTCTCCTTCATGACCCCGAAGGCCTCGGCAACTTTCTTGTCTGCGTCGGCCAGCAGGGTGAAGGGAAGGTCTTCCTTCTCGGCGAATTTCTTCTGCGCCTTTGGCGTATCCGGGGAGATGCCGAGCAGCACGGCGCCCGTTTTCTGAATCTTAGTATATGTGTCGCGGAACCCGCGCGCTTCTACGGTTCAACCTGGGGTGTTCGCCTTCGGATAGAAGAAGAGAACGACGACCTTGCCGCGCAGGTCTTTGAGCGAGACTTCTTTCCCGTTCGCGTCCTGCAAAGTGAAGTCGGGCGCTTTATCATGAATATTCATGGCATTTTCTCAAGGGACATCCAAATCGCAACCTTTTAACTTTGCGAGGGCCGCTTCCGGTCCGCCAGTTCGCCACAAGATTTTATACCGAGTGGCGTTCGTGGCGTTCCTGGCGTTCCTAATGACCTTGCTAGCCTGGACCGCTTCGTGGCCGCCAGGAGCCATTGCCCAGGAAGAGCGCCCGCAAATCACCCCGGGAGAACGCAAAGCTCCGAGGAAGAAAGACGCCGAGCCCAGGGCCGTGGCCCTACTGCAACTGACATCCAGTGGCAAGGCGTCGTTGCTGCCCATCGCGATCCTGATCAATGGCAAGTTCTGGGACGCAAGCGCATACAAGGCCACACCTGTGCCGATGGCGCTGGAGTCAGGCACTATCTACGAAGCCGAGCGCGGCGGGAGTTCGCAGGGACTGTTCACGGTCAGCAGCGCGCTGCACAGTAACGCCCCTAACGCGCAAAGCCCGTGGATCGGAACCGGCAGTTGGGTACCGGCGGGCACGGAAAAGCCGAAAACGTCGCTTCAGGCGGAAGCTGCTCCCGTTGGGCTTGACACCAGCGAAGGCCCGCCGCGGCTGACCAAGAATCCCTCGAAGGAAGCGCCGGCAGGGAGCACCCCACCGGCTTCCGCACCGGCGCCGGCCTCGCAGCCAAGTTCCGGTGATGAGCCGCCCCGTCTGAGCAAGCCTGCGGCGCCGCCGGCAAGTACCCCGCCAGCCTCGACTCCGAATCCCGCACCTCCGCCAGGCGGCGCACCAGGCGCGCCTCAGTCGGAAAACAAGCCGGGAGATGCCAAGCCAGCAGATAAGCCGAGGGCGCCGGAATCCGATAGCGGAGCCGATGTAGGCAACCGCCCCAGACTGCGCCGCGGAAAGCCCGCCGAGTCGTTTGCAGACGAAGAAATTCCCGGCTACAGCAAGCCCGGGGCTACGCCATCCAAGAACACGGCCAAAGCGCCGGAGGCCGCGCCCGCTGGTCCGGTTCAGTTGATTCCAGCCATCTCCGACTCGGGTGGCCCTGATCCGCATTCCTTCGGATTCGAGTTCCTCAAGGATGAAGAAGGCGAACGCCTTCAGCAGATGACTGCAATGGCCAAGCAGCAGGTTCGTACTTATCTGGACGCGCAGGCCAAAGGGAAAATCGCACCAAAAGCGACGACGGCCCAGGCATCCCATCTTAGAACCGCGAAGAAGGGGCCTGAGCCGATCCTGAGCAATGTTCAGATGAAAGCCTACGATCTGTGGTCGTCGAATCAGCCCGTGCTCATTTTCAGCGCGCAGGCCCAGATGCCACCGGCGATACCAGGAGCCTCGACAGGATCTTCAGATGACCTGCAGTATTCGATTCTTTTGGTGGCCTACCCCGACATCTATCACGATCTGCGCAAAATCTACGCCAGCGTGACCGACAAGTATCACCTCGATCTCGTGCCGCGACTCGAACTGATTGACGCGGTGGACGCCGATGGCGACGGCCGCGGGGAGTTGATCTTCCGCGAAACCTCGGATGGCGGCAGCGGTTGGGTGATTTACCGCGCCAGTGCCGATAAGCTGTGGAAGGTTTACGACAGCTTGAATCCGGAATAGGCTTCCTGAGAACCCGTGCCGTCCTTACGGGACTCGTGTACCTTTCCCGCTCGTACCCCGCACTTCCGGGTTTTCCTATGGCGCCGCTTCGCGGCTGGATCTTCGAAGATTTTGTTGCACCGCTCTCCTTCTCAGCCAAATCCTGAAGGGTCCCCATGGCATCGACCGTGTCCTTCTACAAGCAAAAAACCGGGACGGGCGAAGGCGCCCGTCCCCACACGTTCACCGTTACTGCGGTTGGGCCTTTGCTAGTGCTTCAGCCGCGTCGCAAAGGAACTGCTTGACGGCATCACTGAAGGGCTGTTTAAAGCTGGCCGGCCAGTTGGCTTTGTCGGCATACAGGGTTTTCAGGCTCTGTTCTATGCCGGGATCCCCGCCGGTAAAGAGCCGAAGTAATGCCTGCCGCCGCTCTGCCAACTTCAGTCCGGTGTCGCTGGTCGGAGTTGCGCCGCTCGCGATTGCGGCCTCCGTGTCTCGCGCCAACTCGGCCCAACCGCGCTCGGACTCGGCTTGCACCTCGGGCGACCAGCGCTGGCGGAGATTCGCCAGTTGTTCCTCGGTGTAGTACTTCTTCATCCAGTCTTTTCTGGTTTGCATTTGAATCACCTCGATGACCTTGCGGAATGGCTCCCAATCGGGCTCCCCGCCCTGAGACACGACCTCTTCGGCTTGTTCGATGGCCCGCACGGCCCGGTCGAGATGGTTGCGCTTCTCAGCCAGGATCTGGCGTTGCTGCCGAAGTGCAGCCGCGAGGTCGGTGTCCTTCCGGCGAAGGAGTTCCCGGATTTGGAATAAGGGAAATCCGATGAACTTCAACGCTACGATCTGCTCCAGGCGTGCAAAGTCGCGGTCGGAGTACACCCGGTACCCTGCCCTGGTGCGGCCGCTGGGCTTGAGCAACCCGAGCTGGTCGTAGTGATGCAGGGCGCGGATGGTTACTCCAGCGCGCTGTGCAAACTCGTGAGGCAGATACGTGCGCACCACGGTTCCCCCCTGATCGAAGTTTTACGGTCTGACGTTACGTGAGGGTCAAGCAAGATTTTAGCGTGGCCCTGCCAAGTCGCCCTATAAGCCTGCTTGTGTGCAAGAATGGGGTCCGTGTCGGGGCGCTGAGCCTGTGCACGGAAGGGTGAGCCCCTGCTAACGGTCGGCTCGGTCCACTTTATTCGTTAAAATCTGCCATCGTGGAAGGGCGTGTGAACAAGCTTCGACTGCCGGTTTTGGCCTTGATCACGATCCTCGGGTGCGGCCTGGTCACGGCCCAGGACCCCGACTTCAGCAAGGTGCAAATGAAGGTCAGCAAAGTAGCCGGCAATGTGTACATGCTGGAAGGCGCAGGCGGAAACATCGGGGCGTCGGTGGGCGACGACGGTATCGTGGTTGTGGACGATCAGTACGCTCCTCTCGCCGACAAGATTCAAGCCGCGCTGAAAGCCATCACCGACAAGCCAGTGCGGTTCATCATCAACACGCACTACCACCCCGATCACACTGGCAGCAACGAGTATTTCCAGAAGCAGGCGCCGATCATCGCTCACGACAACGTACGCAAGCGCCTCGAAGCCGGCGGTCCGGCAGGCAATGGCGGCTCCCTTCATATGGAATTCAAGGCTCAACCTAAAGAGGCCCTGCCCATTCTCACCTTCGATCATGACGTGACGGTGCACCTGAACGGCGAAGATATTCGAGCGCTGTATTTCCCTGCGGGCCATACCGATGGCGATTCCATCATCTTTTTTCCGAAGTCGAACGTGGTGCACATGGGCGACGACTTCGTGACCTACGGCTTTCCTTTCATCGATGTGGACAGCGGCGGCAGCATCAACGGTATGATCGATGCGGTCGAGAAAGTAATCGGGCAACTGCCGCCTGATGTGAAAATCATTCCCGGGCACGGGCCGGTCTCCAGCCTGGACGACGTCCGGGCGTACTTGACCATGCTGAAGGCCACGCGGGACGTGGTCGCGAGCGCGCTGAAAGACAGCAAGACGCTGGACCAGATGAAGCAGGCGAAGCTGCTTGATCCGTGGAAGAAATATTCCGGAGACTTTGTCAATGAAGATGTGTTTCTGGAGACGCTCTACAATTCACTCACGGGGCAGAAAAACGGAAAGTTCATCAAACACAATTGATGGCCCCGGCTTCATAAACGAAGGTCATCACGAAGTTGAAGGAGCTCAGATTTATTGCGTCTGACACGCCGCAAGTTTGTACAGTCGATGCTTGGCGCCGGTGCGGTGGCTGGGTTGCCCGCTGTTTTCCTTTCCGGTTGCAGCGGATCGTCCCGGGCCAGCACGGTCGCAGGCACGATTTCCCCCCACCAATTCACGGTGTCGTCGAAAGTCGCCTTCCCCAAAGGATTCTTCTGGGGCACGGCCACGGCTGCTTATCAGATCGAAGGCGCCTGGAACGAGGACGGAAAAGGCGAATCGGTGTGGGACCGCTTTGCCCACGCGCCGGGCAAGATAAAAAATGGTGAGACCGGAGACGTGGCTTGCGATTCCTATCACCGCTGGCGAGAAGACATCGCCCTGATGCGGGCGATGAATCTGAACAGCTACCGGTTTTCGATTTCCTGGCCGCGCATTCAGGCCTCGGGATCAGGAGCTGCGAACTCCAAGGGCCTCGACTACTACAGCCGCCTGGTCGACGCCTTGCTGGAGGCGCATATCCGGCCGTTCGTCACGGCTTATCATTGGGACCTGCCGCAAGCGCTCGAAGATGCCGGGGGATGGCCCAATCGCGACACGGCCGCACGCTATGCCGAGTACGTGCAGGTGGTGGCGCAGGCGCTGGGCGATCGCGTTGCCGATTGGATCCTGTTCAATGAGCCCTCTGCTTTCGTCGATTTGGGGTATCTGGAAGGCACGCATGCTCCCGGCCGCAAGAGCCTACTCGACTTCCTGCGCGCCACGCACGTGGTCAACCTCGCGCAGGGGGACGGTTTTCGCGCGCTGAAGGCGGCACGGCCTGCCGCGCGCGTCGGAACCGCATTCAACATGTCGGCGTGTGAGCCGGCGACTAATTCCGAAGAAGACAAGCTCGCCGCAGAGCGCGCACACGCCATCATCAACGTCTGGTTCCTCGAGCCGGCGCTGCGCGGCCGTTATCCCGAAGCACTCACCTTTCTCCCCGAGACCGCCATGGGGATCAAGTCGGGCGACATGGAGAAGACCCGGGTCCCGCTCGACTTCCTTGGAATCAATCTCTACTACCGCACGATCGCGTCCACGCCGCCGGCGATCGAGCGCGCCTCACATACGCAGGAATGGCTGTTTCCCGTCAAGATGGAAGGCGGCCGCGAAGGCCCCAAGACCGACTTCGGCTGGGAAGTTTGGCCGAAAGCCCTCTACGACATGGTCATGCGCATTACGCGCGACTACAACCGACCGGTGATCGAGATTACGGAGAACGGATGCTCGTACAACGACGGCCCAGACGCGAAGGGCGTAATTCGCGACGCCCGACGCATTGCCTACCATCGCGAGTATCTCGGTGCGCTGGCGCGCTCGATCTCCGACGGCGCCGACGTCCGCGGATATCACGCCTGGACTCTAATGGATAACTTCGAATGGGCGGACGGTTTTGCCCAGCGCTTCGGCCTGGCCTACGTAGACTTCAAAACGCAAAAGCGCACCATCAAAGACTCAGGCCACTGGTACGGGAGAGTGGCGGCCGACAATAGTGTCGGCCCCGCCTGAAAGAGACAAGTGTGAGGAGTTCTGAGATTGTGTGGGACCGGGTCTTAGACCCGGTCAGGCCGCCTGAAAGGCGGCTTGCTGCGCTGACTTGAGATCCTTCGCTTCGCTCAGAGCCTGCCCTGAGCAAGCGATGCGAGTCGAAGGGATGACCGCGCCGGGCTCAGTTCTTAGCCTGCCCTGAGCAACTGAGCTCGGCGAAGTTGCGAATGCGCCCGGCAAACGCGGTCACTTCTGCTGCATCACCAGTTCGCTGTTCTCTACCTTCATGGCCCCAACGTTGTCGGGAAGCTTCAGCCGGTCGCGCTC
Organism: uncultured Acidobacteriaceae bacterium; assembly: GCA_963768265.1. Taxonomy (GTDB): domain Bacteria; phylum Acidobacteriota; class Terriglobia; order Terriglobales; family Acidobacteriaceae; genus Sulfotelmatobacter. Next base: position 7,124 of record CAVYHM010000041.1, read on the forward strand.
ATCGGCCAGCTTTTTCTGCAGAGCCGGATTCACGAGAGAAACCGGAACGCTCAGATCTCCCACCTTGAATTCCGTCGGATCAAACGTGGCGTAGCCATCCTTCTCGCCGATGCGACCGGAGATCGTGATCCAGACGTCTTTCCCGGCAATCTCGGTAAGGAATTGTCCATGCACAAGGTCCCCGTCGAAGCGCACCTGTTGATCTTTGATGGTAGGAGCCCCACTACCGACGTTGGAGTTCGGGGTCAAACCCGAAGCGCCAGCCGCACCGAGCGATTGAGCGAGCACGGCGCTGATCTCGTCGGAATTGATGTGCACTTCAGCCTTTGAGTTCTGCCCGCCGGTAGGCGACGCTGGCATGGGCGCCGGCTCCGCATGGTCTGAAGACGGACTCGGCTCCTGGTCCGATTGCGTGCCCGGCCGCTGAGTCTCCTGCTCGAATTGAGCCATCTTCTGGTCGAAGGACTGGGCGTGCTCCGCGATGGCCGCAGGAGCCTGCCGTTGCGCCACCGGCGCAGGCCTCTTTAGAACCAGAACAATAGCGACCAGCGATGCCACCAGAGTGGCGATGCTGATAATGCGGTCGAGTTTGAATTTCATCGCGGTTCTCAAGTGGTCAGCCCAGGCAGAAGGGCCCTGCATTATGGTAGCGGACAGCAGGTGGGAGGATCATATGACCGAAGTCATGGGAGGGCATAGTACCAGAAGACACGAGTCAGGTTGTGTGGGACCGGGTCTTTGACCCGGTCAGGAGGCCTGAAAGGCCGCTGGCTTTCCTTACCATGAGTTCAAAGGACGGGAATCTTCCCTCTCGAAATCCAGGAATACTCGGCCTCGGTCTTCACCAGTCCGGCCCTCACCGCGTTCTGACACACATAATCCACTCTCTCGACAAGACTGTCGTTCGATCGCAAAACATGATCGAAAAACTCCTCCTGCCAAACTGGGCCAGTACGCTTGAGGGCCACGTTGATCTGCCGAGCAGAACGGCCTTTGATGGCCTTCATGATCTCAGGCAGGCTGTGACTCCAGCCATCGTCGCGGCGGAGCGGGGAGTAGATGAGGTGCACGTGATCGGGCATGACGACCGCGGCGTGTAGCTCGAACTTGCTGCCGTTCTCTCTGACGCAGCACTCGAAAACTATATCGCGGGCCTCAGGTGGGAGGTTCCAGCGACGATCCGTGGTGAATGTGACGAACAGGGGGTGGTCGTCTTTTTGATAGTGGGGTAGACGACGGCGATACTCATACTTCGGCTGCATCGTGCCCTCGGCCCTTCGGGCCGAACGACCGGGTCAAAGACCCGGTCCCACCCAATCAAAATATCAACCCAGCTTCTTTGCCAACAGCTCATTCACGATCTGAGGGCTGGCTTGGCCTTTGGAGGCCTTCATGACCTGGCCCACGAAAAATCCCAGCATGGTCTTCTTGCCGGCACGATACTGCTCCAGTTGCTTGGGATTCGCCGCCAGAATCTCATCGATGATCTTCTCCAGCGCCGACGTGTCGGTGGACTGCTGCGGGCGGCCCTCTTCCTCGTAGACTGTGGGGAAATCCTTCCCGCGCTCAAAGGACAGATCGTAGAGATCCTTGAGCATTTTGCCCGAGATCGTTCCCGATTCAACCAAGTCCGCCGACGCCGCCACTCCCCGCATCGAAATCGGAGACTGCTCGATCTCCAAACCCTTGGCCTTGACTCGACCCATCAATTCGCTCTGCACCAGGTTAGCGACGCGTTTGGGATTCTTCGCCGCTCGCGCCGCCTCCTCGAACTGATCCGCCAGCGATTTGGAAACGGTCAGCACCTGCGCGTCGTATTCGGTGATCCCGTATTCTTTCACCATGCGCGCGCGCCGCGCCTCCGGCAGTTCGGGCAATGCCCGCGCGATCTCGGCCTTCCATTTCTCATCGACCACCAGCGGAAGCAGATCAGGCTCGGGAAAGTAACGATAGTCGTGCGCCTCCTCTTTTGAACGCATGCTGTAGGTCTTGCCTTCGTTGGCATTGTAGAGGCGCGTCTCTTGCGTGATCTTGCCGCCGGATTCGATCACTTCGATCTGACGCCCGATTTCAAACTCCAACGCTTCGCGAATAAAGCGGAACGAATTCACGTTCTTGATTTCGGTTTTGGTGCCGAACTCCTTCTGCCCGCGAGGCCGTACGCTGACGTTGGCGTCGCAGCGCAGCGACCCTTCTTCCATGTTGCAGTCGCTGACTCGGGTGTACAGAATGATCTCCTTCAGTCGCGTCAGATACTCGTAAGCCTCGTCGGGTGTGGTGATGTCGGGCTCGCTGACGATTTCGATCAGGGGGACGCCAGTGCGGTTCAGGTCGATGGCAGTTTTGTCGGCTGCGTCGGGAAAGCCTTCGTGCAGGCTTTTGCCCGCGTCTTCTTCCATGTGCACGCGCGTGATGCCGATTTTCTCACGCCCGCGGCCGCTGGGAATTTCAATGGATCCATGCTCGGCCAGCGGCTTGTCGTATTGTGAAATCTGGTAGCCCTTGGGCAGATCGGGGTAGAAATAATTCTTGCGCGCAAAAATCGAGGTCTCGTTGATTCGGCAATTCAGCGCCATCGCCGCCAGCGTGGCGAATTCCACCGCCTTCTTGTTGAGCACGGGCAGGGCCCCGGGCATCCCCAGGCAGACGGGGCAGACGTTGGTATTGGGCGGTGCGCCGAATCGCGTCGAGCACGAGCAGAAGATCTTGGTTGCCGTCAGAAGATGAACGTGAACTTCCAGTCCGATGACCGGCTCGAACTTGGGGTGAGCGGCGATGGACCTCTCCGCAGTCGTGGCCATAGAAGAAAGATTATAAAGCTCGCAGTCCCGCCCAGTTTCGCCTTGATCACGGGTTCTTGGGCGCGTTCAGGTACTTGTCGACCGCAATCTCGAAGTACAACAGCTCGTTGCCCTTCGCATCCGCGACACCTGTAACGTCAATATTCGCGCCCGACAAAGGCGATGTAATACCGCCGACATCAAAAAACAGAAACCCCGACTGGGTTGCGTGCGGCTCGACCGCCTTGGCCGCGAACTGTGAAGATTCAATCTCCTCCATCTCCTTCGGGCTAACCGTGCCCTTCACTTTCTTGCGCGGGATGGGAATCGGGCTTGGCCGCGTGTTCCCCTGCGGATTCGCAAGCCGCCGGTAAATGTCCGCGGGCGTGGTGGGCGTCAGCTTGGAGTGGTGCGCTGTGATGAGCGTGATCTCTATGTTCGCGATGGAGACCGGCTGGTCGCTGTCGTTGGTGACGACGAAAAAAATGGGCAGGAAGCCATGGCCCGCAAAATCCACGGAGAAAATATTGGCCTTTCCCGGCGTGTCGTAAGGGTCGGCCGCAAAAGCGACCTGCTCGTCGCGATGGAAATCGTGAGCAGGATAGTTAATGGCGGGCTTCGCTACCGGCTTCACGAAGTTCTTCGCGACCAGCAAAACCGGGAGGGACATCGCAACACAAACCATCAAAAGCGGGAATCGACAGGGGAATGTTCGAGCGTGAAACCGCAGCCACCGCATGATTCTGATTATAGAGTGTGCCTGCTCTGGCGATGAGCCGGTTTAGAATGGCTCAGCTTGAGCTATTTTCTCTACAGCCTTCTGCTGGCGGCGGGAATGCTGCTGAGCTTGCCCTTTTGGCTCTACCAGGTCCTGCGGCACGGCAAATATCGCACCGGATTCCCCGAGCGCCTCGGAAGGGTGCCCCTGCGCCTGGTGGCGGGAAATGCGGAGCCTTCGGCCGGCCGGAAAGGAGTGATCTGGGTTCACGCCGTTTCCGTCGGCGAGGTGCTTGCCGTCAGCGGCCTGGTCGAGGAAATGAAAGCGGGCTTTCCTCAGCATCGCGTGGTGGTGTCGACCACGACGGACACAGGACAGGAATTGGCTCGCAAGCGTTTCGGCGAACAGAACGTGTTCTACTTTCCGATGGACTTCGCATTCGCTATCCAGCCGTATTTGCGAGCTCTGCAGCCTGAAATGGTTCTGCTGGCGGAGACGGAATTCTGGCCGAATTTCCTGCGTCTGGCGCACGCCAGTGGAGCGCGCATCGCGGTGGTAAACGCGCGTATCTCCGATCGTTCCTGGCCCAACTACCGGCGCTTCTTCTGGGCGCTTCGGCGAATGCTGGCGCACGTCGACCTGTTTCTGGCACAGACGCAGGCGGACGGCACGCGGCTGCAGTCCATTGGAGCGGAAGCGGGCCGCGTGCGCGTCGCCGGCAATCTGAAGTTCGACGTGAACCTGCCCGCGCCGCCCGCGATCTTGGAAACACTCCGGCGGTCGCTGGCCGTAGAAGGCGCTGGGCCCGTCCTGGTTTGTGGAAGCACGGTCGAAGACGAGGAACCTCCGCTGCTCAAGGCGTTTGAGAATGTGCGGGTCGGCCATCCGCGCGCTGTGATGATCCTGGCTCCGCGGCATCGCGAGCGCTTCGATGAGGTCGCGATTCTCCTGCAACAGTTGGGAATTCCATTTTCCCGGCGCTCGCGCTGGCAGGGCGAATCCCTTGCCGGCGGAGTTCTGTTGGTCGATTCCATCGGCGAACTGGCCGGACTCTATGCCTTGGCCGACGTCGCGTTCGTGGGCGGAAGCCTGGTCCCACGCGGTGGGCACAACATTATCGAACCTGCGCAGCATGGCGTCGCCATCGTAGTCGGAAACCACACGGAGAACTTCCGCGACATCGTTTCGCTGTTTCAGAGCCGCGACGCCGTGCGCATCGTTGGATTGGCCGAGTTGCCGTTGGTACTGATGCATTTGCTCGAGAACGCTTCTGAGCGGCGCGCTCTCGGCCAGCGGGCCAAAGAGACAGTGCGCTCGCAGGCAGGCGCGACAGCACGCACGCTGGAAGAATTGAACGTGCTCCTCAACGAAGGCCCTTATCCTCAGCTCGTTCCCACGCAAGCGGCACACACCGATTGAACCCTCTCTCTGCCATCTACGGCCGTGTCGTCAGTGCTCGCAACGCCCTCTACGACCGCGGGCTTCTGCGGGCTCGCAAGCTTCAAGGAGCGGTCGTCAGCATTGGGAATCTTTCGGCCGGCGGCTCGGGAAAAACCCCTTTCGTGCTGCTTCTTGGCGAACTTTTCAAGGCGCGGGGCTTGAAATTCGACGTTCTCGCGCGCGGCTACGGGCGCAAATCTCGGGGCGTGTTACTGGTTGATCCCGCCGGCCTGCCGCAAGAGTTCGGCGACGAGCCACTGCTCATTGCGCGAAAGCTTCAGGTCCCGGTCATCGTCGGCGAGGATCGATACGAGGCTGGTTGCTTCGCTGAATCAAGATTCGGCCCACAACTTCACGTGCTCGACGACGGTTTTCAGCACCGGGCCCTCGCCCGGGACTTCGATATCGTGCTGGTAACTCCCCAGGACGCTTCCGACCGGCTGCTGCCTGCGGGACGCCTGCGGGAGCCACTGAGTTCTCTGCGCCGCGCCGACGCTGTGGTGCTCGCCAGCGGCGCTTCCGCTGCATCCTTCCCCATCGAAGGAAAGCTGACCTGGCGCGTGCGGCGCGGCATTGCGCCGCAGAATGTGCCGCCACGTCCCGTAGTTTTCTGTGGCATCGCCCGGCCGCAGCAGTTCACGCTGCAACTGCGTACGGCCAATATCGAGCCCGCCGCCGAGGCGTTCTATCGCGATCATCACGCTTATAGTGAGCGGGACATTCGCGAACTCCTCGCGCTCAAGCAGAAAAGTGAAGCGGGAGGCTTCGTTACTACCGAAAAAGATGCGGTGAACCTGGGGCGCCATCTTTCCGCGCTGCAGCCCCTCTGCGTGGTGCCCGTCCGCATGGAACTCGCCGAAGCCACTAACGCTGTGGATACCATGCTTCGCATGATCGAGGAACGAAAGCACCGAGCATGAGAGAATCTGTTTTCGCAGCGTCGCAGGGCTTAACTTATCGCAACGATGACTAAACACCCTAAAGAAGCCGACCGGCTAAGAAAGATCGTCGAGGCATTTCCCAAGATCACGGTGACGGTCCTGGGGGACATGGTCGCCGATGAATTCGTGTTCGGTGAAATTTCGCGCGTCTCGCGCGAGGCCCCGGTGCTGATTCTCAAACACCGTGAGCGCACGGTAGTGCCCGGCGGTGGGGCCAACGCCACCAATAATCTGGCCGATCTGGGCGTGAATGTTCTTCCGGTGGGCATCGTCGGCGACGACGAACCGGGCCGCCTGCTGCTGAAATATTTCCGCCACAAACGAATCGCCGTCAGCGGTGTGCTCAAAGACAGGACTTTCAGCACGGTCACGAAAACCCGCATTCTGGCCGGTATGACGCACACCACGCGCCAGCAGGTGGTGCGGGTGGACCGCGAACCTCAGGGGCCGCCCAATCATCATTTGACCCGCGAGTTGTATCTGGCCGCACGCAACTACGCGCATGCCTCCGACGCGGTGCTGGTCTCCGACTACGGATACGGAGCCGCCACTCCCGCGATCCTGACCGCGCTGCGGGAAAAAGGAAAGCTGGGCTCGGTGCCCGTCATTCTCGATTCGCGCTACCGCATGCTGCAATATGAGGGGGTCACGGCGGCTACACCGAATGAGCCTGAGGTGGAAGAGGCACTCGGCATCCGGATTGGCCAGGATTGGAATAAACTCGTGGCCGCAGGCGAGCAACTGATGGCGCACATGGAAATGCAGTCGCTGGTGATCACGCGCGGGCGCGACGGCATGGTAGCTTTTGATCGCGGGCACAAGCCGGTGGACATTCCGATTGTCGGCTCCGATCAGGTGACCGATGTGACTGGCGCCGGGGACACCGTCATCGCGGCCTTCACCGCGGCGCTCGCGGCCGGAGCCACGACCGAAGAGGCGGCGCAAGTCGCCAATTACGCGGCTGGAATTGTCGTGATGAAGCGCGGCACGGCCACGGTTTCGCGGGATGAGTTGTTGCAAGCGCTGGAACAGTCGCCGCCCACGACGCGACCCCATTGAACACACAAGACAAAATTCTGAGCCGCGAAGCGCTTCGACGCCGCGCGGACGAATGGCGCCGCACCGGCCAGCGCATCACCCTCGCTAACGGCGGTTTCGATCTTCTGCATGTCGGGCACGTGCGCTACCTGCGCGGAGCCAAGGCTCTCGGCGGCAAACTTGTCGTGGCCGTCAATTCGGATGAATCCGTTCGTGTTCTCAAGGGCGAGGGCCGCCCGATCGCCCCGGAGCAGGAGCGTGCCGAAATTGTGGCCGCGCTGGCCGACGTTGATGCGGTTGTGATCTTTCCGGAACTCGATGTGCGCGCCATCATCCGCGAGATACACCCCGACATTCAGGCCAAGGGAACTGACTACACCACGGATTCCGTTCCCGAGCGCGATGCCGTCGCCGAGTACGGAGGACGCGTCGAGATCGTCGGCGATCCAAAAGATCACTCCACGAGTGAGATCATCCGTTCGCGGCTATCGCCGAGGAAATCGTGAGCGCTGAATCTGCAGAGGTCTCGAAGGTCGAGCGTCTGTTGATCGTTCGCCTGAGCGCGATGGGGGATGTGATTCACACGCTCCCCGCGGCGCAGGCCCTGCGCGAGGCTTATCCGCAAACTACGATCGGCTGGCTGATCGAAGACCGCTGGGCCGAGTTGCTCTGTGCGCCGGGCTCGACTCGTCGCGGACCGCGCTCGCCGCAACGCCCCTTGGTGGATTGGGTACACACCGTGAGCCTGACGGAGTGGCGCAAGTCGCTCTTCTCGATTCCGACTGTGCAGCAGATTGCAAAAGTCTGGAACGACATCCGCAGCACGCGCTACGACGTCGCCGTCGATTTGCAGGGGGCAATCCGCTCGGCGGTGCTGGCCCGCTGGTCCGGAGCCCGAGTCGTGTGGGGCGCGGCCGAACCGAGAGAGTCTCCCGCAAGCATGTGGTACACACGTCGGGCCGTCGAGCGTGGAGCGCATGTGATCGAGCAGTATCTTTCCGTCGCCGAAGCGATTGCGGCGAAAAAGCTGAAGCCGCCGCGAGTGCAACTGCCTCATAACGCCGCAGCCGAGCAGGGCATCGAGCACCGCCTGGCTAAATCGGGCGTTCGCGATTTTGCGATCCTCAATCCCGGCGCTGGATGGGGCGCGAAACGCTGGCCTCCCAAGCGCTACGGTTGCGTGTCAAAGTCGCTGGCCGCGAGTAATGTGCGATGCATCATCAACTACGGTCCCGGCGAAGAGGATCTTGCGCACGCGGCTGAAGCCGCCAGCGGAGGCACAGCAACGTCGTTAAAGTCCTCGCTTACGGAGTTGATTGCGCTGACTCGCCGAGCGAGATTGTTCATCGGAGGCGACACCGGCCCGATGCACCTGGCCGCAGCGTTACAAGTGCCAGTGGTGGCGATCTTCGGTCCCACCGATCCCGCGCGCAACGGGCCTTACGGAACACGCAGCATCGTGCTGCGCAATCCGGGGAGTCCCACGACGCACACGCGGCGGTCCGAGCCCGACGAAGGACTGCTCGAGATCAGCACCGACGCAGTCATCGCCGCCTCCCACGCTTTGCTGTTCGGCGCCGCAACGGAGGATGCCCGTGGCTGAGTGGTCACGCATCGCGCGCCGCGTCCGCGTGCCGCTCGGTTTTGTGTTCGCAGTGTTCTACTTCTGGTTGGCGCGGCCAAGCTGGCTCTCCATCGCTCTAGGTGCAGTGATCGTGGTGCCGGGGCTTGTGACTCGCGCTCTGGCCTCGGGCCACGTGCGCAAGAACGAGGCGCTGGCGACCTCTGGACCATACGCCTACACGCGCAACCCTCTCTATCTCGGTTCGCTGCTGATCGGCGTCGGATTCGCAGTCGCAGCGCGCAGTTTGTGGGTTGCGGTCGCCCTGGTTGCGATGTTCTTCGCGATTTACCTTCCCGTGATCAAGAACGAAGAGGCCTTCCTGCGCGGGAAGTTCCCTGCGTTCGAAGAATATGCCCGGCAGGTGCCGCGGATGCTGCCGAGTATCGTGCCCGTTCGTTCGGACAACAAGGGAACGGGGTTTTCGCTGGGCCTCTATCGGAAGCATCGCGAGTACAACGCGTTCGTCGGTGCGCTGGCGATGCTTGGGGCTCTGGTAGCGAAAATGCTGCTGGTAAAAGGGAATTGAGGATTGTTGATTCTCACTACTTCTTCGCCAGCAACTCCCTCGCCCGGCTCAGTTCCGGTCGCGTCGAGTTTCCGCCCTCACAGGTTTTCAGCAACAGCGCGTAGTACTCGTTCGCGTCGCTTTGCTTGCCGGCTTCCTCCGCCGCACGCGCCGCGCCGTAGAGGCCATTGAAGCGGTTGGGATTGAGCTTCAAGTCCGCCTGATACTCTGCCAGCGCCTGCTGCGGGCGCTTCGCCTCGAGCAGGATTTCAGCAATCATCTCGCGGGTAGGAATGCCTTGCGGTTCGTCACCCAGCGCATCCTCCTTGTCAGCCATGGGGCGCAGAGTCTCGACCGCGTCGTCATACTTGCCTTCGGCAAAGGCCAGCCATGCCCGGGCCTGCTTCAGATCAGTCTCCGTAGCCTCGGCAAAGTCGTTCTTCGTTTCGGATACGAACTTCTGATGGATGACTTCGATCGCGCTGACATCCTTTCGGACTTCGTCCGTTTGGTGAAGGTGTGCCGCACCGATCGCTTTTGCCCAGTAGCCGACTGAGTCCTCTGCAGTGCCCGGAACCGCAACGGGGGTAAGCGCCGCGGCAGTGGCCCAGTCTCGCATCTCGAGCGGAAACAACGCAGCGAAGTGCGCCTCGGCAGCCAGGTGCGGATCGAAACCGATGCCGTACATGTCATGCATTTCGGGCATGGCCTTGACTTCATTCATGAGCGCGCGGGCATCGGCTTCGCGGCCGCTTTGCAAGTAGGCATAGAAGAGGTAGTCCATGGCGTGGAACTGGTGGCCTTCGCCACCCATGTGGATGGCCGCAGTCTTGCGCGTGGCCGCAACGGAGGCAAGGTTCGATTTGATGTCGTCCTGCCAAAGGCCCACTCGCGCAAAAATGTGTGATGGCATGTGCAGGGCGTGGGGCGCGGCGGGCGCGACCTGCGCATAGCGGCGCGCAGCGGGAATGCCCAGTTCGGCCAGTTGCGGTTTGTCATAGCTGTGAATCAGATAATGCGCCACGCCCGGATGATCGGGCTCGATCGCGAAGAGCTTTTCGAGAATGGCGGCCGCAGCCTTGCGGTTCGCGAACGTCTCGTCATGGTGTGGCTCGGAGGCGAGTACCGACAGCGCATAGAATACAGCGGCTTCGTGGTCGTCGAGATAAGTCTCGTACACCTTCTTCATCGCGTCGGAGTAGGCCTTGGCACGTGCGGCGTTATTCAGCTTCTCCGAGTCGCCATAGAAGGCCCCGATCGCGGAGATGTAAGCCTTCTCACGCGGCGTGGACTTGTTCGCGAGCTTCACCGCAGCCGCTACCTCGTCGCGTCCGCGACTGATGACCTTGGCGTCGGGCTCGTTCCACAGTTGGTGCCAAAGGCTCATGGCGACGCCCCAATGCGCCATGGCGCAGTGGGGATCGTCTTTGGCAATTTGCTCGAATTCCTTTTCGGCTTCCTCGTACCAGAACGAGTGCAACAGCGCCACACCGCGCTCGAAGGGCTTCTGCACTGCCGCGGCACAGGAGACCGGGAAATGCACCGTTCCCAGTTGGTTTTCGTTCAGGTCCTCGTGGTGGGAATGGTTTTTATCGTCGTCAGCGAAAACGGTGAAGGTGCTGAGGAACGCCAACAGGAGCAGCCAAACAAGTCGTTTCATGAGACCCCACTAAGAGGCGAGTCTAGTAGAGTGAATAGAATCGGTCAAACTTGCACAGTTTAATCTGACAACATGCGCTTCTTCTCAGCGGACCGTGAATTCGATCGAACAAAACGTATATGCGCACCTCGTCCGTGTCATAAAAAAAAGCAGAAAAATCTCCACTTTTCCACTTGTCAAAAACTAAAAGTTATGGCATCTTCAATCATCCCCAAATGAAAGGACGCCCAAATTTGTCAGAAATTACACACAAATCGCTTAGCGGGCTGTCTCGGCCGATAACCTGCCGAGTCAGTTTTAGGGCGTCGTCCGATTGCGCTAATTAATCCTCGGCGCCTCTTAACGCAAAGCTAACATAACAAAGCACGCTGGGTGGCGAAGGCCGCGGTTCCTTCGACTGGTAATCGACAACACCGCTGTCGCTGATTCCCCCAGCCAAAACCATCCGCGCCGGTAAGTAGCACGGCGTCCGAACGCGGACGTGTCTCTGATCCCGAACGCTCACGCTCGGGATCAATTCGGTCAGTGGTGAAAGGTTACGGATACTTCTCTTGGCAGAACAGCCTGGGTTTCCAGGCTGTGAGGTTCAAGTCCTCATGGGCGCAAGCCCGCTCCGTCGCCGACCGTTCCCTGACCTTATCGCTTGTCGTAAATGCGCGGGGAAATTCCGCGCCAAACAGTTCAGTCAGTGGTGAAGTTCGCGGCAACTTCGTGGCGTGCCTGTAACCAAGGCCGGGGTTCGAGCCCTCAACCGTGATCCCAGTTCCCTGGCTGCAATGCAAGAGCGGCGCGGGCTTAGGTCCGCGCCGCATCAAAACATTTTCGCCGGTGGTGAAAGAGAAGAGTTACTTCGCCTCAAACGACCGACGGTGCAGGGTGGCGAACCCTTCCGAGGTGCTGATCTGCAGGAACGCCGGGATCCGCAAGGATCTGGGGGCGTCGTCCCGAAGCTCAGGGTTGCCGCAGAGACCGGCCTCGAGTCGAATCTCTTCTCGCAGGTTCCCCGGCGAGAGGAAAGCCTCGCGTTCTGCACGAACGGGAAGGGCACGAGTTTACTCGTGCCGCTGCGGTGTGGAAATGATGAGGGCTTTAGCCCCTGAAGTTTTAGTTCGGCCGGTGGTGAAGACGAGGGTTACTTCGCCTGACACGCGGGTGGTCGCAGGTTCGAATCCTGCCACGGGAGAATCTTCCCGTGTAGCTCAGGGGTAGAGCGCCTAAACGTACCTTTGTCGCTGATTCCCCGGCTGATTGACATTAACGACGCAACTCCGGCGACCGCCGGTTAGAAGATAAAGCTTATGAGCATCACAGTGAGAATTCAGGGGGCGCCACCGCAGGACGGAGAGTCGTTGTGCCAGACGTGCCGCTACGCGCACATCCAGAGAGGATTTCGCGAGAGCGAAGAGACGGTATTTTGTGGCTACAACGATGCTGTTCTTCGCCCCATCAGGTTCAAAGTCGCGGCATGCACCGACTACACCAATCGCACTGTCCCGAATCGCTGGGAACTGGAGCAGATGGCGCTCTTGATCAACGTCCCGCCGGCGCGCAAAAAGGCCGGCTTCCGCGTCGGTGCAGGCTTCGCGGCGCAGGAGGAAGCGGACAAGGAAGAGTCCGACTCTCTCTGAAGAGGGCGGGGCAAAGTTTCGCTGGTGGTGAAGACTACGGCTACTTCGGGCACGGATGACGCAGGTATGGAATCCTGCCAGAGCTGTCGCTCTGTAGTTTAGCCAGAACATCCGTCTATTGTGCCGTCGTCGCCCGATTCCCCAGCGATTACAACCACAACAGATTTCTCACCGGCAAAGAACGCCGGTTCGGAATGACAAAACGTTTTGACTAGAAGCTAGGAGCTTAGAAGCTTTTACTGACAGATGAAAGCTGATAGCTCACAGCCACAAAGGAGGCCATTCATGGCTCGACTGAATCTGCTCAACCTGAACTTTGGTCCGTGCACGCATGAAGGCGCGGCGGCCCGCAACATCTCGACGGAGCTGCAACTGCGGCGCTCGGTCCTGGCCTGCCTGCTTTGGGAGAGCCAGTTCTACGAGGACGGAGTCGAGATCGCCGGCCGCATCGCCGAACTCGTGCCCAAGGTGGGAGCCGAGAAAGTCGCCGCGCTTGCGATCGAGGGACGCGAGAAGATGAAGCTGCGTCACGCGCCGCTTCTGCTCGTACGCGAGATGGCGCGTCATGCTTCGCATCGCGGACTTGTGGCGGAGACGCTGGTCCGGGTCATCCAGCGTGCCGACGAACTGGCGGAGTTCGTCGCCATCTACTGGAAGGACGGTCGCGTACCGCTCTCGGCGCAGGTGAAGAAGGGTCTGGCCGCGGCCTTCCCCAACTTTGATGAGTACGCGCTCGCGAAGTACGATCGCGGCGGACCCATCAGGCTGCGCGACGTTCTGTTCCTCGCACACGCCAAGCCGCGCGACGAGGCGCAGGCCGAAGTATGGAAGCGCCTGATCGCGGGCGAGCTCACTGCTCCTGATACGTGGGAAGTGGCTCTCTCGTCTGGCGCCGACAAGCGTGAGGCGTGGGAGCGGCTGCTCCGCGAGCAGAAGCTGGGCGCACTGGCCCTGCTCCGCAACCTGCGCAACATGCGTGAGGCCGGAGTGGACGAGTCGCTCGTGCTCGCTGCGCTCGGTTCGATGAGCACGGCACGTGTGCTTCCGTTCCGCTTCCTGGCTGCGGCGCGTTATGCTCCGCAGTGGGAAGAGGCAATGGAGCAGGCCATGTTGAAGTGCGTTGCGGGACAGGAGAAGCTGCGCGGAAAGACCACCGTGCTGGTCGATGTTTCCGGCTCGATGACTGCTCCGCTCTCTCACCGTTCCGAGATGCAGCGTACCGACGCAGCTTACGGGCTTGCGGTGTTGCTGCGCGAGATCGGCGAGAAGGTCAGCGTGTTCAGCTTTTCTGACACGCTGGTCGAAGTGCCGGCGCGTCGCGGCTTCGCACTGCGCGATGCGATCGACGCTTCGCAGCCCCACAACAGCACGCAGCTGGGCAAGGCGGTTACCGAGCTGAACCAGTCTGCGATGAACCAGAAGCACGGCTACGATCGCCTGATCGTCATCACTGACGAGCAGGCGCATGACGCGGTGCCTGCGCCCAAGGGCAAGGGACATGTGATCAACGTGGCCAGCTACAAGAACGGCGTCGGCTACAGTAAGTGGACTCACATCGACGGCTGGAGCGAGTCGGTCGTCGAGTACATCCGCACGCTGGAGCAGACGACGGACTGAATGGAACCGCGGAGGCGTAGCGTCTCCGCGGTTTTCGATTTCCCATCAGGTCGCTATTTATTGTTGGGTAACCGCCGGGTACCCCCTCCCCCTCGGTCTATTGGAATCATGGGGTTAGCGGAAAACGCGGGAAGGATCCTTAGGGCTGCAACAGGTTAGGGCCAAAATCTTGAGCCGCTGGGAGTTACGAGTGGTTTGGATGCCAAGGAGCAAACGAGACTCACATCAGAAGTAGCGCAATGAGCGAGCGAAGTCAAGGATAGAGATAGGAAAATCTGAAGGTCGTTCCCAGTTTGGGAAAAGGAAGACGAAGGGTTCTCGTCCAGAAAGGAGGTTTCGATGCCCTGGATTGTTGTTTATCTGGTTGTGATTGCGGTGGCGCGCCTGGTGCGGCGAATGCGCGCGAAGCGGCCGCGTGGACTGTGCGCGGGATGCGCGTTCGTCCACATGCAGTACGGCGCGACGGGCCGCAATGCGGTGTTCTGCACGTTCGGCGGGGGCGTGCGCCCGGTAAAGCTCGACGTGCTTTACTGCACGGATTACCGCAACCGCAATACGCCGAATCGTGTGGAACGGGTCGGTTTCGTGCGGGAAATTCATGGCGTCGAAGCCGAGGCGTAGGGACGTCGATCGCTGACGTCTCTACGCGCACCGGTAGGGATTTCTTTCGCCCCTCTGGGGCTTGGGGACTTCTTGTGTTGCCACCCCCACAGCTTGCGCTGTGGGCTGCATTCTTTCGCCGCTTAGCGGCTGAAGACGAGAAATCCGCAGGTCTCGCGAAAAGCGCGAGACATGGGCCACCTGGCCGCGAATCTCTTCAGCGGTTTGGGCTGGTAAATGATGAAAGTTCGGTGACGGTTTATCTTGCCGAATGCAAGAAGCCTACTTGTTGTCGTTGTCGTGGTCGGGCTGGCCGGCGCTCTTTAGCGTGACTTGGTCGTGAGAGAGCCCGCCGCTTTTCTGCACCGGCGGAGTTTGGGCCTGAGGGTCGGGCTTCGGTTCCGCAGGAGGCTGCGCGACTTGGCGGGCGTCGATCGGGTAAGCGCTGGTGATTGGAGTGATCATTGTCTGGTCTCCTAAGAGACAGGATCGGCGGTGGACGTGAAAACTTTAGTGTAGTCAGGCGGGAGTGGTGATCTTTAGTAAGAGTTACCACAACGTGATTCACCGGCGCAGGGACGACTCGATCAAGCTCGAGCCAACGCCGCCAAGGTCACCCGTTATTGGGAAAGCGCAGCGTGTGGGCCTTGGGGGCTTTACTGCGGCTTCCCGGTGAACCCGAAGGCCCTTCGAATCCGATGCGACGACGGGGCGGATCCGGAGGGTTGATTAGCTCTCGGATTGCGTCCATGAGGCCCTGGATATCGGCGTCATGGGTTTCGAGACGGCGTTCGACCTCCGCCAGCTTGGCCAGAACCTCGCGATTGGCGGCGATTGCGCGGCGCATACGCACAAAGGCGAGCACCACGAACACGCTCATCTCAATGGCGCGTTCGGAGTTCAGCACAGTGGCGGCCATGATCGCGCCGTGTTCTGTAAAAGCATACGGCCGGTACCGCGTACCGCCGTGGCGCTCACTTGAGATCACATTTTGTGATCTCAAGATTTGGAATTCCTGCGGCGAGAGTTGAAACCGAAACGCAGGCGGAAAACGCTTCGCATTGCGTTTGACCTGCTGATTGAGATGCCGCACTTGCACTCCATAAAGTTCGGCCAGGTCTGCGTCAAGGATGACTCGGTGACCCCGAAGAGCCAGAATCTTGGAGTCGACTTTTTTCGCTGCGACGATTGCTGTTTTCGCCATAGTTCAAATTTGAGATCACAAATTGTGATCTCAAGATACCTGAAAAACTCGCACTATGAGGATAGCAGCGGCGGGATGCGAGAATGCCGCTTAAGCAAATACTTAGGGCATGAGTTTTGATTCAGGAAAACATATGAATGATCAGGCCCCTCCGCGCGGGCGAGGGTTTCTTCGGAACTCACGGGATCGCATGGCGGAGACAGTTGTCGGACAGGAGTGTCCGACCCACACCGGCAACTACACTGCCACCCACGAAATGACAAAGGGCCAGGGGCATCCGTAATTCGTAAATGGAACTAACCGGTCTTCGTTAGCGGGCAACCGGGGTTGTATACTCTACGGCGACACCTCCAAATCCACGACGTCTGTGTCATAAAACCTCTGGCCGACCGGCGAGACTGGGTACGCCCGGACGCGCAGAGATTTTACTTTGCCTTACAGCCTCGGTAGCTGCCGCTATTGTCAACCGACCTCGCGTCGGTGCCGGCTGGCAGCGAGAGAGGCGACCGAGGCGCTGGTACTTCTCCGCCGGCCAGATAGTAAGAGGAATTGCAGACAATCCCGGGAATTGAGGTAGTAGCTATGCCCCCAATCGAGATTCTTACCGTGGACGAAGCAACCGAGAGCGCGGCTCCTACGACCGCGCCGGGGACCGAGAACGGGTCGAAGCCACGGCGGTTTTACGCATTGACGCTCAAAGACCACTTTCGATTACTCGTGCCCTTCCTGGTGGCGGGCATCGTAGGGGTGGTGGCCAGGCTCAAGTATCCCTATTGGTGGCCGGCCAACGAACTGGTCTATTTTCTGGCCGATGCCTTTATCGTCGCCATGGTACTGGGCGTTGCCTTCGACGTTTTCTCCGCCAAGCTACTGGTGGAAAGAGTTTCCGACGGCCTGGCGCAACGGTTGGTGGGACGAGGTTTGCCGAGCGAGATGCAGGCGCCGATTCGCGACGTTGTTTCCACAGACCTGGTGCGGGACCGCTATGTGAAGTCTTATGCTTTTTCGAGTCTCGAAGATGGACGCGTCCAGTTGAATGTCGAAGTCCGCTACGAGGTGAGGAACTATTCCGAGGCCGTGCGCGACTACGCGCCGGAAATGGTGGCTGAGACCTTTTTTCACCCGGAGTTTCGCTTCCTGGAGTATGGAATTGCGGGGAGAAAAATTTATACGTTCTCCGATGACAGCCTCTCCTCCAAGGTTGAAGCTTCGGACGAGCTCGGCGTCACACGAGTGCCCCGCACATCGTTGCCGCCGGTGATCCTGAGACCGGTCAGGACCGGTGAGAAGGCGGCGTGCCGAGTCACGTGGAGGTACGGCTTAACCGTGCCGGAACAGTATTGTGATGTGACCGATCTTGACGAGGCCACGCTGGGAGCTACTTTGCAGGTGGAGAATCTGCCGGAAGAACTGGAGTTCGTTTCTGGGGGCGATGCCAGCGTGCACCACGAGGCTGGGAGCCAGTCGTGGTATTTCGAGAAGGCGTTTATCGCGGGGCAGCACGTGCGGGCATGGTGGTTTCGGCGGAAGCCCGCGATGCGAGGGGCGCGCCCCGGGAGCCGATAGAGCGCCGGCAAGGCGCCCCCAGCAAGGCAAGGTCAAAGGCGTCGGACAGAGCCTGCCCTGAGCCTGTCGAAGGGAGTGTCCGCCCGCACAATCCTACGCGGCGGCAATGCGGTGGATCAGGTCTTCCTGTTCGGATTTGCTTTCGGCGCCGATGGTGAAGGCGTCGAGCACGCCTAGCGATAGCGCGTACTTGATGGCTTCGTCCTGCCGATTGCGCAAGTCACCTTGACCAAGAATTTTCATCCCGACTAAGGCTTTGCCTGCCGCCTTCATCTGCTTTAGAACTCCAACCACAGTCGCCGGATCAGAGTCCATGTAGGCGCCGACGGGATTAATGCGGGCGAGATCGATTTCGACCCACGGGGATTTCGCGGCGGCGCGCAGGGCTTCAATGCTGTGGCACGAGCATCCGTGGGCGCGGATGGTCCCCTTTTCTTTGGCTTCGGAGAGAACGTCCATGACGCCTTTGTAGCGCTCGGTCCAGTCGGCTTCGGTGACGCAGTGCATGAGGCAAACGTCGAGGTAGTCGGTGCCGAGTTCGCGGCGGAAGCGATCGAGATCGGCGCGGGCGGTGGCCGGATCGCGCGCCCAGGTCTTGCTGAGGACCGTGACTTTGTCGCGGGGCACGTGCTTGAGCGCTTCGGCGACGTGAGGATGGCTTCCGTAAGAGTCGGCGGCGTCGAAGAAACGCAGGCCGTGGTCGTATCCATTGAGGAGAAGATCGGAGAGGCCTTTGACGCCGAGCGCCGTCTGGTGCGAGTGATGTCCGGAGCCAACCGTGCCGGTGCCCATGGCGAGGCGGCTGGTTTTGATGCCTGTGCTGCCGAGAGTCACAGTGTCGGAGGCGGCGAACTTCGCGGGCAGAGTTACGTTCGCGAGACTGGTAAGTATGGATTTAGAGCTGAGCCAGGCCGCTCCCGCGGCGGTGGCGGAGCGGATCAGGAATTCGCGACGACGCATGGTTCCCTCCTGAGTCGGTGGCACGCCCTCGTTCCTATGAGGCTACACCTGACAGGTAAGGTTGCACGAGAGTTTTCGCGCAGACATTCGGCCCCACTAGGGCGTGGAGTCCTGGCCAGCGCGGCGCAGAATCTGTCTCACAAATTCTGTCTTCCCCTGGTTGTATGCTTCCCGGTCGGTCGCAAATTTGTGGGCCAGGTTTCGTTTCAGGGCGGCGTACGCGGAAACATCCTCAGGATGGGTCCTGAGATAGTCCCTGAACGCGATGTGGCGGCTGTACTCTTGGCTGCCCGGCGGGCAGACGTAGAGGTGGTGTGCAATTTGACGCGGTGGGGTTCGGAAAGCCTCGCGACCGGCGACGCCCAAGTCTCCCCGATGCTCGTATCCCAAGGAACCCAACCGCGTGTAGACGAGTGGCAAGTGGGTGGCTGATCCCAACAGGATATCGATGTCGATAATGGGCTTGGCTGCAAGGCCAGGAACGGCGGTGCTGCCCACGTGCTCAATTGCAGTGGCTAGTCCATTCAGGACCGGAGCGATCCGGCTGCGAAGTGTTTCGAATTTTTCCGGCCATAGCGGGTCGTAATCTTCGATTGTGATCGGTGCGGTCATTCGAACTGTTTGCGGAAGGCCGCCAGTTGTTGCTGGACGTCGGCGAGTTCCTGGCGCAGGCTGGCGACTTCTTCTTCGAGACGGGCGAGGCGCTGGGCGGGCGGCGGGACAGATTGCGCCGAGACATCGGACGCGGTTGTGGAACTATTCGCCTCCCGCTCAACGGCGGCCCGCGAGACCGTAGGCTCCAGGGGTTCGCCAGAGAACAAATGCATATACCGGTATTCCTTCGTACCGGGTTGGCGGGCAAGGATGCACACGAGCGGGGGCTCGCGCTGCGCGAGGCGGTCGAGCGTGGAGACGACGTCGTCGAGAGCTTCGAAATGGTACATGCGGTCGGTGCGTCCGCGAAGTTCGCCGGGAGTCTGCGGTCCGCGGAGCAGGAGGACGCAGACGATGGCGATCTCGCGGCGGTCGAAGTTGAAGACTTCCTGAAGTCGGTGTTCGTACTTGGGGACCCGGCTATCGGCTCCGCCTGCGGGTCCGGCCATGCGCTTTTCCTGGAGCGTGGTGAGGGCTTGGCGGACTGTGGCGTCGTTGAGGGTCATGATGGGGTCGCGATTGTTTTTCTGATTACAGGCGTTGACCAGCGCGTTGAGCGAGAGCGGGTAGTAGTCAGGCGTGGTGATGTCTTTTTCGATGAGCGAGCCGAGGACGCGAGTTTCGATGTCAGTAAGGAGTAGGGTCATGGATGTCGGTTTTGGCCGATGTCCATTCTAACGGAAGCATTTCGCGGTCAGGACTCTGTTCGTCTGCGCTCAGGGCAGGTCACTCGCACGCCCGTCCAACGACGCTTCGCTAGATCCGGAACGGAGCCGCGAGCAGGCGGAACGGCAAAGTGATAGCCAGGAAGACGATTTCGAGCACGCCGTGGACTGCTACGCCGATGATGCGGAAGGGAAGCAGAATCAGCCAGACGAAGGGATACGCTACGAGGGCGAGCAGGGCCAACGGCCAGCAGAGGACAAAGAGGATGCACCAGAGCAGGAAAGTGAACATTGTTGCGAGACCTCCCTCTAGTTCATTGTACGTCGGGGCATCGGTGGAAGTTCCATGCGTCGGAGGCGGTGGGGCGGAGGGTAGGTTTCGAAACAGGCTCAAGAGTCAAAATCCCCACCCTAGCCGCAAAAGACGCGGCTAGGATGGGGCACCCTCTGGTTCCTTTCTCCGTCGGATTCCGGTTAGAACAACGCGGTCGAGCGGCGTTTCCAGGTTTTTCCCTTCTCTTTGGCGATGTTCTCCATGTCGTTCACATAGGCACCCGCCTGCGTCAGGACGTGGTGCAGGTCGTTGCCGATGCTGATGAAGGTGAATCCTTTCTCGAGAAATTCGCCGACGCGGGCCGTGCCGAAAAGGAACAGGCCAAGGATGACGTTGTTCTTGCGGGCGTGCTCGATCAGCTTCTTCGTCGCCGCGTCGAGTTCCGGCGAAGTGTACATGTGGGGGAACTCGTATTTGTTGTAGAGGCCCATTGACATGCAGAGATCGTTCTGGCCGAGGAAGAGAATGTCGACGCCGGGGACGGCGGCGATCTCAGCGATGTTTTCGATGCAGGAAGCTGTTTCGACCTGCAGGGCGACGATGCCTTCGTTGTTCCAGTTGCCGGCGTAGCCGAGGAGTCCGCCTTTGTTCATGCTGCGCTGCGGGAAGTAGACCGAGCGCGTGCCGACGGTGGGGTACTTGGCACAGCTGACAGCCTGGCGAGCTTCATCGGCAGTGTTGATATAGGGAATGAGGACACCGTCGGCGCCCATGTCGAGCGCTTGCTGGATGCCGGGCCGATCATCGTATCCGCCGACACGAACCAGAGACTTGGCGCCACCGTTGGAGATGCCGCTGAGCATGGCTGAAAGTTTCTCGTAGCCCATCGGACCATGCTGGGTGTCGACCAACAGCCAGTCGTAGCCGCTGTGCGCGAGTTGCTCGGCGACGGTGGGGCTGTGGGCGTTGAGGAACAAGCCCATCTTGGGGGCTCCGGCGCGAAGTTGTTTCTTGAATTCGGATCCGCTGAGGGCGGCGTCGGTCATGAGTGTTCTCCTCGTGAAATTGAATTGCGTAGTGTAACGTATGCGGGCTCGCGCGACGGCTAATGCGGCGTTAAATTTTGTCGGTGTGACCGTGGGACAGATAAAACAGCAGATTCCTCGCTTGCCGTCGAGTACGCTCCGGCCGCGCTCGGAATGACAAAATCCCGCGAGTAAGCCTATAGTTTTCTAACACCAAGGAGATTCAGATGCGGCTACTTTTGAACTGGGTGCTCAGCGCACTCGCAGTTTGGATCATGGCGCAAATCGTGCCCGGGATTTCGGTGCACGGGCCGGTTGCCGCGCTGATCGCGGCGTTGGCGATCGGATTCATCAACGCGACCCTCGGCGCGCTGCTCAAGATTCTGACCTTTCCCTTGACCCTGGTGACGCTGGGCTTGTTCTGGTTTGTGATCAACGGGCTCATGCTGGAGCTGGCTTCGGCCGTGGTTCCGGGATTTCAGGTGCGCGGATTCCTGGCGGCTTTTGTGGGTGCAGTCGTACTGAGCCTGGTGAACCTGGTGTTGAAGGGAATCGTAATGCCGAAAGATAATCGGTAACCCGGTTCGTGATTTTCGCCGGGCAGATGGAGCGTTATGAAATACGTGCTTCTCCTTCTCGCGCTATTCGGTGTAATCGCATCTTCCCTCGCCCTGCGCGAACACTACCGTGAATACGGCGATGCTCCCTGCGACATCAACGCGCACTGGGACTGCGGCGTCGTCAATCACAGCCCGTACGCCATGCTCGCCGGAATCCCCGTCGCCGCTCTCGGCATCGCCGGATACATTCTCATGGGCGGGCTCGCATTTCTGCGTTCCTACCGTCTGCTGCTCGTTCCCACGTTTGCAGGACTTGCCTTCTCCCTGTATCTCGCGAACATTGAGGCTCACGTCCTCGGCGTCTGGTGCATCTACTGTGTCATTTCCCTCGGCATCATTTCGTTGATGTCGCTGCTTAACCTCGGAACAGTCGTCTCACACATGGTGCGCCAACCATCGTCCGCGTAGTGCGGAATCGTCGGAAGCCCTCACTTTCTTGTTGGTGCATGCCAATCCTGAAGCGTGTCGACGTGCCATCTTTTGCCGCTCGGCAGTCGGGGGCAGGCATAAAGGAGAAGCAGGCGGCGATACCGCTGCAACGAGGGGGCGATCCCCGTCAGAGCGCCCCGCCTGACGCCTGCCCCGCTTCCAGTTCAAGCCCAATTTCATTTGTCCGCTATCGGGTGATGACCCGACCCAAATCAGAAGCAGGGAGCTACTCCGTCGGCGCCGCAGATCTCTTCGCGCCCAGCTTGCGATTAATGTCACCGGCAAATTCGGTGAAAAAATTCAGTAGCGCCCCATAACCCGCCTGTCCGAGCATCGCCCGCCCGCCTTCCGCAAATGCATTCCGCGGATGCGGCTTCCATGCCGTAGAAATCAATCCGCCGGCGAACGAGCCTCCATACAGCGCCAACTGCGGACGCAACTCCTGCTCGCTCTCGTTGTAAGTAACAAAATTCCGCAGGATCGCGTGCCGCGCCCTCGGCCAAAACCCGCTGCACCGGCATTGATCGTAACGTGGTTCGTACTTGAGCTTCGCATTACCCCACGCCGCCAGAGTGTTGGCCGAAATGAATTGCCCTTCGCGTGACGCAAATCGCTCGGCATATCCGCCCCAACCGTCATCCCATTGCGAAGGCGCGCCTCGCGCCTGATCAACTCCGGCGGCAAACATGCGTTTTAAATACGCGCCAGGAGTTGCGAGCGTCTGCTGCAGATAGATCTCCTTCCGCTGTGTCGCGGTCAATGTCTGCAGTTCCCGATTTCGACCGACATAGGGTCCGGTAAGCCATCCGCTCTCCCAATCTCGCACCTTCACCAGCGTCGCCGTTCCCAGCCGCTTCGTCGCCTCAGCCGCATGCTGGGTAGCGGCTTTCGTCCTCTGCGCCGGATTCGGCGAGTCGTCTTTCTCTTCTGCTTTCGGCGGAGTCGGCGAAGGATTGTCCGGCAGGGGCGGCGGCGCGTTGGGCTGGTCCTGTGCCAGAGCGTTTTCGCACCCGAGGAGCAGGGCGCAAGTCAGCACTAAAGCCCCGTAGAGCCCGCGCCACGCCCGGAATCCAGCCCCCAAACTCTTCACCATTCCGCGTGGTTCGCGGCCCTTTACTACTCTACAGTCTTTTTGCCCACGCCCCGGCAACCGGCTAAACTCCATTCGATGCACTCCCTCTACAACCGCGTTGCCGGACAAAGCGTCGAACGCCTCTGCGCCCTCAGCGACGGGATTTTCGCCGTAGCCATGACCTTGCTGGTGCTCGATCTCCGGGTTCCCGCCGCCGAAGCCGTTCACTCCGAGCGCGATCTCTGGCGTGTCCTGGCCTCGCTCGGACCGCGCCTTCTTATCTTTCTGATGAGCGTGATGACCCTCGGCATTTTCTGGGTCGGCCAGCAGACGCAGCTCAACTACTTCGCGCGCGCCGACCGCAATCTCGCATGGATTCACATCTCATTCCTGTGTGCCGTCTCGCTGACGCCGTTCTCCACGTCGCTGCTTGCAGAATTCATCCACTATCGGACGGCGTTGCTGGTTTATTGGCTCAATATTTTTCTGCTCGGCCTGACGCTCTACTGGAGCTGGAGCTATGCTACCCGCGCCCGGCTTCTCTCCGACGACGTCCCCGCCGAAATTCACCCCGCGATCGTGCGCCGCATAGTGGTCGCGCAGTCGCTCTACGCGAGCGGAGCCGCACTATGTTTTCTGAACACGTACTACAGCATCGCCGCGATTGTTTTGGTCCAGGTGAACTACGCCATCGCCCCGCAATTCTGCTGGGGCCTGTTTTCGCGGAAGGCGGCGGAAGAATAAAGCGGTGGCTCGGAGGAAAACTTTGTCGGGAAAAAGTTTCGGGAAGGGCACGACTTGCAGACGTGCCGTAGGAGGCTGACCAGATGGCAGGCTTCAGCCCCTGAGGTACCGTTCTGCGACTCAGGCGCACGACGACGGAGCGATCTTCCGCAATCGGGTTGCAACAATCCACTGGAAGACGTGGAGGAACGTCAGTACCCCGAAGACGAATAGGGCGAACATAGCACAGGGCAAAAATACTTCGAAGCCAACGCCAGCAAGGGACATCGAGGAGTAAAGAATCGCCCTGAGGGCGTGCAGTACTTCATCTGCAACAGCCATCGCAGACAACGACAGCAGCAGTAAATGGAGCTGCTGCAAGTTATCAAGGCGCACGCTCAGCCTAGCCAAGCGTGAATCTCCCCTTGCCCCTGTCGAAGTCTCCTCCGCTCCCAGATTGTAGAAGTACAGAAGGGTCCGAATATGGAAAATCGTCGCGCACACAACTCCTAATAGCAGGAAAAACAAATAGAGCCTGCCTGCGAGGGTGACAGTTAGCCACATCGAGAGAATGTCCATACATTCTTTAGACACCAGGGAGTCAGCCGCAACTCACTACCCCCGCTCAAACGCGTGTTTTTTCTCCAACTCCTCTACCGCCGCCCGCCGCGCGTTCTCGAACTGTTCCGCCTGATTCATCAACCCCTGAGTCGCCTCCGCCCATTCGCCTTCGATCCGGAGCAACCCCTGCGCCGCCACCAATCGCGCTGCAACTTCCAGCAAGTGCCCAGGCGTCGTCTGCAGATACTGCGCCTCCGCCGGATCGCCGATCCACACTCGCGACGCACCCCCGGCACTGGGACTTAATCCCAGCTTTGTCTCCCAATAAACTTTCCTCTCCACGAACTCCGTCATCGCCTCATCCGTCGCCTTGCCAAAGACCCACTGCTGCCGCTTGAAGTCGTAATGCCGGCTGGAGAACGGTACCGGCAACAATTTCCCCGATTTCAAGAACTCAATCTGCCGGCGGTCCACTTCCTTGCGCAGCGCGTTGATCACCGGGGCTTCCGCGTCCTGCGGCTCAAGCGATGGCATGACCTCGTGCACCGTCTGCGACAAATTGACTGCCACCGGCGCATGCAGCCCCTCCGACCCTTCCAGCCGGATGTCGCCATGCAGCACCCAGAAATCCGCCCCCGACGTCGACCGATGAAACGGCCAGTCCAGCTTGATCGTCAGCGGCAGCCCCGTTAGCGTCACCCAGATTTTCTTCGCGACGGTCTCGCGTGCGGCATCCAAAATTCCCCCGCTCTCCTGCCCGTGCGTCATATCCAATCCCTTTTTGCTGAAAGATGAAACCAGATGTCGGATCAATTCTACCGAACAAGCGGTGGCCGCACTCCCAAGGCCGGGTTATTGGCGATCGGATGCCGGCGATTGGCTACTATTCTCCACTAGCCATCCCAACAATCCCAGCATGCAGAAGCCGACGGCGTTCAGGATTCCGTGTGTTCTTGCCATCTGCGGGATCGTCAGGACGTCACTCCCCAGAAAATCCGCGATTGCGTAAGTGCCGGACAAGACCATGCCCGCGAATACCGCTGCCGACGCCACTTGCAGGAGCACCCGCGCCGTAGCGTCATGCGCCCGCTTTCCGCAGTCTCGCAGAAATAGTGCGAGGACCGCGACGCTCGCGGAAAACATCAACGCCGCTCCCATCTTCAGCGCCGGAGAAATCAGAAACCCCACCGCTACCACGTACGGCAACCCCACGATCACCGCCACGACTCGCTTGAGCCAAAGTTGCGGCCTGCGCCTTTCGGCGGACAAAAGCGTGGCCGCCGCAATGGTCGCCGTCGCAAATCCTGCGAAGTGAAAGTGCACCGCTGTCAGCAGCCCGATCGGTTCCTGAATTCCCATGGGCCGCATCCCCAGCCGCGAAGCCACCAGCCAAGCCCCGCCAACAGCCAGATCGATCTTCGCAACCGCAATTGTGGCGCGGGCGCCCCCGCCCGCGTCTGACCACGAAGCCTGGACCAACTCGACCACCCCTCCCCCCGCCAGCAGCACACAAACCAGCATCCATCCCAGCGCAACCAGCCCGGCGTTCCTCCCTGGCGGAAGCCACATCGCTATCACCGCAAGGGCCGCGCCCAGCGGTTGTAACCGGCTGGCCGCACTGTCACACCAGCCCGACCCCGAGATCGCACCCCCGAGCGCCATCCCCAATGGGACGGCCACCAGTGGCGCAAACAGAAATATCAGTTCAACGGCTCCCATGCGCGCGATTCCAGCCCGCGCCGCCACCGCCATCCCCGCCCAGACCGCAGCTCCGATCGTGGCCGAACCCGCCGCCCAGAAATGCTGCTGCTCATTCCGCCTATACGAATCTCGTTTGTCATTCCCGTAGAGAGGAATCTGCTTCTCACTGCGCCGTCGCAACGTCGTCTCCATCGATCACCTCACCCAACCGGCCGCAAAGCCGCTATCCCGAAAATCGCCACCAGGGCAATCAGACTCCCCACATACAGCAGGTCGAGCCCCCGATTCTCGCGGCGCACTTCGCGGTCGTAATAAAAGACCCGGAGCACAATCCGGAGCAACCAGAATCCCGCGATGAACGCGCTCAGGAATCGTCCCAGCAAACTCGCTCCCGCAAGATCCGGAGCGAACCCGAAACACAGCGCGGCAAACAGCCCCACCACAATCACGATGTAGACCCAATGCACATAAAAGATCTGCCTCAGGAACCGCGGCACTCCTGCCAGCCGGTCTTGCACCCGCAACCGCCCAGGCAATGGAACGTTGGCCGCGACGATTCCCAAATGCACCGCCCCCGCCCCCCAGATCAGTTGCTTCATCAGTTCGGAAGACATATTCACGTCCCGTGCTGTTCTGCGTGGTTCTGGGCAAAGATCTGTTATGTCAGATTATTCTGTATAAAAAGAACGAAGCACCCAAAAAAATTAAACGGCCTTTTTCCGCATCTTGGTTCCCATCCGCAACAGTTTTCGCACCGTTCCTGTGGGCAGGCGCTTCATCTGGTCGTAGAGCTCCGTCACCGCTTCGAAGAATCCCGCCATCGCCTCCAGCCGCTCTCGCGTGTAGACCGCGCCAGGCTCTTTCGGATCGAGGGCGGCAAGGCATCCCCGCAGCACTTCCCGCGTCGGATCGATCTCCCGGCGTTTCCTCTGCTCAATCACCAGCCGGAACATCTCCCATACGTCTTTCATGGACTCATAATGTTCCCGCCGATCGCCCAGCACGTGGACCGCCCGCACGATCCCCCAGGTCTCAAGTTCGCGGATGGAAGTGCTCACGTTCGAGCGCGCCACGCTGAGCGTCTCGGCGATCTCCTCGGCCGGCAGCGCCCGCGGCGACAAATACAGCAGCGCATGGATCTGCGCTACCGTCCGGTTGATTCCCCAGCGAGTCCCCATCTCTCCCCAATGGAGGATGTACTGTGTCTGCACTCCAGTAAGTTCCGCCATGTCGATTATTTCAGTACAGACTGAATATACAGAACAGTAGGCGGGTTGTCAAGGATTCCGCATGGTCCCTATCTCCTGCGAACAACTGGGGACTAGCGCGCCTCCGGTCGGCGGTCATTGATCGGGGTGGATACGCACAATTTCCCGAGTCGGAGAGTGTAGATCGGGTAAAGCCGGCAGTGTGCTAATTTACAGGCGAGTTGGTAGAAGGATCGCTCAGGGCAATGAGCTTGCCGAGCGGATATTCGGCCGGACTGAGGGGAGCGTCCGGATTCGGGTTGATGATCGTCAGCACTTCACCGCTGCGAACTCCGCGGATGGTCAAGCTCTGACTCTCCACGGCAAGGACTCTATATTTTTCGCCAAAGATTCCTGCCCTTGGATCGCTCATGCTTGATTTAGATGCAAGATTTCGAGACAGGGACTCCCTCCTTTTGACCCCGATTCCCACTTTGGGGACAGGTCCCACGGCGGCTGGTTTCCTGCGTTCTGCTGGCAAAAGGGCTGTTCTCTCGTTCAACTTTCCCAAATCGACGATCCTCCATCTACAATCGGAAATCGCATGCGCCCCGCCCGCATCGCCGAGTTGTTGGGACCGTTCCTGGAGACGGCGGTCGCTACAAATCCATGTCCTTCCGAACCGGCGAAGGCCAGCGAGGAATCTGCTTCCCTATCCCCTACACTACTTCAACTTATATCGACATACATCGATATACTTATCCGCTGGAACGCCAGCGTCAACCTCACTGCTATCCGCGACCCCGACCAGATCGTGACCCGTCACTTCGGCGAGAGCTTTTTCGCCGCCCGCCATCTGTTTCCTGGCTCACTTTATGGCGGCATGGCAGAGCGCAGCTCGGCTTCTTCTCAGGGCCGCCAAACGTCGGTCGCTGATGTGGGCTCCGGTGCCGGCTTTCCGGGGCTCCCCATCAAGCTCTGGGCCCCCCACATCTCCCTTACCCTGATCGAGTCCAACCAGAAGAAGGCCACCTTCCTGCGTGAAGTCGCGCGGGCACTTACATTGCCGGACATCAATATAACAACCAGTCGCGCCGAAGCGCTCGCCAGCGGCGCATTCGATTTGGTCACCCTTCGT
>CAVYHM010000042.1:0-34494 GCA_963768265.1 uncultured Acidobacteriaceae bacterium
GGGGTCAGGGACTAGAATCCCCTGGCCAACGGATTAACGCGGATTTGCACGGATTTAGGGCACGGCCTCGGCCGTGCCTTTTGTTTTGGTTTGACCTCGATTATAATGAACTGAACAGTTCGGTCGTGCGAACTGGAGAGTTCCTTATGCTCCGAACCAGCAAGAACGGCAACAATGTGGTATCGGCTCTGCATGCCCGCGCCAATTTTGGCAGGCTGTTGCGCCGGGTGGCGGACGAGCGCCGTTCGCTGGTCATCGAGAAGCGTGGCACGCCGAAGGCAGTGCTGTTGAGCATACGAGACTACGTGCGCCTTGCCGCTCCCGAGCCGGAAGTACTCAGGCTGATTGGGGAGGAGTCCAGGCGCAAGGGCACGAACACGCTCAGCTCGCAGCGGATTGAGCAAGTCATCAAAGCCACCCGCGGGCAAAAATTGAAGCGGCGATGATCGCGCTCCGGCTGGTCATTGACACCAATATCGTGGTCTCGGCAGCTGTGAAGCCGGATGGACTCCAGCGCACCGTGCTCGTGCTGGCGATGACCAAGCCGGCCCGGCTGTTTGTCAGCCTAGCCATTCTCGCGGAATACCGTGCCGTGCTTGCGCGTCCAGAATTCAAGATCCGCAGGGGCTTGCGGCAGCAACTCCTCCAGTTAATAAAGAACCATGCGCAGTTGGTGAGACCTGCGCGTGTTCTCGAGGTTGCCAAGGATCCCGATGACAACAAGTTCCTGGAATGCGCCGACGCAGCCCGCGTCGACTACCTGATCACGGGAAATCAACGGCACTTTCCAGTGTTCTGGAAAAAGACCAAGGTAGTCACATCCCGCGAGTTCATCAGCCTCGTCGCCCCGCACTTCCCACCGTAACGGAGTTGGGAAAGATCTCGCGCGCATCCCCCATTTCACGGTCGGAGTGTCCACCCTTTGCAAAAAGTGCAAAGGATCGGGCACCCGGCAGCGGGCGCAAACATGGGCCGGATTCTCATTATCTCCAATGTAACGTTTTGCGCCGCCGAGTCACTATTGCAGCGACGACTCAGGAAAGGAATTCGCGCGGGCCGTTGCTAGGGTATGATTCTGCCGGCCAATCGGCAGGGGCCCCATAGATGACGCAAACCAATTGAGGAGGCGCGCTCATGAGAAACCGATACTTCGGTATTGCAACTTTCCTTCTACTCGCCGCTCCGGTTTTGGCGACGGCGACGGATCGGCCTCGTGCTCAGTGGTCCATTCTGCACCGGGCCGCGAGGGCCGAAATTCTAGCCACCATCGCCGGGGATACTCCCGATTACTCTGTTCAAGAGGGAAGCGAGCTTCCAGCTGGAACGCCCTGGAGGCGACTCGCCGAACTGACTGCCTCCAGCGGCCAGCGGGGCGATGAGATCGGTATCGCGGTTGCCGTCTGCGGCAGCACCGTGGTCGTCGGGGCCTCGGAGTTGAACTCCAGCAGCATCGGCGCCACCTATGTTTTCGTCAAAGGCGCTAACGGCTGGACCAACATGACACAAAAGGCCAAGCTTACCGCATCCGATGCGGCAGCGGGTGCATTATTCGGCTCATCGGTCGCTTGTTCCGGCTCGACGATTGTAGTGGGCGCCCCGCACGCGACGGTCGGATCGAATGCGTACCAGGGTGAGGCGTATGTTTTTGTCAAACCAGCCGGCGGCTGGATGAACATGACCGAGACCGCGCGTTTGACATCCGCCGACGCCAAAGGGGACGACTTTTTCGGTTACGCAGTGGCGGAGAATGGAAACACGATCGTAGTCGGCGCGCCCCAAGCCAGTGGCAAAGTTGTGGCGCAAGGCAAAGCTTACATTTTTGTCGAGCCTAAGAGCGGCTGGAAAACAACCTCAAAATTCAATGCCGAGCTGACTGCTTCCAATGCGCAGTTCGACAATGGCCTCGGTGTCTCGGTTTCCCTCAGCGGGAACACTCTTGTGGCGGGCGCGGCGGGCGTCAATTCAGTACAAGGCGCCGCCTATGTGTTCGTGAAACCCTTGGCTGGGTGGAAAACGACCTCGCACTTCAATGCGGAGTTGACCGCCTCCGACGGACTCATCGATGCCGCGTTCGGCTACTCTGTTTCGGCTAGCGGTAATACGATCGCGGTCGGCGCTTACCAGGTCAACGAAGCGTATGTGTTCGTCGAACCTAAGGCTGGATGGAAGAGCGCAACCGAAACAGCGAGATTCATGGGCCAAGGGAGCAATTTCGGGTATTCCTTGTCGCTCTCCGGCAACGAGTTGGTGGTCGGCGCGGCCAATGGCGGCACCGGAAATGCCGCGTACGTGTTCGACAAGCCAACGAGCGGCTGGCAGACGACCTCGACCTTCAACGCCGAGCTGACCGGCTACGATGGATACGGTTTCGCCTTCTCCGTTGCCGCCCAAGGCGGAACGATTGTGGCCGGCTCGATTGGCAATAATAACTTGGAAGGAGCCGCTTATGTCTTCGGAAACTAGGACGGGCCCCACAGTCCATACGTCAATCGCGGCTGGCCCATGTGGTTGAGGTCGTGGTGCCCACCTTCGAAAACCGCGATAGGTGGGAGCCTCGCGTGGAGGGTCAAATCAGGCCTTGGAGTTCCGGGGTGGTTTGAATGACCTTGAGTTCCTGCTTGGAGAAAATCCTCTTCACTTCGTCGAGCTTGAAAATTTCCCACACTTTGTTGAAGCCGGGCACGTTCTTCGGAGCGCTGCGCAAGAGGATCGTTGCCTTGCCGGTACCCGCCGAACGCACGTTTTCCAACCCCGCGTACGCGGTCCCAACTTTTCTGGTCTTGTGCAGGATCGGTTCCTCCTCGCTCCGGTAAGTCGCCGCCATGCACGCGTCGTAGTATTTGCCAGCATATTTGAGAAAGTAGTGGGTGGTGAAGAAGCACCCGAGATTAAACGGTCCCCCTTGGTTGCCCACGTTCCCGTTCACCTTCGGGTCGAAACAATGGAAGTCAGGTTTTGTGATAAAGTGCCCGCATTTGTTGGATGAGTCGAGGGTGGCATTACTGACCCCATCCAACCCCAGATCCTGCTCGAACATTTTTTTCAACGCTTCTCGGAGTTTCGCGCAATCTACCCGATTGTGGTCTGGGCTCGCTAGAAGGGCATCGGCACTCAGGTTTGAGGCCTCGGCGATATAGTCCCAGTTCGCAGAAGCATATTCGACGAAATTTTCGAAGAGCGCGTCGGCCAGGAGAATCTTTGAGAGGCCGCTGTCCTTCTGCATAGCGGGGATGTCGTGCTTGAAACAGAGAATGGATTCGCGCGCTGATGCCATGGAGCCTCTGCCTTTCCCGAATGATCCAAGGGAGTGTACACCACCTTGCCTTTTTGAACTCTGATTTCCTGGGGGGAAACATGGAAGCATGGGAAACATGGGGACAGCTGTCCCCTGGTTCTCCGAATGTTTAGGGACCACTTGCAAGGCCAAAGACCTGAGCTCTTTGGCAATACTCCGGAGCCATGGCTCTGGAATTGAGGAACGCGAAACTTTGTCGCGTAGAAATCTGCCTGCAGATGAGGCTGGATAGCGACGCCGCTCGGGGCATGCTCTAGCCGCAAAGAGCGCCGGGGGGCTGGCTCACCCATGCGTTGGTCGAGGTCTGTGGTGCCCACCCCCTTCGGCTGCGCTCAGGGCAGGCAATTCGAAAACCGCGAAAGGTGGGTGCAGCCTCTATTGTGGTGGCGCTGGGGTGAGACAGCCGCCATCCGTCCGGTCCCCTTCGGATTCGTTGTACGGGAGATCCCTCGCCCCGCTGGTGAAAGCGCGGAGCTTCGGGATGACGGATTTGCTTGAACGATGACAGGGATTGAGCTTACGGCGTCTCCGGCGCGTTCGGTTCTTGTGCCCGCGGCGGCTGAAGCCCTTTCGTTTTATCGGCGCTTAACGGCACGACTCGAAGTCGTGCCCTTCCCGAGCCCAGGGCGAAGGTCGCCACACTCTGTTAGGAAAATAGAGGCTCCACTTTTCGCAAAAGACGACTTCAAGCGTTACCTGGAACGCAGCAACATCCAGCCGCAGAAGAAAAATAACGACGTCTAGCCCGCATTATTCGTGAAGGTGAAGAGATCTGAAGACAAAAGAAGCCTCCCCTGTTACAAACATGTTGTCGAGACAATGTTTGCGCAACAAAAGAGGCTTCCTTAATGTCAGACGATAGCACAACACAGTGTTTATTGTTCCCAGGAATTTTTCGCAAGCCTGTCGTTGCCCAGTTCGATCAGCGCGAGGGTAGTTCCGACGGCGGGGCTGTGCTGCTGAAGGCCGCTGATCGGCACTATGACTTGGTGGCTGGACTGAGTTCCTGCCTTCGAGATGATCGGCAAGCGGGCAAGGTCGATCATTCCTTGCGCGAGTTGGTGGCGCAGCGAGTGTTTTCGATCGCCTGTGGTTACCCGGACGCCAACGATTCAGCCCGGCTGTCCGAGGATCCGATTCACAAACTACTTCTGGAGCGCGATCCGATCGAGGGTCGCGATCTGGCTTCGCAGCCGACGTTGTCGCGGTTCGAGAACGGAGTTGGGATCAAGGAACTCTATCGAGCGGGCGAGTTCCTGGCCGAGAGTGTGATTCGGCGTCACGCCAAGCGGCTGCGTCATCGCACTTATCGCGTCACCATCGATCTGGACCCGACCGACGATCCCACGCACGGCGCGCAGCAGTTGTCGTTTTTCAACGGACATTACGACAGCTGGTGTTACCTGCCGGTGATGGGTTTTGTCAGCTTCAACAACGAAGCCGAACAGTATCTTTGTGCCGCGGTGTTACGGCCCGGCAACGTGAGCGCAGCGGCGGGAGCAGTCGGCATCCTGCGGCGTTTGGTGAGGATGATTCGTCACCATCTTCCTGGAGTACAGATTCGGGTACGCCTGGATGGCGGGTTCGCACATCCTGCCGTGCTGGAGTTTTTGGACGCCCAGCCGAAACTGGAATATGTGGTCGCGATGGCCAAGAATGCAGTGTTAAAGCGCGTCGTCGAAAGCGGAATGAGGCGAGCGCGCCAGCTCTCGCGACGCAGCGGAAAGACCGAACATATTTACGGTGAAGTCCGCTACAAGGCCGGGAAGTGGCCTGGTATGCGCCGCGTCATCATCAAAGCCGAAGTCGTTCGTGCTGCCCATAAGGACCCCAAAGACAATCCCCGATTTGTCATCACCAACATGAAACAAAGTCCGCAGTGGATTTACGAACATGTCTATTGCCAGCGCGGTGACATTGAGAATCGCATCAAGGAGCTGCACAAGCTCGAGATCGACCGCACCAGCTGCACCAGCTTCTGGGCCAACCAGTTTCGCGTCCTACTCACCGCCGCGGCCTACGTCCTGATGCAGGAGTTGCGCTTGCGGGCTGCCGGTACCAGTTGTGCCCGCGCTCAAGTTGACACGTTGCGCGAACGACTGCTGAAGTTAGGCGCTCGGGTCTTGGTCTCGGTACGACGCGTCGTTGTCCATCTGCCCGCTTCCTTCCCGTTTCTACCCGCCTTCCGTCGTGTGGCTCTGGCGCTCGGCGCGGCAACCGGCTAAATCTTTTTCCGGTTTACCAACTCAAGCGAATTCCACACCGACGACGGTCACGGCGTCCCTGTCTCTCCATCCGGCAACTTGAGCATCCCGACCTTGGAACTCCTCGATTCTTTTGCTCCTTTGCTCGACCAACCCCAACTATCGGGATTTACAACCCACTTCGCACCAATGACTGGGCGCTCGCGATGTCTTCACGAATAATGCGGGCTAGGACCGCAGATTTCTCTCAGTTTTCCTCGTTCTTCCACAAGGAAGACTGGTCGTCCACAGGTTCTGCACAGGGGCAGATTTGATTTGTATTGCGGGGCGCGCCGTTCTGGCTGAGAGTGAGTGCAGCGAAAACGTGAGAGTCCTGAGTGCCGGATGATTGCGGCAGAGCTGGCGGGAATTTCCAGAAACGCGGATACGCGACTGGTTGCCCCGGGCGTTGCGGCCTCCTCCCCGCTCCCTTGATCAGGAGAGGGCTTGCTGGCTACCGCAGCAGTTGCGGTTCGTGATCGCAAGGTCGCGGGTCGCAGCGGGCTTTGGCAAATGCGGCGTTCCTTGGAGCGCTGTCGGGCTGAAGCGGTCATCCACCGCACAGCGGTGACAAAGGGCAGAGCAGGATCCACGTACGATGCGGCTTGGGGTGGCTGGCCCCGAGCCGCATTCGAATTTTTGGGAGTATTGGTAGACGGGGCGCTGACTTCCAGCGACGCGGTTCTGTATCGCCATGATAGTGCGGACGCGCGCTAGCTCTACTTCTTGGTGGCTTTGCCGTCCATTACGGTATTCCACTTGGTGCCGTCTTGCGACATTTCGAAGGTGAAGGTGTAAGAGGTAGGGGAGAGGAGCTTCATGGTGAAGCGGCCTTTCATAATCGTGCCGCCCATTTTCTCGTCGTTGGTCCAGGTCCAGGTGTCGTTGTCGACGGAACCCTTCGACTCCATGGACTCGCCCCAACTGTTGTACTCGCGGTAGGTGTAGGCCTTGTCGTCGGCCGAATATCCCAGGATGGAGAGGCCCGCGCCGTCGCCCATCGAACTCTTGAAGTCGGTGCGGCAGACGAGGAAGAAGCCGCCGTCCATCCAGTCGCACTTTTCAATTTCGGTCATCTTGCCGCCCGGACCCATGGGGCTGGGCTTCATGTCGCCGTCGAGTGTCCACGAGCCGGCGAGTACGTCGAGCTTCTTGTGTTCGGGGCCCGGCTTGGGCATTTCCATCTGCGCGACCGCGGTCAGTGCAAGGAACAGCCATACTGCCGAGATGAGTGCTGTGGTCTTCATGGGTGCCTCATTGGTGATGGTCGGTCGAGAAGCGCTCGTTCCCGCAGCGAGATATTAGGCCCGTTGGCGGGGCTAGTCAAACGGAACGTGCGATTCGGTCTCGAGCATCGAGTATTTTAATCTTCAATCAAAAATCAAAAATCAGTTTTCCTGCCGGTCGCCTTCTACCAATCTCCCCAATGGGACGCTGTCCTCTGCTGGAACTTCATCTTCCACGCGTCGTCCTGCTTGACCCAGACCGTGCTGAAATGCTGATAGCGGGGTGGCGGACCCTGGTCTTCCTCCTGAGGGACGCGCAGGACAACATCGTAGGTCACGAGTGCCACACCGTCGGTGATGGCCATCACCTTCATGTTGTAGGGCATTAGATTGAAGCCGGGGTCGCTGTGCTGGTCGATCATCTCCTGCCGGTCGGCGAGTTGGCCGTCGAAGCCGACGAAGGAAAAATCGTCGGTGAGGGTGCGTTTGAAGAAAGCGGCATCGCCCTTCTTTGCAGCGTCGACGAAGCTCTGCTCGGCGGCCATCAGTGTCTTTTCTTGCTCACTCAGAGGTTTAGACGGATTGGGTGCCCGTCCGAAAGCAGCGGGGGAGAGGCTACATAACATAACGATTAGGACAATGAGACGAATATTCATATCAGCTCCTGTCTTCGGCGAAATGCGAGGGCGGTTGATGTTTGGAGGTTGCTTCGTGCCATTTGCAGCTTGACCCCAACGGTTATAAGACTTCGTTAGAACGTGCGGTCCCTACGGAGTTTGTGTCATAGCTCTTCCGCCGCCCCTCCGGGGCTGTGTTCATTACCCCTTTTTCCCCCACGGCTTGCGCCGTGGGCTTTATTCTTACGCCGCTTCGCGGCTGGGGTTATATGTGCTTCCTCACGCCTAGATCACGATTGAATCGTTCGTGCCAGGTCTGTGCGCGGGACTTGTCGCTGCTCGCCGGTGGCCAGGTTCTTGAGCGCGAAGGCGTCGGCTTTCACTTCATTCTCGCCCACGATAAGGATGTATTTGGCGCCTGACTTCGTCGCCCTTTCGAACGATTTTGTCAGACGAAAGGTTTCGTCACCGAGGTCGACAACCAGATCGTGGCGGCGCAATTCGCGCGCCAGGCGGGCGGCTTCAGCGTTCATGCCTGCGCCCAAGGGAGCGATGTAGACATCTGGCTTGCGAAGCACGCTTTCGGCGGGGGATTTTTCCTGGAGCGACATCACAAGACGATCTTCGCCGATGGCGAAACCGATGCCGGGAGCGGCGGGGCCGCCGAGCGCTTCGGAAAGACCGTCGTAGCGTCCGCCGCCGAGGATTGCGTTTTGCGCGCCCAAGGCGCCATGGGTGAACTCGAACGCGGTGCGGGTGTAGTAGTCGAGGCCGCGGACCAGGCGGTCGTTTATTTGAAACTTGACACCGACGGATTTCAGGATCTGCTGTACCGCTTCGAAATGGGTGCGGCAAGGTTCGTCGAGGAACTGGCTGATGCGCGGGAGTTTCTCGATGATGGGCTGATCTTCGGGTACCTTGCAGTCGAAAACGCGGAGGGGATTAGTGATTGCGCGACGCTGGCAATCGGCGCACATTTTATCCTTGACCGGCTCGAGCGCCTGGCGCAACGCCTCGTTGAATTTGGCGCGGTCGTTCGCGCAGCCGACGGAATTCAATTCGAGATTCCAGTCCGTGATGCCGAGGCGGTCGAGCAGAGTGGCCAGCATCTCCAGCACTTCGGCATCGCGGGCGGGGGACTCACTGCCGGCCGAGGTTGGGCCGATCACCTCGGCGCCGATCTGGTAGAACTGGCGGTACCGTCCTTTCTGTGGGCGCTCGCGGCGGAACTGCGGGCCGATGTAGTAGAGCTTGTTGAGGCCGCGATCCCAGAGTTTGTGTTCGATGTAGGCGCGGACGGTGCCGGCGGTGTTTTCAGGACGAAGGGTCAGGGATTGTCCTTTGTCGCTAGCGGCGCGCCCGCGATCTTCCCACGTGTACATTTCTTTGGAGACGATGTCGGTCTCTTCGCCGACGCTGCGGGCGAACAGGGCGGTGTCCTCGAAAATCGGAGTGCGAATTTCCTGAAAGTTGTAGGCGCGGAAGACGTCGCGCACGGCGGTTTCGACGAAGTTCCAGAGTGCCGTGTCCGGCGGTAGGAGGTCTCGCGTTCCTCGGACTGCTTTGATCATTGCTTTCCAGTCTTTCGTCCCGGAGGGACGTTTGATAGTAGCCCGCCGCTTCAGCGGCGGGTGTGGGGCGGTCTTGATGCCCGTGCCGTAAGCACGGCTGAAACGCGCCTCGATTCGGGATTTCAACCGTCCCTAACGGTACGGGTGTTCTAAGTCGCGCGTCTTTCCCGGCGTTGAAACGCCGGGCTATTTTCAGGCGTCCCTGCGGGGCGCAACGTGCTGCCGACTCGGTTCCGGCGGCGGAAGCCGTCGGCTATCATCCGGGGGCGAACGCCTTTTCACTGCAAACTCAAGTCTAACCTGCAGGAGTCCTTCGACTCCGTCTGCCCTCCGCGCATTTCGCGCGAAGCGCAGACTCCGCTCAGGATGACAGAGCTTTATGAGGGAACTACCGTTCCCTCAAATACTCTTCTTTATAGGCTAGATAGTTTCTCGCGTAACGCATGATCGTCTCTTCTTCGCCGGGGCCTAGTTTGCGGCGGAACTTGCCGGGGGAGCCCATCCACAATGATCCGGGCTCGACTACTGTTTTCTCGGGAATCAGTGTGCCGGCGGCGATGATCGATCCGGCACCGATCTTCGCGCCATTCAGAATGATCGAACCCATGCCGATCAGGCAGCGGTCTTCGACGACGCATCCGTGCAGCGTGACCGAGTGGCCTACGGTGACGTACTCGCCGACGTAAACGCCCCATTGTTGCTTCATGCCGTGGAGGACGCTGTTGTCCTGTACGTTCGAGTGGGCGCCGACGCGGATCTCGTGGACGTCACCTCGGAGGACGGCATTCATCCAGACTGAGGCGTGCTCGCCGAGGACGACGTCGCCGATGATCTGGGCCGAGTCGTCGACGAAGCAGGTGGACGGGATCGCCGGGCGTACGCCTTTGAAGGAGCGAATCATGCATTACTGCTGGCTGCAATCAGCAGCAGAGAAAGACATTTAACATACCATGATTTTCCACATCGACGCAGTCGTGGCGCGGGAGATCCCTCGCTCCGCCTGAAAAACGGCTACGCTCGGGATGACACCCCACTAGGGAGGGCTACTCAGCTTCCGAATTGAGCCTCTACGTCGCGTCGCCCAGGGCACGCCTGGGCCGTCTTGCCGAGTTCTTGACAAGCCGCTGACGCGCCCGCGACATTCCCCCCCGCTTTTTACAAAGTCAGGACGCAGGTGTGACACCCAGCTCAAGTGGCCTGCGTAGTTTTAGGTCTGTAAGCGGATTGCAATGAGGACGCAAGCTGGACGCAACGCAGACAGCAACCACGAACCAAGGTTCTGGAGCCGATCCCGGGTAATTCGCGAGAGGAGAAAACACGTGAAGCTTAAGACACTGATACTCGGGGCTTGCGCGATCTTGGGCATTTCTTCGTTCACATTTGCTCAGCAGACCGGATACTCACAAACCAACCTCGTCGCCAACACAGCCGGTGTGGCCAATCACACCGATTCTCAGCTTTCGAACCCCTGGGGAATTTCGTTCGTCCCGGGACAACCGTTCTGGATCGCGAACAACAATGGTGGCACCTCGACTCTGTACGACGCGCAGGGGAACAAACAAAACCTGGTGGTGGGAATCCCCAGCGCCAGCATGAATCCCTGCAGCCCAGGTTGCCCGACGGGCACGGTAGCCAACTCGCAGACTGGATATTTCAACAGCGGAGCCTTTCTGTTCGATACGGAAGACGGAGTCATTGCGAACTGGACGGGACAGGGCAATGCAGTGGTAGCTGTCGACAATTCTGCCGCGGGGGCGGTTTACAAAGGGCTCGCGCTGCTCACGAACAATGGCGGCACTTTCCTGCTGGCGGCGAATTTCCGCAGCGGCAAGATCGAAGTTTACGACCGAAACTTCAATCCCACGAGTCTTGCTGGAAACTTTACTGATCCCAATCTCCCGGCCGGATATGCTCCGCATGGAGTCCATGTGATCGCCAACCTCGTCCTCGTAACCTATGCCCAGCAGGATGCCGCCAAACATGATCCGGTGACCGGCGCGGGCCTCGGCATCGTGGATGCCTTCGACAGCACAGGCAATTTCACGCGAACCTTTGCGAGTGGTGGCACCTTGAATGCTCCCTGGGGAGCAGTCATGGCGCCCGCAAGCTTTGGAACCTTCTCCGGTGATGTGCTGATCGGCAATTTCGGTGACGGCACCATGAACGCCTACGACACTCAAGGACATTTCGTGGCACAAGTCACCGATTCTGCGGGGCACGTCATCACGAATCCCGGGCTCTGGGACATGGTGTTCGGCGCGGGTGGCACGGGCGATCCCAACACGCTCTACTTCACGGCGGGAGGCCCGAACCAGACCAGCGGATTGTTCGCGACGCTGGTACTGGCTTCGGCTGCGGGTTCGAATTTTTCGCTGAGTGTGTCCGCGCCGACTGTTACTGTCGCGCCCGGAGGCAACTCTACGATCACCGTGCACTCCGCGGCGGTGGGCGGCTTCAATGGGCAGATCACGCTTACGTGCTCGTCGGCTGCAGGGTTGACATGCTCTTTTTCACCCAACACGATCTCGCCCGGATCGAGCACGGCGAGCTCGACTCTAACTCTCACAGCAGCTGCGGCTCCTCCGAGTGGCGGCTACGGCGGGATTGGAATGGCTCTGCTTTCGGGTTTGGGCCTGTTCGGGACGATGTTGACCACCGGCCGGCGTAAACCGGGTGGGGGCAAAGGGAAGAGCCTGTTGCTCATGGCTGGACTGGCTTTGCTCGTCGCGGGCATGACCTTCACGGTCGCGTGCGGCAGCAACTCCAATCACCAGACACCAACCAGCAATCAGGTCACGCTTATGGTGACGGGGACGTCGGGTGCGATCAGCCACACGGTCCCTGTGATGGTTAAAGTCCAATAGCTTGTCCACTCCAAATAAGGAAGGCCAGGGGCACCCACGGTGCCCCTGCTTTTATTGAGGCTCCCTCCAGAAACTCAGAACACAAACTTCAGCGACAGCTGAACCTGCCGTGGTGCGTAAGCGGCATTGGGCTTCATGAAGTTGCCGGGTAAATGGTAATAGCCCGGGTACGTCGCCAGGCTGTTGGTGACTGAACTCTGCACAAAAGTGGAAGACGTGGCTACCAGCCCATTCGAAGTGATGGCGACGCGCTGGTTGTCGCGGTTGAACAGGTTGAAGGACTCGGCCATCAGGTTCAGTTTGTAGCGTTCGGTCAGGCGGATCTTTTTTGTGAGGCGGAGGTCGCTGGTTTCATAGTCGGGTCCGGTAAAGGCGTTGCGGCTGTATGTTGCTGTAAGACTGCTGCCGGTCGCGCGAAAACTGCGCCCGCAAATGGCTGATCCAGCGCGACGAGAGCCCAGAGGTCAACGACAGCGAGCCGGTTTCGGTGGGCACCACTTCCTGCCCGTTATTGCTGATGGAATCGTAGGTGACGGGGCTGGCTGGGTCGAGGAATACATTGTTCGCGCCCCAGTAGCGCGACGTGTTCACCCGCAGCGCGAGCTGATTGCGCGGAGTCAGGTTGATGTCGAGCTTGGCGTACGACGAATTGCCGATCTGGGCGGCCGGATATTCTCCCGCCAGCGAACTCAGGTGCGCGGCGGTGGCGAACACCAGCGCCTGATCGCTCGCCTCGTAGTCTCCCGGGGTATAAGCGCCGGCGCCGGCCTGCGGCACAACCTGCGAGCTTCCGTTCAGGAACTCGACCACGTTGGGCACGTGAAAAATGTGCTGGTCGAAGCCCGCGAAGAAGAAAATCTTATTGCGCTTGAGCGGGCCGCCGATCGTGCCTCCGACCTGCTGCTGCCGATTGTGCGGCCGGAAAGCGAGAAAGAGATTCGACGCGCCGAAGGAACTATCGCGCAGATAATAGAACGCCGTGCCGTGCATATGGTTCGACCCGGACTTGGTCACGACATTCACCACCGCTCCGCCCGACCGTCCTAATTCCGCGCCGTAGGAATTCGTCGAGACCCGGAACTCCTGCACCACCTCGGTCGAAAACTGGTAAGGAGCGCGATAACGCCCGCGCGCCTGCGCGAAGAAAGCGTTGTTATAGTCGCCGCCGTCGACCAGAAAACTGTTCTGAAATCCGCGAATGCCTCCCACCGAGAGATCGCCGTTGGTCGACGACGTCAGACTGCGCGGGTCTTGCGTGACCCCGGGCGAGAGCAGCAACAGGTCGGAGAATCGCCGGCCATTCAGTGGCAAGTCCCCGACCGCACGCTCATCGAGCAACGTGGAGACCGCGCTGGGCTTGGTTTCGACCAGTGCCGGCGCGGCCGAGACCGTGATATTCTCCTGCGCTCCCGCGATCGTCAGCCGGAATTCCAGTTCGGCCGCGGCACCCACGTCCACATGCAGTTGCGGCGTGACCTGCAGCGACATGCCGGCAGCCTCCGCGCGCGCTGAGTAGTCACCGGGAGGAAGCAGTTCGAGCGCGAAACGGCCTTCGCTGTCGCTGGTGGCTGTGTATCGCGTGCCCGTAGCCGCGTTGACCACCACGATCGAAGCCTGCGCCATGCGACTCCCGCTGGAGTCAACCACGGTGCCCCGAATCGCCCCTGTGGCGGAGTCCTGAGCGTTAAGGCAAATGGGCACCAGAGCGATGAGCACTACGATGATGGCGAACACGAAAGCAAAAAGAAAACCAGTGCGCGTCGATGTCATAAGGTCGTCCTGCCAGCGGAATCAAGCTCGGAGGGACGGCCCGAAGCGCGTTAACCGGACGCGAGGCGGAATAAGGAGAAACCATTTTTTGTATAGCATGCGGCGGAAGAAGACTTCAGTGATCGGGTGGGCTTTTTTCGGGATGATTCCCGGAGTGGAACGGGTCGTCTTGGGGAGTGTTCGGAGCGTCCTCCGGACTTGGAATGTCCAAATTGATGACGACGGGGTCCTGGCCGCTGCGTACGACCACTGCTTCCACCGGCTCGTCCTTACGCGCGTTGAGCTCCTGATGGGGAACGTAGGGAGGAACGTAGACGAAGTCACCTGGACCTGCCTCATCGACAAATTCCAAATGATCTCCCCAGCGAAAGCGCGCGCGGCCCCGTACGACATAGATCACGGTTTCCAGTTCCCCATGATGATGCGGCCCGGTCTTGGCATTAGGCTGGACCACCACCGTTCCCGCCCAGAGCTTTTGCGCGCCGACCCGGGCCCGCGAGATGGCTTCGGCGCGGGTCATCCCGGGGGTCTGCGGCGTGTTCGTGTCCAACGCGCCGCTGCGAATGATACGCAAGCCGTGGTTTTCCCAATCGGGTTTTTCGTCGCAGGCCGAATCCTTCATGGTCTTTGTTTGTCTGCCATCGTCAATGCTACTAAGGATGCCATCCTAGCTTTGACGGTTGGAAAACTCTCGTTGGAGGAGTCCCCTTGCAAGCGGTCAATTGACGGTGAGGACTTGGGTGCTGCTGGTGCCGCCGCTCGAGCAACCGAGGTTGCCGCTATTGCCGGCGGGCGTTTGCACGACGACATTGAAGCTTCCAGGACCCGCGATCATGGAGGATGTGATGTTGACCGTGAGCTGGGAACTGCTGATCACGGTGGTGACGAGGTTGGCGCCATTGAAGACCACAACGGAGGAGGAAACGAATCGGCTGCCAGAAGCAGTGAGGACGAAGCTGGGCGGCAATTTTGCGAAAACCATCGTTGCTGGAGAGATCGAGTCGAGGATGGGTGTGGGGCGCGCGCTCCCGCAGAGGGGATTCAGCGTGTTGCACCCAGTCAGGAGCAAGAGCACGAGGAGCCAAGACGTAAGAAGCACGCTCCGAAAGGAATGGGGCATGAACTGAGTGTAACTCACCAGACGGGCTCGGGCATTGATTGTTGAGCATCAGGTGACCGATTCCCGTTGATGCAGGACCGTGACCTCACTAGCATTACTTCGGGAGGGATCACGTGGACCCCGTCACTCATGCACTAGCCGGTGCGTGTATCGCGAGGGCGGGGCCGAATCGCAAGACGGCGCTCGCTACACTAGCCGTCATATTGGCTGCGGAAGCTCCTGACCTCGACGCGCTTGCGAGACTAAAGGGTCCGGTCGCTGGATTTGTCCATGACCGTGGCTTTACTCATTCTTTTGCCGGTGTTTTCCTGATCCCGGGCGCTGTGGTCTGTTTCATCTACGTGGTCCGGCGCTTGAGTGGACGCTGGGGCGAAGCCCCCAACCAAGCGCTACGATGGGGATGGCTGTTCTGCTTCGCCTACCTGGGAGGGCTGAGTCACATCCTGCTCGATTTCACCGACAATTACGGCGTTCGTCCGTATTGGCCCTTTTCCGACAGATGGTATTCGTGGGATATCACCTGCATTACCGACCCCCTTGTCACGGTGTTCCTGTTCGGAGGACTACTGCTATCACTATTTGCTGGACTGATGGCCGAGGAATT
Source organism: uncultured Acidobacteriaceae bacterium (assembly GCA_963768265.1). Taxonomy (GTDB): domain Bacteria; phylum Acidobacteriota; class Terriglobia; order Terriglobales; family Acidobacteriaceae; genus Sulfotelmatobacter. Next base: position 15,311 of record CAVYHM010000042.1, read on the forward strand.
TAGTCCCGCGATCAAGACTCCTCGTGGACGCTTAGCGGCAAGCTTTGCGTTGATCGGTCTATTCGTCATTTGTGGTGTTCGCGACCATGAGCATCGGAGGGCTCTCCACGTTCTCGAAGCTCACCAATACGATGGCGGAGTCCCTGTCCGTGTTTCAGCCTTTCTCTCTGGTGGAATCCGTTTGTTTGGACTGGTCTTGTGGAAACGGCGAGATCGATTACGGCCGTGCAGGTCGATTCTTGGAATGGTAGCCTTGATCCGCGAATCGAGACAAGGATCCGCTATAAGTCGAAGGAAACCGCGGCAACCATTGCGGCGAAAAGCAGCTCTTTGGGACGCGCATATATGAGTTGGGCGCACTTTCCAATCATTGAGACCGAACCACTGGAGGCGGGGGAGCGCGGATACGTCGTGCGGTTTAAGAACATGGGCTTTGAATTTGCAAGTAGCAGAGAACAGTATTCTCCTTTTGCCGTGGTCAGGTTGAACCGAGATCTCAGCGTTGTTGATATGCGCTTCAGCGACTCACGATAGTAATGTGATTTCGTTAACGTCAAGAATTTTGCTATTTGCTTCCGGAGTCTTCGAATAGGAATTTGATCGCCTCTGGCATGCGGTGAGCCCAAAATACAGAACGGTGATTCGCGTTGGGCTCGATGACTAGCAACACCTTTGGGTGATTGATGTAGGCGCCCTTCAGATTAGATGCGAGGGACCGCGCCATCCCTACCATGCCGGACTCCACTTCCGCACGCGTGAGCCCCTTGGGGGCGAGCCACTGTTCGATATTTGGAAAATCCAACTCTGCTGTGCCAACGCCTATCGCCACTCGATCTGGCCCGCGCGCCAGTGAAGTTGTATCGCGCAAGGACTGACCGTTACCCAATAGCAGAGTTGGACTTTGAAGCACCACCAGCCCGAAGAGATCGGGGCGGCGGAGCGCCACATACAACGCCGCGGCACCACCTAACGAAACTCCTCCAATACCAGTGTGAGCCGCTTCAGCGGACACTCGATAATGCGCGGAAACAAATGGTATGACTTCATCGGCGAAAAAGCGTGGAAGTTGCTGTCCGATCGGTTCTGGGGCTGCCGGGTCGGTTACCGAACTTGGGTAAGGAGAGTATTGGTAATCCCGATGATGGGTGCTGTCGACGCCCCCGACTATCATGGGAGGAATTTCGTGCTCGCCGATCAGCTTAGTAACCGCTTCGTCGATCTGCAGTTCATGTTCTCCGTGGAATGCCGTGCACTCGTCGAACGCAGTTTGTCCGTCAAGCAGGTAGAGGGTCGGATATTTTCGTTTCGCATTGTCGGTCTCGTTGTAACCGGGAGGTAACCAGACGCGCGCCTTGAACGACTCCCCGTACATCTTGCTCTGAAACCGCCCGATGCGAAGGTCGCCGACCACAGTTGATTTGCAGGGCTGTTGCGCGAACACGTTCCAAACGCAAAACTGGCTGGCTAGCAAAGCAGACAGAAACGCCTTCATGATGGTTATGTACGTCGAAAACCTAAGAAAGTTCGCGCAATTTGGTTGCGCCCGGTGGTGAAGTTCTTGACGGGCTGGAGCACCTCTAGAGGGGCTCTGGATCGATCTTCTGGTCCAGATAGATCCAAAGCACACGTGAAAGAAACGTCAGCATGGGGGCGAGGGGCAGGAACAACAAGACCGCCCAGATTGCAATCTTGTCCAAACGCCAACCGGTCAGGAACCAGAGGGCGGCGCCAAGAACAAAGATGAAGGCAAGGGCCAAGCCGTAACTTATGTACATGGCACCGAGAAAATATCCCGGCTCGCGATTGAAGTGGAGACCGCACACGGGACAGCAATCATGCATTTTGGGGAAGCCCCAATAAATGGAAGAATGGAAAATTCTTGCCGATCGGCATCGAGGACAAAGCTGGCCGAAGATGCTGCGCAAGGCGGATGGACGAGAGCGGGACAAGAACCCATGATAGTGGAGAGCCGAACAATTGCACTTGGAAGGCCCAGGTTGGGGTCAACGCGAATGCGCTCAGCAACGCATCAATGACATCCCTTTTTGTAGAACTCATCGAGCTGCCCGCGCGCGTAAGTCTTTTCATCTTGACCGCCACCATCGATGTAGGGAAGAATGGCTTCCCTCAAGACGGGAGAAACATATGAAGAGACCAGATGGCCTGAGTTTTGCTGTGCTATCGCTGGCGGGAGTGGGCTTGATGGTCGCACCGTCCAGTGCACAGAGTCAGAGTGGCCCTGAAGTGGTTTACGAGATCTACCACGACACTTCACGGCCTGTACGTGAGTATCCCTCGCCGCTACCGGCGGCCGCGCCTGGCTTGCGCGTGCGCCCCCTGCCCCGACGCGTCCTGCCGGGTGGGGCGCTCGCGCAGGCCGATGCAGTCGAGCAGACGTTTGCCTTGCCTCCGGTTTCCGCCACCATTTCGCACAATTTTGATGGCATGCCCGACTCAGCGAACGGGTCGCTCGCTGGCGTTCCGCCGGACGAAAATCTTTCGGTGGGTGCGACCCAGGTCGTTGAAGTGATTAACACCGCCTACCAGGTCTTCAACAAATCCGGGGTATCCGTACAAGCACCGAAGCAAATCAGCAGCATTTTTACGGGGATGTCTGGGTTGTGCGGCCAAGGACCCACCAGTTTCAATTACACAGACCCGATCGTGCTCTATGACAAGAAGGCCGGCCGCTGGTTTATCGCCATCGTGGCCGGAAACAACACCTTCAGCACCGGGAACGAATGCATCGCGGTGTCGAGTACATCGAACGCCACGGGCACGTATCACCGCTATGCTTTTTCGTTCGGAACCAATGTCTTCAATGACTATGACAAGTTCGGTGTGTGGCCCGATGCCTACTACGGGTCGTATAACCTGTTCAGTCCTACCAGCTTTTTGGGAGCGAAGGCCTGCGCCTACCAGAAGTCCGCGATGCTGGCGGGCACGGCGGCAAAGGCAATTTGCTTCACCAACGTGAACGAGTTTAGTTTCTTACCTTCTGACCTCGACGGAGCTACCGCGCCGCCCACTGGCGAACCGAACTTTTTTGTCGATCTGTTCAGCACGAGCGCACTCCACCTTTTCAAGTTCCACGTGGATTTCACCACGCCCAGCAATTCCAAGTTCACGGGACCGATTGCGATTGCCGTGACACCCTTTACCGAGGCCTGCGCCGCTACCGGTACTTGCATTCCGCAGCCGGGAGTACCCGATCAGCTTGATTCGCTGGGTGACCGGCTCATGTTTCGGCTGGCTTATCGAAAATTTGCTACTCATGAGTCGCTGGTCGTCAACCATGCAGCGAAAACCAGTGGGGCGGCTTCTGGAGTGCGCTGGTACGAGATCCGCAGCCCCAATACCACGCCGGTCGTGTTTCAGCACGGCACTTTAACCAGCGGCGGCACTTCCTTGTGGATGGGAAGCATCGCCATGGATAAGCTTGGGGATATCGCTCTGGGATTCAGCGAATCCAGCAGCACACTTCATCCTTCCGTGGCATTCACCGGCCGGGTCCCGAGTGATCCTGCGGGCACGATGGAGAGCATCGCTAACATCTTTACTGGCAAAGGTTCACAAACCGGCGGCACCGCCAATGGCAGCAATCGTTGGGGCGACTACAGCGGCCTCGCCATTGATCCTTCGAACGACTGTACATTCTGGTATGTCAATGAATACATCCCATCGAATGGGAGCTTCAATTTTCATACCCGGATTGCATCCTTCAAGTTCCCGTCCTGCATATAGGCCTAATCTAACCTTGATCGGCGGTACGCTTACGTAATGCGACCCCTTCGGTATTCCATCAACGTCACATTGGACGGGTGCTGCGATCATCGAGCAATCATCGTGGACGAAGACTTGCATCGTCACGCGGTCGAGAACCTCAACCAGGCCGATGCCCTCCTCTTTGGCCGGGTGACTTACGAAATGATGGAGGCAGCGTTCCGGCCGCCGGCGCGGACAGGAGCGAGACCCGATTGGATGGAACCCTTCGCCCGGACGATCGACGCAGCAAAGAAGTACGTCGTGTCGAGCACCCTGGACCGGGTCGATTGGAACGCGGAGCTCGTGCGCGGGGATCTGGGGAAGGCTGTTCAGCAGCTGAAGCGGGAGTCCGGTAAGGGACTGCTCGTGGGAGGCGTGAAGCTTCCGCTGGCGTTGGCGGAGCTAGGATTGATCGATGAGTACGAGTTCGTGGTGCACCCCAGGCTAGCGGGCCATGGGCCGACCTTGTTCGCGGGGCTATCGAAGTGTGTCGACTTGAGGCTCGTGAGCCGGCTGGCGTTCGGCTCGGGGGCGGTGGCGATGCGGTATGAGTCTAGAAGGTAGCCATCGGGCTTATTAGCCCGAGTCGGGCCGTACCATGGAGCAACTCGAGCCAGGCCTTCCACAGGCTCGACCAACCCTAACCGCCTGCCTCAATGGCAAACAGGATCAATTAATGCGAATTACAAATTCTTTATAACTTTCTCGGTAACATCAGGAGCTCATTGGGGCATCCAACCCTCAGTTCCAAGGATAGGGCCGCGTTGTGGCTTTGACCTTAGAGGGGACTCCATGCCGAGATCCGTGTTAGTGGTTGACGACAATGAGTTTATCCGTCGAGCGCTGTGTCGGTCATTCACTTTGGAAGCGGACTTTCAAGTATGCGGGGAGGCGGAGAACGGAAAAGAGGCGATCGAAAAAGCTCAAGAATTGAGTCCCGACGTGATCGTCATGGATTTGTCCATGCCGGTTATGAACGGTATTGATGCTGCCCGCGCTCTGAAAAAGTTGATGCCTGCGGTGCCGCTGATCATATTCAGCGAGTACGCCGATGCGTTCTCGGAAAATGAAGCTCGGGTGGCAGGAATCTCCGCGCTCGTCTCCAAGTCCGAGCATATTTCGGTTTTACTTGAAAAAGTGCGCCGTCTTTCGGCCCCCATCGCCGCTTGAGCTCACTTTTTCTGCCAGTCTGGGAATCCCAGATTTTCCTTCTTGAGAGTACGGAGGCCGGTCAGAGCATCTTCGATGGCTTGCCGTTCGGCGTGGTTGTCGGCGCTGCGCGATATTGTTTGAAGGCGCTTGAAGATAGTCGTTTCTGCTGCCGTTACGCGCTCCAGCATTTTCTTTGGGTCGAGCTCCATGAGGGCAGCGCGGTACTCACGTTGCCATTCAGGATAAAGAATTTCAGGAGATGAGAACTCTGGATCTGCCATGATTGCCTTCTTGTAAAATAAGCTTTCTTTCATCCCTTTTGCAGAAGGGACCCCAACAGGCGCGACGAAGAGATAGGTAATGGAACAAGTCCTGCCTATCACCACCAGTGGTGCTGCATACGTCGGATGTCCTATTACTAAATGCTAGAAACCTTGCTGCTGGCCGACTGGCCACGCCGTTGATTAAATCTTACGCGAAAATCCCGTTTACGTTCGCTCGCACTGCGTGGCCGAGCACAAAGCGTCAGGGATGACCATCCTTGACATCGAAGGCTGAGTTTGCCAGACGTATAATGCTGCCAGCTCTTCACCGATTCGCCTTCCCATGAAGCTTCGAAGAATGAGCGTCGCGTTTCTCGTCTTCATTCTTTGCTCCCTGTTGTCGACGGCACGAATCGTTTGGGACGCACCCAGGCTCAACCGTCCGCCAGATTCCGCACAGCGAGTTGCGCGACGCTCGGACCAGCGCTTCGCCGCGCTCAAGGCATCGCTGCCAGAAAGAGGCGTGATCGGCTATGTGGGAGAGCCGGGCGCAGCGGCTGTGGGCGACTATTATCTGACCCAGTATGCGCTGGCACCGCTGGTGGTCGATCACTCCGTGAATCACGCGCTGGTCGTCGGCAATTTTCCGCCTTCGCCGGGGATGCCGGCCGCGTCGCCGTCTGACAATCTGCAACTGGTGCACGATTTTGGTGATGGCGTCCTACTCCTCGCCAACCATGGTGCCAACTAGATGGCGCTTGTCCTGCCGGCACTGGTCTGTCTCGCGTCGGGATTTCTGCTGGTGTGCCTGGGCTGGTCGCGGAAGGCACCGCTGGCCTCGGACCTGTTATTGAGAGGGTCGCTCGCGGTAGGGTACGGGCTGGGAGTGTTTTCTGTCATTTTCTTTCTGGCGCGGGTTTGCAATGTCGCGAACCTGATGCTAGCTGATCTGCTCGTCCTTGGCTTGCTGACTGCGGCTGTCGTGCTGGGGAGCCGGGCTGCGCCCGGCCTGACCGGGTCTGAGACCCGGTCCCACACAAGCTCGGGCTGGATGCACCGGATTCTGACGGGCGCATTCGCTATCGCTTTGTGCGCTGCGCTCTATTCCGGTCTGCTCCGGCTTTGGGCCTATCCCCACGGTGACGGGTGGGACGCCTTCGCCATTTGGAATCTCCACGCCCGCTTTCTATTCCGTGCTGGCGCACATTGGCGCGACGGATTTACTCCGCTGATTCCCTGGTCCCACCCCGACTATCCGCTGCTTCTTCCCGCTTCCATCGCGCACTTCTGGACTTATCTCGGCCACGATGATCCGCGCGTCCCCTCGTGTATCGGCTTCTGCTTCACCTTTGCGACGGTCGGAGTCCTGTACTCGTCTCTCTCTATTCTTCGCGGCCGGGCGCAGGCCATGCTGGGAGCGATCGCACTGCTGGCAACGCCATCCTTCATCGAGCAAGGTGCGTGGCAGTACGCTGACATACCTCTCTCATTCTTCTACCTGGCCACGACCGTTCTGCTCTGTCTCCACGACGGAGGGACTCAGGATACTTCGCCACGGCCGCCTGTCGGGTTGCTGGCTCTGGGGGGAGTGGCCGCTGGTTTTGCCGCCTGGACCAAAAACGAAGGGGTGTTGTTCCTTGGCGCGATTATTTTGGCGCGGCAACTGACCTCTATCCGTGATGCGCGCCGTTCTTCCTCGCAGGGACTGAAGTTCGCGTTTGCGCGCCACAGCGGGCTCTTGCTGGCGGGAAGCGCGCCGGTGTTTCTCTTGGTCATTTATTTCAAACACTGGATCGCGCCGCCTGGAGATCTGTTCTCCGATCCCACTTCCATGCTTCACAAAGTGCTCGATCTCGCCCGGTATGGGGCCATCGTCAAGTGGTATGCAAAAGACTTCTTCCGCTTCGGCCACTGGTTGCTGATTCCGGGCTCGCTTCTACTGGTGGGCTTATATTTTGTGGTCGGCGAAGAGGACGAGGGCGCAGCGAGCCCGGGGTTTCGAGCATCTGTCCTGGCCCTGGCTCTGACGCTTGGCGGATATTTCGCCGTCTACCTGATCACGCCGTACGACATCTACTGGCACCTGCGCTTCTCCTTGAGCCGCCTTTTTCTGCAATTGTGGCCAGCTGCGGTGTTCCTATTTTTCCTGAGGGTGCGAGGTTTGCCAGGAAACTCCCGTAGCGAGGTTTGACTCCACAGATTTAGCTTGGTCCAGAGCGCTGCAAAGCCTCACTTAAAGCGGTTCAGGTCAGCTGGCGGTCCAATTCCCCAACCCCCTTTGTGAATAGCTTCCGGTTAAGCCGACCAATCACCAAGCAGGGGCTACGACCGCGCATGAGTTGACAGAGAGAATTATCGCCAAGTGAGAAAGATTGGCCCGCCTCTTAATTGCGTACGCCGAGGACGGGCCGTGTTAGCCGTGCAAGGAGATTCAGTTTTCGACGCAATTATGCTGGGACGGCAAGGAGTTTCTAAAGTTGTCGAATTACCAGTCCAGAATGTAATTTCAGTTACAATCTCACCCAATCGGGGAAGATCAGGAATAGAAAGGGACGCATTTATGAAAATCGTGGCTATTATCGCCAGAATCCTGCTCGGTCTGATGTTTGTTGTCTTTGGGCTTAATCCGTTTCTTAAATTCCTGCCGATGCCTCCGCTGGAAGGAGTGTGGGGACAGTTTCTGGGCGCGCTGGTCGTTTCACACTATGTGTGGTTTGTGGGTGCGGTGCAAGTCATCAGCGGAGCACTGTTTCTGATTGGGAGGTATGTTCCCCTGGCGATTGTGTTGAGCGGACCTGTAGTCGCCAACATAATTGTCTATCACCTGACGATGCAACACAGCGGGGCACAGCCCGCGGTTCTAGCCACCCTATGTTGGGTGATGCTGTTTTGGCATTACCGTGCTTCGTTTGCGCCCCTGTGGGTACAAAAAGCCTAGTTTTGGACAGCAGCTTACCCGGCTCCTCTGGGATTTGTGTGCCGTATCACTCGCGAGCTTTGGTTGCCGCGAATCGCAGTCGTACGTAGTCGGCCACCCAGTATCCATCGGCATCGCGAAGTTGCGGTTCCAGGACCATCCGAACCTCCTGCAGATAGTCGTTGCGAGCTTCGTCGGAGAAGCCTTGAAAAAAGTTGAGAGCAAAAGTTTCCAAGTAACCAATGATGTCGCCAGGCAATGGAGTTGGACGCGGGATCAGCGCAATGCTATCGACGCGAAACCCTGCGCGTTCCAGCCTGGTGGCGTAGTCGCCGGGTGTGGGGAAATACCACGGAACGCGAGCCTCGCCATCAAACCCACGGCGGTCCAATGCTTGAACCAAAGCAGTCCGGATCTTGTGAACGCAACCGTGGCCTCCGCATTCAGCAACAAATCGGCCACCTGGTTTCAAGGAACGATACACTCCAGCAAGCATCACATCTGTACGCCTAATCCAGTGCAGCACGGCATTACTAAACACGGCATCGAATTCCTCCTTGTACGGCAGGTCTTCGCCGCCGATCACGTGCGCGTTCAAGCCGAGCTTCGTTGCTGCTTCGATCTGCGGAGCACTCGAATCGACCGCAACGACTTCACAACCCAGATCAGCTAGCTTTTTCGTTAGTACACCGTCTCCACAACCGAGGTCGAGAATCCTTTCACCGGGCTTAGGTGCAAGCAAATCCACCACGGGCGATCCTAAGTCCGATACGAATCTCGCGTTCCGCGCATAAGACACCGGGTCCCAAGTTTGGGCTGTGGACATGACCGGAATGATAGCAGCGCATAGTTTAATTGCGCACTCGCCTGCATGTCACGCAGCGTCGAACGATCTACGGTAAGTCCTGGTTTACGAGCCAACGTGAAGTGATTCCAAGGCTTTTGCCGTTCCCCCAATGAATGCCGGGCCTCATTGCCAGCGTACCTGTCAGGAGTGAACCTGGGGCGGTACTGAACCCCTGCTCGTTGGCCGTCTCAAAATGAGTCACGTGCTGGAAGACTAAGGCGGGCTCGCGTCCAGCTTCCTTGACACTCGCACTTGACTTAGAGTCAAAACCCTGTAATAACTATTCGGTCCTACCGGACGAGTCTGGGGGTGTGTCAGTTTGGCAGAAGTAAGGCTTCAAGAGGGAGAATCCCTCGAGAATGCTCTGCGCCGCTTTAAACGCAAAGTGCAACAGGAAGACATTATCAAGGAGGTCAAGCGCCACTCCTTTTACCTGAAGCCCGGCGAAAAGAAACGTGTGAAGGCTGCGCTGGCTCGTAAGCGCGCCCGAAAAAAAACACGCAAAGAGCAGGATTAGAGCAGGAGAGGGCCGCTCCGTCCCGGGGCGGCTCTGCTCGATCTGGCCCCCACCAAGTTGAGCTGCAACAGGGATGGTTCACACTCATATAGTTCTTCCGGCATGAAGGCATGATCGTTCGAACCCACGCACCGTTCTGGAGCGTGGTGGGCCGAGTCCAAGGGGCAGTGCGAGGGGGATATACAGAACCCTGTTTTTTCCGACCACCGCAGTTCTTTCCCCGCGGGTGGGCGCGCGAAAAGGGCTGAAGGGAGCCGTCCTCAATGGAATTTCAGGACAAGGTGCTGAAATGTATTGACTGTGGGGGTGACTTTGTTTTCACCGCCGGGGAACAGCTTTTCTTTTTCGACAAACAGTTCAAGAACGAACCGAAACGATGTAAGACCTGCAAGGCGAAACGGGTTTCCGTGCTCGGGGCACCCCCTGCCCCCGGGCAGCCGAGCTACCGTTACACCAAGGTAGAGACCCAGGCCACCTGCTCGGGGTGCGGAAAGCAGACGACCGTGCCGTTCCGCCCGACCCAGGGGCGTCCGGTGTTCTGCCGGGAATGCTTCCAGTCGCGGAGAACTGCCGCGACGGCCTGATCCCCGCTTCTGATTTACGCCAACGGGGCGGGAGTGTCTCTGCACGGCGAGGGCGCCGGTGTAGATCCGAAGTCTGCGCTACCATAGAGAAGTGTCTGGGTACTATGTAGAAAACTTTGGCTGCCGGGCCACGCAGGCCGATGGCGCTGCGGTGGAGCGTCAGTTCGCGGAGCAGGGTCTCGCCCGCGCTTCGTCGGCGGCGCAGGCTGCCGTGGTCGTGCTGAATACGTGCACGGTCACAGCTGCTGCCGACCAGGATGCACGCGCCGCCATTCGCCGCCTACAACGCCTGAATCCTGAGGCAAAAATTGTCGTGACCGGCTGCTATGCGCAGCGGGCCCCGGAAGAAGTTGCGGCGCTGCCGGGCGTCAGCGTTGTCATCGGCAACTCGCACAAGCATCAACTGGCGCAGATCGCCCTGCACGGAACGGAAGCCCCGTTGCCGGGAACATTGATCCCGGTCGATGCGCTCACGTCGAACCGCGAGCGACCGGTGGCCAGCGACGAACGGGCGATCTTCGTTTCCGACATTTTTGCCCACACCGAACTGCTCGCGGCCCCCGTCTTCGACGCCGCCAACGAACGGACTCGGCCTAACCTTAAAATCCAGGACGGATGCGACAATCGCTGCTCGTTCTGCGTGATTCCCTATGTCCGTGGCCAGAGCCGCTCGCTGGAGAGGGAACGGATCGTGGGCGAAGTGAACGCGCTGGTGGAATCCGGTTATCGCGAAGTGGTGATCAGCGGCATCAATCTGGGTCGCTGGGGGAGGGATTTGAGCGCCAGCGGTCGAAAGGCGACGCTGGAGTCCCTTGTCGGCGCGATTCTCGACGAGACCTCGCTGGAAAAGCTGCGTATTTCCTCGGTCGAGCCCATGGACTGGTCCGACGAACTCATCTCCCTTGTCGTCGGATCGCCGCGCATCGCCAAGCACGCCCACGTACCCATGCAGTCCGGGAGTGACGCGGTGTTGCGGCGAATGCACCGCAAATATCGGCCGTGGCACTATCGCGGAAGGATCGAGAAGATTCGTGGTGCCATGCCGACGGCCGCGATCGGCGCGGATGTTATGGTGGGATTTCCCGGCGAGACAGATGCAGAATTCGAGGCCACCCGGCGCATGGTGGAAGATTTGCCTTTTACCTACCTGCACGTTTTCACTTATTCCCCGCGTCCCGGTACTCCGGCCGCGGGCATGTCCGGTCAAGTTCCAGTGCAGCTGGCCCGGGAGCGTAACCGGATCCTGCGCGACTTGGCTGCGGCGAAGAAGTTGGCGTTCATGCGCGGATTCGTGGGCGAGATGGTGGAAGCGATCACGCTGAATGTTGTGGGCCGCGACGCCGATGGAGAATTCACCGAGGCCCTCACCGACAATTATTTGAAGCTGCGCCTGCGCGGGCGACACAAGGCGAATCGCTGGCTGCGCGGGCGGGTTGAGGACGTGGTGGATGGAGCGCTCGTGGGAGCAATCTCGGCGCGGCGTCAGGGCCCACAGGCGGCCGCGTCGTAATTCTTTCGCCCCGCTGGGGCTGGATCATCGTCTCAATCCTACCCACAGCTTGCGCTGTGGGCTGTATTCTCTCGCCGCTACGCGGCTGCAGGCGGTGAGCGGCTGTTTTCTGGCCATGAAGAGGACCCGCAATGAGCCGCTTCTGCTAGACTGTCGCCTCCGATTCATTTATGGCCGTGATCTCCCTGAGTGCTCCCCCAACCCCGCCCCGGACTGAAATCCCCGAACGAACTCTGCTGTCGGGCCTGGCGCTGACCAGCTTCGCCGCTCTGCTACTTGAACTGGCGTTGACCCGCATCTTCTCGGTTGTGCTCTTCTATCATTTCGCATTTCTCGCCATTTCGATCGCGCTGCTTGGGCTGGGTGCAGGGGGAGTTTTCGCCTACCTGCTCAAGGCCCGTCTCGCGGAACTGGGTACACGGGCGCTCGCGGGACGGCTGTGCATGATCAATGCCGTCGTCGTGGTTGTGGTGCTGGAAATCGTGTTGCACGTTCCGGTAAGTCTCGCTGTTTCGGGGAAGAATTTTCTGCGGTTGACGGTACTTTATCTTGCGGCCGCGGTTCCTTTCTTTCTGACCGGGCTGCTGTTTTCGGTGGTGTTTGCGCGCGAGACGCGGCGCATTCCCCGGCTTTACGGCGCTGATCTGTGCGGTGGGGCGCTGGCGTGCCTGGCGGTCGTCCCGCTGCTGAACTGGCTGGGTGGACCGAACGCGATCCTGGTGGCAGCAGTCGCGCTGGCGGCCGCGGGAATGATCTGGGCCGAAAGCCGAGGCGCACGCAGAAATGCGGGAATGCTGGCACTCGCACTCGCGATCCTCACCGGCGCGAATTATTCCGGACGTCTCATCGACGTGGTCTACGCCAAGGGCATGTTTCGCGACCCGGCGTGGGTGGAGTTTGCGCACTGGAATGCGCTCTCGCGCGTGGAAGTCGACCGCCAGGGCCAGGCCAAAGCGGTGGTGATCGACGCAGACGCATCCACTTACATCATGAATGCCGACCTGGCGCAGTGGCACACCACGGCATGGGAGCACGCGCTGATGTCGGCGCCGCCCGCGCTGGCGAACGTGCTGCGCCCACACGGTGAGTTCGCCATCATCGGGCCAGGCGGAGGCGTGGACGTTCTGCGCGCGGTGGCGAACGGCAGTCCCAGCGTGACCGGGATCGAGATCAACCCCATCATCGCCACGACGATCATGCGTGGGCGCTACGCCGACTACTCGCAACATCTCTACGAACGTCCGGAGGTGCACATTCATGTTACCGACGGCCGGTCGTTTCTACGTTCGAGCCCGCAGCATTTTGATGTGGTGCAGATGACGCTGGTGGATACGTGGGCATCGACGGCAGCGGGCGCGTTCGCGCTCAGCGAGAACAACCTCTACACGGTCGAGGCCTTCCGCGAGTATTTCGAGCATCTGAAACCGGATGGCATGATCGCCATCACGCGCTGGGAGTTCCACCATCCGCGGGAAGCGCTGCGGGTGGTCGCCGTCGCGATGGATGCGCTGCACGGGCTCGGGGTGGCCAATCCGGTGCGTCATTTCATCGTCGCCTCCCAAGGCGAACTCAATGGCGATGGCATCCCGGTGGTTGTGCTGGCGAAGAAAACCCCATTCACCGCGGCTGAAGAAACTGCGGTGATCACGCAGTTCGATCACTACTGGGAGCTCGATTCGCTCTATTTGCCGTCGCACCCAGGGCAGAATCCTTTTTCCGATCTAATTGCCAGCAACGATCCTTACGCCTTCGCCCGCGGCTATGCGTACAACGTCGCGCCGGTCAGCGACAACGCGCCATTTTTCTTCTTTACACTCAAGGCCGGACAAATTCTGGAGGAGAAGGGCCTGCGGGAAGGCATCGACTGGAAAGTCAACCTCGGCGTGCTGGTGTTGCTGCTGGTATTGGTAATTTCTGTGTGCGCGGTGTTGGCATTCCTGGTTCTGCCGCTCGCACTCAAAAGCGGAAAGACCCGCCAGTCTGCTTTCCCACTGCTCTATTTCGTAGCGGTCGGATTGGGTTATATCCTGGTGGAGATCGCGTTCATTCAGCGCTTCGTGCTGTTTCTGGGACATCCCACGTATGCGCTGACAGTGGTTATTTTTCTGCTGATGATCTCCAGCGGGGCTGGCAGCCTGTTCTCACGACTGTGGCTGCCGCGCGCCGAGATGGGCTGGCTGCCGCTGACGCTGGTGGTCGCAACGCTTCTGGTCTACGTGTTCTTCCTGCCGACCAGGCTCGCCCAACTGGTCGGGCTGGACTTCGGATTTCGACTGCTGGTGAGCGGCATGCTGCTGATCCCGCTGGGCTTCGTCATGGGCATGCCATTTCCCACTGGTTTGCGCGCGTTGGCGGCTACGCCCGCGCCGGAGTTTCCTGCCTCGCAAGACAACGCGGTCGAATGGGCCTGGGCGATGAACGCCGGTGCGAGCGTGCTGGGATCGGTGCTGGCGATGGTCATCGCCATCCAGTTTGGGCTGACTACGACCCTGGCTTGCGGTGCTGCCGCATATCTGTTGGCGCTGGCACTGATGCCCACGCTTCGCGCGAAGACGGCTTAGGGAAACCGCGTGACACCTGCCGTCCCTGGCGGGACTCGCGCGCATTTCCCGCTCTCACCCGGCACTTCCGTGCCGGGCTTTCTCATGCTGCCGCTGCGCGGCTGGACTATGGGAGGTTTGGGTCCGCAGCCTTCCCTGGAATTTAGTTCTCTCATGCGCACTCTTAGAACTCCCTAGCTTTTTGTTATTATTCATCGATGGGCGTGCCGCAGGGAGGCGGATCCGATTACGAGTCACTTGCTTTGGTGGCAAGACAACTTCAGACTGGCACCATGAGGAAATCATTTGCCTAGCCAGAAGCAGCTCAAGTGGTCGCAACTGCGGGTTGGGATCACGGTGATCGCCGCGAGTCTGACGCTGGCTCTGCTGCTGTTTCTGATGTCCGGGACCGCCGGACTCTTTACCCCACGCATTACGCTGAAGTCCTATTTCGACAACGCCCAGGGATTGCGCGTGGGAGCGCCGGTGCGGCTGAGTGGTGTCGACATCGGCAACGTGTCTAGAATTCGCATCGTCCCTGACAGAGACAAGCAGATCACTCCCGTGGAAGTCACCATGAGGGTGAGCACGAAATACAGCTACGGCTTGCGCCGCGACTCGGTGACGTCACTCGATACCGCGGGAGTGCTGGGAGAAACCTACCTCGACATCGAAAGCGCGCAAGCGATCGGCGCGACCGCACAAGACGGAGACACGCTGCCCACGCAAGTGCATCCGGACTTCAACCAGGTGGTACGGGCCAGCCAGAGCACGTTGCAGAACCTGGATGCGCTGCTCAAGCGCGCCGACCGGATCCTGGCCTTCGCCGAAAGCGGCAAGGGATCGCTGGGCAAGTTGATCTACGATCCTACTTTGTACAACCGCTTTTCGGCCACCGTAGCGGACTTCCAGCAGATCGTCGAGAACGTGAGCAACGGCCAGGGCAGTCTGGGTGCGCTCATCAGCCGCAATGATGCGTACGACAAATTCATATCCACGCTCGACAAGATAAATGCCGTGGTGGACGACCTCCAACAGGGCAAGGGTACCGCGGGCAAGTTCCTGAAAGATCCATCCCTCTACAACAACACCAACGACACCATCGCGAACGTGAAGAAGATCACCGAGGACATCAACGCGGGTAAGGGCACACTGGGCAAACTGACGAAGGACGAGGAACTGGCCAAGAAGCTCGACACCACGATTACCAAACTTTCACAGCTGACTACCGAACTGGAAGCGGGCCAAGGCACCGTCGGCAAACTCTTCAAGGATGAATTGCTCTACAACAACGCGGATCAAATGCTGGTCGAGACCCGCGAACTGGTGAAGGCGATCCGCGAGAATCCGAAGAAGTATCTGAGCATCAAGCTCCACATTTTCTAGAATTTCTCTGATCCCCGATTTGTCATTCCAAGCAGAGCGAGGGAATCTGCTTTTGTTCGTGTGGGTCCGGGTCTCTGACCCGGACAGGCCGAGCGGAAGCTCGGCTGGTTTCGGCAGCCTGTGCAATTTGCCGGCCTTAGAACGGTTTCGCTGAGGCGTTAGGCGCGGCCTTCAGGGGCTGAAGAGTGTGCGCGGGAATTTCAAGCGTCCCTACGGGGCGCGAGACGATCTCCCACTTTTCCCGGCGCTGAACGCGCCGGGCTACTATCAGACGCCCCTCCGGGGCGTACAGCTATAGCAAAACTGCTCTAGCCTCAAGGAGTTTAGTGTTCGCCGATTCCGAAGACTGATCCCACTATCAGGATGACGAGCACTCCCAGGGAGATCAATCCGTACTTCCGGTCCTTTTCGCGGAAGAACAAAACGCAGGCGACGAGCACGCGAACCACCGGCGTCACCAGCATCAGCAGGATGCCAGCGCGTTCAATGGCGAGAGGAATGGGTCCGCGGACAAATAGTCCGACAAGCAGGCCCGCGAGCATGATGAAAAAGCAACCGAAGGCTCCCACGCGCAGCACGAGGGCGACGGCGCGGTCAAAGGCCGGTTCCCTGCGTTCGCTCATAGCATTCCTCGCAACAGGTGAAGCCCCAGGTGACCGGCCAGATAGAACATAATTGCGACCAGCAAATAGACGACGTATTTGGTATGGATCCGCGGGGCGAGGCGGGCGCCGAGAAGTGATCCTAGGAAAACGCCCACCGCCAGCGGCGCGGCGTACTCGACCAGAATGTCGCCGCGACGATAGTAGACGATGGCGCTGGCGGCGGCCGTGACTCCGATCATGAAGTTCGACGTGGCAGTCGCCACCATCAGCGGCACGTTCATGAAGATGTACATGACCGGAACTTTGATGGGGCCTCCGCCAATGCCGAGCAGTCCGGAGAGCGCGCCCGCTACCAGAGAGGCTCCCAGCCCGAGCGGGTAACGCGTCGGCTCATACGGCGGGATCACCGTGTCGCCGTTGAGCGCGGGGGGCGATTCCTCATCGGGCTTCAGTTTGCCGCCGCGCACCAGGAGGGTGATGGCGCTGTAGAGAAGAAATCCGGCGAACAGCCCTTCCAGAGCGTTGCGATTGAAATAAGCCACCAGATAGGCCATGAGCGCCGCTCCAAACGCGGTCGCGAGTTCCAGCGTCATGCCGAGGCGGATGTCGGTGGTGTGGCGCTGCAGGTGAACCGAGGAACTTGCGGCCGAGGTGGTGATCACTGCGACCAGGCTGGTTCCGATGGCTTGCCGGATCGGGACTCCGAAGTGGAGGGCGAGAATGGGCGAGAGCAGAACGCCGCCACCGATGCCTGTCAGCGCGCCCAGCATGCCGGCAAAGAATCCAAGAATGACCAGAAGAACGGTCACCACGGGCGAGGCGACCTCCTGTAGCCGATTTTTTCGATGGGGATACTAACCCTGCGAAGCGTCATTGCCGGAGAGAAAACGTTGGCGGGAAAGCCGCTCCGCTGCAAGCTAAGTTACCGCCCGCGGAGAGCGAGTGGCATCCGCCTGCTCGTGTGCGTGATAACTGGACCGCACCAGCGGACCGGACTCGACATGGCGGAAACCGAAGCGGAGCGCGTGGTTCCGCAACTCGACAAATTCCTCGGGCTCGTAAAACCGCGCGATGGGCAGGTGATCCTTCGAGGGGCGCAAGTACTGTCCAATGGTGAGAATGTCGACGCCGCGCGTGCCGAGGTCTCGGAAGACTTCCACCAGTTCATCGGTCGCCTCACCCAATCCGACCATCACTCCGCTCTTGGTGACCATGCCAGGAGAAAACTTCTTCGCGTTCTCCAGCAGCGTGAGCGTGCGCTCGTAGCGGGCGCCGGAGCGGACCGCGCGATAAAGCCGCGGTACGGTCTCGGTATTATGGTTGAGCACGTCGGGCTGGGCATCGAGCACGATGCGGAGCGATTCTTCCAGACCTTGAAAGTCAGGGATCAGCACTTCAACGTGGCAACCCAGCGTCAAACGGCGAATTTCGCGGATGGTCTCGGCAAAAATCCGGGCGCTGCCAATGTTGTCATCGTCCCGGTTCACGCTCGTCACCACCGCATGCTTCAGGCCCAAGGTGGCGACCGCTTCCGCCACACGACGAGGCTCGTCCCAATCGATCGGCTGCGGGCGTCCCTTGGGGACTGCGCAAAAGCCACAGCGGCGGGTGCAAATATCACCCAACAGCATGAAGGTCGCGGTCTTGTGGTTCCAGCACTCGCCGATGTTAGGGCATTGCGCCGATTCGCACACGGTGTGGAGACCAAGGCCGCGGGCGAGCCTTTTCAGATCGTGGAAATTGTCTCCCACGGGAGCTTTGGCGCGCAGCCAAGTGGGCTTCGGCATCCGCGGCGGGGGGCCGAGCTCGATCTGAATCAGTTGCGAGGTTCCAGCCATCCCTTCGATTTTATCAGTTTTCAGTTTCGGCTCTGGGTGGACTCGGTGTCCGTCGCGGTTTTAAGTGTAAAAGAGATTTTTCACCAATTGACATCTGGTCTTGTACGGGGTGACGGGTGATAATCCCCTGACTGCCGGCTGGGCGGCAAGTTTTGTCGGTGTCGTTTTGCGGTGTTCTGCTTCTTGCTCGGGCCATGAATAACGAAAACGAAAAAGGCAGGGAACACGATCTCCGGCAACGCATCGTGAGCCTGATTCGGGCGAACGAGCAAGCTTTGAAGAAACCGATCACGGATGAAGAAGTGCAGAGGCTGAAGGCTGCGGCAGCCCGACTCGATCAGATGTTGAAGGCCGCAGCGGACGCGGACCGGCAAGTGCTAAGGAGCGCGGCGGCTCGACTCGATCAGTTGTTGGAAGACATCGGTACGGGGAAAGATGTCACCGATGAGCTCAAGCGGCGGCGAAACTGGCAGAAAAGAGAGGATGGCTAGACATTTCCAAGGTCAATGAGTGCGATGGGAGATTTTACGCCGACAGTGACACGCGGCTTTCCGGCCCAATCTGACGCCAATTTGAAGCAGTACGACGGGAAAATGACTTCCGTTTGGGCCGACGATCCGCTCGCTAGCCGGGGATACAATCAACCGGAGGATTCATCCTTTGCTGATCGTATTTGGGGGACTGCCGGGTACGGGAAAGACCACGCTCGCGAAAGCTTTGGCGAAGAAATGCGCTGCTGTTTATCTACGCATAGACACGATCGAGATGGCGATTCGCAGCAGTAACGTGCTCCGTGACGACGTTGGTCCTGCCGCGTATGTGAGTGCCTATTGGGTGGCGGAAGAAAACCTGCGTCTGGGCCAACCCGTCGTTGCCGATTCGGTGAATGCTCTCCAGGTCACTCGCGATTCATGGGCGCAAGTTGCGCGTAATGCGCTCGTGAGCCTCGTGGAGGTGGAAGTGGTTTGTTCCGATGCTGCCGAGCACCGGAGACGCATCGAAAGCAGACCGGCAGAAATCGATGGCCTGCCTCCCCTCACCTGGGAAAGTGTTTGCGAAAGAACATACGAAAAATGGTCAACACCGCACTTGCTGATTGATACGGCTTGGAAGTCGGTAACTGAAGCACAACACGAGCTGATAGAGCGTCTTGCCTCTGGCGGTCACTTGGCTCGGTGACGGGTAATCCGAAGAAACATGTTGCCACCGGGCCATCGCACTCAAAATCCCTCGCGGGGCGGTTTCGTGCGCAACCGGCAA
>CAVYHM010000043.1:0-97588 GCA_963768265.1 uncultured Acidobacteriaceae bacterium
GGCGCAGAATCACCTGTCAAACCGAGCTGAGGTAGAATCGCGCACTACACGGCAGGGAACGGCGTGGCCCTCAGAACTCCCATCCTCGGCTGCTCGATTGTTGCCTGCCTTGCGCTCGCTATTTCGGCAGAGGCGCAGTTGCCGCTGAGGGCGGACGACGCCAGCAAAATCACTCGTATTCTGGATGCTCCCGCGGCTAAGTCCCTCAAATGTGTCATTGAAGAATGGAAGCCGATGCTCGATTTTGCCTTCCGCATCGAGACTGGCTACACGGTTCTTTGTCGGGTGGGTATATTCGACGGCAAGAAAGCGACCGTGGTCACCTACGTTCGAATCACTCCCCAAGGGAAGGCGCCGGCGCTCTTCGGATCGGCCTATCATGTCCCCGAAATCTCTCCGGAGATGCGACGGCTCCTGGGCAAAGATCCTCGGAAGCTGAAGAACGAAATCGGCATGAGCGGAGCGGTTGGGGTTGGGGAAGGTGACTATTCGGTCGAAGTCCTGGTCACTGACGATCAAGAACGCTCCTGCCGCAAGAGCTGGAAAATCCATGTGGGTCCGAGTCATTCCCAGCGCGACATGACAATGGCCATCCGTCCTCTGACCGTGGAGTCTTTGGATCGCGCGGCTTGGCCGATCGCCACACCGCAACAGCATGGAGGCATTCGCCTCTCGATTCTGCTCGACGCTGCCCCCATCAACCCCTACCAGTCGCGGCTGCGCGCCTGGGATCGCGAGTTCCTGCTGGAATGCATTTATTCCCTGCTTCGACAGACACCCTACAAATCGGTGCGCCTGACCGCTTTCAATCTGGAACAGCAGCGCGAAGTCTTTCGCAGTGGCGAATTCGACAGCGCGGCATTCATCGCTCTTTCCCAGAGTCTTCGAGAGATTGAGACTACGAGCGTTTCGGTGGAGGCGTTGAAAAAGCGCAATTCCCCGGAGTTTCTTTCGGCGCTGGCGAACCGGGAACTTACGGCAATCGGTACTTCAGACGCGGTCGTCTTTCTCGGCCCCAACGGGCGCATGGACATCAAGATGAAGACAGAGTTACTAACCGAGAAGAAACAGGACAGCCCGCCGTTTTTCTATTTCGAGTATTTCCCCTGGCCAGGTAGTCCGTTTCCGGGCGCCATCCAGCGGCTCATGAAGGCCGCGGGAGGCAAAACTTTCCAGTTCCACTCTCCAGCCGAACTCGACCAGGCGATTCAGAAGATGTTGACCCAGCTCAAGCAACAGTAGACTGGAGAGTGAATCGATGAGTTACACGATCGGCCTTCGCTATTCCAGCTTTGCATTCATTGTGATCTTGGCGTTCAGAACCTTCGAAACCGGGCATCCCTTCTCCGCGGCCTCGGCGTATTTCTGGAAGGTCGCCGCATCCGCGCCCGGCACTTTTCCCACTACGTCAATGTGGCTCGTCGTGATGGTCCAGCCTGAATCCAGCTTGTCGAGCGACAGCGTAACCGTGGTTGAAATGCTCTCTGGGGTCAGCTTCGCCTCGCCCAATTGGGCTGACAGCGCCATCGAAAAACATCCCGCGTGCGCCGCCGCGATCAGTTCCTCGGGGTTCGTCCCCGGCGCATTCTCAAACCGCGTGGAAAACGAATATTGCGTATTGTTCAGCGCTCCGCCCGGAGCTGAAATCGATCCCTTGCCGTCCTTCAGCCCGCCCTTCCAAACCGCACTGGCCTTGCGTTGCATAGTCTTCTCCTCGTTATGATTTGCCGGAAACGCCCAACTATTGTAGACGGAACCGCGCAGACCTGTCAGGAAAGGGATGGTTTTGGGAAGGGCACGGCTTCAGCCGTGCCGTCGGAAACTCAAAAAAGAATCTGGACTTTAGAATGTGCGTGAGAACTCGTTTTGCGCACCTCAGGGTGGAGCAAGGCCCAAGGCCTTTAGCCGCGAAGCGGCGCAAGAATAAAGCCCACGGCGCAAGCCGTGGGACAAGCAAGGGAAAACAGCAAGCCCTGAAAGGGCGAAAGAAGAGTTCTTACGCATACTCTTTAAGCCCCTGAGGTCTTCTCGTCGCGGGATACCGCGGACTTCTTCAATAGAAATCCGAGCAGCTCAAATAGAACCCGCACTGCGGACACTTCAACTTGCACCGGCTCTCGCGCAGCTTTGTTGAGCAGTTTGGACAATACTGGCCCGGATCGACTGACTTGGCTCCCGCCCCATGCCCGTGCTCACTGCCTGCCGGTGCAGATTCCCGTTGTTCCATGTCCGCCGACCTTATCCTGGACTCCCGATTGCCGCAAGTGCAACAGTCAGTTCCCGCTAGGCTGCGCGGTCGCTCATCGCCGGAGTGGTCCGGCTCCAGCAGTCGGCCATGATCAGCCAAGCTCCCAGCCGACGCCAAACCTTCACATACTTGCCGCGCTCCGCCGTCAGCGTCCCGTCGGCCTGCCGCACCACGACTGAGAAACGCCCCAGTTCCATCGCCATGTCGCCGGAGTAGTCCACGCGCGTGGTCTCCAGGCGCAGGTCGCTGTATCCGGCGTCGGCCAACTGCCGCAAGGCCCGCTCCACCTGCTTTTGTCCATACGCAGCCTCATTCTGCGGCACCATCAGCACGCCATCGTTCGCAAAAAGACTCGCGCCTTGATCGTAGTTTCCGGTATTAAAGGACATGGCAAAATCTTGAGATAAATCGCGAAGTTGAGACTCCACATCGCGAAACGGACGGGTGCCCGCGGAAGAACCTGGGTACGGCTGGTACATCTACAACCTCCTGGGGGAAGGCGCCGGAGAACGCTCCGTGGCTGGGGAGCCGATCCACCGGGAAAACCCGCTTATTCTAGCGCAAATTCTGTTGTGAAAAATGAAAAGTTTTTTGCTTGCGCGAATGCGCAAATCAGATGGCCCAATTCGATGTGCGGATCGTTATCTCTCGAATGGAACGGTGCGGCTGGGCAGCTTGGCAGAATCCGTCGTGATCGCGGCGACCGGACGCCTCGCCGATTCTCCCGGCTCTCCCGCGTCTTGCCGCGCGGCGATTTGCTTCTTGACCCTATCCATCAGCACCACCAATTTCTTCGCTTCATGGTCTCTCTCTGCCTGTTTGCACATCTTCTGGAAATCCTGCGGCGCGTAGGTCACACGATTCGTCATTAGGGATTTTCCTTGGTCGAAGCTGAAAGATGAATTCTACGAAGAAGGGGTAGTCTACTAGATCGGTCGTCGTCTGCCTAGTCCCCAAACTTCGGCCAGATGTCACATCAAACCCATACGTTGGGGGGAGTCGCGCCGGTCGCGATACGGCTGGGGCAGTTTGCGCCGAGGGCAGGCTTCCGCTCCTGCGGCCACACCGTTCCCTTCACTTACCAGGGCGATGGCCACGTAAATATCCTCAAAAATCTGGCGCGGAGCGATACTGATGACCCCATCCGAAGATTCGACCAGGTAATCGCCCTTGCGCCCGGAGTGCTGCCTTCCGAGTGGATCGACGAAGCTTAGGCTGGAACTGAGTTGCTTGGCTTTGACTAAGAAACGTGTGCGGTAAGTCTTCCATTCCTCTGATTTCATGGCGCGCTGCCCTGCGTGCAGTTCTTGCGCTGCACTTGTTTTCACCACTTCCCCCCGGCCCTCATGCAGTCGGGCCGACCTAGTGGTGTGTTGTGAGAAAGCGATCCTGACTTTACGTTCGAATGCGGCGCAGGTCAATTCAGTATTTTTGGTGCAATTGAGGAAAAGCTTCACGTTTCATTTGGCCGCGGTAGAACCGCTCACGCGCTGCCTGCGGACCACTGCTGCCCGCGCCGCAGCAACCCTTTTCGCGGATGCCAGTCCCGCTCGGAGAATCTGGTAGAGTGGGCAACCGGATTGTCCACAAGCTCTGCACAGGAAATACAGAAACGTAGTCGCCGAGTTTTTCCTACAGGAGGGAAATTCAATGCGCAAAGTTGGCTGCGTCGTTATCTTTTTGGCCGCGATCTCGTGTCTGGCGGAGACTGGAACGAAGGTCATCGCTCTGCGCTGTGGCAGCGTGTTCGACGGACGCGGGGATTCACTGCGGACGAATGTAGTGATCGTCATCGAGGCTGGAAAGATCAAGGCCCTGGCGGCGAGTGCGCCCGATGCAGCCGAGGTGATTGATCTCCCGCACCACACCTGCCTTCCCGGACTGATCGATACCCACACGCATATTCTGCTGCAGGGTGACATCACCGCCGCCGACTACGATGAACAACTGCTGAAGCAGTCGCCCGAATACCGCACGATTCTGGCGACCGTGAATGCGCGCCGCGCCCTGGAATATGGCTTCACCTCGATTCGGGACCTTGAGACCGAAGGCGCCGGCTACGCCGATGCCGACGTGAAGAAGGCCATCAACAACGGAATCATTCCCGGGCCGCGCATGCAAGTTGCCACGCGGGCGCTCGATGTAACCGGCGCATATCCGCTGCAGGGCTACGCACCGAGTGTGCCCGTCCCGCACGGGGTGCAGCTGGTCGACGGCGCCGACAACGCGCGGCAGGCGGTGCGCGAACAGATCAGCCACGGAGCCGACTGGATCAAGGTCTACAGCGACCGTTCCTACCGCGTGCGCGAGGACGGCGTCCTCGATGATATCCCGACCTTTACGCTGGACGAGTTGCGGGCCATCGTCGACGAGGCGCACCGTGAACGACACAAAGTCGCGTCGCATGCCATGGCGCTTAACGGAGTGCACAACTCGGTCGAGGCTGGAGTCGACACCATCGAGCATGGAAACTACATCGCGGACGAAGATCTGAAAACGATGGCGGCGCGGGGGATTTTCTACGTACCGACGATTTTCGTGGGCGAGTACGTGGCCCAGGGTCGGGCTGCGGAGGGAGCTCCGGTGTGGGTAAAAATGATTCAGATTCACGAAGAGACATTCCGCCGCGCCATGAAGGCGGGTGTAAAGATCGCGTTTGGCACCGACGCGGGCGGATTTGATTGGAAGATCAATCCCGCAAAGGAATTTTCCTCGATGGTCAAGTTCGGCATGACACCAGCCCAAGCCATCCGCTCGGCGACCGCAACTGCCGCCGATTTGTTGGGCATGCAGGATTCTCTCGGAACACTTGAGCCCGGAAAGCTGGCCGACATTGTCGCCGTGCCCGCAGACCCCCTGGCCGACGTGAGCGCCATGGAAAAAGTGGCTTTCGTCATGAAGGCCGGAGTGGTTTACCGCAAACCGTAGCTTTGGGTTTTGCTTGTGGAAGAGCGCGGCTTCAGCCGTACAGTAAGCCAGAGCGTTCCATCGGGGAGATAAACATCGCCGCCGGCGCAAAAACAGACATACAGGAATCACCCGATAAGAAGAGAAGGAAGTCTTCGGGTGAGGATCTTGCTGGAACCAACCTGTCGGCAATCACGCGAGGGCGTGGGGCGAGTACAAGCTGCATAGCGCCTGGGAAGAATTTTCCCCTTCGCGCTCGGACCAGCCTGATCGTGGGAGGATCCGTGGGAAGAAAGGCAAATGTGATCAGTCACTTGGAAGGCACGAGAACGGAAGAGTCTTTGCTCACAAGTTGAAGCACAGCAGGCGAATCTCAACCACGGAGACACCAATGACAATCGATCCTGTTTGCGGGATAGAAGTCGACGAGAAAAACCCTGAATTCCAGTCGCAGTTTGCCGGGAAGAAATATACCTTCTGCTCCGACGAGTGCCGGAAGGAATTCGAACAGCAGCCGAACGAATACATCGAGACAGCCGCATAGATCGTTGCCCGAAAACCGCAAGAGATAAAAAAAAGGCCCCGCGAGCTTGCGGGGCCTTGGTTCATTCTCTTGTGCGAGTTTCCCAGTTTAACGGTGCGCCATCGCCGGCTCGTGCGCTTCTTTCCCTGCCTTGAACGCAGCGTAGCGCTTGTTAATTTCGTCCCAGTTGACGACGTTCCACCACGCCGCGAGATACTCTGGACGGCGGTTGTTGTATTTCAAATAGTAGGCGTGCTCCCACACATCGTTCCCGAAGATGGGATAGAGTCCCTGCGAGATCGGGTTGTCCTGATTCGGCGTCGAAATGATCTGCACTTCGCCGTTGGTCTTGCCCGCCAGCCACACCCAGCCCGAGCCGAACTGCTTTACGCCCGCATCGTTGAACTTGGTCTGAAAGTCCTTGAAGTTGCCGAAGGTCTTCTGGATCACATCGGCGACGGGGCCGCTGGGATCGCCTCCGCCCTTGGGTTTCATGATCTTCCAGAACATGGAGTGGTTGACGTGGCCGCCAGCGTTGTTGCGCACGGCGCCGCGAATGTCCTCCGGGATAGCGTTGAGGTCGCGGATCAGATCTTCCACAGATTTGCTGCCAAGCTCGGGATGCTTCTCCAGCGCGGCATTCAGGTTTTTCACGTAGGCGCCGTGGTGCATGTCGTGATGCAGAGTCATAGTCTGCTTATCAATCGTGGTTTCGAGTGCGTCATAGGCATACGGCAAAGGGGGTAGTTCGTGAGCCATGATAGTCCTCCAGATTGTTCAGATGACACGTGGCGGCGTTTCGATGCAGCGCTTCGAGGAAATGATTATAGCGCGCAGCGATTCACGGAGGGTCCATTTTGCTGACTGAAGCAGGATGATCTGGAGGTCGACCCGAGAGGCTCATTTGACGTAGGCCAACCTTGCAACGCAGAATCGGGAATTCACAAGGGAGCGGGCGTGACCTCAGTATTGCTGCAGGAGGGAAGATGTCGACTCGAATGGCTTTGGGGTTTGTTTTTTCGCTGGCTCTAATTGTGCAGACTTCACACGACTATCCCACAAAGCCCGTGCGTCTGATCGAGCCGTTCGGGGCGGGTGGAGGGCCCGATCTGGTGAGCCGCGCGCTCGCCCAAAAACTCACAGAATTCTGGGGCCAACCTGTGACGGTAGAGAACGTCCCCGGTGCGGGTGCGACGGCGGGGCCCGCGCAAGTCGCGAAATCGCCAGCCGATGGGTACACATTGCTCGTGAGCACCAGCGCTCAGGCCTACAGCGGCGCGCTGCTGAAGAACCTGCCGTATGACCCCTTGAAGGATTTTATCCCGGTCGCTCCGCTTACCAGCCAGCCCTATGTGCTGGTCACAGGCAAGATGACTGGGATCACCACCGTTGGCGAACTAGTTGCAGCGGCGAAAGCGAAGCCGGGTCAGTTGAAGTTTGGCTCTACCGGTATGGGCACGGGCTCACACCTGGGGATCGAGAAATTCAATCTAGCCGCGGGCATTAAAGCGGTACATGTGCCCGCCCGAGCGGGCGAAGCGATTGCAGACACGATCGCCAATACGGTCGGCGGGCGTACGGATTACATGCTGGCACCTATCCAACTCGCCTTGGTCGAGATCCGCGCGGGCAGGCTGTGCGCGCTGGGCGTGAGCACCAGGAAGCGCTCGTCATTGCTACCGGAAGTGCCGACCGTCGCAGAGGCCGGCGTCCTCGACTTCGACTATCCGATTTGGTATGGAGTGTGGACGCCCGCCGGCACTCCTGCGGGAGTGGTGGACAAACTGGCAAAGGACATCGCTCGCGCGCTGGCTGCGCCGGATTTGCGCGAGTGGCTCGCGAAGCACGGGACCGATCCGATGAGCATGACGCAGCCTGAGTTCGCGCGCTTTGTATTAAGCGAGAGTGAAAGCGCGGCGCGTATCATCGAAACCGCTGGGATCAAACAGCAATAACATAACTTGGAAGTCCCCCAACGGGGTCCCCTAATGCGGGCGGATGACGCTTCATGCGGAAGGCGTTCTTAAGCTGGCGTTTTACGGACATCCAGCCCCGGCTGTCCGGTAGGGCGAAACCTCGATGACCGCCGTCCTACTTGCGCCCCAGCAGCCGTATCCTCGACGTGAACGCCCGCCCCTGGCAGGCGCTGAACGTGGGATTCGGATGGCTCACCGGGTCGATCACACTGTTCACTACGAAGGGATCGCACCGCCCCGTGATGTTATCGAAGCCGCCCCGCAACGCCAGGTAGTACCCGAGCAGGTGGAAGCGTTTCTCAAGCTGCAAATTGAGCGAGAAATACTCCGGAAAACGCTGCGTCCCCGCCTTCCCGATGAGTTCCTGCTGGTCCGTAAACAAGCTGAACGGAAATCCCGTGCGCGTTTCCATGGAATAGGCAACTTCGAGTTGATGCAAAACCGGTAGCTTGAAAAAAGGCACATATCCCCACGAAAGGAAGCGGTTGGGTGCGTCCCAGGAGTAAGGGCCAGGCTGCTGCGCGCTCAGGATCGGGCTGTCGACATTGAAGTCGAGCGCCTGGTTTGAGGTGGCGCTCGATCGCGTATACGACCCCATTACCGAATAAGTCTCGCGGAAGTTGTGACGCAGCGTGATCTGCAGCGCGGTGTAGTGATCGTCGCGCGTGTTCTGGAGGACAAAGTTTTCGCCCGTGGCTGAATTCGGCGCGTCGTACACAAATCCGCGAGAGCCGCGCTTTTGCAGAAACTCAGCCTTGAGGTAAATCGCCGCCGGAAGCTTCTTTTCCAGCGCGACGCTCCAGTTCACAAACCGCGGCGCCACGAGCGCCCCGGGGTTGGCGCTGAACGTCGTCAGGATCGGACCGGTCGCGATCACGCAATTCACCGGACAGGTTGGGTCCGTGACGGAGTAGAACGTATCCTGCCTCGTCCCTGCATGCGGCCGCGCAATCAGATAGATCGGCGTCGCGTCATATACCAGCCCGATCCCAGCAGAGATCTTCGTGTTTCCCGCCTGGTCGAGCACGTACGTTCCCGCGAGACGAGGCGCGATTTCAGCCTGCCGGACAATTTCGTCCCAGTCGAGGCGCACTCCCGGTTCGATCAGCAGACGGTTGGTAATGCTCCATCGATCCTCCGCATACGCGCTGACCTCCGCGTTGTACTGCCAATGCAACGGCGCCGCGCTGAAGGTCGAATAACGCGTGCAGGGGAAGTTCCCTGTATGGGGTGCCGTGACGCATTCATCCGGTGAGTTCAACAGGTTGTTGCCGCTCAGAAACGAAATTGGTTGGCGCGCAAACTGCGCGTCATACGATATCCGGTCCAAATCCACTCCGACCTTGAAATCATGCCGCCCGAGCCATTGATGCGAGGGCAAGAGGAGATTCGCCAGCCCTTGCCACCGCCGCGCGTGGGTTTCGTCGCCAAGGTAATAGCTTCCGCCTGCGGTGCTGCCATTGACGAAGTAGGGGTGTGTTCCGTAGGGCGTCATCTGCAAGTTATATTGGTCGAACGAGAATCCGGCATCCAGCAGTTGCCCTCCGGCGAAGTAATGCTGGTCCTTGACGCTTCCCACAAATACCGACTCCACATTTCTGGGATTGGAAAGTTGCGGGCTCTGCGGCGAGAGAAATGCAAATTGATCGTGCAGATAATTCACCAGAAAACTGGTGGTCAGGATGTTGCGGCTGGAGAGATTGGTTTGCACTTTGAACAGATCGCCCAACCGCAAAATATGATCGTTGTCGGAGCCAACGGGCAGCGCCGTGTATACGAGATTGTCGTACTCCCCATCCCACGCGTTATAGAACCACATCTTCCCCTTGCGCAGGGGCCCGGAAAATGTGAACCGCGGCAGAAATTGGTCGAACCTCCATCCATGTTTGTTCTGCAATGACGGAACAAAGTCCGTACCAAAAAAACGGAAGTGATCGTCGCCAATGCCGGTATTCAGGCTGAGCACGCCGCCCGATCCTTTTCCGTCCTCGGCCGGCTCGCGTGCCGGCTCGACTTGGATCGAGCGGAACGCGTCGGTGCTGACGCGCACGAGAAGCTGTCCGTTAGCCGGCTGCGTGACGTTGAAGCCATCGAGCAAGGTTACCGTCTGGTAGGTCTGTGCTCCGGCCACGTGCGGCTGGCCATTCTGGTCCTGCACTACGCCCGGAATAAAATTGAGAGCGTTGCGGAAGTCGTGGGTCGACGGATAGACCATGTCGATCACATCCAGCCCGCTGATGCTCTCCTGCGCGGAAACCTGAGCCGGATCGATGGCCGGCGGTGACTCGCGCACGTCCACCACCTCCCGTACTTCCTGCTCGTGCGAAATCACGACCTCAATCATGGACGTCGGGGAGATTTGCAAACCGGTCTGGACCAGCGCGTAGAAACCCTCTTTTTCGACGCGGAGCTGATACTGCCCGGCCGGGAGGAGAGGAAACTGGCAGCGTCCTCGGAAGTCGCTCTCGCAATGCGATGAGGGCAGAGGGGCAGATTCCAGGAACACCCGTGCGGACGATACCGCAACCCCATTTTCGTCCGTGACCGTGATCGTGGGCGCGGATTGCGCCGCCGCGGTGGCCGCCAGACCGAGCGCAAGTAGAAGGGCACGCATGACTTGGAGGAGTCGTCCTAAAAATATGCGTTGGGATGCGCTCCGGTTGTCATGTGTTGGGTCTGGCATTTCAGCTCCCCCTTGTGTCCGCGTGGACCGTTGCGAGAGAGCGCAGTCTGCAGCAGTCCTACGCCTGGGTCGCCAGATACTCACACACGCGGCGGACCGTATCCCGCTGCGCGTCATTCAGCGTGAGAAATTCAAATCCGTAGCGAAGCCCTTGCCGGTAGCGTACGATGGCCCGCACTTTGATGGGATAGGGTGTAAGTGGCAGTGGAATTTCCAGGGTTACGATCTCGCCGCTTTCGAGGCTGCCGGTGAGGGTGGCGCCAATTCCATCCTGGCCGAGTTCCGTGGAGCGTCCCCAGCAGGTTCGAAACTCCCCCTCCTGAAACATTTTGACCTGCAGGCGCACGTCAATGGCGAAGCGGGGAAACCGGCGCGTAAAGGTGACCTTGCCCCCGGGAGCCTTTGCACGAGAAGCGACGTCGCCCTCAGCAGCAGCCGCAGCAGCTTGCGCTTTTTTCTCTGTTCCCATGAAATTCCGTAGAGACGTAGCTTGCTACGTCTCTGCCTGCAGCGCTCCTAATTCCCGTGGAGCAGGTATCCAGGCTCCAGTGGCAATTTCCCCGCAAGCTTCACGACCGCCACGCTGCTGTTAATGGCATAAACATCCACCACGCCCACTGCCCCCGGAATCGACGCCACTTTGTTGACCAGGTCCTCGTCGGAATCTGCCACGATAATCGCCGGATGATTCGTTCGCCCGTGGTTGGCCGACGCAATCAGTTGTTTCACCTGCGCCTCGGGAAGCTCGTAGACCTTTTCCAGAACCACCTTCATCTCTGGAGTTGCCGGCGCACGCATGATGAAGGTCACCGGCTTGCCGTCGGGCCACCGGTTGGTCTGCGCTTTGCACACCTTCACCAGATCCGGGAGCGCGATTGCGTTCACCGAGTTGGCCTTGTTCGAGACCACTGCCAGATCGCGCGCCGTCGCCAGCGAAACGCCGGCCGCGAGAAATAATAAGAAGACGCTTGTCACTCGACCGTACGACACACTCTCTCCTGCGCGAAACTGGACTTGGGAATGATTTTCGTGCAATTCCCGCCCTGTCTCAACGGCCACTAAGGCCATGTACCTCTGGAGCCACCCCGTCCGAGCGCACTGTGACCTGGCCGTTTCACGGAACTCCTGGCAATTCCCTTCGTATTCTGGAGTGTGGAACCGAGGGAGGTCCCATGTTCTGCAACCGCTGCGGCGCTGAAATTCAACCCGGTTCCCTCGTCTGCGCCAACTGTGTCCTCCGGATTGGCGATTCGGTGAGCGTGGTGACCAAATCACGACTGGAACGCCATCTCCACACCCTCGGTACACTCTGGATGTCGATCGGCGGCCTGTTTCTCATTCCAGCCGCTGCCATTATGGTGTTTGGGCACGGAATCCGCTGGGTGGTGCACAATCACGAGCCCTGGCCGGATGTCGTTCAGTTCCTTATCTATGTGGCGGGAGGCAGCCTGACGATTCTTGCCGCGGGCGGCGTCTGCGTAGGCTTGGGGCTGATTCAGCGCCGTCCCTGGGCACGGATTTCGGCCATCATTCTGGGAGGGCTCGCCTTGTTCCATCCCCCTTTCGGAACCGCCTTGGGCGTCTATACCCTGTGGGTTCTCCTGGCCGACGAACATGGTCAACAATACCGCCACCTGACCGACCAGACTTAGACGCCCGCTTCCCACAGCCGTGCACAGGAATCTCGACTTTGGCACAGCCGATCAACAGGCCCCGGACGATTTTCGGTTGTGGCGAGTCCTGCCCTCGGTCAAACTTCGTTCGGCCTTACCCCAGGGTGTCATCCATGTCCTCCCGAGCTACTATCGTGACCGTCGCCACCCCTAAGTCGATTGCGGGCACCCCGATCCCTTCCTTTGTGTGGAAAACCTGGCCTCAAGGCCGCATCAAGCCCGTCATTGCTAGGGATACAACCTATGGTGTTTCCCTCTTGACATGCACAACGGGCGGGAGTAACTTTGCAATCCCAAGCACTGAAATTCCGCCTCACGGGAATGGGGCGGAATTGGAAGAAAGCAGTCAGCAATACCGCCGTGGACCGGCGCCAAGCCAGAGGTGACTTGGCCCCGTCCGTAGCAGTAGATAGGGCGCCCGGGCTTCTCGATCCGTAAGTCCGGCGCCCGCAACTTTGATCCTTGGCAATCAGCCTTCTGGCTTTTCCGGGCCGGAAGCCGAGCAGTGCGGTGGCCGTGCCCCGACCCTCCCCCGGGGTGCGACAACAACCGAAAGCGCAGCACTGTAAGCAGAGCCTGCCCGCCGGCAGACTAAGGGAACTCCTTTTTCTCCGACGCGGCAGAAAGAACCCAGGAGCCCAGAATGGAAGGTTTGACTCGTCTCGTTTCTGAATCGTTGGCTCGGCACGGTTTCGACCGCCCTCTGGATTACCGCCGCCTGCACTGGTCCCGCTGGTTCCGCTGCGAGTCGCATCACAGCCTCCTGCTGGTCCCCAGCAAACCCGGTGTCTTCGCCCTGGCCGAAGAGATCATGGATTTCGGCCCCACAGCTCTAGGGGGCACGCTGAAGACTTATGTGGGGACAGCCGAGCAAAGCTCGGCTGAGTCCGTGTGGGACCGGGTCTCAGACCCGGTCAGGCCGAGCGCAGCTCGGCTCGATCTCGCCGCCAGCACCGCAACTCCGACGCGGCGCATGCTCGCCGTCTCCCGATTCTTCGAGGACGACGACATGGCCTTCGTCCTCGACCGCATGCTGGCCGCCCATCATCCCATGCGCGCGCGCCTGACCTCGGGCCGCTACTTCGTTCGTTTCGTCGTCATCGAAGAGGAATCCCAGCGCCGCTCGATCTGCAACGCGCTCAACCAATGGATCGCCAATTCCTCGGAAAAGGCGAGCAGCATCGGCTCCCATTTCGCCAGTTTTCTGGAACTAACTCCCGCCACCGAGTATGTTCCGCAGCCAAACGAGGCCCAAGCGAGCCTTTTCGAAGAAGCGAGTATGGAGCGGACACACCTGTCCGCTAGTGTCGGCAGCGTCGCACAGCCAAAGCAGGCACCGAACGCCAGCGCTAAATCGCCCCTGCAAGCAGCAGCCCCGCAATTGAACTCCGGAGCCGCCGCAAACAATCACTGTCCTTCCCCGTTCCCCTCCGGTTTCTAACTGGAAAGGATGGATCGCGCCGCCCTCGCTGGCGATAAGCAAGATAAGGGGCGTCGCAGAGCAGCGCAGGAAACGTCCCGTAGGGACGTCCGAAAATAGCCCGCCACTTCAGTGGCGGGAGAGAACGAAAGAAAGCCGAGCGTCCCGGAGGGACGCCTGAAAGGCACGACAGAAGCAGCTCTTTCCCAATCTCGCACCACCCCGATTCCCCGCCCGCCAGCCGGGCGCCCGAATCGGCGCAACACGCATAGAATCTAATTAATGGAGACCCCGATGCCAGAAGTCAAAACCGAAACCAAGAACGCCACGAACCCCGCTGTTCTTACCCCCGCAGTCCCGAAGAAGAAGGCCCCCGGCCTCTCCTTCCGGCGCCTTTTCACGAAGCCGGGTGTCTCCCCCTACTCCGAAGTCGAATGGGAACTCCGCACCGCTCAGATCACCGACGCCCAGGGCAACGTGATCTTCGAGCAGAAAGACGTCGAGATCCCCAAAGACTGGTCCATGACCGCCACCAACATTGTGGCCAGCAAATATTTGCACGGCAAGCTCGGCACTCCCGAGCGTGAAACCGGAGTCCGCCAGCTTGTAGGCCGGGTCGCCGAAACTATCCGCGACTGGGGACTGGCACAAGGCTACTTCCGCACTCCCGAAGACGGCGCCACCTTCCACGACGAGCTCGTCCACATCCTCGTCCGCCAGTACGCGGCCTTCAACTCCCCCGTCTGGTTCAACGTCGGATGCGACCGCATCGAGCCCAAATCTGACGGCCAGAGCTGGCACTGGAACCCGCAAACCCAGCAGGTAGAATTCGGCGTTACCGGATACTCCAAGCCCCAGTGCTCGGCCTGCTTCATCAACTCAGTGAAAGATTCGCTCGACTCCATCCTCACCCTGGCCAAAACCGAAGGCATGCTCTTCAAGTGGGGAAGCGGCACCGGCACGAATCTCTCCCCGTTGCGGGGATCGACGGAAACTCTCTCCGGCGGCGGCACCGCCAGCGGCCCGCTCAGCTTCATGAAGGGATTCGACGCCTTCGCCGGTGTAATCAAGTCCGGCGGTAAGACCCGTCGCGCCGCCAAGATGGTCATCCTCAACGTCGACCACCCCGACATCATGGACTTCGTCGAGTGCAAGATGAAAGAAGAAGCCAAGGCCCACGCCCTGGTCTCCGTGGGATACGACGGCTCCCATCCCGACTCCGATGCCTATTCGTCCATCTTCTTCCAGAACGCGAACAACAGCGTTCGCGTCACCGACGACTTCATGTACGCCGTGGTCCGCGACACCGATTTCTCCACCAGATCGGTGACCGACGGAGCGGTCGTCAAGACCTACAAAGCCAAAGACGTGCTCAAGAAGATTTCTGAAGCCACCTGGCACTGCGGTGACCCCGGCATGCAATACGACACCACGGTGAACCGTTGGCACACGTCGAAGCACACGGCCCGCATCAACGCCAGCAACCCATGCAGCGAATACATGTTCCTGGACGATTCAGCCTGCAACCTGGCAAGCCTGAACCTGCTGAAGTTCGCGCCCAACGGTACGTTTGACGTTGAGTCCTACCGTCATGCGGTAGACATACTGATCACCGCGCAGGAAATCATCGTCGACAACGCCGGATACCCCACCGAACAGATCATGCGCAACTCGCACGACTACCGCCCGCTGGGCCTTGGCTACGCCAATCTCGGGGCGCTGCTGATGGCGGCAGGTCTCCCCTACGACTCCGACGCCGGCCGAGACTACGCCTCTTGCGTAACCGCGATCATGTGCGGCGAAGCGTACTTGCAGTCGTCTCGCATTGCGGAGCAATGCCCGCCGCTGAGCCCAGCCACGGAAGCGACAAAAAAGAACCTGGCAGAAACAAATCTAGGCGCAGCCATCGGCACTGCTCAGTTGGGACAAGATGCTCGTGTGGGGACGGACGCATTCGTCCGTCCCGCGACCCTGAGCGAAGAGAAGGGGAGCTCTCCAGCACGGACCATGCCCGGTGGAGCCTGCCCCGGCTGGTACATCAACCGCGAGCCCTTCCTCGACGTAATCCGCATGCACCGCGCTAGCGTAAACGGCATCAACAAAAACAATGTCCCGCCCGCCATCTACGAGTCCAGCAAACAGTGCTGGGACGAAGCCCTGGCCCACGGCGAAAAACACGGCTACAGAAATTCCCAGGTAACAGTCCTGGCCCCCACCGGCACCATCGGCTTCATGATGGACTGCGATACGACAGGAATCGAGCCGGATCTGGCGCTGATCAAGTACAAGAAGCTGGTCGGCGGCGGCATGATCAAGATCGTCAACAACACCGTGCCCACGGCGTTGTTCAAGCTCGGCTACACCCACGAGCAGGCGGACGCGATCGTCAGCTACATCGACGCCACCGGCACCATCGAAGGCGCGCCGCACGTTAAAGACGATCATTTAGCGGTGTTCGATTGCTCGTTTAAGCCCGCCAAGGGCACGCGTTCCATCGCCTACATGGGACATCTCCGCATGATGGCCGCCGCGCAGCCCTTCATCTCCGGAGCCATATCGAAGACCGTCAATCTTCCCGAGAACGCGACCGTCGAAGACATCATGGAAGCGTATCTCCAGGCCTGGAAGCTGGGCCTGAAGGCAGTAGCGATTTATCGCGACGGCTGCAAGAAGAGCCAGCCGCTGAGCGCCGCAGGCACGAAGACGGCAGAAGCCAGTGTGGGGCGGGCACTCCTGCCCGCCGCTCTCGCGGAGGAAGAAGACCTCAACGCGCCGCCCCGCGCCGTCCGCCACAAGCTGCAGGAAGAGCGCGCCTCCATCACCCACAAATTCAAAGTCGGAGACCATGAGGGCTACATCACCGTCGGCCTATATCCCGACGGCGAGCCCGGCGAACTGTTCATCACCATGGCCAAAGAAGGATCGACCGTCAGCGGCCTGATGGACAGCTTCGCGCTGGCCGTCTCGATCGCGCTGCAGCACGGCGTCCCGCTGAAACTGTTCTGCGAAAAGTTCGCCCACACCCGCTTCGAACCCAGCGGCTGGAGCGGCAACCCCGAAATCGGCTACGCCAAGTCGATCATGGACTACATCTTCCGCTGGCTTCAGATGCGCTTCCTGACCGGCCAGCAGCAAATGCTGTTCGAGAACCTCAGGCTGCGGCCGGCAGGAGTCAGTGGTCAGCCATCCGACATCCCAGAAGTCAACGGGACCAGCAGCACCGCGCCAACGACCAACGACCAACGACTAACGACGCGGTCGGTCCACGCCGCCGACGCCCTGTCCAGCATCGTCGACCTGGGCGACGCCCCCACCTGCAGCTTCTGCGGCAGCATCATGACCAGAAACGGCAGCTGCTACCGCTGCATGAGCTGCGGCAGCACCAGCGGCTGTAGCTAAACATCGCTACAGCTAAACATTGCTGCAGCCAGACATTAAGTTTGTCATTCCGACCGAGCGCGCATTTTGCGCGACCGCGGAATCTGCTGTTGTGGTGTCGATGGAAGATCGGGAAGGTAAGGTCGGGAAGGGCACGGCTTCAGCCGTGCCGTAACAAGGACGCCCCTCGACGGCTTTAGCCGCTGAAGCCAACAATTCGTAAGCACCAAGAAGACGCAAAGCTGTGAGGGGGGCACGGCACACGCCGTGTCCTATTTCTCTTGGGCCTGCGAGTACGGGAGGGGCGTAATGGATTGGAGCTACAAGAACTCTACTCAGATTTGGATATTCAGCGTGGGCCGCGGGAACGCAGCTTTTATTCGAACGGGGCTGAACCAGGGCTTCCTCCTCGACATGAATGCCACGGACTTTGAGGTAGCAGATTTTGTCGAGAAAAACTTCGTGCCGAAACTCAGCAAGTACAAGGAGAACGCCATTGCGCAAGCCGTACTTTCTCATCCGCACGGGGACCACATCGCCCAGTGTGAGAGGTTGCAGAAAGGAAAGCCGCTCTATCCCACGCTGCTGACATGCCCGCATGACAAGGACTTCAGGGACGGCGGCGACAGCAAGGAGAAACTGAACTGGAAGAGGATCAAGAACCGGGCGACCGACACCGCGGCTGTTGAAGCCTACAAGGGGCTGTACAAGGATCGGTACCCGCCGCTACAGACCATCGAGTTCGCATCGAAACTAACTATCCCGAACATCGAGTACGGGCTCTACTACATCCAGCCGCCAAAGTGCGAGGCGGTCCATCAGTCGGACGACAATGCGTACGGTAACTCTACCAGCACCATGTTCTACCTCCGACATGGGAGCAACTCTATCCTGTTTCCGGGCGACATGACTCCAGAAGGAATGCAGCACATCCTGGGGGAGCGAGAAGGGGACACAAAAGCGATACACGGTCTTTGATCGACAGTCTGCCGCCGCTCACCCCGAGTGGCACCTTAAGTCTTTTGACCAGCCGGGCCTGAAAGCTCTCCTGAGGGACCGGGGGCTTTCGATTCTGGTAGCTCCTCATCATGGGCTGGAATCCTGCTATTCCCCGGACCTCTACGCCGCAATTAGGGCAGGGAGGCCGCAGTTGGTGGTTATTTCAGAGCGCAGGAAAAGGAACGACGACGATAGCTCTGGGAACGTTCACGCAAACTACTCCAGCGAGGCCGGGGCGTCTGGGCTGGATGTCGAGATCGAAGGGAATAGGATTTTAGGCAAGCGCACACAAAGCACCGTCAACGGGCACCACATCCTGATCGTGTTTGAAGCCTCGGGGGCGCCCAGGGTCTTCGCGGAAAAGGATCCCGCGAAGCTTCTCGGAAAGATTTGATGCGCTCCAGTATCCCTCTTCATGGTGCCGAAACACAGCTGCACCCAACTGCCCTGACGGAGATAGACTAGAAACTGCCGCCAGCGGCTCTTGCTAATAGACCTTCTGAGGGCGGGCCCAGAAAGTTCAGGAGGCTGCAATGAAAGAAAGCGTGAACTTTACTCTCTACGAGGTCTTCGGCTATGTAATACCGGGCACGATAGCTACTGCGGCTCTCGCTATCTCCCTGTTCGTCATCTTTCACGGTGACTCCATTCTACCGCTCAGCTTCTGGCGCCTCAGCCCGACTGGAGTCTTGGCGTTGCTCTTCTTAGCGTACGTCGTCGGGCACCTTGTTCAGGCCCTATCGAACAGCGTGCTCAAGGGGGCTGACAAACGCATAATGTCCGGCAAGGACCCGGCGATCCTCGTAGCAAAACAGCGCGCGGCGAAACTGTTTCAAGGAACGACGGGAGATATCAGCGAGATCTGCGATACCTGGCTAGAACGTGTGATGGATGAGCGCTGTATACAGGCAGGCCAGCAAGGGGACCGGGAGATATTCACGTACCGGGAGGGATTCTATCGCGGCAGCACCGTCGCTACAGTCTTGTTTTGCGCCGGACTTGTGGTCTGCATCTTCACCGGGAATCTGCGGCTGCTTGTCGGCAACACCGTATTTGCCCCGTCACGGTATGAGCTTGGTGTCATGTTGGCGATCTCGGTTCTAGGGGCTTGGGGGTTGTACAGACGCTTTCTACGTTTCAGCGAATACCGGGTCAACAGAGTAATTGCCGCCTTCATTGCACTTCCATAAACGACAGAGGCTAGCAACTGGCCCGCCCTTCGTCTCCCTTTCAAGATAGGGGCTGGGGGCTGGCCCCACCCTTATGTCTCCCTTTCCGAACGAGGCTGCCCCACCTTTCGCGGTTTTCGAAAGGTGGGAACCACAGACCGCGTCGCCGCGGCGAATGGGGGGGTTGCTTCGGGCCCTCCAGAGCCAACAGGAAAGCTGGTGCTGCGCCGCGGCGGCTTTCTCCGGAAACGCCACTAACATCGCTCAGACCGCTACAATCGTCAGACATGACGCCTAATGCGCAGACCCACACTTCGTCCACAATCTCACGGGTTGCCGATGCGCTCGGCAAGGCGAAAACAATCCTGGTGCTCACCGGGGCGGGAATCTCGGCAGAGAGTAATATCCCAACTTTTCGAGGAGAGGGTGGGTGGTGGCGATCGCACAATCCGCAAGAGCTGGCTACCTTCAAGGCTTTCAGAGAGAATCCTCACCTGGTTTGGGAATGGTACGACTATCGTCGCGGACTGATTGCCGCCGCCTCACCGAATGCCGCTCACAGGGCTTTGGCCAGCCTCGAAAACAACGATCGAGAGGTATTCATAATCACGCAGAATGTCGACGATCTGCACGAAAAGGGCGGGAGCCATCACGTAGTCCACATTCATAGTTCGATCTGGACCGTGATCTGCCTGAAAGACGGAAAAGCATATGAAGACCGGCGGGTCCCGCTGCCCGATCTTCCCCCGAAGTGTGCTTGCGGTGGGCTTCTCCGGCCGGGAGTGGTGTGGTTCGACGAAGAACTTCCCTCCGCGGCTTGCGAGGAAATCGAGAATTATCTCCGGCACACGAAAATTGATGTGGTGCTGGTCATTGGAACAGAGGTGACATTCGACTACATCCAGGATTGGGCCTTGCGAGCGAAAAGGTCCGGTGCCCTTTTGGTTGAAATCAACCCGACTGAGACGCGACTGACACCGTACGTGGATGTGCGACTGGAAGGAAAGGCTGGCGAAATCCTGCAGGAGATCGTAAAGTCAGTCCTTTGAATCCATAGGCCCTTAGTTCGAAGTTCATAGGAGGGGTGAAATGGAGATCGCAACCTTCATCAAGTCGTCAGCAGAGGGATTCGACCCCGAATGGCTCTCAGGGATCGGCGAGCTACTGACCGGCATCGCAGTTTTCTTGTTCGGTTTCTTCGGCCTGAAGCAATACAAGGAGGGTCACCAACTCGATGCCGCAAAGGTCCTTCTCAACATGGAAAAGGAGTTCAGACGCATTTGCCACACATGTAGCGAAATTGAGGTGGGAAGCGCGTATCAGAAGAACCTGCAACCACTCTTGCAAAAACTGAAGGCAAAAGACTGGGCGTCGCTGGATCTGACTGAGGACGAATTCAACCGGGTTAAGGAATTGGATCGAGCACTACGGTTCTTCTATGTTTGTACGATACTGCATGACGAGCTTCGGGTTGAGGAGGGTGTGCTTGGGAGAGCTTATTACTATTGGCTGGGTGTATTCGTTCACAGAGAAGAACTGCACAACTACATCAAGAGAGATTACAAGCGACTGGCGCGGTGGTTGCAGGACAATGCAGCGAGGCTTGAGGTATACCGGCAGACAGGACAAGTGCTCAAGAAATAACTCTGGCCCACTGATTCACTGGGAGGCTGGCCCACCTTTCGCGCTTTTCGAAAGGTGGGAACCACGGACCTCGACGCCGTGGCGAGCGGGGTTGCTTCAGGCCCTCGGCGGCTTAAAGCCGATTCTTCCTTGCTTGGCGCGATCCGGCACGGCTGAAGGCCGTGTCCTTCCCAATGCCTTTTCCACACCTACCATGTGACATCTAACCTTGCCCTCAGCAAAAAGAAAGCAGATCATAGTCAAGGCGTGAGGGGTACAAGCATCGCCCGCCGAAAGGCCCGTAAGTTCTTTGCAATCAAGATTTTGACCTCTAAGCCCTTGCGGCTCAAGATTTTGCAAAGCATTTTTGCAAACCCCGCGCCAGTCAAGGCATTCAGAGGGTAGGGGGGAGGGGGGTACTCCGGTCTCACCCAGGATTTTCCCAAAACAAAACCTGCACAAACGCATCGTCCGAGCCCGCCCGTCCAACTTTTTTCAAGAGATTTCCACAGCGGTGTACGTCTATTTCGCAAAGCGCCAGACGCTGAGGCCGATCGGCAGGCCGATCAAGGTCATGTGCACAATCAGCCCTCGAATTATGTCCTGACGTTCATAAGGTCCCATGGCATGAAGACCGGAGATCGGCAGGACGATAAGCCGCATTACCAGTTCAATCGCCATGCCATAGAACAAGCCGCACACCAGCGGGTGTTCTTTCAGGAAAAACAGTCTGCGGGTCGCGGCGAAGTAGTAAATGGTCGCGGCTGAGAAAGCGATCACGAAATGGAGGACGACACCAAGAATGTAAGTGCCCGCTCCTCCGTGGATAGCTTGGCGCCCCAGCAGGCCGGCAGCGACATAGAGTGGAATGTCCCATCCCTCATGGACGCAGGCTACTACGAGATCAACTGTCCCGCCGAGTAGAGCGCCCGCTCCGATTGCAAGCAGGGCGTTCCCCTTCCCCACTGCCTTAGCTGCAGAATCTGCATTCATTCGTCTCTCTCTTTCACCTGATTTGTTTGAGCTCGACACGCGGTTGGCCACCTTCTTCCAACCCATTGCCTAAATCGAATGCAAGGTGCACCATACCGAGGCAAGACCCGGGAAGTCCTGAGGCTGGTCTGAAACACTCTGAATAGTTCTGAAATCGAGGGAGAGTAACCGATCTCGAGATGGAACGTCCAACCCCAACAATGCTTCGCATCGGCGGTTGGTGCGTCAACCCGACGTCCGGGGAGATTTCACGGGATGGAGAGACCGCCCGGCTGGAGGCGCGGGCCATGCGGTTGCTTCTGTGCCTGGCCGAACATGCCGGCGAGGTCGTCAGCATCGACGACTTGCTCAACCAGGTTTGGTCTGAAGTGACCGTTACTCCGGACTCCGTTTATCAGGCGGTGACGTCGCTCCGGCGCGTACTGGGCGACGACCCCAAGCAGCCCACATATATTGCGACTGTGCCTCGGTTGGGCTATCGAATGGTGGCGACGGTTAGTCCATGGGCAGATCAGTCGGACAGCAGGCGTCCAACCGCGGCAATCGGCGATGCAGTGGCGGGCGATGCGGTGACGTCCGGTCCGCGTCTGAGAGCCCGTTTCACCTGGACCTTGGCGGCTGTTCTTTGCCTGGGGCTTGCGCTCGTGGTTGCTCTCCTGCTTTACGGGAAAATCACGAACAATAACTCGGCATCAGCAGCGCTCGCGGCGCAGCCACAGAAATCCATCGCAGTGCTGCCGTTTCTCGACCTGACCGAAGGGATGCACGAGGAGACCTTCGCCGACGGCATGACCGAGGAACTGATCGACAAATTCAGCAAGATTCCGGGCCTTCGAGTGCCGGCGCCGACGTCGTCGTTCTATTTCAAGGGCAAACAGATCCCCGTCGCCGAGATTGCCAAGAAGCTAGGCGTCGTCTACGTACTCGATGGGAGCGTGCGCAAGTCCGGCGCCCGGCTGCGGGTCGCGGCTCGGCTGATTCGTGCGGACAACGGGTATGTGGTCTGGTCTGAAACCTATGACCGGCCGTTCGATGACATTTTGATGGTGCAGGACGACATTGCTGGCGAAGTCACGAAAGCGTTGAAGGCATCCATTGAGGGCAGTCCGGAGCACGAAGAGTCGCAGTGAGGATCATTGATTCTCTGGATACCCTGCTTGCCCAGTGGCGAAAAATAATTGCACCGGCTGGTCTGTGCGCTACAATTCGGGATCACCATCACGGGCCGAGTCAGGATCAAAGGCGGCGGACAGGATTGTCCGCTACACAGGGCCATTCCTAACAGAGAGAACGAATTTAGTGCGGAGGGCAGCGGCTCGTTTAGAGTTGCGCTTTCGGCCAGGTCCGTCCTTCTCATTTATTCCCGGGAAACGTTTTTGAGATAAGTAGCACTACTTAATCAGCATCTGCAGGAGTGCGTCATGCCACCTGGACTCGACCAGCTGAAACATATCGTGGTGTTGATGATGGAGAACCGTTCGTTTGACCACATGCTGGGTTCGCTGCCCGGCATCGGAGGAATTGATGACGCCGCTGCGTTCAGCAACCCCGATGTCAACAACAACCCGGTGAAGCCGCAGGCTTTGGCTGAATTTCAGGGACAGCTGAATCCTGATCCGGACCACCACTTTCCCGCGGTGGATGTGCAGATCTACAACGGGCAAACCGGCCCAGGCCGGGTCGCGAACATGCAGGGATTCGTGACCAGCTACTACCATCAGCGCGAGGACGTCGCGCACTCGCAGAAGATCATGTTTTACTTCAAACAGAGCGACCTGCCGGTGTTGACCACGCTCGCACTGCAGTTTGCGGTATTCAATCGCTGGTTTGCCTCGATTCCGGGTCCGACCATCTGCAACCGGGCGTTCGCGCATTATGGAACGTCGTTCGGTCGGGTGGACATGGATCCGTTTGACGTGATCGAGCCCATCAAGAGCATTTACACCCGGTTGGTCACGGCGACTCCGCAGCACTCGGCGAAGGTCTATTACTACGACACGTCCAGCTCGACGATGGAGGTTGCCAACCTGCTGCAGCATCAGACGGAAGTGTTTGGCACGTATCCGCAGTTCTTGAGCGACTGCGACAAGGGATTGCTGCCCGACTATTCTTTCGTCGAACCAAACTACAGCGACCACGACAGCGACGACGGCGAGGAAGTGGCCAGCGATCAGCATCCGGACCATGATGTGCAGGCGGGCGAGCAGTTGATCGCCGAGGTTTACACCCACATCAAGAATGGGCCCAACTGGGCCAACACGGCACTGCTGGTGGTGTATGACGAGCACGGAGCCATCTTCGACCATGTTGTGCCGCCGAAGTGCCCTAATCCGGATACGTTCCATTCATCGCAGGTAGATCCGGGGACAGGACAGCCATTCCAGTTCGACCGGCTAGGAGTGCGGGTGCCCGCGATTTTGATTTCGCCCTGGATTAAAGCCGGAACGGTGGTCGACCGCGTGTTTGATCATGCTTCGATTCCGGCGACGATCACGAAGTTTTTCCTCGGCAGCTATCCGCATGTGTCGCAACGGGAGCAAGATGCCAAAATCTTCATTGAACCCAATGACGGAAGCGGAAATCTGGCAAACAATCTTCTTTCGCTGGACGTGATGCGCACCGACTGCCCGGACTTCAGAAGGAAGTGAACGGAGAGGAGTAGCGAGATGACTGTCGTTTATTTCCCCCGCCCCAAGAGCGTGAGAGACCCGAACCGGCTTGTGTCGTCGCTGCTGCTGGCGCAGGTGAAGCATCTTCGGGAAGCGGAGAAGAATCTGCCGCCGAAGTACCACAGCGGCATCTTCAGCCACGCCATTCAGACTGAAAGCGAGGCCGCGCGCTATATCCAGTCGGTCACCGAAGCGATTCACGCTGCGCACGACGAAGCGGCCGCGGAGCGCGTCAGGAAAGTGCCAAAGCGCAAGCGGGGCATCGAGATTGCCGCCGTCGCTGACGAAGCGGCTGAGCGGAGGGCCAAGAAAAAAGGCAGGTCAAAAAAGAAGGGCAGCCCGAGTAAGCGGAAAAAGTAGCGCTCGGCGGCAGGAGGCAGGGATGCGATGGTGTGTGGTTGTGCTCTGGTTAGCATCGGCGGCGCTTGCCCAAGAGAGCCCGCTGCACGCAGAACTGCGGCGCGAAGGGGAGCGCGTGAGCGAGGCTTGCAATTTCACCCTCAAATCCATCCCGATGTGCGGGTACACGCTGTTTACCGACCACCCACTGCACATCGCAGCAGGCAGCATGCCCCCGCAAAATGGATTTGGCCTGGGTGGCGCTTTCGTCTGGACTAAGAACACAAGGAATTGGCGCCTCAGCTGGGACTTTGACGCGGTCGGGGCGACCAGCGGCGCGTGGCGGGCCGGGGGATACATGAAACTGGTTCATACGCCACACCCGAAACAGCCGACGATCGAGGCCGTTGTTCCAACGCCGGGAGAATCATCGAAGCCAGGCGATAACACGAAAGACACGGCGCCGTTTACGCATCCGTACGCGCTCTTCAACCTCTATGCGCAAACGACTTCGTTGAACAAGCTGAACTACTTCGGCGAGGGAAACGACTCGACACTCGCCGGGGCGTCGCTGTTTGGCATGACCCAGACCATCGTGGGTGCCAACGCCATCAAGCCGGTGTATGAGTGGGCGGCCATCCGCAAGCTGAACCTGGCGCTGCTGGGAGAGATCAACGGGAGATTCGTCAGTATCCGCGGTGATCACGGGCAGTCGGTTCCGTCAATTGAGACCTTGTATACCAACGCGACTGCGCCGGGCCTGATCAGCCAGCCGGGATTCGTGCAACTGGGGCAGGGAGTTCGCGTCAAGCCCGACACCGGCGACTACCTGAAACTGAACTACGTGGGGAGCTTCCAGGAGTTCTTTGCACCGTCGAGTTCGGCGAATTCTTTTGAACGCTGGACGGTCGACCTGAATCACACCCTCTATCTTTATGGCAACGCCAAGGCTGCCACGTCGAGCACTGAT
Organism: uncultured Acidobacteriaceae bacterium; assembly: GCA_963768265.1. Classification (GTDB taxonomy): domain Bacteria; phylum Acidobacteriota; class Terriglobia; order Terriglobales; family Acidobacteriaceae; genus Sulfotelmatobacter. The sequence goes on from CAVYHM010000043.1 coordinate 25,571, forward strand.
CAACATGGGCCCGACTCGTGCGCGCATGTGAATGATAAGTGTCCTCCAATTCCGCATACGCGGAATCTGGACGGGTCCGTCGGAGTGCGCTTCCTGCTTTCGGAGTCGATCAACTCGGCGACCAGCGCCGTGCCTTTTTATTTCCAGCAGACGCTGGGCGGGCAGGACATCAATAGCGCGATGGCGCTTCCCAGTTATCAGGATTACCGGTATCGGGCGCCGAATCTTTTGCTGCTGCAGGAAACCTTCGAGCACTCGATCTGGGGACCGTTTGGATTTAAGTTCATGGCTGACCAGGGCAGGGTTGCGCTGACGCGCGGTGATCTGGGATTCAGCCATTTGCGACACACCTATGCGGCGGGATTCACGTTGCGCGCGGGCGCGTTCCCCATGGTTCAATTGATGTTTGCCTGGGGCGGGCCGGAGGGGCATCACAACATCTTCGGCATGAACAACTCGCTGCTGGGTGGGTCGGCACGGCCCCTGCTGGATTAGGAATGTTCGGATCAGAGTTTTTCTGAGAGATAAGTCAAAATCCCCACTCTAACGTCGCAAAGAGCGCGACGTTAGAATGGGGCACCCGCTTCATTTCTTGCTTTGTTTCTTCTTCTTTTTTGCAGTGATCTTCTTCGTCCCGGTCTGTTTTTTCCCGCCGAAGACGCGGGCGAAAATCTTGTCTATGTTCTTCAGTTGGCGCGGGAGGTCGAAGGCGTATTCGATTTGCTGGCGCGGGACTTTGCTCGTGATCTCTTTGTCCGCCAGAACCAACTGGTGGAAGTCGAGGTCTTCTTTCCAGGCGCGCATGGCGTGGGATTGCACTAAGCGGTAGGCATCTTCGCGGCTTACGCCGTGCTCGACCAGGTCGAGCAACAATTGTCCGCTGAAGATCAGGCCTCGCGTGCTTTCGAGATTGGCGCGCATACGATCGGGGTAGACGAACATGGTGTCGATCAGGTTGGCGGTCTTGCTCAGCAGATAGTCGGCGAGCGTGGTTGAGTCGGGCAGGATGACGCGCTCGACCGAGGAGTGCGAGATGTCACGCTCGTGCCACAGGGCGACGTTCTCGAATCCTGCCTGAGCATTACTGCGGACCACGCGCGCGAGGCCGCTGATCTGTTCGAAGGTCACGGGATTGCGTTTGTGGGGCATGGCCGATGATCCCTTTTGCTTTTCGCTGAAGAACTCCTCGGCCTCGCGCACTTCGGTGCGCTGCAGGTGGCGGATTTCGGTGGCGATCTTGTCGAGCGTGGAAGCGATCACGGCCAGCGTCGCCAGATAGTTGGCGTGGCGGTCACGCTGGATCACCTGCGATGAAACTGCGGCGGCCTTCAATCCCAGGCGGGCGCAGATCTTTTCTTCTAGTTCGGGGGTGAGATGGGCGAAAACGCCGACGGCGCCGGAGAACTTGCCGACGCGCATGTCTTCGGCCGCCGCCATGAAGCGCGCGATGTTGCGTTGGGTCTCGGAATACCAGTTCGCGAGTTTGAAACCGAAGGTGATGGGCTCGGCGTGGATGCCGTGGGTGCGGCCGACCATGGGAGTGTCCTTGAACTCCCAGGCGCGGCGCTCCAGGACATCGGCCAGGCGCTGGAGATCCTGCGCAATCACTTGCGACGACTGGCGGATGAGCAGGGCCTGCGCAGTGTCGACCACGTCGTTGCTGGTGAGGCCGTAGTGGAACCATCGGGCGTGCGGGCCGACGATTTCGGCGACGGCGGTGGTGAAGGCGATGACGTCGTGGCGGACCTCGGCTTCGATCTCGTGGATCCGTTCGACGCGGAAGTCGGCACGCTCGCGGATGGCCTTGGCGGCGTCCTTGGGGACCAGGCCCGCCTCAGCGAGGGTCTCGGTAGCGGCGACTTCAACGGCCAGCCAGGTGCGGAAGCGGTTTTCGTCACTCCAGATGCGCGCCATCTCGGGGCGGGTGTAGCGCGGGATCACGGTGGGGGTCTCCTTGGCGGACTAAGGATTCTAAATGGATGCCGGGAAAGAGGCTAGCTGGGGAGTTGAAAATAGCGCCTAGGCTTGCAGTTGTGTTTGCGAGGGAGATCCTTCGCTCCGCCTGAAGGACGGCTACGCTCAGGGTGACGCCGCAATAAAGAGGGTACTCCACCTCGAAGCATCGGGACAGAGGTCGAGCTTCGCTCGACTGGACAGCCGCGGCGGCCGTCCCCACATAGGTAGGAGTGATTCCGTCATATATCGTTGTACGATATAATATCTGGGAATTATCGCGGCACGATACAATCGCGGCATGAAGAGGCTCACGCTGTCGGACTATCAAGCCCTAGCCGAGTTCCGGTACCAGATTCGAAAGTTTCTGCATTTCAGCGAGCACGCGGTGCAGGCGGCGGGGCTGGAGCGGGGGCAGTACCAGCTCATGCTGGCGATCAAAGGGATACCGGAGGGGGTGCGACCACGGATCCGGGAGCTGGCCAACCGGATGCAGGTCCAGCATCACAGTGCGGTGGAACTGGTGAACCGACTCGAATCCGGCGGGTACGTCAAGCGTGAGCGTGCACAGGACGACCGCCGCGAGGTGTTGCTGGCGCTGACACCCAAGGGAGAGCGCGTGCTGGCGGAACTGGCGCTGCATCATCACGAGGAGTTGCAGAGTGCGGCGCCCAGCCTGGTGGCGGCGCTACGGAAGGTGATGCGGCCAGATCAGGGGTTGGCGCGAGCCCGGAAACTTTCGTGATGGGTGGGGAAGCATTCTGCCTGCCGGTCTCGCGATCGTCAGCGGTGCCGCCAGCATAGACGTTGCAAGCAACGTCTCTACGACTATGAGTGATGAGGTTGCAACACAGAGGAATGTGAGCTTGACGGCTGCTACTCCGGCGCAGTTTCGGATTGTGCTGGTGTCGTTTCTTGCGGCTGGCATTGGGCTGCTGGGCGGGCTGGTGGCGTACGCTCTCTACAAGCTGATTGGGTTGTTCACGAATCTATTCTTCTTCCATCGCTGGTCCACGGGGTTCACGAGTGTGGGGCAGCATCATATGGGCGCGTGGGTCATTCTCGTGCCGGTTGCCGGCGGCCTCGTTGTCGGAGTGATGGCGAAGTACGGAACCTCAAAAATCAAAGGCCACGGAATTCCTGAAGCGATGGAGGCGGTGCTGGTCAACCGCAGCCGGATCGAGCCGCGAGTGGCGCTGTTGAAACCGATTTCGGCGGCAATCGCGATCGGGACTGGCGGACCGTTTGGCGCAGAGGGACCAATCATTCAGACTGGCGGAGCCATCGGGTCGCTGGTGGGGCAGGTTCTGCATACGACGGCGGTGGAGAGGAAAGTTCTGCTGGCGTGCGGCGCTGCGGCGGGCATGTCGGCCACGTTCAACACTCCGATTGCGGGAGTGATTCTCGCGATTGAGTTATTGCTGTTTGAATTCAAGTCGCGGTCGTTCATTCCGCTGGTCGTCGCCAGCACTCTGGCGACGGCGGTGCACATGCAACTGCTGGGTCCGGGCCCGATGTTTCAGGTTTCGGCGGTGGACTTTGGGATTCCACATGCCTTGCCGTTTTATCTGGTGCTGGGCCTGGTGTGCGGGCTGGCGGCGGTTGCGCTGAGCAAGGCACTCTATTGGGTCGAGGACTTGTTCGAAAAGCTGCCAGTGGATGAACTGTGGTGGCCGGCAATTGGAGCGCTGGGGCTGGGAGTGATTGGATTTTTCGTGCCACGCGTTTTTGGAGTTGGGTACGACACGATTGGGTCCATTCTCAATGGCCAGCTCGCGTGGAAGCTTCTGCTGATCGTGATGGCGGCGAAGTTTGCGGCGCTGGTGATCTCGCTGGGATCGGGGACATCGGGTGGGCTGCTGGCTCCGACTTTTATGTGGAGCGCGGCCATGGGCGGGCTGTTTGCCATGATAGGAAATCATTTGTTTCCGGCGGCGCATCTGTCGCCAGGGGCGTTCGCGCTGGTGGCGATGGGAGCGGTGTTCGGGGCGGCGTCGCGAGCGACCTTTTCGTTCATCATTTTTGCGTTCGAAATTACGCGAGACTACAACTCGGTGCTGCCGTTGATGCTGGTGGCGGTGATCGCGGACGGAATCGCAATGCTGTTCATGCCCACGAGTTCGATCATGACCGAAAAGCTCGCGCGGCGCGGACTGCGCGTACACCAGGATTACGAAGCGGACGCGCTGACGCAGGCAACGGTCGAAGAAACTATGGAGCGGGAGGCGCCAGTGATTCCGGCCGATACGAAGGTTGAAGCGCTGGCGGAGCGGATTGCGCGGCATGATCCGGCGGTTGTGAGGCACCAGGCGCTGCTGATTCTTGATCAGGCAGGGAAGCTTGCGGGCATCATCACACGTGGCGACATTATGCGGGCGCTGGATAAGGATCCGTCGGGCGCGATGAGCGTACAGGAGGCGGGCAAGACGCACCTGATGGTGACGTATCCTGATGAACTCGTCTCAGAGGCGGCGGCGAAGCTATTGCAGTTTGATGTGGGACGCCTGCCGGTTGTCGATCGCGGGGACGAGCGCAAAGTGGTGGGTTACCTCGGGCGGGCTTCGATTCTGGCTGCGCGTCTGCGGCGATATCAGGATGAATACGTGCGCGAGGAGGGATGGCTCAAGGGATTCGCGCGCAATGCGTCGGGGTGAGCGTGGGAGCGTACGTCCCTACGACGTCTGTCTTATAACGTTTCTTGCTCCCCTTTCGGGGCTTGTTCATTTGCTACTCATTTTTCCCCACGGCTTGCGCCGTGGGCTTTATTCTTTCGCCGCTACGCGGCTGAAGGCGGATTGCACGACCCGCTTTTTTCACCAGCATCGAGTTAAGGAGCTTTTGTGTGTTCGTACCAGGCGAGGAGAGAATCTGTGTGGAATCTGCTTCCTTTCAGTTTGCGCAGCAGGACATACTCATTGACCGGACGGTCATCGAGCATGGCGGGAGCATTCGGATCGTCGGCCATCATCTGAGCGACCGATATTTCTCTTTGCAGTACGAAGGTGAACTCCAGTTGTGCCGTTGGTTCAAACGGCCATTCCATTATGTCGTGGAGCGCGGGTTCGGGCATTCGTGCGACGAGCTCGGCGGGCATCCGGATGGGAATAGGCTGTTGGCTGGCCAGGAACTGATAGCCCCAGTCGGAGTGATACCGGAAAACGCGGACGTAGGGGAAAGACTCAAATAAGGCGCGTGCCACAGCGCTGCGCACCACAGGGTCACCTTCCGGCAGCCACTGCTGCAGGATTCCATTTGGGCGCAAGCGTTGGTTGAGGATGGCATAAAACTCTTTGGAGTAAAGCATGCTCGATCCGGCGGCCTCAATCGGAGGCGGGGGGTCGATGGCAATGACGTCGAACTGTTCGGAGGAACGCTCGAGATAGCGGCGTCCATCGTCGATCACGACGTGCGCCAATGGTGACTGCAAGAGCTGGGCTCCATCGGGATGGTAATACGAGAACATGCGAGGAACGCTGGGCACTAACTCGACGGCGGTGGTTGGAACTCCCCAGGAGAGCAGCGAGCGAAAGGTTGTGCCCATACCGAAGCAGATGGTCAAGGCATTTTGCGGCGGGCGGTTCAGGAACGCCATCGGCATATGCGCCATCATTTTGGTGATGGGAGTCAGAGAAGTGATTCCGACTCCGTTGACCAGAAGTTGTTTCCTTCCATCGTCGGTGGTGGCGACGATGGTCGCGGAGCTGTCGCGAAGCACGGCATAGTCCGAAAATTGGCTCTCGTAGTCTTTGCTCACCCACGCCAGTTGCAGGGCCAGCAATGCCATGGCATAGGCGGCCAGGCTGTGCCGACGTCTACCGGCAGCCACCGGCAGCCACTGGGGACTCAATCCGAAGAGAAGCCAGGGGAAGGCAAAGATACAGATCACCCAGTGTTCGCTGGTAAACGGCAACATCAGAAAACCGGCAAGCAGCGGGCCGAGGATGCATCCAACGACATTAGTGGCGTAGGCTGTGCCTGCTCGGTCCGGATTTCCTTCGGACCATCGATCGACCAGCATGGGGGTGATGAAGCCCAGAGTCATGGAGAATGGCGCAATTCCGATGACGGGACGGAGGAGGGTCAAGAGGCGGAAGTGAGGATCGCCGGCCGCTAAAGACAGAAACGAGCAAAAGCCCAGGCCGAGCCAGATGAGGTCGGGTTCGTTGCTTTGCTTTCTTGCCCACAGGCGATAAATCTTGGAACCGATTAACGTAGACACCAAGTACAGGGCGAGGATGGCGGCGAACGCATACACCATCGTGCCCAGGTACGGGGTGAATTGCCTGATCCACACGACTTCGAGACCCATGCTGGTCAAGCCGGTCGCAAATAGCAGGACCAGCGGGCGGCGGCGGGGCGAGACTGATGGGCGAGGAATCTCAGGCGCAACTTGTTGGGAAGAAGTAGTGCTTTGCCCCGCACGAACCCGAGTTGAAAGCACGAACGCGGAGATGGCCAGCGAGGTGTTTAATGCAGCGCCAACGATGAGGGTTCCTCGAAAGCCGTAGAGTTCAATCAGAAGTAACGGGATGATGGCGCCGGCAGTCGCTCCGACGACGTTCGCAAGATAGAGAAAGCTGAAGGAACTGGACGACTCCTGCTGGAAGGTGTTCTTGATCGAGGCCATCGCCAGAGGAAAGGTTGCGCCCATACAGGCACACCAGGGAATCAAGGTGAGGGCGATCCAGGCTCCGGACGCCAGGTAGTACGCTCCAGAGGAAGGGAGGCCGGTGGTTTCCAGCAGGGCGCGTCCCCACTGTAATTGGAGGGGCACGAGCAATGCGGAGATGCCGATCAGAAACTCGGCGAGGGCATAGAGTCGCAGGCCGAAAATGCCGGCTTGCTGGCCATAGCGGCGCACCAGATATCCGCTGCCCCATGAGCCCAAGCCCAATCCAGCCATGAACATGGAGAGCACAATCGCAACCAGGGCGCTGGTGACTCCGAACTGGGCCATGGACAAGCGGAGCCAGACGATTTCGTAGAGGATGCCGCAAAATCCCGACACGAAGAAAAAAAGGAAGTACCAATTCATGAAACAGACCTCAGGTCCTGGGCGGAAAAGAGCCACCTCTTGGACTGATTCTTGCCCGACAGGTTGATCACATCACAGGCAGCCGACGGTCACAATTGCCAAGTACCGACGGACAATAACTTTAGTAACTGGGCCCTCCGCTCTAGGGAGGATCCATTTCTCCGTGAGATCCCTTCGGCTGCACTCAGGGCAGGGTCTTCGCTCCGCCTGAAAAACGGCTGTGCCAGGGTGACACCCAACTTGAAATGGCTATTCCGTCTCCTTCCGCAACACCCATCAAAACTGAAAATAGATAAAAGGGTTTGTATTGACTGATGAAAACAAATAGAGCACCAGGAGCCAGAGGGTGATGATAAATCCCCCGACAAAGCCCGGAAAGGGTAGAAGGATGTAATACCCGGCTGCGGAATGAGGCTTCAATGCTAACCGTTCCCCGCAGTTGCTGTATAAGGACATGGCCCAATGTGGCGGGCGGATATATCTGATTCCCTCACTCGCGGCGGCTAGGCTTCCCACATAGCGACCGAGAGCGTGCGCTCCGAACACTAGCGGGATCGCCAGCAGCAGCGGCAGATATAGATAACCAATGCCGGTTCGATCCAGCAGCACCAACTTTCGCAGAATCACTGCTGCGGTTGTGAAATTGGGGGAGCGAAAGAAGATCCAGCCGAAGCATACGAAGACGTAGGTAGCCGCCCAGGAGAGAAACCGCGGTATTTTGTAGCGGCCCTTGCTCGTCTCGATCCAAAGCTTGTGCCCAGCGAGCGCGAGACCGTGCAGCCTCCCCAAATCACGAACGTCCAGTTCGCACCGTGCCACAGTCCACCGAGGAGCATCGTCATTAATAGATTGAAGTAGGTGCGGAAGCGACCGCGGCGATTCCCACCGAGCGGAATGTAGAGATAGTCCCGCAGCCACTTGGACAGTGTCATGTGCCAGCGGCGCCAGAACTCCGTGATCGATGTGGATAGATAAGGCATATTGAAGTTCTCCGGAAGGTCGAAGCCGATAATCCTCGAAACGCCGATGGCAATATCCGAGTAACCGGAGAAGTCACAGTAGATCTGCAAAGAATAAGCGACGACACCACTGGCAACGGTCAAGGGAGAGAAAAAGTGGGGATGTTCAAAGACTGCATCGGCCAACACCGCCATGCGGTCCGCGATGAGCAATTTCTTGGTGACACCAAGCAGAATCAGTTCAAGGCCGACGATGGCGCGCTTGCCGGAGGGCTTCAGGGATCGCGTCATTTGCGGCAGAAACACGGAGGCGCGAACGATAGGGCCCGCAATCAACTCAGGGAAATAGGTGACAAACATCGCGTACTTCCACCAGTCTCGACAGGCAGGAAGTTCGGCACGGTATACATCGATCGTGTAGCTGAGAGTTTTGAACGTGTAGAAAGAGATGCCAATCGGAAGCGCGATGTCCAGGGGCTCGAAATCGCGGCCGAACCAGGTCGCGATGTTCGACAGAAAGAAATTGGCATATTTGAAGTAGGCCAAGAGTCCTAGATTGCTGGCCAGACTGACCACGACCCAGAACTTTCGCCGACGCGGCTGGTTGGAGGCCTCGATCAGTATGGCGCAGTAATAGTCGATGATGCTGGGCGCGGCCAGCAGCAAGAGATAGAGTTTGTTCCAATATCCGTAGAAGAAAATGCTCGCCACTAAAATGATGAGTTGCCGGGAAGTGCGCGATCGGACCAGAGCCAGAGCGCTCAGCACGCACAAGAAAAAGCCAACGAATGCCCACGACGTGAAGACCACTAGTGCGCAGCTCCCGCGATGCGCGAGCGGTACTCGGACCAAATCAGTTCGCCGACGAGGCGATGTCCGCGGGCGTTGTAATGGCCTTTTTCCCGGCGCGCTATTGGAAAACCCGCTGCCGAAGTACTGGAGCGATTGAAGAGCTTCGCGAAGGTAAGGTCCGGTCGAAGCGCAGCGCACACCCTGCATGCGACATTGGAGCAACGTCTCGGTTTCCTCCGGTTCTGGCTGGGTCGATGTCAAGGATGGCTCGGCGGCATAGACCAGGAAGAGACGGTCGCCGTAAGTTTCTTTCAGAAGGCGAACCATCATCGGGAGTACTTCCGCATCGCTGGGAGTTCTTTGCGCCGCCTCTGCGGTGGAGTGGAACGTGTGGACGCCAGGGATTTCTGGGGAAATGTCGAGAACGAACCTTGAGGTCACGATTTCAAAAAGGGCTGAGTGCCTCATTGCGAACCACACTCTGACAGGCAAGGAGAGGCGATTTGGGGAGACAGGCTGAATCAGTAGATTGTCGCCACGAATTTTGGCCGTCGTCCACTGAGTGTCGAGCGCGGCGGTTCGGAAACCGTTCGCATTGGCAATCACCGCCACCATGCTGGGATTCCAGAGCCGCAAAACATTTGGGCCCTCCATGACATATTTCGGAGGCGAAGCTCCTGGCCAACCATATTGCCGAACATTGATGGGGTCAGACGGCGGGGCCAGCCGTTCCACGACCGCGCCATGGTTTCGGAATCGTTGATTTGGAGGCCTTCGACGAAGGAATCCCCCATGATCACGATCCAAGGAGCGCTGGCGACGGGGGCCCTCCCAGTGAGTCTGGCGCGGCTCGGTGAGAAATGGGATGTGGCTATGCCTTCGCCGTAGTACCTGACGATTTTGGTTGGGGACTGAATTCGGTCGGCTGAGAGCGGCTGAACGTCGAAGCGGTACAGCTGGCCGGCCCAGGGGCGTAATGAGATTTCGCTGAGCAACAATGCGACGACGACGCCGGCGGCGGTCGCCAGGCCGATGCGAGGGTTGCTGCGGTTGAGCACGAACCCAGTTTATTTCGAGCCAGTGGCGATCGCGATGAAGAAACAGCCGCCGACCACGACACTATTCCAAAATGGGAGGAGGGTTAAGCGACGGAATCCTCATCTTCAAGTCGGCGTGCCAGCCATGAACTCTCGAAGGAGCGATGGTCGGCATGGTGTAATCGCAAATAATTCGCAGCCGCGTGATCATCCTCCGGCACTACGGCCGCGACATTGTCGGAAGCCGCGAACTCTATTACGCGCTCAGACTCGCGGTTGGGATTTTCCAGGGACATGGTGTCGGTCGCGTCGAGGGCGACGTTGGCCGCGCCGATCACGAAGACTTTGCGGGCCTGGCTTTTCTTCGTCAGCCTCCTGAACTCGCGCCATGTGAACCCCAGACCTCCCGCAAACAGCAGGGCTACGAACATTTCTGCGATCAACGGCACAGTGACAACTCTCATGCCGGCGTCTTTGGTTGACTGGTGAGCCCTCGCCGCTTCCGTGGTCGGTACGAAGGCCATAACCGTTCCTGTTGCTGCCTGGTCCGGTTTAGGAGCGGGGTTTACTGGATCAAGAACGGCGTATTGGTACGGCGGGTAGCGCTGCAGGTACAAGTACACGTCCGCGGCTTCGTTCTCGCTCAGGTAGTAGAAGACCGGCATCCTGCCGCGGCAAGGCAGTGGCGGTGTTCCCATCACAATCGGTGCCCCGCTCCTAATTTTGCGGACGAATTCGGGCAGGCTTGTCCGCGTCGTCAGCGTGCTAAGCGGTGGGATCGCGCCCTTCGAGATCTGTTCTGGGTTGGGGTTCGGCCCCGCCGCATTGTGGCAAATGTGACAAGTAGATTTCACAATGTGCTGGCCGACGCGGAAAGACGATTCTTCCACGGCCACTTGTTGCTTTTCCGCGCCGGGCACGCCCGCAAGTTGGTTCAGGTAGGCGAGGATCGCACGGACCTCTGATTCGGTTAAGTGGGGGAAGGGCGGCATGTCCGTACCGCCATTGTGCAGCCGTTGCAGCAGTGCGGTCTTCGATTGGTTGGCAAGTTCCGCCGCGTCCGCACGGCTCATGTCCATTCCAACCTTTTTCATTCGCTCCATGATTAGGGCGACGGAAGCGGAGCGGACTGGATTGATGACCGAATTGATTTCAGGAGGAGCGCCGAGGCCGGATTCACCGTGGCATCCCTGGCAGTTCAGGCGGTAAAGGTCCGCACCTTTGAGTGTTACGGCCTGCCCACTGAAATCGTAGGATAGTGCCCGTTGCCAGCTGGGGGATTCCTCCGAGGACACCGACGTAGGTAGTCCCAAGCGCCCGGTTTTGCCCATGCTGGTGTCTTCTAACGTCCGGTGGAGGTGGTTGAGCCAGCTTTCGCCTGCTACGCCGGTCACTCGATCGTTAGGACCGGCGGCGTGACCTGGTAAAGACGTTGCCAGCGCAAACACCAGCAGGAAGATCCTCAGGGCATGAGGATGACGGGGCAGTCGCGTACCTGGGCAGAAAGTCGGGAGAAATGAATTCATAAAATCGTAACTTACGGCGTGCTCTGCGCATGTTCACCGTAATCACGTCTACGGTACTTGCCGTACCGCAACCTTTTTGTTTGCTGCTTGTAAACTCTTTGCAAGATCGCTGTAAAGCAGCCGCGCCTTTCCTCATAGGAGATCAGGCATGAAAGCCGCCGTCTATACCAGGTACGGCCCGCCGGAAGTTATCGAGGTCAAGGACGTTGAAAAGCCTGTTCCCCGGGAACGTGAAGTCCTCATAGAAGTTCGCGCAGCTTCCCTCAATCCACTGGACGGCGGCTTGATGAAAGGCAAGCCCTATACCTTTCGTCTCCTAAGCGGGCTGTTCAAACCAAAGATCACACAACTCGGCGTCGACGTGGCCGGGCAGGTTGAAGCGGTGGGCCGGGACGTGACTCAGTTCAAACCGGGCGATGAGGTCTTCGGCGTGGCAATCAGATACCCGCAAGGTTCGGGCGCAAAAGTCTGGATTTGCCAGGGGGCCTTCGCCGAGTATGTGTGCGCTCCCGAGTCGACATTAGCGATGAAACCGCAGAACGTCACGTTCGAGCAAGCAGCTTCCGCACCGGTGGCGGCATTCACGGCATTGCAGGGTCTGCGCGGCAAGGGACACGTTCAGCCGGGGCAGAAGGTTTTGGTTAATGGCGCGGCGGGAGGAGTGGGCACGTTCGCGGTGCAAATCGCCAAGGTGTTTGGCGCTCATGTGACCGGCGTATGCAGCACCCACAATGTAGAGATCGTCCGATCGATCGGGGCGGATCGTGTCATTGATTACACGCAAGCGGACTTCACCAAGAGTGGGGAAGGTTACGACGTGCTGTTCGACCTCATTGGGAATCGCTCGCTGTCAGAATGCAGGCGCGTTGTAAATCCCAAGGGGATATTGCTGTTGGCTGGAGGACCGGGCAGCCGGTGGATGATCGGTCTTATGGCGCGTCCGATCAAGGCGCTTGTGTTGTCACCGTTCGTAAGCCAGAAGCTGGTCATGTTTCTGGCAAGACCGAACAAAGAGGACCTGACCGTCATGCGCGACCTCATGCAGGCAGGAAAGTTAACGGCGGTCATCGACAGACGCTACAAACTGAATGAAGTCCCTGAGGCGATCCGGTATCTGGAAACGAAGCACGCTCGAGGCAAAGTGGTAATAACTTTTTGACGGGTCATGCGGTTGATACTTCACAAAGAGTTATGCGAAGAATTGCGATCCGGAAAAAGTCCGTCGACGCACCAAATGACGACCACGGGGGCTAAAGCCCGCAGTGCTTTCGGCTTTACGCGGCCCTGAAAGGGCCGCTCTTCCACGGGAAGGAGTGCATTCCGACAAGGAAACTAGAGCATTCCTAGTTTCTGCGCTGCTTTTAAGCGATGCCCTGATACGAATCACCAGCCTTTTCAGAAAACGGTAAAGGGGCATTATGAAAGGACCGTCGCTGGCTGGGGCTCGAACTTCTGACTCGGGACACTAGTGTGGCTTTTGGGCTTCCTGCAGCAGGGGGCGGAGCGACTCCACGGACACGCCCAGGGTGCCACCGGAGAAACCGTCCATGTAGGCGGAGTTCACGCCGATCACTTCACCCTTGGCATTGAACACCGGGCCGCCGCTGCCGCCGTGGGCAGTGGGTGCGTCGTAGATGAGTTTGTCGCCAACTACATCGCCGAGGTGTCCCCAGGTTGCTGAAGGACGAATCAGCGACAACGCCGCAAGTTCGCTGGCGGCGCTGATGTCGTTGTGACGATAGGCGAGGCGGTCATAAATGCTGGATGGAGACTTGGCTACCATGCCGGCGATTCCCATGGGATAGCCGATCACGGTGACGTGCTCACCGGGGGAACTGGGCGAACTGGCCAGGGGCAGAGAGGGCACGCTGCGGAGGACATCGGAGTTCTGGGCGCGTAGGATCGCGAGATCAGAGATCTTCGAGACCGACGCAGGCGACAGGCTCACGGGAGTGGGAGATCCCGGGAAAAAGATCACGAGGTTTTCGAGCATGGCACTTGCGCCGCGATGGATAAGGGCTTGCGCCTCGGAGTCCCCAAACCAGGGTTCAGCGACGTGACGGTTGGTGGCCACCAGGCTATCGCCGACAAGGAATCCGGTGCCGGAAACTCGTGCGCGAAGTGCGGGACGCTGGTTGGGAAAGCCAACCTGATAGACGCCGTAAATGTAGCCAATGGAGTTGCGATAGCGGCTGAGCACCAGAGCCGGCATCTCCTGTTCCTGCTTGAACTCTTCAATCTGGGCGGTCAACGCGTGAACTTGTTTTTGCAGATCGTCGGGAGGGACTCCGTCGGCCGTCCGCGGTCCGTAGTAGCGCACCATGGCGAGGGCTCCCAGGAACATTACCAGGGCCAGGACCGCCTGCACCGTTTGCTGCCAGCTGTCGCAGACCGGGCTGGACTCAGGCAAAGCTTGAGCCTCGTCGGTCGATGGCACGGCTATCTTAGGTTCCGCGGGATCCGGTTCGGAGGTGCGAGATTCGTCCATAGGGTTGAGGCGATTGGCTCCGAGCGTTTTGTTTCAGTCTCTTAGCGGGGGGACGCTGGGTGAGACCGTGAATTGGAGTCCTTATGTTCGCCCGGTGGGCGCGGGTTTGGCTACGGTACTGAAGATGATGACCGTGCGATATAGGGAAGGTCGTTCGTTGGTGCACGGTTCAACGGGCGGGTCCCGGCATTGATCCTAGCGCAGGGTTTAGTCGGCGTTGCGCAGTTCTTTCAACACAGGGGGATTGGGTGGCTGGACGTCATCTTCGTGGTTGCACTGCGCGTACGCGGCTTCGCCACGACACCAGGTGGTCGCGGACCATGGGGCCGACTTGCCCTGATCGTCCGTGGCGCCCTGGTCGTATTGCACGACCAGAGACCAGTCTCGGGACAGGGAGAAATCCTGAGAGGCGCCTGAGCCGTTGTCGACGATGCCGCCGAGGCGGAGCATTTCCTGCGCTTTCGCATCGGCACCGAGGCGGAGCATGCGCAACTCGGTGCGAGGGCATGCGCCGCACGTCCCGGACCCAAACTCGGAACCGTAGACACGGGGGCCGACTTTGATGAGCAAGTCGCCGCCGGGCAGGTGACGGGCGTCGAAACCGTCCTCATCGACGTCTACTTCGAAGGTTTGAAGCTTTTCGCCTTTGCGATAGCTCAGATGTGGTCCGCAGACCCATTCATTTTCCGCGATGCCATGCCAGAAAAAGTGCACGGGGCGCGCCACGGGCGATAGCACATCGGGCTCATATTGATAGCCGGAGCCGTCGTTCACAATGATGAATGCATCGTGCTCGAAATCGACGGCTTGGTTGGACTTGGGAATGAACCAGGCTGCGCGTGCGTCGCCGTACTTATCCGTTGCCGCGAGGGGAAGATCGCATGGCGTCAGGTGAAATTGCTGCAGGGGATCGAGGCGCAGACGGTTGAAGGTCTCCGGCTTGCCGTAGGCGCGAGATGGGGATGAGGTCGAATAGGTCCCAACTTTCTTGCCCGGTGGCGCCGGATTGAATACGTCCACCATCAGGCGAAGATCTTGCAGTTCGGTGGACGAAAGCGGGGGAAAGGAAGTGAACGGGATCATGATCTCGAAGGTGTAGCCGACGCGATCCTTGCCAGGGCCAGGCCACATCTGCAATTGGCTCACCGGCAGAAGCGAGGCAGGGATCTCTTCATTGTCGGGCCGGTCGCTGGCGAAGCGTGCGGTGATTTTGTCGTAGGCGTGTGTGGCGTAGGATTCGATGGCATAGTCGGGCGTTAACAGCCATTGCCGAACGAAGAGGCGCTTGAAGAACGGCCGGTATTCAGTTTGGGTTGCGGCCCAGGTGCGGCAGCGCTTCTCGGCGCCCGAAGCGTCGGGGGCGGCGGGAGTGTCCGCTCGGCGCGCCCACTCGGCGCATGAGTCGGCACCCTTGGCCAAGGTGACCTGGTCGAACTGGTTTCCCCAGCCTATCGGAGGCAGGTCGGGATCTCTGCCGTCGGCCAGCCAGATCTCAATATGATCTTTCTCGAGAATCAGGTTCTTGTTGCGGGGGAATTCGGGACGTTCTCCGTCAACTTCTCCTACGATAAGAAGACCCGAGCCGACGGTTTGCACCCAGACGTTTCCCTTGCGGGCACGTTCACCGTGCGGAATCAGGGTTAGATCGGGAGGACGGTCGGTGTAAGCCCCGATCATTCCACCGAGGCCGCGATTGAGGATTTGACGGACCTTGATCGACGAGGCAACGGACGCGGGGGCGGAAACAGGCTGATCCTGCGCGAGGACTGCGAGGGGAAGCAGGAACGACGCAATACAAAAGAAAACTCTCAAATCTGGCTCCCGTCCACCGAAGAGTTACAGCCTGACTCGCCGTCGTGAATGATAACGGAGAACCCGGGCGCCGGAGTTGCTCTTGAGCTAACGCGGGTTACGAAAGTTGCCGGGCGTCGCCGGAGGAGGTACGCGGCTAGGGGTGCTTGATCCCGAGGCGTTTGGCCATTTCGTCGTAGAGGAAGCCTTTGCCGGCGCGGTAGGGCTGGACCCATTCGCCGTCGATTACGAACTGCGGAATGGCACGTTTGCCGGTGCGTTTGACGACTTCGTCGGCGGCACCGGGGGTGGTCTCGATATCGATTTCTTTGTAGGGAATATTGTGTTTGGCGAGAAAGCGCCTGGCTTCACGGCAGTCGGGGCACCAGAAGGCGGAGTAAAGGATGAGTTCCATAATCCTGGGTAAACGTAGCGGCTACGAGTCTACACTCGTTCGAGTTGCGCCACGGTGCGCTCGTTTATGACGTTGCCAGTGTTCAGGGTTCCGGCCGGCTCGAACAGGAGGAGCCAGCATTCCTCGTCGGCGACGGGGCGGTGTTCGACTCCGCGCGGAACTACGATGAACTCACCTTCTTCGATCCATTCGTGATGGTCGCGGAATTCCATGCGGAAGCGGCCTTTGACGACGAGGAACATTTCGTCTTCGTGGTCGTGATGGTGGAAGACAAACTCGCCCTTGAGCTTGTCGAACTTCACCATTTGGCCGTTGAGCTCGGCGCCGACGTAAGGCTTCCAGTATTCGGTGATCTTCGCGAATTTTTCAGCGATGTTGACTTTGTGCATGAGAAATTCCCCTGCAGGCTACGACTAGGTAACGGATTCATCGGAACCGCAAAGGTCGCAAAGAAAAGCCGCGGGGATGCCAGGGATGCGTGCCGGCGTGCCGGATATACAACAACAGCCAAACAAAAGCCGCCAGCTTCTCGCTGGCGGCCTGAAACCCAGCCGAGCTTTGCTCGGCCTGACCGGGTCAGAGACCCGGTCCCACACAATCTTCAACTTCAGTTCTCGTACAACAAGACGCCTTCCGCCTTTTCGGAATCTACGGGGCGGTAGAAGAGCTTGTTGTCTTCCAGGAAGACCTCGATGAACGCGGGGCGCGTGGTGATGGTGCCTTGGATCAACGCCTCGGACAGCGGGTCTTCGATGTACTTCTGCAGGGCCCTGCGCAGCGGGCGCGCGCCGTAGCTGCGGTCGGTCAGGGTCTGGTTGAGGATCCACTTCTTGGCGTCGTCGGCGACGGTGACCGTTATCGCCTTCTGCGCCAGGTTCTGGTTGAGCTGGTTGACCATGAGTTCGAGAATCTGGATCAGATCGGTTTCGTTGAGCGCGTTGAAGATGATGATTTCGTCGAGGCGGTTGAGGAACTCGGGGTTGAAGGTCCGCTTGACTTCGTTCTTTACGAGTTCTTCGACTTTGTCGGCAATCGCGTCTTCCTTGGTCGAGGCGAAGCCCAGGCCCTCCCGGCGCTGCAGATGGCGGGCGCCGATGTTCGACGTCATGATGATGATCGTGTTTTTGAAGTCCACCGTGTTGCCGAGACCGTCGGTCAGTTGGCCGTCTTCAAAGACTTGCAGCAGGATGTTGAAAACATCCGGATGCGCTTTCTCGATTTCGTCGAGCAGCACGACGGAATAGGGCGCTCGCTTGACGCGCTCGGTGAGCTGGCCGCCCTCTTCGTAGCCGACATATCCCGGAGGCGAACCGATCAGCTTCGAGACCGAATGCTTCTCCATGAACTCGGACATGTCGAACCGGACCAGGGCTTTTTCGGTGCCGAACATGAACTGGGCCAGGGTGCGGGCGACTTCCGTCTTGCCGACGCCTGTCGGGCCGAGGAACAGGAACGAGCCGATGGGGCGGTTCGGGTTTTTCAGGCCGGCGCGGGAGCGGCGGATGGCGCGGGCGAGCGCGCTGATCGATTTGTCCTGCGAGATGATGCGCTTGTGCAGTTCTTCTTCGATGCGCAGCAGCTTCTGCGTCTCTTCTTCTTTGATCGAAGTGACGGGGACGCCGGTCCAGCGCGATACCACGTCCTCGATGTCCTCCCGGCCGACTACGCCGGTGGAGGATTCATCGAGGTGGTATTTTTCGCGAAGGGCGCGCAGGTTCTCGCGCTCCTTGCGTTCCTCGTCCGAGTAGAAGCGCGCCTTCTCGAACTCGTGGTTCGCGATGGCGTTCTCCATGCGGTGGACGATGAACTTGATGCGCTTCTGGACTTCGGTGATCTCTTCGGGCAGCGAAGTCTGGCGCAGCTTGACGCGGGCGCCAGCTTCATCGACCAGATCGATCGCCTTGTCGGGCAGAAAACGGTCTGGGATGTAGCGGTTCGAATGCGAAACCGCGAAATTGATAGCTTCGTCGGTGTAGGTGACGGCGTGGAACTTCTCGTAGCGATCCTTGATGCCGAACAGGATCTTAGTGGCGTCGGCTTCGTTCGGCGGCGGAACTTTGACGGCTTGGAAGCGGCGCTCAAGCGACCGGTCCTTCTCGATCGATTTGCGATATTCGCCGGGCGTGGTGGCGCCGATGCACTGAATCTCGCCGCGGGACAGGGCGGGCTTCAGAATGTTGGCGGCATCAAGCGAGCCTTCGGCTGAGCCGGCTCCTACCAGGGTGTGCAACTCGTCAATAAAGATGATGGAGTTCTGCGACTCCATGAGCTCTTTCATGATGGTCTTCAGCCGCTCTTCGAACTGGCCGCGGTACTTGGTGCCGGCCACGATGAGCGACAGGTCGAGAGCGAGGATACGTTTGTCGGCCAAGAACGACGGCACCTCGCCGTCGGCGATGCGCTGGGCGAGGCCTTCGACGATGGCGGTCTTACCTACGCCGGGCTCGCCAATCAGCACAGGATTGTTCTTGGTGCGGCGGCAGAGGATCTGAATGACTCGGTCGACTTCGCCTTCGCGGCCGACCAGCGGATCGAGTTGGCTATCGGTGGCGGCCTGAGTGAGGTCGCGAGAGAACTCGCTGAGCAGCGAAGATTCGCGCTGACGTTGCGGCTGCGCCTTCTCCTGGGTGCTGCGGGCCAGTTCTTCGCGGATGGTCGAAAGGCGCAGGCCACGCTCATGCAGAATCTCTGCGGCAAAGCACTTTTCCTCTCGCAACAGACCTAACAACAAATGTTCCGTGCCGATGTGGCGATGCGACAGGCGCTCCGCTTCCTCAGCGGCATAGGCGAGTACGCGTTTGCACTCGTTGCTGAGCGGTAGATCGACCGAGGTCGAGACCTTCTCTCGGATGGTGGTGTGTCCCTCGATCTGCTTGCGGATGGACTCGACCGAGGCATGGGACCGCAGGAAACGATTCGTCAGGGCTTTGTCTTCGCGCAGGAGTCCGAGAAGCAGATGCTCAGTCTCGATGTAAGGAGACCCGAACTGGCTGGCTTCATAGCGTGCGAAAAAGATTACGCGCCTGGCTTTCTCCGTATAGCGTTCGAACATAGGCCCTTCCCTTTGACCTTCCCGGTCGAGAAGAACTCGTCCTGCCCGACCTACCGAACCCTGGACCCAACCTGATTACATTATGCAATCAAAGGGCCGAGAAACCAAACGCCGAATCCTCTCCTTAACCCTTTGATCACGTTACCGAAGGAACCGAATGAGGTTTCCTTCGGGCCGTACCTGCCTGCTCACCTTGCTGCCATTCTCCTGCACTTTGTCTTACTTATGTTGCTCCTCGTCAAACTGCTGACACCGGAAGCGAATCCGGATGTATTTCTTCCACGTGCCCGCGCTGCAACCTTAAAACACGATGGCAGCGGCGGGCGAATGACAAATTATGCGTTGCGATGAGGGAGGTCAGTTGGTGCTCGCGATGCAAACGCGCAATCAATGCGAAAACCGCTTCCGCCGTCTGTCCATCGAGGTCGCCGGTCGGCTCATCTGCCAGCAGCAACTTGGGCCCAGTGATGAGAGCCCGGGCCAGTGCCACCCGTTGTTGCTCACCGCCAGAAAGCTCGCCGGAGCGATGATGGGCGCGCTGCTCCAGTCCGACCTCGCGTAACCAGCGCGAAGCTTGGGGCTCCGCCTTCTGCCAGGTCTCGCCCCGCATAAGCAACGGCATAGCAACGTTTTCCGCCGCCGTGAATTCCGGGAGCAAATAGTGAAATTGCCACACGAAACCGGTTTCCCGGTTGCGAAAGTCGGCGGCTTGGTCGTGGGATAACGAATTCAATCGCAAGTTGGCGCAGTATACGTCACCTGCGGAAGCACGATCAAGAGCGCTCAAGATGTGTAAAAGAGTACTCTTACCCGCGCCTGACTCCCCTACGATGGCAAGCATTTCGCCTCGCCTCACGTCGAACGTCAAATTTTCAAAGAGCACCAGTTCTGCTTCACCAGACCGAAAAGCTTTCTTCAAGCCTTCCACTCGCAACACTGAATCTCCCTCAATTAGATGCAATTGTTGTCTCTTTCGTTCCAACCCCGAGCCCGGCATGCAGTTTGCGGGATTTCAGCTTACAGTAACGGCAGTATCCCACTCGCCCTAAGATTAGTGCGGAGTGGACTGAAATCGTTTCCGGGCGATCCCGTTTCCAGAATCCATACATGCGAAAAACTGTACACCGGGACTAAAACCTGGCATGTGACTTGAGTCACAGCGGGTGTTGATGCGAAAACTGGCAACGGATCTGCGCTCCTTGCCGCCACCCTCGGAACCCTCCAAGCAACTTTCCCGCCAGACTCCGCTACTCATAACGCAGCGCCTCGGCGGGAAGAATGCGAGAGGCCGACCATGACGGATACAGGGTGGCCACGAAAGAGATTCCTATTGCGACGAGGGCGACGATCGCTCCGTCGCTCACCCTGGGAGCGAAGGGGACGTAGTCGATGGAGTAGACCTCGGGCGACAGCGAAATGATGTGGTAGTGGCCTCCGGCGTAGGAGATGGCGTAGCCGATCGCAAGGCCGATGACGGTGCCGACGATGCCGATCAGCATCCCCTGAGCGATGAAAACATTTCGCACTTGAGCTTTGCGGGTGCCCATCGACATGAGGACGGCAATGTCCTTGGTCTTCTCCATCACCATCATAATGAGGGAGATGAGGATGTTGAGGGCGGCCACGAAGACGATGAGTCCGATGGTGATGAAGGTGACTACGCGCTCGGTCTTCAGGGCTTTGAAGAGAGCACTATTCTGCTTAAGCGTGTTGGTTGCCATGAATCCCTTGCCAGCAGCACCTTCGATTCGATATGAAATTTCGTCGGCGTGGTCGAGATCGTCGACTTTGAATTCCAGCACGGAGATGAGGTTGCCCAGGCCGAACAGTTGCTGCGCGTCCGACAGGCGCGCGAAGGCCCAGTAGGAGTCATAGTCGAAGAAGCCGGAGTTGAAGATTCCCACCACGCGGAAGCGGTTGTATTTGGGCACCATGCCGAAGGGTGTCAGTTCCCCCTGGGGACTTGTGACCAGGACATCAGAGCCGACGGTGGCGCCGAGGTTGTCGGCCATGTCTTTGCCGAGGACGATGGGAGGCATGGCGGCCTGTCGCCTTGCGACACCGGCGAGCGAGTCGGGAGACTCTTCGGCTTCTGAGGATGTGGCTGGTGTGGAGCGGACACTCCTGTCCGCTGCTTTTGACTCTGGTTTTGATTCTATTTGTGCGGTCGAGTCCTCCAGCGGCGCAGCCGATCCTTCTTTTACCGAGTTGAGCAGATCGCCGACTCTCCTCTCGTATCGCGGGATCATGCCTTTGAGAACGGCACCGCGGGCCCGCGGGCCGCGGGAGATCAGGACTTGCTCGAAGATGGCCGGGGCTGCGGCGACTATGTGAGGCTGCTTGGATAGGCGGTCCATGAGCGGGGGCCAGTCCTTGATGCCATCATCGGCGATGCGCTGCAGGCTGATGTGCGAAGTTGAGCCGAGCAGGCGCTGCTGGAGATCCTGGCGAAAGCCGTTGTTGATGGCCAGGGCGACCACGAGCGAGGCGACTCCGGCCGCGACTCCGGCAATGGAGATCCCGGTGATGATGCCGATGAAGGCTTGCCGGCGTTTGGCGCGGAGGTAGCGGGACGCGATGAAGAGTTCGAAGCGCATGAAGGGAGCTTTCAGCCGTCAGCTATCAGCTTTCAGCCAAATCGGATTATAGCGGGAAGACCGCGAGGACCGTTGGAATGGGCTCATGTCGTATTATGTGGGGGAACGTCTATGCAACGCGCACGATTAGCGGCGTTAGTACTCTCAACGTGGGTGCTTGTCGCATCATCAACCGGGCAAGACGCTCCGATTTGCGGCCACGAGACATTTGGGAAGGGGCACCCATACAAAATGAGCTATGGAATACTAAAGGACTACATCAAGAAATCCGACAAGCGCATCACATTGCCAGCAAACATGAAGGACTCCCTCATCGATGACATAGCCTCTGTCGGCGTGTCCTTCGATGAAACAGGAAAAGTCACTGCCTGCGGAGGCGTCGTGGTAAGAGAGATTGCAACCGACAAGGTACGCTCTAAGGTGTCCGTAACGGGGGAGCAAGTCCAGTCTTTACTGTGCGCTCATATTTCGAAGTGGAGTTTCCGCCCCCTGCTCTTCTGCGGCCAGACTGTGCCGGTTTCGGGTTCGGTAGTGTTCGTGGTGGGCGGCAGTGAAATTGGGCTCTTGTGATGTGGGTAAAATGATCGGCAGGCGTCACCAGAATCGCGGCAGCACCGCAGGTACACACTCTCTGTAGTGGCAGTACTTTTTGCCGAATCTCTCCTCCAGTTCGTTATCCTCCATCCGAATCATCACCGCTCCGGTGATGATCGCGAATCCGGTCATCAGCCAGCAGACGACCAGGCCTGTCCCAACGCTCCAGGCCAACATCTCGCAGAGGTGAGCCAGGTAGACGGGATGGCGCACGCGGGCGCGGATGCCGGTGGTCACAAGGCGGTTGTCCTGATGCCCGGGGCGAACCTCCGGCAGGCCACCGAGTTGGGCCAGGCTGAAGTGTGCGCCGGAGTGGGAATAAATATAGATACCCACGGCAAAGAGAAGCGCCGCGGGAATCCAGCTCCAGAGGGTCGAATACAGCGCTACGCGTCGCCACGGGGCGGTCAGGGCGCCTATACCGACCCACATGACGATCCAGACCGGAACAAGCACGCGGAACGGAGAACGCTCGCTCTCCCGCCAGCGATGCGCCCGAGGGTGGACCATCAGCCAGAACGAGGGGACGGTGGAGTAGACGACGCAGGCCAGCCATCCCATGGTTCGCAAGAGCGGCATGGGGTGATTCTACAAGCGTCGGCGTCCGCCGACAGGGTCCGGGAAGAGTGGTTCTGGCAAGGAACACGCCCACGGGGGCTGAAGCCCGACTCGGCGCTGAAAGCGCCGCTCTTCCACGGTGGCGGAAGCGTTCACGGTAGCACAAGGGTTCGTGGCTCCTGCGGCAGAGACGTTGCAAGCAACGTCTCTGCGAAGTACATGTTCGTTCGGTTTTTTGGCTCTGGGTACATCTTCTAGCCGATTCCGGGCGGTGGGGCGATAATGTAAAAATGGCGCGTGTTCTCCTTAATGAAAATTGGCTTCCGAAGTCTGTCCTCTGTTTGCGGGACTATGACCGGCACAAACTTCTTCTCGATTTGATCGCTGGGGTTACGGTGGGGCTGGTAGCGCTGCCACTGGCCATGGCGTTTGCCATTGCATCGGGATTGACTCCGCAGGCGGGGATTTATTGCGCCATCGTCACCGGATTCGTGATCTCGGCGCTGGGTGGGTCGAAGACGCAGATTGGCGGGCCAACCGGCGCATTCGTCGTTGTCGTGGCAGGAATTGTGGCAGCGCACGGCGTGGATGGGCTGTTCATGTGCACGGTGATGGCGGGTCTGCTGCTGGTCATCATGGGACTTACCGGCCTGGGCACGGCGGTGAAGTTCATTCCGCGGCCAGTCGTGATCGGCTTTACTAATGGCATTGCGGTTCTGATCGCCAGCACGCAGGTGAAGGATTTCTTCGGGCTGCATCTCGACAAGGTTCCGGGTGTCTTCTGGCTGCGAATGGAAGCGCTGGGAGCTAACTTCCATACGCTGTCGTTCGAGGCGACCGCGCTCGCGGTGTTCACGCTACTGACGCTGATTATCTGCCGCAGCCTTTCCCCTCGTATTCCCGGCCCGATCGTCGCGCTGCTGCTGGCCACCAGCGCGGTCTATTTTTTCAAGCTGCCGGTGGAAACGATCGGCACGAGATTCGGCGGGATTCCGGGAGGCCTGCCGCATCTGCAAATTCCGAAATTCCGCACGGACTTGATCCACGGGCTGTTGGGGCCGGCGTTTACGGTCGCCATGCTGGGCGCGATTGAATCGCTGATGTCGGCGGTGGTGTCGGACCGCATGAGCAACGACCGGCACAATCCTAATGTCGAGTTGATCGGACAAGGCGTGGCGAATGTCTTCTCGCCGATGTTTGGCGGATTACCGGCCACGGGAGCGATTGCGCGCACGGCGACGAATATCCGTTCCGGGGCCCAGTCGCCGGTGGCGGGGATGATCCATGCGCTGACCTTGCTGTGCATCCTGCTGTTTGCGGCGCCGCTGGTGAGCTATGTGCCGATGGCAGCTCTGGCGGGGATTCTGATGATCGTCGCCTACAACATGGGCGAGTGGCGCGAGATTCCGCAGCTGCTGAAGCTGACTAAGACAGATATCAGCATCTGGCTGGTGACGTTTGCGCTGACCGTGTTCGCCGACCTCACGGTAGCGGTGGAAGCGGGGATGATCCTGGCGGCGCTGCTGTTCATCAGCCGCGTAGCCTCGACGACAACGGTGTCGCGAGTGACCGACGACTACGTCGAAGACGGGCGCGTCCACATTCTGCAGGACAAGGACATTCCCTACTACGCCACAATCTTCCGCATTCACGGGCCGTTTTTGTTTGGCGCGACCGACAAGATTTACGCGGTCACGGAGAACCTGCACAAGCTGCCGCCGGTCGTGATTCTGCGATTACGGAATATGACGGCGCTCGATGCGACCGGTCTGTTCGCCATGGAAGAGGTCGCCAAGCAACTGCACGCTACGAAACGCACGTTAATCCTGTGCGGGGCCCGGGAGCAGCCTGCGCAGTTGATTCACCAGGCGGAGTTCGCGGAGGTGATCGGCGAAGAGAACATCTGCGAGAACGTGCAGGAGGCCCTGCGTCGGGCGGAAGAAGTGTACGAGGGGTTGGAACAGAAATTTGTAGGGGCGAAGAGCTAGGACATTGGACTTATCGCGGCCCCGAGAACTGGCGGCTGCGAGGATGTGTCGTATCTTTTTCTTCCGATCTTCCGCCCCTTCGGGGCTTATTCATTTTTCCGCTTTTCACCCACGGCTTGCGCCGTGGGCTTTATTCCTTCGCCGCTTCGCGGCTGCTAGACTGTCATCTTTCTGACGTCTTCTTCTAGACTGTCAGGAAGGGGCGTTCCCTTTCGATGATCGTTAACTTCGCCGAACGCGCGCATAACCACAACTGGGAACTCGATCCGGTGATCCGGTCGCTGCTGGATACGGATTTCTACAAGCTGCTGATGCTGCAGTTCATCTGGAAGCATTTCCCGACGACCCGGGTGGAGTTCTCGCTGTTCAACCGGCATACGGCAGTGCGGATCGCGGACACGGTTCACATCGAAGAACTCAAGGTGCAATTGCAGCACGTGCGCGGCTTGCGTTTTCGTAAGTCGGAACTGGTTTGGCTCGCGGGCAACACGTTCTACGGGCGGCGGGGAATTTTCGAGCCAGGATTTCTGGAGTGGCTGGAGAACGACTTCCGGCTGTCGGATTATCACTTGTCGGTGCACGATGGGCAGATTCATTTGACCTTCGACGGCCCGTGGACCGAGACCACAATGTGGGAGCTTTATGCGCTCGCGATCCTGGATGAACTGAAGACGCGAGCGCATCTGAAGACGCTCAGCGAGTTCGGGCTCGACATTCTGTATGCGCGGGCCAAGACGAAGCTGTGGAGCAAGATCGAGCGGCTGCGGGGCGTGCCGGGGTTGAGCGTTGCGGATTTTGGAACCCGGCGTCGGCACAGTTTCTTGTGGCAGGAATATGCGGTGGTGGCGATGGCCGCGAACCTGCGGAGCAATTTCATCGGCACATCGAACGCGTTCCTGGCGCACAAGCACGATCTGGAGGCGATTGGCACCAACGCCCACGAGATTCCGATGGTGATGGCGGCCCTGGCTCCGGACGACGTGGCGTTGCAGGCTTCGCAATATCGCGCACTGGAGTTATGGCAGCAGACTTATGAGGGCGCGCTGCGAGTCATGTTGCCCGACACCTTTGGAACGACACAGTTTCTCGCGGGAGCGCCGGATTGGGTGGCGGACTGGACCGGGCAGCGCGTGGACAGCAAAGATCCGTATATCGCCGGGGATGAATACATCGAGTGGCTGAAGTTACACAGGCGCGATCCGCGGGAGAAGTTGATGATCGCCTCCGACACGCTCGATGTGAACCAGATACTTGGACTGCATGCGTACTTTGGGGGTACGCTGGCTCGCAACCTGGCTCCTGCGGATTTTCGCAGCGCCGCTGATTTTGACGACCGTAAGAAGTGGACGCCGGGCATGCGTATCCGCTTCAGCGCGGGCTGGGGAACTCTGCTGACCAACGACTTTCGTGGATGCAATCCGAACGAGGGTGGCGGCTTCGATCCGATCAGCTTGATCTGCAAGGTTTCGAGTGTCGAAGGGCGGCCGGCGGTGAAGCTCTCCGACAATTATTCCAAGGCGCTGGGGCCGGCGTCAGAGGTTGAACGATACCGGAGGGTCTTTGGGACAGCAGGAATCGCGAATGCGCCACTGGTAGCTTAAGTGGTTGCAGAAAAAGTCGTCAACAAGGCTGAAAGCATCCCTCAGGCGCTAAAGCGCAGTCACATTTTGAACGACTTAGCGGCACGAGTGGAACTCGTGCCCTTCCCGACCCTTCGAGTTGGACTTTTTTCCCAGCCTCTTTAGCGTTAAAACTAAGGTCCGGCTCCCGGAAAAAAACTCCAGGGGCCGGACGTGTTTCGGGCACAGCCCGGGACATTAGGGTTGGAACGTGTTTGTGTACAGAATATTGTTAAGAAAGTCGGAACTGTAGCCGTGGAAGACGACGGCTGCTCGTCCGGTGCTGTTGACCGCTGCGCTATCCGGCTGGCCGCCCGCGTCAAATGAGGTTCCGGCCGTAGCGGGGCCGTTCCAGGCCTGTCCCGCACCCTTGCGGGTGACGGCGCGCCAGGTGGTGGTGCTGCCGTTGAGGTTCACCAGGGCGTAGAAAACGATCGCGGTGCCGCTGGAATTCTCGGCGAAGTCGAAATAGTTGGGATACTGGTCGGCGCCAGTGATGATGGCCGGCTTGCCCCAGGTGTTGGTGGCGAGGTTGCCATCGACCGCGGCAATGTTTGTGATCTGCTGGTTGCCAAAACCCACGATCGTGGCGTGCCCCGACGAATCGCTGTGAAAGATGCGATTGTCGGTGTTCCCGGTCGAGTAGCCGAGCGAAGTCAGAGGCGCGACCACGGCGGCTAAACCCCAGGTTCCGTTGTGGCGCACGACGGAGACGATGTTGCCATTTTGAATGGAAGCGACACCCAGGTCGCCTGCGCTATCGGAGGCGAGCTGGCCGAAGTGCTGCGACGCGTCCGGGCCCAGGAGTGCGCCGGAAGTCACCCAAGTCTGCGAGCCGGGGGCGTGGGTCGAGACTCTCAGGACCCAGTTCGACGTCTTACAAGTCCGCGATCCACACGTCGAATCGAAACTCTCCCAGGCGACGGCAGTGGAGCCGTCGGCAAGTTCCAACGCTCCGTCGAATGCGAGGTGAGCTGCGCTGGCGATGGTCGTGGCGGCGCTCCAGACCCCATGCGCCGGGCGGATCACGGCATTCACGGTGGATGACGTCCCGCGCGCGCCGCCCGTTCCCCAGGCAAGACCCTGATCTCCGTTGTCGTTAATGACGAAGAATTGGTTCACGCCGTTGGTGGCGGAAGGCGCGGTCCAGGAGCCGCCGGAGGGATGATCGGCAAATGTTCCGCCGAGCGCGGGGCTGGCATACGTCACCGTGGCGTTGCCGGTCGCGCTACCGCGCACAACCGGGTTGCCGGAAGCCACGCCGATGTTGCCGGAAATGTTGACCGGCGCGGACCATGGTTGGCCGAACGATGCGGTGCTGCCGTAGACGGCGTTCACCGAGTTCTGATACCAGGTGCTGACCAGGTTTCCGGAAGAATCGATAGTGACGGTGCCGTTATAGGCGTTGGTGGCGAGGGTAGCTTGTGTTCCCCACTGTGCGAAGGCGGGCATGGACGCTGCGACAAGCACGCATAGGGTCAGACTTGAGACAACTCTGTAGTTCATGGCTTCTCCTGACTTCCGGCCAACGGATGCCAGTCCTTTGGCCCGGCTGGAAGACATTGATTGGGGCAGGGGACTTTGCGGACGGGTTGCGCGATGGAATCTTGATTCTCGCGCCCACTCACTTTATTGTGGCGGCGCAAAGGAATTGTAAAAACGGAGTAAAAACTCTTCCGAGTTCCCGGGAGTAAGGTTTCATTGATCAGTTGTTGATCTTGTCAGCGGCATTGACGTGGGGGGAGTTGGCGTTCCGCTGCACACTTCCTCCATTCTGTGTCAAATTAGAAGTTCATGCCCGCGCCCACCGACTCGAGAGCCGGACGCGTTGCCTTCACGCATCCGGGATTCGTGTTGTTCCAGGTTGCCCGCGCCCTCATGGTGGCCGCAGTCGAGATGCAGGCGGTCGCCGTGGGATGGCAAGTTTACGAAATCACCAGGCAGCCGCTTGATTTGGGACTGGTCGGACTGGCGCAATTTCTGCCGGGAATTCTGCTGTTTCCGGTTTCCGGCCATGCCTCGGATCACTTTGAGCGCCGCCACGTTCTCTCCGCTTGCTATGGAGGATATGCCGTGTGTTTCGCTGCCCTGCTCGTGCTCGCGCAGCGCGGTTTGCAGTCTGTCACCGCGATTTATGTGGTGCTGGTGCTGATTGGCGTGGTGCGGTCGTTTAACTCCACGGCGAGCCGGGCGATTTTGCCGCAACTGGTTCCGGAGGAACATTTCCCGAATGCGGTTGCGTGGAACGCGACGATTTTTCAGGCGGCCACGATTCTGGGGCCGTCGTTGGGCGGAATTCTGTATGCGGTGTCACACGGTCCGTCCGCCGTTTACGTGGTTGCCATGCTGACGGCGATTGGGGCGACGGTTTCCTCGTTCCGCATCCGGCCGGAAGTGAAAGCGCGGCCGCGGGAGCCGATGAGTCTGAAGACGGTATTCGCCGGACTGCATTTTATTTGGAGCCGGAAGCTCATCCTGGGCGCAATCTCGCTGGACCTGTTCGCGGTGCTGCTCGGAGGAGCGGTTGCGTTGCTACCGGTCTATGCCCGCGAGATTCTTAAGACCGGGCCTTGGGGGCTCGGCCTGCTGCGGACGGCGCCGGGCGTGGGGGCTGCGTTGATGGCTATCTTGCTGGCGCACAGGCCGCTGCGCGGACGATCTGGCGTGACGCTGTTGTGGGCTGTCGCGGGATTCGGCGTCTTCACGATTGTGTTTGGCTTATCGCATAACCTCATACTCTCGCTGGCTGCGCTGTTGCTGGCCGGGGCCAGCGACATGATCAGCGTCATCATCCGTGCCACGCTCACGCAGTTGGCCACACCCGATGCGATGCGAGGAAGAGTCACCGCGGTAGATATGATTTTCATCGGTGCGTCCAACGAATTCGGGCAGTTCGAGTCGGGCGTGACCGCACAATGGCTGGGGACGGTTCCCGCCGTCATCTTGGGAGGGGTGGGGACGCTGGTCGTCATTGCGGTGTGGGCGTGGCTGTTCCCCGAGCTTCGGCATGCGGGCGAACTGACCGAAATCAGGGCTCCGCTAGTGGAGAACGTTTCTGGGGCTGGAGTCGACACAGACGGCATGGCTTCCTGAGTCGTGGACCAATGCTGCTTTTGTCGGAAAGATGTATTTTGACGCGGGACCATCGCGAATTCCGATGCTGGCTTTTCCCCGCCGCCGCGGTGAATACCGTAGAATGTCGGCTTCATGATCGAGCGCTACTTCCGACTCCGCGAAAACCAGACAACCGTTCGCAGCGAATTTCTCGGCGGGGTAACCACGTTCCTGACCATGGCGTACATCGTCGTGGTGAACCCGCAGATTCTGGGTCAGGCGGGCATGCCGGTCGAGGGCGTGCTGTTCGCGACGTGTGCGGCGGCCGCCGTCGCCACGCTGGTGATGGGGCTGTACGCGAATTATCCGATCGCGCTGGCGCCTGGGATGTCGCTGAACGCCTATTTCACCTACTCGGTTTGCCTGGGGATGCATGTGCCGTGGCGGACGGCGCTGGGCGTTATTTTCTTCTCCGGCGTCGTTTTTCTGATTCTTACCGTGACGCGCGTTCGCGAGCAGATCGTGAACGGCATTCCGGGATGCCTGAAGCACTCGACGGCCGGCGGCATTGGGATGTTTATCGCCTTTGTGGGACTGCGCAACGCCAAGCTGGTGGTGGGAAATCAGGCGACCTTTGTGGCTCTGGGCACGTTCGCGAATCACGAGGCACAGCTGGCATGCGTTGGGCTGGGGATCATGCTGGTCCTCATGACGCGCAAGATCACAGGGGCAATTCTGATCGGGATCCTGGCGACGACAGTGCTGGGAATTGCGCGCGGCATGGCGTCCTTGCCGCGGGCGATCTTCTCGCTTCCGCATCCGTCCTTGACGTGGCTGCAACTCGATTTGCGCGGCGCGCTGCATCTCGGCCTGTTTGAAATTGTTTTTGTGTTCTTGTTCGTGGATCTGTTCGATAACGTCGGCACGCTAGTGGGAGTCTGCGAGCAGGGCGGATTCGTGCGGGATGGGAAGATCCCGCGGGTGGGCCGCGCGCTGGTGTCGGACGCTCTGGGCACGATCGTGGGGGCATTGACAGGAACATCCACCGTGACCAGCTACATTGAAAGCGCGGCCGGAGTGGCTGCGGGAGCGCGGACCGGGCTCAGCAACGTGTTTGTGGCAGGGCTGTTCTTGCTCGCGGCGTTCTGTGCGCCACTGGCTGCTGCCATTCCGGGTTATGCGACCGCGCCGGCGCTCATTCTGGTCGGAGCGCTGATGACGGAATCGATTGCGCGCGTGGAGTGGGCCGAATTCACCGAGGCGATCCCGGCGTTTGTGACGCTTTTGGCCACGCCGCTGACGTTCAGCATTGCGACCGGGTTGAGCCTGGGGTTGATCTCGTACACGCTGGTGAAGGTGGCGGCGGGAAAGTATCGGGAAATCAGCGCGGTCATTTGGATCCTCACGGCGCTGTTTATTTTGCGGTATGTGTATCTGGCGGCGGGGTAGATCGGCGCGCCTTTAAAGGTAGCTCGTGGTAAGGAAAAGCGACCACGGGGGCTGAAGCCGCAACCATTTTGTGTGCTTTACGCGATGCTCAAAGCGCCTCTCTTCCACGGCACTCGAAACGTTTGTTTCCGGGTTCTGGAGCCCACAGTTCTTCCAGCCCTCCGAGTACAACCGCGGATTCTTCAACTACGGCACATTGACGGTGACGGTTGCGGTCGTGCGGCCGTACTGGTTCGTCGCGTAGAGTGTGTAGGTCGTGCTGGCTGTAGGGTTCACGGTTACGCTGGTGCCGCGGACGGCTCCCGGCCCGGGCGATACGATCTCATACTGTGTGCTCGATGCGTTCCACGACAGCGTGACGCTGCCGCCGGAAGCTACATGCGTCGGGGAAGCAGTGAAGCTGCTGATCGTGGGTGCGGATCCGGTGGGGTAGTTGGCACTCGTATATAACGGATTCATCTGCACGACCTCGAATGCCGATGCGGGAACGGTTTTGAGCGAGTCTAAGTCGGAACCCCAGCGGCTATCGGAAACTCCCGTGACAAACAGCGAACTGCCGTTGTCGGCCAGGATGAGGCCATAGTGCTTCATTGCCGTCAGAATGACCTGCGTCTGCGCTGAGAAAGCGGAGATGTCATAGCTCGACTTCAAACGCAACCGCATGCCCATGGGCGGCGCCGTGGGATCACTGGATGTTGCCGCCCAGTGGGATGCGGGAGGGGTAAAGGCTGCGCTCGTTTTCGGCAGGGTGAAGCGGAAGGCGTGCTGAATTTTTCCGGCGGCCACTTCGTCGTAGCGAACGAGGCCAGGAAAAATTGGCAGACCGGCGGCGTCGGCGGAGGTCCAGGTGTAAGGGCGCTGCTCGTTGCCCAGCACGTCCCAGACCGCGGTCGAATCGGCGTTCCAGCTTCCGTCGGAATTCGGCGAGGCGTTATAGAGTTCGTAGAGAAAGCAGTTAGCGTTGTTGAGCACGAGAACGTGGCGATCACCGGTGCTTGACGATCCGCCTTCGATCGGGGCATTCGGAGGAACCGGCATGGGGCCGGGATCGCTTTCGTCTGGATATGCGCCCAGATTTATGTTGACGAGGGACTGGCTTCCGTTGACGACGACGTAGGGAATTCCATAGGTCGGATCGGTGCCCCAGTCGGGATGTAAATTCACCGATCCGACCCAGTTGCTGATGATCGTGCTCGAGTTGGGGTCGAGGGGAGCGGAAGAGATGTCAGTGTTCCACGGACTACTGCCGGAGAATGGAACGAACCCGCCGAGACTGGCTGTCTGGCCGACATTCATCACGCTGCAGGCGAGGTTGCCGCTGGAGCCGGAACCGCCGTTTCCACCGTTTCCGCCCGAACCGCCGCCCGTGTTGCCGCTGGTATGCGATACGCCCGAACAGGCGATCAGCGAGAGAGCCAACACAAAGAAGATGGAAAGAAAGAGTAAGAGCTTCCAGGCTGAACAGGGGCCGCGCGTCATACTACTATTGTCTGTGCCCGGTTCTGCTCGCGGAAGAGGCCCTTGGGACATGGCCAGATTCTAAGGAACGATCACTGGAGCAACGCGGTACTTGGCAGTTAGCACTTGGCCAGCTTTACAGTTTGTGTATCCCACAGCAATCTGTCATCCCGAGCGCAGCGAGGGATCTAGGTGTTGGCTGGCAGCGGCAACACTGGTGGTGCCGGCAGGAACCGATATCCCTCGCTTCGCTCGGGATGACATGGTGGCTTAGTGCACACGCTAGACACGAGAACGCACAAGCCTGAACCGTGCCAAAACCGGAATTCGTCCGGGCGATGTGCCTAATTTAAGTACTAACCGCCACCTGCTTACTTTCCTCGCAGGACCGTCTTGGCTGCTCCCATGTTGTCGTATTTGTCGTAGACCCTGACCACGACTACATGCTCGACCGCAGTGCCTTTGGCCGCATCAGGCGCGACTTTGAAGTCATAGTCTTCAGCTCTGGCATCGGAGAGTTGACCGACCGGTTCCACGTATTTCCAGTCGCCGGCGTCGACGGAATATTCCGCGCGCTTGATGGAGGAGAAGCTGTCTTCGGCGCGGAAGCGGACATGAATCTGCGCGCCCTCGACGGACGCCGTCAGATTCTCAATTCGCGGGGGCGTGGTATCGACCTCAAACCGGCGGCTCACCTTTTCCGCGCTCAGCGCTTCGCCCGGGGAGTGCGAAGGGGCGTCGGAGGCGACGACCTTCACGGTGTAGCCGCCATCGGGCAGCAGGCTGGCATCGAACGAATAGGCTTTGTCGGTGATGTTGTCTTTCAATAGGAGCCAGCGAGACTCGCCGTCGCCGCGGTAGTAGACGGAATATACCAACTGGTCGTCGTTTTCATCGTGGGCGGCCCACTTCACGCCGATCGAGTCGCGGTCGTGCGTGCTGGGCACAGGCGCTTCAAAGTGCGGGCCTGACGAGGACCCACCGATGTCTGTGCTGATCCCTATTCCGGGCGTTTTCGGCAAGGGTTGGTAACGCAGGCCGACCTGCACCGTCACGTCGTCAAACTCCGGCGCCACGTTCTTGGAAAGATAGTTCAGAGTCACGCTGTCGACTGACGGCTTCGTACTACCCGAGTGCAGCACCGTCTTCCACTGGGCATAGCGCGCGGGAGGAACGGCCATTGCCCCGTCCTTGCTCCAATCCACTTTTTTCCAGGCGCTCCAGTTGCGGTCGGGATTGTCGACGTTGCCGCTACGAACGAGCAGATCTACATTACCCGCGCCACGGAACTCGGCGCGTCCCCAGCGGGAAAAAATCTTGGCGTCGAACACGTCGCTCTCATAGGTGCCGTCGTTTTCAGGACCCGGTCCGAGCACAAAAATCTTTCCCAGATTGCTGGTAGCGGCGTAAAGGCCGCCGCTGGGGGCTTTGGCGAAACCGGTCACCTGCGATGCCGGGGCTTTCAGCAAGTCTGAGAATTCATCCTGCGGGTCGATCGCGAAAATGTGGCCGCGGTTTCCTGTGCCCGCCAGCAGGCGATTGTTGGAATCGAAGGCGAGGCTGTACACGATGTCTTCATGCGAAGTCCAGACGCGTGACGGAGAGCCGTCGGGCGCGATTCGGTACACGTCGGAGCCTCCAGTGGCGCCCCCTCCAGGAAATGGGAATGGCCCCATCTGGAGGTTGCTGGGCGTGGTGGTGAGTCCAATTCCCGGCCCTTGGGGGCCAGTTAGTGTGGGCGTGTTCCCCCCCATTGGCATCATGGACGAACCCGCGCCCATCATGCCGCCTGCCATTCCCGGCTTCTTTTCGCCGACACCGGCGGCGTAGATGTTGCCCTCGCGATCGAGAGTCAGCGCGGTGATTTCCTTCTTGGGCGCGCTGTAGAGGACGAATCCTTCTCCGGCCGGAGAAATCCGGTACACCAAGCCACTCCCATCCGTGCCGGCAATCAGGTTTCCTTCTGCGTCGAGGGCCAGCACGCGAATGTGCGTTTCATCGCTTTTGAAGAAGACGGAGTGGTCGCCTTTGGCGGTGACTTTGTAAATCTCGCCATGATCGCCGGTGGCTACGTACAGGCTGCCAGTTTTGTCGAGCAAGAGGTCCCAGATGTATTTCGTTCCCGGCGCAAAATAGACGGAGGAGGTCCAGGCGGGATCGAGCGCCGGCTTCGCCGCATCTTTATCGGCACTCTTGCTATCAGTTTTGGGCGCCTCAGTTTTTTCCGCGGGCTTGTGCTCGATTTTGTAGACCTTGCCGTCTGGGGCGGTGGCGGCGTAAATCACGCCGCCGGGAGCGACTTCGAGGGCTTGCACTTGCAGTTCCTGCGGCTCAAAAATAATTGTCGCTTTGCCGTCGGGCGTGATGCGGTACACGCGCGCCGGAGCTCCGGTCGCGGCGTAGATCGTGCCGGCATCATCGGCGACTACAGCCCAGATGTAGGTGGATGGCGTTCCGTAAAGCAACTTGAACACGGGAGCGAGTTCCAGGCCGCCGGAGCTGCGAATGGCGACGCCAGTGGCTGTCCCTTTGGTGAGGTCCTCGAATTTGGATTGCTCCCACGTGCGCGTGCCTTGCGCGAGAGCCGTTGCGCCGAGGCTGCAAAGGAGGAGGGGGAGAAAAACGGACACAAAGATGGAACAGTAAACTCGTTGCCGGGTCAGCAATGTCTCACCTCGATTTCGGGATCGTCGCAGAAATGCGGGTTGCTTACGCCTACCCGAAGGAATTCAAGTTGAAGAATCAGGTTAACATGCGAGACGCACCGGCTGCCTCTCGGAAGGCCCTGAATCTAGGCGACATTATGCGGCGAAGGCGTGGCGAAAACGGGAACGGGAATGCCATGATATCGTAGATTTTTATGCATTCCGCGCGCCAGAAACTGCTAAGTACGCTGGCTCACAAGTCGTTTCGCCTGGGTGAGTTCAAGCTGTCTTCGGGGGGGACCAGCGACTACTACATCGACTGCCGCACCACCACGCTCGATGCGAAAGGAGCGCGGCTCACCGGGGAAGTCTTCGTCGAAGAGATCCGGCAGCGAGCGTGGAAGCCGCAGGCGATTGGCGGACTCACCATGGGCGCCGATCCGATCGTGGTCGCGGCCTCGGTAGTAAGCGGGGAACTGAACGGCTTTCTCGTGCGCAAAGCGGACAAGCAGCACGGCACGGGGCAGCGCATCGAGGGCTTCCGCGAGAAGGGTGCGCGGGTGGTCATCGTGGACGATGTCTGCACCACGGGGGCATCGACGATTCAGGCGATCGAAGCGGCGCGGGAATTCGGATTTGAAGTGGTCGGCGTGATGTGCCTGGTCGAGCGGGAAGAGGCCGGAGGACGGCCGAACGTGGAGAAGGCTGCGGCGCCCGCGCCGTTTATTTCCATCTTCACCGCCAACGACGTGCGCAAACAGCATGGGCTGCAGACCGACGAGACCGAGCCCAACATTTTCGCGGTGGCGGCGGCGTGCGAAGTGTGCGGGCAGCCAGCGGTGACGAACAATCCGAGAACTCTCTGTGCGGCGCATAAAGCCTGACGTCGTAGAGACGTAGCTCGCTACGTCTTGCCGTCGGCGTCGCGAGTGATGGCTAGAGAGACGGTGCAAGCAACGTCTCTACGACTATGATTCAGACTCTGGAATGGACCGACCGCGGGGTGCGCTTCATCGATCAGACGAAGCTCCCGACAGAAGAAACCTACGTCACCTGCAAGACGCATGAGCAGGTGGCCGATGTCATCCGTAATATGGTGGTGCGGGGGGCGCCGGCGATTGGCGTGGCGGCGGCCATGGGCATCGCGCTGGGCGTGAACAATTCCAAGGCCGAGTCCACCGGCGATCTCAAGCGGGAGTTCGATCAGATCTGCGACGTCATCGGCAAAACGCGGCCGACGGCGGTGAATCTTTTCTGGGCGATCCGGCGCATGCAGGAGAAATTCGAGCGCGTCCGGATCCGTCCCATTCCTCAGATCAAGCAGGATCTGATCGAAGAAGCACGGCGGATGCATGCCGAGGACATCGCCGCCAACCAGGCCATGGGACGCCACGGCGCCACCCTCATGCCCGCCGAGGGCGGGGTGCTCACGCACTGCAACGCCGGAGCGCTCGCCACCGCGGGATACGGCACCGCGCTCGGCGTTATCCGCGCGGCGGTCGAGCAAGGCAAGAAGATTCACGTCTATGCCGACGAAACCCGGCCGTTCCTGCAAGGTTCGCGGCTGACCGCGTGGGAGTTGATGAAAGACGGCATCCCGACCACGGTGATTTCCGACAACATGGCGGGCGCGATGATGCGGCAAGGCAAAATCGGAGCAATCGTGGTGGGAGCGGACCGCATCGCGGCCAACGGCGATGTGGCCAACAAGATCGGCACTTACACGGTGGCGGTGCTAGCCCGGGAACATAACATTCCGTTTTACGTGGCGGCGCCGATTTCTACGGTCGACTTGGCCTGCCCGGATGGCAGCGAGATCCCTATCGAACAACGCGACGCTAAAGAAGTTACGCACATCGCCGGAAAGCAAATGGTGCCGGACGGAGTCGCGATCGAAAACCCCGCCTTTGACGTTACGCCCGCGAAGTATGTGGCCGCGATTATCACCGAGAGAGGGATCGCGCGCGCTCCCTATGAAGATTCTTTGCGGAAGCTTGCCACCGACGGGGCTGCCGCACATCCATAGCCTCGCTTTACAAGTTTTTACGTCCCCAGGGCGCTACTTATTCCCCAGATTCGGGTTGGAAGCTTCAGGGAGGGCTCTCGTGCTAGGCTGAGCCCAGGTCCGACTCTGCGCCGGATTTTTCCATCAGGGGGATCTTATGTTGTCGTGCAAGCGTGTGATCTTGCCCATTGTTCCCGTTTTCCTTCTTCTTGCTTTTCTGGTGGCTTGCGGGGGCAGCCCTGTTAAGGCCACACCGCCTCCCACTGGCGGCTTCAGCAACAGCAGCCTAAAGGGGACGTACGTTCTCTCGGTTGCCGGTTCTGACAGCCTCGGGAATTTTCTGGCAATAGCAGGCACCTTCACAGCGAACGGCACTGGCGGCAGCGGTGGCATCACTGGCGGCACGCTGGACATTAACGACTCCGGATTCACGGCTCCGCTGATGAACAATCCGATCACTGGTGGCACCTATCTCATTACCCAGGATGGGCGCGGCCAGGCCACTCTTACGACTGCGACGCCGTTTGGGTCATCCATCGAAGTTGACTTTGTGCTGACATCGAGCCAACACGGCTTGATCACCGAGTTCGACCGCAATGGTACTGGAAGTGGATCCCTGGACCTACAGAGCGCGGCAAGCCAGCCGGCGGCCGGCACATACGTTTTTGGTTTGTCCGGGGTATCCGGTGTCAACGTTGGAACGGGAGGCCTGATCCCGGTAGCCACGGCGGGTGCGATCACGCTCGATGCATCTGGAGGCGGCACGGGTTCTCTGGACTACAACAACAACGCCGCAGAGTCCGTTCTTACGATCAACTCTGGCTCGACCGTGATGGTCGGAGGCACGCCGGGCAAGGGCACGCTCGTCACCAGCGGAGGCACGTTTAATTTTGACATCTACGCCGTAGATTCGACGCACCTGAAGTTCATTGAAACGGATACGTTCCCAATTCTTGCCGGGGACCTATTTTCGCAGACAAGCTCTACTTTGCCGTCAGGTCAGTTGGTCTTCACGATGGCTGGCTTTGATTACGGAGTTGCGGCTCCCCTCGCGGTTGGAGGCCTGATGACGTCGGATGGAACGAGCGCGATCAGCAACGGCGAGGAGGACTTCAATGACTCTGGAACGGCGGACACTACCCCGCAAGGCTTTTCCGGGTCCATCACGTCTTCGAGCGGACGGTACTTGCTCCAGCTGAATACCTTTGAAAATGGTGCGAGCGGGGCGATTGGGACCTTTACCTTTGCGGCCTACCCGTCGAGCGGCGGTATCGAACTGGTGGAAGTCGACGGAAATGGCGTCTCGGCCGGAGTGGCATTCGCACAGAGCAGCACATCCCTGGCTTCCGGACAAGGGTTCGGGCTGAATCTGTCCGCCGCGAACATCGGTGGAATCAACGGGGGATTCGAAGAGGATGACATTGCCGAGTTCGTTACAAACGGCGGTGCCATCAGCGGCATCGTCGACCTCAACGATCAGGGGCAGCCGAACTTCAATCAGCGACTCACCGGCACCTACACTCTGGACTCGCCCGCGACTGGCCGCGGAGTGTTGACCAGTAACCTGTTCAATGGGGCGTTCTACGTCGTGAATAGCTCGGACGTGCTTTTCCTCGAAACCGACAGCACCCAACTTGGGGCTGGCGCATTTCAAGTGCAGAACGCGAGTGCCAAGTCCACTCTAACGGCTTCGCACCTAGCCATGTTGCGGTTGAAGCCGGGGGCGAAGGGAGCTTCACGCCGTCGTTGATTACGGATCACGACCTTCCGGTCTCGAATACGCGGAAATTCCCATCCTAACGTCGCAGAGAGCGCGACGTTAGATGGGGCACCCACCTTCTGATGCATGCCCCATCCTAACCTTCGGCAGTCTCCAGCTTTCTTGTCACGGAAGTGCGAGAGGCGATCCAACTTAGGATTCGGTACAACAATAATGCTCCGAGCAC
Organism: uncultured Acidobacteriaceae bacterium; assembly: GCA_963768265.1. Taxonomy (GTDB): domain Bacteria; phylum Acidobacteriota; class Terriglobia; order Terriglobales; family Acidobacteriaceae; genus Sulfotelmatobacter. The sequence goes on from CAVYHM010000043.1 coordinate 64,532, forward strand.
GGCGGCGTACTCAAGCGGCTTCTTCAAATCCGCTTTCACCAGCCAGATGTAGTGGATTACTCCAGCGGCGGCGCTCGCGTAAATGAGGCGGTGCAAGGCCTGCCAGCGCTTGCCGCCCAGCTTGCGGATCGACCACTTGGTGGAAGTAAGGGCGAGGGGGATCATCAGGGTGAATGCCGTCATGCCCGCGGTGATGAACTTGCGCTTGGCGATGTCGGCCAGCATTTCATGGACGGCGAAGAATTTGTCGAGCCAGAGGTAAGTCATCAGGTGCAGCACGCCATAGAAGAACGCGAACAGGCCTAGCATGCGCCGCAGTCCGATTAGCCAGTACTGGCGGCTGACGCGGCGCAGCGGCGTGACCGATAACGTAATCAGCAGGAACCTCAGGGTCCAATCGCCGGTGGCGTGGGTGATGGCTTCGATTGGATTGGCGCCCAGCGCGGAATGGAAGCCACGCCAAATGAGAATTCCCAGCGGGGCCAGGCAGGCCACGAAAATCACGGGTTTAAAGTAGCGCAGCATTGGGAGCAGTGATCAGTGGCTAGTGTCAGTGCCAGCGATTTTGGGTCGGGCGGGCTTTCACTGGCCACCCGACCACTTATCACTGGACACTGCCTTTAGAAATATTTCTTTAGATCCATTCCGTTGTACAGGCTGGCGACCTGGTCGCCGTAGCCATTGAACATCAGCGTGGGGCGCTTGAAGAATTCGCCGAGTCTTCGTTCTTTGGCCTGGCTCCAGCGTGGGTGGTCTACGTTGGGATTGACGTTCGAATAGAAGCCGTATTCCTGGGGCGCAGAAATGTTCCACGTATTTGACGGCTGCTTTTCGGTGAATCGGATGCGCACGATTGCCTTGGCGCTCTTGAAGCCGTACTTCCACGGCACGACGATGCGGATCGGAGCTCCATCCTGATTGGGAAGCTCCTCGCCATACATGCCGAAGCAGAGCAGCGTGAGCGGATTCATAGCTTCGTCCATGCGCAGACCTTCTACGTACGGCCAGACCAACACATTTCGCTGCTGGCCGGGGTATTGCTTCAAATCGTAAAGGGTGGTGAACTCCACGAATTTCGCCTTGCTGGTGGGGTTGGCACGCTTGATGAGTTCGCTGAGGGAGAAACCGACCCAGGGTACGACGATCGACCACCCTTCGACGCACCGATGGCGGTAGATACGCTCCTCGGGAGCGGCCATCTTGATGATCGCGTCCACGTCGAGTTCCTGTTTTTTGTCGACCTGGCCGTCGATCTTCACCTTCCACGGCCGGGTGCGGAAATTCTTGGCGAGTTCGGCTGGTCCATCCTTGTCAGTTGAGAACTCGTAATAGTTGTTGTAGTGGGTGACATCTTTGTAAGGAGTAACGGTTTCGGTAGTACTGAACGGACTCTTTGTGATGCTGTCAATTTTGTTGCCCGCAAGAGCGACGGTGGAGGGTGCAGCCAACTCGCGCACGCCGACGCCACTGGCAACGGCGGCCCCGGCGATGGCGGCGCCTGCCAGAAATTTGCGGCGGTTCAGATATAGAGTTTTCGGAGTGACCTCCGACGAACGAATGTCTGCGGCTTTTTTGATGAGCATCTAATCCCCTGTCGCGTCGGCGACGTCAACCCACACGGGCTTGCCTGCTTACATTTTCAATCAGATAAGACGCCGGCGTCAGAAAAAAGTTACAGGGGAGTTGCTTGGCACAAAAGGCAGGGAATGAAGGCCAAGGCACTATCCCAAGACTTCTCTTACTTTCCGCGACAGATTCTGTAACGTGAAGGGTTTCTGCAAGAACGCAGTGCCGCTCTGAATAGAACCTTCGCTCAGAATCGCGTCTTCGGTATATCCAGAGAGAAACAGGACTTTGGCCTCGGGGCGGGTGATGGAGAGGCGCTCAACCATTTCTCGGCCACCCAAGCCGGGCATGACGACATCGGTAATGACAAGGTTGATCTTTCCCATGTGGCGGGCAGCGGCTGCCAAGCCGGCTTCCCCATTCTCGGCATCCACCACTTTGTATCCCTTGGCCTCAAGCGTATCGCGGACCAGTTGGCGCACTGACTCCTCATCCTCGACCAGCAGGATCGTCTCGGTGCCGCCGGCGGTTGCGCCTGCGACTGGAGCCGCGTGCTTTTCGGTGGTCCCCTCAACCTGTGGCAGGTAAATATGGAAGCTGGTGCCGTGCCCTAATTCACTCTGCACGATGACATAGCCTCCGCTCTGTTTCACAATACCGTATACGGTCGACAGGCCCAGGCCGGTTCCCTTGCCCTTTTCCTTGGTGGTGAAGAAGGGTTCAAAGATGCGCGACTGGGTTTCCTTGTCCATTCCGGTGCCCGTATCGCTCACCGAAAGCATTACGTAGTTGCCGGGGTGGATGAAGGTTTGCCCACGGCGGTGGCTCTCATCGAGCACGAGGTTGTGGGTCTGGATGGTGAGCCTGCCGCCGGCGGGCATGGCGTCCTTGGCATTCACGACCAGGTTCATCAGGACCTGCTCAAGCTGACCGGCATCGGCGCGGACGTGGCCCGCCTTGGGAGCCAGCTTGGCGACCAGTTCCACGTTCTCGCCAATGAGCGGCCGCAGCAGGCGCTCCATGTCCGCGACGATCGCATTCACGTCCACCACTTTGAGTTCCAGCAATTGTTTGCGGCTGAAGGCCAGCAGCTGACGGGTCAGCGTGGTGGCGCGGTCGGAAGCCTGCTGGATGGCCGTGGCTTTCTCACGCAAAGGATGATCGAAATCGAGGCCGGTGAGAATTACTTCGGCGTAACCGCTGATGACCATCAGCAGATTGTTGAAATCATGGGCCACGCCCCCTGCGAGCCGGCCGACGGCTTCCATTTTCTGCGCCTGCCGGAACTGATCCTCAAGTGCGCGGCGGTCGGTGACATCCTCAGCGATGGCTTCGAGGACATCGGCCGGTTCGTCGGCGCTGCTCACCGCCCGCCCGCTGATCCGAACCGTGATCGCGCTGGCGTCTCTGCGTTTCCATTTGACTTCGATCCCGTCCAGACGTCCGGTGCGCCGGAATTCTTCGATCAAGCGCGTGTGCTCGTCAGGGTTGGCGAAGATGTCCTTCTCCGGATCAAGGAGAAGCACTTCCTCCGCCGCGCCATAGCCGAGCATCGAGATGAGCGCCGGGTTGACGTCGAGGAATCTGCCTTCCAGACTGGAGCGGTAGATTCCGTAGACGGAACTCTGCACCAGCGAGCGGTAGCGCGCCTCAGACCGCCGCAGAGCCTGCTCGTTGTGCTTGATCTCGACGGCACTGGCCAGCTGGCGCGCGACGAACGTGAGAATCTCCTTGTCACGCTCGCCATAGCGAGTGTCCTTCGAATAGGTCTGCACCACCAGGGCCCCAAAAGTATGATGGCCAACCTTCAGTGGGACTCCCATCCAGTCCAGCGACCGCGAGCCGTTGCGCGCGACTTCCCCGCGATCCTCCATGGCTTCGAGCACTTCGGGTGTGGCTAGCAGAGGCTCTCCCGTGCGAATGAGGTAGTCGGTCAATCCCTTTCCCATCTTCTTCGAAGGAGGCGCGGTGTCGAACTCATCGACAAAATAGGGGAAACTCACCAACTCGGTGGCGGGATCGTAGAGGGCGATGTAAAAGTTCCGTGCATACATCAGTTCGTCGACGATGCTGTGCACGGCGGTGAAGAACTGTTGTAGATCGTGGGCGCTGCTGCTCTGCTCGGCGATGCGGTAGAGCGCGGAACTCAGCGCCTCCACGCGCGTGCGATCGCTAATATCGTGGTAGCCGGCATAGAATCCCGCGATCTTGCCGTCGAGCAGCAGCGGCGCGCACGACACGGAAACATCCAGCAGGCTGCCGTCTTTCTTTCTGCGCTGGGTTTCGAGGGTGATGCGCTCGCCTTTCTGCAGCGCCTGGTTCACCCATTGCGACTCGGCCAGCCGTTCGGCAGGCACGACCAGACGTTCCAACGGTTGTCCAATCACTTCGGCAGCTGCGTATCCGAACATGCGGACGAACTGGTCACTGGCCCAGAGCACGCGCTGCTCGTTGTCGGCGATGCTCAGCCCGTCCGGCGAAGCTTGAAACATCTGTTCCAGAAATTGGAGCCGAGTTTCAGCGCCCAGTTGATTCTTCCAGGAAGATTCGGAGAGCGAAGGGACGGGGCAAGATAATGCGGAGCACGAACTTGCGGCAGGCGAGGCGCTTTCCGGCTGCACCCAAGTCGGAGGAACTCCAGCCTGGAGCGCCTTTTGCAGGCGCCGGGCGCGCCCGAGTTCCCGTTGTCCGGATTGGGTGACACGTTCACCCATATGCGAATTCCCCCTCAAAACAATTCGCTGCCGTTCGCATGGTAGAGCGGCAGGTACTGGCCCGAAAGTTACCGGGGTAATCCCAGAACGGCCAAAACCCGAACTGAGCACGGGACTCCGGGTCCTTCGTAACTTGGAGCACGGCTCCCTCCATCTTTATGCTCTACGCTGGAAGAGCGCGCCCCGCGTCGAGTCATCTTCCCAGCGCAGGAGGACCATGTCTCCGCTTGTTCAGCGAACTCGCGCCGTACCGGCCCGGCAGCCCGACCCGACCGATCAGCACTGGAGCATGCTCCTGTTCGAAAGTTTGTCGGCTGGGGTTCTGGCGGTCGGGATTGGCCTCGCGGCGGTCCTGGCGGTGGTGGGCGTTTACCTGGTAATCGTTTGGCCGCTAACGTTCTGGGATCTCGCCAACCTCGGTCTGGAACAGTATGGATCCTGGACGAATACCATCTTGTGGTCGATCTTCGCGGGAGGATCGCTGGCCGGATATTGGTGCTTCAGCGGCGCTGCATTCAAAGACAAATCTAAGCGTAGGCCAGCCGCCTCCGCAACGCGAAACCGACGATAGCAGCTGGGGCATTCGTAATTTCTGTTTGCTTCATCGGTCGGGCACTGGGTTAGAGCCAACGGCGAGCGACTAACGACCAGCGACTAACGACCAGCAACGACCAGCGACTAACGACCAGCGACTAACGACCAGCGACTAACGACCAGCGACTAACGACCAGCGACTAACGACCAGCGACTAACGACCAGCGACTAACGACCAGCGACTAACGACCAGCGACTAACGACCAGCGACTAACGACCAGCGACTAACGACCAGCGACTAACGACCAGTCGCAGGGCGACCAACGTTACTTTGGTGAGGCTCCGTCGATACCTTCCGCGTGGCACAATGGCCCCACTGAATCTCACGCTACGCGTTTTCACAAACTGGGGAAGTCTGACGCAAGTGCGGTGCGGCCCAGTTGCGGAGAAAATAACCTTTGCAGAGGGAGACGGATGAATGTTTATGGGGCGGGAGCGAAAGCTTTTTGTCTGCGCACTATGCTGTTGCTGGTCTTGATCGTTGGAATCACAGCCTCCTCGGCATTGGCTCAGGCTCCGGGAGTCAGCGATAACTCAATTCTGGTGGGATCATGCTCGGCACTGGACGGACCTGCGCGCTTTCTGGGGAACCAGACGGTGCTGGGAGCCACGACCTATCTTCACTCCATCAATGACGACGGCGGAGTCTTCGGGCGCAAGGTGCAACTGCTGGCCTTTGACGACGGCTACGATCCGGACAAGGCCCCGGCATGCTTCAAACGCATGACCAGGGAGGGAGTGTTCGCGCTGGGATTCTTCGTCGGTACACCCACTGCCAAAGTGTATGTGCCGATGGCGCAGGACGAGAAGATTCCGGTCGTGGGCCTGTTCACCGGTGCGCAGATGTTGTACGAACCGCTCAAGCACTACGTCATCAACGTGCGGGCATCTTATTACGACGAGACGCGGGAGCAGGTGGACAAGTTGTGGGACGTGAACGTGCGCAAAATCGGTGTTCTGTACCAGGACGACGCCTTCGGCAAGGCGGTGCTGGACGGAGTAAAGCTGGCGCTGCAGAAGCACAACTCCACCCCCGCGGGTCTGGGCACGTTCGCGCGCAATACCCTGGACGTCGACGGCGGACTCAAAGAGGTGATGACGGCGCGTCCACAGGCCGTGGTCCTGGTAGGGCCCTATGCGCCAGTGGCGACGATTGTGAAAAAAGCGCATGCCGCGGGATGGCGGCCATTGTTTCTCACCGTGTCATTCGTCGGGACCGAGGAATTCATCAAAGAAGCCGGGCCTGACGCCGACGGCACGATCATCACGCAGGTCGTTCCGCCGTACGATCGCACCGACTACCCGACGGTCGCCCTCTACCGGAAGTTGCTTGGGAAGTACTATCCGGACACGGCGCCAAGTTTCGTGAGCCTCGAAGGCTTTGTCGACGCGATGGTGCTGGTCGAGGGACTGAAGAGGGCAGGAAAGGATCCGACGCGGGAAAAGTTCATCACGGGCATCGAGTCGATTCACGAGATGAACGTTGGCCTGGGATCGAAACTAGTTCTGAAGTTCGGCCCGGCGGATCACAAAGGGTTCGACGAAGTTTATCCAACCGTGGTGCACAACGGCCAGCCAGTCTTGCTAACGGATTGGACGTCGGTGGGGAAGTAAGCGAAGCAGACTTCTAAAAACCGCGCCCAGTTTTTAAACCTAGCGCAACAACCGAGACACAACGCGGCGCCCCTGCTAGATAAGAACCCGACCCTGTCATAAAAGTTGCACGTCACGAGCCGCCTGCCGGGAGTCCGTTTCAAGACTGCCGTACATGCATCTTTGGGTCATCCCTCCGCATCGAAAGAATTAACCAGATGGTTAGTTCGTAAAATTTTGTCAACGGGTCGGAGGTGACCTCTATGACTAGCAACAAACGCTTTGGAAGATTGGTGGGATCGCTTCTGGCAGTGGGGCTGTTGAGCATCACGCTCGTGGCCCAGACGCCGGCGGCTTCCCGCTACGACAATCAAATTCAGCCTACGGTCACGCACAAGCTGACGTCAAAGAGCCAGTTCGGCGATGTCAAGGCGAGCGTGGAAGACGGCATCGTGACCCTCACGGGTACGGTGGATCTTTACCAGCGCAAGCTCGACGCCGCGAAGCTGGCGCGCAAGACGGCCAATGTGCAAGGAGTGCGCAACCTGATTACAGTGGCCGGTCCGAATGTGCCGGATGCGCAACTCGCGGACAAGCTGGCGACGAAGCTGCGCTACGTCCGAGAGGGCTACGACAGCACGTTCGACTACTTCGCCCTGGGAGTGAAGGATGGAGTGGTCACGGTGGAGGGGCAGGATCGAACCGGGCTTGGGCGCGACGAAGCTTTCGCGGACATCGCAAATATGCCTGGCGTCAAGGACGTGGTCGACAATATCTCGATCGAACCGGTTTCGATATTCGACGACGGATTGCGGCTGCGTGCGTTGCGGGCCATCTATCGCGATCCAGTGTTGAGCAAGTATGCCCTGGATCCGGGGCGGCCGATTCGAATCATCGTCGACAACGGTCATGTGACGCTCTACGGTTCGGTCGACAGCACGTTGGATAAGCAGGTTGCCGGAATAAAGGCCAACCAGCTTTTCGGCGCCTTCAGCGTGGACAACCAGCTGCAGGTCGAATCGAAGTCAAGCCAGCAGGGCATGTAAGTTGATGCAGCGGTGAGGAAGGGGCGCGGCGAAGGGCCGCGCCCTTTTTCATTTCCCGGGCGTGTGCTCAAACGGCAGCTTGGTATAGCGCTCTTTCTCCACTTCGACAATCAGCGCAACGCGTCCTTCTGGATTGCGGAAGGGGAAGGGCCTGCCCGTGTATTTGTGCGAGATGGGATCCATGAACTTCAAGCCTGGATCGGGACGGCGCTCAATGACGCGGCCGCGGATCTGAACTTCTTCATAGGGATTGGTGAAGTCCACAATCGACAGCGCTACACGCGAGTCGCGCCGCGTATTCTTGCCCTTGAGTGAGTTCTCACCGGTGCAGATGACGATGTGCTCTCCCTCGCGGCCGATCCACACGGGAGTGGCATTCGGCGAGCCGTCAGACATGAGCGTGGCGAGGTGGGCGAAGTTGGGACGGTCAATCAATTGTTTTGCTTCTGAAGAGAGCGTGACGGGCATGAGTCACTCCTTTGCTGGCGGACTTTTGCTAGCGGACTTAGGGTAAGCGGTTGATGAGTGAGGCGACGTATCCGGCGCCGAAGCCGTTATCAATATTTACCACGCTGACATTGGAGGCGCAGGAATTGAGCATGCCGAGCAGAGCGGCCAGGCCCTTGAACGCTGCGCCATAGCCGACGCTGGTTGGGACCGCGATTACGGGAACGCCTACCAGGCCGCCAACGACGCTAGGCAGCGCGCCCTCCATGCCGGCGCAGACGATCACGACGCGCGCCTTGGTCAGCGCCTCGCGATTCGCTAACAGACGGTGAATGCCGGCGACGCCGACGTCGTAGAAATGTGCGACCTCGTTGCCCATGAGTTCGGCGGTGACGACCGCCTCCTCAGCCACGGGAATGTCACTGGTGCCGGCCGAAACCACGGCGATCGTACCCTTGCCGTATTTTGTTTGGTCTCGCTGAAGAACGATGGCGCGAGCGCGTTCGCGATATTCGGCGGAGCGAACTTTTTTCTTCACGGCGGCAAACTGTTTTTCAGTGGCGCGCGTGGCCAGGATGTTACCGCCATGCTTGGCCAGGTGGAAGAAGATTCCGGCGACCTGTGCGGGTGTCTTGCCTTCTCCGAGGATGACTTCGGGCATGCCAGTGCGCAGGGCGCGGTGATGATCGACTTTCGCGAAGCCGAGGTCCTCAAAGGGCAGGTGACGCAGGCGGTCTACAGCGTCGTCAGGCGAAAGTTTGCCCGTGCGGACCTGCGCGAAGAGCTTGCGGATAGATTCGGCGTTCAAGAAGCACTCAGCGCTCGGCATTCAGCCGAGCCGCGTCTAGCTTAGCATTCGGGAATGACCGCGAACTAGGCGTGAGCCGCGCGGGAAAGCGGACGAGCGATGGATCGCAGCTTGCCGACGACTGCGGCGCAGACTTTCCGGGCCATGCCGGGTTCGTCAAGGTGGGCGAGGAACAGGCGGCGCAGGCCGCTGGGCGCGATTTTGCCGGCAAGGTAAGCATCGTAGATCTGGCTGCCGATGCGGCAACCTAAATCACATGCACCAGATTCACTTTTGGCTGGTTCGGCGCGAACGGCTGCTTGCGCAGCCTTTTCGCAAACGGCACGCGATATCGGTTCCGAGTCGGCCGGGCTCGGAGCCGGTCGGGATGGATACAGAACGCGTGAACCGAAGTAGGCCACGGCGTGCTCGATCGTCCGAGCGTAGAACTCGTCGATCGTGATGCGGCGAGATCCGTTCTCAAGATCGGCATTCGCGACCATGGCGCTGCCGGTGAGCCGTCGCGGCAGACCCTGGCAGGCGTGATGGAGGAATCGAGCCGCATCTTCAGCGGCGTGCATCATCTGGAACTCGCAGATGTAGAACGCGTTCACCTGCGGCAGATAGGCGCTGCCGCGATCTTCCACGCTGGCGAGCATGGACTCTCGATCCTGATCGCCGATGCCATGGCGCGACAACAGACGACGCAACATCGCGTCGGAGGAATTGCCATACACCTCCGGCAGCATGTCGACGAGAAACTTGGGCTGCGTTCCATTGTGCGGCGCGTAACGGTTAATCTCGAGGAAGCTGGCCAGGCTGTCGATCAGGTTGTAGATCGTGGGGGCAAAGTCGGGGCCGTCGTCCGCGCGGCTCCAGCGATCAAGGAACAGGCGATAGCTCTCGTACTTTTCCAACGGCGTGGCATTGAAGACGCAGAGCACATCATCGTTGACGCGAACGGCTTCTACTTTATCTGCGCGTTCGCCGGCGGCCCGCCAGTAGAGCGCGTCGATATTCTGCAGCACGGTCAGAACTCTTGTGCCCGGCATCTGCTTCCGCAGAATCCGTGGAAGGTGCCCGGGAGCGAGGTGGGACTCGCCGAAGAGCACGAAGATGACGGCGTTGGGATGGCGTTCGCGGATTTCCGCGATTTTGGCGGCGGCGTGGCGGTCGCGCGCTCCAATCTTGCGCAGGTCTTCACGCGGCATGCAGTCCAGGCCGTAGAGGGCCTCAGCGTGATCGCGCGCGGTAACCAGCAAGTCGTGAAACGGAGTCCAATCGTATCCCCAGTCGAGGTCGAAACGGATGCGCGGGCGGAGTTCGTCCTCGTCGATTTCGCGGCGCCACCATTCATCGAGGATGTGCTGGTCGCGGGCGAAGATGGTTTCCACCCCCAGCACCACGGGGCGGTCGCCGGCCAGCGCGCGCTGCTCGAGCAGAGACGCGGCATGGCGTTGAGCCGCCGGCAAGGCGTGGTAGTCGCCGATCAGGACTACGTCGGCCTCTCGCAGCGCTGCTTGAACCTGTTCGGAGTTCAACAAAGAATCGTAATCACGAAAAGCCTGATTAAACTCGCGGAGATACTTACGGCGGCCGTGCGAATCCTGGGCGCGGATTTCGCGCTCCACTCCGGCCAGCGCGTGCCTTTCGGCGGCGCTGCGGCGGTCTCGGAGATTCGTGGTCGAGGACATCAGCTTCTAGCTGCTGGCTCCTGGCTTCTAGCCCGTTCGTCTTGACTTCTGCGGCGCGGCATCCCTATGCTCCAGAATTCGGGCGACGACGCCTCCCTGGAGCCTATTTGCCCAATCCGCCGCAAAACTTGACCGTTGCGACCACCGGGGCCAGCGGGGCCATCTTTCTGCGGCATTTGCTGCTTGCCGTTGGCCGCGACCAACGCGTCACGACTGTGAACTTCATCGCGTCCGACAGCGCTCTGCGGGTCATGGCTGAAGAGCTGAATCTGAAAGGACGATCCAGTCTCGTCGACCGAATTCTCGGTTTTCCCGGAGGCCGTTCCGCGCGCAAGATCCAACTGCAATCGAACGCCGACATTGGCGCGAACGTGGCTAGCGGGTCTTATCCCGCCGATGCCATGGTTGTGATCCCGTGCAGCGTGGGCACATTGGCCCGCATCGCCAATGGCGTCGCCTCGCATCTGATCGAGCGCGCCGCGGACGTCACGCTCAAAGAGAAGCGTCCTCTCGTCCTGTGTGTGCGCGAAACGCCGCTTCATAAAATTCATATCCGCAACATGTACCGGGCCGCCGATGCCGGGGCGACGATCTTTCCGCTCATCCCGGCTTTCTATTACAGGCCTGCTTCATTAGATGAGATGGCCCGCGAGTTTGCCTACCGCGTGCTGGCTCATCTGGAGCTCCCTCAGGCCTCGGCCTTCCGCTGGAAAGGCTGACGGCTCAGCGACTTACTGCCCTCAGGAAAATCATCAACTCCACCTACTGTGATCGGCACAGTACAGGCAGGATTTCAGTGTAGAGAGCCAAAGGTGCTGGTCCCAGATGCCCGCCGGACATGTACGCCCGAATTTCCTCTGTAGCGCCCATGATTTCCATAGGGTCTGACGCATACGGCTGGCGTAGAATGCGTGGAATTTCGGAGGATGACTATGTTCAGGCGATCGCGCATGGGGTGGGTTGCGCTGATGGCGACGATTCTTGTGGGTGCGGCGTCCACGGCGGATGACCGCAATCCCTTGGCGGGCGATGCCAAAGCCGCGAAGGCTGGGGAGTACGAGTTTCGCATCAACTGCGCGCTGTGCCACGGCTTGGGTGCGCGCGGCGGAGGCCGCGGGCCGGATTTGACCCGGGCGCAGAAGAAGCATGCGCACTCCGACGCGGACATGTTTCAGATCATCAGCAACGGCATTGCCGGCACGGCCATGCCGGCCAACGGGACCAACGGCCAAGGTGTGGGCATGACCGACGAGGAAATCTGGCAGATCATCGCCTACATTCGCAGCCAGGAGGTGAAAGCCCCCGCCGAAGCGCTTGCGAATTTGGCACATGGCAAGGATTTGTTTTATGGCGACGCAAATTGTTCGTTGTGTCACATGGTCGCAGGGAAGGGAGGGCGGCTGGGCCCAGATCTAACGGCTGTCGGCGGTTCGCGGACGCGCGAGGCGATCATTGATTCAGTGCGGAATCCGAGCCGGCGGCTGGCTTGGGGATTAACCGAGGCTACGAAAGAATTTCCGCAGGAGTATGAGAGCGTGACGGCGGTGACGGAGGACGGCAAGCAAATCAAAGGGGTCGCGCTGAACGAAGACAGCTTCAGCGTGCAGATTATGGATTCGAACGAGCGCATTCATCTGCTGGACAAAGAGAAGCTGCGGTCGTTTCAGAAGAGCCGGGAGTCGGCGATGCCGAAATACAACGCTGATGTCTTGAGCGACAAGGATTTGGAGGACATCGTGGCTTACCTGACCAGCGTGGGGGCAAAATGAGTGGACGATCCTTACCTGAGAATGGGCTACGCGATTACGGTAGGTGTTCCGAGGCGTTGGCGAAACCATGGAAGAGCGGCCCTTCCTGGGCCGCGTCCGGCGCCGCTGAAGCGCCGCTCTTCCACTGTGTGGTCTGGTCATTTGCAATCATGTTCATCACTTTGCTCGCCAGCGGCGCGAGTTTCTGCGCACAGGCCCAGGTCACGTTCGAGCGGCTGGTCAATTCCGCGAAAGAGCCGCAGAACTGGATGACCTACTCTGGCGATTATTCCGGGAAGCGGCATAGCGGTCTCGACCAGATCACTGTGACCAACGTGCGCACCATGGTGCCGAAGTGGGTGTATCAAACGGCGGCGACGGGGAAGCTGGAGACTTCGCCGCTGGTTGTTGATGGAATTCTTTATGCCACGGCGCAAGACAACCGCGCGTTTGCGCTCGATGCGCGCACGGGGCGGCCCATTTGGATGTATCAGCGTCAAGTGCCGAGCGATATTCGTCCGTGTTGCGGGCGGGTGAATCGCGGGTTGGCGATTCTCGGGGACAAAGTTTTTCTCGGGACACTCGATGCCCATGTGATCGCGCTCGACGCGAAGACCGGGGCGGTGGTGTGGGACGTGGTCGCGGCCGACTATCGCACGGGGCACAGCTTCACCGTTGCGCCACTCGCCGTCAAGAATCTGATTGTGATCGGAATTTCCGGCGGCGAGTATGGCGTCCGCGGATTCATTGATGCCTACGATGCGGATACGGGCGACCGTAAATGGCGGTTCTACACCGTGCCCGGTCCCGGGGAACCGGGTCACGAGACGTGGGAAGGCGATTCGTGGAAGGTGGGCGGCGCGCCGGCCTGGAACACCGGAACGTATGATCCGGTGACGAACCAGATTTTCTGGCCCACCGGAAATCCGGCGCCGTCGAATCGCGGCGAAGGGCGGGCAGGTGACAATCTGTACAGCAATTCGTTGCTGGCGCTGAATGCCGACACCGGCAAAATGGAATGGTATTTCCAGTTCACCAAGCATGACGAGCATGACTGGGACGCCACGCAAATTCCGGTGATGATCGATGCGGGCGGCAAGCATCTCATCGCGCAGGCCGACCGCAACGGATTCTTCTACGTGATCGATCGCACGACGGGGAAGCTGATTTCGGCGACGGCGTACGGGAAGATTACTTGGAGCGACAAGAAGGACGCGGAGGGGCGTCCGGTGGCGAACAATCAAGCCTCGCCGACGTTCGAAGGGCGCACCATCTGTCCGGGGGCGTTGGGGACGACCAATTTCATGGCGCCGACTTACGATCCGCAGGCGGGCTTGTTTTACGTGACGGCGCGCGAGCAATGCGACACCTTCAGCACAGCACCCCAGCCTTATGAAGCGGGGCACGCCTATTACGGGAGCGCGTATTTTCCATCCGAAGAGGCCGAGCCTTACCTGGGATTTCTGAAGGCGATTGATCCCGCGACGGGCGAGGTGAAGCAGAAGTTTCAACACACCTCGCCGACATGGTCGGGAGTACTATCCACGGCAGGAGGGCTGGTCTTCAGCGGCGATGCAGAAGGAAACTTCATTGCCTTCGATGCCGCTTCGCTCAAGCCCCTGTGGCACTTCCAGATGGGCGGGGCAGTCTACGCACCACCGATGGCGTTCGCGCTTGACGGAAAAGAATATGTGGCGATCGCGGCAGGCAGCGCGGTGTACGCGTTCGGGCTACCATAGACCTATGAGCTACGGGACTAGATGGATGAACCCGTCCGTCATTCGACCAGTCCGGGCGCAGCCCGAGCTCCAACCTGAATAAACTTTAATATTTTATTGACAGATTATTAACAAGGCGCTCGTGTAAGTTCGCATCCGTCGATTTCTTTGGGGGTGGTGTATGAGTGTGCAACCGCCTGTTCGATACGTTTTCTTGACCTTCCTGTTGTGCAATGTGCTTTGGGTGGCGGGAACGTCCGCCCAGGAACGCCGAGGAACTATCACCGGCCGCGTCATGGATGCCAGCCAGGGGGTGCTGCCCGGAGCACGCGTGGAATTGCAGCCCACTGGGAAGACTGCGGTCTCGAATGGCCAGGGCGAGTTCACAATCACCGACATCGTGCCGGGTAAGTACACGTTGACGGTGTCCTACGTTGGGTTTGACCCATTTTCGACGGACGTCAACGTCACCGGCGAAGCTGCGTCGCGAGTGGAGACAGTGTTGCAGATTGGGAAACAAAACGAGGTTGTCACCGTGAAGGGGGGGCGCGAGCGCGGTGAAGTCGAGGCGATCAACATCGAGAAAACCGCCGACAACATCGTTCAAGTGCTGCCGAGTGAGGTCATCACCAGTCTTCCGAACACCAATATCGCCGATGCGGTGGGCAGGCTACCCAGCGTCTCACTGGAACGCGACGAGGGAGAGGGCAAGTACATCCAGATTCGCGGCACCGAGCCACGCCTCAGCAACGTCACGATTGATGGCATTCACGTGCCATCGCCCGAGGGCGTGCGCAACGTGAAGCTCGACGTAATTCCCGCCGACCTGGTTGACATGGTGGAAATCAATAAGACCCTGTCCGCCAACCAGGATGCGGACGCGATCGGAGGCTCGGTCAACCTCGTCACCAAGAGAGCGACCGACAAACCGTACGTCACCGTCTTGGGAATGGGCGGATACACGCCGATCAGCGGAGGCAGGAATCTGTACCAGTTTGATGGGACGGCTGGTCAGCGCTTCGGCACTGACAAAAAGATCGGCCTGCTTTTTGGGGGCAGCTACGACTACAACGCGCGTGGGATTAATGACCTCGAGCCGGGGCAGGCAGTGAGCCCACTGCCCAACGGGAGTGTATTTGCCGGACCAAACACCGAGGATATACGCAACTACCTCTACGACCGTAAGCGTTACGGCTTCGACGGAGAAGCGGACTACAAGCTGGGTGACATGTCCTCGGTCTATTTGCGCGGCCTGTTCGCCAAGTTCAAAGATTATGGCGAAGACTGGATCTATACGCCGTCAATCGCTCATTTCATTACGGACCCGGCTGATCCGAACAATACTTGTGGGATTACCGCGACGACTGGAGTGCAGGGTTGCGGGGGTATGGGTTTCACAGACGTGTTCCGCACGCCGGCGCAGCAGATCTTCAGTGTGCAGGCGGGGGCTCGGCACGCCTTAAGAAGTACTCTGATCGCTTATCGACTTGCGCTATCGGAAGCCCACTACACGGGCGGCTTTGCGTTTGGCGGCTTTGGCGGCCCCGGTTCTAGCAACAACAGCGTGGCGTTTGCGGTCGATACAGGAAACCCCTTCATTCCTAAGTTTCCCGTCCTGAACGGAGTGAATATCTACGATCCCGGCCAGTACCAATTGAGCTTTGCGAACAATGAAGATGACAGCGTTTTTGAGCGCGACCTCGTTGGCGATATTTCGCTGAACAAACAGTACTCAGTTGGCTCGCATTACAGTTCTTTTCAAGTGGGCTTTAAGGGTTGGGATGCCACAAAGACTTCTCGTTTTGACAGAGAGAACTTCAGTGTGCCCACCACGGGACTGCTGATGAGCCAGGTTTTGAGCAACTTTAGGGACAACAACTACTATTTCGGGAACCTGACCTACGGGCCCGTTACCGATTACACAAAGATTCTGGCCGCAGTCCAGGGCGGAGGGACTACTCCGAATATTCCGTACAACTTACAGAACTCTTTCAACATTGGAGAGCGCATTTGGGCGGGATACGTGATGAACACGATCAGTTTCGGCCGTCTGAGGCTGCAGGCTGGTTTGCGGATCGAATCGACGCAAGATACTCTCGGCGCGGTAAACGTTGTAGTGGACCCCAACCACGAAGGACAGTTCATAGTCACTCCGGTCTCGACCAACAATACTTACGTCAATCCGTTTCCCAGCGTCCAGGCGCAGTACCGCTTCTTCTCGGACACAATACTCCGGGCAGCCTATGGGATGGGGATCGCGCGTCCCAACTTCGGCGATTCTGCCCCCTATTTTACGGAGGATCCCAATTCCTTTCCGAGATTCAAGGCGGGCAATCCAAACCTCAAACCAACTCACGGGCAGAACTTCGATCTGCTTGCCGAGCATTACTTTAAGTCACTGGGTCTTATCCAAGGGGGGATCTTTTATAAGACCTTGACCGATCCGATTTACACCTTGCTCGTGCCTTATCACGACGCCTCCGAAAGCATTCTGGTCAACGGCCCAAACGCCTACATCATGGGATTTGAGGCGGCCTGGCAACAACGTCTGTCCTTCTTGCCCGGCGCGCTGAACGGAATGGGTGTGCGGGCGAATTACAGCTACACGACTTCGCGGGCCACCTTTCCCGAAGCCAGCGGGCGTACCGACCATCCAACCCTGCTCCGCACCGCACCGAACAACTGGAACATCGACGTGACCTACGACAAGAAGGGTTTCTCCGCCCGCATGGGCCTGACTCACAATGACGCAAGTATATGGTTCTACGGGGTCAGCAATGCGAAGGATCCGACCGGCGACACCTATCTGTATCCCCACACCCAGGTGGACGCGCAGGTGAGCTACTGGATTCCGCGCAGCCATGGCCTTCAGGTCGTCGTTTCCGGACTGAATCTGAACAACGAAGTTTTCGGCTTCTATCAAGGAGCGGAACAATATCCCATACAACGCGAGTATTACAACCGGACGATCTCCGCGGGCCTCCGCTGGACGCCGTTTTACAAGGAGAGGCAGTAATCGCAGCAGATGGGGCGTCTTCTGTTGCCGCCTTCGGTACCCACTTTCGTGCCAGTTGACGCACAGGGCGATTTCGTACTAATGTGCGGTTACACCGGAAAGGAGGTGGTCTGATGACAAGTTCTGATGGCAGTAGTTGGGTTGTTCAAAGACCAGGTGAGGTGGCTGAGACTTAGAGCGGTTGCTCTAAGCGGGGCTTCCGTGTGGAGCGGGCACTCTTGCCCGCCGCGCCGGAAGCTACAGCCCGCACACTAACCGGTGAGTAAGGATTGATTCCGCCTGACGCAGGTCGGTCAGGAACCCGGAGTTGCCGTAGAGGCCACGTAGAGTGACCACCTCTTGGTCAATCCCAAACAGTCCACCGGGCGGTCCGCAGGCTTCATGCCTGCGGGCCGTTCTGTTTCTGTGGAGTCTGGCCACAGCCCATCGATTTGGATTGGAGTATGATTCCCTGCCATGGCGATGATCGATCCCCAGCAGGAGCGGTGGCGCTTGGCCGAGTTCTACTCCGGCCAGATGGATGGGGAGTTGGAGAAAGTCGCGGAACAGGCCTACGAACTCACCGAACTCGCGCGCGAGGCTTTGAAAGCTGAGCTAGGCCGGAGAGGCCTCCAGACCAAACTGATCGAAACACCTCCCGTCGTTTTCAAAAAGCAAGTGGCGGTCATGCCCGGCGATCCTCCCCCGCCACCGCCACCCGCCCCACATTCGACGCCCGACGGCGAACTCGAACTGCGCAAAATGGTCGCGATTCGCCAGTTCCGGGACTTGCCCGAAGCCCTGCTGGCCAAGGGAAGTCTGGAGTCAGCCGGAATCGACGCCGTCTTGACCGATGACAACGTTGTCCGCATGGATTGGTTCTGGTCGAATCTGATGGGCGGGGTCAAGTTGCTTGTGGGCGCGGAAGATGCCGCGGAAGCGGATGAGGTCCTGGCCCAGCCCATCCCCGAACACTTTGACGTTTCGGGTGTAGGCGAATATGCGCAGCCACGGTGCCCGAAGTGCAATTCATTGGACGTCACATTTCAGGAACTGGAGCCGGCGGCCTATCTCAGCATGGCAGTGAGTGTTCCCATTCCGTTTCACCGGCGCGCATGGCGATGCCGCTCGTGCGGTGCCGAATGGGAGGACGATAGGGCTGATTCCGGCAGAACGGAGTCGCATTCCTAGAATGCCCGTCACAGGTTAAAGAAGCTCGCCACCCCGGCCTTGAATCGCTGCCAGAGATCCTCCATTCGGCTAGTAGACCGCGGATTTCGCTCGATGTGGCCCACGTGTCTGAACCCCGGAGGAATCTCGAAGAGGCCGGCATCAAGAGGCCCTTCCTCCAGTTGTGTCACCAGCACTTCATTGCTTGAATCGGTCTGTTTTCTGGTTCCGTCTGGCAATGCATACGTGAGTTTCGAAGTCATGACAGACTGCACAGCAAAGCCGGTCTCCGCTTCCCCGATGGCGATGAGTTCAACTTTCTCCCTCGGGTGCTTCCCGTTGACCGCGAGGGTGGTGTACGAATAAGCGGTCTTCCCTACAGGCCAGTTGTGATCGCAGGATAATCGCTGGTTCAGATCGATGTACCACCCATCCGTCGCGCTCTCTTGGGGCTCGGTCATGGACCCCTCAAGCGGAATCTCCTTTCGAGTCGTGATGATGTGCCGCGCGATGTGCCCAAACATCTCTTTGCGCTCGCCTGTGTCGGTCGTACTGACTTCTAATCGCAGGGTCGGTTTGTCTGACGCTAGCGGGGAGCCTTGCAAGCCACGGGCCTCGATCTGCTCCTTGGTCAGCGGCCGCGGCGGATACGGCGCCGAAGTGTATTCGGAAGCGTCAAGGTTCAACTCAAGCATTTGTCCCAGATCGCACCGGGTAATCGAAACAAGTCTGGGGCCATAGGTCAATTGCAGTGTGCCATCCGCCTTCTTCCCTACCTCGGAATTCCGGAATTCCATGCGTTTCCGATCTCCCGCGACATAGACGGTATGCTCGCCCCAATTTCCAGCTTGACCGAAGCGAATCGTCATCTTGATTCCGTTTCCGGAGGCCTGAAACATCGGGACGGCGAGAAGAAGTAACCACGCAGGTAAAGAATGCACGGGCCACCTCTGAGGCAAGAGTTAAGGCTAGCTTTACGTTACTTCCCAGTCAAGCGAGACCCGGTTTTCTTGATCGGTCATCGCAGTGGCATCAATGGCCGGTGCATCTACTGATCGGAATCCCATTTAGCGAACCCTTTGCCGATTACGTCGAGAGTATCTTCGGCGAGGTGTAAAGCGGGTAGTTCGTCTCGCGTGAACCATCTGACTTCGACGGCATCGCTGGCGGCCAGGAGTTCTCCTCCAACCGGGCGGCAAAGGAAATCGACTAACACATAGTGATATTGCACGCGCTGTTCGCGGTCGTGCAGGATGCGGTCGTAGACGCCAAGCAGTTCGCCTGGTTCGACGATCAGTCCGGTCTCTTCGCGCGCCTCGCGCATGGCGGCCTCGCGGAGGAGTTCGCCAACCTCCAACACGCCGCCGGGGATGGACCACTGTCCCTGGATCGGCGGGTGGGCGCGCTTGACCAGCAGCACGCTCGCATTCTCGATGATTATGGCGCCTACGCCGACCAGGGGGTGCTCAGGGAATTCACGTTTCATGGGGATTGGTTGGAACCAACTTGTTATAACAGGAAATCGGCGTCGCTCTCAGAAGGCATCGACGAAGGCGAGCCGAGCTTTGCTCGGCCTGTCCCGGTCAGAGACCCGGACCCACACAATCCGGACCGACACATGGCGGACTTGCTAGAATGACGCTCGAAAAGAAGGCCTATGGCTCTTGAGGAGTACAAGCGGAAGCGGCGGTTTGAGGAAACGCCGGAGCCTCCACCCAAAGTGGAGACCAAGCCGGGGAACCGCTTTGTGGTGCAGAAGCATGATGCGACGCGGCTGCATTACGACTTCCGGCTGGAGATGGAAGGGGTGCTGAAGTCGTGGGCGGTTCCGAAAGGGCCGTCGCTCGATCCGGCAGACAAGCGACTGGCCATGCAGGTAGAGGACCATCCCGTTTCCTATTACGATTTTGAGGGAAACATTCCGGAGAACAATTACGGGGCTGGGACGGTGATGGTGTGGGACGTGGGAACGTGGCAGCCACTTTCTCCTGTTGCTGTGAACGGGAAATACCCGCCGGGCACGGAGGCCGAAGCGGCGGCGATGATCGTAAAAGGCGATTTGAAGTTTCGTCTGAACGGGAAGCGGCTAAAGGGAGACTTCGCGCTGGTCAAGATGAAAGGGCGGCGTCCGGGGAGCAAGGGCAATGAGTGGTTGATGATCAAGAAGCACGATGAACATGTGGTCGAGGGATACGATGCGGGTGACATCGACGAATCGGTGCTCACCGGACGGAGCCTGGCGGAGATTGCTGGGGATGCGGGATCGGCGGAGTGGAAGAGCCGTCCTGCTGGCAGAGGAAAGTTAAAGGCCGCATGGCTCGCGGATGCTATCGCGAGAGTGGAGAAGAAGAAGTCTAGCGCCGAGAACGCCGAGAAGCCGCGAGAAAAGAAACAGACAGCTAGGGATCCCAAAGACACGGAGCCCAAGAAGAACGCTAATCCCGCGAAGGAGAAGGAAGATGGTATCTCCGCGGTCTCGGCGAGCTCGGCGGTGAAACCCATCGGTCCCGTGAAAAGACCGATGCCCACTGCGATTCATCCTATGCTGGCGGAGTCGATCGACGAACCGTTCGATGGGCCGGACTGGCTGTTCGAAATCAAGTGGGACGGGTACCGCGCGATCACGTTCATCGAAAATGGCAAAGTGCGACTGGTGTCGCGGAATCAGAATGACCTCACGCCGCGTTATCCCGAGCTGACAGATCTGCCGCAATTCATCAAAGGCAAGAGCGTAATTCTGGACGGCGAAGTTGTCGCGCTCGATGACAAGGGGCGCGCGTCGTTCAGCTTGATGCAACAGAGGACCGGATTTCGTCCTGGAGGCCGGCGAGCTGCGGCCAAGGCGGATGTGCCGGTGCTTTACTACGCCTTCGACCTGCTGTATCTCGATGGTTATGACTGGCGTCGCGTCGCGCTCGAGGAGCGGAAGGGCAAGCTGGCGTCGGTGCTGATCGCGGGGGATGCGGTGCGCTACTCCGATCACTATGAAACACAGGGCAAGGCATTGTTCGAGATTGCGCGACAGAAAGGGCTCGAGGGAATTCTGGCCAAGAAGCGCGCGAGCTTTTACGAAGAACGCCGCAGCCGGGAGTGGTTAAAGATCAAGATTCGCCAGCGGCTGGAGTGCGTAGTCGGCGGCTACACCGAGCCGGAGGGCAGTCGCGCGCATTTTGGCTCTTTGGTGCTGGGACTCTATGACCGCCAACAGCGGCTGACTCATGTGGGTCAAGTGGGGAGCGGATTCGATCAAAAGCTGCTGGACGAAATTTGGAAGGCGCTGAAGAAGATAGAGACGAAAAAGAATCCGTTCGATGGGGACGTCGAGGCATTGCGCAAGACGTTCTGGGTGAAGCCGGAATTGGTGGCGGAGATTGAGTTTGCCGAGTGGACGGGCGGGAGCAACGAGGGCAGTGGGCCGAAGCTGCGCGCTCCAGTGTTTCTGGGACTGCGGGACGATAAAGATCCCAAGGAATGTCTATTGGAAAAGTCTCTGAAGTAAGTTCCCAGGGAGAAACGCGGAAGTGGTTCCGGCTACTTGATGTCTTTCATCGCCAGTAACGTACCGTAGTCCCGGCCGCCGGAATCAACGGCGCGCGCCACCACCCCGACGAAAGCATCCCTCACTTCCGGGTACTTCAGGACCAATGCCTTCATCACGGCAACATTCGTCTGATAGGCCTGATTGGTATTGGAAGCATCGGCGGCTTGATACTTCACAATCAAGTCCAAGTCATTGCCCACCGCCTCGGGAAAAATCGCAGTGAGTTTGTAAGTGACCGCAGCGGCCGCGAGGTCCACTGTCTTTCCGTTGGTGGGAACGTCGGCGGGTTGAGCGCTTTGGGATTCATCGTAGAGCTTGTCTGTGGCGGAAGTGCTCATGAAGGGCAGGGGAGAAACCAGGCTGCGGGCCTCAAGGTAGAAAAACCAGGCATTGTGCAACTGGCCTTTCGCTTTGTAGTCGCGGGCGCGGGCGATGAACCACTCGCTGTCGTGGCCGGCCACCTGAGTGGATTTGATGTACAGCCCGCCGAGTTTCCAGTCGATGCCTGTCTGTTGCAGGATCAGCGAGAAACTGGCTCGCGCCTTGGACGAGGTGGCATCAAAAATAACGACTCCGTACTTGCCGGGCGCGAGATTGTCGAGATAGAAAACGGCGCTGTTCGCTGTCTGGCCGCTCTTCCCGAATACGCCACAATAGAACTCTGTGTGAGGGAGCGGGGCGGAGCCTTCGGCCTGCAGCAAGAACACGGATTTGAGCGTGGCCTGCGCACCAGCTAGCTCCGGCTGATGGTCCTTGACCGTAGCCTCGATGCTGGAGAAATCGGATGCAAGGCTGGCAATGGCGTTCTGCCTCAAAGACGCTGAGTCGCCTTTGGCGGCCATCTCGAAGTAGCGCCGCCCGGTCGTCGTGATGGCGCTCCGCGTGGCGTCGTCGAGGTCAGTGGAGGTCTGGCAACTCTGCGCGGATGCGCTCGCGGTCGTGCCAGCCAAAAGAATTAGAGCGGTCCAGACGGAGGGAATTCCTAGCCGGCGCCCCAGTGACCGTTTCGTTCGTTCTACCTTTACTTTCATGGAGTTGGAAACCGCGTGCCTCAAGTCTACGCCTTACTTGTTGGGACACCTCAGGATTCTACGCCACCTGGAAGCGACGAGCCATACGGGCTGTTACGGATGGTCTTCGAGCTGCACTATCACAAAAGAAGCGCAAGGGACGAGTTCTAAAACGTTCGTATTACTGATGGTGTGCGGGTCTGCTACCCCGCGCCGCCGCGGTGTTAGAATTTAGGCAATTGTTGTTTCGCGCTGCCGCCTAGTGCCCCCTGGAGGATGGAAATGATTACCGGAATGAGAATCATGAAGTTCGCCGGGATCATTGTCCTTTGCTGGGGGAGCTTGAGTTCCGCCAGCGCTGCGCGTGCTCAGAAAAAGGTCAAGAAGCCGCCACTTCCACCCTTGCCCTCTGGGCCCACGGGACCGATCCAGCAGGTGCCGCTGGACCTGATGGCACCCGTGGCTCCGCAGGTCAGTTATCAGAGTGGTCAGCTGACGATCATTGCGCCCAACTCCACCTTGGGCGACATTCTGCGCGCGGTACGCAAACAGACGGGGGCGGAGATTGAAGTCCCCGACGCCAAGGAACGGGTCGTGACGCATTTGGGACCGGCGCCGGCCGCAGAAGTCATGGCGGAACTGTTGAATGGTTCGCGGTTCAACTACGTTTTGCTGGGTTCTCCGGACGAAGCGCACCTGCTGACCAAGGTGGTGTTGGTAGCTAAATCTGGACCGGATAACGCCGGTGCGAATCGCCAGCTGGCCGGACAGCAGCCAGCCGCGGCCATGGCTGAGGCGCAACCTCCGGACCAGCAGGAAATGGCAGCGGACCAGAGTGACGCGGATGCAGCCGAGGAGCAACCTGTCGACGACAACGCCGATCAATCCGCCGCCGAGGCAGAGCAGCCGGTGGCACAGCCTGACCAGCCAGGCATAAAGACGCCGCAACAACTACTTCAGGAAATGCAGCAGCGCCAGCTGCAGATGCAACAACAGCAGCAAGTACCGGGACAGCCACCAATCCCGGGGCCGGTTCAGCGACCGCAGGAGCAGTGAGTTTTCGATCCGCTGGAAGACTATTTGCGCGACCTCCGCAGACCATTTCATCATTGGCTATATCGACCGATTAACCCCGGAAAAGAATATTCCGGTTTCCGGTTGACCTGGAACAGTCTTTGGTCCAGAGTGAACTTACCAGCTTCCGTTTCCTTGTCGTCGGTCAAGGGGCAGAGCCTGTTGAAGGCAGCCTGCGGCGGGGCCGACTTTACCGGTCCGTGTCGTCGTGAATCATCCGGCGCGAGGGAACCGGCGACTGTCCAAGGGAGACCCATGAGAGACTCGGGGCGTCAGAACATAAGCACAATCTGTGTTGTCCTCGTCGTTGTTCTCGCCTCCTGGGTGGCCGTGGCCCAGCAGATCCCGGAGCCGGCGGTCCGGAATTCTCCTATGCCCTTGGACCAGGTCATCAAGAATCTTGAGGAGAGAAACGCTGCGCGAACCGCAGCGCTCGGCCAGTTCGAGGGTAAACGCGTTTATCGCATGGAATATCGCGGCTTCCCCAGTAATCGCGATGCGGAAATGGTGGTAAAGGTCAACTACCGGGCTCCCAATTCCAAGCAGTTTACCGTGGTCTCGCAGACCGGCTCCAAGTTCATCATCGATCATATTTTCAAGAAGCTGCTGGAAGGCGAACAGGAAGCCGCCAAAGGCGACAATCAACGCCAGACCAGGTTAACCAACGAGAATTATGATTTTGAATTCGCCGGGTTTGAGAACACTCCGGATGGCGGCAGGTACGTCCTCAACCTGTTGCCCAAAACTAAGAACAAGTTCCTCTATCGTGGAAAAATTTGGGTCGATGCGAAGGATTTCGCTGTTATTCGCATTGAGGGCGAGCCCGGCAAGAACCCATCGTTCTGGATCAAGAAGACTGATATCGCTCACCAGTATGTGAAGGTCGATGATTTCTGGCTTCCCGCCGAGAACCGCACGCAAAGTGTGATTCGCCTGGGCGGCACAGCGAGCCTCTCCATCGAATACCGGGATTACAAAATCCTGGAAGCATCTCCATTAAAGGCCGTCAAGAATCCACGTCAGGTCGTCGACCCCTTAGCCGGCGAACGCTCTACGATCGTCTCAGTCACCGAATCCCAATAGACCTTCCTCCCCGACCAGTACGACTCCGCCGCCATAATGCAGGCCACGGAGTGCGCGAATCCATCGTGCACGGTGGCGGCCGGTTGCGTGCGCGTTCGCATGCAATCTAACCAGTTCGCCATGTGTTCGAGACTCAGATCATCAATTCCCATGGGCGGGAGTTTGCTCTCGCCGGGCAAGAAGACATACTTCGATTCTCGCTTCTGGTCAATGTCGGCGTCGTCTTCGTGCGTACCTTTCTCTTCGATCAACTGATACCGCGGGCTGCCTTCGCCGCCGATGTTAATTAGTGTTGCCTTCTTGCCCATGTAGCGCGTGAAACTGGGCGCATCGTTGCCAAAGCTGGTCGAGTAACTCACCAGAAAGCCCTTGGGATATTCCAGCAAAGCCTGAAACGTATCCGGGTTCTCGCGCCCGTCATGCCAGGCAAGCACTCCTCCGTGCGAGACCACCGATTGGGGAAAGCTGTCATTCATGAACCAGTGCACCAGGTCGACGGCGTGGCTCATCCACTGATCCGGAATTCCGCTGGAAAATTCTTTGTACAAGCGAAACTCGAAGTACAGCTGCGGATCGAATGGCCGTGCCGGCTTGGTCAGCAACCACTTGCTCCAATCCGTGTCCCGCTCGCGGATCTGCTTGACTTGTTCACGGCCGCGCCAGCGCGGACCGTGGTAGTTCCACACAATTTCAATTTTGCTGATGTCCCCTAGGGCGCCACTCCGAATGACCTCTTGCGCCGCGCGCGGGTAAGGTTCACTGCGATGCTGCGTGCCGACCTGGACGACAGTCTTCGCTTGCAGCACCGCATCGCGCGCCGACTTCGCTTCGGCAATCACGTTCCCCATCGGCTTCTCGACATAGGCATCCTTGCCGGCCTCTGCGGTCGTTTTCAGAATCGGCGAGTGCGAATGCTCCGGGGTTGAGATCAGCACGCCATCGACATCCTTCATCGCCAGCAAATCTTCGACATGCTGGACGGCGCGCGGAGCCCGGCCGTAATAGCTGGCATTGGTGCCAACCGCCTTCTCTCGGTTACCATTCCACAAGTCGCAGACCACGGTCATCTCCACGTTGTGGGTGGACTTCAGCTTCGACACGATCAGATCGAGGTCGCCACCCCGGTTCCCGATGCCGACGTGTCCCAGCGAGATCCGGTCATTGGCGCCAATAATGTTGCCGTAGGAAAGCGCCGTGCGGGGCAGGATCGCGCCACTGGCCAGCGCCGCAGCGGATTCGCCCAGGAAGGTGCGGCGATCGATTTGTCGCGAAGAAGCGCTCATAGTTCTCTCCTCATACGAAGTCGTACCGCGCGGCGAACTAAAGAGACCCTGCGCCGCGCAACAGGTCATCCAGCCCATCCAGCATTGTGTTCGCAAGCCCGGGTACAGGACCACCAGGTAGTGCTAACAAAACGGCTCCTACGCGCTCGTCCATCTCCGTTGGCAACTTGGCGCACAAGGCTTGGGCGAATTGCAGCAGACGCTTCTCTCCCGGATGGGGCTGGCCGTTCACTGCAAAAACAATGTCGAAGTAGCTAGCCAGCATGGCCACCGTGCGGTGATTCACGCTGATCGGGTCATGCCGCGCGAGCGCCAGTTCGATCTGGTGCAGGTAGGACGACATGCTATTGCGAAGGATCGGATGATTCTTCGCGACGATTGCGCGCTTCAACTGCTCGGGATAAGGCTGGCCCGCTGCTTGCTGAAGCCCTTGAACCATCCCGCTCGGTCAAACAGCGCCCGCGAATTCCTGACGTTGTACCAGAAACAGGTCGAATACCCCACCGACGCTTCGTGGCGCTCCAGAACGCGATCCAGTTGATCTTCGATCCATCGTGTGGTGCGAAACATTACGTCGACAGCAATCCCGGTTTCGCTGTCGATCCACTCATCCCCTGGCTCCCAGAACGAGTTGCCGATTTCGGAACGCCGTGCGCCGCCGGCGATCTCGGCCCGCAACGACGTAGGAACAATTCCGCTCCCGTACACATATAAATCGACATCGGAATGATCGTCCGCGAACTGCGACAGTCGTGATCCGGCCAGGACTACGGCCTCGACCTCAGGAATTGCCGAGAAGCGGCTTGCGATCCCGTCAGCCACAGCCGAGGTAGCAGATGAAGCGTTCCACTTGGTTGTCATGCGAGTCGTGGGAAAGTATAGACTCCTTTGGGTGGTGGCGAGCGTAGCGCTCCGATTTTCGAATCGCCGCTTTACCATAATCGCTCTTCAAGGGAGGCCTCATGAACAAGATCGGCCGTCTGTTTTCCCTTGCGGCCTTCAGTCTTGTCCTCCTGCTCTCCGCCTTTGCCGAGCAACCCGCAGCCCACCCGCTCTCCGACTGGATCAAATCGGCGGTCATCTATGAAGTGAACCCCCGCACGTTCTCCGCGGGCGGAGACTTCCGCGGTGTCGAGCAGCGCCTCGATTACCTCAAAGACCTCGGCGTCACCATTTTATGGATCATGCCCATTCACCCCGTCGGACAGGCGAAGAAGAAAGGCAGCATCGGCAGCGCCTACGCGGTGCAGGATTACTACGCGATCAATCCGTCCTATGGTACGAAGGACGATTTCAAACATCTGGTCAACGAAACCCACAAACGCGGGCTGAAGATCATCATCGACATCGTAGCCAACCACACTGCCTGGGATAGCGTTCTCATGAAGCGTCCCGAGTTCTTTAAGAAGGGCAGTCAGGGCAACATCATTCCCCCCAACCCGGACTGGTCCGACGTCGCCGGGCTCGACTACAGGAATCCACAGCTTCGCGTTTACATGACCGACATGCTGAAGTATTGGCTGAAAGAGTTCGACCTCGACGGTTTTCGCTGCGACGTGGCGGGAGAAGTACCCACGGACTTCTGGGAAAACGCCCGCGCCGAGCTAACCAAGATCAAGCCCGACATCATCATGATCGCTGAAGCCAACAAGCCGGAACTGCTGACGAAAGCGTTCGACCTCGACTACGCGTGGCCGTTTCACAGCACCATTACCGACGTGCTCGAGAACGGCGCGGCAGCGCAGGCGATCATCTTCAACTGGCGAGCCGAGCACGAGCGCTATCCCAAGGGCGCTCTCGAGATGCGCTTCTCCGACAATCACGACGAAAAGCGCGCCATTGCCCGCTTTGGCGAGCGCGGCGCACTGGCCGCCTCCACCCTGGTCTTTACTATGGACGGCGTGCCCATGCTCTACAACGGGATGGAAGTAGGCGACACGACCGAATCTGGCGCCCCCGCCTTGTTCGAGAAGGTGCCGGTCTTCTGGCAGATCTCTGAGCGACGGTCCAACTTCCTGCCGTTCTATAAGCAGCTCATCGCGACCCGCCGTGCCCATCCGGCACTGCAGCAGGGCGAAACCGAGTGGGTCGGAAACGGCGCGCCCGATCGCGTCCTGACTTTCTTCCGCCATGGAGCTGGCGAAGAATATTTCGTTGCGATCAACATCTCGAACCAGCCTTATGCCGGCGTGGCTGATGCGCCCGCTGGGGAATACGTGGACGAGACTCCCGGTCTCGACGATGCCGCTGGCAAGAAGATTTCGCTGCCGGCCCTTGTCCTGAAGGCCTGGGACTTCCGCATCTACCGCAAAGTCCATTGACCATGGCGATCCACCGTCGCCCTTGCGTCCAGAGCGATAACTGTTTATGGTTTTCGCATGAATTTTCCCCGTTCCAGCGGGGTTCTGCTTCATCCCACGTCTCTGCCCGGCCCCCACGGGGTGGGCGATTTCGGTCCCGAGGCGTATCGCTTTATCGACTTCCTCCAGTCCGCCGGACAAAAGCTTTGGCAGGTCCTGCCTCTGAATCCCACGGGTTACGCCGATTCGCCTTTTCAATGCTTATCGGCCAGCGCCGGAAATCCGTTGCTCATCAGCCTCGATCGTCTCGCCGATCAGCGAATCCTGGACAAGAACGAACTGCGGAGTACTCCCCCATTCCTGCTTCAAACGGTGGATTACGGCGCAGCCATTCGTTTCAAAATGCCTCTCCTGCTAAAGGCCGCGTCAAATTTCTTCGCCTACGCTTCCGCTGAAGACCAGCGCCAACTGCAGGAGTTCGCGCAAGACAATGCAATCTGGCTCGATGACTTCGCGCTCTTCATGGCCGTAAAGCAAGCGCACAACCTGGTCGCCTGGACACGATGGTCGCCCGATATCGCCGCGCGCGAGACGGCCGCCATGAGTCGCATGTCGGCATTACTGGCGCCCGCGATTCAGGCCCAGAAATTCTTTCAGTACGAGTTCTTCCGCCAGTGGCAAGCACTGCGATCGTACGGACGCGAGCGCGACATCCGCATCATCGGCGACCTTCCGATTTACGTTGCCCACGACAGCGCCGATGTCTGGTCCAATCGCCAGTTCTTCCTGGTGGATGAAGGCGGCAACCCGCTGAAGATCGCCGGAGTGCCGCCCGACTATTTCAGCGCCACCGGACAGTGCTGGGGCAATCCGATTTACAACTGGCCGCTCCTGCAGCAGAGCGGGTACAAATGGTGGATCGAACGTTTGCGCTCCGCCCTCCGTCTTTATGACTGCGTTCGCATCGATCACTTTCGAGGGTTCGAAGCCTACTGGGAGGTGCCCGCTTCCGAAACCACGGCAATCAATGGCCGCTGGGTGAAGGGGCCCGGTGCTGACCTTTTTTCTGTCCTTCGCAAAGAGTTCGGCGATCTGCCCATCATCGCCGAGAACCTTGGTGTGATTACTCCGGAAGTCGAGGCTCTCCGCTGCGAGTTTGGTCTTCCCGGCATGGCCATCCTGCAGTTCGCCTTCGGCAAAGATCCGCAAGGGCCCACATTCAAGCCGCACAATTATGTGCGCGACCTGGTGGCCTATACCGGCACGCACGACAACGACACGGTGGTGGGCTGGTGGAACAGCAGCGGTGCCGGCGACAGCACTCGCACCCCTGAAGATGTGATCAAAGAGCACGCTCACGCACGCGCCTATCTCGGCTTCGAAAATGAACCGATCCACTGGGTCATGATCCGCGGCATCATGTCGTCCGTCGCGAACACCGCCATCGCGCCCATGCAGGACATTCTTGGCTTGGGCAGCGAAGCACGCATGAACCTGCCCGGCGTGCCCAGCGGCTATTGGAAATGGCGCATGAAACCCGGTGCCGCCAGCGACGAAACTGCCGCCAGACTCAAGGAAATGGTTACGCTCTATGACCGTTAGATGACGACTTAGAGTACGTTAACAAGAAGATAGTTCGGCTGGAATGCAACTCCAAGTTGAGGCGGCCCACGTGGGCAAGCCAACCAAATCTTTCTGGCAAATCTGGAATATGAGCTTCGGATTCTTCGGCATTCAGTTTGGCTGGGGGCTGCAAATGGCCAACATGAGCGCCATCTACGAATACCTTGGTGCCCGCGCCGACCAGATTCCAATCCTCTGGCTCGCCGCCCCACTAACCGGACTGATTGTGCAGCCCATCATCGGCCACGCCAGCGACCACACCTGGGGACGCCTCGGCCGCCGCCGCCCCTACTTCCTCACCGGCGCCATCCTCAGTTCGTTCGCCCTCATCATGATGCCGCGCTCCTCGGTGCTCTGGATGGCTGCCGGCCTGCTTTGGATTCTGGACGCATCGATCAACATCAGCATGGAGCCCTTCCGCGCATTCGTCGCCGACTTGCTCCCGGAGCAACAGCGCACCCGCGGCTTCGCCATGCAGAGTCTATTCATTGGCCTCGGCGCCGTGGTCGCCTCCGCGCTGCCCTGGATGCTGACGAACTGGCTTCACCTCGGAGCCGGTGCCCTGGGACACGCCATTCCGCTGACGGTTCGCATCTCGTTTTACAGCGGTGCCGCCGTGTTCCTGGGAGCGGTTCTCTGGACCATCGTCACCACCAAAGAATATCCGCCGGAGGACATGGACGCCTTCCGCCAAATGAAAAGCGAGAAGCGTAGCCTAACCACCAATGCCTCGGAGATTTTCGATTCGATTGCGCACATGCCCAAGACCATGCGCCAACTCGCCCCCGTGCAGATCCTCACCTGGCTCGGACTGTTTTGCATGTGGCTGTATTTCCCGGTAGCCGTTGCGCGTAACGTTTTCGCTGCCCCCGATACCACATCGCCTCTTTATTCCGCCGGCGTCGAATGGGGAGGTATCTGTTTCGGTTTGTACTCCGCCGTGTGTTTTGCCTTCTCTTTCTTTCTTCCCGTCATCGCTCGCACCATCGGACGAAAGCACACGCACAGCCTGTGCCTAGTCGCAGGAGGGCTCGGACTGATCTCCGTCGCTTTGATTCACGACAAATATGTTTTGCTGCTGACTATGGTGGGCGTCGGCGTGGCGTGGGCTAGCACCCTTTCCATGCCCTATTCAGTGCTCGCCGGATCGTTGCCGAAAGAGAAGACCGGTGTCTATATGGGCATCTTCAACTTCTTCATCGTGACCCCGGAGATTATCGCTTCACTGTTCTTCGGCTGGGTGATGAACCACCTGCTCCACAACAACCGCCTGATCGCCGTCGTGGCCGGCGGTTGCTTCATGCTCGTCGCGGCCGTGCTGATGCACGGAGTTTTCGATCCGGGAGAAGAAAACATCCGGGTCGAGCAGAAGGTCGATCCGAAGCAACTCGCCCGGAGTCTTGCACGATAAGACCACAGGCTACCTCATAAATCGGATCCGGGAAGGGCACGGCTTCAGCCGTGCCGGCCAGAGCCAATAAAGATGCGGGCTTTAGCCCCTGAGGAATGCGCGCTCCTACTCCTTCGGTTCATTATGAGATTGCCTCAAGTCTCCGTGCTCAGTCGATGATCGCCTGATACGCGAGTTCGTTCACCTGGCGATCTAGGGTCAAACCTCCAGTGGGATGCAATTGCGCCATGAAGATGACGATCATTTGCTCTTTCGGATCGACCGTGAACCCGGTGTAGAAGAAGCCTCCCCAGTTGTACTCCCCAACCGATCCGAGTTCGGAGAGCGGCCCCTTCACACCCTCCACTCCAAAACCGAGACCGAAACCCATATCAGTGCTGATCTTCCCGAGATGATCCTGCGTCATGAGTTCGACCGTCTTGCGGCTCAGCAGATGTGTGTTACCGACCTTGCCGTTATCCAACATCATCTGGCAGAGGCGCGCGTAATCCATTGCGGTTGAGACCAGGCCCGCCCCGCCGGAGAACAACTTTTTCGGGCCCCGCGTCGGATAATCCGCGGAATAAACAAAGGATCCTTCCCGGATCGGCGTGTCCGGGAAACGATTCAATCCCTTGTCTGGGTAGTACGTGTAAGCGGTAGCCAGTCGATCGATTTTGTTCTCGGGGGGATAGAAATAGGTATCCTTCATCCCTAGCGGTTCGAAAATGCGGGTGCGGAAGAATTCGTCCAGCGGCTTGCCAGAAACTACTTCCACCAGCCGGCCAAGCACATCGACGCCCAGGCTGTATTCGAAGCGGTCTCCGGGATTGAACAGTAACGGCTGGCCCGCAAGATGGGTCACCATGTCGCCGATGGTGCCATCGTATTGCAGCAGCCCGCTCGCTACTCCGGCTTTCTCGTACATCGGGCCCAGGTCGTCATTCCAGTGGTACGTAATCCCCGATGTGTGGCGGAGCAGATCGCGAATCGTGATCTGTTTCGTCGCGGGGATTGTGTACGGCTCGCCCGACGCCGGTTTCACCAGTACCTTCGGATTCTTGAATTCCGGCAGGTACTTCGAGACCGGGTCGTCGAGCAGAAACCGGCCCTCTTCATACAGCATCATGACGGCCGCGCTTGTAATGGCCTTGGTCATGGAGCAAATGCGGAACATGGCATCCGGCGGCATAGACTTCGCGGCCTCGCGGTCCGCCATGCCCTGCGCCTTGAACCACGCCACCTTGCCGCGTCGGACCACGAGCGTGACCGCGCCTGCGATTCGTTGGTCGTCAATGCTGCGCTGCACCGCCGCGTCGATTCGCGCCAGACGCTCCGACGACAGCCCGACCGATTCCGGTTTGGCCGTAGGCAGTTCCTGAGCCGCCGCCAGAACACTCAAGACGAAAAAACCAAGAAGAACCGGAATGATCCTCCGGTTCTTCCCGGATGGAAGGAATGAGGTGTGCATGTTCTCTCCCGCTAGGACTTAATCGTCTTCGACGCCTCGTCCCACGTCACCGGCTGTTTGCGGAAATACGACTCGTTCGCCATGTGGCACGCGATAGCCGCTGATTGCCGAAGACCGCATCTTCGGTCACCGGCTTCCGTGATTTGACCGACTGGAAGAAATTCTGCAGATGCGGCCGCACGTCGTCCCAATCGTGGCCCTTATACACAA
>CAVYHM010000044.1:0-396547 GCA_963768265.1 uncultured Acidobacteriaceae bacterium
TGAAGCCGGCGCAACCTAGATGGGCCAGGCACAAAAGGCAGAGGACGATTCCTGCGAGTCTGCTTGCAGGAGATAGGTTCTTCTTCGCGCGCATTCAGGCTCCTTCCGGGTGAAAGCCCTTTCGCACCCCTTTGCACAACTGGGTGGCAAATCATCGTGTCATCGAGACCGCCTAGCAGGTAGGTAACGGAGGGATCAGCGCGACAGAAGAACTGGGACAATTACAAAAGGACAAGGCGGACCGGACTACAGTTCGCATGAGGTGTTACACAGGCCGCTCGATTCGTGTTCTAGCGAGCAAATGGAAAAGCTCGAACAGGTGGAGCTCTTGCGCGACGTTCCACCGAGGATTGTTGAAGGGGAAGGAGATTTCTCCGCGGTTGAAGATGCTTCTCAGGAAGTCAGTCTCGTCGCTCAGCGAGGGCGTGGACAAAATACAAGTACGCCCTGGGAATTCGGACGGAGCCCGAAAACGCGGTCGATCCCGGGCCTAACGCGGTACTGGAGTGCGGTCGCGCCGAGGTTCCCAGGAGGGCGAGATTTAGCGACGACTTCGGTTACGCAACCATCGGCTACCCGAATGTGCAAAGGGTGTTGCGGATTGTGAAACCAGGCCCGCAGGATGTGTGTTCGGTGACCTTGGTTGTGGAATGGGAAGAATCGTTTGCGTGGCCGCTCGAAAGACGGTGCGAAAGTGTATAGGTGTCGAACTGCTGGAGCGCTTATGCGAGATCGTGCAACGGAATGCGACACTCCTGCGTGGATGGAAGGCTTCCATTCAGATCGTTTGCGGAGACGCCACGACGGTGGACTTGTCAGAGCGAACTATCTATTTCATATTCAACCCTTTTGGGGTCGACAACCTGCGCGACACTCTCGAGAACATCAGAGGCTCGCTCACGCAAGAGCCTCGGGGAATAAGAATTGCCTAATACAACGCGCAGTATGACTCCGTGCTTGAGGGAGATGACGCAAAAGGCGGTGCGGCGGGGAGTGTTTGTCAGCGTGCCGAATCTGGTGCAGGCCATTGAAGCGTACTTGAACGCGTGGAACCAGAATCCGCGGCCTTTCGTGGACCGCGCAACTGGAGGAGATTCTGAAGAGGATTGATCGGGCGCGAGCCAAATTGGAATCCATTCAACCGGGACCACCCTACCCCGGGCAAGAGTAATATGTACCATCATTTAAGGGACATCACGCTAGCAGGTGTCGTTCGCAAACGCAACCAAGCCCGTGAGATGGATGCTGGACGCTCTTAGGGCTTCCGAATCCCGCCTTCGAGCAAGGCAACTGGCGGGCTCACTGGATGGTCACCGCCACGCTCCATCCGCTGCCACCATTGCCGCCAGTTCCGCATCCAGTGTGCGGACCGCAACTCCCGCCGGGTCCACCGGCAGTGTTAATTGTGCCTGCGTTGACTAAGGTGGTCGCGGACAGAATGACATAGCCCCCGCCTCCACCGCCGCCGGCTCCGCTGTTATCTCCCGCAGATGCCCCACCCGGGCCGCCACTGACATCAATGATTCCTGTAGAGCTAAAACTAATGGATTGGCATACCAGAATGATGGGGCCTCCGCCCCATCCGCCCACTCCGCCGTTCGAACCACCGCCCTGTCCGCCCTCGCTGCCTCCCACTGGCCAGGATGTTCCCCCACTAAGCAGCACGTTGTATTGAGCAGGAACCGGGATGCCACCGTCGCCCCCTTTCCCGCCGCCGGCAGCGCCGCCCGAGCCTGGAGAGATGATCCACACCAGACCCTCCTGTCCACTGGTTGCACCTCCACCCCCGCCTCCGCCGCCACCTCCAAAATCTCCGGCGCCAGTGATGGTAGTCGCGCCCGCTCCGCTGTTGGATATCGTTCCGGCGACGTTGCAGGCGCCGATCGACCGGATAACAATGGGAGTGTCCTGCGCGCTGGTCAGAACCGTTGTCCCCGCCGGTACGTCAAACGACGAGAACCAATGTTCGCCTCCCAGTGCGCACGTACCCGACGGGCAGGAATATCCGCCGTCGGAGCCATCGCCCACGAACTTCAACCATTCCGGCGTCCTTGCGGAAAAAGAGGTAGGCGTGACCGAAAGCGTGGTTGAGCCGGCAAGGCCGCTCAGCGTCGCGCTGAGGGTTGAAGTACCCGCGGTCACGCCCGTGGCCAGACCTCCCGCTGAGATCGTTGCCACTGCTTGAGCCGACGAACTCCATGTCGCAGTGCTCGTGAGAATCTGCGTGCTGCCGTCACTGTAGCTTCCCGTGGCCGTGAACTGCAGGGTGTTGCCAACCGCGATCGAGGGGTTCGGCGGGCCCACTGCGATCGAGACCAGAGCAGGCGTTATCATCACTGTAAGGGGCGTTGAACCGCTCACGCTTCCGGAGGTCGCAGTAATGGTGGTGCTGCCTGCAGCCACACCGGTCGCTAGCCCCTTAGTAGTAATCGTCGCTTTGCTGGTGTCCGAGGAAGTCCACGTTGCCGAACTGGTCAGGTCCTGTGTGCTGGAGTCGCTGTAGGTCCCCTTGGCAGTGAACTGCTGAGTGCCGTTGACGGCAATTGAAGCACCTGTCGGAGTAACCGCAATTGACATCAGTGTTGGTGGGGAGGTCCCATTGGATTTGGAGCCACATCCCGACAAGAGCATCGTTACAACCATTACAACCACGAGGGTGAACGTCGTGATGACCAAAAAAGGCTGAGTCGGGACAATGTTGGAACGAGAATTCCGGTCCTCTCCACGTGAGAAGACGCCGGAGTACTTCGCTACCAGTGGTTTCCGCCGCGAGAGTTTGTATCGCTCACACACGAAAAGGATTATGGCAGATTTGAAGTTGCATTTCCAAGGTAAGTCCCTCTCTACAGTACGTCAGCAGAACTCTAACGTTTCGTCGCGGGACGACTCCTAGTATCTGGTGTATGACCGTTAACGGTTGCGCTAATAACGTTCCACAGTTGGTGTCTTGCCTTCTCCTTCTCCCCTTCGGCTCACAAGCCCATATACGATGCCGAAACCGGCAAAAGGATTGTCTACAACTGCAGTGATTACGCCTTATGGGACATCCGCAAGGAACTCGAACAAGTGGCCCATTAGATGCAAACTTCTGCAATAGGGGCTTGCAAGGCGCCGCTTTTGGCCCCTAATCCCCTGTATTTTCACTAGATTATGTGTTCGCCACTGGCACATCAACTGCAAGTCCGCTAAAGTAGCGAATTGTGTTCGGCCCATTCTCCCCAGGCTGGCCGGGCCGCTAAAGGCAAGGAGAAAGTTGCAGAACCAACCAGAACTGGGCAATGTCCGGGTTGTGGTCCGGAAGCGCCGGACTCGCCGTCGCCGTTTTGATCGCCTGATTCGGCGACTCCTGATTGGTGTGCTTGCGATAGGGGGATGTGTCTCCCTTTCCGCAATTGCCCTCCGGTATTTGAGTCCGTCGCTGTTTCATGCCTCCAAGTCAGCCGAACCATCCCGGGATGCCGCCGAAGCAAGCCGCGACTTAGTCTTGCACGCGCAGCAAGAAGCACTACGCTCGATGGAAGGCCGTACCGTGTTCAAATACTCGGTCGTTCCCGGCGGGGTCAGGGACGCCCGCGAGTTGAAGTGGGCAGTAGAGCACGATCCGATCGTCGCGGCTCACTACGCGGGGTTCGATTACGATCATGCGCGAGTCGTGCGCCTTGTTCTGGCGCGCACCGCGTACGTCTCGTACCGCATTGGCAACAAGGTGTATTGGACCCGGCACCGGGTCACGCTCAAGAAGGGCGAGACGGTGCTGACGGACGGCAAGATCACGGCGCGAACTCGCTGCGCCAATCGCGTGGAAGAAGTTCCACAGGTGGCGATGTCCTCGTCGGAACCGCCCGCAATGAAGTTTGATGAACCGATGCCGGTGCTCGGGAGCGCGATGGCAAATCCCGCCGTACCCTACCAATCCAGCTTACTAGATCGTGCCGGAGTGCCAGGCTTGGGCCCTGCCGCGCCCTTGAGTTTGTACGAGCCGTTTGCGGGCGGAACATGGGTGCCGGTCTACCCGCCACCGCTGCCAATCGGAGTATGCGGCCCGTTGAAGAAGAAGCCGGGCAGCGGGGGAGCGGAATCTGCAGCGCTGGGAGCAGTCAGTAACGCCAAAAAGAAGCCCAAGGGTCCCTGCGGCAGCACCGGCGGCGGGGGAGGAGAAGTTCCCGAGCCGGGCACCTGGTTGCTGGTGGCGGGCGGGATGGCGGTAATGGGATGGAGGATCCGCCATCGATTCTCTGAAATCCGGGCCTAGCGGTTCTAGTACCAAAGTAATCCCCTCGACGTACGATCGCTGCTACAATCTCCCTAGAATCACGGAAGAACCTTTCAGACGTAGGTATTCATGTCTAAGTTTTCGGGAAATTTTGCGCGTGGGCTGCTCGTGGCTGGCCTCTGTGTGCCTGTTGCCTGGCTGCCCATGCTCGAAGCCCAAAGCGCTTCGCAGGCTGAGGCTGGTCCAGGGCCGGCCCGTCAAGCACAGGTTCGACAAGTGAAGGTTCTGGGTAGTAAAGACACGGTGGAAATTGAAGTCGACGCGAACGAACCGATCATTCCTGAAAGCCAGGTGCTCACTGGGCCAGACCGGCTGGTCGTGGACTTTCCCAACGCAGTGCCGGGCAACGGGTTGCGCAGTCAATCTGTGAATCGCGGAGAAGTCAAGAGCCTACGGATTGGGTTGTTTCAGTCGCGGCCGCCGGTTACCCGAGTGGTAGTCGATTTGAAAACCGCTCGTTCGTATCAAATTTTTCCCAACGGCCGCACTGTAATTATCAAGGTCCTGGGCACGCCAGCCATCGATGCGTCGCGCAGTCTGGACGATTTTCCGGCGCCGGCAACGCGACCGGGTTTGGTTCAGACTAACTTCACGACCGGATTGGAACGAATTCACACGAACGCCGCGGCACGGCTGCCGCTCGAAGTTTCCTTCCGCAACGGTCTGCTCGCCATCAAATCGAACAAGTCGACTTTGTCGGAAGTGCTGTTCGCTGTGCAACAGCGCACTGGAGCGGACATCGCAATCCCTGCGGGTGCGGAGCAGGAACGAGTGGTGGCCGACCTTGGCCCTGGTCCGGCGCAGGAAGTTCTCGCTCACTTGCTGAACGGTTCCAGGTTCAATTTTCTGATTCTGAATTCGGCGAATAATCCGCAGCAGCTGGATCGCGTCATCCTCACCCCGCGTGGGGAAGGGATGGCGACGCCTGTGAGTCCGGTACAGGCCGCCGAGGAGGACACTGACGAGCCCGAAAAACCTGAGCCATCCGCTGGAGTGCAGCCTGCCCCTCAGGTTCCGCCCGCTCCCCGTCCTCCTATGGAAGATCGGAACCACGATATCCCGCAACTCCCCGAGGAAGACGCTCCAGAGTTGTAGATTCGAAAAAAACAGATTTCTACTACTGAGTAATCAGCCGGATCGGCACCGGTGAAGTGCCGGACACGGTGGCGGTTGAGGTTGTCGCTGTGTTGCTGCAGCCTGCCACGTTAAGCACGGTCACCTTCGGATTGCCGTTTATGTCGACACTGTTGATGAACACCTGCAGAAACCCCACAATGGTGACTGGCGTTTGGTTGACGCCGGTCGGAAACAGAACGGGAACTTGCGTATCATCGTAGATCGGTACGGTGGCGATGCTGGCGCTGGACGTGATGACTCCGCTTGTGACCACTGGATTCCCCAATCCCGCGTCGATTCGAAACGGAAAGACGGTACGGTCGAGCACGTCCTGGCCCCCCGGCTGGTGAATCAGACACTGGGTTGCCGTGGATGTGTCGCCGTTCGGTTTGCCAGGATTGAAACTCAGGTCAGCCTGCACGCCCCCGCCGACGATGCCGCATGCGTAGACGGTACTCTGGTCGCAGCCCCCGATAGCTTTCTGATAATCGGAGTCATCGGCGCACGCAGGATACGCAACAGCGGTCGCCTGGACTAAGGCAGGAACATAGTCCAATGTATTCGCTCCCTGGTTGTTGTACCCCGGTGGATTGTAATGCAGTCCGTTTCCGCCGCCCCACTTACAGTTCGGGTTCCCGGTCCAGCAATCTGCCGTCAACGTAAAAGACTCCCCGATGACGCCACCGCTTCCCGAGCCGTCTGGCTGGATGCCCGGGTTCTGTATCGATCCGTCAGTCAGGCTGACGAATGGAGCTCCCGCATCTCCGGGATCGTGATTCGGCACAATCCACGGTTTGACGCAGCGCGGATTCACGGGCACGATACCATTCGGCGCGATGGTTCCAGAATTGGAGGGATTGAATGCCTCGGCGGTCGCTGTGGCGCTTACGCTATTCGAGCCCCGACTCCAGATGCGAGAAAAAAACGTAGGAAGGCCTTGCCGGATCACCTTGACCTGCACCTGCGGATTGATGGCGAAGCCTCCTGTTGGCGAGGTGCAATCGGTCGTGGCGCCGTTGTAAAGGAAAGTCACGGTTACAGTATTTGCGACGGTACCGCCGACGCCGTTCTGGTTTGCCACTGCCTGGGCCACCTGCGTGGCTGCGCTGCAGGCTGCCGGCCAGGGCGAGCTCGGCAAACTACCCTGGACGTTGGCCGGATCTCCCGTCACACCACTGAGCGAAAGAACGCGGGCGGCAGCCAAAGCGGCCCCGTCCGCCGAGCGCTGCGCCTCCTCCCTCACCAGATAGAGTGTTGAGACGTCGATCGACAGCGCGGCCATGGCGATGATTGCAACCATGGCCACGGCAACCAGAATCATGGTGACTCCACGCTCGTGCGCGCGAGGTTGGTAGGCTCGGCGAAGTCTCGAGATGGCGGGAGGTTTCATAATGTCATCAGTTTTCGTTCATGGCGACACCGGTGGCCGTGATCGTGCCGGGTAGAACTGCGCTCGAACCCAGCAAACTGGCCACCTGGCCAAAGCGCCACTGGTACGCGTATTGAATGCTGACGCACGTGGAGAGCACCGCGGTTAGTGAGCCCGCCGACTGCGGCTGACAGCTCACGTTGGCGATCGTGGCTCCGGCGCTGGCAGGGAAGTAGTAGCCGCGGTTGATGACGATCGTCAGCCCCCCAGGCGGGCAGCCGCCCGTAGTTCCGCTATAAGTCCAGGTAAGACCAGAAGATGTGGGTGAAGAAGATACGCCGCATGTATTGAGCTTGTTGGCGACAAAATAGTTGTTTACGACTTGAAATGCAGCGGCCACCGAGACCGGCGGCGGCGCCACCGCTCCGACTGACACGTCGTTGGACGGGTCCGCGGCAGCC
Organism: uncultured Acidobacteriaceae bacterium; assembly: GCA_963768265.1. Taxonomy (GTDB): domain Bacteria; phylum Acidobacteriota; class Terriglobia; order Terriglobales; family Acidobacteriaceae; genus Sulfotelmatobacter. The sequence continues at coordinate 7,220 of CAVYHM010000044.1, forward strand.
GCTCGCGCCGCATCTCGCGCGACGTTGGTGAGTTTCTGCTTGAGCGTGAACGCTCCGCTGAAATCAAAGATGCCAACGACGAAGACCACGAGCAGCGGCAGGGCGACGGCAAACTCCACCAGCTGGGCGCCCCGATCCTCGCGCCCGAGGTGCCGGGCTGCTGCCTTGCTCCGGCACCCCCAATAACCGAAGCCCCTCACATGGTCTCCAGACGTACGCGCGCAGTGGCGGTGAGATTGATGGTCTGTTTGTTCAGCGACGTGAAAGGCAACCAGAACCGGTAAGGATATTGAAAGCTCACCGACATACCGCAAACGCTATCCGTACTCGATGACAGCTGAACGCTCTCCTGCACGCACACATTCGATGGGGTTGCGTCACACGCCTTGGCGCTGCCATCTATGCATGAAACCAGGCTCGGAGTCGTAGTGGGCTGTTGCATCTTAGTCGGGTCCAGTTTGGCGATGACCAACACATTCTGGATGGCTGTGTAAGCATTCGTGCCCGGAGTGTTTCCTGGGGCGCAGGTCGCGCACTGTGGCGCCGCGGCAGCCCGGGCGCCCTCCTGTGCCGCGCGGGTGATGGTTCCGTAAATGCTAAACGCCTGACCGAACCAGAAGATGCCGATGAGTATCATGAACATGATGGGCAACACCGCGGCTGCTTCGACAATCTCGGAGCCGCGCGTTTCCCCGGCCAGCCTGCGTAGAGTGTTGCGAGCGATATTCGTCATTTTGAGCAACCCGCTATACGACTCCCCAGATATGAGCTCCACCGTAGAGAACCACCGTAAAAGCCAAGGCAACACCATACGGAATTTTCAATGAATCTGGATTGTCGAGCGATACCTGCGCTCCTGGCAACCGGAAGGTTACCAACGAAATCAGAATGTGGCCGATATTGCGTACCGTTTGTTTCAACCGGCCCCGATAAATCACCAACGCCAGCGCCATGATCCCCGCCACGAGAACCGATCCCAGGAGTAGATCCACCAATGTGCCCGGTCCGGTAAATGCCCCCAAAGCTCCTGCGAGCTTCCAGTCTCCGGCACCGAGGCTGCGCAGCAGGACGAACGGCAGTAGCAGAGCTAAACCCAAGCCTGCACCCAGCAGGGAAGCCTTCAATCCGACCCAGCCGCTCAGCAAGACGTTGGTCGCGACCCCTACCGCGAATCCCGGCACCGTCAGCCAGTTCGGGATGCGACGGCTGCGCAAATCCGTCCACGCGGCGATCGCGGCCAGAAGCACAGCTCCTGCGAGAAGGGCTGGCCTCAAATGCGCCTCAAACGGGGGCCGGCAAGCGACCGTCCAACGCCCAGTTTGTCTTTATCCCTCCGACCATAGGTGAAAAGAGCCATTTTTACGGTTCAGAAATCGCCAGCGGGGAAGGATGGTGGACCCCAGCCGCCTTTCGCCTTCGCCCCACAAGAGCGGCCTCTAGCGCGGATTCTCACATAGCCCGGAAGCCAAGTCAATGAATCCGCCGATCCCCTCTTTAACGTCCCTGAGAGTCGTGTGGAGCGGGCACTCCTGCCCGCTTTCCTGCCGCAGCTAAAAGCAGCGGGGAAGAGTGCCCGCTTCACACGAATAGCCGCCCGTAAATGCCAAGGCCCGGAACGAGTCCGGGCCTTGGCCAAAAAAATTACGATGCCGCCTTACCGGTTGAATGCCGGAGCCGCATTGTGTTCGGCAACAATCTTTCGCGCGTTGTCGGACAGCGCCTTCGCCTGGGGCAGAAGCTCGAGCCCCTTGACCACTTCTGGATCAGCCTCGGCGCGAACCTTCATGCCTTCGTCCTGGCCAAAAGCGTCGACGAAAATCTCCGCCTTGATATTGGACTTGAGCCAGTCATTGTTGTCGATCAGATCGGCCTGCGTGTAGGGGATGCTGGCCTCGTCGAGCGACTTGCGGAATTCTTGCAGGGTCGCGTCATCGACTTCGAAGCCCTTGGTTGGATGATGACTCACGACATAGCGCTTGGCGAAGTTGAAGAAGGCATAGTGTTGCAACAGCGTGTCCTCGAAGTGGTTGCTCTTCACAGGAGGAATGCTTACGTCGGGAGTAATGCCTCCGCCGCCGTACACCGTACGTCCGCTATCAGTAAGCTTTACCTCACGATTCGCTGTGTTGGACGACTCAGCGCCCTCGCGATTGTAATAATAGTCGTAAAGCGAAATGTTGCTGTAGTCGCGCTGGATCAGGCGTCCGCTAGGCGTGTAATAGTGCGCCGTGGTCAGGGCCAGGCCAGTGTTTTCCGACAACGGATAGACCGTCTGCACCAATCCCTTGCCGAATGTGACTTCGCCGACGATCAGGCCGCGATCGTGATCCTGAATAGCTCCCGAGACAATCTCTGCCGCCGAAGCTGTAAGCCGATTCACCAGCACCACGATTGGATAATCCTTGCCGCTGTTGCCGTGCTGCGCGATGTAGCGCTTCTCAGCCGACGCGCGTCCGTGGTGGGAAACGATGAGCTGTCCCTTTTTCAGGAACTTATCCGCCACGCCTACGCCCTCGCTGAGCAGGCCCCCCGGATTGCCGCGCAGGTCAAGAATCAGACCCTTCAGGTCCCCGAACTGATCGAGCGCATCGGCGACCTCGTGCTCGGTCGTTTCGTTGAATCCGTTGACGTGCATGTATCCAATGCCGGGACGGACCAGGAAATGTACGTCGACACTGTACCGAGGGATTTCATCGCGGATCAGCGTGAACTCCATCGGCTTCTCGACAGCCTCGCGCGCGATGCTGATGTGAACCGTCGTGCCTTTGGGGCCTTTCAGCATGTCGGCGACGTCGGTGGTGCTCATGTTTTCGGTCGACTTGCCGTCGACGGCGATGATCACGTCCCCGGGATGAATGCCGGCCTTATAGGCAGGCGTTCCCACGAAGGGGAAGATGACGATGACTTTATTGTTGCGCGGGCCGACCGTCATCCCCACGCCGTAGTACTTGCCGCGCTGGTCCTCGCGCATCAGCGCATAAGACTTGGGGTCAAAGAAATTCGAGTGCGGATCGAGGGCATGCAGCATGCCGGGAATCGCGCCGTTGTAGATGGCTTTGTCGGCGTTGACCGGTTCGGCGTAGTTTTCCTCGACCACCGAATAGACGTCGGTGAACTGCTTGAGGCTGTCTTTGACCTCGGAGTCAGTGGCCATCGACGAGGCCTGTCCGGAGCGCTGGGCAAACAGAATTCCCAGGAACCCGCAGGCAAGGAGGAAAAAAACTACCAGGATGAGTGATCGGCGAGAACTACGAGCCATCTAGATTTCCTTCGGTTTTAGGGCTAGCTTCCACCCCAGCTACGCGGCTGAATAGACGCAGTATATCACCACTTTAGACTCCCCCGGACCGGTTTAGTCACCGACGGTAACCCTCCCGAAATGAGCCTGTTTATGAGATGCGGCAGGGGGCTCCGAGGTTCCTCCGGGGCGAAAACTGAGGCCTCCGCGGGCAGGCCCCCCTTAAGAACGCGAGGAAATCACCGATTTTGCGATCCGGACCATCGCTGCCACGCTCATTTCGACATCCTCGTCAGTAGTGGCCCAGGAGGAGACCGAAATTCGCATCGCCGTGTGCCCATGCCAGTGAGTGCCTCCGCACCAGCAGGTGCCGTCGGCCTGGATCTCGGCGATGACGCGGCGAGTCTGGTCCGGTGTGCCGAAGGAAACCAGCACCTGATTGAGAACGACTTCGTTCAGCACGGCAAAGCCGGCGGCGCGCAGGCGATCGGCGAAAAGGAGCGCCTGACGGCAATTGCGCTCGATCATCTCCCGGAGCCCGGCGCGGCCCAGCGAGCGCATCGCCGCCCAGAGTTCGATTCCGCGGGCCCGCCGTGAGGACTCGGGCGTGTATTGCCAGGGTTCACGAGCTGAGCTCTGCGTGAGATACGCGGCGTTTCCGGCAGACAGCGCCCGGCTCAAATGGTCCGCTTCGCGGACCACCACGAGTCCAGAATCGTAAGGTACGTTCAGCCACTTGTGACAATCGATGGCCCAGGAATCCGCATCGCTCACGCCTTCGAGCAAGGGCACGTATTTCGGCGACAGGGCGCCCCATAACCCAAACGCGCCATCCACGTGAACCCACGCCCCGGCAGCGCGGGCGCGGGCGCAGGTCTCTTTTGCAGGATCGAATGCCCCTGTGTTTACGTTGCCTGCTTGAATGCAAACGATGGTGTGCTCATCGAGGACGGGCAGGTTCTCTGCTCGCATACGACCCTGATCATCGGCCGGAACCTTGATCACGCGTGATCGGCCGAGGCCCAGCATCGATAACGCCTTCAGCACCGAGACGTGAACTTCTTCGCCCACAACGACCCGAATTACTGGCGCCTCAAAGAGCCCGTCTTCTTCGACATTCCAACCGCAGTGCTGCAGGATTGCCGAGCGCGCGGCGGCCAAAGCGGAGAAGTTTGCTGTCGTGGTGCAGGTGACGAACCCGACTCCGCTGTTGCTAGGTAACCCAAGCAATTCCAGAGTCCAGCCCTGGACGACTTCTTCAAGCCTTGCCGCCACCGGCGACATGATCCTCATGCAGGCATTCTGGTCCCATGCGCCGGCGAGCCAGTTCGCGGCCAGCGCGGCAGGCAGCGTCCCACCGATAACAAAACCAAAGTAGCGGCCGCCGGAGGTCGCAACTGTCGCGGGCGAGCCAATATCGTCGAGCAGGGCGAGAAGCTGTGCCGGATCGGAGGGACCCTCGGGCAGCGGTCCACCCAGCGCGTCGAGTCGCGCGACATCTTCGGGCAAAGGCGCAACCCGCCGGCTATGGATTTCTGCGACGTACCTTGCAGCCCGAGCCGCTGTCTCCGCCAGTAGTTGTTTCACGCGTGCCTCCCGCGACAGCACCTTTCGCGCCTCATCGCGTGAAAGAGTTTACTCGGTTCATGCCTGGCGATTGTCTGCTAGACGCTCTCAGCGAGCTAAATCGACTCGATCGGCTGTCGGATGAAGTCTTCGCAGCGCTGCAGTTCTTCGATGGATGTCTCCGACAGCAACGGGAAGGGAATCGCTCGACATCCAGCGGGAAGTTGGGCCGCTGTTAGGGAATCGCAGACGACGGCGGAGGTCTGTTTCAGGCCGCGGTGCCAATTCCCGTCGCGGGCGTCGCGAAAAACCAGGCAATCGGGGTGGAATCCGGCGGCACTCAGCACGGCGCGAGCGATCTTCAAAAGCTCCGCACAGCGCGACGCCACGCCGACCAGCGCACCCGCGGGCGCAGGCAAGTATCCGGCGAGCGATGTGGGAACAGATGAAATCTGCAGCGTGACCAGTTCTGACCCATCGGGCATCAATTGCCGGGCGGTGGCCGCGCGGTTGGGGAGCACCACCGCAATGGCGCCCGTGGCCGTCTTCGGGAAATCATCGTTCCCGCAAGCCTTGACCGGGAAGGTCACCGCTTGCGCGATCTCGGCCACCAGGATCCGCCGCAATTCCTCGTCCGGTTCGATCAGCAGGAAATGATCGGGAGGCTGCAACTCAAGCCACTGCCGCAGGCGCGACCGCAACGCGGGCAGCGAGACGCCGAGCTTCCGAGCCGAGCGGAAGAGACGGGCAATCATCTGATCGAGTGCCAGAGCGGGCGAGGGCGGCATCTCCGGTTTGCTGGCTCGCACGTAGACACCGGAGCCGCGCCGGAACTCCACCCAGCGATCGCGCTGGAGCTGGCGATATCCCGCGCTGACGGTGTTGGGATGCAAATGGAACCGCCGCGCCAGTTCGCGCGTCGAGGGCAGGCGCTGCCCAGGTGTTAGGTCGTCGCTCAGAATCCCGAGCACGACCTGCGTCACCAGTTGTTCGCGGATCGAGACTTCGCTCCCACGGGCAAACCAGAGTTGCATGGCGCGAACATCATAATGGGCTGGACGCTGGCTAACAAAGTTGTCCCCGCGTTGTCTCCTGCGCATTGCCGCTTTTCGATCCCCGGCAGTATGATGAAGCGCATGAGTTTCTCCGAGACGATCTTCCTGTTCTTCCTGGCCCTCATCATCTTTGGGCCCAAGAAGTTGCCGGAGATCGCCCGCTACGTGGGCAAGACGCTGGCCGAGTTCCGGCGCGCTTCGAACGAATTCAAAGCCCAGATTGAGCAGGAAATCGCCAATATCGAGGTCGAGAAACGGCAGACCATTCTTCCGCCCAGCCCGGCTCCTGAAGGCACGGCTAGCCGCTCGCTGAATGCTGCGCCGAACGAGGCTTCTCCGGCTCAAGCTACCCTCGCAGATGCGGTCCCGGCTGAAGCTACGGGAGCGTCGGTTGCGTCCCAGGCCGTTTCGGATGATGACGAGCCCCTGTTCGCAACCGCCGCCACCAATACACAGGAGCCGCCCACCGTCGCAACTCAGGCTCCTCCACCGTCCGACTCGGTAACTACTCCCGCCCCGCAGGAGTCTCATGCCTGATTCCGCAGCCGCGGCGCCCAGCCGCGAGGCCGAGAGCATGCCCACCATGGGCTTCCTCGACCATCTCGAGGAACTGCGCAAGCGCATCGTTTATTCCATCATCGCGGTGGCGGCGGGCACCGCCGTCAGCTGGGGATATCGCGAACGGATCTACGGCGTCATGCAGAAGCCCATCATGGATGCGCTCCGCGCCCACGGCTTGGCGGAGAAGTTGGTTTATTTGAACCCCGTCGACCCCTTCAACCTTTACTTGAAGATCGCGATGCTGGCGGGTTTGTTTCTGACCTCGCCGTTTGTCTTGTACCAGGTCTGGATGTTTATTTCTCCCGGGCTCTATCGCAACGAAAAGCGCTACGTCTTTCCCTTCATGGTTTCGACGATCACGTTATTTACGCTGGGCGGATATTTTGGCTATAGGATCGCTTATCCCCGGGCACTGGACTTTTTCATCGGTTTCAGCGGGCAGTTCCAGCCGATGATTACGGTCGGCGAGTACACCCAGCTTTTTCTGAGCATTGTTTTGGGGATGGGGCTGATCTTCGAGATGCCGATTCTGGTGTTCTTTCTGGCGTTCATGGGCATCATGACGCCATCGTTCATGATCAAGCAGTTCCGCTATGCAATTTTGATTATTTTTGTGCTGGCGGCTATCGTTACGCCCACTCCTGACATCGTAAACATGTGCGTATTCGCGGCGCCCATGCTTGCCTTGTACGCGTTGAGCATCGGAGTCGCTTGGTTGGTGCATCCCGAGCAGCGCAACAAGCGGAAAGAGAAGCACGCGCAATCATGAGATCGAGATCACGGCAGGCGTTGCTTCTGATCTGCAGCCTTGCCGGCTTGGCGTGTGATCACGAGAAAGACGCCGCTCAGACGAACCCACAGACCCCTCCCGCCGCCGCGGCCGTCTCCTCGGATACCACTCTTCCGACGCTTGCGCTTTCGCCCGACAGTGGTCCTCCGCCCTCGTTGGACGGCGACCGCGCGATGCAATACGTGAAGGAGATTGTGAAATTCGGCCCACGTCCTCTGGGCAGCGTGAATCACAAGAAAGTGGAGGACTACATCGATGCTCACCTAAAGGGCGACGACGTGGAAGATGACAGGTTCACCGCCGACACGCCCGTGGGCAAGTTTCCGGCGCACAACATCATCGCCAAGTATCCCGGGACGAAGGACGGTGTCATTGTCGTCGCCAGCCACTACGACACGAACTATCCGCTGCGCGGCACGTCGTATGTTGGCGCGAATGACGGTGGTTCCTCCAGCGCGCTGTTACTCGAGTTGGCCAACGAGTTGCGGGGCAAGAAGCGCGATGGCTACAGCGTGTGGCTGGTGTGGGACGACGCCGAAGAGGCGATGAAACCTGACGGCTCCGGTGGTCTTCCAGAGGAAATGCCTTTTATGGACGACAGCCTGTACGGCATCACTCATGTTGCGGAGAAGTGGCAGGCCGACGGGACGCTGAAGAAGATCAAAGCATTTCTGCTGGCCGATATGATTGGCGACGCTGACCTTAACGTCGATCACGACCTCAACTCAACGCCATGGTTGGAAAGCGTGGTGTACGAATCCGCCAAGCGCCTGGGATATCAATCGCATTTTTTCGGGCGGGACAACCAGGTCTCTGACGATCACCTTCCTTTCATGAGGCGCGGCGTGGCTTGCGCCGACTTGATCGACTTCATGTACGGCTACAACAACGTGTTCTGGCACTCTCCGCAAGACACCGTCGACAAGCTCAGCCCCAAGAGTCTGCAGATTGTTGGCAGCGTAATTCTTGAGACCTTACGCATCGTTGACAAATTGGAACCGTTGCCGCCGAAGTGAGCCCGGGACGACACGAATCCGCTATCGTCTCTTGCATCTTCGAGTTTTGCGCTTTCTCGCAATTTCGTTTCTAATGCACGCCATATGCGAACCGTGAAGGTGTTGTACTTTGTCTGCATCTTCAGCGTGACATTCCTTGTTCTTGCTGCCGCTCCCGCCGTCGATACCAATGCCGAAAATCAAGTCATTCAGGCCGCGCTCCAGCCGTCAACGCTGGAAAGCAATCTGCACCATCTGACCGATGAAATCGGCGGCCGCGTCCCCGGCACGGTGGCCATGCAGCACGCCGTCGAGTGGGGCGTCGAGGCCTTCACCGCCGCCGGAGCCGATGCCGTCCACACCGAGGGATTCACGATTCCCAACTCCTGGTCCGAAGGCGCGACCGAAGTGACGGCAACCACCTCGTATCAGATCAGCGCCACCAAGGTCGGGGGAACGGTGCTCTCCGTCTTCCGAGTCCGGGCTGTCTCGCTGGCCTGGGCGCCAGCGCTAGCCCCAGTGAAGCACGTCCCGATCGTCGACATAGGGGAGGGCGCGGACGCCGATTTCCAGAAGGCCGGAGACATTTCCGGCAAGCTCGTCCTGGTCCACTCCACGATCCTCAAGACCTGGGACGACCTGTTTGCCGAGTATGCGAAGGCCCCGCCCGCCATCGATCTCGCGGTGAAAGGGAAGGCCCTGGCGATCGCATTCATGGCGACGCGTGAGCATGACATCCTCTACCGGCATACCAATTCCCTAGCCGGACAGATCGACAAACTCCCCGGGCTGATCGTGGCGCGGGAGGATGGCGAGCGGATCGCGCGCTTGCTCGCGGCTGGAAACAAGGTTTGGGCAGATGTCTCCATCCCCAACCAGATCGGCCCGCCGATTCGCTCCGCCAATGTGATCGCCGAGATCGCCGGCAGCGAGAAGCCGGACGAATTCGTCATTTTGGGCGCGCACCTCGATTCCTGGGAGTTGGGTACGGGCGCGCTCGACAACGGCTGCAACGCCGCCTTGGTGATCGACGCCCTGCGGGCAATCAAGGCGTCGGGGATAAAGCCGAAGCGCACCATTCGCTTCATTCTTTTCTCCGGCGAAGAGCAGGGACTGATCGGCTCCCGCGCCTACGCCTTCGCCCACCGCCACGAGCTCGACAAGGCTGCCGGCGTCGTCATCTACGACACCGGTACCGGCAAAACGACTGGCTTCATCCTGGGTGGCCGCAAAGATGTGCTCGACACAGCCAAGGAACTCATTGCACCGCTTACCCAATTTGATCTCAAAGAACTGAAAACCGGGATGGAATGGGGATCCGATCACTTCGATTTCATGCTAGAAGGCGTTCCCACTTTCATGGCCGATCAGCAGGAGGCCAATTATCTCGAGAACTATCACGCGGTCTCCGACACCTACGACAAAGTGGATTTTGCCCAACTCAAAAAGAACGTGGCGGAGGCTGCCGCGCTAAGCATTGGCCTGGCGAACCTCCCGCAGAAGATCGGCCCGCGCCTCACTCACGATCAGATCGAGCAAACCATGCGCGAGACCAACAGCATTAACATGCTCAAGTCCGACGGCATTTGGGACGACTGGGTCAGCGGCAAGCGGGGAAGACAGAAATAGGAACAATCATAAATTGCCTTGCTTTACTTCTGGATCCTCTTCAACCTTTTCGCGCTGGGCATGCTGGTGCTCGACCTGCGGGTCTTCCACCATGCGGGCCGCATCGTGCGCCCGCGCGAGGCTTTGGAACGGAGCGCATTGTGGATCGGCCTGGCGGCCGCATTCGCAGTACTTCTCTTCTTCTGGCAAGGGCACCAGGCGGCGCTGGAGTTTGTCGCCGGTTACGTTCTCGAGCTATCGCTAAGCGTCGACAACCTTTTTGTCTTCCTGGTGATCTTCCGCTACTTTGCCGTGCCCGAAGAGCAGCAGCACGGCGTGTTGTTCTGGGGCATTGTGGGAGCCCTGGTTCTGCGCGGTGCCTTCATTCTAGCTGGCGTTGGCCTGATTGAACATTTCCACTGGGTTCTTTACGTGTTCGGCCTGATGCTGATTCTGAGCGGCGTCAAGTTCATCAGGGCCGAGCATCAAGTCGACCCTAAGAAAAATCCGCTAGTGAAGGTGCTTCGCCGCTGGCTCCCGATGACCGATACCTACCAGGGTGGCAGATTCCTTGTCCGTGGCTGGCGTGGCAACCCTGGACTCTACGCGACCCCGCTGCTGCTCGTTCTCGCCATTATCGAAACCACCGACGTGCTGTTTGCCGTTGATTCCATCCCGGCCGTGCTCGCGATCACGCTCAATGCCTTCATCGTTTACACCTCGAACGTGTTCGCCATGATGGGACTGCGCTCCATGTACTTCGCTGTGGCAGAGTTGATGAAAATCTTCCGGCATCTGCACTACGGGCTGGCTGGAGTGCTAATTCTAGTCGGGCTGAAGATGCTCACCGCCGACCGCTACCCCGTGCCCACTTTGACCACCCTGGGAGTAGTCTTGGCAGTGCTTCTGGTTTCTGTGGTGGCTTCGGTGGTGTTTCCCGCGAAGAACGCGGAGTAAAGCGAGGCGTCCCCTCAGATTTCAAGGTGCTCCATCCCCTCCGACGCGCCTTTGTCGTTTTGCCCTCGCATACTTTCTGTCATACAGAGCAACGCGAGGGACCTGGGTGTGTGCTCGCAGCGAAGGCGAGGCAGCGCAGGCAAAAACCCAGATCCCTCACTTCGCTCGGGATGACAGTCCGTTTCTGCAACAGTCCCGTTCCCAACAGTCCGCTTTTACGAGTGTCCGTCTTTACAGAAAAACGACTCGGTCGCCCCGTATCACCGAATGCTTTAGAAACTTCTTGTCATCGTGAGCGGGACAGTCGATGCGATAGTGCGCCCCGCGGCTTTCTTCGCGCGCCAGGGCTGAGCGCGCCACCAGTAACCCTGCGAGATGCAGATGAGCGGCCTCATGCGCGCGGCGGGTCATCGGATTCGCCAGCTTAGGGGCCATATCTTCCAGGCTCTTGATTGTCTTCTGCATCGCGACGCGGGTACGTACAATGCCGACATCGTTCCACATCAAATCCTGAATCTGGCTGATCAGTCCTTCGGCCCCCGCGTCCACAGGCCCGTTCGAATAGGCGGCTTTGGGTGCTGTCTCGATCTTTGACGGCGGCCTTAGTTCGTCTCGCATGGCCTTCCCGGCGCGTGCTCCGTAGACCAGGCTCTCGAGCAGGGAATTGCTCGGCAGCCGGTTGGCCCCGTGGACGCCGGTTGCGGCGACTTCGCCCGCCGCGTAAAGTCCAGCAACGCTCGCCCTGCCGTCGAGGTCGGTGCGCACGCCACCCATGAAGAAATGAGCTGCCGGGCGCACCGGAATCATATCCTCCGTGATGTCGATGTTGTGCTGCATAAAAGTTGCGTAGATGCGCGGGAACCGCTTCTGCACTTTGGTCGGACTGAGGTGGGTAAGGTCGAGATAGACGAAAGGATCTTTAGCCCGGCTGATTTCCATCTCGTGAACAATGGCTCGCGCCACGACGTCGCGTGGCGCCAGCTCTCCCAGAGGGTGGTACTTCGCCAGGAACCGGTCGAGTTCAATGTTGCGCAAGTGCGCACCTTCGGTGCGCAGCGCTTCTGACAGCAGAAATCTCGGCGCTTTCTTCAGGTAAAGCACCGTCGGGTGAAACTGGACAAACTCCATGTCGCTGACTTCAGCGCCGGCCTTGAATGCCAGCACCACACCGTCTGCGGTCGCGGCGTCCAGATTCGTGGTGTTGCGATAGAGCTGCCCCATGGCTCCGGTGGCCAGCAGCACGGCGGAGCAAGCGACCTCGTGCGGCGCTCCCTTGTCGTCGATCAGCACTACGCCAGTGACGCGTCCGTCGTGCGTAATCAGGCTGGTCGAGAAGGCTGATTCCACAATCGAAATGTGCTTCAGAGAATGCGCCTTCGAATGCAGCGCGCGCAGAATCTCCGTTCCCGTGGATTCGCCCTGGGAATGCAGAACGCGGCCGCGACTGTGGCCGCTTTCCGGCCCGAAGACCAGCTTGGTGCCATGGCGCTCGCCGTGCGCAGCCCAAGCGATCAACTCCTCGATTCGCTGTGCCCCCTCCTCCACCAGGATTTTGACGGCGCCAGGATTGCACAGGCCGTCGCCTGCGGTGAGCGTGTCCTGTAGATGGAGAATGATTTCATCCTCGTCGCTCAAAACCGCGGCGAGGCCGCTCTCGGCTGAGTCCGCGGGTGTCTTGCTGATTTGCTTCTTGGCGAGGACGAGCACACGACCAGCCGCGGCCAGTTCAATCGCGGCCCGTAGTCCGGCGACTCCGGCTCCCATCACTACGAAGTCGGTCTCGGCTGGAAGACCCTTCATCGAGGGGCCATGGTACCACTTTCGCAGCTCTGGGCAATGATTTCAGCGCTTACGCTATTATTGGGAACGGCATGCCGCAAGTGACCATCCACGTGCTTCCCCGGCCGTACCAGGCTTGGATCGAAAATGGCCTGCTCACCCGCGCCGGTTCGGTGCTGGGCGAGTTGCTACCCCAGGCCAGCCGCATCTTTGTGGTGACCGTGCCGCCGGTGCGCCAGCGCTGGGGCGCGAAACTGGTGCGCTCGCTGAAGACCAGTGGTTTTGCGCCGCAAGTGGTTCCCATGCCCGACGGCGAGCCTTCAAAGCGCTTAGCAACGGTCGAGGCGTTAGCCGAAAAACTGGCGCGTTTGGGCGCGGACCGCAAGGCCGTGGTGATCGCGCTGGGCGGCGGAGTGGTCGGCGACGTGGGCGGACTCCTCGCCTCGCTCTATATGCGCGGCGTGGAATTGGTGCAGATTCCAACCACCGTGCTCGCACAAGTCGATGCCTCGATTGGTGGTAAGACCGGCGTCAATCTCGTGGCGGGCAAGAACCTGGTGGGAACGTTCTATCACCCGCGTGTTGTCCTCATCGATCCCACGGTGCTCAAGACCCTGCCAGACCGCGAATTTCGTGCTGGATTGTATGAGGCGCTGAAGTGCGGCATTATCGGGAATATCGAGCTGTTCCTGCGTTTCGAGCAAAATCGCGCGCGCATACTGAAGCGCGATCCCGTGGAGTTGGAGTGGCTGATCGCGCAATCGGTCAAGTTGAAGGCGGAAGTAGTATCGGCCGATGAGCGCGAAGATGGACTGCGCCGCGTTCTCAACCTGGGCCACACCATCGGCCACGCGCTGGAGGCAGAGACCGGGTACCGCCGCCTGCTCCACGGCGAAGCCGTCGCCTGGGGCATGATTGCGGCCACCAATATCGCTCTCGGCGTGGGCCGCACCGACAGCGTGACAGCGGGTCGCATCGCCGACGCGGTTTTGAGCCTGGGTCGCCTGCCGGAAGTCAATGTGAGTTCGCGCAAGATTCTCGCTCGGTTGCAGGCTGACAAGAAAACGCAGAACGGTGTCGTGCACTTCATTCTGCCGCGCGAAATCGGTAAGGTCGAAGTCGCCAGCGATGTGCCGGAAAGTGCGGTCGTGAATTCGGTCGACGAGTTGCGCCGCCTTTCGCGCGGCGGCTGGGTCTGGAGAAAATCATCCTAGCGTAGCTGTGTCGTAACCTGACCGTGCAAGAGTTGCGATATGCTTCCAGCTGCGAAGCGGCGCAAGAATAAAGCCAACGGCGCAAGCCGTGGGTGAAAGTGGGAAATGAACGAGCCCCCGTAGGGGCGACAGAATAGCTACGGCGTCTCTAGGGGAGGAACGATGGCAGAAACAGCGCAGCAATATATCCAGCGCATCCTCGGTCACGTGGAAGGTCAGGACGCGCTGAAAGTGCAGCGGGTCACTGCAGGCAAGTTGAAAAAGCTCACTCGCGGCCTTACGCCCAGGCAGTTGAAATGGCAGCCGGAGCCGGGGAAGTGGTCGATCGTAGAGATCCTTGCGCATTTGGCGGATGCCGAGATCGTCGCGAGCTGGCGCATGCGGTCCATCGTTGGCCAGGACGGGATCACCATCCAGCCTTTCGATCAGGATGTTTGGACGTCGGTCTTTCAATACTCGAAGCGCGATCCAAAACAGTCCCTGGAAGTGTTCCGCGTGTTGCGCGAGAACAATCTCGCAATGCTGAAGGCTCTTCCTCCAGACGCATGGGAGCGCCACGGCTTGCACCTGGAGCGGGGAAAGGAAACAATTGCCCACCTGACACGCATGTTTGCGGGGCACGATACGAATCACGTTGCGCAGATCGAAAAGATCGTCTTACAGGTGAAGAAACGAAAGAAGTAGTGTCTGCTGTCCAGCATCGTGGCTGAAACCTTCAAAACCATCGTCGTCGGCGCCGCTCCCGAAGGCGCCAGGGATCAGGATTCGGCCGCGCGGACGGTGCGCCAGATGTTTACCTCGATCGCGCCGCGCTACGACTTGCTGAACCATGTCCTGTCGTTCAATGTGGACCGCATATGGTGGCGCCGCACCGCGCGCACATTCCGCAACATCCTGACCCGGCCCGGGGCGCGCGTTCTCGATCTTTGCTGCGGCACCGGTGACATGACATTTGCTTTGCGCGGCGAGACCGGGAAGCCTTCGCCGCAGATTCTGGGTGCCGATTTTTCTCATGCCATGCTACAGCGCGCCGCGGCCAAGTCTGCTGCAATTGCACAGAATGGTTCTTCGCCCAACTGGATCGAAGCCGACGCCCTTCATCTTCCGTTTCCCAACGGGCATTTCGATCTGGTGACGTCCGCTTTCGGTTTCCGGAATCTTGCCGACTACGACGCCGGGCTGCGCGAGATCGCCCGCGTGCTTGGCCCGGGGAGCGAGTGTGGCATCCTCGATTTCGGAGAGCCCAAGGGAGCGATGGGCGCACTCTATCGCATCTACTTCAAACAAGTCCTGCCGCGCGTGGGAACTATGATCTCTGGCGTGCGCGGCCCGTATGCGTATTTGCCGGTCTCAGTCGAGCGCTTCCCTCCGCCGGATGAGATGCTGGCGCGAATGAGGAGCGCCGGATTCGCCGAAGCCAGTTGGACGCCCTACACCTTCGGCATTGCGGGACTTTACCGGGGGAAAATTACTTAGCACCCTGCAGCAACTTGCTCAATGCTTGAATGTCGTCGACGCTGACGTCTCCAACCACAAAATACCGCAGCCCGCCCTGCGTCCAGTTTTCCATATTGAACGACATGGCGTGCGTAGGCCCAGAGGGTAGGGTCGCGGTCTCCGCTCCGCGGTCCTGAAAAATGAATACAGAAATTTCGTGCTTACGGACCTGGTAGATCAGGTGCGCGCCGGGCGTTTGCGCAAGATACGTGACCCGTCCGCCGAGCAGTGTAAATTCCGTGCCTTGCAGTTCCGGCAGATTGAAACTGAAGGGAATCTTTCCCTGAAACCACGGCTTGACGGTATGCCGGTCCGTGGAAACCACGTCCACCGGTGTTGCGCTGGCGAGGGCGGCCACGTGGAGGTCGGCAAGTTCGCTATAGACACGTTGCCGTCGCGCGCTCTCGCGCCCCACATACCAATTCACCGCGACCGAGGCGATGAGTACGAGAAGGGCCGGAACGACCAGTATTCTCCACTGCCAACCAAACGCTCGCCGCGGCTTCGCAGCCACGGTCTTGCTGATCTTCTCCCGTAACACAGCGCTTGGTTGATAGCGCGTTCCCGCGACGGCCACCGACCGCTTGAGTTGCACCCGCTCCAGAGCTCTCGCCGCGCATGCCGCGCAACTGTGCATATGACCGCTTAGCTGGCTGGCTTCCGCGGGGCTTAGCTCACCATCAGCGTAAAGATCCAATTTGTTGCGCCACTCTTCACACCCCATGGCGCCCTCCTTGAAGTTTTGACTGGAGCAGGCGACGAAGCGCCCTGCGCGCGCGAAACAGCCGCGACATCACAGTGCCGCTCGGAATCGCGAGCGTCTCGGAAATTTCTTGGTACGACATTTCTTCCACCTCGCACAGCAACAGAATTTCGCGGAAGTGTACCGGGAGTTCCTCGAGCGCCTGCTGGACCACCGCACGATTGGCCTGGTCGATCAGCAGGCTCTCAGGCGTTACGCTATCCGCGGCCGGGATACTGTCATGATCTTCTTCATCGAAAACGACGGTATTCTTCAATCCCGTTCGTGAACTCAGGAACGAATTGCGCAGAATGCGGTACATCCACGCGCGAAAGTTAGTGCCAATCTGAAATGACGAGAATCCTCGCAGCGCCTTCGCATAGGTTTCTTGCACCAAGTCATCCGCCTCGGCGGAGTCCTGCGTCAACCAGCGAGCGAAGTTATAGAGCTGATCGAATAGAGGCAGGGCCAGATCTTCGAACGTCGCTGTGGGCAAGCGCTTGTCTGACACCTCCATAGCATAAACTGCCGAATCGCAAGTTTATTCCCACTAGCGCCGCAAATATTTGGGAGGCGGCAGGGCAATGCGCTAGCTCGAAGCGACGCTTTGTGACGGACTTGGGGATGCGGGTCTGAAACTATCCGCGAACGCGTCCGTGATCGTGTAACGGATGACGTGCTCGTACTCCGGGCCCAGGAAGCGGCGGAGTTTGTCGGTATTCATAATGTACTGGCCGGTCATGTAGGGCACAGCTTCGGGAGGAATGGCCGAGATCTTCTGCTTCCACAGGAATTTCAGGACCTGCTGCATAACCCACTTTCCCGGAACACGGATCAGCTTGGCCTGCGCCATTTCGATGCAGCGCGCGAAGGTCAAGGGCTCGCCACGGCCGGCGACGTTCAGCACCGTCAAACGCTGTGTCTCCGGTTCGCGCTGCAGGATGTGCCTGATAAGTCGCGCCATGTCGTCCACGTGGATAAACTGAATCTTGTTGTCGAGGTATTGCTGCCCCCGCGGGAGCATGCAGGGCAGGCGTTTGCCTTGGGCGCGCATTCTTTCCGCTCGCGCGCTCTTGCCATTGGGAGTGCCGTGGAACGCGCCCATCAGGTAGTTTTCGACGCTCGCCCCAGCAAAAATGTGCGGCCGCAAAATGTAGACGCTGCACCCGCGAAGGGCAGAGCAACGTTGGCGCACCACTTCGTCGGACTCCTTCTTGTGAATCGCGTAGGGCAGCGTGTGCGCCGCCAGCGGCGATTCTTCGGTTGCGGGCTCTGGAAGATTCGGTCCGTACGCCGAAACGCTGCTGGGGAAGATGAACTGCTTGACTCCATCATCGTTCGTGCGGTTGGCTTCGGTGATGGCTTCCATCACCCGCGCCGTGCCCGCCACGTTGATCCGCCACATGCGCTCCACGTCGAGCACTCCCGTGCGAACAGGATCGATGATGAATGCCAGGTGAATGACGGCGTAGGTACGGGTGTCGCGCAGGAGTTCGTACAAGGTACGGGTGGACGATTCCTCGCC
This sequence comes from uncultured Acidobacteriaceae bacterium, assembly GCA_963768265.1. Classification (GTDB taxonomy): domain Bacteria; phylum Acidobacteriota; class Terriglobia; order Terriglobales; family Acidobacteriaceae; genus Sulfotelmatobacter. The sequence continues at coordinate 24,747 of CAVYHM010000044.1, forward strand.
CAGGTCCAGACGCTCAAACTGCAACTCAAGGTCCGTGCGGGGCGGACTTACGTCCACCCCGATGACCGAGTAACGTCCCAGCAGGGGCAAGAGCCTGGAGCCCAGGTTGCCCGAAATGCCGGTCACCACAACGACAGGTTTTGCCATCAGTTCGGTTTTGCAGCCGGAGGCTGTGCCTGCGGCGGATTCTGTTGCTGAGCCGGTGGAGGCGTGTTCCCGGGACCCATACGCGGATTCGGAGCCCGCGGCGGCATCGCTGAAGGACCCGCCGGACCAAAATATGCCTCGTTGGTTTCGACCTTGAAAGAGTTGTTGATCTTGTCCATCATGTCACGCGAGCGCTGGTTCTGCAGATTCTTCTGAATCTCATCCTTCGCCTGATCGAGGCTCAGCTGATCCTTGCCGGTCACCTTGTAGATGTAGTGACCGCCCGAATCGTTGATGACCTGCGAGACTTCGCCCGCTTTGAGTTCGAAGACTGCGGCGTGGGCTGGAGGAAGTCCGGTGCGCCGCACCTTGGGCAGCGTGACCGTCGGCGACTCAATTTTCATCCCTCCAGCTTCGAACGCTTCCTTCTGCAGCTTTACGAAGTCCTCGCCGGCGGCGGCTCGCTCCCGCAGGCTTTCGGCCAGCTTGCTCATGGCCTGCTCGCCTTCCTCGGCTTTAGCCTTCTCCGCGGCCTCCTTGGCCTTCTGCTGCTCCTCGGTCAGCTTTTCGTCCTTGTCCTCGTCCTCCTTGGCGTCGGCTTCCACCTGCTTGGTACGAGGAACAAACAACCGATCGAGGTTGAATTCCTCGAACGCCTCCGGATTTTTCTTGTAGTAAGCCTCTATCTCCGTCGCAGGAACTTTCGCAGCGTCGTCCTGAATCTTCCGCTGCAGTTCGTTAGTCAAGATCTGCATTTTTGCAAACTTCAGCGTTTCCGCGTATTGCGAGCTTTTGTCCAGACCTTGTTTCTTCGCCGCATCCGACATAGCGATGAATCGCGGCAATATCCCGGCCAACTGCTTCTTGAGTTGCGGGGTCACGTTTGGAGCCACCGCGGTGGCGAGTTTCTCGAATTCGGCCTTCGTGATGACCGTCTTGCAATCGGCGGCGGGGGTCTGGGCCGGTGTTGCGGGCTTCGCCGCCGTCCCGGCGGCCGCTGCTGCCTTGGGCTTGTCCGGGCAAACACCGTTCACCGTGATAACTGCGGCATCGGCCGGAACCGCCGCGGACGTGTCAGCGGGCGCTTGGGGCGCCGGAGCCTGCACCTGAGGCGGCGGAACGGCTTGTCCCCAAGCCACCACACTCAACAAAACACACAACAGCCAACTCTTACGCATAAATCTCTTCCTCCAGGATTGGTCCACCGGAAAGGTGAAAAAAGTGCCAAACACGAAATCGTAGCACAAGCGACCGCTTTTGCCCGACTCTCGATGGCCCGGAACGGCAGGGAGAGGTTCGCATTAGAACGAGCCTGCAGGCGTGCCGCGATTTGCTTGGCGCTTTGCGCTCGCTCCAGCGATAATTTCACCATGTCGGGAAGCTCGGGGATTTCTTCGCTGGAGTCAATGCGCGCAGAAAAGCGCACTGCAGCAGGGAATTCCGTGATTGCCGCCGTCGTCATTACGGGACTTAAAATCGTGGTCGGCTTCACCACCGGCAGCCTCGGCATTCTGTCGGAAGCGGCCCACTCCGGGCTCGATCTCATAGCCGCCCTGATTACCTTCTTCTCGGTCGGGGTTTCCGACAAGCCGGCGGACGCCGACCACCAGTACGGCCACGGCAAGGTAGAAAATTTCTCCGCCTTTGTCGAAACTGGCCTGCTCCTCCTGACTTGCGGCTGGATCATTTACGAAGCGGGGCTGCGCCTCTTTTTCCGCCACATAGAAATCGAGCCTTCGCTGGCGGCTTTCGCCGTGATGGTTTTTTCGATGGGCGTCGACTGGTGGCGCTCGCGTGCCCTCGGGCGCATCGCCAATAAGTACGACAGTCAAGCGCTGGAGGCCGACGCCCTGCATTTCTCCACCGACATCTGGTCGGCCGGGGTGGTCATTCTCGGCCTCGCCTTGGTGCTGGTTGGCCGCACCTACCACGTCGACTGGCTTCGTGACTCCGACCCTATTGCCGCGCTCTTCGTCGCCGGCGTGGTCGTTTCCGTTAGTTGGCGGCTGGCCCGTCGCACGGTTGACGCCCTGCTCGATGCCGCGCCGCCCGGCGTTCGCGCCAAGATTCAGGACGCGGTCTCGCGCGTCGACGGTGTTCTGGAAGTGGATCGCGTACGCATCCGCCGCGCCGGCAACCGCTACTTCGCCGATCTTACTGTAGGACTGGCGCGTACCGTCACCTTCCAACGTTCGCGCCAGTTGGCCGCCGCCGTGACGGAGGCTGTCCGTCACGTCCTGCCCGACGCCGACGTCACCGTGCAGCCGCTGCCGCGGGCGCAACATTCCGAGAACATCTTCGACCGCATCCGCGCTGTGGCTACGGACAGAAATCTGAACGTCCATGACATCAGCGTCCAGGACATTGCCGGCCAATTGCACGTCGAGCAGCATATCGAACTCGACGAACGTATGACGCTGAAAGAAGCCCACGATCAGGTCACCGAGCTCGAAGCCGACATGCGTCGCGATCTCCCGGAAATTTCCGACATATTGACGCATATCGAAAGCGAGCCCGCCACCATTGAAACGCCCGAAGCATTGGTCAGCGACTCCGAACTTGAGCACCGGCTGAGAGCCGTGGCCGCTCAGTTTCCCGAGATACTCGACGTACACGAGTTCGTTTTTAAGCGCGTTCGTGGACGCCTTTTCGTCTCCTGCCACTGCACGCTTTCTGACGATCTCTCGCTCACCCGGGTGCACGATGTTCAGACCGAACTCGAAATCCGCTTCAAGCAGGATGCGCCGGAGTTGTTTCGCGTGCTGATTCATCCTGAGCCCAGCACCGACAACCGGAGGTAGAGGGGAACTGAGGTAAAGGCAAAATGATCGCCGCGAAAGTAATCTGGACCGACAACGAGCGTTACACCGGGGAAGCTAACTCCCGCCATGCCGTCGTGATGGACACCGCGACAGAGAAAACTGCCAACACTCCCATGGAACTCGTGCTGATTGCCCTTTGCGGATGCACCGCCTCCGACGTAGTCGGCATTTTGCGCAAGAAACGCGAGCCGTTCACGCGTCTGGAGGTCCGGGCCGAAGGCGAGAGGGCTTCCGGCTACCCGGCTGTCTATACAGAGATCCGGCTTATCTACCGCATCGGTGGTAAGGTGTCTCGCAAAGCAATGGAAGACGCTGTTCGCCTGTCGAAAGAAAAGTATTGCTCTGTCTCGGCGATGCTCGAGAAGACGGCCAAGATCACCTTCGACATTGAATATGACGAAGGATCGCAATGATGCCAGCTAAAGCAGTACTTTTCACTCAACCCGGCTGCCTCTCCTGCGAGCTGATGAAAGTCTTCCTCGAGGCCAAGGAGATCGCGTTCGAAGAGCGCGACATCAGCGTCGACCTCGACGCCCGTAACGTCATGATGGAGCAGCACGGCAGCAACGAAACTCCCACGTTGGTCCTCGTAGTCGGCGACGCAGAGGAAGTCATTGTCGGCTTTGATCCCGAGCTTCTTGACCAGTTCCTCAGTTCGGCCCCATGATCGGATGCGGTGACCGGTCCCCCTGACAATCCTGGACTGAGTAGGCCTCATCCGTTGCGAGGTTACGCTTTCATCGCGTCCGCGGCATTTCTCTGGGCGGTTTCTGCCGTGCTCGGCCGCGCGGTCTTCACCGGCAAACTCCCGCTTAGTGGCGAGGCGGTGCATCCCATCGATCCGCTCATCCTCTCGCAAACGCGAACGTCCTTCTCGTTGCTCGTGCTGCTGCCCATCCTCGTGGGCCGTCGCGGATGGCGACGCATCAAGCTTCCCACGGCCGATCTAGTCCAGTGCCTGGTGCTTGGCATGCTGGGCGTGGCCGCTTCGAACTACTTCTACTATGTAGCGATTCAGAAAACCAGCGTGGCCATCGCCATCATCGTGCAATACACGGCGCCGGTCTGGGTGCTGCTGTACGTGGTTGTCCGCAGACAGCAGAAACCGTCGCTCCAAAAATTTGCCGCCGTCGGAGTCGCGATCGGCGGCATAGCTTTAACGATGGGCATCGTAGGGGCAAAGCCCTGGAAACCGCTTCATCTCGACTCCTACGGTCTGCTGGCCGCACTGCTGGCGTCGTTTTCCTTTGCCTTCTACAACGTCGGCGGACACCGCATTCTCGCCCGCTTCGATCGCTGGCGCGTGCTTTTCTGGACGCTGGTGTCCGCCGCCGCCTTCTGGTTCGTGGTCAATCCGCCGTGGAGGGTCGCGGCTTCGCATTACACAGTAGCGCAATGGGGATTTCTCTTTGTCTTCTCCATGATCTCTGTGATGGGATCATTCTCGCTCTACTTCCTCGGCCTGCAGTACCTCGAGCCCACACGCGCCATCATCGCGAGCTGTCTGGAACCCGTATTCTCGATTCTGCTTGCGGCTGCGTTGCTCGGGGAAGGGCTGCGCCCGATCCAGGCTCTGGGAATTGTGCTAGTGCTGTCGGCCATCGTGATCGTGCAACTGCCTGGCCGTGGAGTAACGACCGAGCAGGACGCGGTTGTAGTCGATCCCATCGAATAGGGGATTACGCGTCCTATTCCAATTTCTTTCCCTTGGTTTCCGGCAACTGCGTCGTCATTAAAGACGCCAGCAGGTACCCCACGGCGCACAAGTAAAAGGCCCAACTCAGACCTTTGGTCTGTCCGACCCGTCCAATCACCAGGGGAGCGATCGAACTTAATGTCCGCGCTCCGTTGTAAGTGAAGCCCAAGGCCCGCGCTCGCACCGCCGTCGGGAAGATTTCGCTGCCCACGATGCCAGAGCCAGAAAAAATGCCTGTCCCGAAGAATGCGACCACAGTGCCCAGGACCAGCAATACTCCCTGCGATCGCGCTGCCGCATAAAACGGAATCAAAACGGCTGCCACGAGTGTGTAGACAAGAAATGCCCGGCGCCTCCCAAGATGATCCGCCACCCAGCCAAAGCTGGCATAACCGGGAAACATTCCGCACAGATTTAAGACGACCATCAAGGTGGTCATCCCCAACACGCCGAACCCGCGCCCACCCTGCTCCACCGGCAGGGACAGGTATGGCGGAAGCCATGTAAACAGGCCCCACCACGCAAACATCCCAAAGAAGTTAAACAGGAGCAAAGCAAACGTGTGCTTCACATAAGGAGCCCGGAAGATCACCGTAAAGCTCGTAGAGACGTAACTTGTTACGTCTCTGCCTCCAGCGCCACCGCCCTCGCGCCGAGGAGGGTCATGTCGCTCCTGCCACATCTCCGATTCCGGCACGCTTCTCTGAATCCACAACGTGATGACCGCCGGGAAGATTCCCACAAAGAACACCGCTCTCCACCCGTAAAACCGCGCCACGGGCCCCGCCAGCAGCGCAGCCGCCGCAAAACCCAGCGCCCAGGAACTCTGCACGATGGAGATCGCCTTCGCCCGTAACTCGGTCGGCCAACTCTCGGCCACGAGCGTTGCTCCCGTGTTCCATTCGCCTCCCATGCCCAGCCCAAGCACGAATCGCGCCACCGCCAGCATGGCAATGCTGGTCGCGAGGCCAGAGGCAAAGGAGCATACGGAATACGTCAGAATGCTTGCCATGAGCGCATGTTTGCGCCCGATGCGGTCGGCAAGAAAGCCAAACAGGACGCCGCCGATTCCCGAAGCCAGCAGCGTCAGCGTCCCGAGCGAGCCCGCGATGGTCTTGCTCATGCCCAGGTCACGCATCAGCAGCGCCAGCACCAACGCGTAGAGCATCGCGTCGAAGGCGTCGAGTGCCCATCCCAGCGAGGCTGCCAGCAGCGTGCGGCGCTGCCCGGGAGTTGCCTGCCGGATCAGTTGTAGGGGACCGATGGCCATGAGGTTCGAAGAGAAGTCTGGCGGATTGTAAAGCGAGAGACGAAGATTCTGAAACTCTTTGCGGCCGTAGGCGGTTTTTTCGATCAGGCCTGTGAACGGGGAGTCACTGCATTGTTACCTCGGTGTTCATCATGACAGGTTTTTTACTTCGTAAATGACGATTCTTGGCTAGGCTTTCCTTATTGAGACTAGAAGGCCTCGAGGTCAGCGTTATGAAAATCCGCTCGGTTTACCTGGCTGCGTTTATGCTGGCCAGTCTGACGCCATGTTTTGCCCACCACACAGCCGTCGTCGTGAACAAGGAAAACGCAGTCGAGAATGTCACTTCCGCTCACCTGGCGAAAGTGATTCGTGGGGAAATCAAGAAATGGCCCAACGGCAAGAACATCCTGCTGGTGCTCCACAAGGAATCTACCGGCGAAAGCGAAACCCTCGAACGGCTGAACAGAATGTCCGCCGGCGAGTGGAAAGCCTTCCTCGCAGCGCACAGAGATTCAATCGTCTTCGTTGAGACGGACGCCGACGTTCTCAAGACGGTCCAAGCTGAGCCAGGCGCCGTTGGTTTCATCGAAGTTCATTCTGTCGACAACACCGTCAACGTGGTTCATGTCGACGGCAAACTGCCGATGGAATTCGGCTACCTGCCTCACTAATCCATTTTCAGAGATCGCGCGGACTAACCACATTGTCATCCCGAGCAAAGCGAGGGATCAAGGTCCCTGCCTACACGACCAGTGTCCCCGCTGCCGGAAAAACCTAGTGCCCTCGCTGGGCTCGCGACGACGGATCTCTCGGATACAGCAATTGTGAAATTTGCCTATCCAATGCCATCAAATGGTTCCGCGGATTCAGCGCATCAGATGGAAATAGCGCCGCGCCCTCTTCACATCCTTGGCGATCTGCTCGCGCAACGCCTCCACCGACGGAAACCTGATCTCATCCCGCAGGCGATCGAGAAAGCAGATCTCCACTTCTGTCTCCGGTGTCAGTTCGAGGGGATGGAAGTTCAACAGATGGGTCTCAATGGCAAATGATTCCACCCCAAACGTTGGACGATTCCCCACATTGGTGACAGAGTCGAATTGCTCCGCGCCCACGCGCGTGCACGTGATGTAGACGCCGTCCTTGGGCACAAGTTCTTCGTAGCGAGCGAGATTAATCGTTGGCACGGTGTATTTTGAACCATAGCCACGCCCCCGTCCCGGAGTGCTCAGAATGCAGAACGGCCGCGCCAGCAAGTGTCGCGCGCGGCTCACCCTCCCGTCGCGCAAGAGCTTGCGAATCTGGCTGCTGGAGACGTGTTCGCCGCGTAGAGTCATCTCGGGATAGACCTTGACTTCGAATCCCATCTCGCGCCCGAGTTCTGACAGCAGGTTCATATCGCCCGCGGCCTTGTGTCCAAAGCGGAAGTTGTAGCCTTCGTACACCTCTCTGGCGTGCAGTTTTTTCTTCAGGATACGTTCCGCAAATTGCCGCGGCGTCATCAGCGAAAGATCGCGGCCGAAGGGCAGCAGCAGCACTGCGTCTATCCCGGTATCTTCGAGCAAGCGCAATTTCTCCGGGGTTGGAGTCAGCAGCTTCAATCCCGACTCAGGCCGTAGAATCCGCGCCGGGTGTGGCTCGAACGTCACTGCGACCGCTTTGGCGCCACTCTGCCGTGCCCGTGCAACAATCTCACGTAACACGTGTGCATGGGCCCGGTGGACGCCGTCAAAATTGCCCACGCTGACCAGAGTAAGCCCGAAGTCCGCGGGAACGTCTTCGAGTTTGTGGAACACCTTCATAAAAAAGCTTTAACCGCCGAGAACGTCGAGCGCGCTGAGAAAAAAATATAAGAACTCCTCTGGTTTTGGTCCCCCTGGTACTTCTCGGCGATCTCTGCGACCTCGGCGGTAGATGTTCTTGTGCTAGATCTCGAACTCCAGCTTCATTCCGTCAAATGACAGCCGTACGTGTCGCGGCAAGGTGGCGTTTGTGGCCTCGTGCGCGAGATCGTGGCAAATGTGTGTGAAAAAGGCGCGCTTCGGTTTGAGCCGGTCGACGATCGCCAGCGAATTCTTAACCGTCGAGTGCGTGGGATGCGGCTTGTGTCGTAGCGCATCCAGAAAAAGAATATCCAGGCCTTCCAGTTGGTGAAATGACGACTCGGGAATCTCGCTGTGATCCGTCAGGTAAGCTGCCGAGCCAAACCGGTACCCGTAGATTTGGGTTTCTCCGTGAATCAAAATGATCGGCTCGAACTGGACGTCGAATACCTCCACCGGCCCGTCAATGGGACGGAGTTCGAGCTGCGGCAAGCTACCGAACTTATAGTCGGCGTCGAAAATGTAAGCAAACATCTTGCGCAGAAAGGCCGCCGCATCGGGGCGTGCATAAAGCGGCAGCTTCTCTGGTTTGTGGTTATAACTAAGGGGTCGCAGATCATCGATGCCGAGAATGTGGTCGGCGTGCGTGTGGGTATAGAAAACCGCGTCCACCTGGGTGATCTTCTCGCGAATGGCTTGAGTGTAGAAGTCCGGCGTCGTGTCGATCAGTACGACCTTCCCACCGTACTCGAGCATGATGGATGGCCGGGTGCGGCGGTCGCGCGGATCGGTCGAGTGGCATACCGCGCAGTCACACCCTAGCGTCGGCACGCCCATCGAGGTACCGCTGCCCAGCACGGTCAAGATTGCTTTCATCTTCCGCTGGTTCCCGTGGCAGGCCCCGCCTGCGGAGGACGCGCCAGTGCATTGGTGACTTCAACGTACGCCATGCGCAGTTCGTAGAGGCTGTTTTGCAGAAAATTCTCTTCCGCGGGCGTGAGATTGCCTTTGGTCTTCTCCGCGATGAGGGTCAGTGTGTCAATTGTCCCCCGCGCGCCGATGATATCGATCCGCGGTTGCCCGCCCTGCTCGCGCATCAGACCGAGTTGCAACATGGCGGTCATATAGAGCTGCGCCAGGAAGCGTTCAAAGGTAATCTCAAAATCTTTGGCCGAATGTCCGCTGAGCTCGACCTCCGAGTCGAGATCCTTGGAGGACTGCTTATATGCCGCGGCCTGCGCGTCCTGCTCCGCCGTGGTCGGAGGGGTGGGCATTTCACGATCCCCAGCCTCGCCGGCGTCGGTGGCTTCAGGCGCGGGCATACTCGCTTCAGCGGAAGCTTCCTTAGGCGCCGCTGGCGTCGCTACTTTCGGAGCCTCGACCTGCTCGGCGAGCTCCGTTCGCAACTCACCATCGGACGTGAACAGCCGCCGATCCGTTACCTTGAACCCTGATTGTTCGTGTTTCTTCTCAGCCATAGTCTTTTCTCAAAAATCGAAATCTTTTGAACGCCGTACCCCGGTGATTCCTTATGCGGCCTCACGGTTAGGCGCCTCTGGTCAGGCCCGCTGATGCTCGAGAGGAATTGCCTCCCGCGACAATCTGGCTTCCTCGACAGGTAACTGAACGACGGTCGCTTTGGTGGTGCCAATCGTTACCTCGCGGCCGGGAACTCCCGCTTCGCGCCGGAGGTAACCCAGAGCTACAGTTTTCGCGGTGCTGGCGAACAGTAGGGAAGCTGCGCTCGTAATCTCTCCCACTTCCTTGTCCGCAACGAAAATCTTCGTCGCCGGTGCAATTTCGAAAGTTCCCTCGGCAAGAAACCCCGCGAATTTCCGATGCACCGTGCCCCGAGAACGAATCCGCTCTACAATTTCCTGCCCTACATAGCATCCCTTGTTGAAATTCAAGGCGCGCGCCTGCTCGGTTTCCTGGGGCAGATCACGCTCGCGGATATCCACACCATACCGCGGAACTCCGGAAACGATGCGGTGCAACTCCAAGGCCTCGCTGCCCACGGGCGCGGCCCCGGACTCCACCAGAGCTTGCCACAGCTTGCGCACGTCTTTGGACGCGATCCAGATCTCATACGATTCATGCTGTGCGTCCTCCCCGCGGACGACGCTGCACTCCAGGCAATTGCACTCGCAGTCGCACCGGGGAGTAAAAACCTCGAGCGGTTGCGTCTCGGGAATCGCGATCCCAGCCGCCTCCAGCACCGCGCGCGATTTCGGTCCCCCGATCCCCACGACAGTCACTTGCTCGCTCAGGTTCGCGACTTCCACATCGTCCATGATGATGTAGTGATCGAACGTGGCCAGAATCTTCTCAACCTGGCTGCGATCTGTGTCCACAACGATCGACTCGCCACGGTTATACGCGTAGAGATCGCCCAGGATGTGCCCCTGCGGATTGAGCAGAAACGCGTAGACACCGTGTCCCGCGGCCAGGTCGCGGATATTGTTCGTAACCATCCCGTTCAGCCAGCGCACGCGATCGCCGCCGGTGAGCGAGATTTTGGCACGGAATCCCAGATCATAGACACCGCAACCAGTACGCAGCGCCGCGAACTCGGCCTGCGGATCGCCGAAGCGTGCAGCCGTCGTCGCGCCGCGATACTCGCTGACGCTCGTCGCGCCCAATCCTTCGCCCTGAGCTTGGAGTGCTGTGAGCCCCATACCGGTAGTTTGATTATAACGATTGTGTTAACTTTCCTGCCGTGGACCGGCCGGGTGCTTAACTGAGGGCAGAACGTGGCATATTTCCCTGACCTTTCTCCATATTCGTATGGACATTACCCCCATCCAGGTGTAGTGCACGTAGGTTGGCTTGACGGTGTACATCCTTTTCCCACTGGAAACCTCGAACTGTGTTTGATCGAAAAACTGAAGTCACTGGCTTCAAGGCCGGTAGAACTCTATCGGGGAAGACATGTATGTGAAGCTTGCAAGCCACCAGAGGCCATTGTCTTGCCCGACCGAAAGATGATCAATCCGGCCTGGGCAAAATGGGCAGAGCAGCGATCGAGTAATGGCGAAATCAGAGTCGCCGGCGAACAGGTTGTTTATGCTGCGCCACTTCTTATCATCCACTACATTGAAGAGCATGGTTATCTGCCGCCAGCGGAATTTCTTGAGGCAGTAGCCAAAACAAGATGATCCCGAGCGAGTAGAACTCGAAAGGAACAACCGATTAATCGATGAATTTGCCGCCCAGCCCGCAAAAGAAGCGCATCGCCGTTATCCCCGGCGACGGTATCGGCCAGGAAGTCATTCCGCAAGCCGTCAAGGTCATCCAGGCCTCGGGCGCTCCGGTTGAGATGGCCGACTTCGACTGGGGCGCGGATCGTTATCTGCGCGATGGCATCACCGTTCCGCCCGGAGGTTTCGCAATGCTGGCTTGCGAATTTGACGCGATCTTGGTTGGCGCCTTTGGCGATCCGCGGGTCAAGACGAACATCCACGCCAAAGAGATTTTGCTCGGCATGCGCTTCAAAATGGACCTGTACGCCAATGTGCGGCCGGTCCGCCTGCTGGATGCGGCGCTGTGTCCCCTGAAAGGGGTCGAGCCTAAAGACATTGACTTCGTCGTGGTGCGTGAAAATACCGAAGGCGTCTACACCGACGCCGGCGGAGTTTTCAAGCAGGGCACACCCGACGAAATTGCCACCCAAGAAGACATCAATACGCGCAAAGGCGTCGAGCGGATTATCCGCTATGCCTTCGAGTACTGCCGGAGCCACGCCAAACTGGATGGCTCGCCGCGCAGCAAAGTCCTGATGTGCGACAAGTCCAATGCCATGACCCATGCCGGGGGACTCTGGCAGCGTGTCTTCAAAGAAGTCAGCGGCGAGTATCCGCAGATCACGGCGCAGCACATGTACGTCGACGCGCTTTGTATGCAGATGGTGCGCGATCCGCGCCAGTTCGACGTCATCGTTACCAACAATATGTTCGGCGACATAATTACCGACTTGGCCGCAGGCCTGCAAGGCGGTCTGGGAATGGCCGCCAGCGGGAACATTCACCCGGGGAAGACGTCAATGTTCGAGCCAGTGCACGGCTCCGCCCCGCCAATCGCGGGCAAAAATATCGCAAATCCCTTCGGCGCGATCCTGACTGCGGCCATGATGCTCCGGCATTTGGAGTTCACAAAGGAAGCCGACAAGATCGAAGCCGCCGTGCTAGAAGGCGTCCGCCAGAAGAAAACCACGCAGGATATCGGCGGCCCGCTGGGGACGCGGGAAGCGGGCGAGTGGGTAGCAACGTTTCTTGCCCTGAAATGAACCCGATCTAACTCACTTCCACGCGTTGTACAACGCATCCAACAGACTCTGGCAGTGTCCATCGTAGTCGGCGCTGAGTTCCCACAGAAACATTCCGCCGAAGCGGCGTTGCTTCATCACGTAATGGGTCTTGCGCGCGGTGGTGGCTTCGTCGTTGTAGGTGATGAAGCCGGGCATTTTCAAGCTCTGAATGTCCGGGTTGGTCAGATAGGGAGCCACGGCCACGTTGTCGAAGTTGCGCGTCCAGCCCTGCCGGTTGACGCGGTCTTTGATGTAAGGCGCGTAATTCTGCGAGGAACTCGCACAGGTGGTGCACTGCGCCCACAGTATGTCGGTGCCATCCCACTCGTAGCCATAGAAGGGGGTGCCGATGTTGAGCTTCGCTACCGGCACGCCGTACTGATTGGCGTACAGGTCCATCGAAGTCTTCACGCTGCCGGCCTGGGACGGGTCGGCGGGGTCCTGCAGTAACGGCGACACCATCCCCGTTGCCCCCGACCACGTTCCGTAGAAGTCGTAGGTCATCACATTCATGAAGTCGAGAAGCGGAGTCAGAGCTGGAATATCCAATCCCTGCCCATAATTTCTAGGATCTGCGGTCACCGCCATCGAAATCAGCCGCGGGGAAGGCAGCCCATCGCGGAGTTCCTGGATGAGCGTATTGCAGTTGGCGCGGTCCCCGGCGTTGGGTACCTCCCAGTCGATGTCGACGCCGTCGTACCGTACCTGATCAGAAAGTGGCGAACATTCTTCACAAAAGCCTGACGCGAGCTCTCTGAGGCCGCCATCTTGTTAAACCGCGGCCCCTGAATGCCGTCCCCACCACCGATGGAGACCAAGACCTTCACTCCGGCGGCGTGTGCTCTGGAAACGAGGGCGGGCTCGATGAACCCGGATGGGATTTCAAGCGTTCCATTGGCCTTGGCCGCAACTAACACGAAGGCGTGCGCGATGTGCGTTAGTTTCGGATAGGGAATCTGCGCAGCAGAATATGGCGGAGTGTTGTACTTCGACCACTCGGTTAGTATCCCAGCAGGCGCTTAGGAGAAGATGAGGTCCTCTCCGTTTGCGCCTGTGCGGAAAAACTGCCCAGCACAAAAATCACCAGGACCAGTGTGGAGAGACACGCGACGCATCGGAGACAACGGGGATGTGGAAAGGAAATCATCACGGGCCTCACTCGCGGGATGGAATCTAAAACGAGGTGGACAGCAACCCAGTCTTGGCGCTGATTCTATCACCGGCCCTTGCCGAATCAAACGAACTCCCTTACGCGCGCCTTCCCGCCAACAGCGCCAGTTCCCGCCACTTCCAGTGACAATCCACATCAAGAAAGCCAATCTCGCGCAGCCATCCCAGCTGGGTCTCAAGGTCCAGCAATTTGTTCGACGGATCTTCGGTCTCAACCGTGAATCCAATGCTCTGCAAGAACTCTTCATGCAAGCGGGGCGTGGGGGAGGCGACGTGCTCCAGGTTGCAGAAGACGCCGCCCGGATTCAGCAGCTCATAAATCTCGCCATACAGAGCCCGTTTGCGCTCGTGCACCACGTGATGAATCGCGAAACTGGAGATCACTGTGTCAAATGTCCCCAGCACCGGTAGTTTCTCATCGAGATTGTGGGCAACGACGGTGATCGACGTTTCTGCCGCAAAGCGCTTCCCAGCCGCTTCCAGCATGGCCGGGGAAAAATCCAACGCCACGGCTTCCGTATCGGGACGCTCATGCCGGCCCAGAGCTTCTCGTACTAGCCCCAGCAAGCGCCCGTCGCCGGTGCCGAGATCGAGTATCCGGCGCGCATTCCGGGGCACAAACTCAAGTAGCGCCGCTTCTCCTTCCTCGCGGTGCAGGATCGAGTGGGCGCGTTCCAGATAATCGCGAGCGTGCTCGCTCGAAGTCCACAGATTTACAGGCTTGGCGGCAGTCATGAGGGTAAAGTATAGAGAACGTATAAACTCAATCTCAATGAATAAGGCTGAGAGGCGTTGCATGGGGATTCGTTGGTTGTTTTTTGCGGTCGTATTGAGCGTGGCCGCGTGGGGTCCAACCCAGTCGGGAGCCCAAAATCCTCAGCAGACCGCGGCGGACAAGAGTGACCGCGCGCAGGAACCGGCCCAGCCCGTCCCGCCGAAGCAAAAGGAAGAAGACGAAGTAAAAATCACCCCGCGTCAGGCCGAGGAACTTTTCCACTCCGTCGACGAAATTCTCCAATTCGACAGCAAGCAGACCGGACTCCCCATCAAGCGGGACGTGAAGCGCAAACTGACCAGCCGCGACGAAGTTGTCTCCTACCTGACCAAGCACCTCAATGATGAGGACACCAAGCGCCTGCGCCGCTCGGAGCTCGTGCTCAAGAAATTCGGCCTGCTGCCGCGCGACTTCAATCTCGAAACTTTCCTGGTCGCGCTGCTGCGTGAGGAGGTTGCCGGCTACTACGACCCCAAAACCAGGACGGTGAACCTCCTCGATTGGGTGCCGATGGAAGAGCAGGAGCCAGTGATGGCTCACGAACTCACCCACGCCCTGCAAGACCAGTCCGTCGGGCTGCAGAAGTGGATGAAGCGCGGCGACAAGGACCTGGGCGAGATCAAGAAAGATCCCACTCCCGCCGACATCGAAAACGACGAGATGGACGACGTGCGCGAGGCAGTCGTGGAAGGCCAGGCGCAAGCCATGATGTTTCAATATGCCATGGCCCCCGCCGGCCGCTCGATTGCCAATTCGCCAGAATTGCTGGAAGCGATGGAGGAGCAGACTCTAACCGGTACGCCCGGCACGAAGGTGTTTAACGAAGCCCCCATCTTCCTGAAAGAGTCGTTGACCTTCCCCTACACCTACGGGATGGAGTTCGTGGTCAAACTGATGCAGAAAGCTGGCAAGCAGAAGGCTTTTGCCGGAGTCCTGCGGGATCCTCCTCACACTACGCGCCAGATCATGCAGCCGGACACTTACATATCCGGGGAAAAGATTGAGCCCATGCCCGTGCCCGATTTCAAGCACGATTTCAAGGAATACCAGAAGTTCGATATCGGGGCGATGGGTGAGTTCGACGTAGCCGTGCTGATCGAGGAGTACGTCGGAAAGCCGGCGTCGAAGCGCCTTTGCACCGAATGGCGCGGTGGATACTATTATGCGGCGCGACCCAAAGTGGACGCGTCCGCCCCGCTATCTCTACTCTATGTATCGCGGTGGTCCAGCCCTGAGAAGGCTGCGGAATTCGCCGGGATCTATGCTACGTCGTTGAAGCGGCGTTACAAAAAAGTTGGGGACGCCGCCGATCCCGCGCCGGAAAAAATCGTCGCGCAAAACGGCGACTCTAAAGACGAGAAGCAACCGATGCTCAAGGGCCGCCACAACTGGACCACCGAAGAAGGCACGGTTGTAATCGAAGAGCAAGGCGATACGGTGTTCATCGCCGAGAGTCTGGACGCGGCTACCACCTCAACTCTCGAAAAGGAAGTATTCGCCAAGTAACGGAATTCCTTCCAATCGGTCGTGTCAGCCATCCAGGGGCGACCGTTCCTGGCCCCAAGTATCCACTAACCGCGAATCTCACTTGGGTACTTAGCCCTCGTTGGTCAACCTGCAAATTCGAACTCCGTGATACCATCTTGGCCGCAATTGCACATTAGCCGAGGGGAAATCATGCAGGCCGCCCGATCCCAGGTTCCAGCCGCAACGCCGACACCCTCAACCAGCCCAAGATCGCGTGCCTTTGCCGCCGTTTTGTGGGCCGTATTCACAGCCGGCCTTGTGATCCAGTTCTTTGCGCCAGGACTCAAAATCGAGAATCGCGCATTCGTTATGCCGCCGAGTTCGATCGTCTCGGGAGCGGAGATCCGCCCCGACCTGATCGTGCAGCGCGAGCGCCGGATGCAGTGGGCTTCCGGTCTTTGTACCGTCGGTGGCGCGTTGGCGCTCGCCTTCTGGTATCGACGATCTCTTGCCCAGGCGTTACACATCGGGCCATTTTCTGATTCGCGCGGAACTTCTAGAGTTCCGTAATCCAACAATCCGGCGAGAGCATCCGTCATAGAGGTGACTCGCCGTCAACACCCTGAAGGGGTTCAGGGAATATATGGGGGAGGACAAATCACAATGTTCGAGAACAGCTTTTCGCGCATACGCACGTTAGTGCTGGCTGGGGTCGTGATCGTTCCGGCCTTCGCGGTCGCAGGGCACGCCGCTCAGACCATCACAACACCGAACGAGGCCGTATTCAATTACAACCTGGCCGCGGGAGCCAGCAGTGGTGCGATTACTCCCGCATCGAATACGCCGGTGCTTGTCCAAGGCGTGCAAACCACTGTGGGATATCGCGGCGTGGGACACGTCAGCATGCTGCACGTTCCGTCAAGCTTTCTGGAGTGGACGGGACTGGAGTCTCCGGCGAACGCCGCGATCACTTCCGGCTTCAGCAGTGCAGCGGGGACTCACATCGTCTACCTGGACTTTAGCCACCTCGTAGACATTCGGGTGAACAGCACTGATACGTTCATCATCCACAACGCAAACTCGGTTGCGCAAACCGGCGTTGTGACTATGATCTGGTAAGACTCAGGCTCAGTGAGGATCGTGGGTGCCCCATTTCTCGCGCGTTCTTTGCGCGAGAAGTGGGGATTCTCGCAAAGGTCGGCAGAGCATGCCCTGAGCGGAGTCGAAGGGTTGCCGGCGCTTCATCCGGTCATCATTTCTTTTTCTTGGTCTCTTTCTCGTCGGGTGCTTCGGGCAGAAAATGGCGCACCTTGGCACTGACAGCAAACTGTTTTCCCAAACGTTCAATCTTTAAGGTCCGTTCCTGCCCCGGCGTTCCGCCCAGCATGGCCCACACCTGTCCCATGGTCGAGCCGCGAACCGGAATGTCGTTCACCGCGACAAGGGAATCGCCCGGTTGGACTCCGTCCGTTCCCGTTGCTACCGAAGGCTTGCCGTCGAAGTCGGCGACGCCAAGAATCGTGTAGCGTCCGTCATCTTCTGGGCGCAGAACAAGGCCGATCACGTCGAAGTCAGGAAATACATACGTGCGGCCGATTTCGAAGTAGACGGTCGAGTGCGCATAATCGAGGCCGACGCGGTAGTTGAGCAGAACATGGGAGCCGAGCAATCCCGCGGTCGGTATTCCTGCCCGCTTTTCGAAGAAGTCCATCCGATCTTTAGGGAAGTCCACGAAAGCGACGTTAGTGAGAAACAGCGGGCCGTACTGCACGCGGTCCACCCGCATCAGTTTCCACTTCGGCTCTTCCTCCAGTCCCCACATGTTGGCCGAGCCCACCGCACCGGTCATATGCGGCCAGTCCGGATGCGCGGCGGCGAGCTTGTCGAACACTTCCTCGGAAAGAAAACTGATCGATGCGCCGAGATCGAGCGCGAGATTGTATTTCTTCTTTTCAATCTGGCTGGGAATCTGAATCAAGCCATTGTCCGCATTGATCTGCACCTTGCCGCTCGATCCCCGAAAATGAACGCTTCCAGGCGGGCCGATGGAGAACTTGCGGCCAGGAAAGTCGACGAGCACGTCATAGTGGCGCAGCACTGTGGCCGGAATATTGATCTCGGTATTGAGGCCTGGTGCTAAAACAGAGGCGGCGCTCACTGGCTTGAGCGGAATGTGCGCTTGCTTTATGCCTTCAAGTGGAATCGTCATTCCGCCGATAGCGATCGCTATTGGCGCAGGGGCGGAGCATTCCTTGTCATCGCAGGAGACCGCTAGCCCCAGAACTGTCGCGAGGTGGCGGGACATCTCGAGATCAGGATTCCCGTTGTCCACCCAGGCATGCACGCGCTGGGACGAGCCATCCGGCAACCGAACATCGGCGTCAACCACGACGTGGTTGTGGTCAATGGTAGCCGGAACGGTGACAGCTTCGGGCTGGGGTGGTTTTTTTTCGGCGTTGACAGCAACGCAGAGCAAAACAAGCGCGCAGACCGCGACAAGAAATCTCATCCTGAAATTGTAGCGCCGCCGCCCGGCGTGGCCCTTGACTCTTAGAGTGAGAATCGCTCGGCTCGGCAGACGCCGGATTTTCGTCCTGTATAATCACCAGTTTGACTTGCGGGCGTACCGCGTTCTGGAGGGTGATTGCCACAGGCGGAAATTGGGATTATCGGGGGCAGTGGGCTTTATTCGATGCCAGGGCTGACCAAGATCAAGGAAGTGCGAGTGAAGACCCCATTTGGCCCGCCTTCCGATGCCTACGTGTGCGGCACTCTCGAGGGACGGAAGGTCGCTTTTCTGGCGCGCCATGCACGCGGCCATCGCCTCCTGCCCAGCGAGTTGAACTTCCGCGCCAACATTCATGGCTTTAAGCAGCTCGGCGTGGAGCGGATCGTTTCCATTTCGGCCGTTGGATCGCTGAAGGAGGAGCACAAGCCTCTCGAGTTCGTGATCCCCGATCAATTTTTCGATCGCACACGCCATCGTATCGACACATTTTTCGGCAACGGCATCGTCGCACACATTTCCTTGGCGGATCCTGTTTGCGCGGAACTGGCGCGGGTCGTCGAGTCCTCTTGCCAGACGCTTGGAGTCGTCGGCAAACACGGCGGCACCTATCTCTGCATGGAAGGCCCGCAGTTTTCCACCAAGGCCGAATCGAATGTGTATCGCAGCCTGGGCATGGACGTGATCGGCATGACGAACTTGCAGGAAGCCAAGCTGGCTCGCGAAGCGGAGCTTTGTTACGTCACCGTCGCCATGGTCACGGACTACGACTGCTGGCATCCGCACCACGATGCCGTAACCGTCGACCAAGTCGTGGCCGTGCTGCTGAAGAACGCCGAAAATGCCGCCAAGGTCGTGCGCCAAACCGTGGCATCAATGCCGGCGGAGCGCACCTGCAAATGCGGATCTGCTTTGGCGCACGCGATCCTGACCGATCACAAAACAATTCCGGCTGCGACCAGGAACAAATTGAAGCTGATCATCGGCAAGTACGTGAAGGCCAAAGGCCGCTAATCAGATCCAACTAACATTTTCGGGAGCTTACTTTACGCATGAGCATTCTCGTAGTCGGTTCGGTTGCGTTCGATGACATCGCGTCGCCTTCAGGCAGCGTAAAAAGTATTCTGGGCGGAGCCGCAACCTACTTCTCTCTGGCCGCCAGCTACTTCACCAAAGTGCGGGTAGTGGCTGTTGTCGGCGAAGATTTCGGCCCAGACCAGGAAAGAGTCTTTCATCAGCACAGCATCGACACGCGCGGCATCGAGCGCGCGAACGGCAAGACATTTCGCTGGGGCGGATCGTATGCCGACAACCTTAACGAAGCCAAAACCAACTTCACCGATCTCAACGTCTTCGAGACTTTTCAGCCCCGCATCCCTACCGAATACGAAGACACCGAGTTCCTGTTTCTGGCCAATATCCAGCCTACTCTGCAGGCCAATGTGCGGCGCAAGATGAGCGCCGTGCGCCTGACCGGCTGCGACACCATGAATTACTGGATCAAAGGCACACGGAAAGAACTCGCTGAAACGTTGAAGCTGGTGAACGTATTGCTGATCAACGATACCGAAGCGAAGATGCTGGCCAGCGAAACCAACCTGCCCCGCGCCGCACAAAAGGTTCTGGCCATGGGGCCGCAAGCGCTGGTCATCAAGCACGGAGAATACGGCGCCACAATTTTCTTTCGCGAGGGAGCGTTCGGCATCGGACGTCATCCCTTCCGGGCTCCCTCCCTGCCCATCGAAGAAGTAAAAGATCCAACCGGTGCGGGCGATTCTTTCGCCGGCGGATTTATGGGGTACATTGCCTCGCAGCAGGAACTGAACCGCGAGGTGTTGAAGCGTGCCCTGTTCTATGGAGGCGTCATGGGATCGTTCGCCGTCGAGCGCTTTGGCACGGAGCGGCTCCAGCAGTTGACTCGCGAAGAAATCGACGCTCGTTTCCAGGTGTTCCGCGAACTGACCCATCTCGAATAGTCCGCCGAGAACGGGGAGGCCCGCCCAGCGCATGGTCAAGCCATCAACAATCTCTTTTGCCACCTCCGATTGGGACTCTGAAGTCCGATTGCTGGCTTGGTTGGCGACATGCGTCTCGGTATTGTCCTTCCTGTTCTATTACCAGCGCGGAGAGATCCTTCTCTACGGGGATGCCGTGGCTCACATCAACATCGCGCGCCGCGTCTTCGATTCGAAAACGCCGGGCCTGCTGCAGTTAGGCACAGTGTGGCTACCGTTACCCCACCTTCTGATGATCCCCTTCCTGATCTCAACTGACATGTGGCGTCGTGGTGTAGGCGGCTCGATTCCGTCGATGGTGGCGTACGTCTTCGGTGTGGTCGGCATGTTCCGCCTCGTGCGCGGAAGCTTGTCGCGCAACGATCATCCGGATGGCGTGTCGCGTGTCGCCGCGTGGATCGCAGCGTTTGTGTATGCCGCCAATCCGAACTTGATCTATATGCAGACCACCGCGATGGGCGAGTCGGTTTATCTCGCGTTCTTTATCTGGGTTGTCGTCTATTTCGGCGAATCGATGCGTGGGGATAGCAAAGCCCTGAGCAAATGCGGACTGTGCCTGGCTGCCTCGTGCCTGACGCGCTACGACGGATGGTTCCTGGCTGCTGCGATGACCGCAGCGGTCATGCTTCTGACTTTCCTCTCCCGCAAAGCGGCAGAACAAAAACACGCCGAGAATCGCCGCCAGCTAACCGTAATCCTGAAGTTCGTCCTCCTGGCCTCCACCGCACCGATACTCTGGCTCGCTTACAACGGACTTGTCTACCGTAACCCGCTCGAATTTGAAAATGGACCCTACTCCGCAAAGGCGATTGAGCGGAAGACGCAGGTTTCTGGCAACCCGGGTCATCCGGGCAGCGGGAACCCGCTCCTGGCCGGGATGTACTTCGTTAAGTCAAGCGAAGCAAACATGGCAGAGAACGCATGGCTTCAGCGGTTATGGATTTTGGTTGGATTCGCAGCACTGGTTGCACTCGCGCTGAGTCTGCGCTCCCGGCAAGCCGGGGCGGCTAGCCCCGCACCCTCCGAGATGCTGCCGCTGCTCTTTCTGCTGATGCCCGTGCCTTTCTACGCGCTTTCGGTTGCCTACGGCGGCGTTCCTATCTTCGTCCCAGCCTGGTGGCCTTTCACCCACTACAACGTTCGCTACGGATTGCAGTTACTTCCCGCCTTCGCCGCCTTCCTTGCATTCGTCGTTCATTTTGCGATGCGCTCCGCTCGGACGAACGCCAAGCTCCGGATCGCGACATTGATGATCGCCAGTGCGTTGGTAATCGCGAGTTACGCAACCGTTTGGTATGCCGGCCCGGTCTCCTTGGCCGAGGCTCAGATCAACATGCGTACCCGGAATCAGCTCGAAAGACAGCTCGCGGAGTGGCTCAAGCAATTGCCGCCTGATTCCACCATACTCATGTACCTCGGCGATCACGTCGGAGCGCTCGAGCAGGCGGGCATTCCCCTGCGCCGCGTCATCAACGAAGGCAATCATCGCGTCTGGATGCAGCATGTCGACCCCGATGGCCTGTGGGAGCATGCTCTGGCCAATCCTGCTGAATATGCCGACTACGTGGTTGCCTTTGAGGGCGACCCAGTTTGGCAAGCCATGCAGGGCCTCCATCGGCGTGAACTGGTCGAAATCCACGTTACCGGCCAGGCCCGCGCCAGCCTCTACAGCACCCGGTAATCAGCCGGGTTAACGCAGCGGCATTCCGCTGCGATGATAAAATCCGGCCATCGGAATCCTCAATTCAGGCACACGCGGCTAATGAACCTGCAACATTTCATGGATCTCCTGCACCGGGAGATGGCGAGCGGCATCGTCGGCAGTTCCCTGACGCGGCTCGTGTTAGCGGCGATTCTCGGCGGCGCCATCGGCTTAGAGCGCGAGCTCAAGCATCGCGCCGCCGGCCTGCGCACCAACCTGTTTATCTGTTTCGGGGCAGCGCTGTTCACCGTCCTGTCGCGCGGGCTGGCCGCCGAGCCTTCCGATTACACTCGCATCGCAGCCCAGATCATCCCCGGCATCGGCTTCATCGGGGCGGGGTCCATTCTGCATACGCGCGGTCTTACGACCGGGCTCACGTCGGCGGCAACACTTTTCGTCGTGGCCTCGGTCGGCATGGCGGCGGGCGGCGGCCTCTACCTGACTGCAATCTTCGCCACCGCCGTTGTGCTGCTGGCTCTGTTCTTTCTGGGCCATGTGGAACAGACCTTCAACGTCAAACTGTTGATGAACAGCTATGAAGTTACGGGCTCCAGCGTCGAAGAAATCAGCAACGAGGTCAACCGCATCCTCGAAGGCCATCATCGCCTCATGCAAAACATCCTCACCGGCAATACGGGACAGCACATCCGCTTGCAGTTCGATGTCGAGGGCTGTAACCGCGAGCAAAAAATGTTGCTGCAGCAATTGAAGGCGTCTACAGTCCTGGAAAACGCGACCTCTCTCGGCCGAGTGGAGCGCGAGTGACCGCGAGCGTTCGTACCATTCCATTCGTGAAGGCCAGCGCCTGCGGCAACGATTTCTTGCTTATCGACGGCGCTCTCGCTCCTGAGGACGTGGCCGCCTTCACCCGTCGCATCTGCGACCGCCATGAGGGAGTGGGTGCTGACGGCGTGGAGTGGATGTTGCCGCATTTTTCCGCAGATCTCGAAATCCGTCTGATCAACGCCGACGGTTCGTCGGCGGAAATCTCCGGCAACGGTACCCGCTGTGCAGCCGCATACGTCTGTGCCCAGCACGGCAAAGAGCGTATTTCGATCCTGACCGGTGCAGGCCTCAAGATTTGCAATTTGATTGCGCGCCGAGATTCCGAATACGAATTTGAGATCGAGATGGGACAAGCTACCGCGGAATCGGAACTTGCGCTGAGCTTGACGGGTGCGGAAGTGCGCGGCATTCCGGTGTCGATGGGAAACCCTCACTACGTTGTATTCGTGTCTGAATTTCCATCCAATTGGCAGGCGCGGGCGGCGGAGATGCAGCCTCATTTCAAGGAGGGAGTGAACGTTGAGTTGGTTGCGGTCGACGACCGGCACAACGTGCGAGCTCGCTTTTTTGAACGCGGTGTGGGAGAAACGCAATCCTCTGGCACGGGCTCTTGCGCCTCGGCTGTGGCCGCGATCGTGACTGGCCGTGCCGACTCGTCTGTAAAAGTGCACGCGCCCGGTGGAACTCAGATCGTGCGCCGGGAAGGGAACACGGTTTTCCTCCGCGGTCCAGCTCGCTTCGTGTGCCGGGGAGAGTTCTTCTTGAGTTGATCTGCCGTTTGGCGGTCCGATTCGCCGAGTGAAAATAGTAGCTGCATTCATGTCGTCTGCCAATCTCCAACGCGTCAAGCCGCCCGCCCTTCGCCCTGGCGATACCATCGGCATCGTCGCGCCCGCCAGCAACATCAAGCGGGATGACCTGGACGCTGGCTGCACCGCCTTGCAGCGAGCCGGATATCGGCCGGTGTACCTGGATTCCATTCTCGATCGCGACCTGTATTTCGCCGGCTCAGTGCAACGGCGCGCCCGCGAACTGGAAGAAATGTTCGTGCGCGACGATGTGCGCGCCATCCTGTGCGCGCGAGGTGGGTATGGCGCCAACTACCTGCTCAAGCACGTCGACCAGGATAGAATCAAATCGCATCCCAAGGTTTTTGTTGGCTACAGCGACATCACGACCCTACTGACTTACTTAGCAGACGCATGCGGCCTCGTCACCTTCCATGGGCCGATGGCCGCCAAGGATTGGGCGCACGAAGAGGGTGTCGACCTCGCGTCGTGGCAAGCTGCATTGTCGGGCGCGATGCCTTGGGATGTGGCTCTGGGCGCGGGAGTCAGCGGCCTCTCGGATGGTCAAGCCGAGGGCATCTTGTACGGAGGATGTCTCTCAATCCTCGTCGCGTCGCTCGGCACACCCTATAAAATCAACACCGCAGGTACAATTCTGTTTCTCGAAGATGTCGCGGCCAAGCCTTTTCAGATTGACCGCATGTTGATGCAGTTGAAGCTGGCAGGGCAGCTTGATGAAGTGCGCGGCATCATTTTCGGCGAAATGCTCGATTGCTTACAGACGGCAAATCAGGGCTACTCGCTCGAGGAAGTCGTCATGCGCATCGTCGGTGACCTTGGAGTACCCGTTGCCTTCGGCGTTCGCTCCGGCCACGTCACATCGCGCAACATCACGCTGCCGATCGGCGTGCGAGCGAGACTTATGGTAGATGGCGGACAAGTATCACTGCGAATTCTGGAATCGGCGGTCGAGTTCTAGCGGGTTTGAAGAGGAATCGATTTGGGAAGGGCACGGCTTACAGCCGTGCCGTTAAGCCCCAGATAGAAATGCGGGCTTTAGCCCCTGAGGGTCGCCTTTCGACGCGTCGGCAATCATGAACCAACGCAAACACATTCACCTCATCGGCATCTGCGGCACCGCCATGGCATCGCTTGCCGGAATGCTGAAGGAGCGCGGATTTCGCGTTACCGGCTCGGACGCTGCTGCGTACCCGCCCATGTCCGATTTTCTGCGCGGCCTGGGCATTCCCGTCGCCCAGCCGTTTGATCCCAGAAATCTGGAACCTCGCCCCGATCTGGTCGTGGTCGGGAATGCCATGTCCCGCGGCAACGTAGAACTGGAGCACTTGCTCGACCAGCGCATCGATTTCTGCTCCTTGCCCCAGTTGCTGCACGACGAATTCCTGCGCGGCAAAGAAGTACTGGTCGTCGCTGGAACTCACGGCAAGACCACGACGACCTCCATGCTCTCGTGGATCTTCCATTCCGCCGGACTCGATCCGTCATTCCTCATCGGCGGAATCGCGGAAAATTTTGGATCGAGCTTCCATCTCGGGCAAGGGAAGCACTTCATTCTCGAAGGTGACGAGTACGACACAGCCTTCTTCGACAAGGGCCCGAAGTTTCTTCATTATTTTCCCGACGCCATCATCCTGACTTCGGTCGAATTCGATCACGCCGACATCTACAAGGATCTCGATGCCGTCGAAACCGCTTTCAAACGCCTGGTGAACCTGATTCCGCGTCGCGGACGCATCATGGCCTTCGATGGCGTTGCCGGCGACGCCACCGAGAGCCCAAGTCTGGAGCGCTGTGTGGCCAAGGCATTCTGCCCCGTCGAGCGCTACGGCGCCGGCCCGCGCGCAAACTGGCAAGTGGCGAACCTCCGCCTCGATCCGGGGCGCACTTCGTGGACAGTTCTGCACAACGGGGAATCGTGGGGAGACCTTGAGTTCTCACTAGCCGGTGAGTACAACGTGTGGAACGCGACCGCTGCCGCCGCATTGGCCGCGTCGTGCGGCATTACGAAAGAAGCAATCGCCGAGGCTCTGAAGACCTTCAAGAGCGTGAAACGTCGTCTGGAAGTGAAGGCGCATGTCAACGGCATCACCATCATCGATGACTTCGCGCATCACCCCACCGCAATCGCCGGAACTCTAAAAGCCCTGCGGGCGCGCTATGCCGGAGCGCGTCTATGGGCGATTTTGGAGCCGCGTTCCAATACACTGCGGCGCCGCGTTCTGCAAAGCGACCTGGCGCGCAGTCTGGCCCTGGCGGATGAAGTCGTCGTGGCCGGAGTGTTCCGCTCCGATGCTGTGCCCGAGAACGAGCGCCTGGAATTACCCGCCCTCGCCAGTGAGATCGAGCGAAACGGCCACCGTGCGCGCCTCTTGGCCGACGCCGATGCGATCGTCCAGACCGTTGCCCCCGAAATGCGCTCGGGCGATGTCGTGGCTATTCTTTCCAATGGCGGCTTCGGCGGCATTTATGAAAAACTACCGGCGCGCCTCCTAGAACTCTCAAAGACGGAATGAATCGCTTTTTCGATCGAGTTTGCCGAATTCTGCGTCTGCCACTGTGCGCGGCAACCCTCGCTTTGTTCGCCGCCCAGGCGCAGTCGGCTCCGGTGGCCTACACCATTTCGTTGGCCTCTCCTGAGCAGCATCTTGTCGAAGTGCAGATCATCCTTCCCGCCGGTGCCGCGCAGCGCGAACTCCAGCTACCCGTGTGGAACGCTCTCTACCAGATTCGCAACTTCGCTCAGTACGTGAACTGGCTGCGGGCCAAAGATCGCGCGGGCAAGGAACTCGCCGTTCGAGAGGAGGACAAGAGCCGGTGGGAGATTCAGGGTACCGAGAGCGGGGCTATCGTGGAGTATCAAATCTACGTTGATTCGCCCGGGCCTTTCGGCGCGCAGTTGAACTCACATCACGCATTTTTTAATCTCGCACAAATTCTCATTTACCCGGTCGATGCCCGGAACGCCCCCATGCATGTGCACTTGAGCCACATCCCCGAGGGATGGCGCGTTGCAACGCCGCTGGCCTCTCTGGCCGATGGCGGATTCAGCGCCGACAACTACGACCGTCTCGTGGACTCGCCCGTCGAAATCGGCAGCTTCCAGGAGTCCGACTTCGACGAGGCGGGCGGACACTTCCGCGTCGTGATCGATGCCGATCCCGCGGACTATCGCATGGACAAGATTACCGCCGACGTGCGCAAAATCGTCGCATCGGCAACCAGTTGGATGAACGATCGCCCTTTCGAGACCTACATGTTTCTTTACCACTTCCCGCGGGGCCCGGCCGGCGGCGGAATGGAGCACGCCTTCTCCACCGCAATCGATATCAACGCCGAATCCGTCAGGCAGAATCCCGATACTCTCGCCGGAGTCACCGCCCACGAATTCTTCCATCTCTGGAACGTCAAACGCATCCGGCCGCAGACGCTCGAGCCCGTCGACTACACCAAAGAGAATTACACTCGTGCGCTGTGGTTCAGCGAAGGCGTGAC
This sequence comes from uncultured Acidobacteriaceae bacterium, assembly GCA_963768265.1. Classification (GTDB taxonomy): domain Bacteria; phylum Acidobacteriota; class Terriglobia; order Terriglobales; family Acidobacteriaceae; genus Sulfotelmatobacter. The sequence goes on from CAVYHM010000044.1 coordinate 51,515, forward strand.
CAACACGGCCCAGGGTACGATCGAGCTGCGCGCCGGGCTTCTCAGCGAGAAGCAATACCTCGAACGCCTGGGCGACGAAATCACCGAACTGGAGCGCCGTCCGGCCCACCTGACGCAGTCGGCCGAGGAGTCAAGCCTTGACGCCTGGCTTGAGGGCGACGCCTATTACCGTCGCCCCGAGCGCAGCGTTTCCTACTACAACAAAGGTGAACTGATCGGCGTGATGCTTGACCTGGCCATGCGCGAGGCCAGTCATGGCCGCGCATCCTTGCGCGAACTGCTGCAGTGGATGAACGCAAATTACGCGCAGAAGGGTCGCTTCTTCAACGACTCGGTCGGCGTGCGCGAAGCCGCCGAAACGGTCAGCCACGCCGATCTGGGCCTGTTCTTCAAGAAATACGTCTCGGGAACCGAAGAAATTCCATGGGATGATTTTCTCCGCTCCGTCGGTCTCCACCTGGAGCACGTCGCCACCACCGTGCCCGATCCGGGTTTCACCGCGTCGCGTAATTTCGATGGCCCCATGGCGGTGGGCGCGGTCACACCCGGCAGCGATGCCGAACGCGCGGGCTTGCAAGTCGGCGACACCATCCTTGAACTGCAAGGCAGGCCCGCCGGGCAGGAGTCGCGTCAGGAGTTGGCGCGCTTAAATCCCGGCGACGCGTTGACGCTCAAAGTTCGCAGCCGCCGCGGGAGCGAGCGCGAACTGAAATGGAAAGTCGGAGGCCGCCAGGAAATCTCCTACGAAGTTGTCGACCTCGACCACGTCACCGCCGAGCAGCGTGCTCGCCGCTCCGCTTGGCTCAAAGGCGAAGCGCAGGACGCAGATCAAACTCCAGCAGTCGTCGGTACAGCAAAATGATCCGCACCCTCGTCATGCTGACCTTCTGGGCCCTGGCCGCTCCTGTAGCCGCCCTGATCGGATTTCCCTGGACCTTTATCAGTGGCGACGTTCGTCTTATCTATCGCATGTTCAACTGGGGAGCATTCGCCGGCGTTCGGCTGGCTGGCGTGCGCGTCGAAACCGTCGGCCTCGACAGCCTTGATACCTCCCGCAATTACATCTTCATGACCAATCACGTTTCGAACCTGGATCCGCCAATCCAGATTCCGCTGATCCCGCGCCGCACTTCGGTGATGGTGAAAAAAGAATTGTTCAGGACTCCCATTCTCGGCCCTGCCATGCGTATGGCCTCCCTGGTTCCCGTGGACCGCGGCAATCGCGACGCTGGCATCGAAGCTGTGCGCGCCGCGAAGGCGGTGGTGGCGCAGGGGATCAATATGACCATCTATGTGGAAGGCAGGCGTTCTTTCGACGGGAAACTGCTGCCTTTCAAAAAGGGCCCGTTTTATCTGGCCATGGAATGCGGCATTCCTGTCGTTCCCATGACGATTGTGGGAACGCATTACGCCATGCCGAAGACGCGTTTCGCCATCAAACCCGGCTTGGTGAAAGTGATTTTCCATCCCCCGATCGAGCCCAAGGATTTCGGCGACCGCGATCGCCTGATGGAAAAAGTCCGCGCTGTGATCGAGAGCGGCCTGCCGGAAGAGTATCGGCGGTCAGCATCTTCAACCGCCGAGGGTACAGAGGCACACGGAGTTGGAATTTGATTTCCTTCTTGTCGTTGGTAGTTGGCTCATTTCAGGTATAGCGTCAACCAAATATCGTTGTCATCCCGAGCGCAGCGAGGGATCTAGGTGTTTGCTGGCAGGGGCAACACTGGTGGCGCGGGCAACGACCTAGATCCCTCGCTACGCTCGGGATGACAGATCGCCCTGGGATACAGCAACTGCGAATCCGGCCTAGTCCTTCTTGTCTCTAAGCCGTACAGCGCGCGCGATCTCCGGCAATCGTGGCAGAATCGCGGAGTACTTCAACCACGCTCGGTGGTCCACAGCCGGCGATCCGCTGACCAGCGCTCCTGCCGCAATATCGTTCGCCACTCCGCTCTGCGGGGTCACGATTGCGTTTTCCCCTACCTTGCAGTGGCCGACCACGCCGACCTGCCCCGTGAGAATGACCCGGTTGCCAATCTCGGTCGAGCCTGCGAGCCCGACCTGTGAGCACAATAGAGCATCTTCGCCCACCCGCGATCCGTGTCCGACCTGCACCAGATTGTCGACCTTCACTCCTCGCCCGATGCGAGTTTCGCCGACGCTGGCCCGGTCAATACAAGAGTTGGCCTGGACTTCCACATCGTCCTCGATGACCACCGGCGCAGGCTGTGGGATTTTGTGCCAGTGTCCTTCCGCAGTCTTTGCAAAGCCGAACCCGTCGGCGCCGATTACGACTCCGTTCTGCAGAAGCACGTTGTTGCCAATCTGGCAGTTCTCGCGCACGATTGCGTGCGCGTGCGCGAAGAAGTTGTTGCCGATCCGCGCGCCTCGATAAATCACGACATGCGCCAGCAGCACTGCATTGGCGCCGATCTCGACAGCCTCGTCGATCACCACGTAAGGCCCGATATGCGCATTCGCCCCAATGCGAGCAGTGGTATGCACCACGGCCGTGGCGTGCACGCCGGGCGGATACTGCAGCGGCTGGTGAAAGATTTCCAGCGCCTTCGCGAATGACAGATAAGGATTCTTCGCCCGCAACATGGCCGCTGGAATGGCGGGGAAGTCCTTACCCACGATCACGGCCGAAGCCTTAGTCGTTCGCGCCGCGGCGGCATACTTGGGGTTCGACACAAACGTCAACTCCCCGGGCCCAGCCTGTTCAATCCCGTTGAGCCCGGTGATTTCTATGTCTGGAGATCCGTTCTCGAGGCATAACTCGAGAGCTGAAGCGATGGCGGAAAGTTTCATAGTGTGAAGGAAAAGACGAATAGATCGTACACCAGCGAATATTCGCAGAGGCGTAACTTCGAAGAGATGACTTGTGGCTGGCCCCAGCTTTTGTTGTCATCCTGTGGCGGGCGTTCTTTGCCCGCCGAAGGACCTATGCAATAGGCGTCCAGTCCACAGGTCCTTCGGCGCCAAAGAACGGCACCTCCGGATGACAAGATTTTGGCTGTTGAGAACTCTGAGCGTGAGTTCACACCACATCGCCGCAAAACGGTTCTAGGTTTAGGTCTCCTTGTCTTCGCGACCAAAACAAAGAGGCCAGCTCGCGCTGGCCTCGTTCGCAAATCGTGTTTCCTTACTGCACCGTGAGCGTGAAAGTTCCTGACTCGGAAAGCGATCCGGCCGTCGCAGTCAGCGTCACCGTATACGTCCCCGCCGGCGTGCCCGGATCCTGCGTATGCGTCGGGCTTCCACCGCCGCCGCAGGCAGGAACCGTCACGAGCAACGCCACAACCATCAGTCCCAGTAGCGTGCTATAGCGGCGCCGTTTGGGCGTAACAAGCAAGAGCATGCCCGCCAGCGGCAGTCCTCCGCCAAAGATCACCGCATAGTAGTATTTCCGCTCGTTCGATTGCAGCATGGTGGTGTGGGGTGCAGTCGTAGTCACCGTAATCGTGACCGGGACGACCGTGATCGGCCCCTTTCCGGTGCCCGATCCACTGCAAGCGGACTCCACCGGCAAGCCGGTGCAACTGAAACTAACGGCGCCGAAGCCTGTGGAGGTAACAATGCCAACCGTTGTCGTGCCCGAACCGCCGGGAGCCGAGATCGTAACGGTCGAAGGGGAGGGACCCGACACAGCCGCGAAACCGGGCGAGATACCGAAACTCACCGGTGCCGCGGTGTTGCTGGTGTTGAAGCTGGCGTCGCTCAGATATTGGGCAGATATGACGTGATTCCCCGCGTCGAAGCTGATTATTCCGTCCCCGATAGAAGTATTGCCTCCACTGTTGAGTGGGACAGGGTTGGCGACCGCAATCGGCGGACTGACCTGTGGGTTCAGGGTCGGCAGGGCTCCGAAACTGTCGGTGAAGTTGACCTTCCCCGTCGGGATACCTTGCTTCGAAGCCCCCGCGACATCCGCGCGCACGAACACTACACTTCCAAACGGGTAGGGGCTGGGGAGCGGCGTGCCGGTTGAATCGGTGGGTGGAATCAGAGTGAGAGTCGTGGTGCTGCTCTCTTGATTCACGGTGACCTGAACTCCAGCTGAGTCGCTAGGCGCGAACGTGCCATTTCCTGCATAGTGAGCCGTGACCATGTAGGTGCCACCGGGGAAAACAGTGGTACTTCCCGAGATTGCGCCTGCGCTAAGAGCGAATTGAGGAGCGATACCCGTCTGGGCCGGGGTTAAACCGCTAGGCCCGGTTGCCGCGATTAAGGAGACGTCACCCGTGGGCGTTACGGTTCCGCTACTAGGGGCGACCGTTCCAGCCACTGTCACCGCTACACCGTGAGCGACAGGGGGCATCGTGTTCCCACCCGCGACGCCATTGAGCATCAATGTGGTGGTCGTCGCGTTGAAAGTCGCGTTCGCCCACTGGGTCACCAAGTTTTCGACATTGATCGAGCCCAAGCCTGTAGCCAGGTCATAACCGGTACCGGCCTGATAGGACGCCGTCGCCGTGCCATAGCCAGTTTCTCCGGGAACCGCGTTGTTCCCAGTAGTGACGTCGTAGAAAACGCAGGTGCTGTTTGGCAGGGGAGTCGTGGACGCATTGCATGCGGTTTTGGCCGCCTGCTGGGCCGACGCCAACGGGTAGAGAACATAGTTCGCCAGGCCTTGCCGGGCTCCGCTAGCTCCTTCCGCCCCTAGCGACATCTTCTGGTCGACCAGCGCCATAACGCCGGCGAAAGACGGGGTCGAAGCGGAAGTTCCTCCAACAGCAGCAAATTGGGCGGGATTCATCTCGCAGGACGCCTGGAAGCACAGCAGGTAAGGATCGTTATTCACCGCAGCACTGAACGCGATGTCAGGCACGTAACGCGCGTTGCCAGAGGGAGGAATGCCCGTCACCCCCGTCTGCCAGCTGGGTTGCGTGAAATCAAGGCTGACCCCGCCGCCCCCCGCCAAGATGTTGGGGCCAAGACTTGCAGGGCAGGAAGTGGTGCAGCTCTCGTTCCACACATCTTCGGGAATGTAACTGATGGCGGAACTCCCATTGGCCTGGGTGGTGGCGCTCCAATAGGTCGACGCCGTGCCACCGCCGGTGGTCTCGTTGAATATCGTTCCACCCACCGCCGTGGTGAATGGCGTGGAAGCCGGCAAATTGACCGCAATCGGCTGCGAGGCCACCGTTTCAGTATTCGGGTCATCACAAGCTTCGGCTCCGGCATCCCCGGTCGAGGCCATGAAGCTGATGCCTTGGGCCGCAGCTTGTTCCGCCATCGATAAGTCCAGACTCTCCTCAGCGCTAAACTGCGCCTCGCAGCCGCCGAAGCTATAGGTCATTACGTTGGAGAGGTTGTTTTCCAAGATGTAAAGCTCGGAAAGTGTTACGCCATCCGTGTCGTTAGTGGTTCCGGAGTTCACGAAGTACACTTGCGCACTTGGCGCGACTCCCCCCGACCACTCCACATCGAGCGTCGCCTCAAGATCATCCCCGGAAATATCACCCGGATCTGGCCCATTCACGATGACAACCGGAGTCGGACCGCTGATCGCGAACGCGGTTCGAAAGTCAGTGATGTCCGCCATGATGATGTCGGAGCGCCCCACCACGCCAATCGACATGCCAGCGCCGGTGATGGGAGTTGGGGTAGCGGTATAGAGGGGCGCGACGTTATAGATTGTTGCGAAGTCGGCCGGTGCCAACGCATGCAGGCCAGTGGTGGAAGTGAATTGCGGCGGCTTGCCCGGCACTACTGTGGCTTCAAAGCGCTCCTTCGACAGCCGATACATCGGCTTCTTCACGAAATTGTGCAGCGTATACACTCCCGCGACCGCCGGCGTCAGCGCCGTCGGGATCTTCGGGTCGATGGAGTTCGCCCAGTGCTGCTCGCCATTGACTACGTATTTGTGAATCGTTGTATGAAATGCTTGCTGTACCTGTCTGGCCGAGCCGGAGAACTCCAGTGCCGTGCGGCCCTTCGTCGTTCCCACTTGAAATCCGTGCGACTGGAGCCAGCCGGTGATCGCCTGCATGTCGCTGTCACTCGGTCCGAAATTCTTTCCGAATTGTTCCGGCGTGAGCCACTTGTGATAGCTGGGTGAGCCCTTGTCCTGCTGATCGTCGAGCAACTTGCGCAGCGTGCCTTCCTGCTCGGGACTGCGCTTCAGCACCAGCAGCATCCGTTCCATCGGCAGGCTCGCTGGTGCCGTCCCCAAATCAAACACCGGACGCGCCAGCGGATGCGTGTTGCCCTTCAGCGTCGTGAGCCGCGACTCATCCAGTGGCTGCGTGATCAGGGGTGCGCGCACCGCAGCCGGTTGCGCCGTTTCCTGTCCCTGCATCGCAGAGCACAGGATGGTGGCGAAAAAGATTGCGGTGATGAGAGAGAAATGGAAGACCGAAGAGGATGAAAAACTCGACTGGGAACGACACACGCGCATCGTCTGCATGACAGGCAACACCTCTGGAACGAGATAGAAATCTCCACAAGAGTCGAGCGGCTCGGCAGGAAGGGAACGCCCCAACGTCTCTTTTGCCCGGCTCTTGGCCCGTGTGGAATTCAAACGGTACCTCAACTCCCAGGATTAATTCAATGGATTTCGGGCGCGTGGAACCCGCGATTGGTGCGGGGTACGGCCGATCAAACCCTTTCGGGCCTTTCGCGCATCGAACTATAGCCCCGCCGCAACCACTCCGAAGCTGAAAGCAATTCGAGACACTTACTCGTCGAACATGGGCACTTGCCGCTGATCTTCCGCGCCCGGCCGCCGGCGCCGCGGCGCCCCAATGACGGCCAGCACCGTCAGCGACTCCAGGGCGGTCCGCGGGACAAAAATCTTCTGCGTGTTTGAGCGCTGATCCGGAGGGCTCACCAGGAATCCTTCCGGCGTCGCCTGCATCAAGTCGGCGGGCATCAGTCCTTCCAGCACTTCGCTATCCTTGAATCGCAGCCGCACCCACAGGCCTTCCGATCGCGGACGCGAGGTAAACGTCTTGCGTGTGAGCGACTCCGAGTCGCTGAATTCGCGCACGAAATACACTCCTTTGATTTCGCGCAGGTCCATCGAAATCACGGTGCCCGATGTGTTCAGCAACTCGAGTTTGCCCTCGTGCACAAACTGTGCGGGCGCGACATAGCCCGATACCGAGTCCCGGTCCATCTTGCGAACAATCACTTTTTTGTGCGTTGAAGGCATGGAGGCTGCGTTACAAGTGGAGCATTTTGTAGCGATGCTGATCACGTTCTGCGGGCGCGTTGTGCACCCATGGACGTGGGCGAGCCGCAGATTCGCCCGCGTTCCTTTGCGGGCGAATCGATGGCGCGCGAGGCTCGCTTCCTACTCCCCTTGGCCTGATTCTCGCACTTTTTAGCAGCAATCTCGCGGAATCCGCCTTGGCAGTAGCCAAACTGTAAACGTTGTGTTATTTTCTTTAACTTGCCGCAAAGTTTACACTTCGCCTAAGTACTTTGTATTAGTGTACTTGCGTCTGCGTGGGCCCCGCCCTGTCGGACGCCACGTTCTAGGCTGTGGAAATCTTGTGGAAAGCTCGGTTCGTTCAGCCCGTGAGGTCTTTGGTCGCGACGTGCAGAACGCAGCGGAACGCCAGACCTGAGGGCTGTTGAAAGCGAATGGCTGATTACATTTACACGATGGAACTCCGGTTGACGCCGGACCAACTGAAAGGCGTCGGCCTGATACAAGACGTAGCCCGGGCAGCCGGCCTCAATCTTTACCTTACTGGCGGCGCCATCCGCGACATCATCAGCGGCTTCTCCATTCGCGATCTGGATTTCACCATCCAGGGTAATCCTCTCAAGTTACAAAAAGACCTCGAAAAGGCCGGGGCTAAAACCACGGCCGTCGAAGAGGACAATCGCACCATCTTCATCTCGCTGCCCGGCAACGCGCGCGCTGAAATCAGTATGGCGCGCACTGAACACTACGAGAAGACGGGCAAGCCGCCGGTCGTGATGCCCGCCACCATCCACGAAGATCTGCGGCGTCGCGATTTCACCGTCAATGCCATGGCGCTGTCGCTCAACGAAGGATCCCGCGGCCTGCTGCTCGATCCCTTCAACGGCGTCGCCGACATTGAAGCCAAACTGATTCGCATCCTGCACAACTATTCCTTCCTCGAAGATCCTTCGCGCCTGATTCGCGCCACGCGCTTCGCCGCACGCTTTCACTGGCCGATCGAAGAACGCACTCAGGCTCGCTACGACGCCGCCAAGGAAGGCAAATATATCGAGCATATTCTGCGCAGTTCGATCGGTCACGAAATCGCCGCGCTGGCCCATGAAGACGACCCGCTGTATGTCGTGAAGATGCTCGAAAAAGAGAGTTGGCTCGAGGTTTTGCATCAGCACTGGTCTACCGCCAAGATCGACACCACCGGCCTCTCGGCCCTCATGAAGACGCGCCAGCAGATGGTTGACCTTGGCTATGCCCCGGACGCTGGCCCCGCTGTCATGTATTTCCTGACATCGCGGTTGGCCGACAAAGATGTCGCGGATGTACAGCGCATGATCCCGCGGAAAGATCTGGTCGAAGCCTGGCGCGACATCGAAGATCACGCCAAGGAACTAGCTAAGCGCCTGATGGGCAAAGAGGCCGCGACTCCTTCACGCACGTGGCACCTGCTTAGCGGTGCGCGCCCCGAGATGGTGCTCTTCCTGGCCGTTACGGCCAAGCAGCAATCGGTCGAGCAGAAAATCAAGAACTATCTCACCAAGTGGCGCCAGGTGCAGCAGAAGATTCCGCTGCCCGAGATGACGGAGTTGCTCATCACTCCGCAACTGCCTGAGTATCCCAAGATTACGCACGACGTTTTCATGTTGCTGCTTGACGGCAAGCTGCGCTCGCGCACCGAAATACTGAAATTCCTGAAGCCCTTCGCGCCCCCGCCTCCGCCTCCGCCACCGGCGCCTCGTCGCGGACGCGCCGCCAAGACCGCGGCTACGGCTCCAGTCGCCGCTCCGGCAAAAGCCGGCAAGAAAGGGAAAGGCGCGCCGCCGGTCCCCGCCGCCGTCGCAGCGCCGCAACCGCCACCGAAGGCCAAGGCGCCCGAACCGCCAAAGGCCACAAAGCCCGATCACAAACTGGCCAAAACGGCCGCCAAGCCGGCTCCTAAACACGCCCATCCAGCCCCACGAAAGGCTGGGGGAAAAAGTAAGGCGACGAAAAAGAAGAAGTAGTAATGGTAAGAGTCTCGAGGCTCCGGCCCGCTTGTGCCATCCCGCGAATCCCGCGTCAGTGTTAAGCTTTCTGTTCGCCCCAGTCCAGGGCGGGGAGCTATTTATCAATGCGTAAACAGAAGGGTTTTTCCCTCATCGAACTGCTGATCGTGGTCGCGATTATTCTCATCATCGCCGCCATCGCCATCCCCAACTTGCTGCGCGCGCGCATGGCCGCCAATGAATCCTCGGCTGTAGGTTCGATCCGCACCATCAACACCGGAGAGATTACTTACAGCGCCTCTTATCCGACCGTGGGCTTTGCCCCGACATTGGCCAACCTGGGCGGCCTCACTCCATGCGTCCCGACCACAACCGCAGGGTGCCTGATCGATAGCGTATTGGCGAGCGGCACCAAGAGCGGATACATCTTCACGGCCACTGGTTCCGGTGGGCCTCCCGCAACCCAGTACTTTGCCACGGGCACTCCGATAACTCTGAATCAAACCGGTATCCGCAGCTTCTGCTCCTTCGAAGATGCCGTGATCCGAGTCCAGCCTACCGGCGGCGCCATTTCGAGCGAAGCCGCCTGCCAGTCTCTTCTGCCGCTGAACCAGTAGTGGGATGAACCGCTGGAGCGTCATCGCAGTCCCCGGTGAAAGACTAAAGACAAACTTCACATTGGGGCACGCCTTCAGAGCCTGCTCTGAGCCTGTCGAAGGGTGTGCGCAAGTTCCCCCGGTCAACGCGCCTTCAGGCGCTTCCCGTCGACGTTCGACTAACCACGAACTGCTGGCAATCGACCATCGTCGTCATTGCGATAGCGCGGAAGAGTGGCCTTTTCCTGACGGAAACGACAGCGCGCGATCTTGGAGATCGCTGGCGACTCGCAGCAGCATCCGCCGCTCGCTGCTGTGCGAATCGTGACACTCCACACATCGTCCCTGCACCACAGGGGTATGTTGCCGCAATTCCGCTGACTTCTCATGGCAGGCGAAGCAGATCTGCTCCTTAGGCATGATCAAACTCAGAGTCGTCATGTCTCCTCGAGTTTGAGCCAGATGACAAATCGTACACGGGCTCGCCATCGCTGAATGCACAGATTTCCCGGTGGTTTTACTGGCGTGACAGGACGAGCAGTCGTCACCCTCGTGGAGTACGCCCGGATGTTCCACAGCGGCCGCTCCTCCCGCTCCCAATAGGAGCAGGAAAACCACCAGCGCAGTTGGTCTCGGCCTCATATCGTCAATGCTGCACGTGGCGCAATTCTACTAATCGGTCCAGGCGCAGTCATTACCAGGAATGAATTAGGCGGGCGTGCCCCTTTTCTTGCGCTTTGAGAAAGAAGTGGGGACGGCGGTCAGTCTGCCGCGCGGGCTGCCGCGCCGTTCTAGCCAAATCGTGGCCAAAGATTTTGACAAGTTCTTGACAAACCCACTTGCTTCTTTCTTGCCAATCGGGCTTATAATGGTCGTGTATGCGCCGGCTAGCAGCCATCACGGCGTTCGCGCTTTTCCTGGCCGTACCCGTGTGGGCACAGCATGGCGGAGGTCACGCCGGCGGATTTGGTGGAGGACATGGTGGCGGTTTCAGCGGAGGACATGGCGGCGGCTTCGCCAGCCACGGTGGTTTCAGCGGCGCCCATGCTGTAGGGGGCCACTCCTTCGGCGGAACGCACGGCCCGGGCGTGTCTCGCGGCTTTACTCATATTCCTTCGACTCGCGCGGGCTTCTCTCGTGGTCCATTTTTGCACGATGGATTCCGCAGTTCCGGCTTCCGCGACCGTGGTTTTCGCGACCGCGGGTTCCGCGACCGGCGTTTCCGCAACTTCGGATTCCGCAACAACTGTTTCGGCTTCGGCTGCTGGGGTTATGGTTATCCCTGGTGGTACGCCGGAATTGATCCATGGTGGTGGGACTCTGGCTCATCTTATGACGAGGACTATGAGCGGGATCGCGCGCTCGCCAGCGAGATGAACGCGCAGAACCTCCAAGAGCAGCAAATGCTTCGCCAGGAACAAGCCGACGGCGATCAGGATGCCTATGCGCGCCCGCCTCGGCGTGAGCAAGAAAAGCCGGAACCGGAAGGCGCTGCGATGCTGCCCGCCACAGTGCTCGTGTTCCGCGATCAGCACAAGCTCGAAGTCCAAAACTACGCCATCGTCGGCCAGACTCTGTGGGCCTTTGCGCCCCAGCACCAAAAGATCGCCCTGTCTGATCTCGACCTTGCCGCTACCACCAAGGCCAACGACGATCGCGGCGTGACCTTCCGCGCCCCAGCCGCGAACGAAGCCCAGTAAATCACCTCAGCGAAACCCCGCTCAGCCCTCCAATGGGCCCCTTCACTGCTCCCGATTCCATATTCACTCCATTGCGATTCGCTTTTCCCGCCCGCACGAGTACAGTGGAATCAACGATTTAAGTCGAACTTACGGTTCGGGCATCTAAGTCGGTGGGGAATCTGCTGAAGTAACCATGCTCCGGGTGGCCCCTGTTCTTAATGGTAAAATGAAAGACACACTCAATATGCCTCTAAAAACGCTGTTCCTAAATCCCCCTTCGTTTGAAAACTTCGACGGAGGCGCAGGCTCCCGTTGGCCCGCCACCCGCGAAATTGAAAGTTACTGGTACCCGGTGTGGCTGGCTTATCCGACTGGAATGCTGGAGGGCGCGCGGCTGCTTGATGCGCCGCCGCACCATGTTTCGGGCGAGGAGACTATCGAGATCGCCAAGGACTATGAGTTCCTTGTGCTGTTCACCTCGACTCCCGGATTTCCCGGCGACATTCGGCTGGCGCGGGCGATTAAACAGAACAATCCCGACATCAAGATTGCGTTTGTCGGTCCGCACGTCACCGTACTCCCGGAAAAGTCGCTGCGCGACTGTCCGGAAATCGATTTCGTCTGCCGCAAGGAATTTGATTTCTCCGTCACGGACTTTGCTAAGGGCAAGCCACTCGCCGAGATTCCCGGCGTTTCTTTCCTGCAGGATGGCAGGGTCGTCCACAATCCAGACTCCCCGCAGATTCAGGATCTCGACGCGCTTCCGCACGTTACCGAAGTCTACAAGCGCGACCTAGATGTCACCCGGTACAACGTACCGTTCCTGCTGAACCCCTACGTATCGCTGTACACCACGCGCGGCTGCCCGGCGCAGTGTACATTCTGCCTGTGGCCGCAGACCCTGAGCGGACATCCCTGGCGCAAGCGCTCCACCGATGACGTCGCCCGCGAAATGGCCGAGGCCAAGGACTACTGGCCCAACGTGAAGGAGTTCTTCTTCGACGACGACACATTCAACATCCAGAAGGCACGCACCATTGAGCTCTGCTCGAAACTTAAGCCGCTCGGGCTCACCTGGTCCTGTACTTCGCGTGTGACCACAGATTTCGAGACGCTAAAAGCGATGAAGGACGCCGGTTGCCGCCTGCTGATTGTCGGCTACGAATCCGGCGACCAGCAAATCCTGAAGAACATCAAGAAAGGCGCGACCATCGAACGCGCTCGCCAGTTCACTAAGGACTGCCACAAGCTCGGCCTGGTCATCCACGGCGATTTCATTCTGGGCCTGCCCGGAGAGACCCGCGAGACCATCAACAACACGATTGCGTTTGCGAAGGAACTCGACGTCGAGACCATCCAGGTTTCGGTGGCGCACGCCTATCCCGGAACCGAGCTTTACGACTACGCCGTGAAAAACGGTTTCATGGTCGGCGACAACAAGATGGTGGACGAAGGCGGACACCAGTTGGCCCATATTCAGTATCCCGGGCTGCCTGCCGATGACATCCTTTCGGCCGTACATCGCTTCTACGATGAATATTATTTCCGTCCTAAGGCCGTGTTCCGCATCTTGAAAAAAGCGGCGTTCGACAGCAATGACCGAAAGCGGCTGTATAAGGAGGCCAAAACCTTCCTGAAGCTGCGGTCGGCCCGCAACAAGCTGGTCAAACAGCACGCGGAAGCAGCCGCCACGGCCGAACCTGTCAAGGCCTGATGATCAAGTGACTTTTCGTAAGTATCTGGTGCTGGCTGGAGTTACCGTCTTTGCTGCGGCCGGTGACTCCATGCTCTCGCATGGGATGAAGCAGGCCGGCAACATTTCCCTGCATCACTTGCAAAGCGTCATTCTGGCGGTAGCCAATCCCTGGGTCGCGATCGGAATCCTTCTGCTGCTGGCCTTCTTCGCTTCCTACATGAATTCGCTCTCCTGGGCCGATCTGACCTACGTTCTGCCAGCCACATCGCTGGGATACGTTTTGCTGGCGCTGGTGGCGAAGTTCGCGCTGCACGAGCAAGTCAGCCCGATGCGTTGGCTGGGCATCGCACTGATTTCCGGCGGTGTCGGATTTGTAGCCGGGGGCCCGGCCCTGACCGCGCACCAGCATGATGAGCATCCCGAGTCCCCACTTCTCGCAAAGAACGCGAGAAATGGGGCACCCACAGTGGATGAGGCACCGACCGTTTCCAGCGGAGTGGAGTCGTGAGTCACAATTACGCGGCTTTCGTATCTACCTGGGGCGGCATTCTCGTCGTCGTGTTCGCTTCGGTGGTGGGAGACGTTCTGCTGGCGCGTGCCATGAAGCAAGTCGGCGACGTGCATGCCTTGTGGGGACGCGCGGGACTGTGGACGGTGGTCGTCCGCATCCTGTCGAACTCGAACTTCTTCCTCGGCGTCACGGCCATGGCCGTGGCGTTCTTCAGCCTGCTGTTCGCGCTGTCGTGGGGAGACGTCAGCTTGGTCGCCCCGGCCGCCGCGTCGCTAACGTTTATCGGGAATGCCTTCGCGGCCAAAATCTTCCTGCATGAAAAAGTGGACCGCCGCAGATGGATTGCGGCATTGCTGGTGGCGGCGGGAGTGGCGTTGCTGGCGGGGTGAACTCGACATAAGCTAACTGAAGCGCTTCCGTCAGGGTCGGCCATATCTCCGGAAGCCGTTTCTGGATAACTTCCGTTTGCCGACGATCCAGGACTAGTCTAAAGAACCCGTCCCAAATGGAGTCCGACACATCCTTGGCAACACCACGCACTCGCGCCTATACTCTCTGTCTTGCTGCAGAACTCGGCGCCTAAGCTCGTGTGGCGTGCAGGTGGACTGCCAATGGTCGTCTTATGCCACCGCCAACCGAATCGTGTCTTCCGCCTCCGCACCCCGCAAGGCTTTACTTGAATATCTGCCCAATGGCGCCGGGCGGCCGCCTAAGATCCACCGCCACAATCTAGGAACCGAATCCGGATAGGCCGCGGCAATCCGGGCAAACTTCTCTATCGACCTGCGGCGTGAGCAGTGGAGGACATATGGCGGACGTTCAGTCTCTCTTAGTGGCAAACGAAAAACTTTCTCAGGAAGTTCTTCGCTCTGGCGCTGACCAGATCGACCAGTCGCGCCGTTTCCCGCGCGAAAACATTGAAGCTCTGGGCAATGCCGGAGTGCTCGGCCTGCTTGTTCCTGCTCAATTTGGCGGTGCCGGCGCGAGCCTTGGAGAAATGTCGCGCGTGCTGGATACACAATCCCAGGCCTGCGCCTCCACCGCGATGGTCACGCTCATGCACTATTGCGCCACAGCCGTGATAGCCGCGAAAGGCAGTGACAGGCTGAAGCAAGAGCTGTTGCCCTCTTTCGCGCGTGGTGGTCATCTCAGTACGCTCGCCTTTAGTGAGTCTGGTTCCGGAGGACACTTCTACGCCCCCGTGAGTGAGGTGCGCCAAAAACGACTGAGTGCAAGCAAGAGCTTCGTTACGAGCGCGGGTGAGGCTGACAGCTACGTGGTCTCAGCTCGCAAAACCGGCGCGGCGGGTCCTACGGAATCCAATCTCTACTTGATTTCCAAGGGGGCCAGCGGTCTGGCTGCCCAGGGGCGTTTCGAAGGTCTCGGCCTGGCAGGGAACGCCAGTGCTCCGATGACGCTTACCGACGTCTCCATCGATGACGAAACGCGCCTTGGCTCCGAGGGCAGCGGATTTCAATCCATGCTCGAAGTTGTTCTTCCGCACTTTCAGATCGGTGTTGCATCCGTTTCGGTGGGCATCGCTACGGCGGCGTTTCAGACGATTGTAGCGCGTGTCGGGGCCAGAAAATATGAACACGCCGGCGGCGCTGCGCTCGCATCGATTCCGCGCGTCCAGTTCCTTGTGGCCGAGATGGCGCTCGAACTGAACTCGGCTCGCGCTTACCTGGCCGAAACGATCCGCAAAACCCTTGCCGGCGATCCGACTGCGATGCTGGACGTGCTTGCCGTCAAAGTGAAAGCAGCGGACGCTTGCCTGAATGTCGTTTCGCGCGCCATGACCCTTGGTGGTGGTTGGGCATTCGGACGCCGAGGCGGTCTCGAGCGAAACTTCCGGGACGCCCAGGCGGCTGCTGTGATGGCGCCGTCGAGCGATGTCCTGAAGGATTTCTTAGGCAAGGCTTGCCTCGGCTTGCCCTTGTTCTAGCAGTCTCTGGAGAATGGAGGAGCCATGCCAGCTACATCTCGCAGCAAGGCGTTGCGTATTGGCGCTGTTGCCTACGATCCCAAAGTCGTGACGATCTGGGAGGGCTTTAAGGAGTACTTCGCAGCCTGCGGTGTCGAGATCGACTTCATCCTCTACTCCACATACGACGCTCAGGTCGAAGCAAACCTGTGCGACGCAATCGACGTCGCATGGAATTCGCCGCTCGCCTGGGTGAAGAGTCAGATCGTTAGCCGCGGCGCTTGTCGCGCTATTGCTATGCGCGATTCAGACCGCGACTTGACCACCAAGATCCTGGTACGCACAAATTCCAGACTGGCCTCGCTCGCCGATCTCAAAGGCAAGACCGTCGCGGTTGGCGCTTCGGATTCGCCGCAGGCGACTCTGATTCCACTCGGAATGATCGCTGACTCAGGCATTGATCCGCGCGTCGACTGTCGCGTCTCCTACAACGAAGTAATGGTTGGCAAGCACGGCGATCACGTGGGGGGCGAACGCGACGCCGCAAAGGCTCTCGCAACGGGCCTTGCTGACGCCGCCTGCGTCCTGGATGCTAACTATCTCGTCTTCATCAATGAGGGCACGCTCGATCCCGGGACCACTCGCGTCCTGGCCACGACGCCCCCTTTTGATCACTGCAACTTTACGGTGCGCGCCGACCGGCCAGACGGACGGATCCAGCCGTTCATCGATACTCTGCTCGCAATGTCTTTTCAGGACCCAAAGGTCCGCGTTCTTATGGAACTCGAAGGGCTCAAGCAGTGGGTGCCCGCGCGCACAACCGGCTACTCGCAACTCGAAAAAGCGGTGTACAGATTCAATTTCTATGGGTCAGCCGCTTCAACATCCGGTAACTGAGGACTTCGCTTAAGCTCCTGCAATATCCGTTATGGCCAATTCCACCCCCAAACAGCAGCTTGATCTCGAAGACCTGGCGCTGCACGAAGGAGCCGCGGTCCTCTTGCGCCGTACGCTAGCGCAATTGCGCGCGGGCGATTGGTTCGAAGTTCGCGGAGATTCACCCCAACTTGTTGAGCAGCTCGCGGCATGGTGCCGCAAAGAAGGTCATCACTGTGAGCCAAAGCTGGGTGTTGCCGGAGTGTACCGCCTACAATCGGCCGGACTCGCGCCGTTAATCGCCACGTCTCGTATTCAGGTTTCCGAAACGGCCGATCCGACTTGGGGCGTCGCCCCTCGTGGCGCGCGCGTCGAAAGCGGCGGACCCGACTTCGGCTTCACCCTGCGCAAGAAACGCGACGTCTGGGCAAAGGAATTGAATGCCATTTACGGTCAGGCAACCGCGAATCAGTGGTCGGTAGGGCGAGACGTCCCGTGGAAAGAGCTTCCCAAGTTGCCAATGGAGGTCGAACACGCGGTTGCGCAAATTATGACATTTCTCACGGAGAATGAGTTTGCGGCTTTATACGTGCCTGCGCGCTTCATTCCCCGCATTCACCCTCATTACCGCGAGGTGGTCGAAGTGCTTGCCATGCAAGTTGTCGACGAGGCGCGGCACGCGGAAGCGTTCACTCGCCGGGCCGAAGCTGGCGACGCAGGACTCGGCACAACCGCCATCAGCGGGCAGCTTTCGCTGAAGACTCTCCTCGAGGAGCCTGACTTCACCACCGCCACGTTCCTTTTGTGCGTCATGGGTGAAGGAACCTTCCTCACTCTTCTGAAGTTCCTCGCCGAACACGCGCCCGATCCCGTTACCGCCGCGCTCGCGCTGTTGGCGCACCGAGACGAGGCGCGGCACGTGGCATTTGGTACTGAGCACATGCGCTATGTCTTCGAGCGTGAGCCGGAAAAGCGCCTCTCGCTGACCGCCGCTGTCGAGCGCCGAAGCCAGATGCTCGCGTCCATCTCAGGCCTCAGCCCCTACGTCCACGATGCGCTGGTGGTTTACGCGGGGGGAGGTGTTTCGATCGAACAAATTCGCAAGGGCGCGCGTTACGTGGCCGAGCTTCAGCGCGAGATGGACCGCACGCGCCGGGAACGCTTGCAATTGCTTGGCTTTGAGCCAGCCGCCGCGTCCCAAATGTCTGCTTACCACACGAAAAACCTCATGTGAAGCCCTCGAACACGCATGGGCTCCCTAAGTCCGCTTGGGGAAGTGTTATTTCCGTTTGGACCCCGCCGATTGCGGGCGGATGACGGGCACGTTCCCTAATCCCGTAAGGGAAGGATTGCGGACGATCCTCTGACTGGCGAATCCGGGAAGGAGTGGGGGCCCCGGGCAGAGTCGAACTGCCGACCAACGGTTTAGGAAACCGCTGCTCTATCCATCTGAGCTACGGGGCCAAGGCGACTTCGCGTCGATTATCTCACGTCAGTTTACAGGCACAATTCGACGTCGCTACGTCGGATCGTGCAGTGAAAGACGACAACAACTCTTGTGGCGACACTTTGTTGCGCGGGCGAAAAAGCTGGCAGATTTTAATACGTTTGTAACACGCCTCTGCTAGCTTTAACGCGAATGGCCAACCCAGCATTACCACGGCCTGATATGCCCGGTCCGCAACCCGTTGAACAGACGAAGGTTACTGCCGTACCGGCGCCGCCGGCACCGCTTCTGCGAACCGGCAGCGGTGAAATCCCCGATCGCGTCTTCAAGTCTGCCATGACCGCTTGCGGCCTGGCTGTGTTGGGCGTGCTGGGGCTCATCATTTACGAGCTTGTGCAGCGGTCCGGCCTTTCCTGGCACGCCTTTGGTTTCAAGTTCTTCGCGGCCAGCGAATGGGATCCGGTGAACGAGCACTTCGGCGCCCTGCCTTTCATATTCGGTACTCTCGTGTCGTCGTTCCTGGCCTTGCTCATCGCTGTCCCCTTGGCGGTGGGCGTAGCTGTCTTCACCACCGAAATGTGTCCGAAGGTGTTTCGCGGGCCACTGTCGTTTTTTGTGGAACTGCTCGCTGCCATCCCCAGCGTGATCTACGGCCTGTGGGCGATCTTCGTCCTGGTCCCGATCCTGAGCCAGTACATTCAACCCTTCCTGCAAAAAACTTTGGGTTGGACGCATTTGTTTGATGGGCCTCCCTTCGGTTATTCGATGCTCGCCGCCGGAGTCATCCTGGCGATCATGATCATCCCCATCATTTCGTCGATATCCCGCGAGGTGCTGATGGTCGTGCCGCAGCATCAGCGCGAGGCCGTGTTGGCGCTCGGTGCCACGCGGTGGGAGATGATCCGGATTGGCGTGCTGCGCAACGCGCGAGCCGGCATCGTCGGCGGGATCATCCTCGGGCTTGGCCGCGCTCTTGGCGAAACCATGGCCGTGACGATGGTGATCGGGAACCGCCCCGAAATCGCGAAGTCCTTGTTTGCGCCCGGCTACACCATGGCCAGCGTTCTTGCCAACGAGTTCAGCGAGGCCACGGGCGACGTTTATCTCTCCGCCCTTGTGGAAATCGGTCTCGCACTCTTCTTCGTGACTGTGGTAGTGAATGCGCTGGCACAATTGCTGGTGTGGACCGTAACCCGCGGCCAGCCTGCGAGGGGCAGTGCCTGAAACCGTACCCATCGGCGCTCGGACGACTGTGCCACCAATCAGTTTGCGTCGGCGCATCACCGACCATGTCATGACGGGTGTGGCGGTTCTCACCGTCGTGATCGTGCTGGCGCCGTTGGTGGCTATTTTCGGCTACCTCCTGTATCGCGGTGTCGGATCGATGAACTGGGCGTTCTTTACGCAGACTCCGAAGCCGGTGGGCGAAGAGGGTGGCGGCATGGCCAACGCCATCGTCGGCTCGATCGTGATCCTCGGTATTGCGAGCCTCATCGGCGTTCCATTCGGTGTGGGTGCGGGAATTTACCTCGCGGAATTCGGGCGCAATCGATTGGGTAAGGCCATTCGTTTTACCGCCGACGTCCTTAACGGCGTGCCCTCTATCGTGATCGGTATTGTCGCCTACGCCATCGTTGTTCTCTATCAGAAGCACTTCTCAGCGCTCGCTGGCGGAGTGGCGCTGGCCATCATGATGGTTCCCACGATCTCCCGGACTACCGAGGAGATGCTCTTGCTGGTGCCCCAGTCTTTGCGCGAAGCGGCCTATGGATTAGGCGTCCCTTACTGGCGGACCACGCTTTCTATCACGCTACGCACCGCCACCTCCGGAGTGATCACCGGCATCATGCTAGCCTTCGCTCGAGTGGCAGGGGAAACGGCACCGCTGCTGTTCACGGCCTTTGGCAATCAGTACTGGAATTTGCGGGCGGATCAACCGACCGCCGCCCTGCCGCTACAAATTTATGTCTACGCGAATTCCCCCTACGACGATTGGCACCGGCAGGCGTGGGCAGGATCGCTGGTGCTCATCATTCTGATTGTCACTGCCATCGCCGCCGTGCGCTATGCAGTGCGGCGTGGCTCTTTTGGAACGGCATAATTTATGGGTGTCGGAATCAACGTCGAAAACCTGAACGCCTGGTACGGCAAAGGCCAGGCGCTATACGACATCAATCTGAGGGTGGCGGCAAACCATGCCACCGCGTTGATTGGCCCCTCGGGATGCGGAAAGTCGACGTTTATCCGCTGCCTGAATCGTATGCACGAAACGATTCCGGAAGCGCGGGTAGCCGGCAAAGTCCACATCGGCGAAATCGACGCTTACAACGGAACCTCCCCAACGCAGCTGCGCCGACGCGTGGGCATGGTGTTTCAGAAACCGAACCCATTTCCCACCATGTCGATTTACGACAACGTGGCCTCGGGTCTGAAGCTGAACGGGTATAGCGACCGGCGCAAGCTGGATGAAATCGTTCAGCGTTCGCTCGAAGTTTCCGCGCTGTGGGAAGAGGCCAAGGATCATCTGCACAAGAAATCAGGGGCCAGCCTGTCCGGAGGCCAGCAGCAGAGGCTGTGCATCGCCCGGGCCCTGGCTGTCGAACCCGAGGTTCTGCTGATGGACGAACCGTGTTCGGCGCTCGACCCCATCTCCACGGGAAAAATTGAAGAGTTGATCTTTCAGCTCAAAGAGCGGTATACCATCGTAATTGTGACCCACAATATGCAGCAGGCGGCCCGCGTGGCTGAGTTCACGGGCTTCTTCCTGCTGGGTAAGCTGATCGAATTCGACAAGACGGAAAAGATCTTCACCAAGCCGTCGGACAAGAAGACGGAAGACTACATCACCGGCAGATTCGGATAGAAAGGTTCGGATAATGCGTACGCGCTTTCAACAAGGGCTCGATGATCTGCGACAACGGTTGCTGCGCATGGGAGGACTGGCGGAGCAGGCGGTCGATCGCGCCCGCCAGGCTTACGTAGAGCGCGATCTCACGCGCTGCCAGATGGTGCTCGAAGGCGAGAGCCTGATCAACACCGCGGAGCGCGATATCGACGAGGCCGCATTCGATCTGCTCGCCATGCAGCAGCCCATGGCGGTTGACCTGCGTTTCATTCTTGCCGTCACCAAAATCAATTCCGATCTGGAGCGCGTTGGTGATCAGGCGGTGAACATCGCCGAGCGCGTGATGGACATGGTCGAGCTTGCTCCGGCCGACTTGCCGGTCGACATTGCCCGCATGGGCACTGCCGTTAGCGCCATGGTGCGCCGATCGCTCGAATCCTTTATCGAAGGCAAAGTCGAACTGGCCCAGGCGGTTCTTGAAATGGACAACGTAATCGACCGCATGCGCGATGACGCCTTCATCCAGCTGGTCAAGACCATGAATGAACGGCCCGACGTCGTGCGCCAGGCTCTGGATTCGTTGCTGGTGGCGCGAAATTTGGAACGGGTTGCCGATCACGCCACCAACATCGCCGAAGACGTCATCTTCTGGGTACAGGGGGCAGACGTCCGTCATAACGTTCACCCCGATGCGTCCGAGGAATCGGAGCGCCCCACGTCAAAGGCCTCGGGCATCTAAACGGCCCCCCGGCGTGGCGGCTTTGACCGTCCCTGCAGCGCTGAAGTACCCTCATCACCTGTCTCATTTCTCATTTCTGACTAGTCTCCGCGGAGGCGTCGTGATTCTTCCTTTCCCCTATCCCCAGCCCTTGTCATTCCGAGCGAAGCGAGGAATCTGCTTTGTGTTCTTGCTGGTTGCCACCGGCCTCGTTTTCGCACAAGAACCTACAGGCGATCGTCCTCCGATTATGCTGCCCACCAGCAAAATGTTGACGACGCCCTCGCCCGGCCGCATTGGCAGCACTAACAGCTTTCCCGCGACCATGGTCGTGAGTCCGGATGGACTCTACGCCGCGTTGTTGAACGATGGTTATGGCACGCAAGAAACGCTCGCTCATCAGTCGATCTCCATCCTCGATCTGAAAACGAATCAGATCGTCGAATATCCCGACCAGCGCCTCAGCGACGAGGCGCACCAGAGCTACTTCCTCGGGTTAGCTTTCAGCTCGGACGGGAAGCATCTCTACGCGTCGGTGGGTTCGCTGACCGACCCGACCGGAGCGAAGTCCGGTGACACGGGAAACGGTATCGCGGTATATAGCTTTTCGGAAGGCAAGGTCGCGCCAGAAAAATTTGTTCCAATTCCTCTGCAGCCGCTCTCGACCGAAAAAAAACTCGCAGTTGGTCTCAAGGCCCCTCCACACAAGGCGATCGCGTATCCCTCGGGCATTGCCATTATCACTGAAGGAGGCCATGACGAACTTCTGATCGCGAACAATCTGTCAGACAATGTGATCTTGCTCGACCCCGCAACCGGGAAAACGCTGCAGACCTTCGACCTGAGCGCCTGCGATCTGGTACCGTCTTCTTTCCCTTACACCTGCGTCGCCGCGCGCGACGGCCGTCGCGCCTGGTGCAGTTTGTGGAACGCTTCGCAAGTGGCCGAATTGGACCTTACGAGTGGGAAGGTCGCGCGCCGGATCAAGCTAAGACAACCTGATGATCCACTAGCACCGGGCTCGCATCCCACGGCAATGCTCCTCAGCCCCGACGAGAAAACACTATTCGTCGCACTTTCCAACATTGACGAGGTTGCCGCCGTGAGTACGGACACTGGCTCACCTCTCAAATTCCTAAGGACCTCAATAGCAAGGCAATCGAGATTCGGCGGCAGTTATCCGAGTGCGCTGGCACAGTCGTCCGACGGCAAGCGACTTTTCGTAGCGGATGCTTCCGTAAACGCCGTTAAAGTTTTGGATCTATCCGAGATGGGGATCTTGCCCGGGTCCAACTCTGTTGATCCAGTCCTAGGTTTCATTCCCACCGACTGGTACCCCAGCGCTCTCGCTGTGCACGGCGACGATCTCCTCATCGCCACCGCCAAAGGCGAAGGCGCCGGACCCAACAAAGTCATGGGCAAGACGGTCTACGAGACCAAACACAAGGAGCATCCCTACATCCCGACGCTGCTGAGGGGATCTATCGCCCGCCTGAACATTCCCTCGACCATCGCGAAAATCCCGCAACTCATGCAGATCGTAGAACACGACAACCTGCTAAATAGCGACCCCGGAACGATTTCGTTTGCCGGTGGCCAGAACCCCATCAAGCACGTGATCTACGTCCTCAAGGAAAACCGCACTTTCGACCAGATTCTCGGCGACCTGAAAGTCGGCGACGCCGATCCTTCGTTAAACATGTACGGCGCAGACGTCACGCCCAACGAGCACAAACTCGCCCTGCAATTCGGCGTGCTCGACAATTTCTATGACAGCGGGGAAGTCTCCGGCGACGGCCACGTCTGGTCGACCGCTGCGATCACCTCCGACTACAACGAGAAGACGTGGCAGATCGCCTACCGCGGCAAGGAGCGCACCTACGACTTTCAGGGCCAGGTGGCCGAAGAATTTCCCCTCGAACACAATCAGCCTGACGTGGACGACCCTGCCACCGGGTTTCTCTGGGACAATCTGGCTCGCAATCACGTGACTTTTCGCGACTATGGCGAATACGTGAATGCGGAGTGGTGCAACGAGAAACGTAGAGCCGCCAGCCCCAAGCAGGGAACCCCTTCTGGCCAGCAGACCACCTGTCCCCGTACCCAACTTAATCAGGGAGATCCTCTACCGCCGAACGTTGGCGACCCGCATGGAGGCGCGAGTCCGTGGCCGTGGTCTGTTCCGCTGTTTAGTGGAGTGAAGCCGACCAAGGCGGTGCTGCGCGATCACTACGATCCGCTTTATCCTGATTTCAATACGGACTACCCTGATCAACTTCGCGCCGACGAGTTTCTCAACGAATTCGGCGCCTACGTTCGCGCCCGCGAGGCACACGAGGGTCCGGACTTCGAGATGCCGTCGTTCGTCCTCCTGTATCTGCCCGACGACCATACGGGAGGCACGCGCCCCGATCGGCCACGCCCTGCGGCCTCGGTCGCTGACAATGACCTGGCTCTCGGCCGCGTCGTTGACGCGATTTCTCACAGCCCGTATTGGGATGACACGGCGATCCTGGTGCTCGAAGACGACGCTCAAGATGGCGCCGATCACGTCGACGCCCATCGCTCGATAGCCTTCGTCATCAGCAAATATTCGCCGGGATCTTCGGCGCAGCCGTATGTCGAGCACCGGTTCTACACCACGGTGAGCATGATCCACACCATGGAGATGCTCCTCGGTCTTCCGCCGATGAACCAGAACGACGCCTACGCCCCCGTCATGTCGCAAATGTTTTCCGGCAAAGGCGACCAGCCCGCGTATAAGGCCGACTTTCGCAACCTCAAGAATGGTCTGATCTACGAGAGGAACAGACGCGAAGCGCCCGGCGCCCAGATTTCCTCGAAAATGGATTTCTCGCGTCCTGACGCGGCCGGCGCAGCGCGCCTGAATCGGGTGCTGTGGCGCGATCAGAAGGGCGCTGCGCCGATGCCTGCGCCGAAGCATACGGTATTTGCAGCGGGCGGCGACTAGGTCCAATGAACCCGGTTGAAATCTCTACCGACCAGTTTCGCCGCCTGGCCGAGCTTGTCGCCAAACTGGCTGTGGAATATCTCGAGAACATCGACACCCAGCCGATCTCGCCCGCGACGGATGGAGCTGAGACGCTCCGCCTGTTCCGCACCGGAATGCCCGAGCAGGGAATCGGCGAAGAAGCTCTGAACCAGCTGCCGGATGTGATGCGGCTCTCGCGTGTGCAGAACGGCCGCTTCTTTGGCTACGTGCTCGGGTCCGGTGAACCCGTCGCTGCAGCTGGTGATTTGCTGGCCAGTGTCCTGAACCAAAATGTGACCGCGTGGCGCTCCGGACCGGCGGCAGTAATGATCGAACAAACCGTTGTGGCCTGGCTGGCACAAGCGATCGGCTGCGTCGGGTTTCGCGGTTATCTTACAGGTGGAGGGTCGTCCGCCAACCTGATGGGCCTGGCGATGGCCCGCGAGATCCAAGCGCCGGCCAACGAAAAGGGCGTAGCTCCGGGTGGAGTGGTCTACGCCTCTGACGAGATCCATATGTCCATTCCCAAGAGCGTCGCTCTGCTTGGCATCGGACGAGACAATCTACGGCTAATTGCGACCGACCCTTCCTTTCGCATGATTCCCGAAGAACTTGAGGCGCACATTCTCCGGGACAAAGCCGCAGGCAAGTCCCCGCTAGCGGTGATGGCCTCTGCCGGAACGGTGAATACCGGAGTGGTGGACCCTCTACGCACGATCGCAGAGATCGCGCAGCGGCACGGCACATGGTTCCACATTGATGGCGCCTATGGAGCTTTGGCTGCGATGGCGGATCGAAACAAGTTCGATGGGCTGGAACTGGCGGACTCGATTTCTCTGGACCCGCACAAGTGGCTATATCAGCCGCTGGACTGCGGCTGCCTTCTCTATCGCTCGCCTGAGGCCGCCCGAACAACCTTCGCGCACAGTGGTGAATACGCGCGTTCGCTCAACGCCGACCCAGTGGAAGGGTTTGCGTTTTTCGAAGAGTCGCTGGAGTTGTCGCGAAGATTTCGCGCCCTGAAGCTGTGGCTCTCGTTGCGCTATCATGGAATCTCCGCGTTTCGGCAGTCGATTGCGAAGGACCTGGCCCAGGCTCGCCGCTTGGCAGACGCAATCCTGCAAGAACCTGAACTCGAACTGCTGGCGCCGGTGGAACTGAGCGCAGTCTGCTTCCGCCATCGGGGAATCCGAGGCCAGAGTGCAGATGAAATCGACGCCGTGAACCTCGCCATCATGAAGCGCGTCGTCGCCCGTGGGCGAATCTATCTGTCGAACGCCACGCTGCGCGGCCAGTTCAGTCTCAGAGCCTGCATTGTGAACCACCGCACGAAGGATTCCGACATCGACTGCGTCATTCCAGAAGTGCTGGCTGCGGCGAGGGAGGTCCTATCCCGATCCTGAACGGGAGATAGGGTTGACTCCGGTTCCCGCTATCCACACCTCGCCGGCATCTACTTCAGACTGACCGTGTCTTTCAGCGGCAGGTCCTGCGACGAGCCGCCCACCAGAAATGTATATTCTCCCGGAAGCAACTGCCAGCTGTTCTTCTCAACGTTGAAGATTGAAAGGAACTTCGCGTCCACGTCCACTGTGACTTCCTTGCTCTCGCCCGGATTGAGTTTTACCTTGGTCCAGCCCACCAGTCGCTTGGGTGGCTCCGAAGCGGCGCCCGGCAGGGAAGCGTACACTTCGGCGACTTCGGCTCCGGCACGGCTGCCCGAGTTCGTAACCGTAAACGTCACATGTGGATTCTTTCCCTGCGTTATCTTTAGGTTCGAGTATGAATATGTGGTGTATGAAAGTCCGTACCCGAACGGGAACAGAACGGGCTTGTTTTCTGCGTCGTACCACTTGTAACCGACCTTCACGCCCTCGTCATACGTAACCTGAAACGGCGCGAGCCCGGCTGCGATTTGCTTCCATACCTCGGGCTTCGACTCATCAGGAAGCGACTCGTGCGGCGGCTGCACCACTGTCGGATGCGGCAGGTCCGCTTCGTTCCTGGGGAAGGTGAGCGGCAGCTTCGCCGACGGATTGGCTTCACCAAACAACAGGTTTGCCACGGCCTCAGAGCCGCGGCTTCCGGCAAACCAGGCTTCCAGAATCGCTCCCACCTGGCCCACCCAGGGCATAGTTACAGGCCCGCCCGTCTCGAGCACGACAACAGTGTGCGGATTCGCCGCCACTACTTTCGCAATCAGATCATCCTGGTGTTCGGGCAGCGCCAGATTCTCGAGGTCCATGCCTTCGCTTTCCCACTGATACGCGAATACGATCGCCACGTCGGCGTTCTTCGCCAGCATCGCCGCCTTCGCCGCATCTGCGCCGGAGTCAAACTGAACGTTCGCCGCGGGAGCCTTGCTTCGAATCGCTTTCAGCGGTGAGGTGGGGAACCAGACCGGCTCCAGCCATCGCGTCTGTCCTTTGCCTGGCGGAAGGATCGCATTCCCGCCCGGAGGATCGACCTGCGCCGAACCTCCTCCCGAAATCATGCCCACATCCGCATGGGGACCGATGACGGCAATACTGTGGAGCTTGCTGGCGTCGAGTGGAAGCAGCGCACCCTCGTTCCTGAGAAGGACAGTGCCTTGTTCCGCGATCCTCTGCGCGACTTCAAGACCGCCGATTACGTCCACCACGCTCCTCTGCGGCGGATCGTCGATTACCCCTGCGGCAAACATAGCGCGCAAAATTCGATGCACATGGTCATCCACTTCCGCTTGCGGTACCTTTCCCGACTGGACCGCCTTTTTTAGCTCTTCGCCATAGAAAATCCAGCCTGGTTCCTCGTGGTCCATTCCAGCAGCTGATGCCTTGACAACGCTGTGCGCCCCTCCCCAGTCCGTCACGACGAATCCTTTGAAATTCCAGTCCTTTTTCAGAAGGTCGTTGAGCAGGTACTTGTTCTCGCAGGCATAGTCACCGTTGAAGCGGTTATAAGAGCACATCACCGCCGCCACATCGGATTCCTGGATTCCGATTTCAAATGCCAGCAGATCGCTCTCGCGCGCCGAGCGCTTGTCAATACTTACGTTCACGGCATTGCGGCCGCTCTCCTGATCGTTAAGGGCGTAATGCTTGATGTCGCCAAGAACATGCTGCGCCTGCAGGCCCTTGATGGCGGACCCTACCATTTTTCCCGCCAGCACCGGATCTTCGCCCATGTACTCGAATGTCCGCCCGTTCCGCGGTTCGCGCGTCAAATTGACACCTCCGCCGAGCGACATGTTGTAACCCTGGGCGCGCAATTCGCGGCCAATCAGCGCTCCGTATTCGTAAGCGGCGTCGAGATCCCAACTCGCGGCGCCGGCTACGTCCGACGGCAAGGCAGTCGAGTAGCGCCCGTTCACTCCGCTCATGCGAACGCCATAAGCAGCATCAGACATCTGGATGCCGGGGATACCCAGGCGTGGGATGCCCACAACATATCCAGCACCGCCGTTGGATTGCGCGGCCAGCGGGCTCATCGGACTGAGTCCTTCCATTCCGGTGCCGTGAAGCAGCGTGATTTTTTCGTCGAGCGTCATCTGCTTCACCGCCATGGCCGCACGCTCGTCGGGCGACAACTTGTGATTCATCCAGGGATGAGCCTTGGCGTCAGATTGCGCCGTGGCTAGGGTTAGAAAGAAGTTGAGAACGACGAAGGGAAGAGCGAAGAGGAAAACGCTTTTCTTGTCCATAAGCAGGGGCGACGTGGCCTCGTTAATTTCGTTACCTAATCGATAATGTTACGCCTTTTTGCAAGTTTTTGCGCCGGGGAATCATGGGTCTTCCTTCTCCTGCTCAGGGGCCATTACTGGCGAAGGTAAGACGAAAGTAAATATGTACCGGAGCCACGCTTTATGGACTTGCGGCCAGCGATTCGCCAGAGCCTCACTACTGACAGCATTCTCAACCGGCGCGAATTTGTCAGCGGCCTTGGGGCAAGGGCGAACTCCCCGCCGCGGCTGCCTTGGGTGGCGGATCACTTTCGCCTGTGGCGTCCCACGCTTTACACTGGAGAAGTGAAGATTGCGCTGGGCCAAATCAATCCCACGGTCGGAGATTTTTCCGGCAACGCCGCAAAAATCGTCGATTTCTCTCGGCGCGCCCAAAGCGCCGGCGCCGGACTGATTCTGTTTCCGGAGTTATCGGTCAGTGGTTACCCGCCCCGGGATCTGGTCGAGCGGCCTTCCTTTGTGGCGCGAAACCGCGACTCGGTTGAGCGCATCGCTGCCGAAACCAAAGGCATCGCCGTAATCTGCGGCCTGGTAACCCCCGCCCACTCCGATACGGGCAAGTCGGTCATGAACTCGGCGGCCTTACTCATGGAGGGCAAGGTCGCCTTCATCCAGTCGAAAATGCTGCTGCCGACCTACGACGTCTTCGACGAGATGCGTAACTTCGCCCCCGCTCGCAGCCAGCAGCTGTTTCCGTTCTGCGGCAAGCAGATGGCGCTTACCATCTGCGAGGATGCGTGGAACGACAAGCAGTTCTGGTCCAAGCGGCTGTATACGGTCGATCCCGTCGAATCTTTGATCCAAGCGGGCGGAAACTTCGTGCTCAACATTTCCGCGTCCCCATTCTGGATCGGTAAACGCGAGTTCCGCCGCGAAATGCTCGCCAGCATCGCGCGCCAGCACAAGGCTCCTGTGGCGATGGTGAACCAGGTGGGCGGCAACGATAGCCTAATATTTGACGGTTCCAGCCTGGTGCTCAATCGTGAAGGGAAAGTCATCGCGCAGGGACGCTCGTTCGAGGAGGACCTTGTCTACTTCGATTCCAACGACCTGTCCGGCGAGATGCACGAACAGATCCTCGGGGACGAGGCCAGCGCGTATTCCGCCCTGGTGCTGGGCACGCGCGATTACATGCACAAGTGCGGATTTCAGAAGGCGATCGTCGGACTCAGTGGTGGAATCGATTCCGCGCTCACCGCCGTCATCGCCGCCGACGCTGTCGGGCCGGAAAATGTGATCGGCGTCGGCATGCCGGGTCCGTACTCATCTCAGGGTTCGATCGACGACGCTCGTGCGCTGGCCAAAAATCTCGGCATTCGCTTCGAATTGCTTTCTATTAATGCCGCCTACGACGCATATCGCCAGACCTTGCAGCCTGTCTTTGCCGAACAAAAAGAAGATGTGACAGAAGAAAACATTCAATCCCGCGCTCGCGGCACGCTGCTGATGGCGCTTTCGAACAAGTTCGGCGCCATAGTCCTCTCCACCGGCAACAAGAGCGAGCTGGGCGTGGGCTACTGTACACTCTATGGAGACATGGTGGGTGGGCTGGCGGTCATTTCAGACGTACCGAAAACGCTCGTATATCGTCTGAGCGAGTATGTGAATTCACGGCGCTCGGTCATTCCGCAGGCCACACTGGAAAAGGCGCCATCGGCCGAGTTGCGTCCCAACCAAAAGGACAGCGATTCGCTCCCGCCGTACGAAGTGCTGGACGCGGTTCTGGAAGACTACGTGGAAGACGCCCACTCCGCCGATCGGATTGCCGCCGATCGTGGATTCGACATTGACACCGTGCGCCGCGTGATTCGCATGGTGGATCGCGCCGAGTACAAGCGCCAGCAAGCCGCTCCCGGCATCAAGATTTCCCCCAAGGCCTTCGGCTATGGGCGGCGATTTCCCATTGCTGCGAAGAATGAGGTTTGAACCAGATCGCTCCCCGAACGCAAAGAATCTCGGAACGAAAGGAACCCATGCGCAGTTTTCTGATCTCGATCTGTATTCTTCTGCTGGCCGCGAGTTTCGTGGCGGCGCAGACTGCAACCACGACCAAGGCGTCTCCCGCCAAACCCGCAGAGAGGGCCGCCGACAAGTCCGACCCTGCCGCGAACCTTCCCTCGGAAGCGACGGTCGATTCGTTCCTGCAGCAGTCTGTGGGCTATCAGCCGGACCTGACCTGGAAAATCGCGAGCATCCGTCCGGCCGGAGTCGGTGGTTTGGCTGAGGTTACGGTCGTGCTCGCCAACCAGCAAGGCCAGCAGTTGAGTAAGTTCTACGTTACTCCGGACGGGGCGCACGCTCTGACTGGCGACATCATTCCTTTTGGCGCCAAGCCCTTTGATCCTGCGAAAAAGACCTTGGAGAAGGGAATCACCGGCCCCGAGCGCGGCCCCAAAGACGCCCCGGTCATGATCGTGGAGTTTGGCGACCTGCAGTGCCCCGCCTGCAAGGCGGCGCAACCCACTATCGAAGCGCTGGTTGCCGCCGAGCCCAATGCGCGCTTCGTGTTTCAGAATTTTCCCCTCGAGATGCACAACTGGGCCTCCAAGGGCGCGGCTTATGCCGATTGCGTGGGCCGCGTGTCGAGCGACGCTTTCTGGAAGTTTGTCTCCAAGACCTACGAGACTCAGGCCGACATTACGGCCGAGACCGCTGACGAGAAACTCACCGCCATTGCCAACGGAGTGGGGTTGAAGGGCTCCGAGATCGCGGCCTGCGCCGCCAAGCCAGAAACCAAAGCGCACGTGGATGCCTCGATTGCGCTCGGCAAAGCGGTAGACGTGACTGGCACGCCTACGCTATACATCAACGGACGCAAGATTGGCAGTTTCGACGCTCACGCGTCCGACGTTTACAAGAGCCTGGTGGAGTTCGCGGCGAAACAGGCGAAGTAATCTAAAGCCATCTCCCGAATCGGAAGTGGGAAGGGCACGACTTTTAGTCGTGCCGCTAAAGACCGCTTGGTTCTGAGATGGGTTCTTGCCGCATGGGCAAAGCTTACCGTGGAATCGAATTCCGCATTTTGTAGAGCGCTGCCATCTTCTCAGCGATAGTTTGCAGCGTGCCGCTGATCACGTAGACGTTAGTCACGGTGGTGCCGGCCGTATACCCGGTATATCGCACCGCATCTACAATCATCGTGTCAGAACCGAATTCTCCCGTGTCGGGCGGTGGTCCCGGGCAACCCCAGGTGAAGTTGAGAACGAGAAAATCTACCGACCCGCCCTGCGTGGTATTGATTGCGTAAATACCAATGGCAGTGTCGGCGTTGCCCGTCGTTGCGATCACTCCACCGTAGCTGGGAGCAATACTGACGGCACCATCCGAGCAAGCATGCTCCTGCAGTTGTCCCGCCATCGCATCGTAAGTGAACATTCGATAGAAATCCGCCCGTGCATAAATAACAGGAATTTCCCGTGCTGTGCCCGAGGCCAGCGCCTTTGGAACCTGCATGAAAGTGGAATAAAGGGCGACCGGACCGAGGCCCTTGAAATCGAGCGTCAGATCTTTGCCGAGGACTACATCCTGCCACGCCACCGGGTTGTCCTGGCCGCCGCCAAATCCGGGACATGGCCCTGGAGGCTGCTGAAAGACACATTGTTGAGTGCCATCGGGATCGTACTCGAGCGGTATGGCACGCGTTCTTTGTGTAAGGCCCACGTTTTCGGCGAGCGCCACGGGCGATCCATGATTCACGGCAGGGCGAGGATAATTGCTCCAGGTATCACCGGCCTCGGTCGGATTTGCAAAATCCAGCGGAAAAATATCGGTCTGAATTTGACGCCCATAGTCCCAGTTGTTGATGACCTGAACGCCGTTCCACGTCCACTGCCAGAGTGAGCCACCCGCCACCTCGTTGGAATCGACCGTGATGCCGCCTCCGCTCACGGTCAGAAGTTTCTCACTCTGGTTGTAGTATCGCGGATAGCCGAAGACGCCCATGGGTTGATCTACGTAGCCTTCTTCGCTTTCGAGCCCGGTGGAGTTTCGCAAGGAATGATGGCCGGTTGCTGGGTCGTAGGTTCGGATCAACTCCGATGTGCCCGGCTGCTGGGAGACGAATGGGTATCCCAGAATTCCCTCGACGTGATAGCCTTGGGCCGCCCCCTCGTGCGGATCGAGTGACACCATATGATCGCCGCCGTTGTACATGCGATAGAGTGGGACTGTGCCCAGCACCGGATGAGGCTTCATCGGCACATAGAAAATCGCGCCATCGAGCGGATAAAGGTCGCGCTCGTTCGAGTCCACCGTAATCGTTCGATCGCCCCCGCCAGTTCGAATGCGCCAGAGAACATTTAATGGCAGGTAGGGGCCCACACTGCCGTGGTAGCTCTTATCTGTTGGAGCTTCTGCCGCGAGGCCGGTTTTAGTTGGTACTCTGCTGAAGGGCGCACCGCTCGCTTGTTGAGCACAGACTGTGTGTATGTTTCCGAAGATCAGGAGTGCTCCGATAGTGAACACCGCAATCTGACTGCTCGAACCACGCTTGATCAAGGTCACAGTTGTCTCCGTTATGTTTTCAAATCTGCGGTCGGGCCCGGTGGCTTCGGCGGGGCTGTGGTTACAAACACGGAGCCCGCGTGGAAGTTCTTCAACGGACAGTTTTGCGGTCGGGCTGTTTTAGGGTTGCAGTATCCCACACATCTGTCATCCATCTGTCAATGTCATCGCGAGCGAAGCGAGGGATCTAGGTTCTAAGGTGGCAGCGGCAACACTTCTCATGCGGGCAAAGACCTGGACCTCTCGCCTTGCTCGGGATGACACTGCGGTTTAGTCCGCGCTGCATATGAAAGTAGACTGAGTGCGTTCGGGCTGACGACCCACAAGTGAGACCTGCCGAGATGAAGAGTTACCTCTCTAAGAAGAGGTGGGCCGGGGTTTTGCCTATTTCTCGCTGAGCCAAATCTCCGGCGTGGTTCGGTTGATCTCGGCAAGAATGTGCGGCGTGATGACGATCATAAGTTCGTCATCGTCCTCTTGCTTGGTGTTGGTGACCATAGCCTGATTCAGGAGAGGAATAGCCCCAAGGCCCGGAATGCCACTCATCGAAAGCTGATCGTTGTGCGAGACCGCCCCAGCTACAACAGCCGGCTCGCCATCCTTCAAGTTGATGCTCCCTTTATATTCCCGGTTCGAGATCACCGGCACGCCGTTGGCGGATTGCCCGGTGAGCGATCGCACCTGCATTTCGAGCTGCAGACCAATCGCGCCATCGCCGTGGACCGTCGGTTTTGCTTTCACGTTTAATCCCAAGTCTTCATAGCTGACGGATGGGAACGGAGGAACGTACGACTGGTTGCCCAGCACCTGCGAAATCTGGGGCGAGTTGTAAATCGGAGCGTAGGATGCATTCAAAATCGGGTAGCGCGATCCCAGGTGAAAAGTTGCATCGTTTCCCTGGCTGGCACGCATCGTCACTTGCTCGAGGACCCGCGCCCACGACTCGTTGACCGAAAGAGCGGCGGCGAACTGGTCGAGACTGAGGCCCATAAACGTGAGCCCGCCTCCGAACGTGGCCAGAGGCTGGCTGAAGATGGAATTCTGCTGCCCTGTGAGCTGCGCCAGAAGTCCCGAAAGCGCCGAGCTTCCTGCCTGGTTGATGCCACCCGAGGCGATCAGCTGGTTGATTAGACTCTGAATATTCTGTCCGGCAAGCGCAACCAGCGCGGCGGCAGGAATGTTGTACATGTTGAACGTATTGGGAATGTGGACCCCGATGTTACGCGTCAACTGATGGCTGATCTGGAAGACGTGGACATCGAGCATCACCTGCGGCCGGTCATTGTCGAGTTGAGCCAGCAACCTGGTGCAAGCTTCGAGGACTGGTGCGGATGCCCGTATCTCAACCACGCCGGCGGTCTGTCCTGGCTGAATGAACCGCAGGTCAAAGATGGTGCGCAGGGTGTTGACCATGTCCATCACTTCCTGCGCCGAGGAATGCGGCGGCAAAACGAACGTTCGCAGCGACATCCGGTCAAACTGTTTATGGCTTTCCGGGTTATCCGCAGCGATCAGAAGTTGATGGGCATCGAGAGCGGCCCACATCACCTTGCTGACCTGGCACGCCAGCTTGAGCGCGTCGAAGAAGTCCACGTCGTCCACATTGAATCGCACCTGGCGGGCCTGCACCGAATCGTCAAACTGCGCGGTGACTCCGTAGGCCACGGCGAGTTCGGTGAACAATCCCCGAACATCGCCGCTAAAATGAAATGTGGCTCGGTCGTTCTTGGGCTCGAGATGAATCTCCCCTGCACTCACTAGGCGCTCGGGGAGAGCACGCGGCAGCGATGGAATTGCCGGCAGAGCCGTTTCCTGCAGCCTTTCCCGGGCGAACTGGTTCTCCGGATCGAGATCGAGGGCGGCGCGAAATTCGGCGGCCGCCTTTGGCCGCGAGTTCTCCGCCAGCAGCATATTCCCGCGTTGGACATGGTCAAAGACCAGTTGCGCCTTGACCAGTTCCCGCGCCGTCAGAAACTGCAGGTCTTGCGGTACCAACCGTGCTGCCTCACTGAAGTGCGTGAACGCCTCGTCGAAGCGCTGGTGGTCTTGCATTTTGCGCCCACGGGCGAACGCCTCGCGGGCTTCCTTCATTTCTTTTTTCGAAACGATGCAATTGACCCCGCCGGGAATTCCACTACTGCACGCCACCGGCGGAGGGGCGAATGGATCATCACCGCCTGCGAACGCAGGCTGGGCCAGCATCATCGCCAGCAGTGCCACTTGAAAAAGAAGTACTGTCCGCTGCATGTTTTTCTGATTCTAACGTGGTTTTCGTGGGTCGAGGTCACTCCACAGGCCCTCGTACTTTCGGGTTCAACCGGGTCGGGCCTGCCGGTCATCCGGAAGAACGCTCCACTTCGTCCGTCTTGCAGCCTCCGATGGGGCAAGAGCCGTCGCGGCGTCTCTATGACAATATCAGCCGTTCGATTTCGCGCGCCTTGCCGGTTTTCTCATCGCAGTCGATGACAACCGCGCACAGGCGAACATCGCCGGTGGCCGGCTCGAAACGCACCGGCATTCCGCTGAGGAATTTCCCCACAACCAGTTCTTTCTTCACCCCGATGACGCCATCGTACGGACCCGTCATACCCACATCGGTCACGTAGGCGGTGCCGTTGGGTAGAACTCGCTCGTCCGCCGTCGGCACGTGGGTGTGCGTCCCGAGGACCGCTGTAACCCTTCCGTCGAGATACCATCCCAGCGAAATCTTCTCCGAAGTCGCCTCTGCGTGAATGTCCACTACGATCACTTTTGCTTCCACCTTCTTTAAGAGCTGATCTGCGACGCGGAACGGATCATCGTTCGAGGCCATGAACACTCGCCCCTGCAGGTTGATCACGGCGTAAGGAACTTTCCCCTTGAAGCCCTCGTACAGTCCCCATCCCGGCATGTCGGCCGGGTAGTTCGCCGGGCGCAGAACCCGGCGGGCCGGGCCGTGACCGTTGCCTTCAATCATCTGAAAGTAGTCGACGATTTCGCGCTTGTCCCAGACGTGGTTGCCGGTTGTAATCACGTCGATGTTGAGTTCGAACAGCTCCTCGGCCAGCGCCGGAGTAATGCCAAAGCCGGCCGCAGAATTCTCACCGTTGGCGATAATCAGATCGATGGCCTGGTCGCGCACGATACCCGGCAGCCGGTCCTTGACAATCGTCCGTCCCGGCCGCCCGAAGATGTCGCCGATAAAAAGAATTCGCATGCGGAGACGCTGAATTCGATGGTAACACGCACTCGGATTTCTCTTTGGGGACAAAGGTCCAATGTCGAAGCGGCGAAAGCGAAGGACAGTGCCGTTAGCGTCGCAGTTTTGGCAGGTCCGCACGCGCCAGCACCGCGCCCCAGGCATCGAGCACATAGACGTCGGTCCAGCGCTGCGCCGCTTGGTTTCGGTCTGCCGGATCCGTCAGAGAGAAGGTGATCGTGGTCCGGGGTGAAGTGCAGCCGGTCAGCTGTCGCAGCTCGCTTCCCGCTTCCGACAAGTCAGGTGCGGAATCAGGGCGCGAAGTTTTGCTGCCGGTTGCCCTGGAGTGCAGGACCACTTCCACGGCGCCCACCAGGTTCTGGCAGCGCATGGGAATCTGGATCTCCCATCCGGTGGAACCGGTTTTTCTTACCCTAGGCTCTTCGGCAAATACCAGCACGGGTGGATTTCCTCCCGGCGAGGCATACCACTCCCGCCAGTGCCGGGCGAATTCGATGCTGGCCGAGTCGTAAGCACGGCTTAATTCGCGGTCCCGCTCTTCCCAGCAGGGATGCATGGCGTAAAGTGACGCAGCCGTTCCACCCGAACTCCGCGCATGCAGCAGATGATGAAGTGCCGGGACGAAGTCCGGATGATAGCCCGCGCGAGCCATCAACTGGAGACTTTCGCGGTCAGCGTCCAGTTCCATCTGGCGGCAGAACCGGCCAAAGTCCGCCGAAGCTTTCTCCGAATCCGACCAGGAAGCCGCGGGCAGGCTGGGATCGCCCAGAGCAATGACCGCACCGCCGCCATGTTCCAGAACTTTCTGAAAGAGATAGCGCCGGGCCCAGTCGCGGCGGACGACATGAGCGATCTCGTGCGCCAGAATCGCCGCCCAGAGACCTGTGCTCGGTCCCGCCAGGTCGGCCAGGCCGCTTTCTACATATACCGTTCCGTCTGGCGAGGAGAACGCGTTGAACTGATCGTCTTTGACGACGCGTAACGCCCACGCGAATTTGCCAGTTCCCGCGGCCCCAATCTGCGCCACCAGTCTTTCGAACACAAGGCGCCCCGTCGCATAGGGCCCCAGGGGTTCGATACTCTGAGCCGCAAGCTGAGGCCGCATCCGCGCCGCAGTCTCTATGTCGAGTTTGAACTGGGGCGGAACCTCGGGGGCGAGTGGATCCTGCTGGGAGGCAGCGACTCCGCACCAGAATGCACAGACGAACAGCGCAAGCACGACACTACAGGCCGACAACCTATGGAGCGCTACTCTCACGGGCATTCTCACCCGGACACCGCTTCCGTGCCTGTTTCGCCAGAGTGGCATCCGGGAACGGCACGACTTCCAGTCGTGCCGCACGCCGGTTGTGCTGGATACTGGGCTTCAGAGTGTGCGTGAGAACTCGTTTTGCGCATATCAGGGTGGAGCAACACCCAACACTTTTTGCCGCGAAGCGGCGCAAGAATAAAGCCCACGGCGCAAGCCGTAAGTGAAAAAACAGCAAGCCCTGAAAAGGCGAAAGAAGCGTTCTCACGCACACTCTTCAGCCCCTGAGGGCCGCGCAGCTACAGCTTCAGCGAAACTGCTTCCAATTGCATTATGCTCTTGATCGCACGGATCGCGTCAAGAAAATCAGGAAAGGAGCGACAACGGTACTCCCAAAGCGAGTCAGAGTCGGGCCGTCACCCTCATGGCTCAGATCGTTCGGCGATTCGCTTGACCTCGCGCAGCATCGCCTTGCGCATCAGCCCAGAGAATGGTCCGACTAAGACCCAGTAGAGTCGGAACTTCACTGCGGCTGGCCGCCCGAAGGTCTGCACTCGGGTCTCCGTGCTGACCTGTGAGTTGCCATTCGCCGGAGAAACGTAGAAATTCCAGACGGCTTTGGCGTAGCCGATGCGGCGAAAGTCGCGAAATCCGTCCGTGGTGAGGTCTCGTACAATTCCGCCGTCCGGTCGCCAGAACCGGCCAGCAATGCCGAGTACAATTTCCCGGGGATTGGCCACCAGTTCCAGGAATGACCCGAACCGACAGGCTTCCACCGCGGGAGAAACCGCGGGCTTTGTGTCCCCCAACCGATAGCCGCGAAGTCTCATCAATCCCCTCACCATAGGCAGGTCCGCGAAGCTTGCCTTCTTCAGCGCCGCAGCCGTCTTCTCCGGGGAACTGCCGACCAGAATCGAATAGCGCGCGCGGACTTGATACTCCGGCAGCCAGTCGTCAATTGCGCTCACGGTGCCAGCTCCGCAGTGCGAAGAAAATCATAATTCCCCGCTGCATTCAATTTCAGGTTCCGTACCCGCCGCGTGTGTACCATAACGTTGTCGAGATACCACAGGTCAATGTACGGCAGATCCTCAGCGAGTATGCGCTGCACCTCGGCATAGAGGGGCTTACGTGCGTTCGGATCAATCTCACGCCGTGCCTTGTCGATGAGCGCGTCTAATTTGGGGTTCGAATAAAATCCTCGATTCGCCCCGTTGGGCGGAAACTTCGCCGAGTGGAACGCATATTCAAAAATGTCGGGATCCTCGTTGCCCCCGATCCAGCGTAACCCGTACATCTGAAACGCCCCGTGAATCACGTCGGAGAAGAACGTAGCCGATTCAAAGCTGCGAATGTCGAGGGCGATTCCGACTTCGCGCAACTGCTGCTGCATCACCGCCACCATCAGGCGCGTATTCGCGTCCGTAGAAGTCTTCATGGTGATGTGAAAGCGCACACCATTGACCGCTGGGTGTCCGGCCGCATCCAGCAACTGCTTGGCCTTTTCGGTATCATGCTCATACGCCGGCACGTCACCGTTGTACGCCCAACTCTGCGTCGGCAGCACGCTTCGCGCCAGTTCGGCCTCGCCGCGCCACAAATACTCGACCATCGGTCTCCGATCGAGGGCGTAGGCGATCGCTTGTCGCACGCGCACATCTTTCAGGATTGGATCGCGGAGATTAAATCCGAGATAAGCAAACCGCGTCCCCTGTGCGCTGTCGACAGCAAGATTGGGGTTGCGCTCCAGAGTCAGCACGGTGTCCGGCGTCAGCGAATTGATGGCGATGTCACCGCTGCCTTTGCGCAGTTCGAGGGCCTGGGTGGTCTCGTCTGGCACCACGACAAAGCGCACGCGCGTCAGTTTCGCCTTCTCGCCCCAGTAGTCGTCATTGCGCTCGAGGACGATCTCCCGGTCGGTCTCGGCGCTTACGAACTTGAATGGGCCTGAGCCGATGGGATGTCTCGTCATCTCATCCCCGCTGCCCGCAGGGACGATCCCAATCGCGCCGTCCGACAGGTTCCAGAGCAGCGTCGCATCCTGTTCTTTCATGTGAAAGATGATCGTTGCGTCGTCAGTCGCTTCGATGCGATCGACAAACTTGTACACCGCGGCCTTGGTACTGCGAATCTTGCCTTGCAGCAGCGAATCGAACGTCCACTTCACATCGCGCGCCGTCAGCAGGCGGCCATCGTGAAACTTTGCCCCACGATGCAGATGGAAAACGTAAGTCAGGGGGTCGGGAATCTCCCATCTTTCCGCCAACCCGGGCGCCACGTTTAAATCATCTCCGCGCGAAAGCAAATCGTCGCAGATCAGGCTGTCGATGCGCTCCGACCAAGCGTCGATACCCACACGAGGGTCCAGGTTCGTTGGGCTCGCCTCGATGAGCATGACCAGCGTGTTGGGATCAGGCCTGGCTGAGCAGGAAAGGAGAAGAGAGAGTGACATGAGGCAGATGAGCGCGACAGCGCTCTCTTCCTTACACATACGAGATCTTCCCCAAAACCGCTGGCCGCGTCGCGCCGGTGGCGCAAGGAACGTTCGATGGCCTACGGTTCCAGGTCTCGTACGCGAGCAGGGCAAAAGCGACGGCCTCCTTGGCCTCCGAAGGCAGCCCGAAGTCATCCGAGAATCGCACCTGAACACCGAGCGACCCCAGGCATTCCGCCAGCATGCCGGCCAGCGTGTCATTCCGCGCTCCACCACCCGAAAGAATCATTTCACAGAATGAGTGGTTCGAGCGCGAACGCGCCTTCGGCATGACGAACCGCTGCACGGCATCGACAATCGACCGCGCCGTCAGCGCGGTGGCCGTGGCCACGACATCCTGCTTGCGCGCTTTTCCGCAAGCCTCCAGGAACTGGCGAACAAATTCGCGGCCGAACTCCTCCCGCCCCGCAGTCTTCGGAGGTCTACGTCGGAGGAACTTGTTTGCCAGCATCCGCCGCAGAACCGGCTCAATCACATTGCCTGACGCTGCTATCTTCCCTCTGCGGTCAAACGGCCGCCCAAACATCTCCTCAGTCAAGGCGTCGATGACCATGTTTCCAGGGCCAGTGTCGAAAGCGATGATATCTTTCGCGCGCGCTCCGGCCGGAATTGCCGTCAGATTGGCGATGCCCCCGATGTTCTGCACGATCCGGCCCGCTTTCGCGTCGCGAAACATCAGGTAGTCGAGGTAGGGAACCAGTGGCGCGCCCTTTCCACCCGCCGCCATATCCGCCGGACGAAAATCGGACACAACTGGTACTCCGACCCGCGCCGCTATCACCGCCGCTTCTCCCGTCTGCCATGTCGCAGCTATCTTCTTCCCAAGAAAAGGCTGAACTTCACCCTGGTGATACAAAGTCTGCCCGTGACAGCCGACAAGTTCCGCCTTCACCCGAAACCGCCGCTCGGTAGCCACCACCGCCTCCGCATAAAGTTCACCCAAAACAAAGTTAAGCTGCGCCAGATCAGCCACCCGCGCAGATGCCGCATTCATTGCGGCCAACACCGCCGCCCGTACTTTGCGAGGATAAGAATATTCTGCGTGCCCCACCAACTTGATCATGTGGCGCGGGCGCCCCCGCCCGCGACCGCGTCCAGCCGCAACCGACCCTGAGCGCGAGCCCAGTCCGTCTCTTTCGCTGATCTTCACTAGCGCCACATTGATGCCGTCGGCAGACGTCCCGCTCATCACTCCGGCCACGACCATGCCATCCCCGCTCATGTGCGCAGCCGCCGCGCGCTCTCAGGCCGGCTGAGTGGCGCCAGCCGCACCTGCTCCCCGAACTCCCACAACACACGCGACAACTTCTCAATCGTTGCCGCCGAAGGAGCCCGTGTGGCGCGGGCGTCCCCGCCCGCGTGTTTCTTCTTAAACGCCAGCACACGCCGCTGCGCTTCGCCAGCTCGACGAGCAAATCTCCAGTCACGCTCAACAGACTTTACCAGCTCTTCGTAAGCGTTCGTGATGTAGTCCTCACGATGGCAGACAAGGCACAAATCACCGCCCGCGCGAATGAATTCCACCGCCGCCTCTCCAACCGAAGCCGCCGCCAGCACTCCGCCCATTTCGAGATCGTCCGACACGATCAGATTTAGATATCCGATCCGCTTGCGCAAAATGTCGGTGATCCATATCTTCGACAGCGACGCCGGAATCCGCTCGCGCGTAACCTGCGGATACGCCGCGTGAGAAATCATGACGAACGGCAGCTGTCTCCGCAGCGTCCGGTAGGGAACCAGATCCTCTGCCCAAAGCTTCTTCAACGGCTTGTCGATGACGGGCAACTCGTGATGGCTATCGAGCTTGCCTTCGCCGAGCCCAGGAAAATGCTTGCCGCATCCAAGGACCCTCGCGGAGCGCAGCCCGGTGAGGAACTCCCGTGCATAGGCAACGGTCGACTGAGGGTGGTCAGACACCACCCGCGAACCCATCACCGTGCGCGAAGCCTCGAACGCCAGATCGAGCACTGGCGCGAAGTCAACGTTAAATCCAAGTGCCTGGCAGTTCTTGCCGATGAGCTCTCCGTGCTTCCGATAGAGCTTGCGATCGCCGGCCGTAAACACATCCGCCGCCGAAGGCGCGGCTACCAGCGCGTCGCGGAACCGATCCACGCTTCCGCCCTCAAGGTCAACACAGGTGAACAGCGGCGTGGCAACGCACTTCTGGCACTCACGCAGGAGTCGCCATGTTTGCTCCGCACTCTGAATGTTCCGCGCGAACAGAATTACTCCAGCTGGCTGCAACCGTGTGAGCAGGGAACTGAGCCGCGTCGTCATCTCCGTGCCGTCAAAGCCGACGATCACTAGTTGTCCGAGCGCCTGTGCCAGATTTTCCTCCGTGGCCTTTTGTGATTAGATTTCTTTCTTCAACTCCGCCAGCAAATTCAGCGCTTCGAGCGGCGTGATCCGGTTCAAGTCCACTTCTCTCAACTTCTCCAGCACCGGCTGCGACAGTGGCGTGAAGATCGTCAACTGCGCTGGCGGCGGAACGGCCCCCGGCGAAAGATGCGCCGTGGCTTGCAGTTCGGCAAACTCATGTTCCGCCAATACCTCGCGCGCCCGCGTCACCACTTCATTTGGTAATCCAGCCAGCTTCGCCACTTCGATCCCGTAGCTGCGGTCGGCGGCTCCAGGTTCGACCTTCCGCAGAAAGGCAATCCCGCCACCCGTCTCTTTTACCGAAACGTGGTAGTTCTTCACTCCCGACAGTTGCTCGGCCAACTCCGTCAGCTCGAAATAGTGAGTGGCGAAAAGAGTTTTGGCCCGCACCCGCGCGTGCAGATACTCGACGGCGGCCCACGCGATTGCCAACCCATCGTACGTGGCTGTGCCCCGCCCAACTTCATCCAACAGGATCAGCGACCGTGCCGTCGCCGTATGCAGAATTGCCGCCGTCTCCGTCATCTCGACCATAAACGTCGAGCGGCCTCGTGCCAGGTTGTCGCTGGCTCCAATGCGGGTGAACACGCGGTCGACCACGCTCAGGCGCGCCGAGCGCGCTGGAACGAACGATCCCATCTGGGCCATGATCACCACCAGCGCTGTCTGCCGCAGATAAGTCGACTTGCCGCCCATATTCGGCCCAGTCAGCAGCAGGATGTTATGCGTCGTCCCGTTGAGATAGAGATCGTTGGGCACAAAGCGGTCGCTGCCTCCGGCCATCTCCTGCTTCTCGATCACCGCATGCCGGCCTTCGATGATTTCTAGTTCGCCGCCAGCGCTCGACTCCAGAAACTGTGGCCGGCAATAGTTGCGTAGCGCCGCGATGTAGGCCAGCGACGCCAGCACGTCCACTTCCGCCAGCGCCAATGCAGTTTGCCGAATTCGTCGTGCCTCCGCCGCGATCGCAGTACGCAGTTCGGTAAACAATCGCCGCTCGATCTCGACAATCTTCTCCTGCGCATCAAGAATCTTGGTCTCGTACTCCTTCAATTCCGGGGTGGTGAAGCGCTCCGCATTCACTAGTGTCTGCTTGCGCTCGTAGTCCTGTGGAACCAGGTGCAGATTGGCCTTCGAAACCTCGATGTAGTATCCAAAAATCGAATTAAACTTCACTTTCAGTGAGCCAATGCCCGTGCGCCCGCGCTCCCGCTGCTCGATCTGCGCCAGCACCTGCTTACTGTTGCGCGAGAGCTCCCGCAAATCGTCCAGGTCGCGATCCACGCCGGCGGCAATCACTCCACCGTCATTAAAGGTCAACGGCGGCTCGGGCACTATTGTTTTCTCGATGCGCTCACGCAGATCGCGCAACTCATCGAGGGACGAGTTCAGCACTTCCAACCGAGAAGCAGCCAGCCGTCCGACCGCAGCCTTCGCCGCCGGAATCTTCGCCAGCGATGCGGCCAGAGCGAGCACGTCTCGAGGATTCGCAGTCTCAAGGGTGACCCGGCTGAGGAGTCGCTCCAAATCGAGCACTCCATCGAGCGCCCGCCGCAACTCCTCGCGCGCCACAATGTCCTTCACGCCCGCTTCCACCGCATCAAGCCGGGCATTGATCTCGTTCAAATCGAGC
This sequence comes from uncultured Acidobacteriaceae bacterium, assembly GCA_963768265.1. Classification (GTDB taxonomy): domain Bacteria; phylum Acidobacteriota; class Terriglobia; order Terriglobales; family Acidobacteriaceae; genus Sulfotelmatobacter. Next base: position 95,121 of record CAVYHM010000044.1, read on the forward strand.
GAGGGCCGCAGCAGCCAGGCCCGCAGCAACCGCTTGCCCATGGGCGTGACCGCACAATCGATCGAGCGAAACAGAGTCACCCCTGCATCCGCACCAGCGAACAGCGGCTCGATCATCTCCAGGTTGCGCACCGTCACCGCGTCCAGGACCAGGCAATTCTGCCGCTCGTACCATCCGATGCGATCCACGTGATCGAGCGAGCCGCGCTGCGTCGAGCGCACATAGTGCAAGATTGCGCCCGCAGCCGACGCCGCTGCCGGCCGTCCCGCCAGTCCGAATCCTTCGAGCGAAAGCACCCCGAAGTGATTCTCCAGCAACGGAATCGCGTGATCCGGCGCGAAAATCCAGTCGTCCAGGGGCGTCTCGGTGCAGGTAGCTCCATGTGAGGACAGCGGGTGCCCCATCTCTCGCGCGTTCTTTGCGCCAGAAATCTCGCCCTGAGCCTGTCGAAGGGTGGGGATTTTCGACGGGGCGAAGCTCGGCTGCTCTTCTGTGCTTCCGCGCTCGAACAACGGTGCCGCTGACCCATAGAGCAATTCCTTGGGTCGCAGTTGCTCCAGCTCCTCCTGCACTCGCCGCATCGCTCCCTCGCCGGCGAACTCCGTAGCCCGAAACTCCCCGGTCGACAAATCCAGCGCTGCGAATCCCACGCGATCGCCCACCTTAGCCAGCGCCGCCAAAAAGTTGTTTTCCTCCGAGCCCAGCGACGAATCCGCCGCCGTTCCGGGCGTGACTACGCGCGTCACTTCGCGCCGCACCAACTTCTTGGCCAGCCGGGGATCTTCCATCTGTTCGCAGATGGCAACCTTGAAGCCCCTGCGAATCAGTTTCCCGATGTACCCCTCGGCGGCATGATAGGGAACGCCGCACATCGGCACTGCGATTCCTTTCTCCTTGTTGCGCGAAGTTAAAGTGATCTGTAGCTCTTTCGCGGCTACGATGGCGTCATCGAAGAACAATTCGTAGAAATCGCCCAGTCGGAAGAACAGCAGCGCTGTAGGATGTTCCTTTTTGACCGCGGCATATTGCCGCATCAGCGGAGTGGACGGCTCGGTCATCTGGCGGGCTTCGGCGGATTATAACAGGTGTGGAGCGGACACTCCCTTCGGCTTCGCTCAGGGCAGGCTCTGTCCGCTGCCGTTGATCTTGGTGTTGATCTTGTGAAGTTGGAGTCGTCGGCACTGTATCACCACAGTCAAAAGCGACGGATGGGAGTGTCCGTCCCACACCTTCTCAGATTCGCAGTTGACTCCGCTTCTCTCCCAATGTTCTCCTTCCCTATGGAACTCCGAAAGGATCCCATCACACGTTCCTGGGTCATCACTGGCGATGACCCGGGCGAAGCGGCCTCGCGCGCCGAAGCCCCCTGCCTGTTCTGTTCCGACGCCAAGGCGCCGCTGCAGGTGATTGCGGTTACTCCAAACAGTCCCGGCGCCGTGTGGTCGGCGCGCGCCGTGGTGCATCCCAGGCCTCTCTATCACATCGAAGGCGAGCCCGGCCGCCGCGGTGATGGCATCTATGACTGCATGCACTCCGTGGGGGCGCATGAAGTGCTGATCGAAAATCCGCGCCATGACCGCCATCTGTGGAACGCCAGCGATGAGGAGATCGCGCATTTTCTCCGCCTGGCCGCCGAGCGCATTCTCGACCTCAAGCGCGATCCGCGCGTCAAGTACGTCAGTCTCTTCAAGGACTACGGCAAGAATGCCGGCCAGGAATTCAGCCATCCCACGTCACAAATCACCGCAACCATGTTCGTGCCACGGCGCGTGCTTTACGAGTTGCGGGCTGGGCGGGAATATTTCGTCGGCAAGGAACGATGCGTCTTTTGCGACATTATCCAGCAGGAAGAACGCCAGGCGCAGCGGGTTATCGAAGCTCGCGGCGATTACCTGGCGGTCTGTCCATATGCTCCGCGAGTGCCCTACGAGACCTGGATCTTGCCGCGTTATCACGATTCTTCCTTCGAACGGGCGGGACTGAATCGTCCGGGACTGCGCACTAACCTGGCCGCGCTTCTCCGTCGAACGTTGCAACGAGTGCGCTCCATCACCGAGGATTTCCATCTCGTGCTGCACACTTCGCCCAGCAGCTTGCATCCCTCGAAGAATCTTGGCTACTGGAAAACGATCGACGATGACTACCATTGGCACATCGAAATCCTCCCGGTCCTGGGCTCCAGAGCTCGCTCCTACACCTTCAAAGAGGTTTACTATTCGCCGGTCAGCTCCGAAACCGCGGTGAAACAACTGCGGGCAGCGAAAATTGATGGCTGAAACATTCACAAGGGGCGTCACCGGGCCTCGTGCCGATGGTACAGGTCGCTGACGTGCAGCGCACCGCGGTGGAGCGGGACCGCATTCTGGAATCGCTACACTTCCCTGATCGGACCTGGGTACTGCGACACCAAGGAGTCGATGGTCAGCAGCGTAACACCTTCGAAAATCGCCTGTGCCACCAAGATTCTGTCGAAAGGATCCTTATGAATCAGCGGCAGGCTGTCGATTGCAACCACATGATCACTGATGATTGGCAACTCGCTGTATCCGTTGTCCAATAGACCGCGGCGCAGTAGCCGCGGATCTACCTTGAAATCATCTCTGCCCAACCCGCGTTTAGTTGCCACTTCCCACAAACTAGCCGCGCTAAAGAGGATCTCGTTTGCCGGATTGTCGATCAGAGTTCGAGCTTGTTTTGAGAGGCGGCCGGGTTCACCGGCAGCCCACAGGAGGAGATGTGTATCCAGCAGAAGTTTCATGCACCACCGCCGAACATTTGCTCGGTCTCCTCCTTGCCCATTCGGTCAAAGTCGTCAGGCACAGAGATCTGTCCGGCCATGAAACCGAGCCTTCGGACCTGAGCGCCGGTTGGAGCGCTAAGGGCGGTGACCTTTACGACCGGTTTGCCAGCCTTGGCAATGACGAACGATTCGCCCTTGGACGCCTCTTCTATGAGTTTCGAGAGCTGCGTTTTTGCCTCGTGAATGTTCACTGTTTTCATAATTTCTCATGAACTAAGTCTACTTAGTTTAGTTTAGCATGGGTGTCGTAGGGCAGCAAATAGCGACTCCCGATTTGTCGACGATCCCGACGGCTATTGCCTTCTCATCGGCCAGGCATGCTAAAGCGCCGCTCCTTCGACTTCTTCCTTCCCATTCCTCTCCAAGCTGAAACGCTCATACCTCCTACTGCACCATCCAGATGAAGAGCGGCCACCCCCGGAGTTCGCCCAGCTGGCAGTCGACGCTAGACGGCTCGCAGCAGGAGAGTTTTATGGCCGCATCAATTGCTCCGCCGATGGGCCTCCCGCCAACAGCTTCCGAGGAAATCGCTGGGGTCGCGAGCGCTCTCGACTGGAAGACCGCATATCCGCCCGAGGCATGGCGGAGCATTCGGTGGGAAGGCATTTACCTGGCTTGTGTGCTGTCGTTCGCGGTGGTCGTCACGACCATTCTGTTGCGCATGGACCTCTCGAAGCACGAGGTAGCCCAGCGATTTCTGTGCTGTGCCCTGGGCGGGATTGCCGGCAGCTGGATCTATGCGATGAAGTGGTATGTCCGTGCCATCACCAATCACATCTGGCGCCAGGACCTCATTGTCTGGCGGGTGACTTCGCCCTTTATGGGCATATTTCTATCGGTCTCGGCATATGCCGTGGTCCAGGCGGGTCTTCTTGGGGTAACTTTTGAAGCCAGTTCCGGCACTGATCCCAGGCTCTACGCCTACGCTGTCGGCTTCCTCGTCGGAATGTGTTCTGACGTGGTAATGGGAAAGCTCACTGAAGTCGCCGAAACTGTTTTCGGCAAAACTACATCCCGGCATCTCCAGAAGCACTAGCTCGCGCTGTCAAGGATCAGAGTAGCGTTGAAGCTTTGACCCCGGCATACGGCTCTCTCAAGTCGCCTCCTGCTACAATCCCTGCCGTCAGGAGACCAGGCCCTTGAATCCTTTACTCTGCTGCGTCCTATGCCTTTCTGCCTGCCTAGCCCAAACCGTTGAGCCAGGCGCTTCCGGCGGCAAACAGAAAGTTCTCTGGCAGAAACTGGAGTCCGCTATTCACGACGTCGACAACCATCTCGACGGCGTCATGGGAGTCGCCATCGAGGACCTCACGACGGGCGACCACTTTTTCCTCCGCGAGGACGAAGTCTTCGCCCAGGCCAGCTCCATCAAGATCACGGTGCTGGTCAATCTCTATTTGCAGGCGGAACGAGGCAAACTCAAGCTCACGGATCCCTACACTGTGCGGTCGTCCGATCTGGTTCCCGACAGCGACATCATGGGCGGACTCACGCCCGATGTCACGCGTCTCACCCTGCGCGATCTCGCCACGATGATGGTCGCGGTGAGCGACAACTCGGCCACCAATGTTCTCATCGACCGCGTGGGCATGCCCAACGTCAACGCCATGCTCGCTTCGCTCAGCCTCACCCACACGCAGCTACGCCGCAAAATGATGGATCTGGAAGCGGCCAAGCAAGGCCGCGAAAATATTTCCACGCCCCGCGAGATGATGACCCTGCTCGCTGCCATCTACCACGGCAAGCTGCTGAACCAAGAGTCGACCGCGGACTTCTTCACAGTCCTGAGCACCAACAAAGATTCATGGATTCCCCGTGACCTGCCCGCTGGCGTGAAGATCGCCAACAAGCCGGGCTCGCTGGAAGCAGTGCGCAACGATTCCGGCATCGTGTTCGTCGAGGGCCGACCCTACGTGATTTGCGTCATGACGTCGTTCCTCCGCAACGAACGCGACGGGGAAGAGGCGATCAGCAAAGTGTCGCTCGCGGCATGGCGCATGTTCGACCGCCTCAGCCGCGCGACAGAATATGGTCGAGTCGTGTCCGCCGGAAACGGCGCGCGCTAGCTTATGTCGAACGGACTCTTTCGACGGCCACGGCAAATCTTGTCATCCTGAGGCGCCGTTCTTTGGTGCCGAAGGACCTCTGCACTTGCCCGCCGGTTGCACAAGCTAGGCCGGCCGCGGCTTCAACCGGTTTTATGCTCCAGACGGACGGCAAAATTTCGGGCCGCATCGGCTCAGCAGATGGGAAGCCTTTCACGGTTCACCCGTGGGTAGAGATAGTGTCCGTGGATGACCAACGATTCACGTCAGCCTACGTCGATGCGAACGGATACTTCGAGGCCACAGGTTTGGACCCTGCCCGTTACCTGGTCGGCGTCGGCATTCGAGATACTGATCATATCGAGACCCGAAGTGGGAATTACGTGATCACCGTCGACACTCGAAATTCAGCTGAAAGGAAAGCTAAAACTCCCGTTTACTATCCCGGCGTTCGGAGCGAAAAGAATGCAACGATCATCCAGCTCGGTCGCGCCGAGAAGCGTACTCACGTGGATTTCGGGATCCCTGCTGAAGATGTTCCCGAGCCTCTTGGACATCCCTGACGAAATCAGGCACTGTCACAAGCTTGCGCTGTTTGTTCGCCCGAGAGAGTTGAGCGTAATGGGGATTTGTACGAAGCCGCTGGCGCGGCGGACGCTACCGCGTGTTCGAGGATCGGCAGTTGGTAAGGGATTGAAGTGAGAAGTAAGTTGGGTCACAGAAAAAGGAGGTCCCTGTGACCCAACTACGCAAACAGATGCTGGAAGAAATCCAGCGTCGTAATTACTCCCATCGTACCGCAAGAACCTACGTTCGCATCGTCCGCGATTTTGCGGAGTATTTTCACCAGCCACCGGACAAGCTCGGGCCCGAGCAAATTCGGCAGTATCAGGCTCATCTGTTTCAATTCAAGAAGTTGGCTCCTGCCACGGTCAGTCAGTATGTGTCCGCGTTGCGCTTCTTGTTCGTAAAGACACTGCGTCGGCATTTTCTGGCTGAGTACATTCCATTTCCGAAGTCCCGCAAGCGACTGCCGACCGTGCTCAGCCCGGAGGAAGTGACCCGACTGATCGACGCGGCCTGCAATCTCTATCACCGCACGCTCCTCATGACCTTGTATTCCACCGCCGCACGCCGGGCCGAGCTCTGCCGGCTGAAGGTACAAGACATCGACAGTCAGCGCATGATGATTCGCATTAACCAAGGTAAGGGCGGCTGCGACCGAGAGGTTCCTTTGAGCCCCAAGCTGCTGGAGACTCTGCGCGTCTACTTTCGCTGGATGCGGCCCACCAACTTCCTGTTTCCGGGCACCGTGAAAGGAGTGCGCGCCGACGTCCCCATCAGCCCCAATATAGTGTGGTTAGCGTGCCGGCAAGCTGCCCAAAGGGCCGGCATCACGAAACGCCTTTCTCCCCACAGCTTGAGACATAGTTGTGCTTCCCACCTTCTGGAAGCGGGCGCCGACCTGCGTACCATTCAGGTCCTACTCGGACATTCCAGGCTGGAGCACACCCTCATCTACCTGCATCTCTCGCCCAAGCATCTGCGCGCCATCCCCAATCCGCTCGATGCTCTGCAAGTCTCCGGCCTCGAGGGCGTCAAACGCTCGCGGAGGCTCAAGCAAAAATGACTCGGCCCCTCCTCGAGGTGGCCGATATCGTTCGCGCCCAAGGTGATCGCTTCGTCAAGCACAACTTCCGCTGGATCCACTGGGCCCACCGGAAAGTGCTGCGCGCCATCGCTCGCTGCCGTACGGCGTCACTCGGTGGGCATCGTGATAAGTGCCCGCGCTGTGGCTATCGCGCCATCTCATTTAATAGTTGTCGCAATCGCCATTGTCCCAAGTGCCAGAGTGGCGCTCGCGACAAGTGGATCATGGCTCGGCAGAATGAACTTCTGCCCGTCGCCTATGTCCATGTTGTCTTTACTCTGCCTCACCAACTCTCCGCACTGGCGCTGCAGAACAAGAAGGTCCTCTATGACCTCTTGTTCCGCGCCAGTGCAGAGACTCTACAAGAGGTCGCCCGAGATCCCCGCCATCTGGGGGCAGACATTGGCTTCCTTTCGGTCTTGCATACCTGGGGACAAAACTTGCTGGCTCATCCTCACCTCCACTGTGTCATTCCTGCCGGAGGTCTCTCGCCCGACCGAACCCGCTGGATCCATCCCCGCTATCCCTTCTTCCTGCCCGTCCACGTCCTCAGTCGCATCTTCCGCGGCAAGTTCGTCGCCGGCTTAAAACGACGATTCCAGCAACACCAACTCGCCTTCGCCGGAGTTCTCAAGCCGCTGGAAAACGAAAAGGCCTTCCGCTCCTTCTTGCGCCCCTTGTTCCGTCAGAACTGGGTCGTCTACGCCAAGCCGCCCTTCGGCGGTCCCCACCATGTACTCGGCTATCTCGCCCGCTATACCCATCGCGTAGCCATCACCAACCATCGCCTCGTGGCTTTCCAGCATGACCAGGTTACTTTCCGCTGGAAGGATTATGCCCACGGACATAAGAAGAGAATGATGACGCTCGGTTCGCAAGAGTTCCTACGCCGCTTCCTGCTTCACGTCCTACCCCGCGGCTTTGTCCGCATCCGCTCTTTCGGCTTCCTCGCCACTCGCCGCCGTGCCAGACTCTTGCCGCTCTGTCAGCGCCTGCTCGCCGACTATCCCACGGCGCACACCCCCGCAGCCGTCACTTCATCCCCCACTCAGCCCACTTGTTTCCGCTGCCCACACTGTTCCACTCCCATGCTTATCGTCGAAATATTCTCTGTCACTACTGCTTGGCAACTCTCGACCAGGAGCGCGTACCTTGACTCTTCCTAATCATCCAACCATGCCGCTCTCCACAGCGCGAGCTTCTGCTCCGACAGCCGTAGTGTCTGTACTCACCGAAATCCACCTCAATCCACCACTTACTTTCGTAAATTACCCGCACCGGATCGCCTCCTCGGACCTACCCATACTCTCGCCGACACCTTTTACCAGTCCGCTCAACCCAACCCTGCGACGAACAAATCGCGAATCGCGCATGCAAAACCCATAGCTCCCCCGCGTCCGCCGCGCCAGCGCCTTCGTACAAATCCTCCTATCGCAAGTGCCCCGGCGCGAAACACTTGGCTCCGCGCGGAAGCTCACCGCCGGGGCACTTGTCGATAGGAAACTAAGATTTTTCGCCAAGATGCTCGATTTCGCGCCGTCTGAGAGCGATCACTGCTTGCTGCGGAACTCTGAGATGACCTCGATGGTTCCCACGATGTTTTCATTTAATTTTTGCAAGTCTTCACCCGGTATCCAGTATTCCCGGTGGTCTGAACTTCCGACGATGTGAATCTCGTAGTGATTCAGGAACTCAGTTCGCACGCTGAAGCGCAATACATATCCGGCGAAGCCCGATGTTTCGTCCTTTTGGTTCCAGTCCCTCGCAATCTGTGTCGCGTACTGCTCGCCAAGGACGGGATAGAAAATAGGTTGATGTGGCAAGCGGGGCGGGAAACTCCGGAAGCCCGATGCGCGAACAAGCTCAAATTCAGCCTGCCCAACAGGTCGGTACAGGGTCGAGAGTTCTAGCATCTTCTTCCAGAATATAACGTCAACTGACGAGAACAGGCGTCACAATCTTGCGCCGTCTGATCGCCCCCAAGCGTAGGACATGCGGAGTAGCGAGGGGGTTTCGAGCGTAGTCGAGATTTTCCACCAATTGAGGATTAGTAGTTTCTGCTTTACTGACCAGCCTTTGTCAACTTCCCAAAGCTTGTGTCTAGATAACTCTGTTTTTGCCGACAAATCTACGATGGTTTGTAGAGGAGGCCGATGGCTGCGCCCACGACGACCCACTGAATGAAGTAGGCGATGGACTGGTAGATGGTCAACTTGAGGCCGATGTTCAGGTTGATGTAGTTGTGGATCGCGAAGGTGCAGACAGAGAAAAGGCCGATGAGTGCGCCGAGGTATATCCCTGGTACGATTCCGCCACGAGCGGTATAGATTTTCGCGTAGAGAATGGCGACGACCACGATAGCGATGAGGATGGCTACCATGCCGTAGGGCATCACCTTCATCATCTCGTCCTTGGGACGATAGACATTGGGGTACTTCGTGAATTCAGTTTTCATTGATGGCCATGCGGCGAACATGGCAAAGCCATAGACAAAGTAGGCGACCATAGCCCCGAGGGATGCCAATGCAATGCGGGCGTAGTTCACGTTCACTCCTGTTGAAGCGGGACTTGATTTCCGGCAGAATTCTACATCAGACGGTTACTTCGTTGGATTTACCGACAAGCCGGAAGTCAACTGAAGCAAACAGCGCGTTAACGTTCAGAATGCGGGCTGGTAAGGGCGAGGTCGTATGGGGTTCGCTTGTTCGCCCTATTTCGGCAGCAAGTCAGGATCTACGCGAACACGGACGGGAGAACGGTTTGGCTTCAATGACACGCTGGTCAGACCCGGGTTGCTGCAATCAAGAGTCGTGTGGTGAATCCATCGGCGCAATCCCTTGTCATGCCGCAAGGCACTTCTTATCTGAAGCCCAAAGAAGCCCGTGTTGGTGTTCACGAAACCGGGCGTAATGCCCCGATTGCGCCCATGCCCGTGAATCAGAATTAGGTCCCGCTCTCCCATCTCCCAAACTTGCTCAACGAGTTTGGCAAGGACGCCATTCCACACTATCTCCGCCGGGTGATATCCGTGAAGATCGATTTGCATATTGGCTCTCTAGCCTACACCCACGACCTTATTGCGGGGCTTGGGTCGAAGTATTGAGACGCCGGTCGATGGTGAAACGCGGATTCTGCAACAGCCATGGGGCCTGAGCTATCGCTGCTCCCGCAGTTTCTCCCACATTTCGACAATTCTGGATTTCAGGTCGGCGGTCAGTTTCTCGTAAGCTGCCTCGGAGGCCTCCGACTCTGGGGGCGGATAAATCGGCGCGCCGAACACAATCTCTAGGGGCGCCAACTTCTGGAAGAAATTCTTGCTCCTCGGCCACGCTTCGTAAAACCCCTCAATGGCCACCGGAACGATCGGCACCTGCGTGTGGATCGACAGGATGGCCGCCCCTTTCTTGAAGATTCGCGGGGTACCATCGATGGAGCGCTCGCCTTCGGGGTAGAGCAAGAGGATGCGCCCCTGGCGAAGACCATAGGCCCCGGCTCGCATGGCGGGGATGAGATTGGCGTCGGGGTCCAGGACTACAACGCGAATCCAGCGCGCAAGGTGCCGCATGAAGCCTTGGCCGAAAATGTCACTGGTTCCAACGGCGAAGGAATTCACGAGGATATTTCTTGGTACCACGGAGGCTACCACCACCGGATCGAAGTAGCTCTGGTGGTTGGGCGAGACAATGTAAGGGCCGCTCGACGGCAGGTTCTCCAAGCCGGAGACGCGCAGGTGAAACAGGTCGCGCGAGATCATTTGGATGACTCTGGTTACGGGATACCAGATCGTATCGAAGGCGGGATGCGGATCCTTCAGAGCCAGCACTTCGGGGTCGGTGGGGTCTTCGGCCAGAATTGCCTTCCATCCCGCGAAGGCGGCGCGGGGCGCGGCGTCTCCGGCGGCGGCGCTGGCAAGAACTGCATCGAGGAGATCGCGGACGGTGTAGATTTCCGTGAGTCGCGACTCGTCGATGTTGCCGCCCAGTTCGTCTTCGAGGCGGCTGAGGAGTTCGATCCTCTGCATGGAGTCGAGGCCGAGGTCCAATTCCAGATTGTGGGTGGGCCGGAGATTTTGGGGCGCGGCGCGGGCGGCTTCGCGCACAACCTTGAGTCCGCGCTGGACGTCTAGTTGATTGAGCCAGGTGTTTTCATCGTCAGTCAGGGGTTTCTCGGCGGGCAGGTCGGGATCGTCTGAAACTTTTTTTGCCACGTTCGCCTTGACCCGCTTTTCCACCTCAAAACGTTTGATCTTGCGGGTCGTGGTACGCGGCAGATCTTCGTTCCAGATTTCATAACTGCCAATGCGCTTGGTAGAGGCGATTTGCTGCGAGAGGCCCTCGACGTTGTAACGGACGACTTCTTTGGCATTGACGATTTTCTTCTGCCGCAGCACGTCGAAGTTCGGGACAATCACAGCGTGCAGACGGTCGCCGCCCTCCCCGGGTTTGCCTTCGAGGCCGACGACCGCTAGTTCCTTGATGTAGGGCGACTTCAGGTAGTGAGCCTCGATCTCCTCGGGGTAGACATTTTTCCCGTTGCTCAGCACGATGACTTCTTTCTTGCGCCCGGTGAGGAACAGGTTTCCCTGGGAATCGAAGTAACCGAGATCGCCGGTGTAGAGCCATCCATCGCGCAGAACGGCGGCGGTGGCATCGGGACGGTTCCAGTATCCCTTCATGACCACGGGGCCGCGGACGATGAGTTCACCGACGGCGGGTCCATCTTCCTGAGGCTGGGGATCGACGATCTTGCCCTCCACGCCTTTCATGGCCTTTCCCACCGAGCCGATCACAACGTGGTTGGGAGAATTCACGTAGATGGCGGCGGTGGTTTCGGTCAGGCCCAGGGCCTGTAACACGTCGATGCCGAGATCGTAAAAGTCTTTGGCAATGAGGGGATCGAAGCGCGATCCGCCGGTCGCGAGGTAACGCATCTTCGGTCCGACAGCGTGGTGGATTTTGCGGAACAGAATGGGCCCCGCGTTGATGCCGACCCTGCGCAGGGTACGGTTGAGGGCAACCAGGGCACCGAAAATCTTCTGCGTGAGGGCGCCGCGTTCGGCAATTTCCTGGAAGACGCGATCGTGAATCAGGTAGAAGAATTGCGGTACGACCGCGAAGGCGGTGATGTTACGTTCGTTCAGCGCCCGCATCAGTTCTGTGGTGTTGAGCGTTTCCAGATACACGACACGCGAACCCTTGACCAGGGGTAAGAGCAGGTTCGCCATCAAGGCCAGCACATGGAATAAGGGCAGGACGCCGAGCAGCGCATCGTTGGGCCCGATGTCGACCCAATTGAAGACGGCCTCGACCTCGCCGAGAAAATTGGCGTGCGTCAGCATGACGCCTTTTGGGTCGGCGGTCGTGCCGGAGGTGTAGATCAAGGAGGCAAGGTCAGCATTATTGGCGGGTGCTGGTTTGAACTTGCCGGGGCCGCTATTGAAGATCGCAGGCAGGTTGCCGAGCCAGTTCTCCCGAAGGGAGTAGTTTGTCATGCGGTCTGGATCCATGAGGATCAAGCCTAGATTGAGTTCCGCCACTGCGGGACGTGCAACGGGAAGATGCCTGGCATCACAGAAAATGGCGGACGCGGCGCTGTCTTTCAGAAGTTTGGTGGCTTGGTCGGCGTGCAAGGCGGTATCGAGTGGTACGGCAACGCAGCCGGAGGCGATGATGCCCAGATAAGCCGCGACCCAGCGGGGATGGTTGTCAGCGAGAATGGCCACGCGGGAACCGGCCGTGAAGCCGTTTTCCCTGATCCAGCGACCCACAGATTCGGCCATGTGTCGAAGTTGGGCGTAGGTGCAGCTTTCCAGATGATCGTGACGCTGGATTTCAAGCGCGACGTTGTCGGGCCATACCTTGGAACATTCGACAAAGAGGTCGTAGAAAGTAGGCATTCGTCGTGGGGAATATACACGAAATACAGCCGGGATGCTGTGCGGACAAAAGGGTAGTTTCGTGGTATCGCGAGTCGAGTTTCCGGCTCAGGGTTTTTTCGGCTGCGGCTTTTCCGCTTCTGCAACGGCCTTGCGGAACTCTTCTACGGCAGAGACGTTGGGCGCGCGAAGACAATCCTTCGCGGTGTAACGCCATATCGGGGTTGAATCCAGAGGATTCTCTACGCCGCCACGATAGACTTCGAAGCTGTCTTCGGAGGGGCCAACCTCGTTGCCGAGGTGCGGCCCTCGGTCAGGCGGTGACACGCTGGGATCGTGGAGTGGGGGAGTGGGGCCTTGCTGGCCGCCGATACGAATGCTGGTATCGCTGCCTTGCGCGACTCCCGGGCGCTGATCGATCGGACCACCCTTGATCCTGGGGTTCATGGACTTACCGTTGCCAGTACGGACGACGATTATGAGGTCGGACTCAGCGCCGTCCATGAGGAGGTCGAATCGTCCCCAGTCCAAGAGCTTTTTCTCCACATTGTCGCGAGCGGTTACGTTGGCGTTGGGTTGGTCCAGCGGTTCTCCGGCGTCGGGATCGATGACAACCCGCACCGTACGGGCATGCAAAACATAGGCGGCTAACAGAGGTTTGTTCTTCTCCTTCGCGACTGCGGGAGCAAGAAGGAGAACAACCAGGAGGAGCAGCGAGGAGAGGCGCACAGTCATGGAACCTCCGTAAGACCGGCGGCGGAATGCGACGATTATACTAAAGGTGCGGAGTTCAGGTGCGCCTCGGACGGCGTTTGCATCGAATATGCTAGGCTTTAAGAATAGTTTGGGCGGAGTGCCCTCTGAAGGATTTCCAGTTTGATTAATCAGCTGCTAGGCAAGGTGTTCGGCACGAAGAATGAGCGCGTCATCAAGGCGCTGATGCCGAAGGTGCAGGCCATCAACGTCGTTGAGCCGCAGATTGAGAAGCTCACCGACGCCGAGCTGCGTGCCAAGACCGACGAATTTCGGCAGCGCATTCAGGAACGGATGAGCCGCTTTGGCGGTGGGGGAAACCTGCCTGCTGAGAGCGCTGATGGCGTTGAAGCGGAGGACGAGGGCGATCTTGATCGGCAGAAGCGTCTGGAGAAAGAAGAATACGACGCTCTGCAGGAAGTGCTGAACGAGATTCTGGTTGAGGCCTTCGCGGTGGTGCGCGAAGCCGGACGCCGCGTGCTCAACATGCGGCATTTCGATGTGCAGTTGATCGGCGGCATGGTGCTGCATCAGGGAACGATCTCGGAAATGAAGACCGGCGAAGGAAAAACCCTGGTAGCCACTCTCCCGGTGTATCTCAATGCGCTTAGCGGGCGAGGCGTGCACGTGGTCACGGTCAACGACTACCTTGCCAAGCGCGACTCGGAGTGGATGGGCAAGCTGTACCGCTTTCTGGGCCTCACGGTGGGCGTGATCGTGCACGATCTGGACGACGAGGAGCGACGAGCAGCTTACGCCGCAGACGTGACTTACGGCACGAATAATGAGTTCGGCTTCGATTACCTGCGCGACAACATGAAGTTCGACATTAAGGATTGTGTCCAGCGCGGGCACAACTACGCGATCGTCGACGAAGTGGATTCCATCCTGATTGACGAAGCCCGCACGCCGCTCATTATCTCCGGGGCGAGTGAGGAGTCGACCGACAAGTATTACAAGGTGAACCGGATCATTCCGAAGCTGGAAAAAGGCGAGGAGATCGACGTCGCACCGGGAGAGCCAGCACAGCTTACGGGCGACTTTGTGGTCGACGAGAAGCACCGCAACATTACCGTCACCGACGACGGCTGGGTAAAAGTCGAGGGACTGCTGGGCATCGGGAACATTGCAGACCCCGAGAACTGGCCGCTGAAGCATCATGTCGAGACGGCGATCAAGGCGCACGCGCTGTATCGCAAGGACGTGGAATACGTCATCAAGGAGGGTGAGGTCATCATCGTCGACGAGTTTACCGGCCGAATGATGCCGGGGCGGCGCTGGTCCGACGGTTTGCACCAGGCGATTGAGGCTAAGGAAGGCGTCAAGATCGAGCGCGAGAACCAGACGCTGGCGACCATCACCTTCCAGAATTATTTCCGCATGTTCAAAAAGCTGGCGGGCATGACGGGTACGGCCGAGACGGAAGCCACCGAGTTTGACAAGATCTACAAGCTGGAAGTCGTGGTGATTCCCACCAACAAGCAGATGTTGCGGCTGGAGCACCCCGACGTCGTGTACCGCACCGAGAAAGAGAAATACTTTGCGGCCGCGGATGAAATTGAGCAACTCCACGCCAAGGGCCAGCCAGTGCTTGTCGGCACGACGTCGATTGAGAAGTCTGAGCGTCTCTCTGAGTTGCTGAAGAAAAAGGGCCTCAAGGATCACGTCGTGCTGAACGCCAAGTTTCATGAGCGCGAAGCCGAAATCGTTGCCCAGGCAGGACGAAAGGGCAGGGTTACGATTGCGACCAACATGGCCGGACGTGGCACAGACATCCTGCTGGGCGGCAATCCGGAATTCATGGCCAAGCAGGAGATGGTGAAGAAGGGAATCGCGCAGCAATTGCGCGTGGCGCAGGGCAAGATCGAGGGGCCGCAGGAAGACGGGCAGACTTCCGTTTTTTACTACAACGGCAATGAGTACGTCGTGCCCACCGACAAGTGGACCGAGGCGTTCAACCGTTACAAGGAGCAGACCGACAAAGAGCACGATGAGGTGACCGCGGTCGGCGGGCTGCACATTCTGGGGACGGAGCGGCACGAGTCGCGGCGCATCGACAACCAGCTGCGCGGACGTGCGGGTCGTCAGGGCGATCCCGGATCGTCACGTTTTTATCTGGCGCTGGAAGATGACCTGATGCGCATCTTCGCCAAGGAATGGGTCTCAACCCTGCTGCAGCGCCTGGGCATGGAAGAGGGCGTGCCGATTGAATCGAAGCTCATCACGCGGCGCATTGAGACGGCGCAGAAGGCGGTCGAAGCGCAGCACTTCGAGTCGCGCAAGCACCTGCTCGAATATGACGACGTGATGAACAAGCAGCGCGAGGCGGTGTATGGGCTGCGGCGGCGGCTGCTCGAAGGCATGGATCAAAAAGACATGATCCTGCAGGATTACGTTTCGGCGATCCTCGGCGAGTTGCTTGAACAGTACTGTCCGCCCAAGGCGCACGCCGACGATTGGGACATCAAGGCGCTGAAAGATGCGATCTTTACCCGCTTCGGCGTGGATTTTGTCGCCGAGGGGGTGAAGCCCGAGACATTGAACCGGCAGGAACTCGGCGACGCGATCTTCGACAAACTGAAAGAGCGTTACGACGCCAAGGAAAAGATGATTGGGCCTGATGCCATGCGGCATCATGAGCGGATGATCATGCTGAGCGTGATCGACCAGCAATGGAAGGATCACCTGCTCAGCATGGATCACCTCAAGGAGGGCATCGGACTGCGAGGGTACGGGCAGCACGATCCGCTGGTCGAGTACAAGAAAGAATCGTTCGACATGTTCGAAGCGATGATGCAACGCTTCCAGGAAGATACGGTCCGCTATTTGTACTTGATGCAGATTCTGGAGCGGCCTCCCGATGCAGGGGCTGGCATTCCGCCACCTGAGGGGCAAGGGCCGAGACCGGAGCCGGGGGTTCCGGCTGCGCGAGGCGGAGACGGGAACGGGCGGCGGCCTCCGCGCATGGTTTCGACTTCCGCGGATGAACTGGAAGAGAATTTCATGCGGCGCAAACGCCGCGAACTTGAGCAGGCACGGATGGCCGGCAGCGGAGACGCGCAGTCGGTACAGCAGGTGGTGCGCTCACAGGAAAAGGTGGGACGGAACGATCCTTGCCCTTGCGGGTCGGGGAAGAAGTATAAGAAGTGCCACGGGGCGTAGTGTTCAACAGCGGCGACTGAAGACAACGTTCCTCTTCAACAGGTCAAGCCGCCATCAGCGGACACATGGGTCGATCAGTGGCCAAATCTGGCCGGAGCCGTCACAATACCAAGCTTTTCCCCGCAGCCACTCCGGATCTGTCTTCGGACCGAACCCAGCCTGAATAGCATCCATAGTCTCCATGAGAGCGCCTTGCGATGAAGCCGTATTACGATCAGGTGGAGCCGAAGTCCCCTGCGGGGACAGAGCCAAACCATGGATACTCGCTGCAACCATTCTCGCCTCCGGCATGGCATTCATTGACAGCACTGTGGTCAATGTCGCTTTGCCTGCGATACAGGCCAGTTTTCACGCAACTGTCGTAGATGTGCAATGGGTGGTGGAGTCCTATGGTCTCTTCCTGGGCGCGCTGATTCTTGTCGGGGGCTCACTCGGCGATCTGTTCGGCCGCCGCATGATCTTCCTGGTGGGCGTGGCGATTTTTTCTGTCGCATCCGCGGCCTGCGGCTTTGCTTCCGACATTCATCAGTTGATTATCGCGAGAAGCATTCAAGGTGTGGGAGCGGCGCTCCTGGTACCCGGAAGCCTCGCTATTATCAGTACGTCTTTTGACGAAAAGAGCCGCGGCCAAGCCATCGGCACATGGTCCGGCTTTACCGCGATCACCACCGCGGTTGGCCCTGTTCTTGGTGGTTGGCTGGTTGAGCATGCCTCCTGGCGCTGGGCGTTTTTCATTAATCTCCCGATTGCCGCGTCCGTCATGGCGATTTCATATTGGCAGATCCCGGAAGGCCGCCGGGCAACGGCTGGATACATCGATTGGATTGGAGCCCTACTTGCCACTCTCGGACTCGGCGGCTTGGTCTACGGCTTTCTCGAGTCGGTGAACTTGGGCTGGACAAATCGCCTGGTGTTCGGCAGTTTGGTTCTGGGTTTCGGGGGCCTTGCTTTATTCGTTTTCGGCGAAGCCCATGTTGCGTCTCCGATGGTGCCACTCAAGCTCTTCGAGTCTCGGAGGTTCAGTGGCGCAAACCTGCTCACGTTCTTTCTGTACGCAGCGGTTGGGATTTTCTTTTTTGTGTTTCCGTTGAATCTGATCCAGGTCCAGCAGTATTCCCCAACCAAAGCCGGTACAGCCATCCTTCCCTTCATTCTCCTCATGTTCCTTCTGTCGCGCTGGGCCGGCGGACTGGTCACTCGCTACGGCGCAAAAGGTCCGCTGATCCTTGGACCTCTCATCGCCGCAACCGGTTTCGCTCTGTTCGCTCTGCCTTCCGTTGGGGATAGCTATTGGATGTCGTTCTTTCCAGCGCTGGTTATCCTGGGATTGGGAATGACGGTCACAGTTGCGCCTCTCACAACCGTCGTTATGAATTCAGTGAACGAAGACCGTGTTGGCACCGCCTCCGGAATCAACAATGCTGTGGCGCGGGTCGCAGGGGTACTCGCGATAGCAGTGCTTGGGATCGTGATGGTAAAGACGTTTGGTTTGCACCTCGATCGAAAGCTGGCGAGGCTCGCTTTACCTTCCGAGACTCTGCAGGAGTTGCAGACGAACGAGACCAAGCTCGCCGGCTTGCAGCCACCCGCGGGACTTGATCCGATTGCGAACGCCTCAATCCGGGAATCCGTGAAGGAAGCGTTTGTCTATGGATTCCGAATTGTCATATTGATTTGCTCAGGCTTGTCTCTGGCAAGTGCTGCGGTCGCATGGCTCATGATTCCTCAAAATCACGATGGCCCGACGTTGGCGGCGAAAACCTGATTTGGACAGGCGCCGCGGAATGTCTCTGCGAACGAACAGCTTTGAAGGTCATTTCCCGGGCGGTGCTTTTTGTCTTCTGCTTCCATTCCAGAAACAGGCTTGCGTAGTTTTTTGTGATGTAGTCGGCGCGGCTTACTGCCAGCTTCTTCGCGGTGGCGTCGATCCAGCGGGGTGGGCCTTCGATTTCGCAGAAATTGCCGATGGGGGTTTCGTCGGTGACTATCTGGCCTTTGCCATCGGTCCACTCGGCGCGGAACTTCTCGTAGCGGAATGAGGGCGCGTATCCCAGGGCACGCAGAATCGCGTCCATCTGTTTGCCGTCGGCAACGCCGGTTTCCAACTCGATCCGGCTGCTGTGTCGTTCTCTCTTGCTACCGCTTTTATGGGTCAACGTCCAGGCCGATCCGTACTTGCGAATCCGAAGCAGCTCGTTTCTGGAACGCAGTACCTCTCCGGGCAGATCGTAGAGCGTGTTCATCTCGTGCGTTCGGCGAGTGACGAGTTGGAATCCGGCCGCGCTGAGTTTGCGGCGGAGGGCTCGCAAATCGGAGACACGGAACTTGATCTCAATTTCCTGGGGCATTCAGAGCAGTGTATTACGGGAGTGGGGAGTCGGCGGCGGGAGTTGCCAGAATCTTCGGGCGGCGCGAAAGGACTTGTGCCCAGTCTACGGGCTCGAGTGGGCCTACAACAAATCCCCAGGATGCGGCTCCGATCCAGGCCACGGCTCCCGTGATGAAAAATGGCCAAAAGAACTGGCCGGTGCGGTCAAGCAGAAAACCGGTCAGCATCGGCGCGACCCATCCCGCCATGTTGCCGACCAGGTTTTGCACTCCGGCCCAGCGTCCAGCGGCGTGAGGTCCCGCCAGAGTTTGGGTAACGGCCCAACAGTTGCAACCACCGAGGCCGAGGAAGACTCCGGTTAAGGCCAGTATCGCGATGAAGAGGGGACCGTGCGTCAGCGTAATCAAGACGAGGCACAGTCCAATTCCGAGGTGAGCCACGATGAGACAGCCTTTGCGCGCCATGGTCGGAGTGGCCCCGGCGTTGATCCAGCGGTCGGCAAGCTTGCCCGAGACGGTGGCGGTGATAGCCGACATGAGGAACAGGAGACCTCCATATTTCGCGACATCGTTCATCGAAAAATCTCGTCCCCGTCTCAGGTACGTCGGCAACCAGGTCAGTAAGAAGTAAAGGTAGTAATTGATAGAGAACTGGCCGAGGCAGGTGCCCCAGGCCGACCGTTGCCGGAGGATCGTCAGGATGCTAATCCCCGGAGAAGGCGCCGAAGCGGATGGGGCGGGTCGGCGCGGCATCCAGGCAGACCAAGGGACCAGCCAGAGAATGCCCCCCAATCCAAGGGCCAGAAAGAAGGGGCGCCAACCAACGGCCCCGACTACCGTGCCTCCCACCAAAATGCCGATCGCGGGCCCGAGGGAAAGGCCGGCCATTACGAGTGCGTTGGAAAAGCCGCGGCGGGCTTCCGGGAAATAGGATCCCAGGATGTTCGAATAAGCGGGAAAGGCTATTGATTCTCCGACGCCGAGGATCACGCGGATTGCGATCAGGGCGGCAAACCCGTGCAGCAGACCCGTAACGGCCGTTGCCGTGGACCAAACAAAAAAGCCCGCCGCGAACACCCACTTCACATCGAAGCGATCGACCAGCCATCCGGCGGGGATTTGGAGGAGCGCGTATGCCCAGAAGAACGCGGCGAGCAGTGTGCCGAGTTGGGTGTTGGTGAGGCCGAGTTCGTCCTTCAGCAGGGGAGCGGCAATCGACAAATTGCTGCGGTCGATGTAGTTGATGAGAACGGAAAAAGTCAGAAGCAGAAGGACGCGGTTCATGCCCGGATCGGTATGTGGTGCCGCAGGGTGCAGTCGCCGACCTGGCGCGAACGAAACGGGTTGCTCGCGGCTGGCAGGGAAGGTCATTGTGGCAAAACCGCACAATTGTACTCCGCTTCTGGAAGCTGGGGAGCAGGATTGCGCAACCTCGGCGGTGATAAAATTTCATGCGATGAAATGGAATGAACGGGAGCTGCGATGAAGAACCTGTTTGAGCGAGAGGCCGTGGACGAAGTTGTCTCGCGCATTGACCAGTTACAGCCCGCGGCGCCGCGCCAGTGGGGAAAGATGGACGTCGCGCAAATGATGGCGCACTGTTCGGCGGCGCTCGACATGGCTTCCGGGCGGATCAATCCGCCGAGAATTTTTCTGGGACGGCTGATCGGACCGCTGGTCAAGCCGATTTACACCAACGAGAAGCCATTCTCCCAAAACAACCCTACCGACAAGGCGTTGGTCGTTTCGAGTCAGAGGGATTTTCGGCGGGAGCAGGAGCAACTTCGGTTAAAGCTTCGGCGATTTCACGAAGGTGGCGAGGCAGAATGCACCCGGCATCCGCACCCGTTCTTTGGCGCGCTCACACCACAACAATGGGCCCGGGGAATGTACAAGCATATGGATCACCACTTGCGGCAGTTTGGGGCATGACGCATGGGGGCGTCCTCAGAGGCTAAAGCCAGATTGATTTTGCATGGCTTATGGCACGAGTAGAACTCGTGCCCTTCCCAAATCTCCTACGCGCGGCCGCAATTCCTTCGAAGCCTGCGAGGTCGGGAACATTTCAAAGGAGGGTTTGCGAAGACTTCCTAACTGAACGTCGGCAACCTTACCAGGTCGTCCTTGGGGATGGACTCCAGAGGCTCGCCAGCCTTGCGCCAAGCGGCGAGACCGCCGACGATGACGAACGTGTTGAAGCCTTTTTCCCGCAGTAAGTGCGCCACCCGGGCGCTGGTCGCTTCGCGCGCTCAAGTGCAGTAGAGGTAAATGTCCTTGTCTTTGGGAAGGTTCTTGATTTCTTCGTCCAGGTTGTTGGGTTCGATGCGGATGGAGCCTTTGATGCGCTCGGCGCCGATGTCGTAATAGCCATGGCTACGCACGTCGACGATCTGGACCAGGTTCGCTGTTTCCGAAGCCAGGCGGGCCGCTAGTTCCTGGACCTGGATACGGGGAACGACGTCGTATTCACGATATTTCTGAAATTGGGCGATGCGATAAACCACGTAGACCGCCACAGCGGCCAGGATGATGACCTCCATGGCACGTCCGGCAGACTGAAAGCCATTCAGCGTAGCGGCCAGGAAATCACGCGACAGATATCCTACCGTTAGATAGGTCGCCGAATACAGCAGGGCCCCAGCAAGATCGAGGCGCAGAAACTGTCCGTAACGCATTTTCATGCTGCCGGCCAGAGGCGCGGCCATAGTGTTGATCCCGGGAATGAATTTGGCGACCACCAGGGTCAGCTTGCCGCGCTTGTAGAACGACTCGGCCGAGCGCAGGATGCAAGTTTCCGGGTTCATGGAAAGGCGGCAAAGGAAAGCCAGCAGAGCCCAGCCGGAGTAGCGCCCCAGCCAGAATTGGATGGTGTCGCCAATGAGCAGCGCCAACACGGCGTAGAACAATACGCTTGGCCCCCACAGAGTGTGGGAGGCGATGGCAGCGCCGCCCGCCACGAGGGCGATCGCGGCGGGGACGGGAAATCCGATCGCTTCGGCGAACAACAACCCGAAAGTGAGTGCATAGCCGTGGCGGGCCATGGTGGAAAACAGGTCATTCATAGCGTGTATTGGACCAGAGGTGCCTGATGTGACACGACTTAGATTCGGTAGAAAGAGAAAGGGTTCAGGATAAACAAAAGCCGGACGTGTCTCCGAAGGAGCACGTCCGGCTTAACGGGGAATGGGTCTCTCAGGAGGACTTTCCCCGTTCAGGGCGAGCAAGACCGAGGCTTACACTCGAAGTCTCTTCCGGCCCTGTCCGGGCCGGCGCGTCGAAAAACCAGGGCGCCTTTCGTCTAAAGCTTCGACTGAAGCCGCCGTCTGCCGTCGATGGCGGTCTGTAGCGGACAGGTCCCGCAGCGACCTGCTTTTCTCAGGTGCCGGGGGGAGAGGAGTAGGTCACGATGAACCGTGGCCTATCGCATGCCAGTGCGTCTCATTAGCCTTCCGCTCTGACGGACACTCCCACCAACTGGGCGCATTTTGCAATGAGCGGAAAGAAAACTCAGTGGCGGCGGTCACAGATGATTGTGATGATGATCAAACGAGGTTCATCAGGCCTTTGTGCTTGGACGCACACCGTACTATCGGGCTCGGCGCAGTCGTAATCGCCGGGTACGGGTGCGAGATGAAAGGTTTGGCTATTTCTCTCTTGCCACCACGAACTCGGGCGCCCAGAGCAGGGCGCGCTTGATTTCGGAATCAGGGAAGGTGCAAATCGACTTACGGGCAGAATCCGCATAGTGCGCGGCCCGGGTGGAGGCGGCTTCCAGAGATCCGTAATGCTGGAGGATTTCGAGAATCTGGGCATGCGTGACACCATTAAAAGCCCGGTCGCGCAGAATGGTTTCGATCTTGGTCCGCTCTTGCGCTGTACAACGCTCGATCGCGTGGATCACGGCCATGGTGACCTTGCCCTCGCGCAGGTCGCTGGCCACCGGCTTGCCGAGCACGTCTTCGGAAGCAGTCAGATCGAGCACGTCATCCACGATCTGGAAGGCCATGCCGAGGTCGTGGCCGTACTTGGCGAGAGCGTTCTCTTGCTCGGCGGTGGCGCCACCCAGGATCGCCCCGAGGCGCATGCAGACGGAGAACAGGCACGCCGTCTTGCGGAAAATGAGATCGAAGTGTTCGTCGAGGGTGATGAGCTTGCCCAGCTTTTCTATCTGCAGCAATTCGCCTTCAACCATTTGCTGGGTAAGTTCGATCAGAGCGTCAAGAATGCGGAAATTCCGCTCCTGCACAGCAATCTTGAAAGCCTGCATGTAAAGCCAGTCGCCGGCCAGGACGCACTTCGAGTTGCCCCATTGGGTGTTAGCGGCGGGGCGGCCGCGGCGGGTCTTGGCTTCGTCAATGATGTCGTCGTGAACCAGAGTTGCGGTGTGAATGATCTCGACTACGGCTCCCAGCCGGACTGCGCCGCGTCCCTGGTAGTCGAACAGTTTTGCGGCCAACAACAGCAAGGCGGGGCGGATTCTCTTGCCTCCGCCTCCGCGCAGATACTCGCCAATTTCGGTAATGGCCTGGACGCCGGAAACGGTGTCGCGACCGAATTCGTCTTCGAGCGCGACGAGGTCGTCCCGCAACAGGTCGAAGACTTCCTTTCCGTTAATGATGGGCGGCGCGCTCAATTTGTTCGGTAATTCGTAAACTGCAAGTCAATTCCGAAATCATGTTGCTTCAGCAGCGCTATGGTTTCCTGCAAGGTGTCGCGGTCCTTGCTGCTGATTCGCACCAAGTCCCCCTGAATTGAGGCTTGCGCCTTCTTCTTTGAATCCTTGACCAGCTTTACGATCTCGCGTGCCTTCTCGATAACAATGCCTTGCTGCATGGTAACGCGGCGCTTGGCGGTGCCGCCGGCGGCCGGTTCCACCGCGGCGTAGGTCAGTCCCTTGAGCGAAACCCCGCGCTTTACCAGTTTTTGCTGCAAGATATCGTTTACCGCTTTCAACTTGTACTCATCGGCGGAGTGCAGGACGATGGCGTCTTTTTCCAGCTCGATATTCGACTTGGAATCCTTCAAATCGAAGCGGGTGTGGATCTCCTTGAGCGCCTGCTGAATGGCGTTGGAGACCTCCTGCATGTCGATTTTGCTGACGACGTCGAAACTGTTATCGGGCATATATTTCTAATCTTTCTGAAACAATGGAATCTTAACCTGAGAGTAACAGAACAACGCGGTCAGAGCGCGGGAACTTTGGTTTCAGCGATTTCAACCAATTTGAAAAAATTGTAGAAATTACGGGAAGTGCGCTCGCCCACTTCGTCGGTCGAGAGGCCCCGCAGTTCGCCCAACTGGCGGGCAGTTTCCCGGACGAAGGCAGGTTCATTGCGTTTGCCGCGATGGGGTAACGGCGCCAGGTAGGGGGAGTCGGTTTCGATCAACATGCGGTCGAGCGGAACCTGCAAAGCCGCGTCGCGAATTTGCTGGGCTTTAGGAAAGGTGACGTTTCCGGCAAAGGAAATCATGAAACCCATGTCGAGGGCACGCTTGGCTTGCGGCCAGTTTCCCGTGAAGCAGTGGAGAATGCCGCCCAGGCCGAGAGGCGCCCACAGCTCTTCGATGAGCCGCAAGCAGTCCTGCCAGGCGTTATCGCTGTCATTGGAAGGTCGGCAGTGAATCACGATGGGGAGCTTGGCCGCGGCGGCCAATTCCATCTGTTTCGCAAA
The DNA here is from genome assembly GCA_963768265.1 of uncultured Acidobacteriaceae bacterium. GTDB lineage: Bacteria > Acidobacteriota > Terriglobia > Terriglobales > Acidobacteriaceae > Sulfotelmatobacter. The sequence continues at coordinate 119,407 of CAVYHM010000044.1, forward strand.
AACCTGCTGCTGCGTTTCTCGAGGAGAATGGTCGTAGAAGTAGTCGAGACCGATCTCTCCCCAGGCGATGATTTTGGGATGCCGCGCGAGTTGCTGCATTCGGTCGAAGGCAGCGTGATCTGCCAGTCGAGCTTCATGGGGATGGATGCCGATCGTCGCGTACATGAAGTCATACTTCTCGGCCAGATGAATGCCACAGTCGAAGTTGGCGGGGCCGTCGCCATTCCCGATGGCAACGATGTTGCGGACGCCGGCATCTCGCGCGCGCGAGATAACCTGTTCGCGATCAGTCGCGAACTGTTTGCCATCGAGATGGGCATGGGAGTCTACGAACATATAGGTCAGTCTGGCCTACTTGGCCGAGAGTTGAGCAAATTCCGACTCTGTCACGAAATAGGCCACGAACACCAGTGACTCCAACGCGCTGGTGTCGAGTCGCCAGCTAGCCGCTTCTTTCGCGAAATCTGTTTTAGCGACAAGATCCTCGAACTTACTCAGAACTTCGGAGCACGAACGCTGCGAATACTCAGACCATTTTTCGCCATCGCGTCGATTGGTCGAGTCTGCACTCAGCCAATACATTTCGTAGGTACCGTCTACCAAGCGAAATTGGAATTGCCCGCCGAGGCAACCAAAGCCCTGCGATTTAGCATGGGTCAACGCCTCCGGGAAGGCTGAGACTTGCCAACCATATTCGTTACCCTTGAGAGATGCGCCTCTCGTTATGTTGGGTGCCAATTGCTCTCCCATCGTTCTTGAACCCTCTCAGCGCGGGCACCCGCTACTTCAGCCGCGCCCCTATGGGCACGTCCTCTAAAAAGCTTGCCAGCACCGGCTTTCCGCCTTCCAGTGAGGCGGCCACGATCATCCCATTCGACTCCAGTCCACGCAGTTTTCGCGGAGCCAGGTTGGCTACGATGACCACCTTACGACCAATTAGAGTTTCGGGCGCGTAGGCTTCGGCGATTCCGGCTACGACCTGGCGGACTTCGGTTCCGATGTCGATTTCGAGGCGTAGGAGTTTGTCGGCTTTGGGTACCCGCTCGGCCACCTTCACGACACCCACTCGCAGTTCGACTTTGGCGAAGTCGTCGATGCTGATTTTTGCGCCGTCGGTTGCCGCTGCAGGCTGCTGTGCTGCTACTGGCGCGGCGGGTGGTTGTGGGATCGACGGCTGTGTTTCCGGCGTCTTCACATCTTCCACTGCCGGACCTCGTTGCTGATCTTCCATTTGCTGCATCCTTTCAATGGCGCTCTTATCGGCACGCGGGAAGACCGGGCTCACCTCGCCCAACTTCGTGCCGAGCGGCAACTGTCCCCACGCTAACTCGGACAAGGCTACTCTCTTGATGTCCCCGAGTCCCATCTGTGCCCAGATCTTCGCCGTAGCATCGGGCATCACCGGATGCGCCAGCGCGGTGGCAATGCGCAGTGCCTCAGCCGAGGTATACAGCACCGTGGCCAGGCGGGCTCGGCTTCCGTCGTCCTGTTTCTCGCCCAGAGACCAAGGTTCGTTCTCCACAATGTACTTGTCGACCGCGGCCACTAGTCCCCACGCTGTTTCGAGCGCACGGGAAAATTGGAATTGATCGAACAAAGTTCCGAATTCCCGGATCGTCTGGCGTGCCGTCTCGGCAATCGCACCGTCGGCGGCGGTCTTTGACGCCCCGGGCGACGGATACGGCACCTGGCCCTTAAAGTAGCGGTTAATCATCGTCAACGTACGGCTGGCTAGGTTTCCGAGGCCGTTGGCCAGATCGGAGTTGTAGCGCTGAACCAGCGCGTCAAAGGAGAACGAGCCGTCCTGGCCGAACACGACTTCACGCAGCAAGAAGTAGCGCAGGGCATCGGCTCCCAGAACGTCGAGAATGGTTTCGGTGCGGACGATGTTGCCGCGCGACTTCGACATCTTGCTCTCTTCAAACAACAACCAGCCGTGGGCGACGATGGCCTTGGGCACGGCCAGGCCCGCTGCCAGAAGAAATGCCGGCCAATACACACAGTGGAAGCGAACGATTTCTTTGCCGATCATGTGCACGTCGGCGGGCCAATATTTCTTGAACGCTTCTTGTGCACCGGCGTGGCTGGAGCCGTAACCGATCGCAGTGATGTAGTTCGCGAGAGCGTCGAACCAAACGTAGATCACGTGCTTAGGATCGTCCGGAACCGGGACGCCCCAGGAGAACGTGGAGCGGCTGATCGACTGGTCACGCAGGCCGGAGCGGACAAACGAAATGACTTCGTTGCGGCGGGTCTCGGGACGAATGAACTCCGGATTCGCGTAAAGCTCCAAAAGCTTGTCCTGAAACGCAGACAGCTTGAAGAAGTAATTATCCTCATGGACGGTTTCGGTGATTCGGCCGCAAATAGGGCAGGGATCGCCGGGCTGCGCACCGTCCACGTATAGCTCGTCGGAGACGCAGTACTGCCCCGTGTAGGTGCCCTTGTAGATGTAGCCGTTGTCGCGAATGCGTCGGAACAGCTCCTGCAGGCGCTTTTTGTGGCGTTCTTCGGTGGTGCGGATGAAGTCGTCGTTGGAAATGCCCATCCGCTTCCAGAGGTTGCGGAACTGCGCCGAGATTTCGTCGGCGTACTGCTGCGGAGTCTTGCCCGCGGCCTGGGCGGCGCGCTCGATCTTCTGCCCATGCTCGTCGGTCCCGGTGAGGAAGAACGTATCCGCACCGAGCATGCGCTGGCGGCGCGCTACCGTATCGCAGGCAATCGTGGTATAAGCGTGCCCAATGTGCGGGCGCGCATTCACGTAGTAGATCGGGGTCGTGATGTAGAACTTTCTACTCATGCGGATTTCATCGCAGTCATTGGTTTTTGTGCAAAAATGTAAGCCCGCCGGCTCTGGTACTCAACTTCGGGCGCGTAGGGCCCGCGCTCGATAATTTCTTCAATATCGAGTCCCGCATGGGAAATGTAGCTCGCGATGGTGCTCACGCGAAAGAAGTTGATTTCAAGGGCAATCTCATGGCCCCACAGTTCTTCCTCCAACTGCGACGTGTCCTCGCCGATGTGGAAGCTCAGCAACAGTCGCCCGCCTGGCATGAGGGCACGCATCATCTCCCGCACTGATTGAGCGACGTCACTCGCGGGCAGGTTTACGATCGAATAAAATGCAGCGATGCCAGCCCAGGCGTTATCGTTCACAGGTAAGGCTCGCATGTCTCCGCGGTTGAAATCGATATCCGGATTCAAACGCCGGGCCTGCTCGATCATCCCCTGTGATAAATCCATGCCGCATACCCGAGCGCCTCGCCCCCGCAGATACCGAGCAATATGTCCCGGGCCACAACCGAGATCGCAGACAATGCCTGCATTGCGTACGCTGTCGGCAAACCGGTCGAGCAAACTGCAGTCCAGAGGTTTGTGCTGCAGTTCGTCGTAGATGTGCCGCGCATACTCGTCCGCTACCTTATCGTAGCTGGACTGAACATCGCTGATCTTCTCCTGTGCCATCGGCCTCACCGGATTTCTACTTGTAATCAATACCGGCGTATGCCCGCGCCGCTTCCTGCATCACCGTTTTCAACGGGACGTGGTGTTCGGCCGCGATGCGACGGCAGTCTTCGAATTCTGGGGCGTAGTTGGTGACTGTGCCGTTCAGGCTGGCAATCTTGATGCGGACCTCGCCCCAAGGGGTGCGAACATTTTCCCAACGGCGTGCCAATGTCTGACGAACCTCATCACGCCGCCGGACGCCGAGCGTCGTAGTCTCGGTAAAGATCAGCTGCGTCAACTTGGCCGCGTCTTCGGGCTTGCACAAGACCGTCAGCAGAGTGCCGGGGCGATTCTTCTTCATCTGCACCGGCATGCCGAAGGCGTCCAGCGCTCCTTCTTCGAGCAGTCGGTCCATCACATAGCCAAAGACCTGGGGATTAAGATCGTCCAGATTCGCTTCCAGCACTGTGATAGTTTCGGAGGCGGTTTTGGCGGCAAGGGATGTGGCCTTCTCGCCGATGGTCAGACGGGCGACATTCGGCAGTCCGGGGAACTCACGCGAGCCTGCGCCATATCCGGATTTTTCGATCTTCATCTCGGGAAATACGGAGAAGCGGCGCGCCAGCGTCTTCACGATCGCGGCGCCGGTGGGCGTGACCAGTTCGGCCTGCACGCCGGAGGAGTATACCGGCGCGTCCTTGAGCAACTCGACCGTCGCCGGAGCCGGGACCGGAAATGTGCCGTGGGCACACTCCACTGTTCCGCCACCGACGTTCAAGGGCGAACACAGGAATTCATCCACTCCGAGAGACTCGGCCCCTACCGCGGCACAGACGATGTCAACCATCGCATCAACTGCGCCAACCTCGTGGAAGTGAACCTGGTCGACTGGGACGTTGTGAATCTTCGCCTCGGCCGCGCCGAGAGCCTCGAAGATCGCGACGGCAGATTTCTTTGCGCTGTTACTGATGGCAGCCTTGCCGATGATCTCGCGAATCTCGGTCAAGCCGCGTCCGTGACTGTGTGGCGCGGGCGCCCCCGGCCGCGAAACGGCGTCGACAGAGGATTGCTGGTGGGTGTGATGATATTCGTGGCCGTGTTCGTGATCGTGATGGTTATGTTCCCTATCATGATCGTGCTGGGGTTGAGATTTAGCGGGCGTGGGCGCCCGCTCCAGACTTTTGCTCTTCTGCGCCCAATATTCTTCCCGGGGCAGATCTTTCTCATCACCGACATACACGTCGACCTTAGTAGCTGAAATTCCGCTCCGGACGACGCGAGAAATTGACAGGCGCGCCCCGACATCGAGAGCCGCCACCGTCTCTTCCAGCAGGCGCGGCGGAACTCCAGCGTCGACTAATGCTCCCAGGAACATGTCGCCGCTGATGCCGGAAAAACACTCTAGGTAGGCAATGCGCATAGTCAAAAACGTCGCTGGTCGTTAGTCCTTGGTCGTTGGCGAGAACATCGCCCCGGGCCCAAAAGAGGAGGCGGCCAACGACTAACGATCATCGACCAACGACGGGAACTCTCATCATAGGGAAGGCAGCATCCTGCGTCAAACGTGCGCCGGTTCCACGGTCTGTTAAAATCACTGTTTCTTCAACAGCTTAGAGGGAGTCCTTGTACCGTCATCTCGAACATCGTCTCGCCCAGCGCGTGCTGGAGTGTTTGCAAAGCCGTTATCCCGGGGTCAGTCTGCCGAACGTGGTAGTGGAGCAGCCTCCGAAGGTGCAACTCGGGGATTTTGCGATTCCGGTTTTTCCCTTCGCCAAGCCGCTGCGCTCCGCGCCGCTCAAGATTGCCGAGGCAATCCGCGCCGAAATCGGAACCATCGAGGGCATCGCAGAAATGCAGGTTGCTCCTCCTGGCTATCTGAACGTAAGGATCGACCGTGGCTGGTTGGCTGCCGCTCTTGGCGCTGACCAGAAACCTAGCGCTGAGATCCCGCCGGGCAAGGTCCTGGTGGAGCACTCGAGCATCAACCCGAACAAGGCGGCTCACATCGGGCACCTGAGGAACGCGATCCTCGGCGATACTTTCGTGCGGTTGCTGCGCTTTGCGGGCAGGGAAGTGGACGTTCAGAACTACATCGACAACACCGGGGCGCAGGTCGCTGATGTGGTGGTGGGCTTTGCGCACATTGAAAAAAAGTCTCGCGCTGAAATCGAAGCGCTCGCGCGTCAACCGCGTTTCGATTACTACTGCTGGGATCTCTACGCCTTCGTTTCGCGCTGGTACGAGGAAGACAAACAGAATCTTGAGGCCCGTGCCGCCACCCTGCACGCGATCGAGGCGGGAAACAACGAGACCGCCCAATTTGCCGAGCTGATCTCGACTGCTGTTTTGAAACGGCATCTCGAGACCATGGAGCGGCTTGATATCGAATACGACTTTCTCCCGCGCGAGAGCGAGATACTCCGTCTTCATTTCTGGGATGCCGCCTTCACCAAGCTCAAGGAAGCCGGGGTGCTTAACTATGAGACCGAGGGCAAGAACAAAGGTTGCTGGGTGATGCGCCGGGCCGGAACGGGGACGAAAGGGCAAACCACAGAGGACACAGGGGACACCCTCCAGCTTATCGAGAGTCAGTCCGACGAGACCTCCGAGGAAGACCAGAAAGTGATCGTCCGTTCCAATGGCACGGTCGGGTATGTCGGCAAAGATATCGCCTACCACATGTGGAAGTTTGGGTTACTGGGGCGGGATTTCGGCTACCGCAAGTTCTTCCGCTACCCCAACACGCATGAATGCTGGATCTCCACCACGCCAGACGATCATGAAGCGGCAGAGGACCATCCTCACTTCGGCGACGTGGTCGAGAACTACAACGTCATCGATGCCCGCCAATCCGAAGCGCAGAACACGGTGACTGAAGCGCTGCGCGACCTGGGGCACGGGGAGGCGGCGGGCCGCCTGACACACTTCTCCTACGGTATGGTCGTCCTCACTCCCGGCTGTGCCGCCGAACTCGGCTACGACCTGACGGAGGAGGAGAAATCCCGCCCCTGGATCGGTGTCAGCGGCCGCAAGGGCTTCGGAGTGAAGGCCGATGATTTGTTGGATCAACTCATCGCGTCAGCCAAGAACGAGGTCGACTCTCGCCATCCCCAACTCTCCGATAACGATCGCCTGGGGGTTGCAACGCAGATTGCGATCGGGGCTCTGCGGTACTTCATGCTCAAGTACACTAAGCAGTCGGTTATAGCCTTCGACTTCAAAGAAGCACTCAGCTTCGAGGGCGAGACTGGGCCGTACGCGCAATATGCCGTGGTCCGAGCCACCAGCATCTTCAGGAAGGCGGGGATCGATCCAGAGTCTTTTTGTAGAGACGCTGCTGGAAACGTCTCCCAGACGGACCTGGCGAAATACCTTGCCGGAGCCGAAGCGGACGAAATCTGGGAGCTCTGGCTCGCCTCATCCAAGACGTCCTACGTGATCGATCAGTGCATCGCGACGACCGAGCCAGCGTATCTAGCCAAGCACGTGTTCCAGCTGGCGCAGCTATTCAACACGTTTTACCATCGGCACCCCATCCTTAGCGAGCCTGACGAGAAGCGAAAGCAGTTTCTGCTCGCTACCGTGGCCGTAGTTCGCCGCGAACTGATTCGGACGCTCGAAGTGATGGGCATTACTGTGCCGCCGGTCATGTAAAATGCTCCAACCGGGCTCGGGCTGTCACCGAGATTTCAGGTTCGCGCTGCTTCCTCCTTTCAATGAACGAAACGCCGAAAGCACTCGTGCCCGGCCGCCCGTGGCTGCATCGCATCGCACTGGGTGCGCTGGCATTGGTTGTGGTTCTGGCGGTGGCCGGATTTCTCTACGAAAACATTTCCGAAGCTCGCGACCGGCGTTTCAATGCCATGGCGGGCCGGTTGGTCGATGTCGGCGGACGCAGAATGCACATTGACTGCACAGGGCAGGGAAGTCCCGCCGTCATCCTCGACTCGGGTCTCGGCGATTCGTACGTGTCCTGGCGCAAGGTACAGCCGCAGATCGCGAACTTCACGCGCGTCTGTTCCTATGACCGTGCGGGGCTCGGATACAGCGATTCCAGCCCGCTTCCGCGCACCACTGACGTGATCGCCAAGGAACTTCATGCTCTGTTGCAGGCGGCCGGAGTCTCCCTGCCTTACGTTCTGGTTGGCCATTCGATGGGAGGATTCGATGTGCGTCTCTACTCGAGCCTCTACCGCAGTGAAGTTGCTGGAATGGTCCTGGTAGATGCTTCGCATCCAGACCAGGAAAATCGCTTTCCGCCGGAAATCAGAAATCTGGAGGGCAGTTGGGGGCGGGAAGCCGAATTTCTGGAATATACGATGCCCTTGGGAATTCCCCGGCTGCTTGGATTGTGCGACGAAGAAGTGGTGGAGCGCGCCGCCCAATGCAACTTTCACCACGCGCACGAAAGCGTGGCCGAGATGAAGGCTTTCCCACAGAGTGCCGCGATGACGGCAGCGACTGGTCCATTCGGTGACATGCCTCTCGCGGTGTTGTCGCACGATCCCGACAAACCTGTCAATGATCTTCCCGCCGATTTGGCCAAACCCACCAACGAGGCTTGGGAAAAGATGCAGGAGGAGTTAGCACATCTCTCGACACGGGGAACGCAGACCATCGCGAAGGGCAGTGCGCACTACATTCAGTTCGATCGGCCGGATATGGTCGTCGAAGCTGTTCACAATGTGCTGAACGAGGCGCGGTCGGCGCAGCCTGCATCACCAGCAGGGAGCGGAAAAGATTCTACGAAGAACTGAAACTGTGAATCGCCAGAGGAATGCGCCGCCGCGCGAGCAGGAAGAAAAAAGGGCGGGCCATATTTCAGACCCGCCAATAATCTTCCCGCCAGACGTTTCAGGGCCAGCTAGTGCTAGATCGTAACGCTGGCTGTCAGGGTAGTGATGGTCCCGTTCGCCGGAACCTTCCTGCTGTCTAACGGAACAAGAGCGCTGGTCCGGGCTGGTGGTGTAGGGATCAAAACCAGGGTATTGCCAACCTCGTAGCTGGTATTCATGGTGTCACTGGACTGGGTCGCAAGACCCCAGGAGTAAGGTACCGACAGGGTACAAGTCCTGGTAGTCCCAGTTCCAGTGGCGGCTACGAAATCGATTTCGCTGAGCTGCCGGATGCCAAGCGAACCACCATCCGCAGCTTCCACGATTGCAACGCACTTGAGGTTCGTGATGCTGGTGGACTTCACAGTAATGGTAATCGTCAGTTTCACCGTGCCTGTGAACGTGGTCAATGCCGGAGGCTCTATGGCGCTGTCAGCCGCCTGAGGCAGAGGATGGAAGGATCGCGTGTGCGGATTAAGGTATCCGAGGATACCAGACCCGGTTTGATCAGGTCTGGTCTGAGCAGATCCGGATTGCCCATTCGCCGCCAGCGCGGTCAGAAAACAGCTTATGCAAATCAACCACAGCTTTGAAATTTTCATAGTCTTTGCGCCTCACGATTCGCATGCTCTAGAGAGTGACACTGGCCGTCAGGGCAGTGGTTGCGCCATTTGCCGGAACCTTCCTGGTATCCATCGGACTGAGACTGCTGCTGCGAATAGGAGGCGCGGTGGTCGTTGACCCAGAGCCGGTGACAGTGTAACTGGTCGACATGGAGTCGGCGGCTTGGCTTGCCAGCGCCCAGGAGTAAGGTATCGAGAGCTTACATGTTCTCGTGCTCCCGGTCCCGGTGGCGAGTACAGTATCCTGCTCAGAAAAGATACGCGGGCTGGTCGTAAGAGCATCGTCCACGGACGTGTCTGCCGAGCAGACGACATTGGTGAGGCCGGCCGTCTTTAGGGTGACGGTGATTGTTACGGTAATTGTTCCGGTGAAAGTGGTTAGCGCCGGAGGCTCGACGGCGGCATCTTCGGAAGGCGGAGCGACGGGACGGAACGCCCCGGTGTGCGGGTCAAGGTATCCGAGGATGCCAGGTTTAGCCTGGCTGTTCGCGGATTGACCCCATACTGTTGATACGGCCAAGAGGCAGCAAAGGCAAATCAAGAGCAGCTTTGTAATTCTCATTGTCGTCTCCTTGAGGGATTTGTGGAATAGTTGTCCTCTGAGTTGGTTGAACTCAGGAACAGGGTCCACGGCCGTGGGGGGGTGCCGCAGAAAACTACTTTCGAAGCCGGTCGTGACTTCAAAAGCGGGACCGATTGTACACTAATCCCGCCTGTTTGCAACGATTGCCAGAATCCTGAATTTCCACAGGCGACCGCCAAAAGGTGCGCTTCACTGCGCTCCTCACTACGGAAAAGCAACTATCTGGTGATACTGACGCTCTACCCGAACCTGCTAACCTTCTTTCTTACCCGCTAGAATCTGCGCTTCGAGAGGTAATCGGCTTCCCCGTACTCCAGGAGCAAATGATGGAAACAGCTCGCCGCACGGCGCTCTGCACGTTCTTGAAGTGGATCCTGTTGCTGAATGCATTTCTCCCGCCCGCCGCTGTTTCGCAAGACGGCCCGGCGCAAGATAAGCCGGGATCCGCGCAAGCGCCGCCCACGATGATGCAAGCGTCGCAAACTCAATCGCAGCGGCCGCGGATCGGCTTGGCACTCAGCGGCGGCGGGGCGCTTGGACTGGCGGAAATCGGAGTAATTCGGTGGATGGAGGAAAATCACATTCCGGTGGACCGGATTGCCGGAACCAGTATGGGAAGCATCATCGGTGCGATGTACGCCACCGGCATGACGCCGGCTCAGATCGAGGATTTCGCCAAGAAAATCGATTGGGAGCTCGCCTTCCTTCCCGGACCGACTTACAGCGATTTGTCGTATCGCCGTAAACAGGATGGCCGCGAGTTCCTGATCAATGCTCCGCTTGGCCTGAAACATGGCCTGAGCGGGCCTAACGGCTTCAATGCCGGTCAAGGGGTGGGCCTCCTGCTGGATCGGATTGCTTATCCGGAGTCGAATGTCGCCAGCTTCGACGATCTGCCAATCCCCTTCCGGTGCGTAGCCACGGATATGTTGAGCGGCGAGGGCGTGGTGCTACGCAAAGGCCCGCTGTCTCAGGCGGTGCGCGCATCCATGGCGATTCCTGGCGTGTTTACACCGGTCGAAATCAATGGCCAGGTTTTGGCGGATGGTGGCATGGTGCAAAACATTCCGGTCGAAACGGTCCGGGAGATGGGCGCCGATGTGGTGATCGCGGTGGAATTGCGGCTTCCGCCCGGCGACAGGGCGCAGTTAGAGACTCTCACCGGCGTGCTCTCGCGCGCCATCGACGTGATGATCACCCAGAATGAACGCCGATCTTTAGCGCTGGCACAGGCCACGGTGAGCGTGAATATGAGCGGGTTCGATTTGTCCGACTATGGACGAGTCGAAGAACTTGCCCAGCTCGGGTACAAGACCGCAGCCAGTCAGTCCGCCGTCCTGCTGCCCTATGCCATTCAGGATCCGGCGCAGTGGCAGCAATATCTGGCAGACCGCGAGGCACGGAAACATCCCCAGCCGTCGAAGGTAGAAACTATCGAAGTCACGGGTGCGGACGACGACACGGACCGGAGGCTCCAACACCGTCTGAGCAATGCACTCGGTGGACCGCTCAACCTCGGTAGGTTCGATACCCAGTTAACTCGCATCGCGGGAGAGGGGCAGTTCGATCGTTTGGGCTACGAGGGGTTCACTCAGAATGGAGTGCCAGGGTTGAGGGTCGAGGCGCACGAGAAGTCCTACGGCCCGCCGTTTGTGGATCTGGCAGTCAACGTTGAAGATTCTGGAGTGGCCGCGTTTGATTTCTCGGCTGGCGCGCGCGTGACTTTCATGGATATTGCCCACCACGGTGGCGAGTGGAGAAACGATCTGTTGTTCGGATCGAGTAATCTGGCTGCCACCGAGTTTTATCAGCCTGTGGCCGGCTCGCGATTCTTTGTTGCTCCCTACGCCTTCGCGTCCAAACTGGCACGCAATTCATTTAACGGATTGACGCGGGTCGCAGTATTTGGCGACGAGCGAGCCGGAGGCGGATTTGACATCGGCTACGACTCGGGGCGCCGCAGCGAATTTCGTTTCGGATATGAAATCTACAAGGGCAAACTGAGTCCCCTGATCGGGAGCGCGGGCCTGCCCATCATCAGCGGCAGCACGGGCGAATTCCGTGCGCGCTATGTCTGGGACGGGCAGGACAGTCCCTCGGTGCCGAGCCGAGGAACGCGCGTGATCGCTACGCTTTCGCGAGTCTTGCAGAGTCCCGGGCTCGCCCATCCCATCGGACAGCTCGACCTGCAAACGTCCAGCTTCATTCCAGTCGGAGCGAAGACGTCGTTATTCCTGCTCGCCTCTGGGGGAACAACCTTTCGCGGCAATGCCGGGCCGTTCCAGGTGTTTGCTCTAGGTGGACCGTTTCGCCTGGGAGCGTATCTCCCGCAGCAATTCCTGGGCAACAACTATGCGTACGCGTCGTTGGGGTTCCGGCGCGAATTTTACCGTCTGCCCCAGCTTGTCGGACGAAAGGTCTACTGGGGTGGGTGGTATGAGGCAGGCAGCGCGTTCGGAGTCGCCGGCCGCGATCCGGGACCAGTAGTTGTGCGCGGCACATTTAATCTCGGACTGATTGCGGACACCATCGTCGGTCCGATCGCATTGGCCGGGAGCGTAAGCCCGAGCGGCCAAAGCCGGGTGAACTTCTCGATCGGACGGATCTTCTAAGCAGAGCATCTCGGACTGCGGTTGCTTGCCAATTCGGATCGCCTAGTTGATATACTTCGCGCTCAGCTTCAAGTTCAACCACAGCCCTGGAGGAAGACAGGTGCGTTCCTCGATCATGCTTTCTGTTCTGATCCTGCTTGCTTGGTTCTCCGCGTCGGCCCAGGAGAACCAGCAGGCGCCGCCGAAGCCGATCTTCAAGTTCGAAGAAGTCATGATTCCCGTGCGCGACGGAGTTCACCTTCAGACCGTGATCCTTTCGCCGGTCGACCAGCACGGGCCGTTGCCCATTTTATTTCGCCGTACGCCGTACGGCGTGCCGGACAAAGCTCTCGAGCAGAAGACGGCTTCCATGAAAGAACTCGCGCAAGACGGCTACATTTTTGTGATCCAGAACTTGCGCGGGCGATTCAAGTCCGAGGGGGTTTTCAACCTCTCTTCATGGGTTGACCCGAAGGATCCCAAAGCTACCAACGACACCATCGATGCCTATGACTCGATCGACTGGCTGGTGAAGAATGTTCCCAACAACAGCGGCAAGGTGGGCATGTACGGGGTTTCTTACGATGGGCTGACCACCGCGCTCACGCTGCTACATCCGCACCCGGCGCTAAAGGCCATCAGCGAGCAGGCCGCTCCCGTCGATCAGTGGATGAACGACGACGACCATCGCTATGGTGCGCTGCGCGAGAGCTACGACTTTGAATACGCGGTCATGGAGCAAGCCGACAAGAACAAGAACACGCACTTCGATTTCGAGACCTACGACACTTACCAGTGGTATCTCGACCTCGGACCTCTCTCGAATATCAACACGAAATATCTCCACGGCTCGATTCCTTATTGGAACTCGAGTATCGATCATCCTGACTACGATGAATTCTGGAAGAAGGAAGCGTGGGTGAGCCAGTTACATTCTTCAACCGTGCCGAATCTGAACGTGGCCGGCTTCTGGGATCAGGAGGATCCTTGGGGGCCATGGCAGATTTTCCGCCACGCCGAAGAGAGTGACCCCGGGCATAGGAATTTCATCGTGGCCGGTCCGTGGTATCACGGCGAATGGCAAAGTCCGAAGGGAGAAGGCATTGGGCTTGTTTCCTTCGGCGGGCACGAGACCGCGCGGGAATTTCGCGAAAACATTGAGGCGCCATTTTTCCGTTATTACTTGCATGAGAGCGGTGAGAAGCCCGCATGGCAAGCCAGCACCTTTCAGAGCGGGTCCAACACCTGGCACACGTACGACATTTGGCCGCCGAAGGAGGCGAAGCCTACCAAGCTCTATTTGCACGCTGACGGCACGCTGGCATTCACCTCGCCGGATGCTGCCAGCGCTTACCGCGAGTATGTTTCCGATCCGGCGAATCCGGTGCCATACCGCCAGCGTCCTATCTCGCCCACGTATCCCGGCGGTGACTGGCGAACCTGGGAAGTCGCGGACCAGCGATTTGTCGATCACCGGCCCGACGTTCTCACATTCTTAAGCGAGCCGCTCGATCACGACTTGACGATCACCGGTGCACTGGCCGCGAATCTCTTTGCTTCGACTTCAGGAACGGACAGCGATTTTGTAGTGAAGCTGATCGACGTATATCCGCAGAACGCGCAGAAGCCTGAGTGGGACCCCGGCGCCGGACCGAAGCCCGGGCAATACGCTCAGTCGCTCGACGGCTACGAACTGCCGATTGCCATGGAAGTGCGGCGTGGCCGTTATCTTGAGAGCTACGAGAAGCCACAGCCCCTCACGCCCAATAAGCCAACAGAATGGAACATTCCCCTACGCGATCACGATCATGTGTTTCTGAAGGGACACCGCATCATGGTGCAGATTCAGTCGACTTGGTTCCCGGTGATCGACCGCAATCCACAGAAGTTTGTGCCGAGTATCTACAAAGCGGCGGCGTCCGACTATGTACCGGCAACGCAACGGATTTACTGCTCGGCTACGATGCCGTCGCATCTGGTGCTGCCGGTGATGCCGTGAGTGCGTTTGTTCAGTCGCGGCAGAATGCGACGCCGTTCAACACTGTCATCTCGCAGTGAGGAGCTCCGAACCAGTACGGGATCTCGCGGTAGTCGCGGACGTCAAAGACCGCTAAGTCTGCGTCTTTCCCGGGCTCGATACTGCCCTTGCGGTCGGCAAGACGTAAGGCCCACGCCCCATTGATCGTTGCGGCAGCGATGGCCTCTGCGGGCGACATTTTCATGTGCGTGCAGGCCAGCGACATCGCCATCGGCATGCTGAGCGTTGGCGAGGTGCCAGGGTTGTAATCCGTTGCCAACGCGACGGGCACGCCCGCGACAATCAGGCGGCGCGCGTCCGGATAATCCCTCAGCCCGAGGAAATAATTTGCTCCCGGCACGAGCGTGGCCACGGTATCGCCCTTGGCCAGTTGCGGGATGTCGTCTTCGTTTACGTGGTCCATGTGGTCGAAGGAGGCTGGGTGGAAGCGCAGAAGCGGGTCCAGACGAGTCTCGGAAAGCTGGCCCATGTGCGCGCGGACTCCCAGACTGTGCTTTTCTGCTGCTTCAAAGACTTGCTGTGTTTCTTCCTGAGTAAATGCGCCCTTATCGCAGAACGCGTCCACAAATTGTGCCACCTTCCGCTTTGCCGCTTGCGGGATCATCTTCTTACACACCACGTCAACGTATTCCTGGGAACGACCCAAGAATTCTTTTGGTACAACGTGGGCTCCAAGCAGGGTAGCGACGACAGTACCTGGCCAGCGCGAGGCTGCCTGCTGGATCGCCGCGAGCGATTTCAATTCCGACTCGACGCTCAGGCCATAGCCCGACTTGGCCTCTACTGTCGTCGTGCCGTGCGCGGCCATGTCTTGCAGGCTGGTCAAGACTTTCGCGGCCAAGGCTGGTTTTGCGGCCTTGCGCACGGCATCCACGCTCGAGCGAATGCCTCCGCCCGCGGCAGCGATCGCTTCGTAAGAAGCGCCTTCGATGCGCTTTTCAAAATCCACCAACCGGGGACCGACAAAGACGGGGTGAGTGTGGGAATCGACGAAGCCGGGCAGGACTACCTTGCCGGCACAGTCGATCTCGGTGACTTTGCGGCGGTTCTTCCTAAGCCATGGGTCGCGTAACGCGTTTTTGGTGGTCCCGACGCTGACGATCTTGCCGCCCACGCACAGGACGGCGCCGTCCTTGATGATGCCAAGTTCTCGGAGGTCTGAGGCGCGGCGGGGGCCAGGCTTGAATGAAGTGTCGCGCAGCGATAGTAATTGGCCGACATTGACCAGCAGCAACGGATTCCCGAGGCGCCGATTCATTTCTTGTTCATGGGCACCTTTACGCCGGTCCTCTTCGCAAACTGCTTCGCTTCGTCGTAACCCGCGTCGGCGTGCCGAATGATCCCCATGCCCGGGTCGGTGGTCAGGACGCGCTCGATACGTTTTGCCATCATCTCGGTGCCATCGGCTACCGTGACCTGGCCAGCGTGCAGCGAGTAGCCAATGCCTACGCCGCCGCCGTTGTGAATTGACACCCAGGACGCTCCGGCAGCCGTGTTCAGCAGCGCATTGAGCAGCGGCCAGTCGGCGACGGCGTCGGAGCCGTCTTTCATGCTCTCGGTCTCGCGGAATGGAGAGGCAACCGAACCACAGTCGAGATGATCGCGACCAATCACGATTGGCGCTTTAATCTTGCCATTCTTCACGAGACTCGTTCATGGCGAGACCAAATTGTGCTCGCTCGCCGTATCCCAGCCAGCAGATGCGTGCCGGAAGTCCCTGAAACTTGATACGCTTGCGGGCCAGGTCGATCCAGCGGCGCAGAATGCGATTGTCCGGAAAGAGTTCCAGAACGAGATCGTCCGTCACGTGAATATCCGAAGGATCGCCCGACAACGCCACCCAGCGGAAAGGCCCCCGGCCCTCGCAAAACAGTGGACGAATATACGCCGGCACGAAGCCGGGGAAGTCATAGGCATTCTTTACACCACGCTGGAAGGCGAAGGTGCGGATATTGTTTCCGTAGTCGAATGTAATCGAGCCCATTTTCTGCAGGCGCAACATGCCCTCGACATGGCGCGCCATAGCGTCGAGCGACTTCTCCTGATATGCCTGCGGATCGCGCTGGCGCAACTCGAGCGCGGCCTCAAATGTCAGGCCGTTCGGTACATATCCGTTCAGCGGATCGTGCGCCGAAGTCTGGTCGGTCAGGATGTCAGGAACGACGCCACGCTCGGCCAGTTCCGGAATGACGTCCGCACAATTCCCGACTAACCCGACCGAAACGTTTTCTTTTTTGCGCACGGCATTCTTCAGAATGCGCAGGGCTTCATCGAGCGTCGTCACCATGAAATCGCAATAGCCAGTTTTCAGGCGCTTCTTGATACGCTCCGGATCGACATCAATCCCCAAAAATGCCGCGCCCGTCATAGTTGCCGCCAGAGGCTGTGCTCCGCCCATGCCGCCCATGCCGCCGCTCACGATCAGTTTGCCAGTAAGATCGCCACCGAAATGCTTTTCTCCCGCGGCGGAAAACGTTTCAAACGTGCCCTGCACGATGCCCTGCGATCCGATATAAATCCAGGATCCCGCCGTCATTTGCCCGTACATCATGAGCCCGGCTCGTTCGAGCTCGTTGAACTTCTCCCAGTTCGACCAGTGCCCGACAAGATTCGAGTTTGCGATCAGCACGCGGGGGGCATGATCGTGCGTTTTGAACACGCCCACGGGCTTGCCGGATTGCACCAGCAACGTCTCATCGTTTTCCAGATTCTTCAGAGTTTCAACGATGGCCCGGTAGGCGTCCCAACTCCGCGCGGCCCGGCCCGTTCCGCCGTACACGACGAGATCTTTGGGGCGCTCGGCTACTTCCTCGTCGAGGTTGTTCATGAGCATGCGCATGGCCGCTTCCTGCTGCCAGCTCTTGCAGGTGATCTGATTTCCGCGCGGCGCGCGAATGGACGTAGGAGCCTGGAGTTCGGTTTCGACGGGCATAAAAAATATGGTAGTGGTTCCGGTGGACGGGCGCAATTCGTCGTGAAACTCAAGAACAGCGACCGTCCCACTTTCTCGCACACAAGACGCGCGAGAAATGGGGCACCCGCCGTGATGAACCCAGGGCGTGCTCGGCGCACTAGGCTCCGCCTTCGCGCGACAGCCGAAGGCGGCTGTCCCCACACGTTTCTAGAACGAGACGCGGGCGCTCATTTGGAGTTCGCGGCCAGGGGTCATGGGCATCGTGATCGTACCGAACTGCGGCGTGTTCACGAAGCGGTTCGGAGTTCCCAGGTTGACCATGTTAAGGGCGTTGAAGGCTTCGGCGCGGAACTGGAAACTTGCACGCTCCGTCATCCGAAAACTGCGGACCACGGCGATATCGAGCGTGCGCAGGGGAGGTCCATAGAGCGAGTTGCGGCCGACGTCACCGAACGTGTATGCGGGAGGCGTGGCGAACGCCTTGGGGTTGAACCACTCGTTCGCAGTATGGGTACCCGGCCCGAAAATTGCCTGGCCAGTGGAGTTGGCGCGGATAGGATTTTCGCCGAGGACCGTGCCGGCATTCGCGGTGTCACCGAAGACCGAGATGGTGAAGGGCATGCCGGACTGGATCTGATAGACCGTGCTGAACTGCCAGTTCTGCGTAACGAGTTTGGACCAAGTTGTGCGCTCGAACGCTGGGATGTCGTAGACGGCGCTGAGGGCAAGGCGGTGGCGAACGTCGCAGCCCGGGCCTTTCTCGGCGGCGAGATCGCTGTTGTTCTGGGGAATCGCGCTTTCATCCATGGGAGAGCGGAAATCTGGGGCGTTGGTCAGGTTCTTGGCCAATGTGTAGTTCGCGAGAAGGCTGAGTCCGTGAGAATATTTTCGGCGCAGGTTGACGTAGCCAGCGTCGTACCAGCTCTGTGCGGTATCTTCGAGCAGGTTGATCGTGCTGACGGGGAAGGTCTGGCTCTGAATTACGGCGTTGGTGCTGCTGGGGGTCAGAACGGTGCCGGGGACGAAGCTGAGCGTGTGGAATGGGCGGCGTGGGCCGAGCGGGCCCGGTCCCGGAGGAGCGTTGTTGATCAGATGCGAGCGTTGCAGATGGAATCCGCGAGCGCCGAGATACCCGACTTCGAGCGTGGTGTTCGCTGCCAGCGTCTTTTCGACTTGCACGTTCCACTGCTGGATGTATTCGGCGGGTGCGTGCGGATCAAACGCGGTAAAGCTTACGGTTGTAGCCGGTAGCGCTCCTGTTCCAAGAACCGGCATTCCGAAGTTCAGCGTGTTGGTGAAGAGTGCGGCGGGCGGGGTGAAGTTGTCGGCCTGCTGGGTTTCGGGAAAGACGTAAGGGACGTTGTGGCGCTGGTTGCACCAGGTGTTCTGGTCGACCGGCGTGTAGAAGATACCGTAGCCAGCGCGCAGGACGAGTCCGAAACGCGGAATATTCTTGGCGAGTCCGAAACGCGGAGCGACATTGTGTTTGTTGGAGTACATCAATCCGGTCGGGTAGCCGTTTTCGCCGCCGATAAAGACTGAAGGCACACCATTGTTGAAGATCAGGTTGCTGTTGGTTTCGCGAAGATCGTAGAGAGGGCTGGTGTATTCGTAGCGCACGCCGAGGTTGAGCGTCGTGGTTGGGGTGATCTGCCAGCTATCTTCGGCGAAGCCGTCGTATCCCCAATTGCGGAGATCCATCTGTGGAATGCCGGCCTGACGTTGCTTGACGGTGGGAAGGGTTAGCAAAAGGCTGGCGAAGCCAGAGCCACTGCCGTCGTTGAATCCGAATTGCGTCGTGTAACCGTTGGTGAATTGATAGAAGCCGCGGTTCTGAAAGAATCCCCACATGGGCCAAATGTAGCGGCGGGCGTCGCCGCCGAAGCGGAGCGCGTGGTGGCCGCGCTGCCAGGCAAACATGTCGCGCAGTTCGACGGTCGTGTCCCAGGCGTGCATGGGGGTGGCGGCGAACGTGTCGCCGATTCCGGTGTAACCTTGCGCCGCGAACCAGGGAGCGCCCCACGCGCCTTTTCCTCCGAAGCCGATGCCTTTAATGGCAAGTTGTCCGACGATGTCGTTGACGCCGTCGTTTTGGGATGTGTGATCCATGGAGAGACGGGACAGTGCGAGCGAGGCGGTGTTGAGCTTGTTGCTGGAGAAAACGTGGTTCCACGAGATGACGGCCTGCTGAGAGAGATTGTCGAAATTCGCGCCGAATCCAGGAAGATTCTCGGTGGTTGAGGTGCTGCCATTGCTGGGAGAGAATCCGTTCTCGGAACCGAGCGAGTAGCGCGCCATGGCGGTGTCGTTGTTCGAGAAGTCGTGATCGATGCGAACGGTTCCCTGATCCTCGTGGTGGGTCTCATTGCGGATGTCGAGGTAATTGTTCGAGTCCGCGCCCATAGACGACATCATCATGTTCGGCATCGGAACGTACTGCATCAGGAAGGCTTCGAGATTGGGATTGATGCGGTTGCTGGGGATCTGATTATTGGGGAACTGGCTGCGAATATAGGGATAGTTCGAACGACCGGTGGGTAGCGTCGGATTGTAGTTCGGGTTGGCGACGGCGGTAGCGGGATCGTAGATTTTCACGCTGCTCATGCTGAAATCGCCCTGGATTTCGGCCTGAGTGGGAACGGTGAGGACTTGGGCATCGGCTTGTGCGAGACGCAGACCTTCGTAGTTCATGAAGAAGAACGTCTTTTTCTTTCTTCCAAGAAGAGGCCCGCCGAAGGACGCGCCGAAATTGTTTTGGACAAGGTGGTTGTTGCCCATGGCTTGAAAAGGGCTGGCATCCATGGCGCCATTGCGGAGAAATTCGTAGACGGTGCCGTGGTAGTTGCTCGTCCCAGACCTGGTGACGATGTTGATCTGGCCGCCGCCCGCACCGCCCATGTCGGCAGTGTAGCTGCTGGTGACGACCTGGAACTCCATCACGGAGTCAGGGGAGGGGCTCAGGTTCTGTGTATTGAACGTGGGGTCTGTATTGGTGGCGCCATCGAGCAGGAAGAAGTTGGCGTTTGGACGTGCGCCGCCGATGACGACTGCGGAACGCTGTCCGGGCCGCCAATAGAGAGGATTAGTCTCTCCAGTCTGCGCGCCGAAACCAACGTGGGCGCCAGGAACAGTGAGGACGAGATCGATCAGCATGCGGCCATTGAGGGGCAATTCCTGGATGGACTTGGGCTCGACGACCTCGCCTACCGCGGCATCAGTGGTGTGGAGAATTTCGGAGGTCGAATTGACTTCAGCGCCTTCTCTCACGACGCCAACCTGCAAAGCAACGTCCAGCGCCAACTGTTGGCCGACTTCCAAATGGAGGTGCTGCGCTACTGGAGCGAATCCCGACGCCGTGGTCGTGACTTCGTAGTCATCGGGCAGAAGGGCGGGCGCGTAGAAAATTCCGGTGCCGTTGGTGGAGACGGAGCGTGTCGCGCCGGTACTGAGCGCCTTGAAGGTTACGATGCCGTGGACTACGGGAAGAGACTGAGAATCCTTGACGGTACCGGAGACGACCGCGTAATTGCTTTGGCCAAAGGAAACTGCGGACAGAGAAAGGGCACACAGAATCAACGATAGAGTTCGCATGGACTACCCCACAGAAGAATCTCGGGCGCGCCGGGAGTTTTGAAGGGTCTCCAAAAACACGGCTCCCCACAAGTGTCCGAAAGAGTAGTGAGGAATGGGGCTGGCTATCAATAGTGGTAAAGCACTAGCTGGAGGCCGTGTGCACGCGAAGGTAAAGATCTTCGACTGCGCAATCTCGCTACCTCCTCTTGTGGAGATTGCTCCGCTCGGCATGACAGAGCCAGGTTTATTAATGGTGCTATGAGAATTACCAACTACTGTAGGCGGTGCCGTCGCTGGCGGTGCCGTTGGAGGCGGAATGGATGTCCGTGATGCCGGGTTCTTGTTGATCCACTGCCAGCTGTAAGTCTTCCTGCACGACCTCCCAGTTGGGCAGCCGGGTCATGGGATCCACAGGGATCTGGCGCAGATAGCCAGCCGTCACTATATCGTCGAGTGACTGGGGAGCTTTTTGCTTGTCCAGCGTGTAGTGCTGGATCTGGTCACGCAGCACAGTCAGATTTGAGCGCAATACCGATTCGCGGGCTTGCACTATGGCCTGGTTGTACATGGGAACTGCCACCGCCATCAGAATCATGATAACGCTGATGACGATCATCAATTCCAGCAGCGTGAAGCCCCGGGAGCGTGGCTGCCGTTTGCGGGAGACGGCGCCGCGGGCCAGCAGTCGGGAGAATCTCCTCACGTGCTTAGGATCGACTGAAATCAAACAGTTCGGGCCCCGTAGCATTTACCAATCCTTGTATTTCGTGCCATCGAGCGCGGTGCCTTCCGACTTGGTGTAGACATCGAACACGCTTTGTCCCCCCCACGAATCGGAGTCGGGGTCGTCCTGCATTGAGCGCATACCCCATTCTGTGGTCTTCGTCATGGGATCTATGGGGATAGAACGCAGAAAGCGGACCTTCTTGCCGCCTGATATCTCGACTCCTTTGACGAGAGTGTCTAGATCGGGTGGATAGCCTTGGCTGTCCACCTTGGTCTGAAAGGCGAGCCGGTCGGCGGCATCTTTATAGCGATCGATGGCGTCACGCATCTCCCACAGGTCGCGGCGAAGCTCCTTCTCGCGCTCGCGCTGAATGGTGATCCGTGCCAGAGGCACGGCCAGCATAGTCAGAATCGAAAGGATGGTGGCCGCGACGATCAACTCCAGAAGCGTAAAGCCCCGCTCAGGCTTTCTCGGGCGCTTCATCCGGGCGCGCCTCAGGCTGGAAGGTGAGTAATAGATTGTCGGCACCGTCATAGTCTCTCGTTAACCGTCAAATAGCTAGGGCTCGCGGCCCCCCTTCTTATTGTACCGTCACTGCAGCCTGTGCTCCGTTCACCGTAATGGGTTGCATTCCCGGATCGCGCGCCCCACCGCGGGTGATGGTCAGAGGAGTTTGCCCGGCTGCCTTCGCCAGGAAGGTAAGTGTGACCACGGTGCCCTGGCCAGAGACTCCGCCAGCCCCGGAAGGCCGTGAGGCTGTGATCGTCAACTGCCCGACGGTTTCGTCCTCGCGGTGAACCAGGGCCACGGCTTGTCCATCCTGAGATAGGAAGCCGCCGTTGGACACATTCACCAGTTGCAGCATTTTCGGATCGTAGTTCAACTGCACTGGCACGGAATACACGTTCTGCGCGCCCGAAATCACCAGATTCACGGGAAAAGTATTGCCCTTGGTCGACTGGATCGTGGGTGGATCGAACATAAAGCTAGGCCCCCCACCGGCACCGGTGTTGGGCTCGACCGGAGTAATCGAAGGCTGCGCACCGGCGGCCGGACTTGTTGGCTGACCGGTTGCAGGCGGCGCTGGCGTAGCGGCCGGAGCTGGTACGGTTTGACTTACGTGCCGTAACTCAATCGTATTGGCTGTTCCGATCTCAATCTGCCGCTGGTTAATCTCATTCACATCCGTGCCGCGGATGATGTGGGGAACGATGGCGAAGACGATTTCATTCTCCGCGTGATCCTGCGTGGTCTGTCCAAACAGATATTTCAGGATCGGAATCTGGGCCAGCCCGGGAATTCCGCTGAGCGACCGGGTTTGGTTGTCTTCCATGATTCCACCCAGAAGGTTCGCCTCTCCGTCCCGGAGCCTGATTTCGTGCTCGATCTTGCGCTGGCCGATGATGGGTTGGCTGATGCCGCCGATATTCTGCTGACCGGTCACCGCAGAAACGTCCATGGTGATTTTCAGGGTGATTTCCCCGTTGGAATGCACGTGCGGCGTAACGTCGATGTTCACGCCGACATCCAGATACTGGAACTGCGTGTTCACGAGGGGATTGATGCCTACGCCGCCGATGCCCGGCTGAAATGATCCCGTCGCGACCGGCACGCGATCGCCGATCTTCAGGGATGCTTTCTGGCCGTCGAGCGCGCGAATCTGCGGATTCTGGATCAGTTTCGTATCACTCTGGCCCATCACCGCCGAAAGATTGGCGGACGGTATCGTGACCTGAAAGTTCGTGGCATTGAGGTTGCCCAGGTTGTTGAGGTTGATGCCTTGGTCGGTGGTGCCTGTCGAGGGCGTAGTCGTGCCGTTGCTATTAGTGGTCGTAGTGGTCGTATTGTTGATATTGCTTTGCAGCGTGACCGTGGCGCTGGTGGGAGGGTTCAGGCCCAGGGTGCGGGAACGGTCCTTACTGACCTGCATCACCGCGATGTCAATGATCACTTCCGGACGCGCTTTATCGAGGTCGTCGACCAGTTTTTCCGCCAGCGCGATCTGATCGGGGGTGCCACGCACCACCAGGGCGTTCTGAGAGAGCAACTGCTGCACGCGCTGCACATCCAGCACGGAACGGATCGCGTTCACTACGTCCTGCAGTTCGGTGGGCTGGGAAATATTGGAAAGATAAAAAGTCTTTAGGACGCTCTGTTCCAGTTCCTTGCGCTTTGCAGGATTGTCCTGCGCAACGAAAATCGTGTTGAGGGTGACCGGGCGCCAGAAGGTTTTAGACTCCAGCGCGGTAATTTGCAGCGCATCTTCCAGCGTGACTCCGTTCAACTCTACTCTGATTTGCTTGGGGACGTAATCCGGATCGAAGAGTACGTTAATCCCGGCCAGCTGTCCGATCGTCCGATAAGCCACGTCTGATTTCGTGTCGGTAAGCTTGAGGCTAATGGGAACGGTCGAGATGGGCGCCAGTTCGATGGGCCCGCGCGCCTCGCGAACCCTTCGCTCCAGGCTGCTGGGCGGTCCGGCGGCCTGCGTTGGGGGATTCGTCTTATCATTGATCATCTTTAGCGTGCGAGTGAGTTCCTGCTTGGCGATGAACAACGATGGATCGATCGCCAGTGCTTTCCGGAACTCCGCCACAGCTTCCTCGAGCTTGCCATCATCGCGCAGCAACTGTCCGCGGTGCACCACTGCGGCGGCGGCTTCAAAGCGGGACCGCTCAAAGGCAGCCCGATAGCGCAAATCCTTCGGTTTAAGGTCGTAGCATTGCTTGAAAAAATCGAAGGCCGCCTCGTAGTTCTGGCGAGCCTCGGCGTCTTGGCCCTTGAGATAGAGATCTTTGGCCTTGTCAGCGAGGGCGGGGAGGGCAACAACCGCGACCAGCAGCAAGAATCCTGCCGGACGCATCAGGCGTCTCATTCGATAATCCTCACAGATACTCCTCAAACGTTGCCGCTGTAGATTCAGCTCGACGAACAGACTGCCACGCGAACCGCCCCGCTTCGAACCTGCGTTTTTCGGGGCAGGGAGTCCACGCGATGCAAAAAAAGGCTTAATTGACGCGATTATAGCATCGCCCTTCCGGGCTCCCGAACTCCTTGCCCACGCAGAGGTTACACTCTTTAGTCGTAATACTACCGGGGAGCCAAGGACTCCGCATCTCAGACCTCAGCGGCGACACCCGAGCAGTCCCAGATCAGAGGTCTGGCAAAGTCTTGAACCTACCGCCTCCTGTTAAGATTAAATTCACTCCATGCCCCGGCAAACCACGCACCAGACCAAGCCAAACGCGGAGAAAGCCCCCCGCCGTGATCCCACAGCCAGCGGCCAGCGCGATGCTGCCGTCAATAGGATCGCTTCGCACAACTACTTCTTGCTGGAAAAATTTGAGGCTGGGGTAGCTTTGACGGGGACCGAGGTCAAATCCATCCGCGGCGGCCTGGCCAACCTCAAGGACTCCTACGGCCTGGTCAAGGACAATGAGATCTGGCTGCTGAATGCCCACATCGGCCCCTACGAGCACGGCAACATTCACAACCATGCCCCCTTGCGTACTCGCAAGTTGCTGATGCACCGCGAAGAAATCCGCAAGCTGATCGGCAAAACGCAGCAGAAGGGCCTGACGCTGATTCCCACTCGCCTGTACTTCAAGAACGGGAAAGTAAAAGTTGAGGTAGCATTGGCTAAAGGCAAGCAACTATGGGATAAGCGCGAGACCGAAAGGCGGCGGACTGCGGACAAGGAAGCAAGGGAGGCCGTCGCCCGTGGCCGAAATCGGAACTAGGCGCCACCGGCGACGCTGAGGCCGCGCCATCAAAACGGTCAACCTTAAGTCCGATCTGCCGTCGGTCCATGAGGCGTTGCAGCGCCTCGAGCATGAGTTGGCGCTGGCTCGCCAGCAGCGAATCCCGCTGCTCAAGATCATCCACGGTTACGGTTCTACTGGCGCAGGGGGCGATATTCGCATCGCCCTGCAGAAGCGGCTATACGAACTGGCGGAGGCCGGGCAGATTCACGGCTGCATCTTCGGAGAAAACTGGGCGAAGTCCAATGATGCAGCTTGGCGTCTGCTGCAGGCCCGGCCCGAACTCAAGAACGATCCCGATCTCAGCCGCGGGAATCAGGGGATCACGATTGTCATTATGTGAACTCGGCGCCACCGCGGTTAGACTTTCTGGCGCCGATCCTTCAAAATACTGAGTTTCCTATTTATTCAGCGTCCGTCAACATTGGTCTCAAGGAGACGTCATTGACCAAACCGATCCGCGCCAAGATCAGCGCACTCGGCACCTATGTGCCGCCCCGTCTTCTCACCAACGCCGACTTGGAAAAGATGGTCGACACCACGAACGATTGGATCATGTCCCGAGTGGGGATTCGCGAGCGCCACCTCGTGGACAAAGGTGTGGCCACCAGCGACCTTGCCGTCGAGGCGGCGAAGATGGCCCTAGCTCAGCGCGGCCTCGCCCCGACCGACATCGAGGCCATCATCGTGGGTACGGTTACCCCTGACATGTTTTTTCCTTCCACCGCTTGCCTGGTACAGAACAAGCTTGGCGCCAAGGGAGCCTGGGGTTTCGATCTTTCCGGCGCATGCTCGGCGTTCCTCTACTCCCTGCAAACTGGCGCGCAGTTCATCGCCACCGGCGCCCATAAGCGGGTGCTGGTGATCGGATCGGACGTGATGTCGTCGATCATCGACTACACCGACCGAGCCACCTGCGTGATTTTCGGTGACGGCGCGGGCGCGGTAGTTCTGGAACCTGCCGAAGACGACTCCGTTGGGCTAATCGACTTCATCCACGAAGTCGACGGTTCGGGGGCTCAGTTCCTGTACATGCCAGGGGGAGGGAGCCTGAATCCGTCTTCGAAGGAAACCATCGCAAAGAAGATGCACTACGTCCACCAGGATGGACAGCAGGTGTTCAAGTTCGCGGTGCGCAAGCAGACCGAAGCCTGCGAAAAATTGCTGGCCCGCAACGGGCTGAAGGGGTCCGACATCGACGCGTTCATCCCGCACCAGGCCAACCTGCGGATCATCAGCGCCACCGCGGATCGCCTGGGCTTGCGGCCCGAGGCGGTGATCGTCAACATTGAGCGCTACGGCAATACCACCGCCGGAACGATCCCACTGGCCATGGGTACCGCCATCGAAGAAGGCAAACTGAAGAAGGGAAGTCTGGTGATGCTGGCCTCGGTGGGAGCGGGCTTCACCATCGGCGCGACCCTATTGCGCTGGGCATACTGAGGCCTGATTTATTCGTAGAGACGTAGCTGGTACGTCTTGACGGCAGCATTTCAGATGATGGTGAGAGAGACGTTGCAAGCCACGTCTCTATGTCATGACGTTCGTAACTCTAGACGGTTTATTTCCGTAGCGCCATCCCACTCCACGCTGTTATGTTTTCGCAACGTTCGCCCTCACGTGGGGATGCCGGCGGGCGTGTACGTCATGATTCGCACCCTCGGTTATTACTGTCTAGCTCTGGCGATAGGATCGGTGGGACTCGCCGCCCAGCAGGCCGATCCCCGTGAGACCAAATTGACCATCCTGGAGCGTATGTGGAATGAAGCCCAGGTGAACCGCGACTCGGCGGCGCTCGACGCCCTGGTTTCGAGCCGTTTCGTGAACACCGAGTGGGACGGCGACGTCAGTGACAAGCAGAGATTCCTGGCCGACATCAAAGATCCCCGCTTCAAACCTAGCCTCGCCACCATAAGTGACGTCAAGATGAACTTCTTCGGCGACACTGCTGTGATCACCGGCACCTACCACACGCAGGGCACCTTTCAAGGCAAGCCTTACGACCATGTGGGACGGTTTACCGACACCTGGATCCTCGACGGCGGAAAATGGCAGTGCGTCGCCAGCCATACGAGCCTGCTCAAGAAGTAAGTCGCCTCTTCGGCACAGAAAGCGCCGAACTCCGTTAGCATTCCGCGATGGTCGCTGTTTATAACCTCATAAAATCTTTTAATGCGGGAAATCCGCGTCCTGCGCAACTGCCGAGTGATCTAATCAGGCTCGGAGGACTTGGCGTCCTTCGTCGGAATCGGCATATGGAAACGACAACGCAACCGCGCGCGTGGAGAGTTTTGCTCGCCTTCGCCATTATCTATTTCGTGTGGGGATCCACGTTTCTTGCGATCCGGGTGGGCGTGCGCGAGGTGCCTCCATTTCTTCTGGCCGCGATGCGGTTCGTGGTAGCGGGAATCGTTCTCTATGTCTGGATGCGAGCGCGAGGGACGCCCTCGCCGACAGCACGCCAGTGGAGCTCGGCTTCACTACTTGCGCTCCTGATTTTCGTTTTTGATTACGGGCTACTGTTCTGGGCGGAGCGGCGGGTGCCGTCGGGAATCGCGGCGGTGATGATGGCGACGATCCCCGTATTCATGGCGCTGGCCGAGATCGTTTTCCTACGCACGCAGCGTCTGACACTGCGACTCAGCTTCGCGCTCCTGGTCGGCATCGCCGGCGTGGCGGTTCTGGTCGGACACTCCGTGAGCCTCGGTGAGGCTCCAGTGGACACAGCCGGGGCGTCCGCGCTGATCGTCGCGGCGGTTAGCTGGTCGGTGGCCGCTTCGCTCAGTCGTAAGCTGCCTCTGCCATCGGCCAAAGCCATGAGTTCGGGCGCACAGATGCTTGCCGGAGGTGTGCTGCTCACGCTGTCCGCGGCCCTGTTGGGGGAGTTTCGCGGGTTCCATGTGCAAGCCGTGTCGCTTGGCGCATGGGTTGCCCTGGCCTACTTGATCGTGGCGGGGTCTATCGTTGGGTTCACCGCCTACGTCTGGCTGCTCCATCACGAATCTCCGACGAAGGTCGGCACTTACGCGTACGTGAATCCGGTGGTCGCGGTCGTGATCGGCTATTTCCTGGGTGGAGAGGGGCTTGGCCCGCGCACGATCGCGGGAACGCTCTTGGTGCTGGTCAGTGTCGTGGTCATTACGACCACGCCAGCGAAAAAAGTAGAGAGTGCGTTGCCCGACGCGGCGACACTTTCAGTGGATGCGGAGTAGGACCGCAATGTAGGCGCGGACCCTGTTCAGCAACGCGGGATCGGCCTTGGAATGGAAAGCCACCTTGCGTGCCTCCCAGTCCATACTCTTCAGGTGATCCACGAGGACGGCTCCATCGACCTTGTCGACAGTGACTGGTAGTGCGAAGGGATAAGGCTTTCGCTTGCTGGTTAATGGACAAACCACAACCAAACCGCTAGCGCGATTGTAGGCCTGGTCGCTCAGCACCAGCGCTGGCCGGCGCCGGCTTTGCTCGCGTCCGCCCTGCGGATCGAAATCGAGCCAAACGATGTCCCCAGCCTCGGGAACATAGCGCCTCACCATTCGATTTTTTCCCGGCCAACATCCGGGCCCCAATCGCTCTCACGATACCGGTTCTCAGGAGTAATCTGGGCGACCAGTTCTTCCAAAGTGAGAGTTCGTTCGGTGCTCCGTACTTCGATTCGCCCCTTGGCCGCCTTGATCACGACGGCATCGCCTTCCTTCATGCGAGCTTTTTCGGCAACGCCTTTGGGGATGCGTACGGCGAGGCTGTTACCCCACTTGACGACCTGCGCGCCCGGCATCAGCACCCTCCTGTAGATACTTAGTATACACCATGGGAGACATGCCATAGACACGGGGAGGCCGGCCCTGGATGGCCAGCCAACCACGGTACGCTGATCTTTCTCAATTTAGGAAGTCGAAACCCCGGTCACGACGGGGGAAAATACACGTTCCAGCCTGCACCGGCGAGTCTTCCAGCTACAAAAAGTTCAGCGAAATAGTCAGATACTTTCATTGCCGAGTTCTACGCGGGGTGCACTTCTACGGGTGCGTCATCTTCTCCGGCTTGACCAGTTGATCGAATTCTTCACCGGTAAGACATCCCAGCTTCAAGGCAGCTTCCCGCAGACTTGAGTGCTCGACGTGCGCCGTATGCGCGATTTGAGCGGCCTTGTCGTATCCCACCTTTGGGGCCAACGCAGTGACCAGCATCAAAGAATTCTTCACGTACCAATCGACCTTGGCGCGATCCACCTCGATGCCCTTGATCATGTATTCGACGTACCCGTGGCAGGCGTCGGTGATCAGCGTGACCGAGTGTAGGAAGTTGTAAATGATCACGGGCTTGAACACGTTAAGCTCGAAATTGCCCTGTGAGCCGCCGAACCCAACCGCGGCTGTAGCTCCATGAACCTGCACACAGACCATGGTCATGGCCTCGCACTGGGTTGGGTTGACCTTGCCCGGCATAATGGACGATCCCGGCTCATTCTCGGGGATCGAAAGCTCACCCAGTCCGCAACGCGGACCAGAGGCCAGCCAGCGAATGTCGTTTGAAATCTTCATGAAGGACGCGGCCAGCGTTTCCATCGCACCTTGCGCGAACACGATCTCGTCGTGGGCCGACAGCGCCGCGAACTTGTCGCCGTGCGAGCGGAAGGGAAGCCCGGTAAGCTCGGCGATCTTTTTGGCCGCGCGCTCTGCAAACTCGGGATGCGTGTTCAGGCCGGTGCCGACCGCGGTTCCGCCGATGGCGAGATCGTAGAGCCCTTCGAGCACCTGCTCCAGTCGGTGGATGTCGCGTTCGAGCAGGCTGGCCCATCCACCGAATTCCTGGCCGATGGTCAAGGGGACGGCGTCTTGCAAGTGGGTGCGCCCGATCTTGACCACGTCGTGAAATTCCTTTGCCTTGGCCGCGATCGCGTCGTGGACGGTCTTGACGGCGGGAATCAGCGCGTTCTTCACGCGATCGGCAGCCGCAATGTGCATCGCCGCCGGAAAGGTGTCGTTCGACGACTGCGACATGTTCACGTGGTCGTTGGGATGCACCGGCTTTTTCGATCCCATTTCGCCGCCGGCGATTTCGATGGCGCGGTTCGAGATGACCTCGTTGACGTTCATGTTGGTCTGTGTGCCGCTGCCGGTCTGCCAGATGCGCAGTGGGAACTGGTCGTTCAGTTTGCCGGCGATGACTTCGTCGGCCGCTTGCACGATGAGCTTCGCCTTGTCGGCGGGAAGCTTGCCCAGGTCCTGATTCACCAGCGCGCAGGCTTTCTTGAGTACCCCGAAGGCGCGAATCAGCTCGGGCGGCATGGTGTCGCGTCCAATATTGAAATGGAGCAGAGAGCGCTGCGTCTGCGCGCCCCAGTAGACGTTCGCCGGGACTTCGATCTTCCCCATGCTATCGGATTCAATGCGCGTGTGCGTGGCCGGTTCGGCGATTTTAGGATCAGTAAGAGTGGACATGACGGCTCCTGAGTCGTGCGGAGAAATGGGAGCAACCCGAGATTATAACGCCGGGGCCTTACCAAACTCCGGTACTGCCTCAGTTTGAAATCGTGGCCACCCTATTTAGACGGCGTCATCCTGAGCGGAGCCGTTCTTCAGGCGGAGCGAAGGATCTCCCGGGAGTCACTGCGAGGGGAGATTCCTCACCCCGCTGGTGAAAGCGCGGGGGTTCGAAATGACGCCTGATCGAAAGCTGCGGATTCAAACTGAGTGCTACCGAACTCCGTGATGCCAACTTTCTCAAATTCCTGCATGCTAGAATCAACGGTTTCCGAGGTGCAGGCCAAATGTGTGCGCCTCCCGTGACTCCGCTCTCATGCCCAAATTCCTGACCGACGAAGAGATCGTCACTCTGCCCAAGACTCAGACCAAACCTCGGCCGGAGATGCGCACCGACGTGCTCGTCATCGGCGCCGGGCCGACCGGGTTAGCTTGCGCGATCGAGGCGCAAAAGATCGGGCTCAAGGTTATCGTCGTCGACAAGGGATGTCTGGTGAACTCGCTGTTTCACTATCCGGCGAATATGGTGTTTTTCACGACCCCGGAATTGCTGGAGATCGGCGATATCCCGTTCACCACGGCACTGCAGAAGCCTACTCGCGAAGAGGCGCTCGAGTATTACCGCAAGGTGGCTGAGTACCATAAGCTCGACCTCCGCCAGTACGAATGGGTCAAGACTGTCTTGGGTGAGGATGGAGACTTTACCATCACGGCCACCGACCGAGCCGGGCGGCCGCACGACTACCGGGCGAAGAAGGTCATAGTTTCCACCGGCTACTACGATCTGGCGAATAGGCTGGGCATTCCCGGTGAAGAACTGCCCAAGGTTTCGCATTACTATGGGGAGCCTCATCCTTACTACGACACGGACGTCGTGGTGATCGGAGGCAAGAATTCGGCGGCCATCGCTGCCCTTGACTTGTGGCGGCACGGCGCACGCGTGACCCTGGTGCACCGCGAATCGCAGCTCCATCATCACGTCAAATATTGGATTAAGCCTGATCTGGAAAACCGTATCAAGAATGAAGAAATCGAGGCCTACTTCAACAGCTGGGTGCAGGAAATCGGAATTGACCACGTGGTGCTGAATACGCCGAGCGGACCGACCCGGCTGAAGAATGATTTTGTGCTGGCCCTGATTGGCTACCATCCCGACTACGATTTCTTGCGCAGCATGGGGATTGAGCTGTCGGAGGAACAATGCCGGCCGGTGTGCGATCCCGTTTCCCTCGAGAGCAATGTGAAGGGCATCTACGTCGCGGGCGTGATTGTTGCCGGATCGCGCACCAACGAAATCTTCATCGAGAACGGACGCTTCCACGGCCGACAGATTGCCGCGGACTTGAAAGTGAAACTGCAGCCCTAGTTGGTCACTTCACCAAATACTCTTTGACGAACTCCACGGTAGCGTAGAACTGAAAATCGGCATTCTTCTTCTTGGCGAAGCCGTGGCCTTCGTCTTTACCGAGTAACCACCAGACCGGCGTGCCGTTCTTGCGCACGACTTCGACCATTTGCGCGGACTCGCTCGCCGGAACCCGCGGATCATTCTGCCCCGCAATCACAAACAGCGGCTTGGTGATATTCTTCGCTTTATTGGCCGGGGCTATGCTCTCCAGAAACTCGCGCATCTTGGGATCGCGCTCGTCCCCGTACTCCACGCGCCTGAGGTCTTTGCGGTATCCGGATGTGTGCTCGAGGAAGGTCACGAGATTCGATGGGCCGACCACGTCGACCGAGCAGCAGATGCGGTCGTTGTAGTTGGTGGCAACGGCCAGAGTCATGAACCCGCCATAGCTGCCGCCGGTAATCATGACCCGGCTGGCATCGAGATCAGGCTGGGTTTGAATCCAGTCGAGCAGGGAATTGATGTCCTTGTAAGAGCCCTCGCGTCCAAATCCGTTATCCAGCTTCTGAAAGGTCTTGCCGTAGCCGGTCGATCCGCGCACGTTGGGAAAGATCATGGCGATGCCTAGTTCGCTGGTGTAGTAGTTGTTGCGGCCGGCGAAGTCGGGGCGAGTCTGGCCCTCTGGCCCGCCGTGAATATTGATGATCACGGGACGCTTGCCCGCATACTTAGCCGGGGGCCGGTAGAGAAAGCCCGAGATGGATCGATCATCCCACGACTTCCAGTGGATCAACTGGGGCTCGGAGAATCCAGAGGTGTTGAGCCCTCCTGTTTCGCTAAAGGTCCAGCGCTCGACCTTGCCAGAAGCCATGTCGACGGAATAGACATCATCGGGCTGGCGCGCTGTACTGAGGCTGAACGCCAACTCGCGGCTGTGGTCACGCCATTGCACTCCGGAGATCACACCGACTGGCAACTTGGGCACCGGAACCTCTTTTCCGGTTTTTGTATCGAGAACGTGCAGCGCGCTGATCCCATCTTCGTTGGCGTTGAAGGCCATCCAGCGGCCTTCCTGGGATAGGTCCAATTCGTCGACGTCCCACTGCAGGTCCGGCGTCAGGACCGTTGTCTTGTGACTGGCCAGATCCAGATAGACCATGCGCTGAAATTCGGAGCCTTCGTCACTGGTCATATAGACGCCTTTTGCGTCCTTCGAGAAGAGCGCGTTGCTGTAGGCCGCGGTCTCGGATCCTGGTTTTGGAGTGAGCAGTTCCTTCTTGCCCGACGCCACATCCAGCAGCCAGACGTAGGATTCCGCGGCGGAAACCTCGTTGGTCACCAGAAGTTGTTTCCCGTCGGACGACCAGTCAGCGACTCCCCATCCTCCGCCCTCCATCTGCGCGATCATGCGTGCGCTGGCAGGATCGGAGGCATTCACTACCCAGATGTCCACATCGTTGCCCGTGCGCTTGGTCGAACCGTAGGCGATTCGGTCCCCCTGATAGGACCAGCGAGAACTTGTGTTGCGCGACTTGCCGTCGGTCAGCAAAGTAATGTCTCCACTGACGAGGTCGTAACGGTAAATCTGGTAGAACTCTCCTCCTCCGACGTCTTTTCCGAATATGAAGGAGTCACCACCACCCGGCTGGTACCTGGCGCCCGCAATTCGATCGGGGAAGAAAGTCAGCTGCGTGCGCGCGCCGCCGGGGAACTTCACCTGATGAACCTGATAAGTATCGGCAAAGCGAGTTTCAATCAGCATCTCGCGCCGGGTCGGATGCCAGCCCACAAAAAAGGCGTTGCGAAACTCGCTATACCGCCCGACCGATTCCGCGAGCGACACAGGAATTTTAGGAATTCCCTCAGCGACCAGGTTCTCGTTGGGGGCAATTTCGTTGCTCTGCGCAAAGGCGAGTGCACCGAGGACCAGAACCACGGCCATATGAGCCAGTTGAGAAACACGCTTCATGATTGCCTCCTGCTTGATTGGGGACCTTCGTTGGGACGAGGACAGCCCGCATCGGTTACCGGAACTTCTGCCAAACGACGGCGCGGGCATCGTAGGCCGTCCATGGAGGCGCAGTCAACAGCGCTGGCTCCTTTTGCCCTGCGGCGCCGCAGCGGTTACCCTAGGCACTCGCATGGAACCCGAACCGGAGCACGGCACAGCCTCGATTTCGCTCGCATCCTACTTGCGGCTGGTCGGCGGAAACCGCAATTTTCGCCGCCTTTGGCTGGCGCAGATTGTCAGCGAGATCGGAGATTGGTTCTACACGCTTGCCATCTATACGCTGCTGCTGCAGCTGACCGGGCATGCGGGATCCGTAGCGCTGGCATTGGTTCTGCAGGTCATACCGCAGACCCTGGTAGGGCCGACAGCGGGCGTGGTGAATGACAGGCTGCGGCGCAAGCACGTGATGATTGCCGCCGACCTCGTTCGCTTCGCAGTCGTGCTGGCCATGTTATTCGTGCGTTCGCAGTCGACGGTGTGGCTGGTTTACCCGTTGCTGGTAGCGGAAACGACCATGACCGCGTTCTTCGAACCTGGGCGGAGCGCTGTCATCCCAAATATTACGAGCGAAGGCGAAGTGCTGGTTGCAAATACGCTTTCATCCGCGACCTGGTCGGTTAACCTGATGATCGGAGCCTCGGTTGGTGGAGTTGTGGCTGCGTTCTTCGGGCGCGACGCGGTCTTCATTCTCAACGCAATGTCATTTCTCACGTCGGCGGTGCTGATCGGCGGCATGCGGTTCGCGGAACCGCATGCCGAATCCGCCGCTCCCCTGCGCGCTCGCGATCTGGTCGACTTTTCTCACGTGCTCGAAGGCATTCGCTACATTCGCAGCCATCCCACTCTCTTGCCCACAGTCCTATCCAAGGCAGGCGAGCTGATGGTAGGACCTAGCTGGGTGATCTTCACTGTGATGGGGGCCCGCGAATTTGCGATTCACCGGCCGGGCATCAACCCAGCGGGCGGAGCCATGCTCGGCATGAGCATTCTCCTCGGCGGCCGCGGACTCGGAGCGCTGGTGGGGCCGATCGTGTCGGCACGGTGGGCGGGGAGTAACGACGGGCGATTGCGACTCGGGATTCTGCTCGGCTATCTCACAATTTCCGCCGGGTACGCCGTGCTTGGGGCCAGCCGCAGCGTGTGGATGGCGGCCGTCTGCGCTATGTTGGCCCATGCCGGAGGCTCGACCGTCTGGGTCTTCTCGACGACGCTGCTGCAGCTTCACACCGAAGACCGCTTTCGCGGTCGCGTCTTCGCGGCAGATCTAGGCCTGGGAAGCCTTTCGTTTGCGATCACTGCCTATCTGGCCGGAGTCTTCCTCGACGCGGGGTACTCAGCACGGACCGTGGCCGCCACCACCGGGGCGATCATGCTGCTTCCGGCGATGCTGCTGTTCCTGTCGCTGCGGGCGGCGAGAATCCGCGCGGCGGAATCTGTTTCCTGAGAGCCTTGCCTGACGGGCTCACAATTCGTTGGCGAGCCGGTCGATCTTTGCGGCCATGATGAAGTCGCTTTCGGAAAGGCCGTCAATCTTGTGCGTCCACAAAGTGATGTCGGTTTTGCCCCACGCGAGCAGAATGTCGGGATGATGTCCTTGCTCTTCGGCTACGGCTCCCACGCGATTCACGAAATCCAGAGCCTGCTTAAAATCTGGAAAACGGAACTCGCGATGAATGTGATGTTCCTGTTCGACGATCCACTCAGGCACTTTGTGGTGCAACACCGCCAATTCCGCCCCGGTGAGGCGCGGAAGGCCACCGCGGCAGGGCACGCATTTCTTATCGGCAAGTTTTTCAGTCATTGCTCACCCCCCATTTCTTTGAAAGCCTGTATCCAGGTCGGCGCGAGAGCGCAGCCCGTATAATCACTGTGCGTTTTGTCACGGGCTAAATGTCGTCTGCGACCCGACGGATTCACAGCCCGCGAGGGCACTAGTGTAACCCTCGAGCGGAAAGGATGGAACATGGTTGTCCTGGTCGTCGGTGGCGCAGGATACATCGGAAGCCACACAGCCCGTGCGCTGAAGCATGCCGGACATGACGTACTCGTGTTCGACAATCTCAGCACCGGATATGAGTCTCTTGCTGCGGGGTTCGAACTGATCAAGGCTGACATGCTGGATGCAACTGCGCTGGCCGCGGCGATGAAGCGCGCCGACGCGATCATGCACTTCGCCGCGCATGCTTACGTCGGGGAGTCAGTAACGAATCCCAAAAAGTATTTTCGAAACAACGTCGAGGGCGGTCTGTCGCTGCTGAACGCGGCCCTCGAAGCCGGAGTGAAGAAGATCATCTTTTCTTCTACGTGCGCGGTGTACGGCGAGCCGGCGAAAGTTCCCATCGAAGAAGACACTCCCAGGCAGCCGGTAAATCCGTACGGAGTTTCGAAGTTGTTCTTCGAGCAAGCCCTGGAGGCCTACGACCGCGCTTACGAGTTCCGCTACGCCAGTCTGCGCTACTTCAACGCCGCAGGGGCGGATGAGAGCGGAGAAATCGGCGAACTGCACAATCCGGAGACGCACCTGATTCCACTGGCATTGCGCGCGGCGGCGGGAACGGGTTCGGAGTTGCAGGTATTTGGTTCGGACTATCCGACGCCGGATGGAACCTGCATCCGCGACTATATCCACGTCAACGATCTCGCCAGTGCGCATGTAAAGGCGCTTGAACATTTGGCGGCGGGCAAGGGAAGTTTTGCTGTGAACGTTGGCACCGGAAGCGGGTACTCCGTGCAGCAAGTAATTTCCGCCGTTGAAGAAGTGACGGGCAAGCGTGTGCCGCACAAGGTCGTGCCCCGGCGGGCGGGAGATCCTCCGAGATTGGTGGCGAATCCGGCCAAGGTGCAGGCACTGCTCGGGTGGAAGGCCACCCGCGGGCTGCGCGAGGACGTGGCCACGGCTTGGAATTGGATGCAGCGTCGGAAGACGAGCTAAACACATTGGGCACAGAGGAAGCTGGCAGACAGATATGGCGAATGAACTGGCAGGGAAGAAAGTGGCATTTCTGGGCGCGGGCAAGATGGGCGGGATCATCCTGCAGGCTCTGGTGAAAAATGGTCTGCTCTCGGCGAAGACAACCTGGGCCACCGTGGCGCATGCAGACCGGGCCAAGGCGCTGGCAAAGAAGGTCAAAGTGAAAGTTGGGACCAACAATGCCGAGGCTGTGAAAGGTGCCGACATCATCGTGATCGGCGTGAAACCGCAAGTGGTCGAGGACGTGGTGCGGGAGATCAGCGATCACGTCACGGCTAAGCAGCTGATCGTGTCGGTGGCAGCGTCGGTGCCCACATCGATGATCGAAAAGAACTTGCCCCCGAACGTGCCTGTGATTCGCGCTATGCCGAATACGCCATGCCTGCTGGGAGCCGGCATGACTGCGATCTGCAAAGGCAAACACGCCACCGCGCATGACGTTGCCCTCGCCTGCCACATGTTCGATGTCGTTGGAAGAACCGTTGTCGTCGACGAGAAGCATATGGACGCCGTGACCGCACTCTCGGCCAGCGGTCCGGCTTATATCTACATCATTTTGGAATCCCTGGCGGAAGCTGGCGTGAAGGTCGGACTGCCGCGCGATATCGCCACTCTGCTGGCAGCGCAGACCACCCTGGGTGCTTCCCGAGTGGTGCTCGAGACCGGAGATCATCCGGCTCTGCTTAAGGACGCCGTCACAACTCCTGCGGGCTGCACGATCGACGCCATCATGGAACTGGAAGAAGGGAAGCTGCGTGTAACGCTGATCAAGGCAGTGGTGAAGGCGGCGCAGCGCGCGAAGGAGTTGGCCTACGGATAGATTCCCCAAGTTTCGCCACTCACACTGCCGGGTACTCGCCTGACACAGCAACCATGAACCTGCTGATTGTCCTGCATCACCGGTTCGACCTGTGGAATGTCCCCGCGTGGTTTGGGGAGCAGTTGAGAAAGGAATTCCCCCAATTGCTGGTCGCGGAGCTGAGCACGTATTGAGGGTGTAGAGGACCATCTGCAAGACGCGGAGGTCATCATTACGATCTCTCTGTGGCCAGCGCCCCCACACCACCGATCTCAGGGAGAAGCTGTGGCACCGGCATTATCAGCTATTCTCCGACAATCTACGCCGTTACATGGCGGGAAATCCGGTGCGGTATGTCGTCGACAAGCAGAAGGGATATTGATCTCCCCGCTTCGTGCTACAGTTTTGTCTTTGCCACTTCTCGAAACGTAAATCATGGAACCGCGCCTCATCCTGATTAACCTGTTGTTGAAGCTGGGCGTAGCCGCGGCTGTGTCGAGCAGTCTGGTGCGATCTCTCGAGTTCAAGTCGCTGCTGTTTCGCGAGGAACGCACACTGCGGCAGAAAATCTACCTCGTGCTGTGGTTCGGGCTGCCCATCATGCTGGGCGTGTGGATTCGGATTGCGCAGAAGAGCTTTCTGGCGGGCGATCTTAGCTTTGAGACCGTGCTCCTGTTGGGTGTGATCGGCGGCCGCTGGACAGGAGTCTTGGGCGGTGTACTGATGGGCTTCCCCTCGTTGCTGTACGGCGAGTGGCTTGCCCTACCGTTCCTGGTGCTGTGCGGCTTCATTGCGGGCCAGTTGCGGACCATGGCTCTCGACAAGGACGACATCTGGTCGTTTTCTCCCTTCATCGATCTCAGCATTTACCGGCTCATTCGTCGCAATCTCCCCCGTCCACGCCTGTTTGACTGGCAGATCATGTTCTTCACGACGGTCGTCGGACTGGGTTTCGTGCACACCGAGTTATGGCGGTATTTTCCGCGCTCCATCTTCGCGCTCGAGAGTCCAGGGAATCTATGGCTCGAGGTCGGCATCTATGCCGCTTCCGTGGTCGCGATTGGGATCGAATTGAAGATCTTCAACAGCGTCCGCATCCAGATCAAGCTCGAAGAGCAGGAACGGCTTCTGTTGCGTGCACGCATGGAGGCACTGCAGAACCAGGTCAATCCTCACTTCCTTTTCAACACACTGAATTCGATTTCGTCGCTGGTGCGATTCGACCCGGACATGGCCCGGGAAGTAATTTTCAAGCTGGCCACGATTCTGCGGCGCCTGCTGAACACTAACGAAGCCTTCGCGCCGTTACGCGACGAATTCGAATTCATCGACAACTATCTCGACATCGAGGTCGTCCGCTTCGGACGGGACAAGCTGCGCGTGGTCAAAGAACTCGACCCCGCCTCGCTCGATGTGGTCGTGCCCAGTATGTTGCTGCAGCCGCTGGTGGAAAACTCCATCAAGCACGGACTGTCGCCGAAGGTGGAAGGCGGAAGCATCTACCTGCGCAGCCGCGTCAGCGATTCCCGGCTAACCATCGAGGTCGAAGATGACGGGGTGGGCATGGGAGCGGCGCAACTGGAGGAAAGCAGCAGTTGGTCGGGAATGGGCATCGGTATGGCGAATATTTCTGAGCGCTTGCAGGTACTCTATGGCGACACCGCGCGCATGACCATCGACAGTCACGCAGGAAAGGGAACGCTGATCCGGATCCGGTTGCCACTGGTCGAAGCGGCCAGTTCGGTCCCCGAGGGTTTCTATGCCGAGCGCTCGAGCACGCGAAGGTAAAAATCTTCATACTGCTTGACGATCTTGGTGGAGCAGAAGCGCTCTTGCGCCGCGGCGCGCGCCTGCTTCCCAATCTGCCGCAGTTGCTGTTCGTTGTTGAGCAATTCGAGCGCATAACGCGCCATCGTGTCCACATCTCCTACATCGGCCAGATAGCCGCTCTTTCCATGCTCGATCACTTCCGGGACTCCGCCGGCCCGGGTAGCAATAGGCACGACCTCGCAAGCCATGGCCTCGAGCGCGGCCAGTCCAAAGGATTCCAGTTCGCTCGGCATCAGCATGATGTCCGCCGCGGCGACCGTCTCCTGGACCTGATCCTGCTTGCCGAGGAACAGGACATCATCGTGAATGCCTTTCTGCACCGCCAGCCACTCTGCGACGGAACGGTCCGGACCGTCTCCGATCAGCAGAAGTCTTGACGGAATCTTTTTGTGGACGCGGTCGAAAATTTCAATCACGTCGGTAAGCCGCTTCACCGGCCGAAAGTTCGAGAGGTGCACCAGCAGGTGTTCATTTTTCGGCGCGTACTCAGCGCGCAATGGGGCTATAGCCTTGGGATCTCTGTGGTACACGTCGCAATTCACCGAGTTGTAAATCACCTCGATGCGGTTCTTCACGTCGAAAACACGTAGCGTCCGGTCGCGCAAATAGTTCGAGATCGCGGTGACCCCGTCACTCTGCTCGATCGAGTAACGGGTAATGGGCAAATAGGAACGGTCGAGCCCCACCAGCGTGATATCGGTGCCGTGCAGAGTAGTGACAAAAGGCAGGCGGCGGCCGCGCGGACCGACCGCCATCATCTGGCGGGCCAGGAGCGCGCTGACCGAATGAGGGATCGCGTAGTGGACGTGCAGCAAGTCGAGGTCGTAGAGCTGCGCGACTTCTGCCATGCGGGTCGCCAGCGCCAAATCGTACGGCGGATAATCGAATAGTGGATACCGGGAGACCTCGACCTCGTGATAGTGAATATTGGGTTCTGAGCCTCGCAGCCGGATGGGCTGCGCGTAAGAAATGAAATGAATTTCGTGTCCGCGCTGAGCCAGTTCCAGGCCCAGTTCGGTGGCGACTACGCCGCTTCCTCCATACGTGGGATAACAGGTGATTCCAATCTTCATGTGTGAGGGACCACCCTCGGGTGACTCATGCCATTCGATGGCTGGAAAGCTCGGCGGTTGCAGATTTTACATGAACGCCCCGCGCAGAGCCCTATAAGCGCCACCTTAAGCGGAATTCTTTCCGGCTGAAGGACCATGCTCCAGAATAACCGACAGGCACTGTGTACCGCGTCGATGTTATGCCGCACATTGAATATCGCGGCAGGACCTGCGCCATTGATAAAAACCTTGCCAACGGATTTCGCGTCATCGCGTCTAAATCTAGTGTTGTGTCCCGTAAATTCGCCGCGTAATTTCGACTTGTCATCCTGAGCAAAGCGAAGGACCCATGCATTTTGTTTGCAGCGCCAATGCTCTGGCAACGTTGCTTCGAAGTGTGCGCCAAATTTTGTCACGTATTTACGGGACACGACACTAGGAGCACGAACTAGAACCTGACCTGGAAACATTGGGCACGAGGACGCGAGTGAACAATAAGCCAGAACACGCAACAATCACGCTCGAACATTCATACTCCGCACCCGTGGAGCGAGTTTTCTCCCAATTTGCCGATCCAGTAGCGCGTGCCGGTTGGAGTGCTCCTTCCGAGGAGGTTCTCATCTACGATGAGTCCGATTTCCGTGTCGGTGGCAAAGACGTATTCCGTTGCGGGCCAAAGGGCAATCCAAAATTCCGCGGCGAAACACGCTACCTTCACATTGTTCCGAACAAGCGTGTCGTTTCAAGCGAAACCCTCGATACGGCCGACCAGCCGTTGGCTGTCGCGCTGACGACGCTCGAGTTCGAGCCAACGAAAGACGGTACCAACTTGACACTCACAGTGCAAATCGTCTCGTTTGCAGGACCAGACATGATTCGAGGGTATGAATCTGGCAACAAGAGCGCGCTGAAGAACCTTTCCCAGCATCTCGGCGAGATCGCTCCTGCTTGACGCCGGAAGCGGCCGGGAATTACGTCCGGCTCAGAAGAAATCACGCACTATGCTTGCGCTTGTGGCCGGGGCCGGCAGCCTACTCGCCGTTTTTCGGGCCGAGCTGCATTCCGGGATCAATCTTGTCGAGATGAGCCTGAAACCGGTTCTTACCGTCCTCAGGCATGCCGGTGAATTCGATCCCCATTCCGACTCCCGGGTCGCGAGTGCGAACGATGGCGCTGGGAGAGAACTTGTCGTCTCCGATCCAGAAATCAACGCGCAGAGCGGTCCCTACATTCAACGGCATTACCGTCTCTACATAACAACCGTTCCCGCTGATGTCGGTGGCGTTCACGCGCAAGGGTGTGTTGACGCGCTCGTCGCGCAGTTCAAGAGGGAAAGAAATCTTGTGGCGAGCATATTTTCGACGGTTGTCCTGGCGCTGCTGAGTCCGCTCTTCCACCTTCATGTCGCTGGGAAGAACCGCGGCCCACGGGCATTCCTGGTCGGCGACCAACTGGACCCCAATCTGGGTCTTCTTGAGTGCTCCCGCGTCCACCACCCAGATGACCTTGCAGCGGGCTTTCTTGCCTTCGTATTGCACGCCGATGACATCGCCGACCTTCAGCTCAGGCTCAATGCCAAAAATACACGCGCCCGACGCGCTGATGTTCTGCGCCGTGGCGTTCTGGAAGAAGGGGCCATTCCCGCCCATTCCCCACACGCGGACCTTCAAGTCCAGAGTCGCACGTGGCGCTGACCCTTGGGCCGACATGAGCGAACAACCTCCAGTCTGCATGCAAAACCGTCGAACTGTAAACCATCATACTACTTGGGGTTACCGTCAAATATTACGGTAGTACCCAAGTTGATGGCCTTGAATGGATCACAACTTGCACCGAATCCTTCATCGATCTGACTGGCGTCAGGACTTTGAAGCCAGATCGTGATAGGAAATCAATTCAATGCCCTCGCGTGAAAGCAGGTTGCGGGCCGAGGGAAGTGTCAGGACGCTGAGTTCGGTCTCCCGCGACTCGCGCAGGCGGGTCTTGGCTCGTCGCAGGTCCGCATCGTTGTAGCCGGGGTGGCAGACGAATTCCCAGGTGCCTTTCGGGATGCTCTGGGAGATCGCATGAAACAGCGTTTCATCCAGCGTTCCGGTAACTTCGATGCCCAGGGTGCCATCCGGTGTGGCAAAACCATCGCGGTCAACCGCGTCGCGAAACGCGCCCGCAAAGCGGCATAGCACGCAGACTTCAGCATAGCGGGTCCATAAATTAGGCCGCGCCAGAAGCTGGCTTGAGCGTAAGGGCAGGCGGGGCCCAAACGGATTTCGCAGCGCGCGCACTCCACAATCCGCCGCCGCCCGCAGCAGGGGCCGCAGAATCGTGGGGAACAAGTGCGTGTGCTTATGAGTGTCGAAGTGCGAGACCGCGATTCCAGCGGATTGAATCTTGCGAATCTGTGCCGTGGCTTCGGCCTTGATTTCATCGCCGTCGATCCGTCCAGTGATCGCTCGCGCAGCGAACGCCTTGAGTCCATCCCGAAAGCGTGCCGCCGGAGTTCTGGTCGTGAGAGAAGGGAGTTGCTCGGCCTCAAGAACCGGTTCGCCGTCGATGAGCACAACGTGACACCCAACGCTCAGCCGTGGCGTGTTCTTGGCGAGTTCCGCAGCCTCGAGGAATGCGGGACCGTTCGCCATCAGCGTGGACGAGGTCACAACGC
Source organism: uncultured Acidobacteriaceae bacterium (assembly GCA_963768265.1). Lineage (GTDB taxonomy): Bacteria > Acidobacteriota > Terriglobia > Terriglobales > Acidobacteriaceae > Sulfotelmatobacter. The sequence continues at coordinate 162,655 of CAVYHM010000044.1, forward strand.
CGCGGGTATGCGCTTCGAAGATCGCTCGGTTCACGCCGGAGGTGAAACGGAGGTCATCCGCGTTGACGATCAACCGGCGCACGAGGTCAGTCTAGCAGCAGCAAAGTTGGGGAGTGTTGGCGGGAACGGGTTTCGTGCGAAGGCGCCCGCGGGTTCCGAGATGCTGAGTTTGACCGCTTTTTCAGGCCTCGGGTATACTCGCGAGAGTGCGGTTCGCGACGGATGCCCCTCAAAATCGAGTTCCGACCGGCGCGACGGTGTGGTCGCGCACAGGCGCGAGGGGCGGTTAGCTCAGCTGGTTAGAGCGCCTGCCTTACAAGCAGGAGGTCGCAGGTTCGAGTCCTGCACTGCCCACCATATTCAGATTGCTGCAACATTAAGGTGAATTAAAATCAAGATAAATGATCGCACCTTTACCATCGACGAGCGCGACATTTAGGCATCATCCCATGGTGAAGGGCCGAGCCGTCCTGTCGTTTGTTCTGATTTTGGTGTGGACGGCCACGCCTGCCCTCGCATGTCTTCCCACGTCGACTATGACACAAGTCGAAATGGAATGCTGCAAGAATATGGCGGGAGATTGCCACATGGGTTCTCGCAATCACCCCTGCTGCGAGAAGAACGCCAATCAACCTACGGTCGTTGCCAACGTTCAGAGGACGCATGTCTTGCACCCGGTGTTCACCGCGATCCTTTTAATCGTGAGCGCAACTGACCTGCCGACACTCAATGTTGAACACCACCATCTAACTTTGGGTCTGCCACCGCCCGCCCCGCCCAATCTCAGTTCCATCCTAAGAATCTAGCCTCCAAGTCTGCTCACGTCCCGCATTAGGGCGAAGTGTGTCTCACAGACTTAGGAGGAAATCACATGCAACGAGCATTGATCTTGCTCGTCGTGTTGGCATTGCCTTGGCACGCCAATGCTGCGAATCATGGTCCGGTGTTTGGTCTTGCCACACCAACGAACTCGCAAGGTGAGTGGAGCTTTGACCAGGGCGTTTTCGACCGCACTACCAGCCTCGGTTCACAGGCATCAATTCGAGAACTAGTCGGATACGGTTTTACCCCGCATCTGACTCTGTCCTTTACCCTGCCCGCCGTTGTTGGCAATACTTCACTTCCACCAACTCGGATTCAACCGGGCGACGATTTCGATTCAACCCTGGCTTGGCGCTTTCAGCATGCGGCGACGAGGGTGGGTACCCGGATCGAAAGCACGGCTTTCGCTGGCTTGGTGGTTCCTGGGCCACAGTCAGCGTTCAACGACATCAAGCCGACTAATATTCCGGGCTTCGTGATCGGAGGGGTCACGGGTCGTGCTTCACTCAGTCACTACCTGTGGCTTGGTGGTACGTTCACCAAATTCTTTGAACATGACGGAAGCAAGCGTCCTGATGTTTTCGACTACAGCCTTGTCTACGGATACCGTCCCGCGAAGTGGCGTAGACCACCCGACAAATGGGACTGGCGGATCTTCGCTGAATTAGTTGGCGAACGCTCTGCCAGTCTTCGGCAGGCAAAAACAATCGTTGCAAACACCGAAGCACACCAGGTATTCGTCGGGCCCTCAGCCCTCGGAATCTATCGCAACTACACAATCAGTTTTGGAGCGCAGTTTCCCGTGTACCAGAACGTCGAATCACAGTTCCCAAAGGAACGGGTGCGTCTGGCAGTCAACTTCAGCTACCTACTGTTCCAGCATTCACACTCCACCGCTCGCAGTAAGGAGACAAAATGAAAAACGCCATCGCATTCTTGTCAGTGTTGTTGTTCGTGACTTCTGCATCGGCAGAAATCCAGTCAATCGATATCACCATCTTCGGCATGGATTGAGAGGTCTGTGCCCACGCCGTGAGCGTGTCATTGAAGTCGGTGTCCGGTGTCGATTCCGTTGGCGTGAGCCTCGCCAAAGGGCTCGCAGCGATCAAGCTGAAACCGGGGAATACGACGACCCTGAAGCAATTGCAGACTGCAATCACCAAGAACGGATTCACCATGAAGCAGTCGGAGGTGACTGTCGTCGGAATCGTGGTCGTTGACTCTGGGAGAGTGCAACTCAAGGTCTCAGGCTCGAATGAGATGCTGGACCTCATTCCCCAAGCGCAAGGGACGCCGATTGCGAATTCTCTGAACGGCAAGACCGTGCTTGTGGACGGCGTAGTCCCGGAAACGGCAAAAGGTAAGTCATTTGCAATTCACTATCGCTCCATAAGGGAAGAACCACGATGACAACAGTGACCCAGAGCACAATGAGAGGATCGGTGCTGCTAAGCTACTTCTCACTATTCACATCTCTCGGAACGTTGCTCTGCTGCGCCTTGCCTTCGCTGCTCGTCCTATTCGGATTGGGGGCGTCAGTTGCGTCCATGCTGACGTTCTTGCCGTGGCTCGTCACACTTTCCCGCCACAAACAGTGGACGTTCGCGCTGTCGGGCTTGTTGATCGGTCTTGGCTTCTTGAATACCTATCTCATCGCCCCGCGCTTCAAATCGACAGGAGCGTGTGAACCAGGCGACGACGCATGCGGCGTCGCAAGTAAGGCGTCAAAGATTGTGCTTTGGATGTCTGCAGCAATTTATGTTGTCGGTTTCTTTGTGGCGTATGTGTTGGGGCCGATGTTCAGCAGGCTTGATCGATAGCCGGGCGCTTTAACTAGTGTAAATCTCTCCTTTTCCTCAGAAAGAGGCAGCATTTTGCACCACTGGTTTCTTCGCGAGGTTGCTCCACGGTAATGCTTGATCGCTTTGGGCAGGTCGAAGATAGAATGAAACGGTTGCCAAAGACATAAGAGGAAAACTTGCCGACAAGAGCCGTCACCGGTTTTCATACGGAGCAGTCGAGACATCTTTATGAGCGTGCGGCCCGGATCCTGATTGATGGGGGAAGTTCTCCCTCGCGCGGGCCGGTAAATTACGGCGAGTATCCCATTTTCATGCAGCGCGCCCAGGGATCCCGTCTGTACGACGTCGACGGCAACGAATACATCGACTGGATGATGGGCTTCGGCGCCTTGCCTCTGGGGCACGCGGATCCCGATGTGACTCGCGCCATCAGCGAAGCGGCCGCTACCGGCGCACACTTTGCCACTGCCACCGAGATTGAGATCGAGGTGGCAGAGTTGCTGCAAAAAGTCATCCCCAATGCCGAGGCTGTTCGCTTTGCAAATACAGGGACCGAAGCCATCATGGCAGTGATTCGCCTGGCCCGTGGCTATACCGGCAGGCCGAAGATTCTGAAGTTCGAAGGGCATTACCACGGCTGGTACGACGATGTGCTAGCGACTTCGAATCCTTTACCGCAGGGAGCAGCGGAATTGGACTTGCCCGCAGTGACGATGGCCGACAGTGCGGGTCTCAATCGTCATGCCCTGGACGACACGATTGTAGCGCCCTGGAATGATTTGCCGGCTTTGGAGAAGGCCATTGAACAACATTCGGGCGAAATTGCGGCAGTCATTACCGAGGGCGTGATGGCGAATATGGGCGTGATTCCCCCGGCGCCAGGGTATTTGGAAGGCTTGCAGAGCATATGCCGTCAGAACGAGATCCTATTTGTTCTGGACGAAACTGTGACCGGTTTTCGCATCGCCCTCGGCGGTTGTCAAGAATACTACAAGCTCTCACCCGACATTGTTACGTTCGGAAAAGCGCTGGGCTGTGGGCTTCCAGTGGCTGCGTTCGCTGGCCGGCTCGACGTGATGCGTGCGCTTGCCGGAGGAACCGTTCTGCATTACGGCACACACAACGCTTCCCGCATTGGCATGCATGCAGCACGCGCCAGTCTGAGCAAACTGATGCACGACCACGGAGCGGCCTTCCGCCACATTTGGGGTTTAGCTGACCGGTTTGCCAGCGGCATGAGCGAATTGTTCCGGCGCAACGGAACTTCTGCCATTATTCAGCGGGTGGGCCCAATGTTTCAGATCATGTTCACTGACAAACCATGCATTCGGGACTACCGGGAGTACTGCCGGTACGTAGATCGGAGGAAGTATCAGCAGTTTTCGTGGAAATTGTTTGAACACGGTATCTACACAAGCCCCGCCGCCACGCTACATTCGATCGTGACCGTCGCTCACAACCAGCAGGACGTGGAGAAGACTCTGGCGGCCATGGACGCCGTTTTGCGAGGCTAGACCAAACCAGATGCGATCGGAAGACCACCACCATCCCAATCATGACGCGTAAGACCGTGCAATCAGTTCCGACCGCGGTATTCCTCGGTGGCGGCCGCATAACCTCGGCGATCCTTGCGGGTCTAAAGGTCGCAGGAAATCGGCAGCGGGTGGTCGTGCACGATCACAATGAGGGCAAGCTTAAGCTTTTGCGTCGACAGCACGCTGTGAAGGTTGAGCCGAGTCTGGAACAAGCGGTTGCGCAAGCTGGTCTGCTGTTCATCGCGGTCAGGCCTGACTCCGTGCCTTTTCTGTTGCGGGAGGTCAAAGCAGCTATAACTTTGCGATCACAGCAAGAAGCTAAAACTCCACGGCTCGCGATCAGCCTGGCTGCAGGCATCCCGCTCGCCCGGTTGCGACAGATGCTCGGCCCCGACGCGTTGTGGGCCCGAGCCATGCCGAGCCCCGTGTGCCGCACCGGCAACGGTCTGACTGCGCTGACATTCGAACGAGGCTTCCCGCCCCGGCGGCGCGATCAAGTGCGAACCTTTTTTCGGCAGATGGGGACCGTGCTTGATCTTCCCGAGCGTAAATTCGATGCGTTCACCGTGACTTATTCCTCAAGTCACGGTTATCACGCGCTGGCGGCCCTTGCCGACGCTGGTCGGCAATTCGGGCTCGACGAGAAAACTGCTCTCATGGCTGCGTCTCACGCTCTGGCCGACGCAATCAACTCCTGGAGGCAGCAAGGTATCCCGTTGAACCGGCTCCTGCGAGAAGCGGCTACTCCCGGAGGAATTGCGGAAGCCACGATGACCGCGATGGATCGTAACGGTTATCGTGAAGCCGTGCAGCGCGGCTTGCGGGCCGGACTGGCACGAGCTCGTGCCATCGCTCGCCGTTGAGCGTGTTGCAGGAGGAGGTTCATCATGAATACGGCGAGGATCGCCGAGCGATCCACTCAGTTGCTTTCTCTGGAAGGTAGAGTTGCCATCGTGACCGGCGCTGGCTCTGGCATCGGTCGCGAAATCTCAATTCGACTGGCAGAGATGGGAGCATCGGTTGCAATTCTGGACAAGAACTCCGAGACCGCTCGCGAGACCGCGGATCGCATTGACCCACTCGGGGTTGGAGCCCTTGCCATCGCTTGCGACGTCACCAGCCGTTCTGCATGCCAGCGCGCGACCGAGCATGCGGTCGCCGCCTTCGGACAGATTGACATCCTTTGTAACAACGCCGGGATTGTGGTGCGCAAAGACGCTGTCAGTCTTGAGGAGCGGGAGTGGGACGCAGTGCTGGACGTCACCCTCAAGAGCGTTTACCTGCTGTCGCACGCGGTCATACCGCACATGGTTCGCAATGGGGGCGGATCCATCATCAACACGGGCTCGGGTTGGTCCGTAAAGGGAGGGCCGCGGGCCGTTGCTTATTGTGCCGCTAAGGGAGGAGTTCTCAACCTCACCCGAGCCATGGCCATCGATCACGGACGACAAAATATTCGTGTGAACTGTGTATGCCCCGGGGATATTGACACCCCCATGCTAGCCGCCGAGTGCGAGCAATTGGGGGAAGACCGCAACCGGTTCATGAACGAGGCCGCCAATCGCCCACTAGGGCGCATCGGCTCCGCCGGTGACGTCGCCGACGCCGTTCTCTTTTTCGCCAGCGACATGTCGAAGTGGGTCACCGGCGCCGCTCTCGTGGTGGATGGTGGCGGGCTGGCATAAAGCGGAAAAGGGTTGCGCAGGCTCTCTGCGACTGCGCCACCCGAGGAGCCACGTTCGCACAACCTCCGAGCGCGGAAACGGGTAACTGTTAAATCCTCCTTCGTGTCCTCTGTGGTTAAATGTCTTTCCATGACCACGCGCCTCTACTACCACGATTCTTTCCTCTACGACTTCGACGCCGAAGTTCGCGAGACGACAGAAACTCCGCGTCCCGCGCTGGTTCTCGACCGTACCGCCTTTTATCCCACCAGCGGCGGACAAGTCTTCGACACAGGATGGATCCTTGCGGGCGATCCGAACGACCCTACCAAGATGCGGGTCACCGAAGTCGCTGACGCCGAAGACGGCAAGGTTGTCCACTACCTTGAAGCGCCGGTGAAGAATGTGCAGCCCGGAACCCGCGTCCGCGGCCAGATTGACGCCGCGCGCCGCCGCGACCACATGCAGCAGCATTCCGGACAGCATGTGCTCTCCGCCGCGTTCATCCGCCTGTTCGATCTCCATACTGTCTCGTTCCACATGGCCGATGACTACTGCTCGATCGACCTCGACACACCCACGCTGACCAAAGAGCAAGTCGAATCTGCCGAGCGCCTCGCGAACGAAATCGTCTTGGAGAACCGCGCCGTCCAGGTTCGCTACGTTACGCGCGACGAAGCCGCGAATCTCGGCCTGCGCAAACTTCCGCCTGCCGAGCGCGACGAACTCCGCCTGATCGACATTCGCGACTTCGACCTTACCGCTTGCGGCGGCACGCACGTCGCGCAAACCGGCCAGATTGGCTGCGCCTTATTAAGAAAGGTAGAAAAAGTTCGCCAGGGATGGCGCGTCGAATTCGTTGCCGGACAGCGTGCCGTAGCCAGCGCGCGCCGCGACTTCACCACGCTGACCGAAGCGGCAGCGCTGTTTTCCGCGCACATTTACGATGTGCCGCAACAAGTCCGAAAGTCGCTCGACGAAATAAGGTCCCTGCGCAGGCAGCGCGAGCAGTCACAAGAGGAACTCGCCGCCTCTCAGGCCGCGACGCTACTGGCCGAGACTTCCGAAACCAACGGCCGCAAATTCGTCGTCCGCACTTTCGCGGATCGCGACTTGAGTTTCGTCAAATTGCTGGCACAGAAACTGGTTCGGCTTTCTTCCAACGTGGTCGCGATCCTGGGGACGACTTCGCCTCAGCCTTCGCTGGTCTTAGCCCAGTCCGAAGGCCAGCCCTTCGACATGGGGGCGCTGATGAAAGAAACGATGGCAACACTGGGCGGGCGAGGTGGAGGAAGTAAGGACATGGCGCAAGGCGGCATCCCCAATGGAGAGGGGCTCGATGCCACGCTCACAGGCATTGCCCAAAAGCTTGCGGCCGAAGCGGCAAAACTCCCGTGACGCCATTTTTGGAATGGCGTAAAGTGCGCTGGATTGCTTCTAAAGCTAAGCAGATGGGCGGTTGCGGGATCGTTCCCACCACACCTTGGGATCGTCGGGACGATTGAGCATCTTGGACAGTTCCTGCTTGATCTCGCGCAGGCGGTTGGTGCGCAGCTCGAGAGCGGTCTGGTCGAGCGCGGTGTGGGCGCCCTTTTCGGCGCAGCGCGCATTCAGGTCGCGCAAATCGGTGATTTCTTGGCGTAGGCTGGTGAGATGTTCCGAGATATAAGGCATCCCCTCAATCATACGCTCTATTCACGAAATCACCCGCTTATATTCTTTGGGGATTTTGCGGCCTATTTCTGTGCGCTGTGGTGGTCATAGCTCATCACGCGGGTGATCTTCCAAGCCCCGTCTTTGTACTGCCACAGGTGAATGAACTGGCCTTCGCCGACCCCTTCGGTATCTTCGTGGCCAGGATGGTGAAAACGGTGGACGCCTATTTCGAGAGCGCCGTATCCCTTCATGTAGTAGACCTTCAGCGTTCCGGGGACGAGTTCGCGCGTGACTTTGTCGCAGATGTTCTTCTTGACGCTGTCGCTTAAGGCCGCTCGGCCGAGCGTGACTCCTGCCTGATCGTGGTAGAACTCCACATCATCCACGAAGAACGACGCGAACTTCTCGAGATCGCAGTGGTTGTAGGCATCGAACAGTGCGGCGTCGAGCGCGGTCACGGCGCGGTCGAGCTCTTCCTGGTTCTGAATCTTGTCGAGGGGAGGCACGTCTTGTGCGCTGGCATTGCAGAGACTTAACAAAGGGATTGTCAGGACAAGAAGGATCGCAGACAGAGCTGGCCGTCGATTCATGAGGATCTCTCTTTCGAGGAAATGATGAGTCAAGAGAGAGTACGGAAGGGAACTGTGGAATGTTCCGCGCAGTGATGGAGACGACGACCGGCGATCATCGGCTCACAGCGTCATGGTGGCCTCGACCAAGGGAGTGACGTATCCTCCGACGTCGATGCCGTTCTCACCGTTATTGCCGCGGCTCTCGACGTGCAGCAGGCTTCGTCGGCCCATCTTCGTGCCTTGCTCGCTTACGAATTTTGGCAAGGAAACGAGACTTGTTCGCATCATGTAGGCTGCGAGCGGTCCGGTCGAACTGCCGGTTGCCGGATCCTCAACGACTCCATGTTCGGGGGCGAACATCCTCGAATAGGCGCCTTCGGCAGTTGGTGTGAAGACGAATACGCACAGCGGGCGTTTATCCCCGCCTCGGACTGCGATGGCGCCAGGGCGGTCCAGCCACGCGCGGTCGACGGCTTCCTTGTTCTTCAGTGGAATGAAAATCGTAGGATTGCCCGCGGTCAGAACCTGCGGCGTCGGAGCGAGAAGGTCGTCGAGTGAGAGTCCCAATACCTTGGCGCAAAGAGCGCGATCGACGGTTTGCTGATAATCGATGGGAGGAGTGGTCAGCCAGATGCGCGGACGAACGTCTTCCTGGGTGGCTTCGACGCGGATCGGAACCAGTCCGACGTTTTCCTCAAGTGCGAACTTCTGCGTACCTCGCGGGACAATTGCTTCATCCAAAATGACGAAGCTTGCTCCGATCGTGGGATGTCCGGCGAAATCCATTTCGTAAGTGGGCGTGAATATCCTGAGCTTCGCGGCCGCGTCGCGTCGCGTTGGCGGCAAGAGGAACACGGTCTCGGAGAGATTCAGCTCCTTCGCGATTTTCTGCATGGTTGCGCCGTCGATGTTCGACCCATCCGGAAATACGGCGAGCGGATTCCCCTCCAGCGCGGTCTTGGTAAAGACGTCGACTACGCGATAGCGAAGAGCAGGCATGGTGGTGTGCGTCAGACCCGAGTCCTACGCTAGACAGATGCGGGATTGCGCGGCCGGTCGCATAAAATGGAAAACGTAATATTCGACGAAGCGCGGGCCGGAGCCGGGTGCCCCATACTAACGTCGCGATTTGTGCGACGTTAGTGCCTGCCCTGAGCGGAGTCGAAGGGGTGGGGACTTTGACTTTCGGCTTCCCAAAGCCGACATCACCTCACGATCCACCACGCTTCCCTGAATTGTTCAAACTTCGATCTCCTCCTCTTGCTCTCAGGAAACAGCTTCATCGCCCTGTATTTCCGAAACTCCTCAACCGGAATCAGATACCACGCATCGAGCCCGACCACATACGCCACCAGCACATCAATCTCGCTCGCGTTGTAGGCCCGAGGCGAATTTCCGTGCGCATGAAACGTGTATCCTCCATGCGGCCCCGCCCGGTGCGCCGATTTTACCTGCACCCGAATCAACCTCTTCCCGTTATCCAAAACCAGGTCGTACCGCGAACTCTCGCCCCATGGTTTCGCCACCTGAAATCCCAAAGCCGCCGCCTTTGCCAGAAACGCGGCCTCCGCCATCTCACCCCGCTGCTTTCGCGTCAACGACCGAGTCCGCCCCAACTCCCACCGACTTTGCCGCACCTCCGGATTTCCCTTCTCCACTCCCCGCTCTCCCCCGCTTCTGCGACGCCGGTACCTCCGCTTCTCCTCATGCTCGACTGGCGCCCCATCCCCATCCCCGTCCCTCGCCCACTTCACATCCATACATCCCCCATGTCTCCCCGATATCAGCCAACCGAAGATCCTTTCCTTATGAATTCCGTCAATTTCACACACGCTCCGCCCACCCCGCCCCTCGTCATTCACCGAAGGGCAGGGCCGCTTCCCACCAGCTAAGTTGTGAAAGATCGATTCCGCCCTTTGCTCTATCATTTCGAGCGAAGCCGAGAAAACCTTGCGTTTCCTCACACCGCCCAAAACAAAGCCCCCATCGGACTCTGAGTCCGTGGAGGCCAAGCCACACAACTGGCTACCTTACATTCTCAACAAAACTCCAACCCAAAGCGATGATCCCACTCACATTCCCCTGTGACTCCACGCACACCCAGCGGGCCCATAGACGGGATAAAGCGTCGCTTGTATTAGCAGGTTGCTGAAAAGTTCGGAAATGCTCCCAACGTTTCCGTGGAAGAGCGGCCCTTCCAGGGCCGCGTAAAGAAAATGGACTCATCGCGGGCTTTAGCCCCCTGTGGTCGTCTTTGAGTTCCCGTCGTGGAAACCTTCGGAGAGGGCGGAAACACTGACCCATCCCGAACAGAGGCTGGCCCCTCCTTCTATCGCCATGACTGAGGCTGCCCCCTCCTTCTATCGCTACGACTGAGGCTAGCCTCTCCTTCTATCGCCACGACTGAGGCTGCCCCACGCTTCGTGGGTTTTCGAAGCGTGGGTACCACGGACGCCGACGACGTGCCGGGTGCCCCATATAACGTAGCGATTTGCGCGACGTTAGTGCCTGCCCTGAGCGAAGTCGAAGGGTGGGGATTTTGACTTTCGATCTCCAAAGAAAATCCCCGCCCAACAGAAGCTTGGACGGGCACGCTCAGGGATCGGAGTGATTGTTAGACACGGTCAGCAGCCACGCCCCCTGCTAACGTATCTCACGGAGAATGCGTCTATCTTTAACAGGCGTCTCACACAACATTAAAGGAGCAGCTCGGATGAAGCGTGCAATCGCGGTCATGTGTTCGGTTTTGGTTGTGATGTTCTCTTCCTTCTGTCAGGCACAGAGCCAGCAGGCGCCGGCTACCTTGCGCAGCACTCTGCTCCACGAGTTGCACACCACTCACAATCAGGCCGACTGGTTTGTGCCGATCAGCGTGGCGGTCGACGGGCTGAGCGCGCAGCAAGCGAATTGGCAACCTCCGGCCGGAGGCCACTCTGCCGGGCAGCTCACCTATCATCTGCTGTTTTGGAATCGCATCAACCTGCAAAGGCTCAAAGGGGAGAATCCGAAAAAGTTCACCGGCGACAACGAGGAAACCTTCACAAACTTTGACGAAAAACAATGGAACGACACGGTCAAGCAGCTTGACCAGGTGATGACCGATCTGGAAAAACTTGTCGAATCGGCCGACGAGCAGAAGTTGTCGTCGATTGCCACCACCGTTGCGAACATCTGCACCCACAATGGGTACCATGTGGGGCAGATCGTCTACGTCCGCAAACTGCAGGGCTCGTGGAACGCGGAGAAAGGCGTGAAGTAGAAACCTCTGGGGCCGAAGCCGGGTGCCCCATACTAACGTCGCGAAGTGTGCGACGTTAGTGTGGGGATTGTGACTTTCGATCCACGAAAGAGATCCCCGCCCAAGCGAAGCTTGGACGGGCCACCACCCTCAAGGTCGACGCGATTGTGACGGCACGTGCCCCGATCGGGAATGGCAAGGCGTCCGTAGGACGCTTGATAGTAGCCCGGCGTTTCAACGCCGGGTACGCTTGAGATGGTTGAATCGCGTCCCGTAGGGACGCCTGAGGCCTTCGCGTGTCGCACACATATATTTCCGATCTTGTGCATTGCGTCTTTTCTACGAAACAACGCCGTAACCTGATTACCGATGACATTCGGGCCGATCTGTGGGCTGGGCATTCGTGCTGACGGCAGCAGGAGATTTTAGACTCCGAGCTCCCGCGTGGCATCGAACGTCAAGATCTCCAGATTTCTACAGCATCGTGCCCGTGCTTCGAACACCGGGAAGCGTGGGGCAGCCGAAGTTTGGACGGGCTACCTCCTGAAAAAGAAAGTTGTTACCGACCCTGCCTTCCCGTCGTATTTGAGAGTGATGGTGAGGCATGATCCCGGAGAGATACGGCGATGAAATCTGAGATGACTCGCGCTGTCCTCTACTGGCTGACCACGGTTCTACTAGCCTTCGAACTGGGTCTTGGTGGGGTATGGGATGTACTGAGACTACCCCAGGTTCGGCTGCTGATGGACCGCCTGGGATACCCCTCGTATTTCCTTCTCATTTTGGGGGTCTGGAAGCTCCTCGGCACCGTTGCATTGATCGTTCCTCGTTATCCCCGATTGAAGGAGTGGGCCTATGCAGGTGCGGTGTTCGACCTGACGGGCGCGCTCGCATCACACCTCGCATCGGGACTCATCGAGACCGGTACTTTCGTGTATCTGGTCGTGATGCTCGGGGTCACAGCCGCCTCCTGGGTTCTGCGTCCACCGTCCCGGTGCAACTTCCCAGTTCGCTGAATCGCTGATTCAGTCACTGACAATAGCGGGTGCCCCATACTAACGTCGCGATTTGTGCGACGTTAGTGCCCTGCCCTGAGCGGAGTCGAAAGGTGGGGATTTTGACTTTCGATCCACCAAAGAAAATCCCCGCCCAAGCGAAGCTTGGACGTGGCACCCCAAGAGGGCCGATGTGATTGTGATAGTCCGGGCCACCCGGCGATGTAGAAGAAAAGCCCCGCCTTTCGGCGGGGCTTCGCGGGCAGCAGTGCCCGCGCCACATTGATCTAGCTAGAAGCTAGTAGCTAGAAGCTGTCTTTAGTACATATCCCCCATGCCGCCGCCGTGGCCGCCGCCCGGCATTGGAGCTTCCTTCTTTTCGGGAATCTCCGCGACCAGGGCTTCGGTGGTGAGCATCAGGCTGGCGATTGAGCCGGCATTCTGCAATGCGGTGCGCACGACCTTTGTGGGGTCGAGCACGCCGGCCTTGACCAGGTCTTCGTACTCGTTGGAGAAGGCGTTGAATCCGTAGTTCGCTTCTTTGGATTCGAGCACCTTGCCCAGGATCACTGCGCCTTCTTCGCCGGCGTTCTCGACGATCTGGCGCAGAGGCTCGGTAATGGCGCGCTTCACGATGTTGATGCCGATCTGCTCATCGCCTTCGGCTTTCACCTTGTCGAGCGCTGCGGCGCAACGGGCCAGAGCTACTCCGCCGCCGGGGACAATGCCTTCTTCCACGGCTGCGCGGGTGGCGTGCATCGCGTCTTCCACACGGGCTTTCTTTTCCTTCATTTCGGTTTCGGTTGCGGCGCCGACTTTGATGACGGCTACGCCACCGACCAGCTTCGCCAACCGCTCCTGCAGCTTCTCGCGGTCGTAGTCGCTGGTGGTCTTGTCGATCTGGCTGCGAATTTCTTTTACGCGGCCTTCGATCTCGTTGTGCTTGCCTTTGCCCTCGACCAGGGTGGTGTTGTCCTTGTCGACGGTGATCTTCTTGGCTTGGCCCAGGTCGCTGATCTGGACGTTCTCGAGTTTGATTCCCAGATCTTCAGTGATGGCCTTGCCGCCGGTCAGGATAGCGATATCCTGCAGCATGGCTTTGCGGCGATCGCCGAAGCCAGGGGCCTTGACGGCCGCGACTTGCAGCGTGCCACGCAGTTTGTTGACGACCAGGGTGGCGAGCGCTTCACCTTCGACATCTTCTGCGATGATGAGCAGCGGCTTGCCGGACTTGGCAATCTGCTCGAGCAGCGGGAGCAGGTCTTTCATCGAGCTGATCTTCTTTTCGTTGATCAGGATGTAGGCGTTCTCGATGGCGACTTCCATGCGCTCGGGATCGGTGACGAAGTACGGAGAGAGGTAGCCGCGGTCAAACTGCATGCCCTCGACCACTTCCAGCTGCGTCTCCAGGGTCTTCGACTCTTCGACGGTGATGACGCCGTCTTTGCCGACCTTCTTCATGGCCTCGGCGATGATCTTGCCGATGGTCTCGTCATTATTGGCCGAAATGGTGCCGACCTGAGCAATCATTTCGCCGGTGACGGGCTTGGACAGCTTGTCGAGCTCGCCGTTGACGCGGTTGCCTTCTTTGTCGAGCTTGCCGGCGATGATGGTGACGGCCTTCTCGATACCGCGCTTCAGGGCCATGGGATTGGCGCCGGCTGCGACGGTCTTGACGCCTTCGCGGTAGATCGCCTGGGCTAGAACGGTGGCGGTGGTGGTGCCGTCGCCGGCGACGTCGGACGTCTTGCTGGCAACTTCACGAACCATTTGTGCGCCCATGTTCTCCAGGCCGTCTTTGAGTTCGATTTCTTTGGCTACGGTGACGCCGTCTTTGGTGATGGTCGGCGAACCGAATTTCTTTTCGATGACTACGTTGCGGCCCTTGGGGCCGAGTGTGACCTTCACGGCGTCGGCCAGAAGGTTGACGCCGCGGAGGATCGCCTGGCGGGATTCTTCTCCGTGAACGATGTGTTTTGCCATTTGTTGTCTCCTAAATATTCAATTGCAGGACTGGCCTGCGGAATTTTGTCAGCGGTTCTTGGCTATTAGCTTTTGGCTCCTAGCTGAACCGCGTGTTACCTGCTCGGGGAGATCCCTCGCTCCGCCTGAAGAACGGCTGCGCTCGGGATGACGCCTTGAGTAGGGAAGAGGCGTGCGTTAGCGCTTCGAGCCGGCTAGTTCCTTTTTGGTGGAGCCGGTCAGGATGCCGAGCACTTCTTCTTCGCGCATGATGATGAAATCTTCACCATCGAGTTTGATTTCGGTGCCGGAATACTTGCCGAACAGGATGCGGTCGCCTTCCTTTACGTCGAGGGGACGAACCTTGCCTTCTTCGTTGATCTTGCCCTTTCCGGCGGAGATCACTTCGCCCTCCTGTGGCTTTTCTTTGGCCGAGTCGGGGATGATGATGCCACCGCGGGTGGTTTCGCCTTCTTCAATGCGCCGCACCAGAATGCGGTCATGGAGCGGGGTGAATTTTGCCATGGTTGAAACTCCTTTCAATTTAGGTAGAAGGTTGATCTGCTTTGACTGATCGTTGTAACCCTATGATTTGGATGGGTTAGGCGATGCTGTTAGCAGTGACGCCTATCGAGTGCTAATTGTAGAGGGGTGACCGTGGAGTTGTCAAGGGGCGAGGCAGAGGTCTCGACGGAGTCTGCATCATGGATTTTCTTCCGCCCCTTCGGGGCTTGTTCATTTAGCACTCTTCCCACGGCTTGCGCCGTGGGCTTTATTCTGTCGCCGCTTCGCGGCTTGGAGCCGATTGCGCTCCACTTTCCTCAGCGAAATTGAGCTACGACACAGACTCGTCTGACTCTGGGGGGCGTCTTAGTTCGCGCCGTCGGGCTCATGAAGCGGACTTCGACACTGGCTGCGCGGGAGTCGTGTCGTATTCGGGATGGGGGACGCCCATCATCCATTTGTCGAACCAACCCACGATGTGCTCGAGGCGTTCGATGCGATGCCAGGGCTCGCCCGAGCGGGAAAGCTCGTGCGTCTCTCGCGGAAAGACAACCATCGCGGTGGGACGCTTCATGTATTTGAGGGCACGGAATAATTGCTCGCCGCCGGAGTCCTGAGGAGTGCGGTAGTCGGATTCGCCAAGCACAAATAAGACCGGGGTGTGGATGTTCTTGACGAAAGTGATCGCGGAGCGGTTGTTGTAGTCCTGGGGATCTTCGAAGGGGGGAGCCTTGAACCAATTCGGCTGGAACAGGGTGAAGTCGGCGGTGTACCACCAGGAGGCCCAGTTGGAAATATCGCGTTGCGAGACGGCGGCGGCGAAGCGGTCGGTGTGGGTGATGGTCCAGTCGGTCAGGACACCGCCACCGCTGCCGCCGGTGACGGCGAGTTTCTTGGGGTCGATGTAGCCGCGTTTGATCAGTTCGTCGACGCCGACCATCAGGTCGCGATAGTCATCGCCGGGGTAGTGATACTGAATGATGTTGCCAAAATCCTGGCCGTAGCTGGTTGAGCCGCGGGGATTGGGGTAGAAGACGACGTAGCCTTTGGCGGCCATCCACTGAAATTCGTGATCGAAGACCCAGCCGTAGGCCGCGTGCGGGCCGCCGTGAATGTCGAGGATGAGCGGGTACTTCTTTTTGGGATCGAAGTCGGGGGGCTTCTGGATCCATCCCTGGATGGGCTTGCCATCGAAGCTGGAGTAGTTGATTTCTTCGGGTGCGGTCAGGTTGAGTTGCGACCACAGCTTTTGGTTGAAGTCGGTGATGCGGGTTTGGGTTCCGTCGCCGGCAACTGTGAAAAGGTCGCCGATCATGACTGGCGTGGAAATCAGGGCGACGATGGTGCTGGCATCCGGGTTCACCGAATAACCGAGCACGGCCTGATCGCCGTGCGTGAGCTCAGTGACGGCGCCGGTTTGAGCATCGACGCGGACAATGGGAGTGCGTCCTTGCTTTTCCACGACGTCGAACAGTGAGCGACCGTCGGGCGACCAGTGGAGACTATGGCCGCGTCCGCCGCGCGGTGGGGCATTATCCCCGAAGACGGAACTGCCCATGTCGAAGTCGTAAGCGGCGGTCAGGTTCTGTGGCTTCGCGTCGGGCGAGGCATCCATGATCCAAAGGTCAGGTTGCGAATAGGAGCGAACCGGCTGCGCGACAGAGCCGTGGAAGGCGAACTTGCGTCCATCCGGACTGAGGACGAGGCCACCGATATCCATGGGCACGGTGGCCAACTTGGCCGGGGTTCCGCCGCTGGAAGGGACTGAGTAAATGTCGGTGGTGGGGAGTTCGTAGTAGGGTTCGTCGACGCGCTCGGTGAGGAAGTAGATTCGCGAGCTGTCCTGGCTCCAGACGACCTCGCCCTCGTCGTAGTTGCCGCTGGTGAGTTGCACGGGCTTGGGAAGGTCATCGGAGGTAGTTGGGACTGGAAGTATCCAGATATGCTCGTGCCGCTTGGGATCGAGGTAGCCCTCGTCATTGTCGCGATAGACGGCGCGGCTGATGATGTGCACGTCGGATTCGTGCTCGCTCTCGAGGACTTTCGCGTTGTCGGCGGGTTTCTTGTGTTGGGCTTTTTCGATGTCCTCTGGCGTGGTTGTGCTCGAGAGGGCAATGCGAGTGCCGTCGGGCGACCAGACTGGGGTGGAAGCGCCTTTGGGCAGGTCGGTGATGATGCGGGCTTCGCCTCCGGCCAGGGACAGCAGCGCGAGTTGGCCGGGCTTGGGTTTGCCCGCTTCATCTTTTTCTCCGGCACGAACGAAGACGAGTTGCTTGCCATCGGGGGACCAGCGGGGCTGTGCGTCGTGCTTGCCGCTGGTCATGCGGACCGGGGCTTGCTTGCCGTCGGTGGAAACGGTCCAGATCGAGGTCTCGTAGCCCGTGCGCTTCTCGTCGACATTGACGCGAGTAAAGGCGACGAGGTGGCCATCGGGCGAGAGTTGGGGGTTGGCGACCCAAATGAAATCGAAGAGATCCTTTTCGGTGAGGAGGCGTTTTTGCGAGCCAGCGGGCTGAATGGCTTCCTGTGCGGCGAGTGATGCCACCAGCGTGATGATGGCAAGCAGAAGGCGGAGTTTCATTTGCGTCCTCAGGCCGCGCCGGGGCGGCGAAGCAGAGATTGTGCTCTTTTGCGTTCGTGATGGTCAAACGCAACGAGCAGGCTTCGAGATGCGGCTTGCGCTCGGCTGCCTTTTCAATCGCTCTCCTGAAAAGTTGGTGATCTGCGACTCAGCGTGCAGGTATATCATTTTGGGAGAAGATGCTGCCAAGATTTCTGCTTGCAGTCCTCGATGGGAGCTTCGGAATGGCTACTCTACGCCTTGCTATAAATGGACAATCTTTCACCGTGGATGCGGATCCTCAGACCAGCCTGCTGACTGTCTTGCGAGAGAGTCTCGATCTGACTGGCAGCAAGTATGGGTGCGGCGAGGGGCAGTGCGGCGCCTGCACTGTGCTCATCGACGGAAAGGCGCAGCGGTCGTGCATCACCAAGGTGGGCGCGGTTGGACAGAAGCAAATCACCACGATTGAGGGGCTGGCCAGTGGCGAACAGCTCCATCCGGTGCAGGAGGCGTTTCTGGAAGCGGGGGCGATGCAGTGTGGGTACTGCACTTCGGGGATGATCATGTCGGCGGTGGCGCTGCTGCAGCGGAATCCGGCGCCGAAGGAGAGCGAGATTATCGACTTCATGGATGGGAATATTTGCCGGTGTGGGACTTATTCGCGGATTGTCATCGCGATTCAGAAGGCGGGCAGGGGGATGGCGGCGGCTGGTGCGGTGAAAGGAGTGAGGCGATGAGTGGGAGAGATTTTGGTAACGGCGACATTGTCTCTCGTGGACAGGCAGTCGAGCTTCGCTCGACCGGACGGGCGATGGCGCCCGTCCCCACATGTGCCGTCCCCACATGTGCCGTCCCCACATGTGCCGTCCCCACATGTGCTGTCCCCACATGTGCTGTGCCGGAGTCCGCGATCGAGCCGGAGCGATATGAACTCGCGGCAGGGGCACCTTATCGGTTTGAGCTGGATCGGCGGGAGTTTTTCAGGTTTGTGGGTGCGGGTGTTGTGGTGTTTTCGGTGCTGAAGACGGCTGCAGCGGCGCAGGAGTCCGGAGGAGCTAGAGGGCGGCGGGACGAGTCCTTGCCCAAGGAGATTGATGCTTGGCTGCATATTGGGGAGAGCGGCAAAGTTACCGTCTACACGGGGAAAGTCGAGATGGGGCAGAACATTCGGACATCGCTGACGCAGGCGGTTTCGGAAGAACTGCACGTCCCGATGGAAAGAATTGAGCTGGTGATGGGCGACACGCAGCTCACGCCCTTTGATATGGGGACGTTTGGGAGCCGGACGACTCCGACCATGAATCTGCAACTGCGCAAGGTGGCGGCGGCGGCGCGGGATACGCTGATGGGGCTGGCGGCGGCGCAGTGGAAGACCGATGTTCAGCATCTGGTGGCGGACGATGGGAAGGTCAGGGATCCGCAGACGAATCGTTCGTTGGAATATGCGGCGCTCACCAAGGGACAACAGCTTACCGAGACGCTTCCCGCTGAGGACCCGCTGATTCCTGCGGCGAACTGGAAGGTGGCGGGGCAGTCGGCGGCGAAGGTGAATGGGCGCGAGTTCGTGACGGGGAAGCATCGCTATCCGTCGGATCAGAAACTGCCGGACATGTGGTATGGCAAGGTGCTGCGGCCAGAGTCGTTCGGGGCCACGCTGGTTTCAGTCGACGCGCAGAAAGCTGAGCAGATGGGAGCGACCGTCCTCCGCGATGGCAATTTTGTGGGAGTGGCGGCTACGAGCAGCGGGCTTGCGGAGGCCGCGGTGGCGGCGATCAAGGCGGAGTGGAAGTCGGAGCCTCAGCCTTCGAATAAGGAACTGTTTGATTATTTGAAGAAGAATCCGACCGAGGGCAGGGATCCGACCGGGGACGGCGATCGGTATGAAGCGGGCAAGGTGGATCAGGCGCTGGCTTCGGCGGATCACAAACTGCAGGCGACTTATACGGTTTCGTACATCGCGCATGTTCCGCTTGAGCCTCGGGCGGCGCTGGCCAAATGGGATGGCGACAACTTGACGGTGTGGACCGGGACGCAGCGTCCGTTTGGAGTGCGCGGGCAACTGGCGGAGGCGTTTCGAATGCCTGAAGATCGGGTGCGGGTGTTGATGCCCGACACCGGATCCGGATACGGCGGCAAGCACACTGGGGAAACTGCGATCGAGGCGGCGCGGCTGGCGCGCGCGGCGAAGCGTCCTGTGAAAGTCGTGTGGACGCGGGAAGAGGAGTTCAGTTGGGCGTATTTTCGTCCTGCCGGCGTCGTGGAAGTGACCAGCGGCGTGGGCGCGGACGGACACATTACCGCCTGGGAGCATCACAATTACAACTCTGGATCGGCGGGGATTCGAACTTACTACGAGATTCCAAACCAGCGGATCGTGTTTCATCCGACGAAGTCGCCGTTACGGCAGGGATCGTATCGGGCGCTGGCCGCTACTGCGAACCACTTCGCGCGCGAGTCGCACATGGACGAACTGGCGCACGCTATAAAGATAGATTCGCTCGAATTCCGGTTGAAGAATCTGAAAGATGACAGGCTGCGGGCTGTGTTCGAGGCCGCGGCGAAGAAATTTGGCTGGGGGAAGACCAAGACTGGGCCCGGGCAGGGGTTTGGAATGGGCGGGGGGTACGAGAAGTTGGGATACATTGCGACGCTTGCCGAGGTTCACGTGGACCGCAAGTCGGGCGAGGTGAAAGTGGTGCGCGTGGTGACCGCGTTTGATTGTGGAGCCATTGTGAATCCTGACAACCTACGAAATCAAATCGAGGGATCGAACGTGCAGGGACTGGGTGGGGCGCTGTTTGAGGCCATCTCCTTTGAAAACGGCAAGATTCTCAATGGGCGGATGTCTGAGTATCGGGTGCCACGATTCAGCGACGTCCCAGTGCTCGAGACCGAGCTGATTGATCGTAAGGATCTGCCGTCGGTGGGAGCGGGGGAGTGCCCGATGGTGGGTCTCGCGCCGGCGATTGCCAATGCCATTTTTGATGCGGCCGGGGTGCGGCTGCGGGCGCTGCCGTTGGTTCCGGATGGGCTGAAGATGAGCTAGGGGCTCGGGCCTCCAGCGGGTCGGTCATGGGATGCTTGGGTCCTTACGGGGCTTGCCCTTAATCACGAAATAGCAGGAGATCCCTCGTTCCGCCTGAAAAACGGCTGCGCTCGGGAGGACGCCACCGTAAGAATGGCTAGTCCACTTCCGAGTTGGGAGCTTCTACTGAGGCTTCTGGTCCGTGTCCCCCTTTTTCTTCGACAATGAGCGGACGTAGTTCACTAAATCCCAGCCCTCTTCGGTCTTGATGCGTGGGCCTTCGGGGGGCATGTCCTGATGGCCGTTCTTGATGATGTAGTAGAGTTCGCCGTCGGTGCGATCCTTGAGGGTTCTGGGATTAGTGAAATCGACGATGGTGAGTTTCATGTCGCGCGCGGTCTCGCCTTTGCCGTCGCCTTCTTTGCCGTGGCACATGACGCAATCCAGGGTCCACCACTTCTTGGCCCGGGTTAGCGATTCAGGGGTGGCTTTGATGGGATTGGGCTGCTTGGCGGCTTCGACCGGCATCGCCTCGTAAGTAGGCGGCTTCTGGGTGGATGGGGTTGAGGGTTGTTGCTGCGCCGGCAGGGCGGGTACGAAGAGTAGAAGGGCTGGAAGCACCAGTCCAAATCTGGACATAGGAACCTCCTTCTGGTTGAAATAAGCTCACTAAAATTGTAGCACTCTGGCGCGGCGGGGTTTAATTACTCTTCGTGGTCGAGTGGCTTGCCGTCGGGGCCGACCTGAATTCCTGATTTCTTGCCCTCGGTCTGTACCTTGGCTTCGTAGGCGACCAGCTTGTCGTGCTTGCTGAGGGACTCAACTTTGAGGATTTTGCCTTTGCCGGCCTTGGCCTGGAGACCGTCTTTCACTGCGGCGGGGAGAGACTCGAGGGCGACCTGCTCCTCGACTTCGACTACGGTGCCGGCGGGGTCGATCAGAACGTCTTTGGTGTGCCCGGAGACCGCCATTTCTGCCTCGTAGTAGGTGTGGCCGTTTTCCTTTTCCGCGGAAAAGCCTTTGATGGTCGCACCCTGACTCTGAGCGGCGACCGTCTTTTCCACGGCTGGGGGAAGGTCGGTACGCTGGATTTTCTTTTCCTGAGCCAAGAGCATTGCGGAAAGGGAGAAGGCGATCACGATTGGGACTTTGAAGATATTCATGATTCCTCACTTCGAGGACGGGCGACCTTATTTCGGGGCAGGCCGCCCTTCCTCATGCAACAAGGGACTCATTAGACGTGCGCATTCTGAAGATTAAATGAAAGGGTATGGAGGGTTCGTAGGTGCAAATCTGACAACTCCGCCTCGTGGCTGATGCCATCCGGTGATCCGGGGTCGCGTCGGTTTGCCGCATATGATAATTTCGATGGTCCGTTCAGAGAGATTGTCGCCGGATAATTATGGACAAGAAATTCCGCGTATTTGCGACTTGTGACATTGGAGAAGCCATCGATCTGCTGCGGCGGCGGGGATACGAAGTTGAGGTCTATCCGCAGCCGGAGGCGCCGCCGAAAAGCTTGATTCTCGACAAGGTGAGATCAGGGATTGACGGGCTGATCACGACCTTGCGGGATTCGATTGATGCGGAGGTGTTTGAGGCGGGCAAGGGCAAGTTGAAGGTGGTGGCGCAGATTGCGGTGGGTTTCGACAACATCAATCGGGCCGACGCCAACCGGTACAAGATTCCGTTTACGCATACCGCTGACGTGTTGACAGAGGCCACGGCGGAGTTTGCATTTTTTCTGCTGGGATCACTGGCGCGAAAGATGTGGACCGCCGAGCACCTGACGCGCGAGAACCGGTGGGGATACTGGCATCCGTATTTGCCGTTTTTGGGCGATGAGGTCACGGGCAAGACTGTGGCCGTGATTGGGACGGGGCGCATCGGGCTGGCGTTTATCAAGAAGTGCGTCGGCTTCGATATGAACGTGATGTGTTACGACCCGGCGTACGAGAATCACGCGTTCGTGAAGGCGATCCAAGAGATCCACAACCTGCGGTTTGCGCGGGGGCTGGTGAAGGATGAGGCGTGGATCAGATACGCACCATTTGAAGAGGCACTGCGACACGCGGATTTTGTCAGCGTCCATGTGCCGCTGCTGCGCGAGGGCGAGAGCGCGACGCCGACCTATCATCTGTTCAACGAGAACACGTTGCGGCTGATGAAATCGACGGCGTACCTGGTGAATACTTCGCGCGGGCCCGTGGTCGATGAGGCTGCGCTGGCGCGGGCACTGCGCGAGCACTGGATTGCAGGCGCTGCTCTTGATGTTTACGAGACGGAACCGCTGCCAGCGGATTCTCCGCTGCGCGATCCGGCGATTGAGGACCGCTGCCGGCTGATGCCGCACTTTGCCAGCGCGGCGCGGATTACGCGGCTCTCGGTCGATCCGGACAAAGGGATGGCAGGGCGCTGCGCACAAGGGTTGATCGACGTGTTGGAGGGCAATTACGGCGGGGACGTGACCAAGATGCCCTACGTGGTGAACAAGGAAGCGTTCGGGAAGTAACGGGCACGCGAAACGCGATTCTCATCCGGGGGGACAGGCTTGCGGGTACAATATGGTCTAGGCGTTATGGCGTAGTCTGGGGAATTTGAGGATCCGAATGAACAAGGGACAGGTCTGGGTCTTGGCTGTTTTGATGTTATGTGCTTCGGCGTTATGTGCGCTCGATTCCGACGGTCGCTCAACGTTGGCGCTGGTGCCCGCGCCGAAGGAAGTGCAATTACGCGAGGGCGAGTTCCGGGTGGGGCCCAAGACCAAGATTTTCGTACAACTGGGGCATCAGGCGGAGGATCGCATCGCCGCGGAGACGCTGGCTGAAGAGGTTGCGGACCAGTCGGGGCTGAAGCTCGACATCCTGGGCATGAAGGCCGCGGGCAAGGCGGAAGGCGGAGCGATCGTGCTGGCGCGGTTGCAGGATTCCCGGGTGCGAAGATTTCTGGCGGACCGGGGGCTGAGAGCCGACGAGTTCGTGGGCGAGCAAGGGTACCTATTGTTCTCCGATAAGTCGCATCTGATTGTGGCGGCTAACACCGGACAGGGGTTGTTTTCCGGCGTGCAGACGCTGCGGCAGTTGTTGCGAACGGAGGGCAAAGATGTGTTGTGTCCGGCGATTGCGATCCGCGACTGGCCCAACCTGGAAAAGCGAGTCGTGCCGAACGACCTGAGCCGCGGAAGCGTTCCAGAGATGGCGAAGCAATTTCGATCGCCGAAAACGTAAGGGCGGTGTTTTGATAGTTTCAAGCGTCCCCTTCGACAAGCTCAGGGCAGGCCTCCGGGACGCGAGTTCATTCTTACCTAGTACCCGGCGTTGAAAACGCCGGGCTATTTTCAGAGCGCACCTCCGGTGCTTCTCTTACTCATCGCATAGAATCCTTGCATGTTTTCGGAGCGCACGAACTGGAAGCTGGCACAGAACCGGTTCACGGAGGCATTGGAACGGGCGCGCGCGGGTGGAGCGAAGATTCTGGATCTGACGGCATCGAATCCTACGCGGGTGGGATTGGAGTACGACTCGCGGACGATTCTTGCCGCGCTGGGTTCGGAGCGTGCTCTCGACTACGATGCGCAGGCGAAGGGACTGGTGCACGCGCGGGAGGCGGTGGCTGGTTATTACCGGGACAGGAGTGGTCATGGCGAGAGAGACGTTGCAAGCAATGTCTCTATGGATGTGGACGCAGAGCGGATCATTCTGACTACCAGCACTAGTGAGGGGTATTCGTACGTGTTCCGGTTGCTCTGCAATGCCGGGGACGAGTTGCTGGTGCCGAAGCCGAGCTATCCGCTGTTTGATTTTTTGGGAGACTTGCAGGATGTGAAGCTGGTGCCTTATCCGCTGATTTATGACCACGGATGGCAGATCGACTTTCCGTCAATGGAGAAGATGGTGTCGGCGCGCACACGCGGCGTGGTGGTGGTGCATCCGAATAACCCGACCGGGTCGTATGTGCAGGCGGGAGAAGTCGAGTTGCTCAATTCGTTTTGCCGCGCGCATGGGTTGGCGGTGGTGGTGGATGAAGTGTTTCTGGATTACCAGATCGGGGACAAGGCTCATTCCAGCTTCGCGGGAAATCGGGATGTGTTGACATTCACTCTCAGCGGGTTGTCGAAGATTTCTGCCTTGCCGCAGATGAAAGTTGCGTGGGTAGTGACGGGCGGGCCGCCGGAAGAAGCTGCCGCTGCCATGGCGCGGCTGGAGGTGATTGCCGACACCTATCTTTCGATGAATGCGCCGATTCAGTGGGCCGTACCCACGCTGTTGAAGCAGCGGAAGAATATTCAGCTGCAGTTGATGGAGCGGGTTCGCGCGAATCTGGCGGAACTGGATCGGCAGCTTGCGGGGCAGAGGGCTTGTGAGCGGTTGAGCGTGGACGGTGGATGGTATGCGGTTTTACGAGTTCCGGTGACAAGGTCGGATGAGGAGTTAGCCATTGAGTTGGTGAGGGAAGAGTCAGTGCTGGTGCATCCGGGGCATTTTTATGATTTTCCCAGCGATGGGTATTTAGTGCTGAGTTTGATTACGCCGGCCGCAGATTTCGCGGAAGGGATGAGTCGAACGTTCCGGCATCTGGAGTGATTCAGCCGCCAACCGCGCGGATCGTCGCGGCATCCTAGTTAAGCGTGCAGGAGGACAAAAATGCATCGTGGAAACAAGTATGTAGGCGCACTGTTTCTGTCAGCTTCGCTGATGGCGCCGATTGGCATGAAGGCCGCGACGTCGCCCCAGGACGATCACGAACGGCACGAGCAGGAAGAACGAGAACAACGAAGGGTCTATGACCGCGATCATCACGACTATCACAACTGGGACCAACGCGAGGACGGGATGTACCGGCACTGGTTAGAGGAGCGGCATGAGGCGTACGTCGACTTCGAGCGATTGGAGCGCAAACAGCAGCGTGCCTACTGGAAGTGGCGACACGAGCATGAAGAGCACGAGGAGCACGAGCACCAGCGCTAGAAATTGAGTTCAGCCGCGGGGAATTTGTCCCCCGCTTTTTTCTTGTTGGCCGATCCTCCCGAGCCCTCAGGGGCTAAAGAGTGTGCGTGAGAACTCTTCTTTCGCCCTTTCAGGGCTTGCTGTTTTCTTGCTGTCCCACGGCTTGCTCCGTGGGCTTTATTCTTGCGCGCTTCGCGGCTAAAGGCCTTGGGCCCACCCTGTGAGGTGCGCAAAACGAGTTCTCACGCACACTCTAAAGCCCCTCATTTCGTCCGCCAGGTCGGCTCACCCTTTCAAAGCCTTTCGACTTAAGCTGCGAACTCATGAGACACGGCACTAGCTTTTGACCAGGAACGGGTTACTCTCACGCTCCTCGCCAATTGTGGTTAGCTGGCCGTGGCCGGGGACTACTACGGTTTCATCTGGCAACGCCAGGACCGTGTCGTGCAGGGAGCGCAGGATTTTCGGCATGGAGCCGCCCGGGAGATCGGTGCGGCCAATGGAGCCGGCGAACAGGGTGTCGCCAGCAATTAACTTTTGTTCTGCGGGGAAATAGAGGCAGATGCTGCCTTCGGTGTGGCCGGGGGTGTGCAGGATGTTGGCGGTGTGGGATCCGGCGGCGACGGTTTCTCCGGTGGTCACGCTGCGGTCGATATCAACCCTGCCGGGCGAGGGCATGCCGATCCACGCGGCTTGCACGTCGAGCATTTTCAGCAAGGCGTAGTCATTCTGGTTGAGCAGAATGGGGGCGCCGGTGGCGGCGCGGAGTTTCATGGCTCCGCCGACGTGGTCGATGTGGGCGTGGGTGACGACGATCTGCTTGACTTGCAGATTGTGTTTGCGGATGACAGCCTGGACGTCTTCGATGTCGTCGCCGGGATCGATGACCATGGCTTCGTGACTGGCCTCGTCGCCGATGATGGAACAGTTGCATTGCAGCGGGCCGACGGGGAGGATTTCGTGGATCATGGGAGTATTGTAGCGAGTGAGGGGTAGCTCGCGGGCGACAGTCCCCACTTCTCGCAAAAGACGCGAGAAATGGGGCACCCGCCTGCGCCGAGAGCGAGACGCTCTTGGGACGCCGGCGCTACTGGAATACCCTTGCCGCGCAGGGCATGATGGGGAGACAATACTGGCCGTGCCGGGGAGGGTATGTGGCTGCAAAGTACCGACAGCATGGGTATCAGGACAGCGACCGCGAGCCGCGGAGTCAGCAGCCGCGGAAAGCGCCCGCAGAGCGCAAAAGCGGTCCGCCGAAGTGGGACCACGCGCTTGGACCGAAGCCGGTGAATCTGCCGGGGACACTTGCAGTGTCGCGATGTGCGCAGTGCGGCACGGTGCTGCAGGGGATGACCAGCGACGGGAAGTGTCCGAAGTGCGGGTTTGAACTGCATTCCTGCAAACAGTGCATGTATTTTGATCCGGGGAGCAGGTTTGAATGCATGCAGCCGGTCAAGGAACGGGTGGCGAAGAAGGACGCGCGGAATGAGTGTCCATCGTACGAGATGCGCGTGACGCGGGAGAAGGAAACTTCAACACCGGCGACTTTGCGGCCCAGCGATGCGCGGGCAGCGTTTGATAATTTGTTTAAGAAGTGAAGACGTGTATTTCGTCCGCCGATAGTCCTTAGCTTTTGGACTGCCCTCAGGCGCCTGAAGGCGCATTCATTTCGTTCAGAGTCGCGGTGCAGCTGAAGCCGCAACCCTTCAAGTCAAAGACACCTTCTAAACACAAAGTCACGTTTCGTGGAGCTGCGTGCGCGTCGCTTCGCTCCGCTGGACGGGCGAAGGCGCCCGTGCCCACACGACCAGTCCCCACACGAGCAGTCCCGCATCATTTGCTCTCTCCCGCTAGGGTTTGTGCGTTGGCCTTAGCAGGATCTCACTCATAAATGAGCGTGGGGCTTGGGTTACCAGCGCGGCGACGGCGTGCGCCACGTCGTCGGGCTGGAGCATTTTGCTCGGGTCCTTACCGGTGTGTGGACCGAGTTCGGTTTCTACCGAGCCGGGACAGACCACAGAGACCCGTATGTTGTGGCCGCGCAGTTCCTCGGCGACCGAGTAGGTCAGGCCATTGAGTCCCCACTTGGATGCGGCGTAGGCGGCGCCGTCGCGGAGAGGGTTTTTCCCGGCGAGGGAAGAAATGTTGATGATGTGTCCGCCGTAGGCGCGAATCATTAACGGCGCGAAGGCGTGAATGGCGAAGTAGACGCCGCGCAGGTTGGTGTTGAGGATGCGGTCCCAGTCTTCGGGCAGAAGGTTGTGGAGAGGCTCGGTGAAGCGCGCGACGCCGGCGTTGTTGACCAGGATGTCGAGGCGTCCGTAGGTGGTGTCGACTCTGGCGGCGGTGTATTCGAGTTGGTGCAAGACCGTTACATCGCAGGGAATGACCTCGACTTTTCCCCCGGCGTCAAGGATGGAACGCGCGGTGGCGTCGAGGGTGGACTGCGTGCGTCCGCAGAGGACTGCAGTGGCGCCGAGTGCGGCGAGACGGCTGGCGATGGCAGCGCCGATGCCTCGTCCGGCTCCAGTGACTACCGCAACTTGCCCGGCCAAGGGTTGCCCGGTGTCCATAGATTAGAAGTCTCCGACTAGTGGTTTTGAATGGCGGACAGAGGCGGGAGAGAACATCCGCCCGGTCTACTCGACGCATCTTAGCAGTTGCATCTTAACAATAAAGTGGAGGGTTGATTGGGAAGTTGCTTGCCTTCGGCAGGAGAGGTACATATAATCCGGCCAACCGGAAAAAGGGTCCGCTGCCTGTTGTTTCAGCAGGCCACCTTTTGTGCCGGGGCCCTGCCAGGAAGCCCAGTATTCCCAAGCAGGATTGGGACGCAGAGCAGTCCAGCGGAAATGCAGTCGCTGCTTCAGAAGTAAGAAGAATACGTTTCCCGTAAAAGTTATTTTCCGAAGTTCCAAGGAGCCATACTGATGAAAAAGATTCTGCTTACGGTTGTGCTTGGGGTTGCGGTGGTCGCAGGGGCACAGGATGCCGCGCAGCCAGCACAGGGACAACCGGCCGCGCCGCAGGCGCCGGTGATCAAGGATCCAGCGGAGTACAACGCCTATGTCAGCGCGGTGCAGCAGAAGGACGCCAACGCGAAGATCAGCGGATTGGAAGCGTTCCTTACGCAATATCCCAATAGCGTCATGAAGAACCAGGCGCTCGAGATCCTGATGGGGACCTACCAGCAGGCCAACAATATGAAGAAGACGATGGAGACGGCCACGAAGCTGGTGACTGCCGACTCGTGCAATGTGCGCGCACTGGCGTTACTGGCCTATTTCGACCGCGTTCTGGCCCAGAGCAACGACCCGAACGCGAAGCAACTTGTGGTCGATGGAAAGAAATACGGACAGCAGGGACTGGATTGTCTACCTAAAGTAACCGATCCAGAGATTGCGAAGATGAAGGATCAGATGACCGGCATCTTCAACGCGGCCATCGGTATCGCATGTCTGCAGGACAAGGATTATGCGTGCGCGGTCCCGGCGCTGCGAAAGACCGTGGACGGAAATCCGACCGACTTTAGCGTCGTCTACCCACTGGCGCTGGCATATCTAGGGCAGACGCCTCCAGATTTTCAGAACGGAATCTGGTTCGCGGCGCGAGCGGCGGCGGTAGCGCCTGCTGGAGCGCAAGCACAGATTGAAAAATATGCGCGGTCGCAGTACGTAAAATTCCACGCCGGAGACGATGGCTGGGCTGAAGTGCTGGCGGCAGCCAAGTCCAGTGGAGGGCAGGTCGCCATCAAACCCGCGCCCACACCAGCGGAGCAGGCGCATAACATGGTGGTGGCGACGCCGCCGGACAAGATGGACTTTGCGCAGTGGGAGTTCGTTTTGACCAACGGAGCGCAGGCGGACCAGGATACGGTGTGGAACGCGATCAAGGGGAAGCCGGTGCAGATGAACGGCACCATCATCAGCACCACGCCCACTGAATTCCAGATCGCCGGCAGTTCCGATGACATCGACGCGAAGAAGGCGGATATCACTCTGCAGTTTGAAGACAAGGTTCCAGTGAAGATGATCCCGAAAGACGGGGCCAGCTTCGACTTCCAGGGCGAGCCTGCATCGTACACACCGAATCCGTTCGTGATGGTGATGGAAAAGGGACGGTTGCTGAATGCCAAGCCGGCAGCGGCGCCGGCAAAGAAGGCGCCGGTGCATCACAAGGCGGCGTCGCAGTAGCCGACCAGGAGTAAGCAAGTGCAAAGGCAGCCCGTGAGGGCTGCCTTTCGTTTTGAGCGCTAAGCCGTTTTCACAGTTGCTGTATCCCAGAGAGATCGATTGTCCCGAGCGAAGTGACGGATCTTGGTGTTTGCCGGCAGCGGCAACACTGGTGGTGCATGCAAAGACCTAGATCCCTCGCTTCGCTCGGGATGACAGGGTTAGAGAGGGCGTATGTGCTTCAGCGGACGAGTTTCTTTTCCAGACCGACGGGGCGGGCGCTGCGGGGAGGGCGCTTGACGCCGTCACGGAGTTGGCGGACGTCGATCTTCAGCTCGGTGATGGTGCGGCTGAGAGTGTTGCGGTGCATGCCCAGCTCGCGGGCGGCGCGGCACTGGTTGCCTTTGTTTTCCTGAAGCACGGTGAGGATGAAACGTTTCTTGAACTCGCGTACACCTTCGGAATAAAGAATGTTGCTTTTGTACATTTGCAATACGAGTGCTTCCAATTGGTCTTTCACGAGGGCTCTCTCTTTAACTATGAAATTTTTCAGTGCACCGCTTCTACTTCGCGTGTGCAGGTGGAGCGCCGTTTAACTTTTGGGGAGCTTGATGCAGCAGATCGAGACCCTGAAAGAAGCGGGCGCGCAAGTCCGGCGGCGCCAGCCAGATCGCGGCCCGGCCGACGACAAGAAAATACGGCGCAAGTTGCGAGTTGGCCAGGAACTTCGATGTCGGTTGAAATGCCGTCATACCCATCAGGATCACTGCCACCATCAGCCCGCCCTTCAGCAGCCCCAAGACTGCGCCCAGGAAGCGGTCAAAACCGCTGAGGCCGGCTTCTTTCATCACCCAGCGTGCGATCCGGGCCGCGAGGCCAAACAGAATCAGGATCGTGAAAAAGATGACGAGAAAACCCAGGATCTCAGCCAACCACGGGTTCCTTAAATACAACTCCATCCACTCTGCGGTGGTGCGGTACTGCCACGCAGCGACGATGTAGCCGACTATCAGTCCGGCCATGGTAAGAGCTTCGGAAAAAAAACCCTGCATCGCCGCTGTGACAACATTGAGGAGCACGACAGCACAAATCAGCCAATCCGCCGGCGTCATTGACCGCTCCCGCTGGGCAAGCAGCTGTCCGTTGCCCCGTTACCCATCCAGCCTGTGTCCCGTAAGCTGGAAGTACGCCTCGAGGTACTTTTCGCTGGTGTGACGAGCCACGTCGTCGGGGAGAGCCGGCGCGGGAGGTTGCTTGTTCCAGTGAATTTGCTCGAGATAATCGCGAACGTACTGCTTGTCGTACGACGCCTGCGACCGTCCTGGCGCATACTTGTCAGCGGGCCAGAAGCGGGAAGAATCCGGGGTAAGGACTTCGTCCGCCAGGGTGATGCCTTTGGCGGTGCGGCCAAACTCAAACTTGGTGTCGGCGATGATAATGCCTCGCTGACGAGCATAAGTCGCGGCTTTCTTATAGACGCGCAAAGTCAGGTCGCGCAGATGGCTGGCGGTTTCAGCGCCGACCAACCCGCACATCTGATCGAAAGAAATGTTTTCGTCGTGGCCGGTGGTGGCCTTGGTCGACGGCGTGAAAATGGGCTCGGGAAAGGCGTCGGACTCCTTGAGGCCCGCGGGAAGGGTGATGCCGGAAACCTTGCCCGTGGCCTTGTATTCCTTCCAGGCCGAGCCAGAGATGTAGCCGCGCACCACGCATTCGACGGGGAACATCTGGGCACGCTGCACCAGCATAGAGCGTCCGCGCAACTGGTCGGCGTACTTGCGGACCGGCTGCGGGTACTGGTCGACGTCGGCGGTAATCAGGTGGTTGGGAACGACGTCGGCGAGAAAATCGAACCAAAATAGGGAAATCTGGCTGAGGACGCGTCCCTTATGCGGGATGCCGGTGGCCAGAATGTAGTCGAAGGCCGAAATGCGGTCGGTGGCGATGAAAAGCAACTGCTGGTCGCCGATGCTGTAGACGTCTCGCACCTTGCCGCTGGTATGGAGTTGGAGATCGGGGAAGTCAGTTTGTAAGAGGACGGGATCGAGAAGTTCAGGGCTCATGGAAAAATTTTACAGGTAAGGAGCGAGGCGTATTCTAGCTGGTCAGAAAATTTTGTCAACGATTCTGCTCACGATTCCGGGTGACCACAAAAGAATTGCTCAGGTAGAAAAGATTGACAATAAAGGGAATGCCCTAGAACCGGCAGCGGACAAGCGTTGCGGCGGCGGCAGATTGTGGAAAAGCTGAGGAAGGGCGTGGATATCTTGGGCGATTAGCGAACAATCCACTCCCTGAAATGTCTACTGCACGCCGAAACGCACTGAAACCAGCTTCGAGACTCCCGGTTCCTGCATGGTCACTCCGTACAGTACCGGGGCGATGCTCATGGTTTTCTTGCTGTGAGTGATGAGCACGAACTGGGTCTGCACGCTCATTTCTTTGACCAGCTCGGTGAAGCGGCCGATGTTGGCTTCGTCCAGGGGAGCGTCGACTTCGTCGAGAATGCAGAAGGGGCTGGGGGCATAGAGGAATATGCCGACCAGCAGCGATAGGGCGGTTAAGGCCTTTTCGCCGCCAGAGAGCAGCAGCACGCTCTGCAGGCGCTTGCCCGGAGGCGAGGCCACGACGTCGATCCCGCTTTCCGCGCTGTTGTCTTCGTCGGTCAGCTTCATGAAAGCGTGACCTCCTCCGAACAGCTTCTTGAACGTGGCCTGGAAGTTCTCGTTGATCTTGGTGAAGGCTTCTTCGAATTTTTGACGGGAAATCTGGTCGATCTCGCGGATTGTGGCCGTGGTGTTTTCGATCGACCAGATCAGATCCTTGCGCTGGGTTTCGAGGAAGGCGTGGCGCTCGGCGGTTTCTTTGTACTCTTCGAGCGCCATCATGTTGACCGGGCCCATCGCCTCAAGTTTGGCGCGCATGTCGCGGTAGAGCTGGTCTTCGGTGGCTAGTTGTTCGCCGGTGACCGGGGCGAGCGTGGTGTCCGCCATTAACCCGCCGCGCTCGATACCGAGCTCGTTGAGGCAGGTTTCCGACATGTACTGCGCGTCGGATTGCAGCTTGGCGGCTGCGGCCGACAATTCGCCGCGACGGTCGCGAGCTTGATCGAGAAGGAGGCGGCTGTCGTGCAGAAGTCGGTCTATCTCGTTGAGACGGGCGCGGAGCTGCTCGGTTTCAAACTGGAGCAGGCCTTCCCGGGTCTGCGCAGCGTTGCGCTCGGCCTCGAGATCCGAGGCGTGTTGTGCGAGTTGTTCGTTTTCCGATTCGCGCTGCAGCTTTTCGGCGGCGGCGGCTTCGATTTGGGAGATCAAGGTATGGACCCGCTCACCCATTTCGCCGAGCAGAGACTCGATACGCTGCAGGACGGTCGCCGCCGAGCGGTGGCGTTCTTCTAAGGTGGCCACGCGGGCGGCATGCTGGGAGGTCGTCTGGACGGCTTCTTCACGACGCTGGCGGAGGGCGGTTAGCGACTCCTGCGCCACGGCGAGCTGCAGTTCGAGTTGGATGCGCTGTTCTTCGAGAGTGGCGATCTCGGACTGGCGTGCCCTGACAATGCTTTCCTGTTCGGCACGATCGGCAGCCAGGCGGTGGAGTTCGAGTTGCGAGACGCTGAGGCGTTCGCGGACCCGGGTCATCTCGGAATCGAGTTGCTGCAGCATGTGGCCGGAGGTCATGGCCTGATGCTCGGCTTCGCGTTTTTCTCCTTCGAGACGCTCCAGCATGGAAGAGAGCTCTTTGATTTCGCGGGCCAGGGTCAGCACGCGCATTTCTTCGTCGCGCAGGGCGCGCTCCAGGTCTTCGGTTTGACGAAGAACCTCGCGCAGTTCCCGTTTCATCGAAAGCGGGCCTTCGGCGCGCTGTTTGCCTCCGGTGACGGTCACGTTGTGGAAACATTCGCCGGCTTGGGAGAGGAAGAACGCGTCGGGATTTTCGAGTGCGAGGCCGCGTGCGACATTGGCTTCAGGAACGATGTAGCCGTCGCGAAGCTTGGGCAGAATGACTTCCAGCGACTTGCCGAAGCCGTTCAGCACGCGGATCGTGTTCTTGAGAGGTGTGATCTGGGCAGCGGGCGGTGCGCAGTGTGCGGCTTCATCGAGAATGAAGGAGAACTTGGCCTGCGAGTCTTCAGGATGGACCAGGAAAGTGGCGCGGCCGTCAACGTCGGTGCGCAACATACGCAGGCCTTCGTCTGCAGCGTCCCAGGACTTCACTACCACGTAGTTCAGTTCATCCCGCAGGAAATCTTCGACGACCCGCTCGTAGCGCGGCTCGACTTCAAGGAAGTCGGCGAGCACGCCCACTGGTGCCAGACCGCTTTGCATCACACCGGACTGAAAGAGACGGCGGACCGATTCGGTGGAGTATCCGTGCTCGGCAATCACGGCTTCAAGCGATCCTTTTTTGCCGAGAGCAGTGGCGTATTCTGCACGGAGAACATCGAGGTTCGTCTTGGATCGGGCCTCTTCCAGTTTCTTGGATTCGATCAGACGGCGACTCTTGCTGATTTCCTCTGTGACGCCAGAGACGCGCTGGGTGACGGTTTCGAATTCGAGAGCGAGTTGGCCGCGCTGTCCGCCGAAGGCTTCGATCTGGACGTTGGCGTTGGTGATCTCGGATTCGAGGCGACGGGCTTCGCGATCGGCGCCGGCGAGCCGTTCTTCGGCCTGCGCCAACTGGTTGCGCAGCCGGGACGCCGACGAGACGGTGTCGAAGATGGCGACGCGGGACTCTTCCTGTTGGCGTTCGATTCCGGCAAGATTAGCGGCGGCGGTGGTGGCATCTTGCTGGCACAGGGCAAGAGCAGTCTGGGCGGCTGCCACGTCCGCGGCGGCGGATTCAAGAGTTTGGCGGTTGGACTCGCGTTCGGCCTCTAGCGCGGTAAGACGATGGCGGGCCTGCGCCAGTTCGGCTTCTTGCGAAGCCGAGCGGACCAGCAATTCGGCGCACCGTTCTTCGTTATGACGGCGGCGGGCGTGGGCGCGATCGATCTCAAGCGCGATCTGGCTGATGCGCTCGCGGTTCTCGCGCAACTCGGTCTCAATGGCGTAGCCGCGCTGCGTTCGTTCCGCGTGTTCGGATTCGAGTTGCTGCACCGCTTCGGTGCGCTGCTGGAGTTCTTCCGCAAGAGCGTTGAGTTGGGAGTCGAGCTCGCTACTCTCCTGCTCGATAGCGGCGAATTTGCTGGCCAGGACCAGGCGCAGCTTGGCGCGCATTTCCTCGCGCAGGCGGGCATAACGCTCGGCCTTGGAGGCCTGACGCTTCAGCGAATTCATCTGCCGCGTGACTTCCTCGAAGATGTCGTTGACGCGTGCCAGGTTTAGCTTGGCGTCTTCTAGGCGGGCTTCGGCGAGGCGCTTCTTGGTTTTGAATTTCGTAATGCCGGCAGCCTCTTCCAAAATCGCGCGGCGATCGGTGGGGCGGCTGCTGAGGATCTGGCCGATGCGTCCCTGCTCGATGAGGGCGTAGGATTCCGGGCCGAGACCGGTGCCCATGAACAATTCCTGAATGTCGCGCAGGCGGCAGAGCTTGCCGTTCAGCAGATATTCGCTGTCGCCGGAGCGGAACAGGCGGCGCGTGACCACGATCTCTCCATGGCGGAATTGCTGTTGATTGAACTTGCGGCGGCGAATCTTGAGCACCACGTGCGGGGCGGGCGCTCCGACCGAGGCGGCGGTCGCGGGGGCGGTCACGTTGTGCACGGGCAGGGCGAAGATCGGTTCGTCGTCGGGGAACGCCACTGCGATGGTATTGATTTTCGATCGGGGGACTTCCACTTCTTCTGTCTGGCCCGGTTGGGCATCTTCAACCGCGCGTTCGGTGTCGGCGGCGGCGCGAGAACGGATCGAAGCTTCATCCCAGTCGTCAACGATGTGGGCTTCGGCGGCTGCAGGCATGTCGTCTTGAATGTCGATTTCTGTGGGTGCGTTCGCGTCGGAGCCGGCGTAGATCTCGGGATCAAGAAGAGTCAGGGAAACTTCGGCCATGCCGGTCGGCTTGCGGTCGCGTGTGCCAGCAAAGATGACGTCTTCCATGCGCGAGCCGCGCAGGGTCTTGGCCGACTGCTCGCCCAGCACCCACGAGATGGCGTCGGCAATATTGGACTTGCCGCAACCGTTGGGGCCGATGATGGCCGCCACGCCGTCCCCATGAAACTTGAGTTCGGTGCGGTCACAGAACGACTTGAACCCCAGAATCTGAAGCTTCTTCAGTTTGAGCAACGTGAACTCCTTGGGAACAGCAGCCAGCTGTCAGTGGCCAGTTGCCAGTCGGTGGGCCCCGCGGGGCTGAGCCAACTGCCTAGGCACGCGTGTTTACTAACGCGATTCCTCTCGTCGATTCGATGCATGCCAAAACAACTCTGCACGGCATTTTCACCCCAGGCTGGACAGGGCGCACACAAAGTTAAGCTACTGTAACGGTGAAATCGGGGCGGGGTCAAGCAATATAACACCATATATGGTATGGCCTTAAGGCGGACCGCGCTGGGTTGCACACACATTGCAGCAGATGGATGGTTTCAGGGTGGAGATGGAAAGAGGTGGGAGGACCGCGAGAGCAGAGTAAGGCTAGCGCAAGCGAAGAGGGGAATCAATGGGGAAATTGATTCGCGCCAGGAGACGGCAGCCGAGCTTTGCTCGGCGGGACGGGCGAAGACGCCCGTCCCCACATGTTTCGAGGCGATTGTTAGCCTCCCAACTTTTCGAAGAAGCGGCAGATGGTTTCGATCCCGCGGTGGAAGTTTGGGATGTGGAACTTCTCGTTTGGCGCGTGCAGATTATCGTCTGGCAAGCCGAAGCCCATCATCACGCTGGGAATCTTCAGCACGTCCTGGAAGTCGGTCACGATGGGAATCGAGCCGCCGCTCCGGATAAAGACTGTGTCTTTTTTGAACGTGTCATGGAGCGCTGCGGTGGCGGCTTCGATGTACTTGTTGTCGGTGCTCACGACGCATGCCGGACCTTTGCTCCAGACTTTGATTTTCGTCTCAATGCCTTTGGGTGTGTGTTTTTTCACGAAGGCGGTGTATTTCTTCAGGATGTCTTCGGGATCCTGATTGGGGACCATGCGCATGGAGACCTTCGCCTTCGCTTTCGCCGGAATGACGGTCTTGGCGCCATCGGCGACGAAACCTCCAGGCATGCCGTGGACTTCGAGCGTGGGACGTGCCCAGGTGCGGTAAAGAACGGAGTATCCGGGTTCTCCGGTCAGGACTTTCGAGCCGACTTCGGTCTTGCGGTAGTGCTCTTCGTTGAAGGGCAGGCGCTTCCAGGCTTTGAGTTCGGCGGCGGTCGGAGCCTTCACGCCTTTGTAGAAGCCGGGGATCAGGACTTTGCCCTTGGAATCTTTCATCTTGCTGATCATCTCGATCAGGGCGAAGAACGGATTCGGGGCCGCGCCTCCGTACATGCCGGAGTGCAGATCGGTCTTGGCGCCGTAGGCTTCGATTTCGGTGTAGACCAGGCCGCGCAGGCCAACGCAGAGCGTGGGGAGATTAGGAGCGAACAATTCGGTGTCGCAGACCAGCGCGAAATCGGCTTTCAGCTTGGCTTTCTGCTTGCGGATATATTCGGCGATCGACTCGCCGCCGACTTCCTCTTCGCCTTCAAAAATGATCTT
This sequence comes from uncultured Acidobacteriaceae bacterium, assembly GCA_963768265.1. GTDB lineage: Bacteria > Acidobacteriota > Terriglobia > Terriglobales > Acidobacteriaceae > Sulfotelmatobacter. Next base: position 199,731 of record CAVYHM010000044.1, read on the forward strand.
CACGTTGAGAGGCAGTTTGCCGCCGCCGGTCTGCATGAGGGCTTCGAGGGCTTTGACTTCCATCCAGAGCTGGCCTTTATCGTCGACAGCGCCGCGGGCGTAGATGTTGTTGTTGCGCTCGGTGGGCTCGAACGGCGGAGACTTCCACTCGTCGAGCGGCTCGGCAGGCTGGACGTCGTAGTGCGCGTAGCAGAGGACACTTGGCTTGCCAACCGCGTGTAGCCAGTCGGCGTAGATCAGCGGATGTCCCTGTGGTGGGGATGATCTCGACGTTTTCCATGCCGATGCGGCGCAGTTCGTTGGCGACGTAGTCGGCGGCTTTCTGGATGTCGGGCTTGTGTTCTTCGAGAGTGCTGACGCTGGGGATGCGGAGAAGATCTTTGAGTTCGTTCAGAAAACGCTGCTGATTACTGCGGGCAAAATCTACTGCCGGAGAAGCCATGGTGAGTCCTTTCCTAATTTGACGATCTGGATCTCGGCGGACAACGCATGAGTGCGGGTCGGAAGTCCGAGGAAACGAATCAGTATAGCGCGGAGGGGGTGGTTGCTGTTGGCCGTAGAGACGTTGCTTGCAACGTCTCTCTTGCCGGTATTTCGAATGCTTCCGGCAAGACGTAGCAAGCTACGTCTCTACGAATTGATCATGATCAGGCGTAGCCCAGGGTTTGGCGGCGTCGCCAGTAGGCTGCGGCCAGTAGAAGTGCGGCCGTTATTGCGTACGGTGCGGGGGAACTGGAGGCTGGGGTTGTGCCCATAAAGTCGAGGCCGGGCATTTGGTGGGCCGGGCCGATGTACCACCAGACGGTGTAGATGGCTTCAAATGCCTTGCTGCTGCCGGTCCATGTGCCGAGGGCGAGGGCGAAGGTTGGGATGAAGATCGCTCCGGTTAGCCAGCCTGCAAACGTGTGCCAATCGGCGCTGAGAACGAGTCGAATGCCGACTCCTGCCCCGGTCAGCAATGCGACGAGAACGCCCGCAGTCCATAGCGCGGGAAGCTGGCGGGTCAGGCTATGCGCGGAGGAGAACAGCAAGGCTCCGGTGGCGTGGCGGGACTTCGCGGCATCCCATCTGCGACCAGAGGAGGATGGGCCAGATCCAGGCTGCGACGAGGAATCCGGCGCGAACGCCGGCTTCGGGGGAGACGAGTTGGCCGATGAGCAATCCGGCGGCGACGCCGTACCACCACCAGCGCTGGCCTTTGAGCATCAGGCGGAGTTCGGAATGACTAGCTGGGCGAAGCGGGAATGGTTTGAGGTACGGGGCAACGGCGTGAGATGCGCGGCGGCGGTTGGGAAGGCGGAAAATGGCATCGCGCAGTACGTCCTCTGGCGACTCCGTCGATACGTTGGGTTGCGCACGCAGCTTGCGCCAGGAGTCGCGCCGGATCGAAGCGGTGAAAGAAGACGGAAGCCAGAAGCGCAAAGCCGGCGGCGACGCCGATCCAGAGCAGGCGCATGAGCAGCACGTTCGCGGTCCAGTCGATGCCATTCCACGGGAAGGTTCGGGCGACGCGTTCGCCGCCGATAGTGAGGCTGAAGTGAAAGTTCTCAGCGCCGCTCGGATCGATCGTGTGCAGAGCGCTTCGCGTGCTGCGATAGAGGAGTTGCAGGCCGGCTGGATCGTCGAATCCGGTGACGCTCGCGGCGATGCCGCCTGTCCATAAGAAAAAATATAGCGACGTTGCCCACACCTCCGCGCAGCACGGGCAGGGTTTCGAACAGCACAGCCACGCTGGCGGTCAATAGCATCGCGGGAAGAGCAAGAAAGATGAAGGGAGACCAGAGGTTCCAAAGAGAGAAAGAGTGGGCCTCGGCGCGGATGAGTTGCATGGCCAGAGCGGCCAGCATCAGCATCAGCACCATGCAGGCGAGCACGGCGAAGTTGCTGAGAGTTTTCGCCAGAGTGTAGAAATCCTTGCGCATGGGAGTAGCGGCGAGGATCTGGCCGACGCGGGTGTCGGTGTCGCGCTGCACGGAATTCTTCACGATGTAGAAACCGGCCAGCGACAGAAATGTGGAACAGCAGATGGTCATGAGCATGCCGATCCATGCGGAGTTGTAGACCCCGCGATAGCCGTTGCCGACCACGATCCAGACCTTTTCGGCGGCGACGCCGTACGCGAGGTACAACGCGGCCGCCAGCGTGACCAGGAAGCTGTAGCGGCGCACTCGCTCCAGGAAATCGGCGCGAAGCATGTGATAGAGCACGTGGGCGGAATTCATGCGGCGGGACTCCCTTGAGAAACCCCGGCGCGGTGTCGCAAGAGGCAGTAGAGGTAGGCATCTTCGAGGCTGGGCGTCACCGGTTGCGCACCGTCGGGCGGGACTGGAGCGATCACGCGGACGTGGACGCCGTCGCTGCGGCGGGCTGTATTGCTGATCAGATAGCGCTGGCGCGCAACGTTCAGGTCGGCGCTAGGAATGACCCATTCCCAGACGCAGCCTTCCACTTTTTGCAGCAGGAGTTCCGGCGACGCGTGGGCCACGAGCGTGCCTTGCGAGATCAGGGCGATGTCGGTGGCGGTGGCTTCGACGTCGGAGACGATATGGGTGGAGAGAATGACGATGCGTTCGCCGGAGAGTTCCGAGAGCAGGTTGCGGAAGCGCACGCGCTCTTCGGGATCGAGACCCGCGGTGGGCTCGTCAACAATGAGCAACTGGGGATCGTTGAGCAGGGCCTGGGCGATGCCGATGCGCTGCTTCATGCCTCCGGAATAGCTGCCCAGCGGGCGTTTGCGGACGTCGGTCAGATTGACCAGGTTCAGCAGTTCGTCGATGCGCTTTTTTGCAGAGGCGCCGTCGAGGCCTTTGACTGCCGCGAGATATTCCAGGAACTCGACCGCATTCAGGTTGGGATAGACGCCGAAGTCTTGCGGCAGGTATCCGAGGTTGGAACGCAATGCGTCGGGCTGCCGGGCGAGGTCGGCGCCATTCCAGGTGACGCGGCCGTCGGTGGCGCGCGTGATCGTGGCCAGAATGCTCATGAGCGTGGTTTTGCCCGCGCCATTCGGGCCGAGTAATCCGAGCACGCCCGGTCCCAACTGCAGCGTGAAGTTGCGCAGCGCCCAGTTAGCGGTGCCATAGCGCTTGCTGACATTTTCGATGGCCAGTTGCAAGAGTCCTCCGCCGGGATGAGCGCCAGTGAGCCAGCGTAGTGGAGGAACGTATCACACTCAACAAAAGTTCCGGATAGAAAGCCACTTCTCGCAAAGGATGCGAGAAATGGGACACCCGATTTTGCCGTAGAGACGTTGCTTGCAACGTCTCTCTCGCCCAGCATTTCGAATGCTCCCAGCAGCACGTAGCGAGCTACGTCTCTACGAACCAAAGCGGGAAGGTGAGAATGGGGCTATGTCGTAATTGGGCTTTGTATCTGTGACTATGTCAGCCATTACTTGTGCAGTGATTGGCGCCAGCAGGATGCCGTCGCGGAAGTGGCCCGTGGCGACGTAATAGCCCGGAGTTGCGGTGTGGCCGAGGATAGGCAGGGCGTCGGGAGTGCCGGGGCGGAGGCCCGCCCAGTCCTCCAGGATCTTAGCGTTGCTCAGCTGCGGGACCAGATTCAGAGCGGCGCGGTGCAGACGCTGAATCGTTGCGGGGTCGGTGCGCTTGTCGAATCCGGCTTCTTCGACGGTGGCGCCGACGAGGAGGCGGCCGTCGCTGCGCGGGATGAGATACGCTTCAGGCGAACGGATGACGTGCTTCAGTAGCGTGCGGGAGGGCATGGCCAGACAGAGCATCTGGCCTTTGACCGGGCGAGTAGGGAAGGCGTGCGGTGGGATCTGGCCAGACCATGCACCTGCGCAATTGACCACTTTGAGACTGAGGAAAGAGGTCTTGGTGGTGGTCACGCCAGAGACTTGGCCGTTCGACAGATTGATGGACGTCACGGGGTCGCCGGAGGAAAAGTCGACGCCGCGGTTCTTGGCCGTCTTGAGCGCGGCGGAGGTCAACGCGCGAGGATCGACGGAGCGCTCCTTGAGATGAAGGGCACGACCGGGGATCGACTGGAAAAACGCTCGAATCTGGTCGACGCTGTGTTCGCCTGCACCCTCATCGCGAAAGGACTGCAACTCGGCTCGATCTGCGTCGGTTTCCTTGAACTTCAAGACTGGCTCCAGCCGCTCGATGTCCGCGATGCTAATTGCGTTTGGCCGCATCTCCAGACTCGTGAGGCCGGGATGGCCTAGATGGTGTTCTGAGAGGAAAAGGACTGTGCCCTGATCCCGCAGGTCGACCTTCGTTCCCGATTCGACTTCCAGTTCGTGAGCGAACTCGGGGTACATTCGGGCGCTGGCCGTCGCCAGGGATTGCAGAGTAGCTGGGGTTTCTAACGAGCAGTCAACCAGCATGCCACCGGCGGCATGCGAGGCCTCGCGGCCCGGTTCGCCGCGCTCGACTATCAGGACGGTTGCGCCGCGCTTGCGCAAAGCGATCGCGAGGGAGAGGCCGATGATGCCTCCGCCGACGATGATTACGTCCCAGGTCTTCACGCCAGCATTGTAGGACAGGACCGCAGTCTCGGCGCGGGCGCTGTGGGTCGTGAAGAAAAGAGATTTGTGTCAGGGATGCCTTCAGGCTTCCCGAAACGCGACCATGAAAGGCAACGTCAGCGGCTAAAGCCGAATTGATAATTGCGTAAGTTACGGCACGAGTGGAACTCGTGCCCTTCCCAAGCTGTTTGATCGCAGAGTTTTTCAGCTGCCTGTAAAGCCGTTGCGAATTGCATGCTCTGGACGGCGTCGCTGAAGCGAGTCCTGGGGCGAGTCGTTGTTTCTCGGACAACATAGAAGGCTCGTTGATAGCGGCTAAGACGCGAGGCTCCCTCAACAGATGACATCGGCCCTGCGGACTGCATAAAATAGCTCTCATGAAAACGATCCTTATTGCCGGAGCGGTCCTGGCGCTGGTCGCGATAGCGAGTCCGGTGCTGGCGCAGAAGGATAAAGAACAAGAGCCCACGTCGGTGGTGAATTTTCTAGTGATCAAGGATGACAACGGCAAGCCGGTGCGCAATGCGGCGGTGATCATGCATGCCGTGAATTCCAAGGGCAAGCAGGAACGAGGCGACATGGAGTTGAAGACCGATCCGGACGGGAAGGCGAATTTCGACGGAATTCCGTACGGGATGCTGCGGGTGCAGGTGCTGGCGCAAGGGTATCAGACTTACGGTGAAGACTTCGACGTCGAGAAGCCGAAGATGGATTTCATGATCAAGCTCAAGCGGCCGCAGGGGCAATACTCCATCTATCAGGATCACGCGAAAGACCCGAATGCGCCGAAATCGGATGCTCCTCCAGCGGACCAGAAGGACAAGAAGCCGGACTAAGAGTGGCGCTTCATGAGTCTGACTGGGGATTGCGTCGGAGGATGGCGGATTCTAGGCTGAGGATTTCAGGACGGCGATTGGTAGAAACCAATTTCAAATCTGCAATCTTATTAGGCTGTTGAGAACAGTTTCGCCTCGCTAAAAGCGGACCTCAGGCGCTAAAGCGCTGATTGATTGTCAAGGACTTGATGGCACCCTTCGGCGAGCTTCGCTTGCTCAGGGCACGCTCAAAGAGTGGAACTCGTGCCCTTCCCGGTTCGACAATGAGGCCGATTTTTCCGGAGCCTGGTAGACTCGAAGTCTTATGGACTATTTGCTGAAGACGGAGCCATCAACTTATTCCTTCGCGGATTTGCAGCGCGAGGGAACGACGATTTGGGATGGCGTGTCGAATCCGGTAGCGTTGAAGAATCTGCGGGCGATGAAACCGGGCGAGCGGCTGGTGATTTACCACACCGGGGATGAGAAGAGTGCAGTAGGGACGGCGACGGTGGTGTCTGTCGATGCGTCGGACTCGAGGAATCCGCAGGTGAAGATCAAAGTGGGCAAGGCGAATGCGAAGCCGGTTACACTGGCTGAGGCCAAGGGCAACAATTTGTTTTCTGAGTCGCCCCTGGTGCGGCAGGGAAGGCTGAGTGTGGTGCCGCTGAACGAGGCGCAGTTCAAGTTTTTGACCGGCGGATAGAAAAGTCAAAAGCCCCACTTTAACGTCGCAAAAGGCGCGACGTTAGGATGGGGCACCCACTGCTTCTGGAAGGTTGGCTCTTACGCGGCGCGGGCGTCGCGGCGAATCAGAACTGAATCGAGCAAGTAGCCCAATCCCAGCGTGAAGGGGATGGCGCCGAATGCCGCGGCGATCAGGGCGTCGGGCTCGAACCGGGCAATGATGCTAAAGGTCAGCATGTAGCCGACCGCGCCGGCGATGCACAAGATGCCGTGGCGACGAGAGCGTGCGCCCTCAGAAAGTTCCGCTTCCATGGGGACGGTCACCCCACGCTGCATCGCCGCCAGGCGCTCTTCCGTGCGCAACTTGCGTACGCGGTAAAAGGTGTACATGGCTATCGCTGCCGTGGGCATTCCGAAAATCATTACGATTGCTGCAAGGCCGGTGATTCCGTCCATGGTAGTTCTCCTTCCCCAAGCCGCTCGGACTGCCTAGCCGAGCCTTATTCGGTGTCACTGGAAGATACGCAGGCGACCGACGGAAAGTTCCGTTCCGGCCAACTCCGGTCGCCGGTAACGCTTCTAAGGAAGGGAACCTCCGCTTGGGTGCCTTTCGGGTCGTCGTTCTGGAAACCTAATGAAAATCGTGAAATGTTGCGCGGCAAGTTCCGCCGGGATCGCGATGGTGTCCCTGCTACTCACCGCCCAGTCGCTCTGGGCACAGGAAACCAAGGAGAAGGTCACTGTCGACGACGTGGACCGAACCTTCGTGGTGCGGTTGCCGCAGGGGTACAACGCGGAGCGGCACTATCCTGTTGTGATTCTTCTGCACGGCTTGAATCAGGATGCGTTTGACATGGAGCGGCTGACGCGCTTCGGCGAACTGGCCGATAAAGACGGCATCATCGCGGTCTATCCCGTGGCGCTGCATGGGCGATGGAACGTGGGGGTGCGGGCGCAGGAGCGCCGGCCCATGACGATGGGGCCAGGCAGAGGTGGGCACCGCGGTGGAGGAGGCTACCCGGGTGGGGGCTATCCAGGGGGTGGCGGCGGTTATCCGGGCGGTGGGGGTGGTTATCCACGTGGGGGCGGGGGGCAGCAGCCTCGCAATCGCGAACCCGAGGAGGACAGACCCGCTGCGGCGGACGACGTCGTTTTTTTCAACCAGATGCTCGACCAGCTTGGGTCCAAGTTTTCGGCGGACACGTCGAGGATCTACGCGGCTGGACTGTCTGAGGGCGGATTCATGAGTCTGCGACTCGGATGTGCGCTGAGCGATCGCATCGCGGCCGTGGCTACCGTGGGCGCGGCCATGCCGAAGACCATGATCTGCCTGCCTTCTCGTCCGGTGCCGCTGGTCATGATCAACGGTACCTCGGATCCGGTGGTGCCTTACGGCGGCGGCACCGAGCACAACTTGAATCTGGCAACGATATCCGTTGAAGACAGCGCCAAGGCCTGGGCCAAGATCGATCGGTGTGAAGAAAAGCCGGTTCGCGCCAAACTGCCTGAGCATTCCAAGGGCGGCATGGAAACAAAAACCGATAGCTACAGCGGCTGCCAACAGGGCGCGCAGGTCATGCTCTACAGCATCAAAGGCGCTGGCAATACATGGCCGGGGGGCGAACAATACGAAGCTGAAAATACCGTTGGCAAAACCAGTCAGGATTTGAATGCCAACCAAGTCATCTGGAGTTTCCTGGTGACCCGAAAGTTGCCCGGAGCGAGCGAAGAAAAGAAATAGAATTCTTCCGTTTCGTTACTTAAATAGAAAGCCCTCCGCGCCTCGCGGAGGGCTTTCACGACTCAGCCTAGCTTCGGCCTAGTTGTCGTCCCCATCAAAAAAGGGCGGGGTAAGGCCGGTGTAGTCGCCGATCACCTTGGCGTCGTAGGGTCCGTTGAGCATGTCGAAACCGGTCCCCGCGACTGCGATCTTGCCCTGGGTGAAGACGATGTTTCCCTTCGGGTCGACCTCAATTACCTGCATGTTGTTCTGATCGCTGATCAGCGTATTGCCGTTTCGCAGCCGCACTGCGCGGGTGGGAAGCGGGGACGACACGCTTCCGGGTCGCCTGTTCGTGACATACGACCAAACCACGTTCTTGGCGGGATCGACCTCAAGGATGCGATTGTTGTTGGAGTCGGTGATGAGCGTGTCTCCGTTGCGCAAGCGGCTGGCAAAGGCGGCGCCGCTGAGTTGCGTGCAGGTGGCGCATCCGTAACTCCAGACGATTTTGTGGCTGCGGGTGACTTCAATGACGCGGTTATTGTTTTCGTCGGCGATGAGGATGTGTCCGTTCCTCAGCAGTTCGGCGCTGTTGGGGTTATTGAGCTGGTTGGCTCCCGCCCCGCTGACGCCAGTTTGGCCATACTGCCAGACAATTTTCTTGTCGAGCGTAATTTCAATGATGCGCTGGTTACCTTGATCGGTGACAAGGATATCGAAGTTGGGCAACCACGTGTTCTGGACCGGAGTGTTCAGTTCATTGGGACCGGATCCAGTCACGCCAGCCTTCCCGTACTGCCAGAAGATCTGGGCGCCGGGATCAACTAACATCACGCGGTTGTCGGCGCAACCATTCGGGCAAGTGGGTTCGGCGCCGGCCGGGACGCCGGTCCCTGCGACCAGCGTGAATGGACCGACTCGCTGCGCGTCATTGACCCCGACCACAGAATGCGGTCCGGCAACGCTTGATTCGTTTCCGAAGCGCCACACGACCCTGTGATTCTCCGGGTTTACTTCTAGTAAACGGTTGTTGTACTGGTCGGAAATCAGGATGTTGCCGCGGGTGTTGAAGTGATTTCCCTGAGCGTGAGCTGCGATGGAGCTGGCCACAACGAGTAAGACTGAGGCGGCCAACGTTTTCATCTGCGACGAAGTCATGACAATCCTCCTGTGGGGTGTTGGCAATTACCAGATCTGGTGCTCCGTGCCCGCCAACGGCAGAAAGGACGGGGCGTCTGAGGGGCACTCCCGGTTGCGTGACCATCACGGGTACCGAAGGCATTGTGCGGCGACGAGGTCCGGGAATTGTCAGAAAGTTGTCAAAACGGTGTCACATCTCAAGAACAATAAGAGACTCGCATTCCGGTGGGGGAGCGGACTGAGGATCTAGCTTAGATGGATTTCCGGAGTTCGCGGCGGAGGATCTTTCCCGAGGCGGTCTTGGGGACTGCGTCGACGAAGCGAACTTCGCGCGGCTGTTTGTAGTGGGTAAGGCGGTCGGCCACAAAGGCGCAGAGTTCTTCGCCGAGCCTGGTGCTGTCAACGAATCCATCCCGCAGCGCGATGAAAGCCACGGGGACTTCTCCTGCTGCGGCATCTGCGCGGCCAACCACTCCACACTCCTTGACTGCGGGATGCTCCAGCAACACGGCTTCGACTTCGGCGGGAGCGACGGGGAAGCCTTTGTATTTGATCATCTCCTTGCGGCGGTCAACGACGCGATAGAAACCTTCGCGGTCGCGGGTGACAATGTCGCCCGACCAATACCAGCCGTCGCGCAAGACCGCGGCGGTGGCTTTTGGTTCCTTCCAGTAGCCGAGCATGATTTGCGGTCCGCGCATGACCAGTTCGCCCGGTTGGTCCGATGGAGCTTCGGTCAGGTCGTCAACGGTCTCGAAGGGATCGACGTCCGGCTGGGAAAGCACACGGCAGTCGGTTTCTGCCAGTGGATGGCCGATGGAGTCTGGATGGTAGAGCGCAGGCTCGAGAAATCCGACGTGAGTGACCGGGGAGGCTTCCGTCATTCCGTAGCCTTGGCAGACAAGGATTTTGGTGAGGGCGGTGAAGCGCCGGGGCAGTTCGGGAGCCAACGGCGCCGCTCCGGACTTGACCCAGCGGACCTGGTGGGCGCGCGGGAAATGTCCTGCCTCGGCCGCCTGGCAGAGAGCGTTTATCGCGGGCGGGACGAGGGGCATCATGGTGACGCTTTCGTCGATCAACAACCGGGTGAGCTGCTCGACATTAAACCGCGGAACCAGGATGAGCGTCGCGCCCAGCATCAGAGCGGGATTGAGAATCACGTTCAGACCGTAGATGTGATAGAGCGGAAGGCAACAGAGAATCTTGTCGTTGCCGTTGAGCGAGGTTGCGTTCGGACCAATCAGTTGGTAAACGTTCGCGACCAGGTTGTAGTGCGTCAGCATGACACCCTTTGGTAGGCCGGTCGTCCCGCTCGAATAAGGAAGCGCGGCAAGAGTTTGTTCGGACGAGTGACCGGATTCGGGATAGACTGCCAGCCGCGGTTTGAGCAGGCTGGCGAAAGTCTCAGTGCCCGAAGCTGGCTGGCGCGTGGTGTAGACGCGGCGCAGATTGGGCAATCCGTCGAGGCAAATGCCTTCGAGGTTCGCGCCGTCCGTAATGAGCAGGACGGCTCCGGAATTTTCCAGCTGATAGCGGACCTCGCGCTCGCGGTAGGTGGGATTGAGCAGGGTAGGGATCGCTCCCGCGAGTTGGCTCGCGTGAAAAGCCGCGCAAAATTCCCAGGAATTGGCCAGGAAGATGGCGACGACGTCGCTCGGCTTCACGCCGGCGGCAACCAGTCCGCGCGCGAGGGATTCAATCCTCTCCCCGTACTCCGCGTAGGTAAAGCGACGACCGCAGGAAGTATCCACCAGAGCGGTTTTCCCAGGTTGACGGCGGCAGGAGTCGAGCACCAGATCGTGGAGGAAGAGGTTGTGTGGATCGGAGTAGAGTCGCGTGCGCAACATGCCGGGAGAGATTGTAGCGGAAGCAGGAGCGGTTTCTGAGTAGGAAGTTCAGCTGGCGAGTTTACGGAGAAATTCCTGCTCGTCCATGTGGTACTTGAAGGCTTTTCGCCCATCAATAAAGACCACCGGGACTTGGTCGTTGAACTCGCGGCGGAGAGTGTCGTCGGTGTCGACGTCGATCTCCCGCCAGGTGAAGCCGCCGCGGCGCGAGAGCTTGTGGAGGCTTTCCTTGACGACTTCACACAAGTGGCATCCCTTGCGAGAGTAGACCACGACGGTTCGGGGATCTGACATGCGCGTAGATTCTAGCCCGGCAACTTGGTGATTTTCCAGCAAGAAGAACGGACAGTCCGAAGCCGATGCAGGATTCTCTGGAACCGGTGGAAAAAGGCCTCACTGGACCTCCGAAAGGCAGGTGACGGCGATCACGGCGCGCCACTTATAGAATGTGATACGTCTACCAACGTAGTGTCTTGCGGCCGGCACTCAGGAGCGTACGCCTGGCTCTGAGAGAGGGGGGATGCCGGTGAGAAAGATACGTGGTAAGGCCGTTCTCTGTATCGGGAACGACTTGGTAAACCTAAATCTGCGCTGTGCGCTTCTCCGCGAGCACGGTTGGAGTGTGCTGAGTTCGGGCACTGGGCACGACGGGATCACTCGGTTCGGTCAGGAAACGGTTGATGTGGTTGTCCTTGATCTGAACCATGATGGGTCGGAGTCCGCGCTGATCGCGGCTGAGATGAAGCGACTGCGCCCGGCTGTGCCCATCCTTATGCTGGTCGGGGACGTAAGCACGTTGGCTCCAGGTGCAACGGCACAGGCCGACGCGGTGGTTTTGAAGTCAGAGGAGCCCCAAACTCTCCATGGGGCGCTACTAACCCTGGTGAAGACTTAGGGCCTTTGATGAGTCACCGCCTGCGGATTCACGACTCAAGCGCTCGCTATGAGTCGCAGGCGGTAGAATCGTCTTCATGCCAGACCCGCAAGCAAAACCTCTTCAGGGGAAAACCGCACTGGTCACAGGCGCAGCCCGTCGTTTAGGAAGGGCCTCAGCGCTCGCCCTGGCTCGCGCGGGCGCGGATGTTGCGATCACCTTTCGCGACTCCGCGCACGAGGCTCGCGAGACGGTGGTGGATTTGTCGGCGCACGGCGTACGGTCGCTCGCCCTGCGATGTGATGTTACCGATGAGGCCAGCGTGCGCACCATGATGAAAGAAGCGGGGCGCGAACTGGGGCGGATCGATATCCTGGTCAACAATGCCGCAAACTACGAAACGGCTGAGTTTGAGAAGCTGACGACGCGACAATGGGACGCGATTTTCGCGTCGAACACGCGCGGTCCGTTTCTGGTTTCGCGGGAGGCGCTGAAGTGGATGCGCCGCAAACGCGGCAAGGGTCCCATCGAGGCGAAGATCATCAACATGGGATCGCTAGGCGGGTTGAGGCCATGGGCGACCCACGCCCATTACTGCTCGTCGAAGGCTGCCCTGCACATGCTGACGAAAGTGATGGCCAAGGCGCTGGCGCCGGAAATTGCGGTAAATGCCGTGGCCCCGGGAATGATTGACCTGGGGGAGAAGGCCGCTGCCGTATTCATGCGCCGGATGGCGAAACAGACGCCAATGCGGCGCAACGGGCGGGGAGAAGAGATTGCCCAAGCTGTCTTGTTCTTCGCCACCGCGCCGCAGTTCATTACCGGACAAATTCTCGCGGTGGACGGAGGGCTCGGGACTGTAGCGGCGAGGTTACGCCTCAGCCGAGGTCGGATCGATCACTTGCCTGACCTCGGAGACACGATTGGCCGGGAAGCCACCCTGCCGAGCATGTTCCCGGACCATCTCCTCGTTGGGGGCGATATAGACGCAGTAGATCTTGTCCTGCGTGACGTAGCTATGCAGCCACTGGATTTGCGGCCCTAATTTATTGAGTACGCTGCATGATTTCTGGGAAATCGCGATGACTTGCTCTGGCGTGACATCGCCGATATTGGGGATGTCACGCTCGATCACGTATTTCGGCATTGGTCCTCCTGTGAGCCACGTTTAAGGTGCAGGGCCCATGCGGCGAGGAAAGATTCTAGGACAACGCGCGGAAAATAGCCATCATGGAAGGAGCGCGGTATATTGGGGCGGATGAAGAAATCGAAAGTCGTTCCGTTTCGAGCCGCACCTTTGACGTCGCAGGCGGCGGCCCAGAATCATTCCCGCGGGGCCTCGCGTCGCCATCGCCATTATGGCAGCTGGTAAGGGCACCAGGCTCAAGTCGCAGCTTCCTAAAGTGTTACATGAAGTAGGCGGCAAGCCGCTGCTGGAACATGTCATTCGCGCCGCAGTGAGTATCGTGCCCGCGAAGGATGTTTACGCGATCATCGGGCACGAAGCCGAGCGCGTACAGGCCGCAACACAGCACAGCGGGTGCGAACTTTGTCCTCCAACCCGAGCAGCGGGGCACCGGCCATGCGCTCATGGTGGCACGCGAGGCGCTGGCGGGATACGACCACGTCATTGTGCTTTCGGGCGACGCCCCTCTCATTACTCCCGAGACTATTGGTCACCTACGGAACTTCCACCTGGAGGAGCAGGCGGCGATGACACTGTTGAGCGCCGACCTGGAGAATCCGACCGGATACGGTCGCGTCGTGAGGAAAGGAGCACGTAGCAGCGAGGTGCAGGCGATCATCGAGGAGAAGGCGGCGAATGGGGCGCAGAAGAAGATCCGGGAGATCAATTCTGGTTTTTACGTTTTTGCGGTCAAGGAACTCTTTGCACACATTGGGAAACTTTCGACCGACAATGCGCACACCGAGTACTACTTGACCGATATGGCGGAAGTTCTCCGCAAGGCGCGGCAACGCGTTGTGACATGGAAGACGGCGAACGCGGCCGAGGTTCTGGGAGGGAATACCCGAGCCGAACTGGCCGACATCGATCATTTTTTGCGGATGGCGAAGTGCCGGCAATTGATGGCGGACGGGGTCACGGTGTTCTATCCCGCAACCTGCGTGATTGATGGCGACGTGGAGGTCGGGCCCGATACAGTGATCGAGCCGTACGTGCAACTTCTGGGGAAAACGCGGATCGGCACGGCCAGCCGGGTGCGATCATTTTGTGTGATTCGCGACTCGGAAATCGGGGATGGGGTCATCGTGCGCCCTGGGTGTGTGATGGAAGGAGCGAGCGTGAGTGCCGGCGCCATCGTGGGACCCTATTCGCACTTGCGACCGGGAAGCGAAATCGGCGAAGGCGCACATGTGGGAAATTTCGTCGAGACGAAGAAGATCAAACTGGGCAAGGGATCCAAGGCGAATCATCTGACTTATCTGGGCGACGCCGAAATTGGCGCCGGCGTCAATATCGGCGCGGGGACGATCACGTGCAACTACGATGGCGTCCACAAACACATGACCGTAATCGACGATGGAGTGTTCATCGGTAGCGACAGCACGCTGGTGGCGCCGGTCCGCGTGGGCAAAGGCGCGTATGTGGGTGCGGCATCTTGTATCACCGATGATGTTCCGGAGGATGCGTTGGCGGTCGGCCGCGCACGGCAGATCGTGAAAGAGGGATGGGCGCGGGAAAAGCGGGCGCTGCGCGCAAATCCAAGTAACCGGCACTGGGGCTCGTCGTTGCGAGGAGATCCTTCGAACTCCGCCTGCAAACCGGCTACGCTGAGGATGACCCCGGAGAAATGGCCACCGCGGACTTCGCGCCGCCTGAGTAGGTGATCGATGTTGCTCTAAATGAAAAGGCGATTTCGGGCAGTAAGCCCGGCGCCGGGACGTCAATCTCAGGGACGTCTAGTGCGAGACTGCCGCGAATAAGTCCGAATGCATTAAGGACTGGAACTGCTGGTCGCTGGCCTTGAAATGCAATTGCAGGTTGGAACTGTCGGAGTCGACCGTGGTGTTATCGACTGCGACCTTTTCGGCGGGCGTGGCGTTCATCTTCTTGTAAAGGATACCAGCCTTAACCAGTGACGACAGGGTTGCCGCGGTTACTGAGTCCGAGGTGAGGACCGACAGATCGAAGTTCACGCCGCTGGTGAAGCTCATGGTGTAACGCGATCCTAGCAATCGCTTTTTGAGGGTCTCATAGTCAGCGATCCTGGAGGCATCGCCCAGAGCCGAGCGCATCATATTCTGCGTGCCTTGCTGGTCGAGGATGCTCCAGACCGGAGCGGAGTCGACATTGGTCATCATGTCGGCCATATCGCCGTTGGTGTCGAGGCTCAAGATCTTTCCATCCCGCGTGTCGAGTGCGGCATGCAGCGCGGTGGTATCGCCGAACAGTAGCGTGCTGTCGTCGAGGAAGGTCATGATGAAGCCGCCATCCATGGGATAAACATTCGCCGTGCCGTATTTTTTCGGCGTGAACTTCTCGAGCTTCATCTTCTTAAGAACGGCCTTCATGTTGAAGGGGCCGCTGGCGACGCCGATGCCCTTTACGCCCTGTTTCCCGCTGTGGAAGGAGGCAAAAGCGAGAGTGTCGACATCCTTGTCGGGGTCGATGCCGATGTTCTTCAGGGCCGCCTCGAACTGCTTGATGTTGTCGGGCATCAACTGCTGCTTCAGGGCCATCGCCGTCGGCGAGTCTTTGAGCGTGCGGTAATCGACCGAGATCAACTGCAGCAGATCGGCGGGAATGCAGGTGCGGGCGGAAGAATTCAGCGGCATGGCGTAAGCCATGCTTACGAGCAAGGCCGAAGCCAGGCAAATTTTAAAAAGTCTCATAACCCCTCGAAAGTCACAGAATCAAAGGATGGCGTGTACCCCAGTTGGATGCACGATCCGGCGCTGTCGGTGGAACGCTTTATTCTATTTTACTTGCAGCCCCGGAGTCCGGAACAAAAGTACAATCCCCATTGACCGGCCGGAGTCGGGCGGCAAGGTTCAAGACCACCGATTCCGCTGAAAACAGACCGTTTCTACTCGTCGTCGGGATCCGTCTTCGGACTTGTGTCGTTTAGAAAGTGGGCCGCGTTCAGGGGTGCATTGATGGTTTTGAACGACAACGGCGTCTGACTGAAATTGAAGCAGTCGGAGAGATCGTCGGCGTAGGCATCGGCATATCCGAGCGACTGCAAGCTGAAGGATTTCTCGATCAGGTTCAGAATGCTCCCGAAGTCGTGATTTGTGTGCGAGATATAGCCCGCCCGAGCGTACGGCGATACCACAATTAAAGGGACACGAAACCCATAGACGTAACCCGAACCCCAATTGGTGCCGTTGTTGACAAGCCTCATCGGCGGAACGTGATCGTACCATCCTCCCCAGTCATCCCAGGAAATGACGATGGCGGTATTGGCCCAATAGGAACTGTTCCCGATGGCATTTACGACGGAAGCGACCCAGGAGGGGCCGCCCGTTGTAGCCGTCGAACCGGCGTGATCGGAATTTGCACCACGGGGGATGACCCAAGTTACCTGGGCTAGCTTTCCGCTAGTGATGTCGGTCAGAACCTGGGTGTCGTCGAGCACGACATTGTTGACCCAGTCCGGTCCGGTGCAAACGGTGGCATTGGGAGGCGGGTTATTCGGCCCACAGATGTGCTGAATGGCGTTGGGTCCGGTCCAGAGCGACCCAGCCGAAGGCGTGTAGTAGCGCCAACTGATGCTTTTTGCGTTGAGTTCGTCGGTGAGAGCGGGATGGTCGGCGCAAGGATACATCTTGGACGATTCGTTGCCGCTGGGATCAATCAGGTAGACATATTCGGTCGGAGGAGAGGTGCAGCCTGTGTTTCCCCCGGCGTTTGCGACACCTCCGGCATTCTCGGCGATAAACAAATTACTAGTGGCCGTTGGTGCGGATGTCCCGGAAATGATGAACTGGTGCGCAGGAAAGCTGGGTCCCTGGTTGGTCTGAAACATCCGATCTCCAAAGGTGTATTGCTCGGCCAACTGGAAATATGGGCCTACGTCGGAAGCCTGCACGTACAAGAACTGCGCGTTTGTGGGCGGACAGTTGAGGGCTCCTTTGGCGCAAGAAATATGCACCTTGTCTGCACCGTCCATCATCCCGCCATCGTACATCGTCACGAACGCCGAGTGACTATGGTCGAGGTCATAGTCGACACCCAGCGAGGTGGGCATGAGAGGAATCGTCTGGCCTGCAGAATTGAGTCCGCTGCTGGCGATGTCAGCTCCCTTGGCCATCAGCACGGGATCGTGGAACAGGTTATCGGGGGTACGGTTTTCCTGGAAAATGACGACGATATGCTGTAGTTTTGCCGGGCTAATGGTGCTCGGGGACTTGCTCGCGCCGCAGCCATTCAGGCTCATCAGTACGGCACCGGCGAAGAGCAGCAAGAGCGACAGGGACAGGAATGCGGCTCGACTCATCAATGATCTCCCAAGCGACCGCGAAATTGAGTGGTTAGATGCCTTAACCCGGAGGCTTGGAATTCCACTCGCCCGAAAGAGTTTTGAGGTCAAGTCGTGCCTTCGGCACTCTAGGAACTGCTTAGACCGAGTATAACCACGTTCCTATGACAAAACCGCCGTCCGCTGGTGCACGTGGGCGACGAAGGCCTGATCTTTCAACGAAGTCAGATTGATTTCGACGTTGGCCAGGGCGCCGGCGATGGCGGCGTGGGCCAGCGCGATCGCTGTAGTCAAGTCGGATTTCATGTTGGGATTGGTGATGGATTCGAGCGACTGTGCGATTTGCGCGATCGAGTGAGCTTTCTCGGCGACAGAGAGGGGGACGGAGGTCGCTTCTTTCAAGGCTACCTCGATTAGCGCCTCGGCGTGTCGTTCGTCGGCCGCGGCCTTGGCCTGCTTGTAGGCCTTCATCACGGCGTTGTAGGACTCGGCGTCGGAGTCGATTGCAGCCTTCAGTTCTTCTCGCAGCGGCGTCAGGCGGGCGATGGCGGCGCTGAGTTGCGGCTCGTATTGCAGGTAAGCCTTCTTGCCGCGCGACATGGAAGCGACCATGGCAGCGAGTCCGGCGGCCATTGCGGCGGCGGCAGCCGAGGCGCTGCCGCCTCCGGGTGTGGCTGTTGGTGCAGCTAGTTGTTCAACGAAGGGCTCGACTCCAGCGCGCAAACCGCCAACGGCCATCTTTCCGCTCATTACTGCGGCGAGGCGGTTTTCCAGAATCAGCGACGAATCGAAGTTTTCTACCTGCAGGAACCATTCCGCGGCTTGTTCTAAGGCCTTCTTGGGGATCAGTCCGACAATTTCGCTGGACACCGGCATCACACCGTAGCGTGCGGCCTCGCGTTTGACCAGTTCGAAGACGCGGTGGACCGGGGTTTGTTCGAAGTCGGTGAGGTTCATCGAAACCTGGGCCAGGCCGCGCACCAGAAATCCCGCGCCTTTTACAAAACGCATTCCGCCATTGGAGAAACGTACCGCCTTGGCGATCTTCTTGGCGATGTCGACGTCTGAGGTGTTGAGAAAAACGTTATAGGCGATGAGGAATTTGCGTGCGCCTACAACGGTGGCCCCCGCAGTCGGATGCACGCGCGGCTCGCCAAAATCCGGGCGGCGGGCGGGATTGGTCGCAATCTCCGCGCGGATGCCCTCGAACTGGCCGCGGCGAATGTTTTCCAGGCCCTGGCGTTCGGGAATTCTTGCGGCGGCCTCGTAGAGATACACAGGAATCTGATAACGCTTCCAAATTTCCTCGCCGACGTGGCCGGCCATGGCGACGCAGTCTTCGATGGTGACGCCATCGATCGGAATGAACGGAACGACATCGGCCGCGCCCATGCGCGGATGCGCGCCAGAGTGGACGTTGAGATCAATCAACTCCGCAGCCTTGCCCACGCCTCGGATGGCCGCTTCCTGAATCGCCTCGCGCTCGCCGACCAGCGTGATGACCGAGCGGTTATGGTCGAAGTCGCTTTCGCGGTCGAGGAGATAGACGCCGGGCATCTTCATGGCGTCAATGATGGCGTCAACTTTAGTTTTGTCGCGGCCTTCAGAAAAATTTGGAACACATTCGACGAGCGTGGACATAACGGAAGAGCATACCGGGGGGGCAGAGCGTGGCGCAAGGTTAGCAGAGCGAATGATTTCGCCAGTTAGCGCTTCGCGCGGTTGAAAAACTCTCCCACGCCCAGGCGCACCTGCACTGTGTTGATTCCGGGATTCGGCGTGGCCAGTCCTGCGTTCGATATGTGCATGTAGCGGAGTTCGAGGCTCACGTTGTGTTTCGCGCCGAGGATATGAACGCCCAACGCGGCCTGGTCTGTAAAGTTCACCGTGTTCGTGCCCGTGGGAACGTTGTGGTTGGTGAATAGGGTGCCACCACAGAGTTCGAGATACGGAGAGAGGCGCCCGTGTCGCTGGAAATTCCACTTCAGGCCGAGCGGGTCGAAACCAACGCCGAATGCAGTATTCGCGGGCTGGAAGACGAAGAAGAGGGGCACGGCGTCAACCGCATATTCGAAGCGTCCGCGGAGAAAGCCCGGTAGATGCGGGCCGGTCAGGATCCAGCCGTAGCGAAGGCCGGCGTTGAAGGCGCTGGTGTTCTTGGTGCCGCCGGGGACGGAGTGGCCGCCGCCTGCCCAGATCTGGAATTCGTGGCCACCTTCTTCAGGGGCCGCCTGAGCGGGGCAAACGGCTGAAGCAATTAGGAGAATGCTAAGAATGAACAGGGAAGAGCGCATGGTCTGATTCGCTTCGAAGACGGCAGATCCTCGAGGCGGAAGAATCACAATACAGGATGCAGTTGAACGACGACAAACGGCGATGGCGAGGGTGCCGCCAGAAAGCAGATTCCCCCCTTCGCTCAGGGTCGGAATGACAAAATCTAGCGTTTATACTCTCGCGTGCGCGGGTTGGTGTGCGACGAGTTCCAGCAGGTCGCGGGCGACGCGGGCGGTGTTGTGGCGGGCTACGCCTGCTTCTTCCAGGTAATCGCCGAGGACCGGGACCACGCCAAGGGCCTCTACTTCATCGAGGTCGTTGACGATCTGGCAGGCACCTTCGGTCGCATACTTGGCCTTCAGTTCGTCGGAGGCAGGAGTGCGGTTGATGAGCGCGTAGTCGAAGAGTTGTTTCTGCCCATGGCGGCCGAGGGCTCGGATATGGTCTGCCGCTGTTAGCCCCAAGCTCTCATTGGCCTGCGTCATCAGGTTGCAGATGTAGATCTTCGTGGCCGCTGAGGACACAATTGCCTCCGAAATCCCTCGCACTAGTAGGTTCGGGATCAGGCTGGTGAACAGCGATCCCGGCCCTATGGTAATGACATCAGCGCCGGCGATTGCTTCCAAAGTCTGCGGCATGGGACCGACGTCAGGTGGTACGAGAAAAAGTTCTCGGATGCGTCCCTTACTGGCAGTGATTTTCGTCTCGCCGCGAACGCGTGTGCCGTCCTCAAACAGCGCCTCGAGTTCGATGTTCGATGTGGTGGCCGGATAGATGTGGCCGCGGGTGAGTAGGATTTCCGACGAGAGTCGCACGGCTTCGGAAAAGTCCGAGGTAAGCGAAGTGAGCGCAGCGAGAAAAAGATTGCCGAAGCTGTGGCCTTCAAGCCCCGACCCTTTATCGAAGCGGTGGCGAAATAGTTTGGAGAGCAGGGCTTCGTCTTCGCTGAGGGCAACGATGCAGTTGCGGATGTCGCCGGGGGGGAGCATGTTGAGCTCCTTGCGCAGGCGCCCGCTCGATCCGCCGTCGTCACTCACGGTGACCACGGCGCAAAGCTCGCGGATGATCGGCAAGTCTGACTGTGCCGCACGGATCTCCGCGGGCAAAAGGACGAAACGCTTCAGTCCTGTCAGCAGTGTGGAAAGACCAGTCCCGCCGCCAATGGCAACGACCCGCAGACCGCGTTCGCGCGCGGTTTTTTCCTGGGGTAGAAGTTCGGCGGTCTTGGGCTCCATCACGAGGTCCTCGGCAGGCGGCCTACACAGGCTCGGTTTCGTGGAGATCTTCGTCGGAGGAACCGAGGTCGGCGCCGGGATCTGGATACAGCAGTTCCGTGAAACGCGGATCTTCTGCCAGATTCTGGAAGTCGGAATCGTTGCGCGCCTGGAAGCGGAGCTGGGGATTCAAATGCAGGGCCTCATCGAGCCGCTTCAGGGAATCCTCAACGTGTCCGGTGAGGCAATCCAGAGCGGCGATCCCATAGATCACGTAGTCCGCTTTGGGACTCTGCTTGTGCAACTTGTCCAGATGCTCGCGGGCAGTGACGTAGTCGCCCAGGTTCATCAAGGAAACCGCATAGTCGAAATGTTCTTCGACTGTCTTGAACTGCGCCGCTGTGGAGCGCTCCAGATGCTGGTTGCAGGTACTGAGATGAACGCTGGCACGGTCAGCCAATTCTTTGCTGGGCCCGCCTACGACCTTCTGAAAATGCGGCTTCGCCTTGTCGAACTTGTGCTCCTGCATCGCGCGCAGGCCAGCCTCATAACTTTGGAGCGCCTGAGTATAGCGCGGGTCCTCGGTCATGGACTTCTTCGCTGTCGGTTTCTGAGCCATGTGCAAAATTCTTCCTGTGCTCTTGGTAATAAGGGACTCCTTGCGGTTTCGTCCAGTGTCCGAGCAGTAAAGTATCACTCAAAGGGAGGGTGGAGGGCAACGTCAGCACCCGGTATCCCAAAAACGCTTCTGTCGTGACTGGCAACTGGTAACTGTTTCTAATTGATCTCCGCGGCCGACTGTAGATCGATTTGCTTCCACTCACCTTTGACGATACCAGCGCGAATGTGGGTTGCGGTCTTACCCTTCTTGTGCTGCTGATAAGAGTAGTAAAGCTCTTTCAAGCAGGTATCGCACTGCGCGCCGTGGGTGTTTTCGAAGCAGCTGTGCAGGCTGTTATGACCCATGCGGTCGCAATAGCAGTAGCAAGGCTGCTGGTGCAGAACATTGGGGATCTTCGCCGCTAGTTCATAGGCATGGGTCTGATAGGGGTATTGTGCGTCGGCGCCCCACAGGTCGGCCTTAGTCAGGATCGCTGGCAGCTTGGATCCCTTCGGCGGTGGAGCGGAGTTAAATGCAGGGACGCCTTCTTCTTTTTGCGGCGCGGCCCACTGGGCCGACATGCTCAGCGTAACCAGGAAGAGGAAGGCCAGCGTAAGGCTACGGTACACAATTTTGTGCTGCTGCAGGCGGACAGTCATAGGTTTCCTCAGTCTGGTTATTGTACCCTGCCGCTATGGGGAGCCGGAAGTTTCGCCCGCGAGGCGCGGTGACCGTTGGACGTACAACCCTGCGCCACCCCGGCGAGTTCTGTATACAATAGGAAAACATGCCAGAGGGTAGTCCCGTTCAGAATCCGACATCCGTAAGCATGGCGCCCGCCGACGCTGTTCCGGAGCCAGGGGCCCGCACGCGACTCAGAACGGGCTTTGCAGTCTGGGTGCGTGACCTCCTGATCTCCCTGGGCATTTCTGCCTTCATCATTATCTTCCTTTACCAGCCCGTGAAAGTGGAGGGCACCAGCATGATGCCCTCGCTCGAAGATCAGGAACGGATCTTCGTGAATAAGTTCGTATATCGTCTGGAACCGATTGAGCGCGGGGACGTTGTAGTCTTCCGTTACCCGCGCGATCCCTCCAAGAGTTACATCAAGCGAGTGATCGGAATGGAGGGAGACCGCATTCGCATCGACGGCGGCCAAGTGTATGTGAATGACGAAGCGCTCAACGAAGACTACGTGCCTCCTGCTTACACGGACGCCCGGTCTTATCCGGATACCGAGGTGCCACCACATTGTTACTTCGTGCTCGGCGACCATCGCTCGATGTCGAACGATAGCCGCGACTTCGGCCCGGTGAATCAAAGCTATATCTATGGCAAAGCCGTCTTCGGCTATTGGCCCATGGATAAGCTGGGGCGCGTGCGCTAGATCATCCGGACGGGTAGGAGTGCCCGCCACCATACGAGTAGCCCCGACCTTTTCTGAGTTCATCCGTCTGAACGACATGACAAGAACCTTGGCGTTTAGCTTGGGATTTCTTCTGACTGTTTGCGGATCACTGCCGGGACGAGCCCAGGCTGGCTCCGCGGCTCCAGACGACAGAAAGGATGGCTGGGTGACAGCTGCTCCAGAGTTTGCTGGCGTCACGACCAAGCCGTTGCGTGATATGGAGGCCGCGATTCACGCCGGGGACTTCAAAAAGATCGGCAGCGTGGTCGTGGCTCGGCACGGGAAGCTAGTCTACGAAGGATATTTTGAGGGAGATGCGGCGACCTTGCGCGATACCCGCTCGGCGACCAAGAGCATCACTGATGTGCTGGTGGGAATTGCGATTCAGGAGAGGAAACTGAGTGGCGTGGACGCCCGCGTGCCGGCGTTGCTGCCCGAGCGCGCGCGGAAGATGCAGAACCCCGATGCGCGCAAAGACAAGATCACCGTGGAAGACTTTCTGACCATGTCGTCGCCGCTGGAGTGCGACGACTGGAACGATGCCTCTCGCGGCAACGAAGAGCGCATGTACGTGATCGAGGACTGGGCGCAGTTCATTCTGGACTTGCCGGTGCGCGGACGTATGCATGTCGGCGACAAGGAGGAACCGCCGAAATATGGGCGGTATTTCAGCTATTGCACCGGTGGAGTGTTCGTTCTGAGCGAGGTATTGCAGAAGGCGACGGGACAGCGCACCGATCATTATGCGCAGGAAAAACTATTCGGGCCGCTCGGAATTACCGACGCGCAGTGGTTCTTCTCGCCGCTCAACATTCCCCAGACCGGAGGCGGATTGCGCCTGACCACCCGTGATCTGCTGAAGATCGCGGAGTTGTATCGATCTGGTGGAATGTGGAATGGAAGACGCCTCGTCGAGGAAGCGTGGGTGAAAGCGTCGACTCAGCCCCACGCTCAGATCGATGACCAGACCGAGTACGGCTACTTGTGGTGGCTAAAGACGTTCAAATCCGGAGAAAAGGGGTATCCCGCGTTTTACATGAACGGCAACGGCGGAAACAAAGTCGCCGTATTCCCGGGACTTGATCTGGATGTCGTGATCACCAGCACGAACTACAACACGCGCGGGATGCACGAGCAGACAGAGAAACTGCTGACCGATTACATTTTGCCCGCGGTCGGGCCCTAGACTCCGCGAGCAACGGTGCGAATTTTCTTCAGCAAAATTTTCTCTGCTGCGATGGCGTTCTTTTCTTGGCCGCTGCTTCATTCCCTGATAAAATTCTGAAAATCCACTCCCGGGAGCGAGAATGCAAGCTATCCTTGCACTCGAAGACGGCCGCGTCTTCCGAGGCAAAGGCTACGGCGCCAAAGGCGAATGCTACGGCGAAGTCGTTTTCAATACTTCCATTACCGGCTACCAAGAAATCTTCACTGATCCTTCTTATTCCGGGCAGATCGTCGTTCTGACCAATCCGGAAATCGGAAACTACGGCACCAACCAGGAAGACAACGAAGCCACGCGCCCGTGGATCGAGGGCTTGATCGTGCGCGAGTTCTCTCGCGTCAGTTCGAACTGGCGTTCACAGCAAGTGGCCGAAGAATATCTGGAGCAGTTCAAGGTGCCGGTGCTGTCGGATATCGACACGCGGGCGCTGGTGCGGCATCTGCGCGATCACGGCGTGATGCGCGGCGTGGTTTCGACGCTCGAGAGCGATGCCGACAAGCTGATCGCCAAGGCGCGGTCCATTCCGAAGATGGATGGGACAGACCTGGCGAAAGAAGTCAGCACGAAGCGGCCGTACGTGTGGGAAGTCGGTGAGCGCTCGCATGAGCCGGTGGCTGTGGTGGGAGTGAAAGACGAACCGGCGCGCTTCCACGTCGTTGCCTACGATTTCGGAATCAAGCAGAACATTTTGCGCAAGCTGCGCGGCGAAGGCTGCAAGGTGACCGTCGTGCCCGCCCAGACGCCGCCCGAGGATGTGCTGGCGTTAAAGCCCGACGGAGTTTTCCTGTCGAACGGCCCTGGCGACCCGGAGCCGTGCACGTATGCGGTCGACGCGATTCGGCGGTTGATGGGACGGCAGCCGATCTTCGGTATTTGTTTAGGGCATCAGCTCACCGGGATCGCTCTGGGCGGCAAAACCTTCAAGCTAAAGTTTGGACATCACGGCGGAAATCATCCGGTAAAGCAGTTGAAGACCGGGAAGATCGAAATCACGGCGCATAACCATAACTTCGCCGTCGATCCCGATTCGCTCCCCGACAGCGAAGTCGAGCTGACACACGTCGACCTGAACGACCAGACCCTCGAAGGTCTGCGCCACCGGAATCTGCCCCTGTTCAGCGTGCAATATCACCCGGAAGCCGCGCCGGGGCCACACGATTCGCACTATCTGTTCAAAGAATTCACGAAGATGATGGAGGAGTGGAAGGGGTGAAAGTCCAGTACAACAAGTCGTGCATTGGGCGAACTCCCGCGGTGTGTGCTGCGATATTCATTGCGTTCGCGACCATTAAAATGTCAGCGGCATCGTGCGTCACCGAGCTAAACAAGATTGCAGGGACTGACCAAGGTCGTGTGATGGGATCTCGTGGCGAGATAATCGCAGGCGCTCGGGTTACGGTTACTTCTTCCTCTGAAGACAAGATTTTTCAAACCAAGTCTGGACGCGACGGCCTATTTCGGCTTGCGATAAATCCGGGGAAATACCGGGTCGAAGTAGAAGCTGAAGGATATCTTCGATTCATATACATTGTTGATCTTCGGTCCGCAGTTGCGGCTGGACCGCTCGATGTAGCCCTTCGAGGCATCAGTGATTGCCATGACATGAGTGTGACCTCGGAGCAAGGTGCTGAGGTTAACTGCAGCTCTGAAGTACCGCTTCCAAATCTCATTCTTCGAACGCCGACAACAATCAGCGGCAACGTGAAAGATGAGACAGGCGCCGCGTTCAAGGACTCAGAGATCGTTCTCAGGAAAACATCTGCTATTCCGCTTCAGCCCTCGTATTTGTTTGCGAAGACAAACGCCGATGGTACTTTTAGCTTCGATGAAGCCGAACAAGGGGAGTATCGACTATTAGTCTCGCCGAGCCGCGCATTCGCCCAGCCCGCAAAGCTTGACTGTTATGAGAGGCGAGACTGCAACCTTGAAATCATTCTCAAAGCAAACGGCACTGATGGTCCTTACGCCAGTTGCCCTGTGCGATGAGCAAATGACAAAAAATGCCCAAACGCACTGACATCTCGAAAATCCTGATCCTCGGCTCCGGACCCATCATCATCGGGCAGTCGGCGGAGTTTGACTACTCCGGCACGCAGGCCTGCAAGGCGCTCAAGTCCGAGGGCTACGAAGTGGTGCTGGCAAACTCGAATCCGGCCACCATCATGACCGATCCGGAATTCGCCGACCGAACCTACATCGAGCCGCTAACCCTCGAGTATCTCGAAGAGATCATTCGCATCGAGCGGGAGATGGCGCCGGGCGCTGGATTTGCCGTGCTCCCGACTGTCGGCGGCCAGACCGCGCTGAATCTCGCGATTGAACTATCCGATGGCGGCGTGCTCGAAAAATACAACGCGATCCTGATCGGCGCCAACGTTGCCGCCATCAAAAAAGCCGAAGACCGCCTCTTCTTCAAAGACGCGATGCAAAGGATCGGCCTCGATGTCCCCAAGTCGGCGCTGGTCAACAACGTGAAAGACGGCATCGAGTTCGCGGGCAAGATCGGGTTCCCGGTGATCGTGCGGCCATCCTTCACCCTGGGCGGTTCCGGTGGCGGCATTGCCTACAACCGGGAAGAAATGATCGACGTCCTTGGCCGCGGGCTCGACTTTTCACCTGTGCGGGAGGCGCTGATTGAAGAGTCCGTGCTGGGTTGGAAGGAATTCGAACTCGAGGTGATGCGCGACACCAAAGACAACGTCATCATCATCTGCTCGATCGAAAACTTCGACCCCATGGGCGTGCACACCGGCGACTCGATCACCGTGGCCCCAGCGCAGACGCTCACCGATCGCGAATACCAGGCTATGCGCGACGCTTCGATCGCCGTGATCCGCGAAATCGGCGTCGATACCGGCGGATCGAATATTCAATTCGGAGTCAATCCCGCCACCGGACGCATGGTCGTGATCGAGATGAACCCACGCGTCTCGCGCTCGTCGGCATTAGCCTCGAAGGCCACCGGATTCCCGATCGCAAAGATTGCCGCGAAACTGGCTGTGGGTTACACGCTCGATGAAATCCCCAATGACATCACGCGCAAGACTCCGGCGTGTTTCGAGCCGACCCTCGACTACGTGGTAGTGAAGATTCCCAAGTGGCAATTCGAGAAATTTCCCGGGGCCGACGACACCCTCGGCCCACAGATGAAGTCCGTCGGCGAAGTCATGGCCATCGGGCGCACGTTCAAGGAAGCCCTGATGAAGGGCATCCGCTCGCTGGATACGGGTAAACGCGTCGGCTCGGTCAAGATCGAGCCGAAGATTCTGACACAGAGATTGGTGACTCCGCATCCCGATCGCCTCGCCTACGTGCAGTACGCGCTGCGGCAGGGACACACGGTGAAGCAGGTCGCGACCATGACCTCGATGGACCCGTGGTTCCTTTATCAGCTTAAGGAAATCAACGACCAGCAACTCGAACTGGAAAAGCATCCGATGGAGTCGATCCCCACCGAGGTGCTGCGCGAATCAAAACGCATGGGCTTTTCCGACGGGCGACTGGCAGCCGTCTGGCGACTGGAGGGGCAGGAGAAGGTCCGGCACCTGCGCAAGAAACACGGCATCATGGCGGTTTACAAGCGCGTCGACACGTGCGCGGCCGAGTTCGAGAGCTTCACGCCCTACCTGTACTCGACCTACGAAGAAGAGGACGAGGCTGCGCCTACAGAAAAGAAGAAAGTCATCATCCTGGGCAGCGGTCCCAACCGCATCGGGCAGGGAATTGAGTTCGACTACTGCTGCTGCCACGCTTCCTTCGCGCTGCACGAAGACGGCTACGAGACGATCATGATCAATTGCAATCCTGAAACCGTCTCGACCGACTACGACACCAGCGACCGTCTCTACTTCGAGCCGCTCACTTTCGAAGACGTCTGGGCGATTTACCAGCATGAGACCTCCAAGGGCGCTCCTGTCGGTGTGATTGTGCAGTTCGGCGGGCAGACGCCCCTGAATCTGGCACTGCCGCTCAAGGCCGCAGGAGTCAGCATCATCGGCACGTCGCCCGAGTCGATCGACCTTGCCGAAGACCGCAAGCAGTTCAACAAACTGCTCGAAGAGTTACAGATTCCGCAGGCGCCCGGCGCCATGGCGACCTCGATTGAAGAAGCTATTGAAGGGGCAAAGCGAATTGGATATCCCGTGTTGGTGCGGCCCTCGTACGTGCTGGGCGGGCGAGCCATGGTGATCGCGTATGACGAAGAGATGATCACGCGCTACATGAAGGAGGCAGTCGAATACTCGCACGATCGCCCGGTACTGATTGACCACTTCCTAGAAAACGCGATCGAGGTCGATGTCGACGCACTCTCTGATGGGGAGGACGTGGTCATCGGCGGCATCATGCAGCACATTGAAGAAGCCGGCATTCATTCCGGGGATTCTTCGTGCGTGCTGCCCTCGGTCGATATCCCGCAACCGTTGCTGGAGCGCATGCGAGAATACACCTTCAAGCTGGCGCGCGCGTTGAAAGTGGTTGGCCTGATGAACATTCAGTTCGCCATCCCGCGCGGCGACGGCAACTCGACCGGCAACGGCGCCGAAGGTGGCAAAGTGTATGTTCTCGAAGTCAACCCGCGCGCTTCGCGCACTGTGCCGTACGTATCGAAGGCGACGGGCATTCCCATGGCGAAGATCGCGGCCCGCCTCATGACAGGCCGCAAGCTGCGTGAATTTCTGCCGGAGAACATCGAGCGCCGCGCCGACCTCGATACGGGAAGTTGTTATTACGTGAAGAGTCCGGTGTTTCCGTGGAATAAATTTCCGGGCGTCGATACCGTGCTGGGGCCGGAGATGAAATCCACCGGAGAAGTCATGGGCGTGGCCGATAATTTCGGTGAAGCCTTTGCGAAGGCTCAGTTGGCGGCGGGACAGAAGCTTCCCACGACGGGCGCCGTCTTCATCAGCGTGACCGATCACGACAAGCCGCACGTCGCACCCGTCGCGCGCAAGTTCGTGGCCATGGGTTTCAAGCTCGTCGCCACGGCCGGCACTGCCGACGTGATCGAGGCCGCGGGCATGAACGTGGAACGCGTCTACAAAGTAAAAGAAGGACGCCCCAACGTGGTTGACTTCATCAAAGGCCAGCGTATCCAACTGATCATCAACACGCCTACGGGATTGGAGCCGTGGTTTGACGAGAAGGCGATCCGCCGCGCGGCGGTAACTGCGCGTATTCCCACCATCACAACGCTGGCCGCGGCCCGGGCGGCCGCCGAGGGCATCGCCGCACTCCAGCGTGGAGAGGTCAACGTGAAGGCACTGCAGCATCTGCATGCCGAACGCCACGCCAACCAGCGCTAGATGGCCACGGCTCGCTTTCATCCCTCAGGGGCCGTAGTATCCTAACCATTGGAGGCCATCCGCATATGCTCCTGCACGGCATTCTTCCTCCCATCACGACTCCGTTCTATCCCGACGGCAACATTTACTTCAAAAAGCTCGAATCGAACGTGGAGCGCTATTCGCGCACGCCAGTTAGCGGGATCGTTGTGCTCGGTTCGACTGGCGAGGCGATCCTGCTCTCCGACCAGGAGCGGCGCGACGTGCTGAAGGCAGCAGGCGAGGCGACAGCACCCAATAAGGTTCTAATTGCCGGGACGGGCATCGAGTCTGCCATCGAGACGCTGCGGCTCACCGAGTATGCCGCCGAACTCGGGTACGACGTGGCTATGGTCCGGACGCCGCACTACTACAAGAAGCAGATGCAGGCGCCGAACCTTCTAGCGTTCTATCGCACGGTGGCCGACCGCTCGCCGCTGCCCGTCATCATTTACAACTTCCCGCAGGCCACCGGATACGACATGCCCGCCGAAGTCGTTATCGAACTGGCCGAGCACCCGAACCTGATTGGCATCAAGGAATCGAGCGGCGACGTGGAGAAGGTCCGCAAGATAGTAGAAGGCACGCGCCACATTAAGCGGAGCGCGACGGTCACCGAGACTTTCGACGCAGTTACACCGCGCATGCTGGCGGCCGCGAGCTCGGCCAGTGAGGGCGGGGAATTAGTGCAGGTGGGCGCGCTGTCGTTGGCGTCGGCTCCCCAACCTTCTTCGTCGTCTGTCACGGTTGTAGGCAAGTTGAAAACGCGTCAGAAGGAAGTCGGGTTCCAGGTGCTGGTCGGCGCCGCGCACAAGCTGCAGCCTTCACTCGATGCCGGAGCGGTCGGAGCGATCCTGGCTTTCGCCTGTCCGGCGCCCACTGCCTGCTATGAGATCTATGCTGCGTGGAAGGAGGGCGACGCAGAACTCGCCCGTCTCAAACAGGAACGAATTGCGAAGGCCGCGCAGCGCGTCGGCGATCTCGGTGTTCCCGGATTCAAGTACGGTATGGACTTCAACGGCTATTTCGGCGGCCCATCGCGGTTACCATTCCTTCCGCTGACCGCTGACCTGAAAGCAGAAATAGAGCACGCCCTGGCCGACATAAGGAACTGAGGCTTCACCCCGTTGACGCACGAAAAGTCCTCGCGCCCGAATCTGCCTCCTGTGTCTGAGCAGATGAAAGCCTGGTCCGCGGCTTTAGCGAGCGAGATCAGCGGCTGGCCGCAGGTCGCGTCGAGAGCCTTCTTCGGACTCACAGCCCTTTATCGCAAAGACAAAATCTTCGCCGTGCTGCCCCGCAGCCGAGGTATGGGAACGGCAAACTCATTCGGGTTCAAATTCGAGACTGCGCCCACGAGTCTGCTCGACCAATTGGACAAGGATTCCCGCATCGGCTCTACCCGGATGCAGAAGGCGTGCTGGTTCACGTTTGAACTCTCCTCCGACGCGGATCTCCACGAGGGTCTTGAGTGGCTCTCTAGGGCTTACCAAGCCGCGGGCAAGACTAAGAAATCACAGTAGTTGCCGGTGACTTGTGATCAGAATCACATCAGGCGTATACTGCATTCGAACGAACGTTCGAATTAATTGGTTATGGCCACGCTTTCGACTGCTGGACGAATTTCCGTGCGCCGTCACTCCGCGGCGCTTGCTCCAGCCACGCGCTACGATCGACGCCTCGCGGAGATCCTGATTCACGCCACCGAGGTCTTTTGCAAGAAGGGATACGAGGGCGCTTCGATGCGCGACCTTTCCCGCGCCAGTGGCATGTCGCTTGCCGGTCTGTACTATTACTTCGAATCCAAAGAACGGCTGTTGTTCGTGATCCAGAAGCACACGTTTACGACGATTGTAGAGAGACTCAAGGCGCGACTGGAAGGCGTGAGTGATACGGAAGAACGCATCCGAATTTTCATCCTCAACCACCTCGAATATTTCCTAGCCAACCAGGCGGCCATGAAGGTCCTCTCACACGAGGCGGAGGTACTGAAGAACGGATTCGCAGAGGAAGTGGCCGCTATCAAGCGCGAGTACTATCGCATTTGCGTAGGCCTGCTCGACGACCTGAAGGGCGAGCGGGACTTGCAGTTCTCGACCCGGATCGCTGTTCTCAGTCTGTTCGGCATGATGAACTGGATCTACACCTGGCACAACCCGCGCGTGGATGCCGACGCTGTCTCCATGGCCCGCGAGATGGCCGACATTTTTTTGCGCGGGGTCGTGACGCCGGCGAAGGCGCGCAAGGACAAGGACAAAGACAAAGAGCGGTGAGGCGAACCGGGCATCAATTCGATTTCTGACATTCCCAGCAAGGAGTCTTTGACATGGCGACCACAATGCAGCCCGCGACCGGCGAAACCACGAAACAACTGATCAACTACCGCACCGATGGCGGCATCGGCGTGATTGAGATGTGCGATCCGCCCGCCAACACGTACACCTATGTAATGAATCGGCAGCTCGATGACGCGATCCTCAAGGCGCGCATGGACAACGACGTCTACGTGATCGTGCTGACAGGTGCGGGCGACAAGTTCTTCTCCGCCGGCGCCAACATCAATATGCTTGCCAGCGTCGATCCCACGTTCAAGTACTACTTCTGCCTGCATGCCAACGAAATGCTGCTGCGTCTGGAACACACGCCCAAGTTGGTGATTGCCGCGATCAACGGCCACTGCGTGGGTGGTGGGCTGGAGATCGCGATGGCCGCGGACATTCGCATCGCGCGCAAAGATGCCGGCAAGATTGGCCTGCCGGAAGTGAACCTGGGCGTACTTCCCGGCACCGGCGGCACGCAGCGCCTCTCGCGGATGGTGGGGAAGAGTAAGGCCATCGAACTGATGGTGACCGGCAACACGTTCTCGTTCGAAGAGGCGCAGGAACTCGGCATCGTCAACGACATCTTCGAGCGCGACGGCTTCATGGAAAACATCATGGAGTACGCCAAACAGTTCTGTCCGCCTAACAAAGCTTCGAAGGCCGTCGGACGAATCAAGCGCGCCGTGCAGACGGGCTGGGAGATTCCGATGGAATCGGCGCTGGCGGTCGAACGCGAGAACCAGCAGTTGCTATTCCAAAGCGAGGACGCGAAGGAGGGACTGGCTGCTTACGTGGAGAAGCGGCCAGCGATCTTCAAGGCGAAGTAAGTCGGTGACGTGAGACTGGCAGCGTGTGGGGACGGCACTCCTGCCCGTCCGCCGAGCGAGGCTCGGCTCTGTGATGAGGATAAATGATGCTTGCGGCGACCAAAGTTAGTCTGAAGCCCGGCAGGCTACTAATCGACGGCGCGTGGGTCGAGGGAGAGAAGACCTTCGACACCATCAATCCCGCTACGGGCGAAGTGCTCACGCAAATCGCGGAAGGCACGCCCGCTGACGTGGACCGTGCCGTCAATGCTGCGCGCCGTGCCTTCGAAGACCGCGGCGGTCCCTGGCGCAAACTCTCGGCCAGCGAGCGCGGACGCCTGATCTGGAAGCTTGCCGATCTCGTGGAGAAAAACATCGAGGAGCTGACCGAACTGGAAACCCTCGACAACGGCAAGCCAATTTTTGAATCGCGCTATGTCGACCTGCCGATGGTGATCGACGTTCTGCGCTATTACGCAGGCCTGGCGACGAAAATTCACGGTGAGACTGTCAACACGCTTGAGACCGCGTTTACGTATACGCTCCGCGAGCCGGTCGGTGTAGTTGGTCTGATTGTTCCGTGGAATTTCCCGCTTTTGCTTGCATCGTGGAAGGTCGGACCGGCTCTGGCGTGTGGCAATACGATTCTTCTCAAGCCTGCCGAACAGACCCCGCTGACGACGCTGAGATTTGGAGAACTTGTCATCGAGGCCGGTTTTGCGCCAGGCGTGGTTAACATTCTGACCGGCGGGCCGGAGACGGGCAGGGCGATCGTCGCGCATCCCGGTATCGACAAGATCGCTTTCACCGGCTCAACCGCTGTTGGCAGAGAAATCATGCGCGGTGCGGCCGATACGCTGAAGCGCGTGACCTTGGAACTCGGAGGCAAGTCACCGAATATCGTATTCGCTGACTCCGATATCGATAGCGCGGTGAAGGGTGCGATTAACGGCATTTTCTACGGGAAGGGCGAAGTCTGCAATGCGGGCTCGCGGCTATTCCTTGAGAGCAAGCTAAAAGACGAATTCAATGAAAAACTCATAGCCCGCGCTTCGAAGATGCGGCCGGCCGATCCGCTCGATCCGAAGACGCGGCTGGGGGCCATCGTCAGCCAGGAGCAGATGCAGACCGTGCTGGAATATATCGAAGCCGGCAAGCAGGACGGCGCCAGGCTAGTCGCAGGCGGTAACCGAGTCGCGGTCGACGGTAATAAAGGATTCTTCATCGAGCCAACAATTTTCGGCGACGTGCAAAACGACATGAAGATTGCCCGCGAAGAAATCTTCGGTCCTGTACTTTCCGTGCTCACCTTCGATGATCTGGACGAAGTCATCGAGCAGGCGAACAACAATCCGTACGGGCTAGCGGCGGCAGTCTGGACCCGCGACGTGAAAAAGGCGCACACCGTCTCGCGCCGGCTCAAGGCGGGAACCGTATGGATCAATACCTACGGCCTTATGGACGCGTCGCTCCCGTTTGGCGGATACAAGAGCTCCGGCTTCGGCCGCGAATTGGGCGCGCACGCGATGGAACATTACACCGAGTTGAAAACAGTTTGGTTGAACATGGGATAGTTAACACTCCGGCTGAGTGCTAGTTGCCGGTAAGGGCAACCTGCGGGAGTGAATGAGGTCAAGATTATGCCGGGCAAAGTCGCAAAAATCGGAACGTTTAGTGAATGGATGGGTCTGTTCAACGATTGGCGCAAGGAAATCGGGGTCAACACTGATGATATCGAAGCCTTCCACTTCGACACGCTTTACGGAGCGATCGAAACGGAAGAGATCGAGTTTGGCTCCTACAAAGGCCGGCGTAAGTGGGAGAACCTGCGCCAGATCCCCACGCAGCAGATGCGCGACGCGCTGATGAACATGATCGTCTACCAGGGCGACACCGAATTTGCCAGTGTCGAACAGCAGCGCAACCTATTGCAGAATGCTCCGACCGACTGGGACCGCCGCGCCATCACCCGCGTCATGATCGAAGAGATGCGCCACGGCTGGCAGATGTGCGCCCTCTTGGTCGACCACTTCGGCTACTCCGGCAAGGTGGAAGCGCAGAAGATGCTGGAGCGGCGGGCCTTTGACAATCAGCGTCTACTCGGCGCGTTCAATGTGGACGTTGACAACTGGATGGATTTTTTCACCTACACCGACTTCGTCGACCGCGATGGTAAGTTCCAGTTGCAGATGCTGAAGTACTCGGCCTTTGCCCCGCTTGGCCGCTCCATGTCCTACATGTTGCGCGAAGAGGCCTTCCACATGGGCGCCGGCAACGATGGGCTCCGCCGCATCGTGGAGGCGGGCGTGATCCCGCCGTGGTTGATTCAGAAGTATCTCAACAAATGGATTTCGTGTTCCTACGATCTGTTCGGCACCGACCATTCTTCTTCGGCGCACTGGGCCTACGTTTGGGGCGTGAAAGGTCGCTATGACGAACCCAAGAATGAGCAGGCCCCCGATCTCGACGATCTGAATGACTACAACCGTAACCTTTATCGGGATGAAGTTTCCGGACTGATCGAGCGTTTCAACGGCTCGCTTGATCCGGCTGCGCCGAAGCTTTACGCGCCGCACATCAAGTTCAATCGCGCGATTGGCCGCTGGGCCGGGCAGAAATTCCACGCTCAGACTGGCGACCCGCTCGACGATCGCGACTACGAGCAGCATTTCAAAGAATCCATGCCGTCCGCCGAGGACAAGAAATTGCTGCTCGACATCATCGACGCGGAGAAGAAGTGGATTGCCGAAAAGACCGGGGCTCGCGACCCGTTGTCCACGATTGGAGAAGTGCGGAAGTCTGCGATCAACCTGTAGCAGGGTGCATGGAATGTTTGGGAAGAGCACGGCTTGAGGCTGTGTGCAAGGAACTCTAACGATATGCCGTTGATGCCCACCGCCGTATCCCGTCTTGCAGTCAACGTGGCTGCTCCCGTGGCTCGGGTCACCCTGCGCAATCCCCCGCTGAATGTAATCGACATTCCGATGATGGAGGAGTTGGCGCACTTTCTGGCGGAGCTTGACTCTCGGCCAGACGTTTCCGTAATCGTTCTGAGCGGCGACGGGAAAGCATTTTCAGCGGGCGTGGACGTGGCCGCGCATACTCCCGACAAAGTTGAGGAGATGCTGACGAAGTTCCACGTCGTGGTCCGGGCTCTGCTGGCAACGAAGAAAGTAACGGTTGCGACGGTTCATGGGCCCTGCTCGGGCGGGGGAGCAGAGTTGGCGATGGTTTGTGATATAGCGTTCACAACTGAGTCGGCCCAGTGGGGATTCCCGGAAATCAAGCTCGGTTGCTATCCTCCGGTGGCGTGCACGGCTCTCGCGGTGCTCGTCGGCCAGAAACGGGCGGCAGAGCTGATTCTTACCGGACGCACAATCGGGGGCAAGGAGTGCGCGGACATCGGGTTGGCGACTCGTGCCGTGCCCGGGAACGAATTGACCGCCGCCGTCGAGGAGTGTGTGGGACATTTGCTCAGCCTGAGCCCAGCGGCCCTGGCAATCGCCAAGAAGGCCTCTTACGCCTGGGACTCCATGCACTTCGACAAGGGCCTCGCCCGGGCAGAAAAAATCTATTTCGAAGAGCTAATCAAGACGGCAGACTCGGGTGAAGGTGTCCGCGCGTTTATGGAGAAGCGCGCGCCCAGTTGGACCGGGAAATAACGCAGCACAACCTATGGATTACGAAATTACTCCCGAGGAAGTGAAGTCTAAGCTCGACGCGGGAGAGGAGTTTGTCCTGCTCGATGTTCGAGAACCCTGGGAATTCGAAACCGCCCGTATCGACGGTGCGAAGTTGATTCCTATGGGGGATGTGCCTTCGAGGGCGCATCAGGAACTCGATCCCGAGGGACCGATCGTGGTGCTCTGCCATCATGGCGTCCGTTCCATGAACGTTACGGTCTGGCTCCGCCAGCAGGGTTTCGAAAAAGCGCAGTCCATGCGGGGCGGCATCGATGCCTGGTCGCGTCGCGTAGACGGGAAAGTTCCGATGTATTAAGAGCGCCCCTACTTTGGCCGAGGAAAGCTAAGAGCTAAAGAGCCGCAAAGTGAAAAAAGAACTCGTCGACCTGAAAATCAACGGACGGACCTATGAACTCGCCATCGAGTCGAGTGCACTGCTGCTCGATGTGTTGCGCCAGGAGTTACAACTGACAGGCTCGAAACGCGGCTGTGATGATTCGTCGTGCGGCGCTTGTACGGTGCTGGTCGATGGCATCGCCATGATGTCCTGCACTCTCCTGGCAGCAAGCTGCGAAGGGCGAGAGGTCACGACCGTCGAAGGAGTCAGTGAGAACGGCTGCCTGGCGGCGATTCAAAAAGCATACGGAGATTGGGGTGGCGCGCAGTGCGGATACTGCACGCCGGGTTTCATCATGACGGTAAAGTCGTTACTGGCGGAGAACCCGAACCCATCGGAAGAGGACGTTCGCGCCGCGCTCAGCAGTAATTTGTGCCGCTGCACCGGGTACAACCAGATGTATGAAGCGATCCGCGCAGCGCTTGCAGCGGAGCGAAAGGAATTGGTCGGGGCTAAGTAATGTCGTGTAAGGAAAATGAAAGCAGATTCCTCTCCTTCGCTTCGCTCAGGGTCGGAATGGCACACCTAAGATGAGATGAAACACGACTTTTCCATCATCGGCAAGCCTACTGCCATGATCGATGCGGCGGAGAAGACCACCGGCGCTGGCAAGTACACCGATGATCTGCGCCTGCCCGGCATGCTGGTCGGTAAGATTCTGCACTCGCCTTATCCCCACGCCCGGCTGAGACGCATCGACGCGAGCCGCGCAGAGAAACTCGAAGGAGTAGTCGCCGTTGTCGTCGGCAAAGACGCGCCTAACCCCTACGGCATTCTTCCCGTCGGCCACGACGAGCATGCTCTTGCGCTCGACAAAGTTCGCTATGTTGGCGACAACGTTGCCTGCGTCGTTGCTGTTTCGGAGGCTGTTGCCGAATCAGCCCTGGAACTCATCGACGTCGACTATGAGGTCCTTCCGGCCTACTTTGATCCAGAACAGGCGATGAAGGCCATAACAGTCCTCATCCACGACAACAAGCCCGGCAACATCGAGAAGGACTATCACCACGTCTTCGGCGATCCCGATCGCGGTTTCGCGGATGCCGATCACGTGGCCGAAGCCCGCTTCATAGCCAATGAGGTCACGCACGCGGCCATGGAGCCGCATTCCACCCTGGCCTCGTTCGAAATCGATCCGCACAGTGGAAAGCCCGGACGCCTCACCGTCTGGTCGTCGACGCAAGTCCCTTACTACCTTCAGCACAAACTTTCCCTCGTACTCGAAATGCCGATGGCGCAGATTCGCGTGATCAAGCCGCTGGTCGGCGGCGGCTTCGGCGGGAAGAGCGAGGTCATTCCGCTCGAAATCATCGCCGCCGTGGCTGCGCGGAAAGCCAAGGCTCCGGTCAGGATCACTTACACTCGCGAGGAAGTGTTCTGGGCACATCGAGGACGTCCGCGCACCATCATCGATCTGAAAACCGGCGTGAAGAAAGATGGCCGCATCAGCGCCGTGAAGGCTCGAGTGGTGCAGGACGGCGGCGCCTACTGCTCCTACGGTGTGGTGACGATTCTCTATTCCGGCGCGCTGCTCGGCGCGCTCTACGATATTCCAAACATTCAGTACGACGGATACCGCGTGCTGACCAACAAACCCGCCTGTGGCGCGATGCGCGGCCACGGCACGGTGAACGTGCGCTTCGCGTTCGAATCGCAACTCGATGAACTCGCAGCCACGATTGGCATGGACCCCGCTGAAATTCGCCAGCGCAATCTATTGCAGCCGCCCTGTATCACGGTCAACGGCCTGCGCGTGCAGAGCTACGGTTTGCCCGAGTGCATTGAGAAAACGGTCGAGCGCTCGGGCTGGAAGGAGCGCCACGGCAAACTGCCCGCAGGACGCGGCCTTGGCATCGCGTGCAGTCATTACGTCAGCGGCGCCGCGAATTCTATTATTCGCTCCGATATGCCGCATTCCACGGTCAACATCAAGATCGACCGCGACGGTGGGGTTGTGGTGTACACCGGCGCCTCGGAAATCGGGCAGGGCTCAGACACGATGACGGCTCAGATCGCGGCCGAAGCGCTGGGATGTTCGCTTTCTCGCGTGCGCGTCATCGCCGCCGATACTGATCTGACGCCCATCGACATTGGTTCGTACTCCAGCCGGGTTACGTTCATGGCGGGGAACGCTACGCTGCGTGCGGCTGGGGAAGTGAAGAAGCTGATTGCGGCTGCGGCGGCTAAGAAGATGGGATGCACTCTCGCGAACCTGACCTTTCGCAACGATCGAGTGTTCAGGAGAGATGTTGCTGCATCTTCGTGGTCAGAGTTGGCGGACATGAGTGTCCGCCCCACACAACACGAAACCTCGGTCAGTGGCCGCGTCGAAGGCCAGATTCTGCGCGGATCCCTGCAGCAGAAACGCAAGGACGAAGGGCCCAAAGATTGGATGACTTTCGAAGAGGCAGTCGTTGCGGCGATCGATTTTCACGGAGCCCTCACAGGAACCGGATCGTATGCTCCTCCGGCGGAAGCTCGCGGCGGCAAACACAAGGGCGGGGGCGTGGGGCCCTCGCCTGCTTACTCTTACTCGGCCCAGGTCGCCGAGGTCAGCGTCGATCAGGAAACCGGAGAAGTCACGGTACACAAGGTCTGGGCCGCGCACGACTGCGGCCGGGCTCTGAATCCGGTTTCCGTCGAAGGCCAGATCATTGGCTCCGTCTGGATGGGCATGGGGCAGGCCCTCACTGAAGAGATGGTCTGGAAAGACGGCATGCTCATGAACCCGGGGCTGCTCGAATATCGCAGTCCTTCGTCGGTGGAGTCTCCGACGGTCGAACCGATCATCGTCGAAAGCATCGATCCCGAGGGTCCTTTCGGCGCGAAGGAGTGCAGCGAGGGGTCGCTGGCCGCAACCATTCCTGCCATCGCAAATGCCATTTACGATGCAGTTGGAGTGCGCTTGCATGAGTCGCCGTTCACTCCGGAAAGGGTGCTGGCGGCCCTGCGCGCAAAAAAGAATGCCAAGGCGTTAGACCTGACCGAGGGGATTGACCCGACTGCGCCCACCCGTTTTCGGGAACATGGGGGATCGCTCTGCTTCGACGGCAAAGGACCACATCGACACGCACTCGATCCTTCGCGGCGTGAAGCATCCATCGGAGGCGCGGATTGAGCTTGCCCACGTTCAAGCTATTGCGCCCGCGGTCGGTCGGCGAAGCCGTTGAAATTCTGGCGGGACGCACTGCTCGTGTGGCCGCGGGCGACTCGCCCGCGCAGGCGACCCGCATTATCGCCGGTGGCACGGACCTGATCCCCTCGATGCGGCAGAAGCTGTTTGAGCCAGGGTACGTTCTCGATCTGTCCGGAATCACTACGTTACGCGGAATTTCTCCCCTCCCCGATGGTGGCGTCGAAATCGGGGCGTTGACCACGCTGCGGGCCATCGAACGCTCAGCCTTCCTGCGCCAGCACTATGCTGTTCTCGCAGAAGCCGCGGCCACTGTTGCCTCACCCGTGTTGCGCAACATGGGGACGATTGGCGGCAACATCTGTCTCGACACGCGCTGTCTCTGGTACAACCAGTCGCTTACCTGGCGCAAGGGATGTGGCTTCTGCATCAAGAAAGATGGCGACCTCTGCCATGTTGCCCCGGGCGGCACCAAGTGCTGGGCCGCATTTTCCGGCGACACGCCTGCTGCGCTGCTCTGCCTGAATGCCGAGATCGAAATCGCGAGCGCTTCTGGGCTGCGCCGCGTGCCGCTGCACGAGTTCTACACCGGGCTGGGCGACGACTATCGCAAGCTGAAGCCGAACGAGATTGTCACCCGCGTGCTTCTGCCCGCGTCCTCTGCCGACTATCGCGGTGTGTACCGCAAGTTACGGGTTCGCGGATCGATCGACTACCCGCTGGCTGGAGTTGCAGTGGTCATGAAGCGCTCGAATGGCCATATAGCCGATGCCCGCATCGGCATTACTGCAGTCAATCCCGCTCCTGTGCTGGTGAAGGGAGCAGGCGAGTTGCTCTCAGGCAAGGTCGTCGACGAAATCCTCGCCGAAGCCGCTGGAGACTTGGCGGCGAAGACCGCAAAGCCGCTCACTACTTCTGCCCTCACGCCCGAGTACCGCCGCGAGATGATTCGCGTATTTACGAAGAGGGCAGTGATGGCGTGCGCCCAAGTGGCCGGTCGGACTGATCGAAATTAGTTTTCGTGAAGGAGAGAAACATGACTCGTTACCATATCGCTCAGGTTAACATTGGGCGAGTGAGAGCCCCGATCGGGGACCCGCTGATGGCCGGATTTGTTGCGCGCCTGGACGATCTCAACGCGCTCGCGGATCACAGTCCCGGATTTGTCTGGCGTCTGCAAACATCAGAAGGAAACGCGACGTACTTTCGGCCCTATGATGACGAGCGAATCCTGATGAACATGTCAGTCTGGGAGACGATTGACGCACTCCGACACTACGTCTACCAGACGGTCCATGCGGAGCTGCTCCGGCAGCGACACGACTGGTTCGAAAAGTTCACAGGCACGTATACCGCTTTGTGGTGGGTGCCCGCCGGTCATCGCCCGGGAATCGACGAGGCGAGGAAGCGTCTGGCCCACCTGGAAAAGCACGGGCCAACGGAATTCGCTTTCTCCTTCAAAACGACTTTTCAACCGGATGCGCGATTTCAGCAGGCCATCGACTGGGTGTCGTTTCAGCCTTGTCCAGCCGCATAGGCCGTGTGTCGCCAAAATGCGGTGAATCCTAGGGCAGCTGATAGAATTCCGGCCTGAGAGACCGGACCCCAACCACTTGTGATCACCGACTGCCACATCCATATCCAGCCGATAGAGATGTTCAAGGCCGACGCGCTTGAGCTCATGAAACGGAAGCGGCCGAACTTCGACCAGATCGTCGAGTTCTGCCGCTCACCCAAGGCCTTCCTCAAGTTTCTGGACGCGAGCGGCCTCGACCGAGCGATGCTGATCAACTACGTGGCGCCGGAAGTAATCGGCTTCACCAACGGGGTAAATCAGTTCGTCGCCGACTATGTAAAGGAAGATCCAACCAGACTGCTCTCGTGTGGCAGCCTGCATCCGCGGCACACCACCAACGTCTTGGCCGATGTGGAGCAGATTTTGCGGCTGGGACTGAAGATGATCAAGATTCATCCGCCGCACCAATTGCTGTTTCCCAATGACTATCTCAGCGGCGTCAAAGAGCTCGAGATCATCTATCGCGCGGCGGAGGCCAACGGTGTGCCCGTAATGTTCCACACCGGAACCTCGATTTTTCCGGGTGCCCGCAACAAGTATGGCGATCCGATCTATGTCGACGATGTCGCGGTCGATTTCCCCAAGCTGAAGATCTTGCTGGCCCACGGCGGCCGCCCGCTCTGGATGCAGACCGCGTTCTTTCTCGTGCGCCGGCACCCTAACGTCTATCTCGATATCAGTGGAATTCCGCCCAAGACCCTGCTCAAGTATTTTCCTCGTCTGGAAGAAATCGCTCACAAGACGCTGTTCGGCACAGACTGGCCGGGTCCCGGCGTGCCCGACATCAAGAAAAATCTCGACGAATTCCGCGCTCTTGCTTTGCCTGAGAACGTCCAGCGACAGATTCTCAGCGAAACTGCGCTAGGGATCTGGCCAGCCTGAGTTCGGCTGCTTCGTTAGTTCTACTTCGGCTTCCAGCTGGTGTTGCGAATCCAGTAACCGTTGGGTCTTGGAGAGTCGTGCGGATTTCAGGTATAAAAGAGAATTACACCCGGACGCTGCGGGTCGGGCCGTCCGGCAACGAGAATCCAGCCCCTAGGCGAAAAACGAATGTCGAGCGTCACCACAAATCTTGCTCCCAAGGGACTTGAGGGCGTCGTTGCCACCACATCCCGGATTTGCTACATCGACGGGGATCGCGGCGTCCTTGCATACCGTGGCATCGATATCCACGAACTCGCGCACCAGTCAAATTTCGAAGAGACCTGCTATCTGCTCTGGTTCGGCAAGCTGCCCACGAGCCGCGAGTTGCGCGAGTTGCATGATCGCCTGGCGGAAGAGCGAAAGCTGGATGCCTCCATAATTTCTTTACTGCGTGCAGCCCCGCGTCACGCGCTCCCCATGGATGTGCTGCGCACCGCGGTTTCGGCGCTGTCTTTCTACGACCCGCAAGAGAGGAATAACGATCGCACGGCCAATATCGACAAGGCGATTCGCCTGACCTCGCAGATCGCAATGATTGTCGCGGCTTATGACCGCATCCGCAAAGGACAACCGGTGGTCGAGCCCGACCGTACGTTGTCCCATGCTGCGAACTTTCTGCTCCTGCTTAACGGTAAGAATCCGAGTGCGACGGCCGAGAGAGCCCTCGACATCGCGCTGATCCTCCATGCCGACCACGAGCTCAATGCCTCCACTTTTGCCGCCCGGGTGACGGCCGCCACTTTGTCCGACATGCACTCCGCCATCACTTCCGCAATCGGCGCGCTCAAGGGACCCTTGCACGGAGGCGCGAACGAAGCGGTCTTTCGCATTCTCGAAGCGATCGACTCCTCCGGCGCCGATCCCATCGAGTACGTCAAGGGTATGTTGGCGCAGAAGAAAAAAGTGCCCGGCTTTGGCCATCGGGTTTACCACACTGAAGACCCGCGCGCGACGCACCTGCGTGCCATGTCCCGCGAGTTGGGCAACTCCAGCGGACAAGCCAAGTGGTTTGAGATTTCCCACAAAATCGAAGAGTTCGTGAAGGCCGACAAGAAACTGAACGCCAACGTCGACTTCTACTCTGCTTCCACTTATCACACGCTCGGTATCGACGTGGATCTATTCACCCCCATCTTCGCCGTCTCCCGCATCAGCGGGTGGGCCGCTCACGTTATCGAGCAACTCGACGATAACCGCCTGATCCGTCCTCGCGCCGATTACCTGGGTCCGGAATATCCGGCCGCCTACGTGCCGATCGATCAGCGCTCGTGATCGTTGGGACATTGCTTTGCTGGCGGGCATGCCGAATGATGGTGAGAGAGTCGTTGCAAGCAACGTCTCTACGGCGGCGGTCCACAGCGTAAAATAAATTGAATATGCACAGAGTGTACCTCGACAACAACGCCACCACGCCAATCCTGCCCGAGGTGTTTGAGGCCATGCGCCCTTATTTCGGGGAACGCTTCGGTAACGCCTCATCGATCCACGGTCATGGGCAGGACGCCCGTGCAGCGGTCGAAAATGCGCGCGAGTCAGTGGCGACGCTGCTCGGCTGTCACGCATCGGAGATTGTTTTCACCAGTGGCGGCACCGAAGCCGACAACCTGGCGATTTTCGGTGTGGTGGCGCCAGGTGATCACCTCATTACATCGAGCATCGAGCACGACGCTGTGCTCCATGCCAGCAAGCACGCCGAAGAGCTGGGCTGCGAAGTGTCCGCGCTGCCGGTGGATGCTCACGGCCTCGTCGATCCCGACGATGTGCGCCGCGCTCTGCGGCCCAACACGAAACTGATCTCGATCATGATGGCGAACAACGAGACCGGGGTTCTGCAACCAGTCGAGGAGATTGGCAAGATCGCCGCGGAGTCCGGTGTCTGTTTCCATTCCGATGCAGTGCAGGCCGCGGGTAAATTCGCCATTGACGTGCGGCAAATTGGGTGCCACCTGCTCTCGATCTCTGGCCACAAGATCCACGCGCCTCAGGGAGTGGGAGCGCTCTACGTGCGGAAAAGCACCGCAATTCAGCCGCTATTTTATGGGGGGCGCCATGAGCGCTCACGGCGGGCTGGCACCGAGAATGTTCCAGGAATCGTCGCTCTTGGCAAAGCAACACAAGTGGCGAAGGAAGAACTGGACCGCGGCGAT
The DNA here is from genome assembly GCA_963768265.1 of uncultured Acidobacteriaceae bacterium. Lineage (GTDB taxonomy): Bacteria > Acidobacteriota > Terriglobia > Terriglobales > Acidobacteriaceae > Sulfotelmatobacter. The sequence continues at coordinate 243,783 of CAVYHM010000044.1, forward strand.
GATCTGAAAATCGCCGCACTGCGAGACCGTTTGCAAACGGGCATCCTAACTCGGATTGAGGAAGCGGGAGTGAACGGAGAACTTGCGCCACGTGTGCCAAACACGACCAACATTTATTTCGACCACATCGAAGGCGAAGCGCTCGTGATCTCGCTGGACCTAAAGGGCCTCGCAGTTTCCGCCGGATCGGCCTGTTCGTCGGGCGCGGTTGAGCCTTCCCACGTCCTGGTGAGCATGGGGTTGCGACCGGATCGGGCTCACGCGAGCATCCGTTTTAGCCTCGGCAAACAGACGACCGCAGCGGACATCGATTTCGCGCTCGCCCTGGTGCCTGAGACCGTTGCCCGGCTGCGGCAGTTGTCGCCGTCGTATAAAAGACAGGAACTGCGCGCCTGAGAATTTTGGGTGGACCAGATTTGTTAGAATCCTTTCGCAATGACAATGACAGATACAGTGCTGGTTCCAGCGAATACCGTGGCCACGGCCAAAGGCGATGGTCTCACCGTTGATGTCGACAACGCCGCCAATCGCGCGTTTCTTGTGACCCTCACCATCACGAAAATCATCGAGCAGGAATCGCTCGATGTCAGCATCTACGGCTCGGCCGATGGTGCGGCATGGGAGCCAAAATCGATCGCGGCGTTTCCGCAAAAGTTTTACTGCGGCGAGACCCCGCTGGTGCTCGATCTGACCGCGCATCCGCAGGTGAAATTCGTGCGCGCCCATTGGGAGGTCGCACGCTGGGGCCGCGGTACGGAGACGCCCATGTTTGAATTCGGCGTCAGCATGAAATGGATCCCGGCCAACATTCTGAACGAAGCCCGCGCCGAGGCGAAGGCATTGGCCTAGGAATTGTTGCCCCTACCGTCCGCTATATTGATCTCAGGATGAAATCCAAGTCCCAAGTCATCGTGCGCCCGGCGCGCAACGTCCGCGGCAGCGTTCAACTGCCTGGCGATAAATCCATTTCGCACCGTTACGCGATGCTGGCGGGAATCGCGGAAGGTCCTTCGCGCCTCGACAATTACTCGACTGGTGCGGACTGCGCCAGCACTCTCGGCTGTATGCGTTCGCTAGGGGTCAGGTGGGAGCGCAACACCGGCTCCGACAATGTCATCGAGGTGCAGGGACGCGGCCCGTCCCTAGCTGCTCCTGATGGGGCGCTGGACTGCGGTAACTCCGGTTCAACGATGCGGATGCTCAGCGGCATCGTCGCCGGCCAGAAGTTTACCAGCGAAATGATCGGCGACGACTCACTCTCGCGGCGCCCTATGGAACGAGTGATCAAGCCGCTCTCCGCCATGGGCGCGCGAATCGAGTCACGGGAAGGGAAGCCTCCTTTGCGCATTTCTGGGGCGTCCCTGAAAGCGATCGACTATGAAATGCCGGTTGCCAGCGCGCAGGTGAAGTCCTGCCTGCTGTTCGCAGGTTTGTTTGCGGACGGCGAGACCCGCATCGTAGAACCCCTGCGCACCCGCGACCACGGAGAGGTGGCGCTGCGTGCTTTTGGCGCACAGCTCGGCCGCAAAGGCAGCGGCGCGAACGGAAACGAAGTCCGGATCCGCGGTGGTCAACGCTTGCGCGGCATCGAAGCCCGGATCCCAGGCGATCTTTCCAGCGCTGCATTTTTTCTGTGTGCCGCAGCGCTCTTTCCCGGTTCGCAATTGACGATCCCGAATCTTCTCATGAACCCCACGCGCGCGCGCCTGCTCGACATCCTGGCACAGATTGGACTCCGCATCTCCGTCACGCAACTCGAAGAGATTCATGGCGAACTGGTCGGATCGCTCCAGATTGAAGGCGGAAAATTGAAAGGCCTCACCCTCGCGGGCGGGGACTCGGCAGCGCTCATCGATGAGATCCCTGTGCTAGCGGCCATCTCACCTTACACCGAGCAGGGCATCGAAGTGCGCGACGCCAAAGAACTGCGCGTGAAGGAATCCGACCGCATTGCGGCCGTAGCGGCGAACCTCCGCTTGATGGGCGCGCAGGTTGAAGAGCGCGAGGACGGTCTGAAGATTCCTGGGAACCAAACTCTCAGCGGCGCGGAACTCGATTCAGTTGGCGATCATCGCATTGCCATGGCCTTCGCAGTGGCAGCTCTACGCGCCCGGGGTGAAACGCTCATTCGTGGTGCTGAATCGGCTGCAATCTCCTACCCAGCATTCTTTCAAACGCTGGACGAAGTCGTCGAACGGTAGCCCATTTTCATACATAGCGTGGACTAGACTACTGTGTCATCCCCGAGCAAAGCGAGGGATCTAGGTCCGTGCCGGGACACAACTGATGCCGCTGCCAGCAAACACCTAGATCTCTCGCGGCGGGATGACAAATCGCTCTGGGATAGAGCAAGTGGAGAAGGACAAAATGCACTTGCGCGTCGAAGATCTCGATGACAAGGAGCGGGAATACATCGTCGTCTCGATGACTCCGTGTTCCGACAGTAGCACCGCCGATGCCGCGCCATCGCGGCTTAATCACCTGCAGTAAACCATGTAGGAGACAACACAAAACAACCGGCGCGGGTTCAGTAACCGCGCCGTTCTTAATTGTTTGCTGAGACTTACTACAGCAATTTCTGCAGCCCCCGCTTGAGCGTGATGTCCTCCAACCTCATCATACGGTCAAGCATCGAAAGCGAGTGAACGTCACTCTGCCCTCCGCTCTGTCTCTCTCTCTCTCTCTCTCTCTCTCTCTTTTTAAGCAAGGGAGGCGTGAATGCAAAACCAAACCATCAACGGAGTCACAAACATGAAGCGTTCCTTATTACTCATCGCAGCTTCGCTATTCTTCGCGGCAGCACCTGTACTGACAGCGCAGCAGGACAGCGATCACGCTGAAGTCGGTGCGTTCTTCGATTATTTTCGCTTTAGCAACGCCTCGCCCGTCAGGAACTTCGTCGGCGTCGGCGGCCGGGCAGCATTTAACGTTCGATCCAGCGTTCAGATTGAAGCCGAGATGGCCTACGACTTCAAGCGGAACTTCACTAATACCTTCAGTAACGGCGTGACGACCGAGGTGGTCAACACATCATTCCGCACGCTGCATGGATTTTTTGGACCAAAATTCCAAACGGGTTCCGGCCCTTTTCGCGTGTTCGTCACCGGCAAGGTCGGATTCGATAACTTCAGCATTGACAACCAGGGTGCAACCACGGGTTTCGTGAACACAGTCGGCCTTACCACCGGCAAGACCGCCTTCGCCGTCTATCCCGGCGGGGGATTTGAAGCCTTTGCCGGCCCGATCGGGATTCGTGCCGAAGTAGGTGACGACATTTACTTCATCGGCGGAGCCCATAACAACCTGCGCGTGACCTTCGGACCACAGTTCCGTTTTTAGTCTCGCGAAAACCTGATACTCACTGGCGGCCCGTTACAGGCCGCCAGTTTTTTTCAGCACGCCTTCTTTCTCGCCGCCTCCTGCCCGTGCCAACCACACCGTCACGTTCTCGTGTGACCTGTCACGGCGGGAATACTCCGGAGCCTTGGCCGGATGTTCCAGAGGACAATGCTCAGGTAGAGAAGGCGATTTCGTTCCGCACTGTTAAACCCCTGTCACCGCGTGCAAAGCCTTGCCTGTGATAGAGTATTGGCCACCAAGAGGCTGGCCGTGGCCGCGTCCGCCCAGATTTTCCACCGCTAAAGGAGCGATCCATGACCACCCTCCGCGACCTCGTGAAAGACCGCAGAGTCTATTCCGTCGAATCCACTCGCAGCGTGCTCGAGGCTGCCCGCTTCATGATGGAGCACAATATCGGCGCCTTACCGGTCCTTCGCAACGGAGAACTGGCAGGCATTCTGTCAGAGCGCGACATCATGAACCGCGTCGTGGCGGTCGGTCGCACGCCCGGAACTACCGCCGTGTCTGAAGTCATGACCGCGAACCCGCGCGCGGTCGCGGCTGACGAAAGCATCGAAGAGTGCCTCTTCATCATGCGGGAGTTTGGATTTCGCCACCTCCCCATCGTCGACGGAAAAGAATTGACGGGACTGGTCTCGCTGCGGGATATTCTGATGCGTCAGGCGGCCGAAATCGAGCGCCAGACACGACGCGCCGCCTCGTAGCGGTGTGCGAAAAACTCCGACCTGCGCTTCGTGTGTTGAGGAGGGTGGGCTTCTTCCAGCCTGCTGGAAAATTGTGCACGCTCGTCACTCCCGTTTCCGCAGCAGGACTTCCCCTGGCTTGGGAGGCAATTTGAAAGGGAATTCGAAAAGTTTCCCTTCTACCGGAAGCCGCAGGATGAATTCCTCCTGCTTCTTCCATCCACCGATCCACTTGTTCTGGGTGCTGAATAGAACCCACCCGCTGGTCTCCGGATGCCCCGGTCCGAGCCGCGTGGGCCGCAGACTGTTCTTGCTGACAAACTCCAGCAACTCCGCCGAATCCTTCTGAAAGGCCCGTACGTAGGCCTCTTTCTCTTCTTTTCGCTCCGGATGTTTTTGGCCTTCGCGCGCGGCCTCATGATCCACCGCGTCGGCATCGTCCTGTACTCTTTGCGCAAAGCCTTCGGGATCCAGCGGCGTTTGCACAACTTGGAAATGCTTTACAAACTCGAGCGAGATCGCATCCGTGCCCAGTTCCAGCGTCCCCTGGCCGCGATAGCGCACGTCCAGCAATACCGCGAAGAAGGGCTCGTGCCGGCGGTGAACTTTTTCCAGTTCCTGGGAATCGACCGACAGCGTCACGCCCACATCGTCCGACCACAGTCCGTAGCGATATCTGCCGTCGTCGCCTAGTGAAAATGTACAGCCAGGATGCTCCTCATCCCAGCGTACGGCGGGAATCTTAGGCTTATCTTTCCCGGGTTCGGCTCGCGATGGCGCAGGGAAGAACAGGGAGGCGCCTCCCAGCGCGAGTGCAGCGAGCATGGCCGCAGAGGTAAACATCCGCCCATGCCGCGCACGACCCTTGGGCAGGCACATGATTATCTTCCAGCTTAGTCCACTGTCAGGGTGACGGTAGGAACGGAGTTCGTCGTGCCCGTGCCGGTATTGCTCGAGACATTTCCAGCGGCGTCGACTCCGGATATGGTGAAAGTGTACGTGTTCTTCGGCGTCACGCTGGTCGTAGGAGACGGCGAGACGGGGGTGCTGCTTCCGCAACCCGGCAACAGGAGTAGCGTCCCTCCCAGCACGAACAAAACGAGCACGCCCCAGGCTTTTCGTGATCGCTTTCCGCCCGCCGCCGCACCCACCCCAGCCAGCGCCAGCAAAGGCAGGGGCAACCACAGAGCATAGAAGTCCCTGGTTCGGACCACGGACGCCGTAGGTAGCGGATAAGTGCTGATGTTTATCGTCGCTGTGGCGGGGACGCCGTTTACCGGTACGCCCTTTGCGTTTGTCGCATAAGTGAACGAGCAAATTGGAGGAATCGTCACCAGGGGAGAGATGGAACTGCACGAGAGCGTCACCAGTCCGCTGTACCCGTTGATGGGATTCACGCTGATCACGCCCTCGGCTCCGTTGCCGGCATGCACACTGCTCGGCGCTACCGCAGTTTGTACGGTGATCGTAAATCCCGGCGCCACAGACTGCACCGTCAGGTATGCTTGCGCCGTAACCGTGCTGGGGGTGGCTCCAGAGGATGTGCCGGTGACGGTGATTAAGTACAGCCCGGGAGTAGCCGTTCCCGTGTTGGTGACTGTATTCACGATGACGGTCGCGCTCGCCGGCGGTGCCACGGAGGCCGGACTCACCACGCACGTCGGAAAAACGGTTATAGTCTCGTTCGAGGTGGCTTGGCACGAGAGATCGACCGTTCCGCTGAACCCATTGAGCGTTCCCACCGTCAGGCTCGACGTCGCCTCGCCGCCCGGGTCGACCGTGCCTTTACCGGAAAACGTACTCATCTGCAATGTGAAACCCGCCTGACCAGACGCGGATGGAACGATCCCCAGGAAAAAGACCAAAAGCAGTAAAACCGGGACTCCGGAGTGTGGTTTATGTAATCTCAAGATGGATGACAACGACTCGAATCTCAACATGAGCAGGTTTTCGGTTCAAGTAGCTTCGATTCAGGAGCCGACATAAAGGCTGCCCGCCTCGTCCTTGCGCAGAATCAGGCATCGACCGAAATTTCGGCCTCGGATTTTCAGCCCTTTGTCGTTCAGATTGAACCCGATCGACCTCAGGGCAGGTCTCTTCCATACCCATCGCAAGGAATCGTCCATATTATCATCCCCGAAGATCAATCCCCCAGCTTCGGGCTAGATCGACCGCAGTGCAGTTTGAGAAGGAAGACTCGTATCAGGGCACCGCTTTAGCTGCCAAAGGGCATGAGACTCTGACGGCCTTAGCCGCTTGAGTTCCGCCACAGAGGCAGCGGCTAAAGCCGGGCGAAGTGTATGCTTCACGGGGCGGCATGCCTCTAAAGTATGCCCTGATACGAATCCCTCCCAAACCGCGCCACACCTCGATCTCTGCGAGTTCTTGGCGTCGTTATCGCAGGACAATTTGTGGGTTCGGCTCTTCGCCGGTCGGCGCAACATGCCTAGGGCACGGTGACAATCACCCCCACACACGGCTTGGCACCGCGCCGGATGTAGCTGTGCAGAACTCCCGCGTCGAAGTAGATCGCGTCGTCAGCCTCCAGCACAAATTCGTCGCTGGCAATCTTCAGCGTCAGCGATCCCTTGAGAAGGTAAAGGAACTCCACTCCGGCGTGCTGATGCGGTTTCTGCTTGGCGGCGGGCACTTCTTGAAAGTCGGCCAGATAGGCGCTGAGCTTACGTTCGGTAGCCCGATAATCCAGGCACTCGAAGTAATAAGGCACGTCCGGCGTCCCCGGACGCTCCGGGAAGCGTACTCGTTCGTGCCGTCGCACCACTCCTACCACACGCCGCTGGCGATCGTCGGCGAAAAAGTAATCCAGACCCACCCCGAATACCATGGCAATGCGCAGCAGAGTGGGAAGGGTCGGAAATAGCTTTCCGCGCTCTAACTTCGAAAGCAAGGGCGCCGAGAGTCCCGTAAGCTTGCCCAGTTCGACCAACCCCATACTCTTGCGCAACCGGAGTGTGCGCAGCTTTTCCCCGATCGAATACCGCCCCAAGCCTTCCGAAATCGTGTCAGTGAGACCTACCATGATTTCTCAATAATAAAACCCAATTTCGCGATAGTAAATTAATGGATTCCCAGTGCCTGGCGCGGATCGGAAAATTTCGCCTCGCCTAGCGGCTGCGGCCGTAAGGAGCATCCAAGGAGCATCTTAAGACGCACCCACGACACCACTTTTCTTCGCGTCCGATAACGCGCATACTCAAGTTCTCTGCTTATGGCTTCTGAGGCCAATGCGCGCGTGCTCTCGGGCTTTCTCGACTACCTTCGAATCGAGAAGGGGCTGGCGGCGCTTTCGATCGGTGCCTATGCGACCGATATCTGCCAGTTCGCCGAGTTTCTGGAAAAACGGAGGCGGCTGCTGCTGACTGGGCGGCGAAGCGACGTCCGCGAGTTTCTGCAGGAATTGTTTTCACATCAGGTGGACGGGCGCAGCGTGGGGCGGAAGCTTTCGGCGATGCGACATCTTTATCGATATTTGCTGCTGGACAAGAGGATCGAACACGATCCGACGCTGAATATTGAGTCGCCACGGCAATGGAAGGTTTTGCCCAAGGCGTTGGCGCGAGAGGAGATGGAAACTACGCTGGCGGCTCCTCTTGCGCGAGGCGCCGGCGTGCGTCGACAGACCCCACACTCTGCGGCGCTCGCTGTTCGGGATCGGGCGATGCTGGAGGTGTTTTATGCCGGGGCGCTGCGCGTGTCGGAGGTGATCAACGCCAAGCTTGAGGATTTGAAGCTTGAGTCGGGGTACATGCTGGTTCGAGGAAAGGGTGACAAGGAGCGAGTGGTGCCGTTGGGAAAGTCGGCCCAGGATGCATTGTTGCAATATCTGGCCGAGGCGCGGCCGATTCTGGCTGGGATGAGGGCGACGAAAAATCCGCAGGTTTCGACTAGCTCTATTGAAAATCACGACGTTTCGACAGCCTCAGGGCGGGCTTTCTCGCGCAAAGAACGAGTGAGAAATGGGGCACCCGGGAATTCACCTCTGCTGTTTATTGCGCGCGGGGCGCGAAGACTGACGCGACAGAGGGTTTGGCAGATGGTCGGGGCGGCGTCGGTGGCCTCGGGACGACACGCTTCTCCGCACATGTTGCGGCACTCTTGCGCGACGCACATGGTGGAGAATGGCGCGGATTTGCGGACGGTGCAGACTATCCTCGGCCATGCCGACATCTCGACGACGCAGGTGTATACCCATTTGGCGCTGGACCGGTTGCGGACTGTTTATCAGAAGCATCATCCGAGGGCGAAGGCGAGGTAGGCGATTTCGGATTGCAGATTGAAGTCGGCGAATCTCAAATCTGCCATCTCCGATCTTGAATCTGAAATCTGGAATACTTCATGGCAACAGCACGCACGATCATCGAGAAGGCCGTGGCGGATTTTCTTCGCCATCTGCGCGAGCGGAATGCTTCGCCGCACACGATCAAGGCTTATAGCGGGGATCTCGATGAATTTTCCGCTTACGCCGGATCGCGAGGATGGGGCGACATCGATCACATTGCGATCCGTGGATTTCTCTCGCACCTTTATGAGAAAGGCCTCGGTAAGACTTCGGTGGCGCGGGCGCTGGCGGCGGTGCGATCGCTTTATCGCTGGCTGGCGCAGGAAGGCGTGGTGGAGCAGAATCCGGCGAAGCTGGTGGCCACCCCCAAGCTGCCAAAGAAGCTGCCGCGGGTGCCGACCATCGAAGAAATGAACTCGGTTCTCGATGGGCAAATGCCGGAGGTGGCCGCATTCCCGGAGCGAGACCTGCTGATGCTGGAGCTGCTTTATGGCTGCGGTATCCGCAACTCCGAATTGACCGGAATCAACCTCGACGATATCCGGCTGAGCGCGGAGGCAATCCTGATTCGCGGAAAAGGGAAGAAGGAACGCTACGTTCCGTTTGGCGGTTCGGCGAAAGGCGCGCTGGTCGCGTATGTTCCTGCGCGACAGGCCGCTCTCGCGGAGCTGCACAAGAACTCGTCTGCCTTGCTGATCAACCGGCGCGGAGGTCGGCTGACCACCCGGAGTGTGGGTCGGATCATCAAGAGGATCGCGGTGGCAAAAGGGTTGTCCCCGGATGTGCATCCACACACGCTGCGGCATGCCTTCGGCACCCATATGCTGGAGGAAGGTGCGGACCTGCGTGCGATCCAGGAGTTGCTGGGCCACGAACGTCTGGCGACGACGCAGCGCTACACACAGCTTTCCATGAAGCACGTCCTTCAGGTTTACGATCAGACCCATCCGCGAGCGAAATGAGCTTGTGCCCGCTGCGAGTTGCGCAGCGGGAGCTCACCATAACCGATCTCAAATCATAGAAGACGCGAAATGCACGCCTCAAAAAACTGTTCCTACGCCATGAACATTTCCGGGTTCGCTGTCGGTCCGTCCAGATGCCCGACCAGTCGCTTTTCCAGTCCCTCTCGGGAGGGCTTGAGTTGCTGCCTCAGGCGCTCTCTCTCCTGATCGCTAAGCGGCGAAAAACTCCGCGCCATCTCGACATTGTGGGCCAGCATTTCGGGCTGGGGCATTCCTACGACTGCAGTTGTGACCGGCAGACTCATGGAATACCGGAGCAGTGAGCTCATCTCTGCCTTTCCCGGACCTTCGCCCACGAGAAATTCTTGACCGGTCACCTTCATGGCGATCACGCCAAGGTTCTTGGCGTTGGCAGCGGGTAGGGCGAGTTCCTCAAAGCGGCCATTACGGGAAGCGTTGAGAGCCATCTGCACGCAATCAAGGTCGTGTCGCTCGATAGCCCTGGCCATCACCTCTCCCTTGGTGTGGCTCGTCATGCCGACAAAGCGCGCCATTTTCTGGTCACGCGCTTCCATCAAACCCTTTAGAGCCCCGTCCGGAGCCTCGATTTTTGCCAAATCATCGGCTTGGCCCAGGCTGTGGATGTGCACCAGATCCACATGGTCTGTCTTGAGGCGTTTCAGGCTTGCCTCGAGGCGGCGGAGGAATTCGTCGCGGGACCGATCGGGAATCTTCGTTGCCAGCCAAACGTCTTTGCGGCGCGAAGCCATCACCTTGCCGACGCGAGTTTCGCTTTCTCCGTCTCCGTACGCGTAAGCCGTGTCCAGATAAGTGATGCCCAGATCAATCGCGTGATTGAGGATCGCCGTGGCACTGTCTTCATCCTTGTACATGAGGAAGCGGCTGCCGCAGCCGAAAGCAAGAATCGACACCTTGGCGCCGGTTCGTCCCAGAGTCCGCGAGGGAATAAGATCGGTGCCCGGGCTTGCGCTGGCAACATTCTTCAGTAGCAAGAGGCTTGTACCGGCCGCAGTTCCCAATCCGATATTCTCAAAAAACTGTCTGCGAGAAATTTCGTTGCTCATGCTCCCTCCGGGATGGTCAAGGTGCATCTTATCGCTTCGTCGAGACTTTTGTTAACTCGACGAGAACGGGCTGAGTGGGCCTGCATCGCAAGTGATTTGCAAGTTGCCATTCCGCGCAACATTCATTTCAACAATCTACTTCCGACGTGGGCTCTCTCAGGCCACGCTGCATTCTGAACGGGATGACGTGAATGGAGAACTTCGGAGAATCTGGCAAGAACTTCATCGAAATAGGCAAGCGCCCCAAGGTCCCGGAAACTATGCTTAGGCTTGTGGTGCCTTGAGGCAGATGGAGTTCGCAGTGAAGGAGAAACAAGTGCAGAAGCGCAAACTTGGAAAAAGCAAGCTGGAAGTTTCCGTCCTTGGCCTGGGCTGCATGGGAATGAGCTTTTCCTACGGGCCGCCTAAAGACAAGCAGGAGATGACCTCTCTTCTCCGTGCCGCCGTAGAACGCGGCATCACATTCTTTGATACGGCTGAAGTCTACGGTCCGTACTTGAACGAAGAGCTTGTAGGCGAAGCCCTGGCGCCGTTTCGTAAGCAAGTCGTGATTGCCACCAAGTTCGGGTTCGATCTGAGTGGCAGCGATAATCGGCCAGGAGCACCGCCTGTGAGTAGCCGACCCGAGCAGATCAGGCGGGCAGTCGAGGGTTCGCTCAAGCGACTGAGAGTGGAGAGCATCGACTTGCTGTACCAGCATCGGGTCGACCCGAATGTGCCCATCGAAGATGTTGCCGGCACCGTGAAAGAATTGATTCAAGCCGGCAAGGTTAAGCACTTCGGCATGTCGGAGGCAGCGGCAAAGACGATTCGCCGCGCGCACGCCGTCCAGCCGGTCACTGCGGTGCAGAGCGAATACTCGCTGTGGTGGAGAAAGCCAGAGCAGGAAGTGATACCGATGCTCGAGGAACTCGGGATTGGTTTTGTGCCCTATAGTCCCCTGGGCAAGGGATTCCTGACGGGAGCGATCAAAGAAGACGCGAAATTCGACAGCACCGATTTCCGCAGCAAACTTCCTCGCTTCACGCCGGACGCTCTCAAGACCAATCAGGCGCTGATTGACCTGCTCGGCAGCATCGGCAAGCAGAAGAAAGCGACTCCTGCTCAAATCGCATTGGCCTGGCTGCTCGCTCAGAAACCGTGGATTGTGCCGATTCCGGGCACGACGAAGCTGAACCGCCTCGAAGAAAATATTGGTGCGGTGGCAGTGGAACTGACGTCCGGCGACCTGCGTGAGATCGAGAGCGCTGGCTCTAAAATTCCAGTGGAAGGGGCGCGGTACCCCGAAGCCATCGAGAAAATGACAGGGCTGTGAAAGGTAAATACATGTACAAAGCGAAAGCATACTCCGCTGCCAGTGCGACCTCGTCGCTCGCCTCCACAACGATCACGCGGCGCGATCCGACCGAACACGATGTCCAGATCGACATTCTGTATTGCGGCATCTGTCACTCCGATCTTCACCAAGTCCGCAACGAGTGGAGCGGGGTGATGCCCACGGTCTACCCCTGCATTCCCGGCCACGAAATCGTTGGCCGCGTGGCCAAGGTCGGCTCGGCGGTTTCGAAGTTCAAGCCCGGCGATCTCGCCGCGGTTGGCTGCATGGTCGACTCGGACGGCACCTGCGCCGAGTGCCGGGCGGGCTTCGAGCAGTTCTGCCCGAATTTCACATTAACTTATAACTTCCCCGACAAGCATCTGGGAGGCGTCACCTATGGCGGATACTCCGACAGTATCGTCGTCGACCAGAGGTTTGTGCTGCGCGTCCCGTCAAACCTGAACCTTGCCGGCGCGGCTCCTTTACTTTGCGCGGGAATCACGACTTACTCGCCCATGCGCCACTGGGGGATCACCAAGGGCAAGAAAGTTGGTGTGGTTGGGCTCGGCGGACTGGGACATATGGGCGTGAAGATTGCGCATGCGCTCGGAGCCCACGTGGTTGTCTTCACGACGTCTCCGAACAAGAGAGAAGACGCGCGGCGCCTCGGCGCCGACGAGGTTGTCATTTCGAGGAATACGATCGAGATGCAAAAGCACGAGGGTAGCTTCGACTTCATTCTCGACGCTGTCTCCGCTGATCACGACATTAGCGCTTTCATCAACCTGCTGCGCCGCGACGGCAACATCACCCTTGTCGGCGCGCCGGAGAAGCCTCTAGCCGTTTCCGCGTTCGGGCTGATCATGCGTCGCCGCAGCCTTTCCGGGTCGGCAATCGGCGGCATCGCCGAAACCCAGGAGATGCTCGACTTTTGCGGTCAGCACAACCTCACCGCTGATGTCGAAGTGATCCCAATCCAGAAGGTCAACGAAGCCTACGAGAGACTGCTCAAGTCCGATGTGAAGTATCGCTTCTCGATCGATATGGCTTCTCTCAAATCGGAGTAGCCTCCGAGGATACCCGGGAACTGACCACGAAGCGGACGCGAGTGACGAGGAGACGGACATGAAAAAACTGCTTTCGCGCGCCGTGATGTCTTTGCTTATGGCTATGACTGCAACAACGCTATCCGGTTCCCAGAATCGCGGTGGAGATGAGGGCATCCGAGACCGGTTTGTGGGAGCGTGGCGGCTGGCCTGGCTCGAAGAGGAAGGCGCAGACGGAAAAATTCACCGGGCTGACTGCGCCGGCCTACTGGTCTACACCCGCGACGGCAACATGTCAGTCCAGGTGATGTATCGGAACCCGCCAGCAGGGACCAACGCCGCGCCGGTGCAATACGCGCAGGGCGGCTACGAGGCCTCGTTTGGGACCTATGAGATCGACGAGCGCGCTCACCCCTTTACCTATCACGTTGAGGGCGCACTGGTCTGTACCCTTATCGGCAAAGACCTGCCGCGCGTGTTCGAGTTCTCGGATAAACAGCTCATCGTAAAGTTGACCCGCCCCGATGAACACTGGAGAGTTGCCTGGGAGCACTACTAGTCTTGTGTCGCGGTCGAAAGAAAAGGAATGCAAAGCCAAACTCACCGGAAGGAGCAAGGCATGAGCGAAGAGTCTTCCACCAGCCCAGGAGATGATCGGCGACTTCGCGCCCAAGCTCGTCGATCTAACCGATCGTGTCCTTTTCGGCGACGTTTGGGAGCGTCCTGACCTATCCAAGCGTGACCGAAGTCTCGCAACGGTGGCCGCACTGGTTGCGATGAACCGTCCCGATCAGTTGCGGTTTCAGCTGAGTTATGCCATGCAGAACGGAGTGAAGAAGGAAGAATTGATTGAGGTCATCACCCATCTGGCCTTTTATTCAGGCTGGCCCAATGCGATGAGTGCGATCATCATCGCGAAAGATGTGTTCTCGAAGGCTTGAAAGCCGGGAGCTATCGAGCTAAACATTAGGTAACAGGAGTCCACATGGCAAAGCGGAACGATGATCTAAAAGACCGCCTTTCCCGCTATCGCGAACTAACCATCAGTGTGACGGGCAGAAAGTCCGGACGAAGTATTTCAAACCCTGTCTGGTTCGTTTTGGATGACGACAAGCTGTACCTGCTGCCGGTACGGGGTTCGGATACGCAGTGGTACAAAAACGTACTCAAGAACCCCACCATGCGGGTCGATGCGCGGGGCGAAGAGGCCGAGGTCAAGGTCATTCCTGTCACTGAGGCCAAACAGGTGTCGTCCGTGGTAGAGAAATTCCGCGACAAGTACGGGGCTGGCGACGTGAAGAAGTACTATTCAAAGTTCGATGTTGCCGTTGTCGCCTCTATACGCTGATTGTGGGGTTTTGAGAATGAATCGCCGCCGTCGCTTGCAATCGATTGCAGAGCGAGCGTATAGGCAAGTTAAGGTTTTCCGCCAAGCCCAAAATAGACTCTTGCGCTGGCGGACTGGGGATCGAGGGTTTCCACAAGAGAGTCGTCCGCATCGAAAAAGTGCCTTTGAAGGGAGTTGCCTATGATCACGCTTACTGTGAATGGCGTCCGGCGCGAGGTCCAGGCGCCTGACGACACGCCACTACTCTACGTGTTGCGCAACGATCTCCAACTGATCGGTCCCCAGTTCGGCTGCGGACTCGCACAGTGCGGAGCTTGTTCGGTTCTGATCGAAGGCAAGGAAGTGCGGTCCTGCGTTACGCCGGTCGCCAGCGTCGCTAAACAGGAAATCACTACGCTCGAAGGTCTGCCCGCCAGATGGGCAAGGCAAAAAGGCCTCTCGGTGGAGGAAGCGAAAAAAACGCTTCATCCCGTCCAACAAGCCTGGATCGAAGAGCAAACTCCGCAGTGCGGATTTTGCCAGAACGGGATGATGATCAAGGCCACCGAATTGCTCGAAAGCAATCCACATCCGACGCTGTCCCAGATCAAGGAGGCCTTCACCACATCGGGACCGTCGCCCAATCTGTGCCGATGTGGAACTTACGTGGCCATCATTGAAGCCGTACAACATGCCGCAGTAATCATGGCGAAGGGGAGGTAAGCGATGGCAACCATGAGCGAAAAACCAGCAAATGTTTTCGGACCGACGCTATCGCGCCGTCATTTCATAAAAGCGGGTGGCGTCCTGGTCGTGAGTTTCAGTTTCGTAGGCCCGGAGCTTTTAAAGGGCGATACCGCGAAAACTGCGACGATGAAGAACTCGCTCGATCCCACTCTCCTCAGTTCCTGGGTTGAAATTCACCCGGACAACACCGTCCTGATTCGTACTGGGAAGAGTGACTTCGGCCAAGGCTCGACCTTCACCGCATACCGGCAAATTGTTGCCGAAGAGTTGAGCGTGCCCTTCGAAGCGATCACCACCGTCGTGGCGGGAGATACCGATCGCACGCCGGACGGCAGCGGCGCCTTCGATTTCCTCGGCCATGGAACGCCGAACATCCGCAAGGCGGCCGCCTATACCTACCAGGCTCTGCTCGATCTCGCGTCAGAAAAACTCGGCGTCCCGAAGGGCAAGCTTTCCGCGAAGGACGGCATCGTTTCAGGAGGTGGCAAGAGCGTTTCGTACGGCGATCTCGTAAAGAACCAGCAACTGAAGCTCACCATACCCGTGAAAGGCGACCTCACCAGCATCTTTGGGTTAACCATCGAGGGCAATCCGCCGATGAAGCCCGTCAGCGAGTACACGGTCATCGGCAAGTCCTTCAAGAATTCCATCATCAGTTCGAAAGTGGCGGCGAAGGAGACTTGGGCGACCGATGTGCGCCTGCCGGGCATGTTGCACGCGCGGGTGGTGCATCCGAAGACGCTGGGCTCGACTCTCGTCTCTGCTGGTTCACTGGATAAAACCAAGTATCCGAATTCGCAAGTCATCGTGAAAGGCAACCTCGTCGGAGTGGTTGCCCCCACGGAGTGGGAAGCGATCCAGGCCGCCGACCAGGTAGCTGGCAGCGCGAAGTGGACTGAGTGGAAGGGCCTGCCCGGCAATGCAAAACTTTACCAGCACCTTCGGGAGGAGGCGGATTGGACCTCCGCACCTGTCGAGAAGAGTAAGACCGCCAAGGGCGATGTCGACCCCGCGCTCGCGTCGGCACACAAGAAGCTTTCTGCCACCTATCAGTTGTCCTACATGAAACACGCGCCGATTGGCCCGACCATGGCCGTTGCCGATGTCAAGCCTGACGGCACGGTGCACATCTACACGCACAACCAGAATCCACAGGCGCTGCGGGGCGAAATTGCCATGATGCTCGGCACCACGCTTGATCGTGTCATCGTGCATTCGTATCCCGGACCAGGCCATTACGGCAGGTCGAACGGAGGAAACGCAGGTGCTGAGGACGAGGCGGTTCTCCTGTCACAAGCCGTCGGCAAGCCGGTGCGCGTGCAGTGGATGCGCGCCGACGACATGCAGTGGTCGACACAAGCGGCAGCTGCTTTTTCCGACGTTCAGATTGCCATCGACGAAAAAGGCAAGATGGCCGCATATCAAATCGATCACTACATGCCTGCCATGCAGGA
The DNA here is from genome assembly GCA_963768265.1 of uncultured Acidobacteriaceae bacterium. Taxonomy (GTDB): domain Bacteria; phylum Acidobacteriota; class Terriglobia; order Terriglobales; family Acidobacteriaceae; genus Sulfotelmatobacter. Next base: position 260,065 of record CAVYHM010000044.1, read on the forward strand.
CGATCGGCCGATCGGTGCTATCCTCGCGGGGCTGCCCACCATGGCTGCCCCTCAGGAGCATTCTGATGGCGTAACTTCCACCGTCAACGGCCTTGAAGATCCGTGGGTTTATGCGCCAGTAACGAATGTGATGGAGCGCGGCCATGGCACATTCCAGGTGGGACAGAAAGCCTCGCCTCTCGCGGTCGGTCTTCGCGACCACAGCATGCGGACGCCAGGGCAGTTCCAGCAGAACTATCCGCGCGAACTGGCGATGAGCGAGGCAGCTGCGCTCGCGGGCGCAGATGCCCTCCAGTTTCGCATCGACCATGCGAGCGAAGCGCGGGCTATCGGCGTGTTGAAGGCGGTCCGTGACGCTTCCGGATGGGACACGCGCCCCTCCCCCCGCTCTGATGCCGTATCCACCGGGTCAACGCCGGTGCGAGGTCGTGGAGTCTCTCTGATGTTGCGCAGTGGAACCTACTGGGCCTGCGTTTGCCAGATCGCCGTAAATCCGAGTACAGGTGCGATCGTGGTTGAGAAGTACACGATCGCGGTCGATCCCGGCATTGTCGTGAACCCGATGCAATTAAAACGGAATGTCGAGGGCGGCGCAGTCATGGGAATCAGTCATGCGCTGTTCGAAGAGGTCGCGTTCGACGAGAGTGGAATCACCACGGATGACTGGATTGCTTATCCCATCCCGACCATGGCGGACATCCCTGAGATCAAAGTTGTGCTGCTCCATAATCCAAAAGTCGGCGCTTACGGTGGAGGTTCGGAAGCGGCGAATGCGCTCGCTGCGCCGGCCATCGCAGCGGCCTTACACGACGCAACAGGAAAGATGATTCGGCGGCTTCCGATGAAATCCGCTTACGTGCAGGCGCTTTTGAAGACGTAAGCGTTTGAGGTCTACCCCGGAACCAAGCGTATGATTACAAAACCAAGTATTCTCGAAGGCGTGAAAACCAACGGAAAAATCGCGTCTTTCCCCAAGCCCGCCAAAGGTGACGGGCCGAGCCAACCATGCTCAGCCAAGTTGGCCAGTTTACTCGCCGCCTATGCTCCTCACGACGGCAGTTTTGAACTGCGCATCCCTGGATTGCACGCCAGCCGCTATTCCCGAGTCAACAGCGAGTGTGTGCATGCCCTCGGCTTGCCCTCGTTGTGCATCGCCGCACAAGGAGCGAAGACCGTTATCGTTGGGCAGGATGTGTACGAGTACGACGGCACGCGCATGATCGTCTTTTCCGTGGCTGTGCCAGTCGCGGCCCAGATCACGCAGGCCAGCCATTCCGAACCGTACCTCGCGCTCAAGTTGGACCTCGACCCGCACAAGATTGCCGGGCTGGTCTTGCGGGTCTTTCCTCACGGCTTGCCTCCTGCTCAGGAGAGAAGCGGGGTCTATGTCACTCCGGTCGATGACAGCATTGTCAACGCCGCTACGAGATTGATGGAATGCCTGGCAGGGCCCGGCGATGCGGAACTCCTCGCTCCGGTGGTGATGGATGAGATTCTGATCCGGCTCCTGCGCAGCCCCATCGGTGTCCGCGTGGCTCAAATGGGCTTTGCCGAGTCCAGCGTGCAGCGAATTGCGAAGGCGATTTCCTGGCTGCGTGAGAACTACTGTCAACCCATGAAGGTGGAAAAACTGGCCGGGCTGGTGCACATGAGCGTGTCCTCTTTCCACGAGCACTTCAAGTCCGTCACTTCGATGAGCCCACTGCACTATCAGAAGGTGCTGCGCCTGCAGGAGGCGAGGCGTCTGATGTTGTCGACCATGATGGATGCGGGCGCTGCGAGTCAGCACGTGGGCTATCTAAGCTCTTCGCAGTTCAGCCGTGAATACAGCCGCTTTTTCGGAAGTCCGCCAACCAGAGACATCGCCAGATTGCGTCAAGAGACTCGACTGTGGGCGTGACCCAATTCGTCGATTGCGGTATCTTTACCCGCGAGGCACTCGATCTGAATTGGTGATGAAATGACCGAACTCGCGCGCTGGGCGAACTTCTTCGTGATCGTGGGATCTTCGGCCGGAGCCCTGATCGGCTTGCAGTTCGTGGTCATCACTCTGGTCGCCACCATGCCCCACACACCAGGCCAGGAGCAAGCCGGCGGCGCATATGCGACGCCCACCATCGTTCATTTCGGATCCGTGCTGCTACTCTCGGCCGTCCTGAGCGCTCCCTGGCACGCCATTGTCGGAGCTTCGGTGATTTGTTTCCTGCTAGGCCTCGGTGGACTTGCGTATGCCATCATCGTGGCTCGGCGTCTGCGAGTGCAAACCGCATATCAGCCCGTATTCGAAGACTGGTTGTTTCATGCTCTGCTGCCCTTCGTGGCGTACGCCCTGCTTGCTGTATCGGCATACGCGGCTCGCGCCCATTTGTACGTGCCTATGTTTGGCATCGCAGCGGCTGCGCTGTTGTTGCTCTTCACAGGCATTCACAACGCCTGGGACGCCGTTACCTACTACGTCTTTGTCAAGAAGCCGCAACATGAGGAGGCTAAGCAGGCTCGCTGACTGAGTCATTGATATCGGAAGCAGTTGCCAGTAGTGCACGAGAGTAATTTGCCACCACAGGCCGGTTCATAGAACCCTAAAATGGCAACCGGACGGCTAAGGGATTACACTTGTCGGTAATGAGTCAGTGCCATCCGCGCCGACTATTAGGAGGGTGAGACTATGTCGCCCTTGGTTTACCGCCCGATTTTCAATAAACTCCTCATCGTCGTTTCCTGCAGTCTCGCCGTTTGTGCCTCCACTAGGTCGGCTTTGGCACAGCACCCAGCCGGTCGCACTGGAGGAGTACTTCATATGCCGGCCCCACCGGTTCCCCACGTTCCGACTTCTTCAGCGCCCATGATCCACGCACCGATTATCTACGCACCGATTTCCACTCCTCGAATCTCGATAACCCCGTCTGGGGGCGGACCCGGCACAGCTGTTTTTCTCCCTCCTCGGCGTCCGATTCGCCGATTTCCGCCAGTGTTGGTCGTTTACGAATCCCCCTTTCTTTTCGGCGGACCATTCTGGGGAATGAACTCCTGTGGGGCGGCAACCTGTGACCTCTTCTGGTTCTGGACGCTCGGTTCGACCACGGTTTCCTCACCTGGTCCAACAAACTATATTTCGCAGGTGAACGAGACTCCGGTGTACGTCTACGGTGAAGAGAGACCCGACCTGCCGCAGCTCTTCTTGAAAGATGGGACGATTCTCAGCGTGACCGATTACTGGGTTGTCGATAACCAGCTTCATTTCACGATGATTGAAGAGAATGGTGCGAAACCATCGGAACACGTGATTCCTTTCGACACGCTGGATCTGCAAACCACCGTTGACGCAAACACGCGGAGAGGTTTCCGCTTTATGCTACGTAACGAACCATTCCAGCAATATTTGCGCGACCATCCCGAAGGCCCGCCTCCCACCGTAACGCCCCCTCGTGGGTAGATCGAATTTGTCGTCAGTAGCCTCTGCTGAGGACTCGGAAGGGGATGTCCCTTCGGCGTGATACGAATTCCCGTGGCGCCCCACTATTAGATCGGGAAAGTGGACGGGGCGGGCGAATTCGCTCGATGAACTCCCTCACGGCAACGCGCCGCGTGCCAAAGCCCTGTCTCCCACAGGAGAGCAAAAACGATGTTCTGTATCTCAGCCTACTCCCGACTTCTCAAGTCGATCGCCCTCACCATGATTGTTGCTGGCCTGAACGCGGCCCAAGCTCAAAGCCCAGCTGGACCAAACCGCCCGGCGACAGTTCCGGCAGGTTATGTCATCACGCCATTCGGTTACTTCCATCCCAGCTGCGTCGCGCACTTGGCTAAAGGTGATGAAGTGCGGCAAGATGAAAAGGCCATCCGGCACGCGAATGGTACCTCCGAGAACATCCATGTGTGCGCCTATCCCCATTTCAAAGCTGACGGAGAAAAGGTCATCGGGGATGAGCGGGCGGTTAAGGAGCCCACGATCGGCCATGCCTGGGTCGAATATGCGGGCACAACCACCACTTCCTCCTATGGCGAACTGTCTGCCTACTGGAACGTTCCCCCGGCGCCGAGCACCAACCACGGCCAGACCGTATACCTTTTTCCTGGGCTGGAGGATTACAAGGATGTTGTGACGATCATTCAGCCTGTCTTGGGGTGGAACTCCGATTACGCCTCAGCGTGGGGCATCGCCAGTTGGAATTGCTGCGCGAGCGGCACTGTCTTTGAGGCCCCGCCGACGAGAGTCAATTCCGGAGATGTGATTTTCGGCTATATGTTCGACACCTGTGCTGCGGGAACACTGTCCTGCCCCACATGGGACATTGTTACCTGGGATCTAACCTCGGGAAACTTCTCTGAGCTGCTCAATACCTCGAGTCAGGGGCAGACCTTCAATTGGGCCTTTGCCGGCGCTCTGGAGGTCTATAACATCGTCCAGTGCGGCGATTACCCCTCCAATGGCTCAATCGCTTTTTATAACCTGGGGCTCTTCAACGACAGCTTTGTCAAGATCGCCAACCCGGCCTGGTCCGTAACCAACCTGTCTTCTGGATTGACTCCACAATGCAGCTACGGCGGATCATTGCCGAAGCAGGTAACTCTCAAGTATTGATCCACCTCTTCATTTAGGTGTGGGGTATCCGGGAATCCAGCTCCAACTCCGCCGGGTGCCCCACTCTCCATGCAGCGCAGGAGTGGTGCGACACAGATTGGTTCAAAACGCACGCGTTCCCGATCAAACTCAAAAACGGCCTCCTCACTTCATCCAGACTGTAAACAGACCTGCGCCGTCCATGCTCCATGATCCTACACCGCCCAAGTCGACCATTTTCATAGCCCCAGGCGCACGTGTAACCCAAACCCACTTGCCAAGAGCGTCACCGTTGGAAGTGATACCAGTCACTGCATCCCCTACGGAGTCTCCTCCATACTTGCATCATGGAACCGACGGTGGATGGAGCGGAGTTTGTGTACGCCGTCTTGTACCGAATGCGAGACCAGGTGTCCACAAAGCTGTGATCAGCCATCAGAGCATGCAGAAACGGTACGGACAACGCATGAAAATCGGAGTCAATAGGAACTTTGTCAGTCTAATGTTCGTAGCTTAGTTATGAGGCGATTTCTCAGCAGCTTCGACGAGGTTTTGCGTGCCATGTGGACGCACAAACTTCGCTCCTTCCTCACCATGTTTGGTATTGCCTGGGGAGTGGGGTCGCTGCTGCTTCTGGTTGGATTAGGAGAGGGTTTTCGCGCGGGAACCGCCAAGAGTATGGCGAGCTTCGGCGAAGACTTCATGCAGATTTACAACGGTCGAGTGCCGGCGGTTGGTGGCAGCCAGCTTTCGTCTCGCCAGTACTACCTGAACTACCAGGACTATTTGGATATTCGCAACTCGCAGTTTGTTCGTAATGCTTCGCCTATAATCTACCGCGGCGACCTTCGCCTGGTGAGCGAGTATGGCAGTAGCAACGGCTATGTGGACGGTGCCGAGCCGCAGTTCTCTGACATTCGCTACCAACCGATCGACCAGGGGCGCGCTTTAAATTGGAACGACGAACGCGAGCGCCACAATGTCTGCGTGATCGGAAGCGAATTTGTGCGCATACTGTTCCCCGGTCGGCCAGCGGTAGGCAGCACACTGCTGATAAATGGCGTGCCGTTCGAGGTGGCGGGCACGATGCAGAAGGTGGGTCATGGCAACAACAATGGCCAGAACATGCGGCTGATCATGCCTTATGCCACCATGGCTACCTATTTCCCGATGCAGGGAGCCGGCAACGCAAAGGCGGTCAAGTACGTGGTCTACCAGCCGATCACACGGGAGCAGCACACGCAAGCCAAGAAGGCCGTGCGGAGTATCGTGGCAAGAAACCATGGCTTTGATCCCGAGACACCCGACGCCTTTGACGATTGGGACTCGATCGCCAGCGCCGAAATGGTCGGTAAAATCTCCGATGCCATGGATACGTTTCTGGGAGCCGTCGGTCTGGTGACACTCGGTCTGGGCGCAATCGGAGTTATCAACATTATGCTGGTGTCGGTAACGGAGCGCACCCGGGAGATCGGCCTGCGCAAGGCTTTGGGCGCGACCAAACGCAACATCTTGTTCCAGTTCTTTTTGGAAGGGCTGATGCTTACTGGAATCAGCGGCGCCATTGGCGTGGGCGCAGCCTACGTGGCCACCAAGCTATTCGGACTTGTGCCGCCGATCGATGGATTCGAATTGCCTCACATTTACCCAGCGGCAGCTGTGCTCGCCATGGGCAGCCTTGCCTTGGCTGGCATTATCGCCGGACTTTATCCCGCGCGGCGGGCGGCCGTACTCCAGCCCGTGGAAGCCCTTCGTCAGGAGTAACGAATGATCCGGGGGAAAGATCTGTTCTCGGAAGCGTATACATCGCTCAGGCAGAACCGTCGCCGAAGTGCGTTAACCATGCTGGGTATGGCCTGGGGGATCGCCACCGTGGTGCTGTTGCTGGCCTATGGCACGGGTTTCTCAACGGCCATCGTCAACATATTCCGGAGCTATGCCAGCATGGCGGCGATGGGCATCGCGGGCGGGCGCACCTCGATGCAGGCCGGAGGAAACAAGGCCGGTACCAGTGTCCGGTTGACCAGGGATGACATTGATCGGGTCGTGGTCAACGTGCCGGAAGTGACCCGCATAACTCCCGAATCGCTTTACGATGCGCCCGTCAGCTACGAGGGGCGTTCGTACATTTGGAGCGTTCATGGAGGCGATCCAGCGCTCCAGGAAATTCAGAACCTGCAACTGGATCTCGGTCGTTTCTACGGTGCCGAAGATTTGCAATTGCGCGCGCGCGTCTGTGTGCTGGGCTCGGAATCCAGGGAAAAGCTATTTTCCGGCCGTTTCCCCTTGGACGAGAAGATTCGTATCAGCGGCATTCCTTACGAAGTAATCGGTGTGCTTAGGCCCAGACCCCAGGAAGGCACCGAGAACAGTATCAACCGCGTCGTCTACGTCCCGTTCACCGCCATGAGCGACTTCCGCAATACGCGCTACATCGACATGATCTGGCTAGATTTTCTTGGCTACAACTATGGAGGGGTCGAGAAGTCGGTTCGCAATACGCTGGCAGCACAACACAATTTTCGGGCCGACGATAAGCGGGCTCTGTTCGTTTTCACCATGATGGAGCAGCTTTCGCAATTTCGCATCATTACTATGGCGCTGCAGGTGCTGCTTGCCTTTATTGGGACTCTGACGCTTGGTATCGGCGGCGTGGGACTCATGAACATCATGCTGGTGAGCGTAACCCAAAGAACGCGTGAGATCGGGGTGGAGAAGGCGTTGGGTGCTCGCCGCTTCGATATCCTGTTGCAGTTCTTGTGCGAGGCGCTCGCGATTACTTTTTTGGGTGGCCTTCTAGGTATTGTGCTCGCCTACATCATTTCCCTCTCTGTGGGGAATCTCACCTTTTACAGTGCGCTTGCCCAGCACGGAGAGGCGGGCGACATTCGACTCATCATTTCACCAGCCAGCGTATTGGTTTCCACCGCAATCCTGGCGCTGGTGGGATTGGTCAGCGGCATGATTCCAGCAATACGCGCCGCACGTCTCGATCCTATTGAGGCATTGCGTTACGAATAGGGCGTTTCCTCTAAAGCAAAGGATTGTACCCGCCCATCAAGTTGCCAACTCTGTTTGGCTTCTCTTCGATGATTGCCGGCTCAGCTAAAGAACATCGACTATGATAAGCGTAATGTCATCCTGCTGGTTCATTGCAGCAGGCCGCCACCTCTGGAGTTCACAGAGCACTTGACGCGACACCTCGGACGCGGGCTGCATTCGATAATTGCGTACGACCCGTTCCAGTTCCCGGTCGCCAAACGCCTCCCCCGCGGCGTTCTCAGTTTCAGTCACGCCGTCGGTGTAGAGCAGGAACCGATCGGATGGTTCAAACGGTACACTGCACACCGGGTACTGAGAGTCAGGTGCGACTCCGAATAACAGCCCGTTACTTTCGATGCGCTGCATCTCGCCCCTCGTATTCCGCCAGCACAGCAGCGGCGGATGTCCAGCAGCCGAGTAGAGCGCGCTGCGGTTCTCTGTGTCGATCCAAACATAAGCCGCCGAGGCAAACTGGCCGTGCGCTTCACTCGACAGGATGCGATTTAAGCCGCCAAGAACCTGCGCTGGATCATTGGCATGGACGGCGACGGATTGGATTGCCACTTTGATCATCGAAGAGATGAGCGCGGCCGGCATTCCATGTCCAGAGACGTCTGCCAGAAGGATGCCGAGATGGTTGTTGTCTGGCTGGACGAACTGGTAGAAATCGCCCGCAACGGCGGTCATCGGATGATAAGAAGCAGCAATTCGAAGGTTCTCAAGTTCGGGAACACTCGCTGGAAGAATTGAAAACTGTATCTGCCGGGCCATCTCCAGTTCTGTCTCGATTAAAAGCAGACGGCGCTCGTTCGTGAACAATATTTCCAAGGCCACGTACCCCAGCGAAAACAGGAGGGCAGCAAAGCCCAAGGAGTCAACCAAAGGCAGCGTGCGATAGTGCAACACAGACGACAAGTTGGTGTATAGGACTTCCAAGGCAAAAATGAGCGTAGCGGCTGCCAAGACGCGGTGATTCGGTACAACGAGGAATTTGGAAAACTTTGGAACTAACACGACGGCTAATAAGACAAGCATGGCAAGGACTGCGAGCAGGTTGTTGTAGAACATCCATTTGTCGGCTGGGCCACCGAGGACGAACGTGGCAATACCTATCAAAGCGATCGTCAGTCCCGCGAGAATTTCCAGGTGCATGAGGAGCCTGAGCTTGCCGAGGCTCAGTTCTCGCCAGGCGCACAAGGCAGAGACCAAGAGCAGGTACATGACCGCCGTACTCACGTAGGGAGTGGCAGACTTGAGGGCGTGCGGCAGAACCTCCACCACCAGGGGCGTCTGGACCAGTTTTTGGAGGCCGTATATCCCGCTCCATATTCCTAACCAGACGAGGATGGGACCGCCCTTACGCCAGCGGATCGCCGCGATCGCGCAGGCGGTCGCTCCAATGGTCAAGAAAAGGGTTCCCACGACGACATCGATCACCTCGCCGCGGAGCGTTTGCAGAGCCGCATCTGCCGTGTTCATGCCAATCATCTAACATGATCTTATTCTTTGAGCCGTCCTCCGGCGCAGGATTGTAAGTGGCGCGAACCGGCGACGTAGCTCATCGATTCTCGTTGCCCGGTATGGGACAGGAGCCGAACACGCATACGAAACCCTGCCCAGGGTGAACGAACTCCGGCCGGAACCGCTCTGCAGTTCTAGGGTGGGGTGTAGGAACATTCCCGGCTCGAAGGTGTCCCTACCAAAAGGATTTGCTTCTTCAACAAATTCACCAGCACCTATCCAGTCAGGGCACCTGAGCGCCCTGGGTCTCGACGTAGACTGCGTACAGAGATTGGCTCGCCGCCATGAATAACCGGTTTTTCCTGGCGCCGCCGAAGCAGAGGTTGGCGCAGGTCTCCGGAAGATGGATCTTGCCGATCAGGGTGCCGTCGGGCGCGAAAACATGTACTCCGTTGTAGCCTTCCCCGGCCCACCCGGCGGCGGACCAGACGTTGCCGTCCACGTCGCACCGGATTCCATCGGACGAGCCCGGCGCCATATTCACAAAAAGCCGGCCATTCTTCAGTCGCTCACCATCCACGACGTCATAGACGCGAATCGGACGCGGGTCGCCGGGATGCTTTGGAATTCCCGTATCCACGATGTAGAGCTTTTTCTCGTCAGGAGAGAAACACAAGCCGTTGGGTTTATCCATGTCGTCGGCCACGACGGTCGCCTGGCCCGTTTTCGGATCGAGCCGGTAAACGTTGGCGGGCAGCTCGAAGGTGGCCTTGTGTCCTTCGTAATTCGTCATGATGCCATAGCCCGGATCGCTGAACCAGATGGCCCCGTCAGAGTGCACCACCAGATCATTCGGCGCGTTGAGCAACTTCCCTTGAAAATGATCCATGAGCACGGTGATGGTGCCGTCCGATTCGGTTCGCGTAACCCGGCGCGTGTCGTGCTCGCACGTGAGCAGCCGGCCCTGGCGGTCGCGGAAGTTGCCGTTGCTGTAGTTCGAAGGGCTGCGGAAAACGCTGACCTCTCCGGTGTCCTCAAGCCAGCGCAGCATTCGGTTGTTGGGGATGTCACTGAAAAGCAAATACCGGCCATCGGCAACCCATACCGGCCCTTCCGCCCATCGCGTGCCGGTATACAAGCGCTCGACCGCGGCGTTGATAACTTTGTATTTTGCGAAGCGCGGATCGACCACTTCAACCGCAGGATCGGGATAGACCACCGGATTTTTCTGCGCCTGCTCCTCAGCCCGCGCCCAAGGTTTCACGGCCAGCGCGGTCGCGGCGCCGGCCGTCATGTTCAGGAATGTTCGTCTATGCATCGGTTTCCCTCTCTGGCAAGGAAATCTGTTCCGTGGCACATTAACACGGCCTTTTCTGCGGCGGAATAGCGATTCCCGGGGTCTCCAGGCGGTGTAGCCGGCAAGACGATACAATTGCTGGATTCCGATGCCGCTGGCACCCGCAACCCGGTTGGGGCCGTATGAGATCCTCGCGCTCCTTGGCGCTGGTGGGATGGGCGAAGTCTACAAGGCTCGCGATACACGGCTGGATCGGATTGTCGCGGTCAAGGTTTCGAACGAACAGTTCTCCGAGCGCTTTGAGCGCGAAGCGCACGCCGTGGCCTCGCTGAATCACTCCCACGTTTGCACGCTACATGATATCGGGCCGAACTACCTGGTCATGGAATACGTCGAGGGCTCCGTCCTCCGAGGTCCGTTGCCGGTCGCTCAAGCTCTTCACTACGCGGTGCAGATCTGCGACGCACTCGACGCCGCCCACAAGAAGGGCATTGTCCATCGCGACCTTAAGCCCGCGAATATTCTCATCACCAAGAGCGGCGTCAAACTGCTGGACTTCGGCCTGGCCAAGATCGTCCTGGCAAAGTCCAGTGCGACAAAGGGCGGACAATCCGCCGATCGCCCTGTCGACGCCACCCTCACAATGGCGCTCACCGGCAAGAACGAAATTGTGGGCACGCTCTATTACATGTCACCGGAGCAGTTGCAGGCACAGGGCACGGGGCAGGAGGTTGACGCTCGCAGCGATATCTTTTCTTTTGGCTTGGTGCTCTACGAAATGCTGACGGGAAAGCGCGCTTTTGATGGCGCTTCTCCTGCCACCGTGATCGCCGCGATCATGGAACGTCCGGCGCCGTCCATTGGCGACGTGGCGCCGCCAGCGTTGGACCGGGTCCTCAAGCGGTGTTTGGAGAAGGATCCCGAGAACCGCTGGCAAAGCGCTCGCGACCTCAAAGCCGAGCTCGAGTGGATTGCACAAGTACCAAGCGGCGGAGACACTGCAGATGCTCCACCAGCACGTTCCACATGGCTGCCCTGGGTTGCGGCCGGAGTGCTCGCCCTCGTCGCGGCGGCCACTTCATGGATCGCCTACCACTCCACGCGCCCGGAGGAATTGAAACCGCTGGCGCGGCTGGAAGTAGATCTGGGTCGGGAGGTTTATTTGAACGCGCTGGGCGGATCCGACATCATTCTTTCGTCCGACGGCACGCGTATTGCCTACCTTTCCCGGAACCGCCTTTTCACGCGCAAGCTCGACCAAACGAGCCCCACCGAGCTACCGATTACGGCAGGCGCGACCAGCCCATTCTTTTCCCCTGATGGTCAGTGGATTGGTTTTGTCGCCAGTGGAAAACTGAGAAAAATTTCGGTGGATGGGGGCGCCGAGGTCGCCCTCTGTGACGCCTCCTCTTCTTACACTGGCGCCGATTGGGGCGAAGATGGCAACATTATCGCCAGTCTGCGTATCTCCGGCGGACTGTCACGGGTTCCCTCCGCAGGCGGCACCCCAACCCCGGTCACGGAGCTTGTGGGAGAGGAACGCACGCATCGGTGGCCGCAGATCCTGCCCGGCGGCAAAGCGATCCTCTTCACCGTCGAAAATTCTACAGTCGGCTTTGATGACGCCAGAATTGAAGTCTTGACCCTGACGGACCACCGCAGGAAGATTTTGCAGCGGGGAGGAACTTTTGGTCGTTATCTGGTTGCGTCAGGTGGCAAGGGCTACCTCGTTTATGTGAACCGGGGAACGCTGTTCGCGGTTCCTTTCGATCAGGAAAAGCTGGAGACTTCTGGCACGCCCAAGCCCGTATTGCAGCAAGTTTCTTATTCCTCTATGTTCGGTTCAGCCAAGCTGGGCTTTTCTAGCACGGGGACGCTGGTGTACAGGAGCCGCGATATCGACACCTCGCGTGTAGTCATCCAATGGTTGACTGCCGATGGCAAGTCTCAGCCGCTGCTCGACAAGCCGGGCCTCTTCGTAAATCCCCACTTCTCTCCCGACGGCGCGCGCCTGGCGGTGGCAAACGACGACGTGCATTCCGGGATTTGGATCTACGACATTCGGCGCGACACCTTGTCGCCGTTGACCGGCGAACGGAATGGAACTCATCCGGTGTGGACACCCGACGGCCAATACATTGTTTATCAGGCTGGTGGGATCTCTTTCGCGCGCGCCGACGGCGGAAACAGTCCCGAGCCTCTGACTGAGAGCAAAGAATTTCAATATCCCTCTGCGTTCGCGCCCGATGGCAAACACCTGGCCTTTTATCAGAGCGGGCCGCAAGGGTTCGAACTCTGGACGGTACCGGTGGAACGCGAAGGAGAGCGCTTGAAGGCGGGGAAAGCGGAGTTATTCCAGCGCACGAATTTTGGGAACCGGGGTGCGAGCTTCTCTCCCGACGGACGCTGGCTGGCATACAGCTCCAATGAGTCGGGGATTTCCCAGGTTTATGTGCGCGCGTTTCCCGACAAAGGCGGTCACTGGCAAATCTCGAGCGACGGCGGAACATCGCCCATCTTCTCTCGAAACGGCAAGGAGCTGTTTTTCTTTGATGTCCCCGCCGATCGGATTATGGTCGCCAACTACTCGACAAAAGGAGACTCGTTTGTGGGAGAAAAGCCGCGCGAGTGGTCGGGGCAGAGTGTAGCTCTGACGATGAGTGGTGCGGTCGGAGCTCAGTACGACCTTTCCCCCGACGGAAAGCGCATCGCTGTAGCCACCTACGCTGGTGGCTCGTCTCAACAGGGCGCGGGCCACGTGATCTTTCTCGAAAACTTCATCGACGAACTGCAGCGGAAGGTGCCACTCGGGTTCAAGTAGTCATCTAACCTGACGACACGCGGCCGCTCCGCGTTCCATAATGTTCCCATGACCGTTCGGCGTTTGAAGACCTACACCGGTGGCCAGGGATACGTCTACCAGTATTACTTCGTCGGGAAACGCTCGGCACTGGGCGACGATCCTCTGGCACCGGCAACGGAATTTGTCTTCGATGTGAGTTCCGACCGCAAGCTGACGTACTCAGTGAGTGTGTTTCTTCCCGAAGGCCCGCTCGCTGCCTGGAGTAAAGAGCACGGCCGCTCGCTGAACGAGGCCGAACAGTATGCCGCCGTCAAGCTCCGCCTGTTCCGCGCTTTCGATGAACTCGAAGACATGAAGAGCGACGGGCGCCGCTTGACCATCGACGCTGCACTGCTTGAAGAGGCGCTGGCGAGTCTCGGCGTCGAGTAAGAGCCATCTCTAAGAATCTAGTTGACGAGGGCAACGGCGCAGCCGAGCTGCGCTCGGCCTGTCCGGGTCTGAGACCCGGACCCACACGTAAGAGAAAGCGTATAAATGCAGGCGGAGGATTGACCGTGAAAAATCTCAGGTGCTGTCGTTGGACGGTAGTATTGAGCATTCTCACGCTTTTTCAGAGCGCCGCGTGGGCTCAAACCTCGCGGTGGACTGAGCAGAAAGCCAGCGACTGGTACGTACAGCAACCCTGGCTAGTGGGCAGCAACTACATCCCAAAATCTGCCATTAACGAATTGGAGATGTGGCAGGAGGAGTCCTTTGATCCGGCCCAGATCGACACGGAACTGGGATGGGCCGAGGCGCTCGGGATGAATACGATGCGCGTGTTTCTCCATGACTTGCTTTGGCAGCAGGATGCGGCGGGCTTCCGCAAACGCATCGACCAGTTCCTGACCATCGCGGCCAAGCACCATATCCGGCCAATCCTGGTCATCTTCGACTCGTGCTGGGATCCGGCCCCCCAGTTGGGTGTTCAGCATGCCCCGGTTCCGGGCGTGCACAATTCGGGATGGGTCCAAAGTCCCGGCGCGAAGGGGTTGGCCGATTCCACCCAGTATCCGCGCCTGAAGGCGTACGTGCAGGGAGTCGTGGGAGCATTTGCGAACGACGACCGCGTTCTGGCCTGGGACGTTTGGAACGAGCCCGGCTCTGACAATACGGGAAACTATCCGAAGACCGAGCTGAACAAGAAAGACAAGCATGCCCGGGTTGTGGAGCTCTTGCCGCAGACGTTTGAGTGGGCCCGGGAAGCCAAGCCCACGCAGCCTCTCACCAGCGGCGTGTGGGAGGTCGACACGAGGAAAGATGAGTCTGCCCTGGACGAACTGCAGCGCATTCAGTTGCGCGAGTCGGACATCATCACATTTCACAATTACAGTTGGCCGGAAAACTTTCGGCGCGAAATCGAGTGGCTGAGGAAGTACAACCGGCCGCTGATCTGCACTGAATTCATGGCGCGCTCAGTCGGCAGCACGTTCGATGCGATCCTGCCCATCGCGAAGCAAGAGCACGTGGGGGCGATCAACTGGGGATTCGTGGTGGGTAAAACTCAGACTAACATGCCTTGGGAGTCATGGCGGCATCCGTATGTGAAGGAACCGCCGCCGGTTTGGTTTCACGAGGTGCTTCATCCCGACGGAACTCCCTACCGCCAAGCGGAAGCGGATCTGATCCATGACCTTACGGGGAAGCATTAGAGCAGTTTTGCTCTACAGGTGACTGTTTGAAAGGGCGCGGCTTTTCAGCCGCGCCGCAAAAGGAAGCTGACAATAGCGGCTTTAGCCGCTGAGGGAATGCGTCCCCCAGGGCCTAAAGGCCGCTCTTTGGCCTTGTCGGCGCGGCTGAAGCCGCGCCCTCTCAAATCAAAACGCTGTTAGAGTCGGCTATAGACACTGGGTTTGAAAGAAGCTGGCTATTCGTAGCGCAGCGCTTCAATCGGGTCCAGGTTCGCGGCGCGCATGGCCGGGACCATGCCGCTGATCACGCCGACCACGGCAAGAATGGATGTGGCCACAACCAGAATCATAGGCGAGACAATAAGGCGAATGTCTCCCGCCTCGGCGTGCTTGGCCATCGCGCTATATAAGGTCAGGCGCCCCACAGAAACCGACACCAGATAAGAAAGCAGAATCCCCAGCACGCCACCGAATGCCGTAATGACCATGGCTTCGGACAGAAATTGGACGAGAATGTCACGCCGCCGGGCGCCGAGAGCTTTTTCCACGCCGATCTCGCGAGTGCGCTGGGTCACCGAAACCAGCATGATGTTCATCAAGCCTACGCCGCCGATCCCCAACGTGATCGTGCCGATGAACGCCAGTAAGACCTTCAGCGCCATGCTGATAATCCCAAACTGCGAGAGTTGCTTCTGGGCATCAAAAACCATCAGCGCGCGGCGATCGTCGGGCTTGAAGTTGTGGGCCGTGGCGAGAGTTTCGCGGATCGTCTTTTCCAGCTTTTCATGGTCGAGCCCGGCTGAGTCGAGCCAGATTCCGTCCAGGTAGTGATTGTCCTTGACCACATCCATCGAGTTGTAGGGAACATAGACCACGCGATTGTTGTCATTGTCGCCCTCCTGCATACGCGGTTTTCCAACGCCGATGATTTCAAAGGTGACGCCGTCGATGCGGATGGTCTGGCCAATGGCCGGCATGCCGGAGAAGAGTTTGTCGCGCGCTTCTGACGCCAGGACGGCAACGAGCCCGTGTTGCATGTTGTCGGCGTCGTCGAGGAATCGGCCCTCGTCGAGTTCGAGATTCCAGATGTCAAGCATGGCCGGATCGAGGCCCATCACAGGAAAAGTGAAGGACCGATTCTCGTTCTGTACGGTCGAGTCTTTTTGCAGCATCCGGGCGATGTGGCGGCAGAGTGGGACGTTGTTCCGCATCAGTTCGACATCGTCGTTGGTGAAGCGTACCAGCACTCCAGCCTTGTTGCCTCCGGCTTGCTGCGAAGTGCGGCCGGGAAAGATGCCAACCGCCGTGGCCCCAAAGCTTTCAAAAATATTCTGGATAGCGTGTCCGAAGCCATCGCCATAAGAAAGCAGCAGAACAACCGTGGCAATGCCCCAGGCCATGCCGGCCATTGTGAGCAGGGTGCGGCGCAGGTTGTGGCGCATCGCGGAAACTGCCTGCCGCAGAAGATCGCGGTAAGCGACGAGGACGGGAGCGCCGGCCAGCACTCCGCGACCAGGCATCTGTTCGGGCGATTGTTCCATCTCTACTCTTTATTCCTTGCGCAGTGCCTCGACCGGTTCAAGCGCCGCCGCCCGCCGCGCCGGATACAGGCCCGCCGCGATGCCGGCAATCGCCAGCGATAGAACGGCAAGAGCTGCCGTAGCGGGCACCAGCTTGGGGGCGTCAAATCCAGGCCCCAGTTCGACTCCGGAAAACGGCGCCATCAGCCCCGCGGCTCCGGCGATTCCGATGCCGCCGCTGAGCAGGGTCAGGAAAGCGCCTTCCACGAAAAACTGAAACATAATGCTCGCATTTGTAGCGCCCACCGCTTTGCGTAGGCCGATCTCGCGCGTGCGGTCCGCGACCGCTACCAGCATGATATTGATGATGCCGATTGCGCCCAGGGCCAGCGTCACGAGCCCCACGCTGCCCAGGAACATGTTCATAGCATCGAAAATCTTGCCAATCTGGTCGACGGTGTTCACCGTGTCCCATTCGTCAAACGAATCGGGGTTACTGGGATCGAAGCCGTGATTGCGAGCGACGACCTGGTGGACTTCTTGCCGAGCGGCCTCGTGCACCGCGCGGGATTTGGGCTGATAGTCAATGACCGAGATCACATTGGGGTCGATGCCGACATTGTTGAGACGGAAATATTCTCGCATCGTGTTGAAAGGCACGAAGCTTTTCAGGTTCTGGTTGGTATCGTCTCCGTGACCGATGCGTTGCAGTGTGCCAATGACCGTAAAACGCACACCGTTGAGAAGAATTGTGCTCCCAATCGCTGGGCGGCCCAGGAAAAGCGTGCGCCGGGCTTCATCCCCAAGCACGATCACGGCACGTTTCTGCTGGTCGTCCATATCGTTGATCCAGCGCCCTTCCTTTATCGGCAGGTAGCGGATCTGCTTGAAGCCGGCACGGACGCCCAGTATCTGGCCGCTGGCCTGAAAAAAATCACTCACGGCGCGTATATCACTCCGTTGAATGACTGGAGTAGCAGCGTTGACGCTGTGGCATTCGCTAAGTATGTCCTCGTAGTCTCGGTAGGTCAGGTAGTACTGGTGCAGAGCGGTAAAGCTGCCCTGGATCACCGGGGCCCGGCCGGACCAGATAAACATCACGTTTTCGCCTAGCGAGTCGAATTGCTTGCGGTTGCCGGAGCGAAAACCTTCTCCCAGGCCGACCAGCAAGAGCAGGGAACCGACGCCCCAGGCAATGCCAAACATGGTCAGGAACGACCGCAGTTTGTGCGCCCAGAGGGTGCGGAGGGTCTGGCCGAAGATGTCGAAGATATGGCGCACTCTTTAAGAATTATACGGGGTCGAAGTCGTCAGATTGTTATCGAAGAGGACGAGAGCCGACGCCAAAAGTCGTTCCAAAGACTAGATTTTAATTCCGAATCGGGCGCGACTTTGGGTATTCTCTAGCGGGATGACGACGCTAGCCCTCAGCGAACTGTTGGGCGCCACGGTGTATGACCCGTCCGGCGCGGCGAGCGGACGTGTGCGCGAAGTCACGATGACGCCGCAGGAAGACCGCTCGCGCATTACATCCCTGATCGTCAAGACCAAGTCGGGCAACCGTGTGCTGCCATTTACCGCCGTGTCAGCGATCAACGGCGGCGTTCGGGCGAACATGGCAGCGGCGGAATGGCCGGCCGCCAACGGTGCGGAAGGCCTGTTTCTGCTGGAACGCGATTTGCTCGATCAGCAGGTGATCGACATTAACGGCCGAAAAGTGGTCCGGGTCAACGATGTCGAGCTGCACGTGGACCCACAAAAGGGCATGGACCCCGAGCGCCCAGTTCTGCGCGTGTTTTCGGTCGACGTCGGTGCGCGCGGGGCCGTACGGCGGCTGCTTCGTGGCATCGCCCCGAAGGCCGCCTTGCACGCGCTGCTGGTCAAGATTCCCCCGCGCATGATTCCCTGGAACTTTGTCGACGTCATCGAGACTGACCCAGCTCGCCGGGTGAAACTGAAGATCTCCCATGAAGGTTTGGCCAAGCTGCATCCGGCCGACATCGCCGACATCGTCGAAGATCTTGCGCCCGATGAGCGCCAGGCGGTCTTCCAGACGCTGGATCAGGAAACGGCGGCCGAGGCCCTGGAAGAGGTCGAACCGAAGGTTCAGAAGGCTATTGTTGAGTCGCTCGATTCCGAGCGCGCCGCTGGCATCGTCGAGGAGATGAACCCTGACGCGGCCGCCGACCTGCTGGCCGACCTGCCGGAAGAGCGCACCGAGCAGATCCTGGTCCAGATGGAGCCAGAGGCGCAGCAGGACATGGTCGAATTGCTGGAGCACAAAGAGGAAACCGCCGCCGGCCGCATGACCACGGAGTTCCTGGCTCTGCCCGTCGGGGCCACGGTGCAGAATGCGATCGATTCCATGCGCGAATTCGAGGGCGGAGTCGAAGCCGTGAGCACGATCTACCTGGTCGGCTCTCACGGCACGCTGGTGGGAGCCGTGCCGCTGGCAAGAATTGTGCTGGTGCCGCCTTCGACGCCGATGCTCTCCCTAACCCAGGAGCCCTTGATTCTCAGCCACGAAGGCGTCGACGACAACGAAGTGGCCGAATTGTTCGATAAATACAACCTGCTGACCCTTCCCGTCGTGAACGAGCAAAACAAGCTGACCGGCATCATTACGTCAGACGATGTGATCAGCATGCTGCGGGCAAAACTGTAGAATTTACGGTTCACTCGGCAGTTGGTCTGCAACAGGTGGCGGTTTCTGCGTCGGAGGGGCCCTCGCGCGGACTGATCCTCCAAGATTAACGGCAATTCATCGAGCTCTGCCACTTTTCCTTTGGCCAGATTCCGCAACTGCGTTTATCCTGTTCGGTCGTTTGTAGCTGCCGTCTGCTTCACCCCTATGTCTGCGAAATGTGCGCATGAAGTTCCTGAAGCGTTGGAAGATCCGGATCCTGCTATTCTTCGCCGTAGTCGGTCCGGGGTTTATCACCGCAAACGTCGATAATGATGCCGGCGGCATCCTTACCTACTCGTCCGCCGGGGCGCAATTCGGACATCTTTTGTTGTGGACCATGATCCCGGTCACACTCGCTCTGATCGTGGTGCAGGAAATGTGTGCCCGCATGGGCGCTGTCACCGGCAAAGGGCTGAGTGACCTGATCCGCGAGGAATTCGGCCTCCGCATTACGTTCTTCATGATGATCGGCATTCTGATCACCAACTTCGGCAACGTAGTGACGGAGTTTATCGGCATTGCCACCAGCCTGGAATTGTTTGGGCTGTCGCGGTTCGTTACGGTGCCCGTGTGCTGCGTGATCGTGTGGCTCATTGTGGTGAAAGGACAATACAAGAGCGTCGAGAAGGTCTTCCTGGCCGCCTCATTTTTCTATGTGACCTACATCTTTGCCGGCGTGCTGGCCAAGCCGGCGTGGATCGAGGCCTCGATCGCAACCATCAAGCCGCCCGCGCTGCATGCCTTCCGCGACCAGGCTTACCTGTATATGGTGATCGGCGTGGTGGGAACAACGATTGCGCCATGGATGCAGTTTTATTTGCAGTCGTCGATCGTGGAAAAGGGAGTCACCAAGCGCGGGTTCAAGGCCTCACGGCTCGACGTGGTGACCGGCTGCATTTTTACCGACATTGTGGCTTGGTTCATTATCGTGGCCTGCGCCGCCACGCTGTACGTTCACGGCTATCGCGACATCAAGTACGCGGCTGACGCCGCCCAGGCGTTGAGGCCGCTGGCGGGAGACTACGCTTATATTCTCTTTGCGGTAGGCCTGTTCAACGCGTCTCTGTTCGCCGCTTCGATTCTGCCTCTTTCGACCGCCTACACCGTGTGCGAAGGCTTGGGATTTGAGTCGGGCGTGGGAATGAAATTCGGCGAGGCTCCGGTGTTTTATTGGCTCTACACCCTGCTGATTGCGGCCGGTGGTGCGTTCGTCCTCATCCCGGGCCTTCCCCTGGTGAAGATCGCCGTGCTGTCCCAGGTGGTGAACGGCGTGGTGCTGCCGTTTGTTCTGATCTTCATGCTGCTGCTGATCAACAAGAAAGAACTGATGGGCGAGTACGTCAACACGCGCCTGTTCAATGTCGTCGCGTGGGCCACCACCGTCGTGATGATCGGACTGACGGTAGCCTGGTTCTGGACTCTGAGATCAGGCTAGTCCAATTCATGTATTGCAGGGACTAGACTCAACCTCAATGTCATCCCGAGCAAAGCGAGGGATCTAGGTTCTTGCTCGCACCACCACTGTTTCTGCTGCCAACAAACACCTGGATCCCTCGCGGTGCTCGGGATGACAGACCGTTCTTGGAGACAGCAACTGTAAGACAGGCTTAGAGGAGTTTGCCGGCGGCGAGATCCCGCACCAGCGTCAGGTCTGCTTCCAGAAAGTCGTACTTGGGGAGATCGCCGGGCTGGGCCCACTGAATGTCCTTGAAGATTCGGTTCTCGATTTCGCCCTTGTACTGGCGGACCACGAAGAAGCGAAGCTCGACCATGCCGCCGTTGGGATACTCGTGACGAATGCGAGCAACCTCGTCCCCAATCGTGGCCAGAATGCCGAGTTCTTCTTCCAGTTCGCGATGCAGGGCATCGCGCGGCTGTTCGCCGTCCTCGATCTTGCCGCCGGGAAACTCCCACTTAAGCGGCATGGTCTGGTGGCGCGTGCGCTGGCACACCAGCAGCTTGCCATCTTTCGCGATGAGAGCTGCGACCACTCGCTTCATCGCCCGGAGATTTCCAGTTTCTTGCCCACCAGCATGGCGCAGTACTGAACCAGTTCCTGGTTTTCCGGCGTGAACGCTGCCGGGAAGTGGCTGTCTATGTCCAGTTCTCCGACCACCTTGCCGTGGACAAAAACAGGCACGACGATCTCGGACTTGGTCTCGAGCGAACAAGCGAGGTAGCGCGGATCTTTGCCGACGTCGTCGACCACCACGGTCTGCCCGCTCGAAGCCGCCGCGCCGCAAATTCCCTGGTTGAGCGGGATGCGGGTATGGGGTGTCATGGCCCCCTCAAAAGCGCCGAGCACGAGCATGGGCGGCTGCGCCCCCGGTTCGAGCATGTAGAACCCGACCCAATTGTATTTCAACATGCGATCGTGCAGCAGCTTCACCATCTTCCGCATGAGGTCGTGGGCGGTTGCGACCCCCTCCGCCAATTCGCTGAGGTCTTTGCGAACCTCTCCAACTCTGTCGGCTACGGGCATAGGTGAAATCTTAACTCACGCTCTCGAATTCGACACTGTGAAAGCTGGAACATCGGTAATTCGCCGGATTCCTTTCGTGCCAGAGAACAGAAGTGGTTGCAAAATTAATCGTGATCACGGGTCTTACGCGAAACATAGCGGATCCATGGACGGGCCGAAACCGTAGATGCTTTCCCGACAACCGCCGGTTTGGCACCAGCATCAGAAATGCACCCTTACGGATTATCTCCTGGAGATGCTCTGAATGCCCAACTGGAAGGCCATACTCATAGGTTTGTGCGGAGTGCTCGCTTGGGACGTTTCGTCCGCAAGCCAGAGCGCACCCGCTCCAGCCACTAGCTATCAACTCAAGGTGAGCCTTGGTGGCAGCGGAACGGTGACCAGCAGTCCGGCGGGAATCAGTTGCCAGCCGACATGCACAGCTTCGCTCGCGGCTGGAACGTCGGTGAAGCTGACCGCATTGGCGGCCAAGGGATCCTACTTCGCGGGCTGGGCTGGGGCTTGCAAAGGGACTAGCAATACGTGCCAACTCACGATGAACAGTAGTTTGGCGATCACCGCCACCTTCCGCGTTAATCAAACCGTGAATGTTTTGAAGCACATCATTTTCATGGCGCAGGAAAATCGGGGACTCGACCATTATTTTGGAGCTCTGCGTGCGTACTGGGCGGCGAACAAATTTTCCGACCAATCTTTCGATGGGCTGCCGCAATTCAATCCGGCATCCGGAATCCCCCCGCTTTATGGTCCACCTCCGACCAACCCGGGATGCGACGCGGCTTATCCACCACCCAATGACTGCGTCGTAGATAGCAAGAGTCCGAAGGTGGCCTCGTATCACCTGATCACGCAATGTATCGAGAATCCTAGCCCATCATGGAACGAGGGCCATGTGGACTGGAACTTAAGCAATCCGGTTTCAGCGAGCCCATCCCTGAATGGCTACGTCTACACCGGCGCCCATGACGCTCGCCTGAATAACCCGCCATTTCACGACATCGACGGCATCCGCTCCATGGGCTACTACGACGATACCGATTTGAACTACTACTACTTCATGGCCTCGGAGTTCGCCACATCGGATCGCTGGTTTGCGCCGGTGATGACGCGGACGTCGTCGAACCGCGACTATCTGATCGCGGCCACGTCGCAGGGATACGTGTATCCGATCGGAACCGACAGTGCGGATCAGTCGCTGCTGACCGCGACAACTATTTTTCAGAAACTCCAGAACGCGGGCATCACTTGGAAGATCTATGTGAATCCGGAAAATACTCCGTGCGCCTCGAACCCGACTCCTCAGTGCTTGTTGAAATTGAGTTATGTCCAGAACTTCCAGTGGGGCCAAACCATTCCAGCCAACTACCCGCAGCACCTGGTTCCCATGTCGCAGTTCTTTACCGACCTGAAGAATGGAACCTTACCCCAGGTTGCGCAGATCGAGCCGGCATCGAGCGCTGGATTGGACGAACACGGATCGGATTCAGATCAATACCCGATCAATATTCAGTTAGGGGCGAAGTATGTTTCGTCCCTGATCGATGCCTTGATGACCAGCACATCCTGGAAGAATTCGGCGTTCATTCTCACGTTTGACGAAGGGGGTGGTCTCTACGACCATGTGGCAGCGCAGCCGGCAGTCAGCCCGGACGGCATCAAGCCCCGCGATCTGCTGCCGGGAGATATTTGCACCACGACGACGGGGCAGAATTGCGACTTCACATATACCGGATATCGCCTGCCGCTGATCGTCGTGTCTCCTTACGCCAGAAAGCATTATGTGAACCACACCCTGGCAGACTTTACGGCCATTCTGAGACTGATCGAGACGCGGTTCAATCTGTCCGCTCTCACCAAGCGGGACGCGGCTCAGATCAACATGACCCAGTTCTTCAACTTTAATTTTCCACCCTGGATGACGCCTCCGACACCGCCAGTTCAGACGACCAGTGGTTCCTGTTATCTGAATCAGTTGCCCTGATCGCTATTGCTTCTGAGAGTCGATCTGGTTCAGGGCTGTGGCAAGCGCGTCGAGCGCGAGTTGGGCGGCGTGGGTGGAGGCCTGGGGCAGACCGCCGACTGCGGCGATCAAGCTGGCGCTGTCGATGGCACGGGCTTCCTCGAGGGTCTTGCCATGAATTAATTCCGTCAGCGCGGACGCGCACGCCATCGACGGGACGCATCCCTTGGCCTTGAATCCGATTTCCACAATGCGTCTGGCGCTGATTTTTACGCTAAGCCGAAGCATGTCTCCACACACCGGATTTTCAATTTCAGCGATAGTGTCCGCGGCAGAAATGTCGCCCGCATGACGCGGGTTCTGGAAGTGGTCGAGCAACTGCGCTGAGTACATTGCTTCATTGTAACGGCGAGAGTTTAGCCGTGCAGCTTAGGTGCGCCGCGTCCCGTCGGGAAAGTAGACCGTCCACCCGCGCTGCCGCGAGAGCGCTTCCAGATCTGGGTTAGGATTGATCGCGAAAGGATGCCTGGCCACCGCCAGCATTTCGGTGTCCCACCGGGAATTGCCGAACGCAGCGTCAACTTCTTTACGGACGACTTCGCGCAGAGCCTGCGCTTTGCCCTGACCCGAAGGCATGCGGACCAGGCGGTCGGTCACAATTCCACTCTCAATGACAGGCTTCGCGGCCAGAATATGATCGTCGGAAATGGCGAAGGCTTTCATGCCGGCGCGGATGACCCATTCGTTCGAGGACGAGACCGCCCAGACCTCGCAACCGGCCTCATGCAGCCGATGGACCAGGTCGCGCATTTCCGGAAAGATCTGTCCCGGAAATTTGCGGGTCATGAATTCGGAAGCGGCCTGCATCATGACGTCTTCTGGAATCCCGTTGTGCATGGTGACCATCTCGCCGCACATGTCGTCCTCGCTGACTTTACCCGCCTTGTATTCGGCGTAGCGGGCGCGCATGATGCGTCCGACTTCAGCCGGGACGATGCCAGTCTTGATTTCCCAGTCAAAGAATGTTTCGCCGGCATCTCCTGACCAGAGCGTGCCATCGCAATCGAAAGCCGCGACCTGCGGCGCGAGCCGAAGAACGGAGTCGAGAAAGTCCCGGCTGATGAGTTGCGTTTCAGGAGCGTTCGTTTCCATCTCTTCGACGATAACGCGCCCAAGCGGATTGCGCAATTTCTTGCGCGAAGAAAAGCAACGAAGGTTTCGAAACACCTTGAACCACGAAGGACACGAAGTTACGCGAAGGAAGGCATTCGCCTTCGTGGCTTAGTGAACCTTCGTGTCCTTCGTGGTTCACGGTTTGGCCAGCAGTGCCGCGTAGTCTTCGGGAGTATTGATGTTCGATGTAACACAAGGATCGTCCACTTTTACGTACTGGATATGCTCCTGATGCCGGCGCTCGACATCGCGCGCGGTATCGGTGGCGTAAGCCCGCAGGAAGGCCTCGATCAATTCGCGGCCGGCTATAAAAGGATGGCCGTGCTTACCGGAAAACTCAGGCACTACCGCCCAAATGTTCGCCGGCGCGGCTTCGAAGGCCGAGCGCAGGAATTCAATCGTGGCCGGAGCGACCGGCGGCCGGTCGACCAGAGTAATCACGGCGGCATCCCGGCCGCGATTGAGCAGTTCGTGCAAACCTAACTGCAGGGAACTGAATTGTCCGCGGTCCGGATCCGGATTGGTAACGATCGATGCTCCATTGGCGTACGCGACCGGCGCCAGTGCGTCTTCATTCCTGCCGGTCACGATGACCACGAAGTCCGTTGAAAGTGCGAACGACCGGATTGCCGCTGAGAGAAAACTATCCTTCGACGCCGGCTGCCCGGCAGTCTGCGGCGGCCAGGGAAGAAGCGCCTTGTCCGTGCCCATGCGCGAGGACGCGCCCGCGGCCAGAATCACTCCGGCGAAACTCAATGACCGGGACATGAGCGGAAGATAGCAGAAAGTGGAAAGAAAGTCAGTGAGCGGGATCGCCCTTTTCCAGCGTCTCCGCGCTCGAATCCGAGCTAGCCTCCGAACGGGCTCCCTTGAACCAGCTCAGATGCGGCAGGGCACCGGTCGCCTGCCGGCGGATGGCAATCAACTCGGCAGTGATGGCGATAGCGATCTCCTCCGGCGTGATGGCGCCAATGTCCAAGCCAATCGGTGCGTGCACGCGGTCGAAAAGATGCTCCGCTATACCTTCTTCCCGCAGCGCCTTGAAGATCTGTATCACTTTTCGTTTCGAACCAATCATGCCGACATAGCGGGCGCGCGTCTGCACGGCCCAGCGCAGGATGCGCATGTCGTCGCGATGGCCGCGCGTGACGATCACGATGTAGGAAGATTCATTCGGATCGAGCTTTTTCGTAGCCTCATCGAAATCAAGTACGTGAACCTGGCTGGCGGCCGGAAATCGTTCTTTGGTGGCGTAAGAGGAGCGATCGTCGGTCACCACGACATCAAATCCCGCATTTGCGGCAGTCTGGCAAAGACTTAGCGAAACGTGACCTGCGCCGAAAACATAAAGTAGCGCTGGAGGCAAAACAGGCTCGATGAACACTTCCAGCGTCCCACCGCAGACCAGCCCCGTGTCGTATTTCGGGTCCTGATTCAAGTCGAAGGTCAACGTCCGGGGCTTCTCCGACTCCATGACTTCGCGGGCGGCTTGCCACACGTCGGCCTCGACGCAGCCGCCGCCGATCGTGCCTGCGATCGACCCATCGTCGCGGACCAACATCTTCGCGGTGCGGAACGATGGAATCGATCCGCGCACGTTGACAATGGTAGCGACGGCCCCCCGGCGTCCCTCGCGACGAAGTTGCACGATCTGTTCGTAGATGTCCATGAACTCAATCGACCTGCCCATACTAGTTTATCAATCCGCGACCAGGTTAGCTCAAGCGCAAAGCTGGCGTCTTCGGCGTCACCGGTGCTGGTTTCGTAGCGCGGTCTGCATGTCTGCCGGCAACTCCGTGTCGTCCATCAATTTGCCATAGAGCCTCAGGATTTCAGAGTTCAGCTTGAACATGGTGAAGCCATACACGCTAGTCATGATCTGTAGGTTTCGCGGTGAAACGGGATCGCCCCCAAGCCCAGCGATGTATTTGTAGACGGGATCGACATCACCATCGACCGCCACGCACCTGTTCTTTTGAAAGGCCGTCAGCGCCCCGTGGGTTTTATTTCCGAAGATGCCATCCACATGGAGCGGGGCTAGCGGCGGCCACTCCCGCCCCATCGGCCCGATCGTCGGCTTGCCTTTCAATTCCGATAGCTTTTCTTTCGCCATGAACTTGTTCAGAGCGTACTGGAGCAGTAGCACATCGTCCCGGTAGCAAAACCATTTCCAGCTGACGGGATGAGTCACATCGTGAATCCACATCGGCAGGATGCCACGCGGCATTTCCGTGATACGTGCCATGAAGTCTCCTTGGCCTGCTCCGAGGTCGTGGATCGGGCCAGCGCGAACGGCTGATTTTACACCGCGGAAAGCCGTCGACGATTTGCGCTTAACAACCAGCAATTCCCGCAGCGAATACGTTTGTGGTAGCGTCAACCTTTACTGGGAGAGCATTTATGAAAGCCGCCCGCATTCACCAATTTGGTGGACCCGAAGTTTTGACTTACGAGGACGTGCCAGATCCGCAGCCCCGCCAAGACCAGGTACTCATCCGGGTCAAGGCATGTTCCCTCAATCATCTGGACGTTTGGGTACGCAAAGGACTGCCGGGAGTGAAGCTGCCGCACATTCTGGGAAGTGACATTGCCGGTGAGGTGGCTGAGATCGGCGAGTACATCAGCGGGTTCAAAACCGGCCGGCGGGTGCTGGTTGCCCCCATGCATTTCTGTGGACACTGTCCGAAATGCGTTGCCGGGGTGCAGAACCAGTGCCGCGAGTTTACCGTTCTGGGCAATGGAGTCGACGGTGGCAATTGCGAACTGATCACGGTTCCAGCGGCGAACGTGATTCCAATTCCCGACTCACTCGATTTCAACCAGGCAGCAAGCGTGCCCCTCGTGTTTGTGACGGCGTGGCATATGCTGGTCGGCCGCGCCGGTGTCCGGCCGGGACAGACCGTGCTGGTGTTGGGAGCAAGCTCGGGCGTAGGCATCGCCGCGATCCAGATCGCGAAGCTGTTTCATTGCCGCGTGATCACGACCGCCGGGGACGAGGCCAAGCTGCAGAAAGGACGCGCTCTGGGCGCAGACTTCGGAATCAACCATTACAAGCAAAAGATTTCTGAAGAGGTGCGCAAAATCACGAACAAAGAAGGCGTGGATATCGTAATCGAGCACGTCGGCGCCGCGACCTGGGACGAGAGTGTAAAGTCCCTCAAGAGCGGAGGCACACTTGTGACCTGTGGAGCGACCACCGGACCCGGCGTGGGAATCGATCTGCGCCACCTATTCGCGCGACAGTTGTCGCTGCTGGGGTCCTACATGGGAACCATGGCCGAGTTGCACGAAGTTCTGGGCCATGTGTTTGCTGGGCGCCTGAAGCCTGTGGTCGATCGGGTGTTCCCCCTGAAAGATCTGAGAGCGGCGCATGAATTGCTGGAGAACAGCCAGATGTTCGGAAAGATTGTGGTGAATCCGTAGCCGCTACACAGGGTCTCGCGTCTGTGGTTTAAAATATCCTTATGTCCCGCGAACTGAACTTTGGCCCGTACGTCGACTTTGAAAACGGCAAAAGGGTAGTCAAAGACCTGACCTTCGGCAATCCCACGCCGGAGGGAGTGGTGCTGACCACGCTCGACTCGGCCGTGAACTGGATGCGCAAAAGCTCGATCTGGCCCATGACGTTTGGCCTGGCCTGCTGCGCCATCGAGATGATGTCGATGGGTGCTTCGCGGTTCGACATTGCCCGCTTCGGCGCCGAGGTCTTTCGTCCGTCTCCACGGCAAAGCGACCTTATGATCATCGCCGGCCGGGTGTCGAACAAGATGGCACCCGTTATCCGCCAGTTGTGGGAGCAGATGCCGGAGCCCAAGTGGGTTCTTTCGATGGGAGCGTGCGCAACTTCAGGCGGAGTCTTTCAGAACTACGCCCTGGTGCAGAGCGTCAACCAGGTGATTCCCGTCGACATCTACGTGCCTGGTTGCCCGCCGCGCCCTGAGCAACTGATCTACGCCATCACTTTGTTGCAGGAAAAAATTCAGAAGGAACGCGGCACCATCAAGAAGGCTCTGAACCTTAGCTAGACGCTAGGGGCTACTTTGGATTGCGTTTTGCTTACCCGTCGGGATTCCCTACGGAAGCCTAAAGATGAAAGTGATCTGCTTTTGAATTGCGACGGGCTTGCCGTTCAGCAAGAACGGGCTGTACCGCCAGCCTTGTAACGCACTCCGGGCTGCGGCCGCCAGGACCGGTGATCCGCTCACTTCCTTGATGTTGCGGACGGTTCCATCCTCGGCGATGGTAATCTCGAGGGCCACTGTTCCCGCGATGTGCTGGGCCCGCGCTTGCATCGGATAGTTCGGTTCCACTTTGCGAATCAGTTTGCCTTCGGTGACGCCTTGAGAGACTTTGGCGTCCAGGGTGGGCAGATTGCCCCCTCCAGTAGCCAATCCCGCGATTGGAGCGTTTGCCGAGGGTCCCAGGGTGGCGGATGCGATCATGACCGGAGGTGGCTCAGGGCTGGGCTCGGCGATTGCAGATGGCTCTTTCGTTTGCACCGGTGGAGCAGGCTTGAGGTTGGTCGCTACCTCCGTAGGCGAAGGCGAGGTGTCT
The DNA here is from genome assembly GCA_963768265.1 of uncultured Acidobacteriaceae bacterium. Lineage (GTDB taxonomy): Bacteria > Acidobacteriota > Terriglobia > Terriglobales > Acidobacteriaceae > Sulfotelmatobacter. The sequence goes on from CAVYHM010000044.1 coordinate 289,274, forward strand.
TCGATCTCTGCCGCATTTTTAAGCACTCCGGCCGCATTGCCCTGCGAGCGTGCGATTCCGGCCTTGGGTTTCGGCGGTAGCACCAGTTCCGGGATATTGGCTTGCGGCTCGGTGGCTGCCCGATGAACCTGTGGCGACTTGGCCGCGGCCGTTTCCGGGGTGGATTCCCGCCCGCTCAACCAGACCCCGGCGAACAGCAACAACGCGACGGCGGCGATCCCTATAACCCAATACCGTCGTGCCGGAGACGGCTCGTCGAAAACCGGCTGTTCCTTGATCTTTGCTGAGACGGATGCCGCCGGCGCGGACACCCGGGTGCGTGCCGATCTTAGTGAGGCGAAAGCCGCGTCCTGTTGTGCGCGGTACTCGCGGTCATACGCCGCTTCCACAATTTCGGCCAATGCGCGAAGCGAGTTGATCTGCTCGTCACCGAAGGCGTGAGCGCGGGTGGAGAAGGCCTCCAGAATTCCAGCCACCCCCGACGGCCCCCGCAACGGTACAACTACGATGGAGCCGATCCCCATCGCCCGGCAGACTTCCGGATCTACGCGAGGATCGTTGGCCGTATCGCGACAAAGCATGATCGAAGCTGCCCGGATGCACTCGCCAGAAATTCCCGAATCTGTGTTGAGCGGGGCGCCCAGCGCGGGCGTCGGCTCACCGCTCCGCGCCCGGCAGACGATCAGACCCTTGGTTCGCAGCGCCAGAGCGACCCCATCCGCTCCGGTCATGACTCGTGCGACCTCGGTCGTGGCATCCATGATCGACGCAGGTGTTTTCGAGCCTTCCGCGAGGCTTTGACGCAGCACGACAAGGAGATCAACCGAGGCCGGCGGTTCCGTTGCTTCCGATGGGATAGCGCTCAGCGGTTGGTCTTCACTCTGTACTTCGGGATCCGGCAAGCTGGTTGACACGGCATCACCCATGGCACGTCCTGAAAACCCATCAACAATGGCCAGGGACGAAGTGAACGCGAGAAACTAGACAATGGCGCGATTGTCTCTGAGTTTGTCGCAAAAAAATATAGCTGTCAATGGAAAAAAGTTCAGCCCCTGCGCTGGAAGGGCAGTATTGCCGGGGGTTTGCTCGGTGTCCACCCGTATTTCGTATTCCTTGACGCGTCGGGCGGAGCTATAATTGCAGTCAGAGTTGTCCCGGGGTTCTTATGGAGCGTCTTGGCGGCCCATCCCTTCTGTTGCTTCTCTTGATCTCCCCCGCAATCCTGCGTGCGCAGAATACCGAGCCGAGCGTGCCACAAGTGCCGTCATCTGAGGGTCCGACGTCTCAGGGTCAATCGGCTCAAACTCCAGTCGCTGGCGGCCCGTCCCTTCCGAGTCAGCCTGCAAACCCGGCGACCGACGCCGCGGCTCAGCCCGTGCCGGGCCATGCGGCTCCCCCCATTGCCAGCAACACTCCCCGCATGTCGAGGCAGACGCGGCTGGAAATCATTCGCCTTTTTGAGACCCAGATCTTTTACGCCCGCGCCGCTTTTCCGATGGGAGCCAAGGGGCTGCAACTGAGAGATGGAGTCACCACTCCCAATGGCCAGCAACTGCAGCAGGCGCTGGCCTTGTGGGGACCCGCGGTGCGGCCTGGCGATCCCGCACACATCTCCTACGTTCAGATTAAAGACGACCACATTCACTTCGATATCAACGGCGGCCCGGTCCACCGCAAGAAGTGGTATGAGCACATTCAGATTTCCGGGGCCAACGGTGGCTCGGCTCCCCTTTCGCCGACCGAATCGCAGCAGAATCCGCATGGAACCTACCTGGAGGTTTACTTCGACAAGTACGTCCCGGAGATGACCGCGGCGCAGTTGCGAGACCTGCTTTATCCCGTGCTCGATTTCACGGCGCACAATAAAGAAGAGGCCTATCTGGATACGGTCCCGCCGAAAGTCAAGCAGGCCATCCAGGCGCACTACGTTCTAGTCGGGATGAGCACGGAAATGGTGCTGCACGCCAGGGGCAAACCGCCGAAAAAAGTGCGGGAGAGAGACGGCGACTCCGACTACGAAGAATGGATCTATGGCGAACCACCGCAAGACGTGGACTTCGTGCGCATCGTGGGTGATGAAGTCGTACGTGTGGAGACCATGAAAGTTGGCGGCCAGAAGATCTTGCGCACCGAAAAGGAAGTCATTCTGGAGCGTCCCGACAAAGAGGCTGAGGCCAAGAAGGAAGAGGAAGAGCGCCCCGCCAACGCCCCCACCCTCCGTCGCCCTGGAGAGGACCCGCAAGACGCTCCCAAGCCCTCCGACGGAAAAACCCCACCGCCTCTGATGCCCCCTGCCACTCCGCCTCAAGGCCCGGGGAATGGGCCAGGGATCGTCGCCGACAGCAGGTGACGCCCTTCCTCCGATAGCGCTCGAGAGGCCGGAGTGTTCGTACTCACTTACTCGCCACTGCCGACCCTACCTCGACAAACGAGAACGCCAGCGAGACGTTCGGATATTCCTGGCCGTCTACTTCCACGTAGGGATATACGAAATAATTTAGTGGCTTGCCGTCCTGCGCAGGATTCAGGCGTAGGTCGCGGCCCATGCTGAACTGCATGCGATCCACGTCATGTGATCCGAAAAAGTAGTCGCGCTTTTCCGGATGCTTCCAGGCTTCGGAGATGTCCACGGGAATCCAGCCCTTGCCATCAATGTAGAAATCGGACCAACAATGGTAGCCGGCGATTTCGGCTGAATGCTTGTCGGGCGGTAGCGGGAACCCGATCTCAAACCGCGCGGGAATGCCCTGCGATCGCGCCATGGCAATAAAAAGGGAATGAAAGTCGGTACAGTTGCCCTTCTTGGCGTCGCAGGCGTAGAGCACGTCGCCATGTCCCCAGCCCGTTCCGGTCTTGTCGTATTTCATGGTAGTGAAGACGTAGTCGTAGATAGCGCGCGCCTTGTCCAGCGGCTGCGTTTTGCCTTCGGTGACTTTGACCGCGAGGTCGGCGGGCAGGCCCGTGATCGGGACCAGCGCGTCCGCTTGCAGGTCCTCCTGCCGCTCTTTGCTGGTCAAGGAGGCGACGACCATGTGCGCCGCAGGGTGGAGCGCTACCCGTTCGTGGCGCACGACGTCGTATTCCACCTCGAAGTGCAGCTCTGACTGGGCGACACTGCGAGCCTCGGCGAAATAGATCTCGTTGCCATACTTCGACTCGCTCGTCGTCTTCAAAGGTAGATCTCCCTTGGCGGAGACGATTCTTACCTCTTGATAAGCATCCGACCGCGCGGCAGGAATCCAGACGCGGACTTTTTTGCCCGTCGGCAGATTCTTCACCGTGAAGGCATAGTGAAATGTAAAGTGGCGGGAATCCTGGGCGACGGCGGCCAGGGAGAGGACCAACAGCGGCAGTAATATGCAAGTCTTCCGCAGCATAAACCGTATCCTCATTGGGGTTCTGGAAACTCAGAAACCGGAGCCTAGAAACCAGGGTTTAGAAACGACACACGGGCGTCTTAGCGAGAGCACCGTCAAGTGAAGCCGCGCTGCGCAATGCGCATAGGACGAAAGATGCCGGAAGGGATTCCGGCGATGCGGTATTTTAGCAAAGCTCGTTTTGGGTTCGTCGCGAACCGGCTACCTCTGTGCTTCGGCGGTCTCGTTGAGCACAATCGTCAGAGGGTTCGGATGATCGGCTTTGAAGTAGCGATTGACCAGGAATTGCTTTCCATCTCGGCTGACATCGTAGGTGAATTCATCGGTCGACGAAACGTGCGAGCGGCCACGAACCTGGAACAGTGGGGCGGGCGTACCGCTGGAGAAATTTCCTTCGGTCTCCACCGGTGCTGCCATCAGCATTCCTGACTGCCCGATGTAGAAAAGTTCTTTGCCATCGCCGCGCCACCGAGGCTCGGCGCCTCCGCCCCGCGAGATCTGCCACTTTCCCGCCGCTCCCGGGAACGTGGTGACATAGACTTCCCAATCGCCCGATTCATTGGAGGCATACGCTGCCCATTTTCCGTCGGGCGAAACCTGGCCATTCTGTTCCGAGCCTTTGGTTTCCAGGAACGGGGTCGGCTGCCCGCCCGCAGCGGGCATCAATACGAGACCAGTGACGCGGTCTCCCACCCGCGTCGGGAAGAACATCGTGCACAGGATCTTCGTATCATCGAGGGTCCATGAATTGGGCAAAATGTCGCCGGCGATTTCTCCGGAGTAGAGCATCTTTTCCGGCTCCAGGCCCGAGACCGCCTTCGATAGCAGCTGGACGCGTTCCCCTACGTCGCGATAAGCGATGGCCTTTCCATCGCGCGACCACACACCTACGACTTCCTCGCTGGCGCCGAATGTGAATCTGGTGTTGGAGCCGCCTTGCAGGCTTTCGAGCCAGACATCAACGTTGTTTTCTCTTAAGTCGGCAATGTCGACCGCGACCCGTTTGCCGTCAGGAGAGAGGGTGGGATTCGAGAGTGTTCCCGGCTCTCCGACCCGGCCGACTTCCTTGCCGGTCCGGTCCACCCAAGTCAACGCCGACACGGTTGTCTGGGTACTGGTGGAATAGATCAGGTTTCCGTTGGCGGCGGTTGAAAATGCACCCCAGATCACCGAAGGCTGAAATCCGATCGATTCCGCGACGATCTGGGGCTCTCGGGAGAGAGTTGCCTTCGACGTGTCAAATGCGGAAGAGACCAATTGCCGCTTGTCATTTGCGTAATAAATCTGGCCGTGGCCTACCCCAACATTGGAGTGCGCCAGAACTACCAGTTTCTTCTCCTTGCCCGAAAGGGAACCCTCGTAAATACCGCTGACGCGATCGTCGCGGTTGTTGACGAAATTTCCCGCCCAAACCAAGAAATGATCCCCATCGGGCAGAAAAACAGGCCAACGGTGAGACTGCTCATTCTTGCCCAAGGACGTCAAGGGCGCCGCGCCGGTCCCGTCTGCATTCACCCGCCAGAGGCCGCCCTGGGGTTCGGGAGTGTACACGATGACATTCTTGGCGCCCCACGTGCCGCCGCGGGCCACGCTTGCGATGGCCAGGGTTTGGGGTGAGCCGCCAGCTGCAGCCACCTTCATCAGTTTGCCCTTGGCAAAGAAGCCGACGTAGGCATCATCCGGCGACCAGAAGGGATAGTTCGCGTCTCCGGTTCCGGCCAACTCCACTGCGGTGGGTGATCCGACTCGCTGCACCCAGATCGTAGGTACGCCGGTCTTGTCGTCGGGTGACACGAGCGCAAGCATCTGTCCGTCTGCGGAGAGCGCCACCTGGCTAACCTCGCCCGGAACCGGCAGCGCGAACTGCATGCGGCGGGCAGGCTGGGTACTGCGGGAGGCAAGCCAGACGACGTCGGAAACGCCCAAAAGAAGCAACGCTGCTATCGCCCATAGCCAAGGTCGGCTGATACTCGGTGCTCGAACCTGCGCTGCACGGGTGGCGCCGCTGGCGTCCGTACCCGAAAGCGCCCCCAGCGCAAAGGCCAGGTCTTGTGCAGATTGAAAACGCTGTTCCGGCCGCTTCTCGAGGCAACGGCGAACGATACGGTCCAACGTGGGGGAAATCACCTTTGCATCGCTGGTAAAATCCTGCGGATCTTCTTTCAGGATCGCGGTCATGGTCTCGGCCGCAGTGTCGCGGTGGAACGCTCGCTGGCCCGAGATCATTTCGTACAGCACGGCTCCAAAGGCGAAGATGTCGGTGCGATGATCGACCGGTTCGCCTCGCACCTGTTCCGGGGACATGTAACCGGCGGTGCCCATCACTACGCCAGCGAGCGTGGGAGAACTGGTGACCGTCAGCCCGTCGGAATCAGGCGGCCCGGGCGGAGGAGCGACAGTCAGTTTGGCCAGTCCAAAGTCGAGAATCTTCGCCCGCCCGTCTTTCGTGATGAAAAGGTTTTCCGGCTTGAGATCGCGGTGAACAATCCCTTTTTCGTGCGCGGCCGCTAGGCCCGACGCAATCTGAACTGCATAATCCCCCGCCTTGCGCGAGGGCACCGGGCCCCCCTTCAGCATCTCGCGCAGGCTTTGCCCTTCCAGAAGTTCGGAAACCAGGTAGGGGCTGCCATTCTGCGATCCTATGTCATAGAGCCCCAGAATGTTGGGATGGTTCAGCGCCGCGACCGCGCGCGCTTCCTGCTCAAAGCGGCGCAGGCGCTCCGGGTCGCGCGCGAATGATTCCGACAATATCTTCAGGGCGACGTCGCGACCCAGGCGCGCATCGCGGGCGCGATACACTTCGCCCATTCCGCCAGCGCCAATCAGCGAGACAACTTCGTACGGGCCCAACTTCGTGCCAGCGGCCAGGGTCATAGGGTGCGAAGATTATACCTGCACGGTAGAATGCGAAACATGCCCCCCGCCATCCAGTGCCGCGATTTGCGCAAAACTTACGACAGCAAGGTCGAGGCCGTGCGCGGGCTGAACCTGGAAATCCAGCCCGGAGAATGTTTCGGCCTGCTCGGGCCAAATGGGGCAGGGAAGACCACGACTATCGAGATCCTCGAAGGCCTCTTGCAGCCCACTTCGGGCCAGGTGTCGATCTTTGGCAATACCTGGCGGGAAAACGAGCGCGAAATGCGCGAGTGGCTCGGCATCTCTCTACAGGAAACGCGCCTGTCGGAAAAGCTTACCGTGCGCGAGACTATCGAACTATTCGCCAGCTTCTACCGAGAACCGCGCTCGTCTCAGGAAGTGCTGGAGCAGCTGGAACTCACCGAAAAGGCTGACGCCTGGGTTGGCAAGCTTTCAGGCGGCCAGCGTCAGCGGCTGGCGGTGGCGACTGCCCTGGTATGCAATCCAAGAATTCTTTTTCTCGACGAACCCACGACCGGCCTGGATCCGCAAAGCCGCCGCCAGTTGTGGGACATCATTCGTGCCTTCCAGCGCGATGGCGGCACGGTGCTCCTGACCACGCACTACATGGACGAAGCCGAGCGCCTGTGCGACCGTCTGGCCATCGTCGACCATGGGCAAATCATCGCCGAGGGCTCACCCGCCGATTTGATCAACCGCCTCGGCGGCCATCACGTGGTGGAGTTTTCCGTGAGCGGCAACGGATCGACAGGGAAGCCGGAGTCCCACGCGGAGAAAGACGCCTGGCGCGCGCTCCCAAGCGTCGAATCCGTCCGCGAGGACGATGGCCTCGTTGCCCTCAACGTGAAGGAACCGCATCTCACCATCCCCGCGCTGCTCGACGCAATCGACAAGCAGGGAAGTGCGTTACAGCACCTGACCACGCGGCAGGCAAGCCTGGAGGATGTGTTCGTGCGGCTGACAGGCCGCCACCTGCGGGATGAGTAAAACCGCCGGACGGTAGGACTAGCCGCGAAAGCCTGCCCTGAGCGAAGTCGAAGGGCGGCGCAAGAATAAAGCCCACGGCGCAAGCCGTGGGTGAAAAGTCGGAAATGAAACAGCCCCGAAGGGGCGGAAGAAAAGCTATGACACAGACTCCGTAGGGACGGCACAAACTCAATCTCGTGAGTAATCGTTGAAGGTATTTATGAGCGTTGTCCAGGAACCACCGGTCACGCTGGCGAAATCCTCGCCCGCACCTCCGCTCCGCAACGGCCGCTGGTCCGGCTATCGCCATCTGCTGATGGCTCGAATGCTCGAACTGAAGCGCGAGCCGGAAGTTGTCTTCTGGGTGTTCATCTTCCCGCTGCTGCTCGCGCTCGGCCTGGGCATCGCGTTCCGCAACAAGCCCGGGGACGCAATCTCGGTTGCGATCGCTGCAGGCGCGGGTACGGAAGACGCGCCCGCCATGCTGGCGCGCTCGCCGCAGCACGAACGATTCAAGGCGCAAGTCCTGAGCGCCGACGCTGCTCGCCAGGGATTCCGTCTCGGCAAATTCGATCTCGTCATCGAACCCGGCGCCAACGGAGGCTTCCAGTACCGCTACGATCCCGCCCGTCCCGAGAGCGTGCTAGCCAAAACGGAAGTCAACGATGCACTGCAAGCCGGGGCCGGCCGCAAAGACGTTGTCGCCACCGCCGTCGTCACGTCGTCCGAGCCTGGGTCGCGCTACATCGATTTCCTCATCCCCGGCCTGCTCGGTATGAACCTGATGAACTCCGGCATGTGGGGAATCGGTTTTGCCCTGGTCGACATGCGCCAGCGCAAACTGCTCAAGCGCTTTGTGGGCACCCCCATGCGCCGCACAGATTTCCTGCTGGCTCTGGCCTCGAGCCGCCTGATCCTGATGGTCATCGAAGTCGGATTGCTGCTGATCTTTGGCGTGCTTTTCTTTCACATGCGGGTTCTGGGGTCGATCGCCGCCATTGCTCTGCTCGCAGGAATCGGATCGCTCACATTTGGCGGCGTGGGCTTGCTGACCGCGAGTCGCGCGCAGAAAATCGAGTCGGTGAGTGGCCTCATCAATCTGGTGATGATGCCGATGTGGATTTTCTCAGGAGTTTTCTTCTCCTACGAGCGATTCCCGGCAGTGATCCATCCGCTGATCAAGGCGCTGCCTTTGACCGCGCTCAACGATGCGTTGCGAGCCAGCATCCTGGAGGGCACGCCACTCCTCCAGCAGTGGCCGCGCTTGCTGGTGATGCTTCTTTGGGGAGGGATTTCGTTCGTGCTGGCTCTGAAGTGGTTCCGCTGGACTTAAGGTCGGAAGTAAGTTAAAGACTTCTGTGTTATCCCCCGCTAAGGCCTCGCCCGCGAATCCTGGGAGAACTTACGAACGAGGCCGCCCGCGGTGCTAGCGAAGTTTACAGCTACCTATGTTTTGACTAGCTTGGCAGCTTGTTTCCGCACTTTTGCCCAGCGTAGTCTTTGCGCTGCGGCAATGCGATTACGGGCTTCCTTGCTCAAGGTACGCTTTACTTTCCTGAGCTTATTCCCGTTCGCATGGCCGAGCGCGGCCAGGGCTTTCCCCACGCGTTCCATCTCTTTTTCGAGACGGGAATACTCAACGCGTAAGGAGGCCACTACTGTGTTCAAGTTAGCCATTACTACCCCCTCATTGGTGTTCGAGACAAGACTAACACGGGAAAATGTTCGGACTCAGAAGAAAAGATCCTCTAAGAATTGTTAGAAACAGTAATTAGGTGAAACTTCCTCTTTGGAGAACTAAGGTAGATTGTGCGGGGTCTTTACCCCTGTTCCGCAAACGTAGGTGTAGGCACCAGGTGGCATTGCTACCTTTTGGCCAGCGCCGCCGAATTCACGGAGATAAGGAAGGTAATGCCCCGCTGCGTCGGTGCATGTACAACTTATTCCATAAGGGGATGGGGGCACGAGCTTGACATCGACCACCCCCATCGGCACCGCTACACGCGCCGTGTATCCGGCCTTTACAGTCACGCGCAGGGGCCGAAAACCGGTCCCAGACATATAAGCATAATCGCGATCAACGTACGTCGGATAGTGCGTGAAGCTAGTGAAATTTAAGCGGGAATACATGACTGAACGCGAGAAGATTGGCCTGTCCCGCTAGACGGTCCCGCTGCAATGCAGGCCTCAATCTGACAGAAATGTGGCGGCTCCGAACGCCAAGGACTTCTCCAAGAGCTCGCGACGTGTAAGCGACATCTGCTCTCCTACGATGGGTTGCTGGCTCAGTCGACTAGTGACCTGTCTGAGCGTCGAGGATCAGTTTCATAAGATGGCCAAATTGGGCTCTGTCCTCTGCGATCGATCCGCGGTTGGCCATTTCCTCAATCGTTTTCGCGTTTTTGACGGGAGGTTCGTTGTCGGTGCGGTGCACGATGACTAAGTCGAGGGTCGGGAGAATAAAAAGAAAGTGTGCGCCCGCACCCCGCGCGGAAAATATGCCGGGGAGCGAGACTTCCGGGAAGTGCACGCCACCGTAGTCCACCCACCAGAGATATTCGTAGCCGCCGACATCCACCCCGTTGGCCTTCACCATCTCGTTGGCGTGGCTGCTTTTTTCGACCCAGGCTTCCGGCACAATCTGTTTGTTATTCCAGCGACCGTGCTGGAGGTAGAGCAATCCGAAGCGCGCCAAATCGCGCGCTGTAATTTCAAAGGGATAGCCGGGGTGAACCGAAATTGGCCCCCCGATGTAATAGACATCGTCCGGCTGAAAATCCTGCATCCCGATCGGCTTGGCAATGCGCTGATAAAACGCTTCGCCAATCTTCAAACCTGTCTTCTTCTCAAAGATGGTCCCAAGGACATTGAAGTCCCAATTGTTGTAGTACCAGAAAGTCCCTGGCGCGTGGCTCCCGCGCGCTGGGCGGTTCTTCTTCATCGATTCGGTTTCCATGTATGCCGGGTGATAGACACCAGAGCGCGCGCGCAGCAGATCAACAATCCGCGATTGCTTTTCTTCCTTTGTCAGCGGATCGGGTGAATCGTCGATTCCCAATTGTTCCAGGGTCTGGTTGATGTCAATGACACCTTCGGCAGAATAGATACCGTAGAGAGCGCTGAGCAGGCTCTTCCGCACGGAATAGGAGGTGATTTTCTTGTCGATATCTCCCCACTGATCGACAACTTCACCGCCCTGGACGATCATCACCGCGGAGGTGTGAATTGAATCGGCGTCGGCGTATGCACGGGCGGCAGCTAGCTTTTCCTGAGACCAACCGGCCTCCTTAAGGGACGCAAAGTGCGTCCACGATGTCCCAGGAAAAGTCGCAGGTGACACCGCATGCGTCGGGTCTGCTTGCGCGATGGCACTTGAACTAAGGGCGCTCGCGAAGCAGGTGTAAAGCAGGACAGACGCGAGAAATGGAGAGCGGGTTAGACGCTCAGTTGTACCGGGGGCCATGAAATCCTCCAACGAAACATCACGAATCACGATCGACTGCAGTGACCTTGTTTCCAAGCCTCATCTGGGATGGCGCAGGTTGCGGGTCGACGACATTAGACAAAAAACGCAGGAAGAAGTGCAGCTACTGTCTCTTGGTTTGCAGGAACAACAAGCCTTGTACTTTGTCTGCGTCATCAACGCCGCGCGTGAAGACGACTTCGCGGCGCGAATCGGAAAACCGCGTGTCGAGCAACAGGAACTTACGGATCAGCGTCATTGCTGTCGCACCCCCTTCTGTTGTGCCCCCAACCGAGATCCACCGGTAGACGGCCCCGTAAAGCACATACAGGTGAGAGTCCCACATCATAAGCAGGGCTTGTTTGTCAGTGAGTGCGCTTATTGTTTTACCAGAATTGATCGCATCCGGCGGCCAGAACTCGGCCGTGATCTGGATCGGACGGCCGTCGCCGAGCAGATGTCTTCCCTGTAGTTTGGAGGCTAGATCCTTCAGAGACTGCGGATCGGCCGCAGCCACACTGTCTTCCAGGGCAGAATCTCTCCCGCAGCAAACGCTGCGGTCATGAAAGATAGTATCGAGCGCGGTTGGCAGCACGTCCGTTGCGTCGTGCGACCGCGCCATGAGTGCCGGCAAGCCGCCGACCTTCACTTCCAAGTCGGTGTCGAAGACTTGCCCACGAGCGACGCAAGCGAGTCCAACACCCAACAGCACCCACTTAGTCAGAACCAGAAATACAGACTGGCAAGAAACGAGCTTGGCCATAACTTACCTCCAGCTCCTAGTCCTGATTCTACCCTGGTCCGATCGTGGGCAGAAACCGCGGTGTCTGGCGCGCCTTAGTCGCCTGCTCGAACGAATAAGCCAGCTTAATCAGGACCGGTTCGCTCCACGCCCGCCCAAAGAAAGAGATTCCAACCGGCAAACCCGCAAGGTAACCCGCGGTCACATTAATGTTAGGATAACCCGCCACCGCCGCGGCATTCGAGCTGCCTCCGGCCACATGATCTCCGTTGACCAGATCGGTGAGCCACGCCGGACTTCCTGTCGGAGCCACGATAGCGTCAAGACGGTTCTTATCCATGAGCGCGTCGATACCCTCGGTCCGCGCCAGTTGGTGATTCTTCGCCACCGCATCCACATATTCCTTCTCGGTAAGCGGTCCTTTCGCTTCTGCTTTTACGAATAAGTCCTGCCCGAAGTAGGGCATCTCCTTCTGATGGTGACGATCATTGAAGTCAATAATGTCTTTCAGCGTTCGCACGGGTGCGCCCGGGCCCAGTCGCGCCAGATACGCATTCAGGTCCGCCTTCAGCTCATACATAAATATCAGCAGCTCAGTGTCATCGAACTTTCCTAGCGTTTCGATGTCGGCGGGGTCCACCAGGATCGCCCCTGCCTTCTTAAGCACGTCAAGGGATTGCTCCATCAACGCGTCGACCGAGTCATTGAAGCCAAAATATTTTCGCGCGACGCCGATGCGCGCCCCCTTCAGTCCGTCGGGATCGCAGTGCTGTGCGTAGTTGGTCTGCGCTTTGCCCGCGCTGTCAGCTGTGGCTGCATCGTCAGGATCAACGCCGGTCAAAGCTCCCAGCAAGATTGCGGCATCGCGCACCGTTCGGCACATTGGTCCGGCGCCGTCCTGACTGTGAGAGATGGGGATGATTCCGCCTCGACTGACCAACCCTACGGTAGGCTTGATCCCAGCCAGCCCGTTCGACGACGACGGGCAAACGATCGACCCATCAGTTTCGGTGCCGATGCCCACAGGGGCGAGATTCGCCGAAATTCCCGCGCCTGTGCCCGAACTTGACCCACACGGATTTCGATCCAGCGCATACGGATTTTTCGTCAACCCTCCGCGCCCGCTCCATCCGCTCGTGGAGTGGCTGGAGCGAATATTCGCCCACTCGCTCAGATTCGTCTTGCCCAGAATCACTGCGCCCGCCGCGCGCAACCGCTGCGCGACAAAAGAGTCTTTGGGTGGCTTCGAGCCCATCAGCGCCAGCGACCCCGCCGTGGTCATCATGTGGTCCGCGGTGTCGATGTTGTCCTTAATCAGCACCGGGATACCATGCAGCGGGCCGCGCGCTCCTTTGTCCTTGCGCTCCCGGTCGAGGGCCTCCGCAATCGAGCGGGCGTCTGGATTCATTTCGATAATCGCATTGATCGCCGGGCCGCGCTTGTCGATCTCCTCGATGCGCGTGGTGTATTTCTCAACCAGCGACCGCGCCGTAAACTTGCCCGATTTCATACCTTCCTGCAGTTCGGCGATCGTGATCTCATCCAGTTCGAAAGGCTTGACGTCAGGCGCGGCGGGCTCTGCGGACGATGCCACCTCCCGGCCCGCGCTGAGTGCGGGATAAATCGTAGCAACTGCGCCGGTCGTCAGCACATTTCGGACGAAGGCACGGCGCGAGGGTTTTGATTCACGATGGCGCATAATCTCCCAGAGTTCAGAAGAGGATTCAACCCACAGGCCGACTATTTAAACACGAATCGCGGCCGGTCATCACGAATTGCGAGTCGGCGATTGGTCTTCCACTGAGGCGTCATCCTGAGCGCAGCCGCTTTTCAGGCGGAGCGAAGGATTCGCGTGGACCAAAACTCAATTGAGCTACCACGCGAATCCGAGATTGGTTGAGACCGCTTGCGCGCGGTGATAAGCTAAACGATGTTCGCCCGGCTGAGCGGGAGTAGTTCAGCGGTAGAACGCCAGCTTCCCAAGCTGGATTTCCTGTGCGGCTAACCGTCATTACCTCCAATACTTAGCAAGTTTAACAATCGAATTTGCATCGTTATTTGCATTGTTGGCGGATGTTCGGGATCGTTCGCCGATTCCTGTGACGCCAATCTGGAACTGTGTGGGGTGCGTGAGCTAAGATGGTTGAGCTGAGCGGGGTTAGTTCAGCGGTAGAACGCGAGCTTCCCAAGCTCGATGTCACGGGTTCGATCCCCGTACCCCGCTCCATTCTTTCTTTGTATGGATACGAAAAAACTAGTGGCTGGCCAAGAGGTTTTGCTGTTCGGGGTTGGACGCCTTTTAGGTAAAGTGGTTTCGGTTGTTCCGTCGATTACCGTGCAATCTGATGCGGGATTGTTGCGATTCGACGACGACGGTAAGGAAACCGAGGACAGCCGATACATTCGGTGTGGTATTGTGCTGAACGGTCCTTGCCCCAGTCTCCTGCCGTGGGAAATCGAAGAATCTTCTCCCGAGAAAATCGCCGCATGGAAATCGATCATGCCTTCATCCTCGTAGTTGTTTCGTCCGAGTTTCCGGCTGTAGCTGCTTCTGTTCCGTATCCTGCCCCTGCAGTTCTGCACGCTGCTGCAGCTCGACTGCCTGCATTGCTGTGTGAAGCTGCGTAGGTGCGACGATGTTATAGCGGAGAAACACTGCGATAGTCTTGTGCCCACTGATCGCCATGATGACGTTTTGAGGGACACCGGCCAGAGTCATGTTCCGGATCGCTGAACGCCGCAAATCATGCACGAGCAGCCCAATGTACTGCTTCCGTTTCGCGGTCTTCGGGTCTGGGTGCTCCCAGTGGCCCAGCTTGCATTTGATGCAAGCCGAAATCCAGCTCTTGCGGAAAGCGCCCTGGTAGAACACTGCACCGTCACGGTTCGAACCGGGGACTTGTGACAGCCGGTTGACGAGTTCAGTGCATAGGGGCACGGTGCGCCATTCACCATTCTTGGTATCCCACAGGCTCACGACTCGGTTCTTGAGATCGATCTGGGGCCATGCGACGGCTTGTGCTTCGCCCAACCGTACGGCAACCGTATAGAGAAAAATCAGCAGCGTGTGCAGATGTGCGGGCAGTTGCGCCAGGAGCTTTTCAAAATCCGCGTGTTCCAGGAATCCCTTGCGGACGTTAGCCCGCTCGTCGGTCATCTCGAAATCGGGGAGATCCCCGTAATATTTCTTCTTCTTCCTGGCGAGGCTCATCATTGCCCGAAGCAGCGAAAGATTCCTGTTCACTGTGGAAGCCGAAGCGCCTTCGGCTAGCCGGGCCTTGCGGAATCGCACAACCGCATGATCGTCAATTGCCGAGACTTTCACGTGAGCGAAAAACTTGTCTACATGCTCCAATCCCCAGACCGTGCGAGTGCCATCGGCTAGAGTCTGCAGCATGGTTTTCTTCCGGGTCTGCAGGCGATCCAGCCAAGGCTCACGGATATCCTCGTAACGGAGCTTCGCCGTGTGCTTAGGCCGGATTCGTTTCCCCTTGTCTCCAAGCCTCTGCAGAAGCATGTCCTTCGCCTCTTCAAAGCTGGCAGTGCGCGAGTTCTCGTGGATCTGACGCCCGCCGTGGTAGTAGATCAGGTAGTAATTCTTGGAGTCGCGCCGGACGAATTCGCCCTTCTCGTTCTTCAGCCATTTGTTGACTAGGCCATCGGCTGGAGTCCAGCCCTGCGTTTTGACTTTGAACTTCAGCTTCGCAACATTGCCCGCTCCTCGCATACGATCCCTCCCTCACTTGCATTAGGATATCCAGTTTTATCGATACACGAAAGGCACCAAAGTGCCATCCCCGCGCCGGACGCCCGAATCAGCGACACGTCCCATAGAATGGAATTAGCGGCGAAATTAGCTCGAATGCTCCCTAGAGGCAGTCTCAGGGTTGAGTCTCACGCCGAGACTAGGCGGAAATATTTATACGGAAAATGAACGATTTATCTTGACAGTCAGCCATCATGTGTGCTTGACATTCGTCGATAGCTTTGGTATAGTTCACACTCTTAGAGTTGGTCAGCGGTGTTTGCGTGGAGAATGCCGCTCGCCTGGGTCAATCCCGCCTCTTAAATCTACGCCACGCCCCGTTCTGACCGGGGCACTGCGGTCGTCGCAAATCTGACGAGCCGCCAATCAAACGAGAACAACTGAATAGCTTTAGTCCGTGGAAGAGATCCGCTATGTCACATCAGCGCGAAGGTTACAGAATGAAGATTTGTCAAATGGGACAAATTGTTCCCAGCCGTGTGCAAACAATTTCGCGACGGCATTTGGTCGAATTTGTGGCCGGATCGTGGCGAATGAACAACTGTCGTGGGTTTCCGAGTAGAAAAGCACTCTAAGTTTCGCTCTAAGCGAAAGTTTGGCACGCGTGCAGGTATAGCGAGGAGAAGGAAACGAAGAATGTCGAACCATGATCCCGAAGCTGCTTTACAACCCCAGCAGACAAGCTGTCCGCCGCTATCACCGCGTCTGCTTCGCGTCAGCGAGGCTGCTGCCTATTCTGGGGCAACGTGCTGGTTTATCCGGGAGAGGATCTGGGACGGAGATATTCCACACGTACGTTTTGGGAAGCGCTTACTCGTGGATAAAAAAGACTTGGATAGTTACATAGAACGCGAAAAGCAGAAAGGTATTAGATGAGTCGAATTACAAAAGGTCCTGCCGCTGCGTTGCTTTGTGTGCTTGCAGTATCGGCAAGCATCGCGCAAACAGCCCAGCACTTTCCTGCCCCTACCACCCAAACCGCAATTTCCGAAGATATGGCGTACTCGATGATCCTTCAGGCGATGGCCCTAAAGGAGAACGTCCTGCACGCTGCAAATCTCTCGCCCAAAGACGAAAACACGGCGATCCGGGTCATCGGGGAGTTTGAATTCCGTTTTCGGGAATTGAGTGCCGCGCTTGATCGTGGCGTCTTGACGCCTCGTGAATTCGGGGAACAAAGAGATCGACTGGCGAGAGCGACTCGGGGCAATCTCCGAGCGACGTTAAGCCATCCCGGTTCAATCCGCCTCGAAAATTACATACGGCGGCAGATCGTTCACATCCGCGTGAACACCGTTCAACCGACCGAGAGTTGACCGCAAGCTGGACGCCCGAATCGGCTGAGTGTGCCAGAGAATGGAAATAGGGCGCAACGCAAAAAGGAGACTTCATGACGATGCTGGACCCGCGTGCACTGCAGATCGCGTTAGATAACGAAGCCCCGTACTGGTCTCGCTACTACGCCCCAGCAGAAGTGACGACACGTGCGAGGGGATTCGAGACGGTTCGCCAGGAAATCATGCGGACATCGAATTCGCCTGTGGAAGCGTATCGGCGTTTGCGTAGAGCTGTGCGACAGCGCTAGATGCGTTTCACAGTGTAACTGAATCGGCTGAGTGTGCCAGAGAATGGATGTTGTAAACATTTTTAAATATCCCCGAACGGGGAGAAAAAGAAGGAACAAATGAACGATAAGAAGTTTCAGCTCGCCACAGAAGGCCGTCACCTTGCCCAGCTCACGGACATCAGCGTCCGTCCGACGAAGAAAGGTGATCGGCAAATTGCAAATTTCCGCTTTAACCTGCACGATGAAAAGGCTTCCGCAACTCTATGGATCTGCCTCGGACAAGATACTGAGCAGCTCCTGGCATCCGTGCCCGGATACGAAGGCACAAGTCTAGATCCCATTCAATTGCTTGGCCGGACGGCTGAAGTTGATATTGTGCACGGCACCGGCACGGATTCCGCAAACGTGTATGCGAATGTCAAACCCCGCACCGTAGAGTGGGAAAACGAACCTACTCCACCCGTCGAAACTGCCGACGATCCCACCCGCAAAACAATCCTCGTTACAGCTACCCACCCCAAGCCGGGCACCTGCACAACGGCCACGTATTTCTTCCGTGTGATCGGCAATCCGAAGGTGTTCTCCAAAGAAGTGCCGGGCTGCAAAAGCGCGTTTGATGCGGTTAAAACAGCCGTCTTTGATCTGCTTGCGTCCGCAAAGCAGAAACGAGTTTTCCTCCGAATTCTCATCGATCAGAAACCGCTTGCCACGGCGCGGGATGTCATCGATCAGATTGGAAGCTCTTCGATCCGATGGATGCCGGGCGAGGAGCTGAAGCGCCGTCTCTTCCGTCGCCTACCCCGTCTTGACACTTCGCAAAAGAAGCCCGCCACTCCCACAATAACCGAACAATCAAAATCTACCGGCTCGGCTGATTGGATGGGGGCTCTCTGATGTCAACGCAGCCCGTCAGCCCAGAGCAAACCCAGTTCCCTGTTACCGATTGGCTACAGGACGAATTAGGCGAAGCCTCGTCAGAGACGCAAGCTGCAGTTAGGCACGAGGACTGCAGACGCTTCGGAGAGTTGCCGAGTGATCCGATTGAGTTGGGCATTGCACTATTGTTCGAGCCGGGCCAAACGGTAGAGATGCGGATTCCCAAGGCCGGTAAGCATGGTACGGTTTCCGGATATTTCACCGATTTCAGAAAGCTAGCCGATGAGATCCGAGCCTGGAGCGGGAAAGTTGAAGGCGTCTACTACACTCTCAACCCCGTGGCATCATCTCTGCTGGCTCGCAGCGCGAACCGGGCGAAAACTTACGCAAAGTTAACTACAAGTGATCCTCAGATCGTGCGCCGGTTCTGGCTTCCTATCGATATTGATCCTGCGCGGCCTTCCGGCATTTCTTCCACCGATGCAGAGAAAAGCCTTGCCCGCGTGAAAGCGACAGCCGTTTACGAATACCTTCGCGCCTTGGGATGGCCGGAACCATTGAAATGTGATTCTGGGAACGGATATCACCTTCTGTATCTCATCGATCTTCCGAATGATGATGCCGCGTCAGCTCTGCTTGAAAAGTGCCTAAAGGCTCTAGCTGTGCATTTCGATGATGCCACGGTAAAAATCGATCAGAAGGTTTTCAACGCTGCCCGCATCATTAAAGCGTATGGATCGCTCGCCGCGAAGGGTGACAACATCCCAGATCGCCCGCATCGCGTAGCCCGCTGCTACCGGCCAGCAGTGGAAGACCTTAAGGCCGTTTCACCGGCTCTGCTTGAAGCGTTAGCCGCGCAAGTTCCAACCGAAGCCCATGCAACTCCCCAGTCCAGCGGGAGACAGATCAGCCCGGAACGAGTTGAGCAGTTTTTAGATTCCCACGGAATAGAACATCAAGCCCGGAAGGACGATGCAGACGGGTACAAGTGGATTCTCAGCGAGTGTCTTTTTAACGCAGAGCACAAAGCGCCGGACGCTGCTGTTCTGTTGCGAGCTAACGGCGTGCTCGGTTTTGAATGTTTCCATAATTCATGCACATCGAAACATTGGAAAGAGTTTCGGGCGGAAGCGGAGAAGCGAAGTGGAAAGCAGTTCTGGTTCTTTGATCGCCCGGAACAGGAACGGGAGAAACCCCGCAACAGGCCAGCTACAGAGCTGCACGAACCGAGCCGGGTGGAAGCTATCACACCGGCAGTGACTCCAGCCGAACCAAAACCCGCACTAGAAACACCTTATCCGGTTAACGTATGGGACGGAACGCTGTACGGCGAGTTTGCGGAGATCTGCTCACGCGAGAACTACATTCCCAGAGAATTCCTGATCGAAAGCCTGAAAACGGTTGTGGGTTCGATAGTCAGCAATCGCCTTCGGTTCGCCCGGATCAATACTTCCCCACGGTTCTATACGATCCTCATCATGGCGCAAGGTGGAGGCAAAGGCACAGCGATATCGCTAGCGACGGAAATGTTTGAGAAGCTCCCGACACCATTGCTGGGGCCTAACAAACCCGCATATCAGTATTTGGGGGCTTTGCAGTGTTCACCGGCGAGTGAGCCCGGACTGCTCGAAGCGATGTTGAAACATCCCGACGTGATTGCGGTATTCGGGGAAGTGAACATCTTTTTCGACAAAGGGAATGTTCCGCACGGTGGGTCTAGCCTGCTGGGTCTGGTTCGGGATCTCTACGACAGTGAATCCCCGAGGGGTACGCAGACGAAGGAACGCAAGGAAGTGCCTGCGGTGGGCCGGTTTTCGCTGCTCGGAGGAACTACGCCCGAAATTTGGGACACGATGTTCGTCGGGTCGAACTCGCAGGGCAGCGGAATATTCGGGCGTTTGAATCTGATCGCATCAGGTGAAACCCGCACAGTGGCAACGATTGAAACTCCGAACCTGCTCGATCTACAGGCGCGACTGTTTCAGAAAATCATCTCGCTCGATGAGCAACCCGCGATTGTGACCATCAGCCCGGAAGCCCGCGCCATGCTGCAAAGCTGGTTTGATTCGATCCCGCCGGAGGTAGATGCGGATGTCAGAAATCGGCTCAACGTTCTGGCCCAGAAGAACGCATTGCATTTGTCGTGGCTCTTGACACCGGCACCCGTGGGCGATCTGGGACACCCACTGGTGACGCCCGAAATCATGGCGAAGGCTATACGGTTGTCGGACTATCAGCTCGCCGTCAGGAAGCGCCTGGCCCCCATCGTGGGTGACAATCCTCATGCGGTAATCGGGAACAAGCTCGTGCGGCTTCTCTATACGGTGGAGGAGATCCCGGAGAGTCAAGCGAAAAAGGCCATTCACTACTACCGTTATGGAACGCGTGTGTACGAGCAAGCCCGCGATGCGGAAATCAGGGAAGGGCATATCCGGCGCTACCAGCAGAAAACTTTGGCCGGGCAAGGTCGGTGGATGCTTGGCAGAGTGGTGCAGGCTTGAATTTAATTGTTCATTTGTTTTCAGCGAGTAAGGTTGCACCAAAAACAAGGGGGCGTGATACCCCGAGCTGTAAGTCCTTTAATTCCGATGTTTTATGAATGAAATTCTGCACACACGTATAGAGAAAGTTGGTGCAGTCTTGGGAAGTCATTGAAATCTATGGCGGTTAGCTTGCACAACCACTTGGTGCACCCTTGGTGCAACCTTTGCCCTGAGCAGATAGAACGACTGGGATCGATAGCTCAATGCGCTCTGTGCTACCGACGCCCGCAATACCTCGGACTCTTCGTAATCAGCGAGGATTTCGCGAAGCGAAGCGGAAGGCAGCCGGGCGAAGTGTTTGGATACCACGTCTGCAGCCGGTGTGCACGAGACGAGCAAGCCCGCATAGAGCAGATCATCGCGCAGCGGTACACCATGAACTAGCCGTAATGACAGAAATGGATGTACAAAAATGTGCTTATGAAAACACTACGCTCGGTGCTTTCTCATCATTCGGCTCAGTTTGGCGACGTTTGGTTACTGAAGTAATCAATGCAAATTCGATGCAGCGAGTCTGTAAGTGCTTAAAAGACAGTTTATTGGAAAGGATAACCAGTTCTGCAATCTAGTTCGCCAGTGATTCGGGAGTGCTTCGCCAGTGCGCTCGGAGTGCAGAAGCCGGGTTTGACCGGGAAGTCGGAGCTGCCAGCCCCGAACCTTCGTCAGAGGCGCACAGGAACGCAATGGCGACGGTTTAAAGCGAGGTTCGGGACGGTCACCCTCCCGTAACGGCATGCAGACAGCAAGGGCAAGGCAGCCTGCAACCGCTGCAGGGGACGGCCCAGAGCGCTTTGCGTGGATCTGGCGCGGGGAGAAGAAGTACGCAGTTGGAAATCCTCGGGTCCCCTGGGCGGGTCCTACTTTTCCGGCGTTGGCGTCGGGTGTGGTCACCCTGGGTACCTTTAAGAGCCCCGCAGCGGTTGCCTGGCAAAACGAAAAGTGAGGATGAATCGGTGAGTACGGAAAATGAACAAGCAGGCTAGGTTCGATTCCAGCAGTAGGGGATTCCGACCCGTGTCGGGTCAATGTCCCCCATTGACCGTCGTCAGAACGAACAGGAACGCAAAGGAACACGGTTTTAAAGAGAGGAAAGAGATGTCCACCGAAAACATAGTCTCGATAGTGCCCGTGAGCGAAGTGGAAGTCTGGGTGACATTCGCCCTTCGGAACGGGGAGACGAGGGTCTACAGCTACACGGGCCTGGACGCCGCCAGAGTCTTGACCGGAGCAGATCCAGCGAATTTGAGCGGCAGTCAGGTGAGTTAGTACGGAAAAGTTACGGGTCCCACTTTCGGGCAAGGCACCCCGGCTCTCTTTGCGGGCTAACTTCCCTGAAAGGCAGCAAGGTCCTATCCGGATAACGGACGACGGAAAGAACGAATGACGACTCGGGAATACCGAACACTTCGCAGGATCATCCTGCACGGGAAGCGGACGAAGCACCGGATAGCCGCGCTGACAGACCTGATCGCCAGCCCGACTCCTCCGTCTGCCCGGCTGCTCGATGAACTCCTTCGGCAAAATCTACCGGATGAGCTGGCCTTAACTGTTTTGAGTTTGAAACGAACGTACTACGGAGAAACAGATGCACCTAACAATCGCAGCACAAAAAGCAATCTTGAGTAACCCGGATTCGACGCCCGAACGGAAAGAGCGAGCGCTGGCAGAACTCCGAGGCATCCCGCCGAAGGACCCTCGCCATGCCGATGCACAAACCGTGCTCTCAGAGCTGGGGCTTGCCGTGGCTGAAACAGCGAAGCCCGGCCCGACGCCGGACAAGCCCGACAAGCGAAAGTATATGCCGATGACTAACGCCATGTCTTGGCTAAGCATGAATGAAATGCAGGACGCCGTAGATCGGTTCACGGGCGAGCTTGAAGCAGAGAGCAATCGACTGGCGCACATCATGTCAGAGTGGGCCGCAACGAAAGACGAAACGCTGCTCGATTCCTTCGTTGACGCCGCTCCTGCTTTTGTCGAGAAATCCCTAGCAGCCCTTGGCATGACGTGGGATGAGGTTCGATTCCAGTTGCGTTGTTGGGCTGCACTCAAAAGGGGGTCTGCTGATCTCGAAGCGGAGAAAGAACTGCTGCAGTGGGCCGAAAACGAAGCCGAACCCGTGCTTCAGGCAACAGTACTGATTACGACAATTTGGCCGGGCATCGAGCGCTCGCTCAAGAGCTGGAATGAGAAGGCTGATGCGGTTGGAATGGACCGCGCTGCATTTGGCCGATTGTCCATTCAACAGCGTGAGCGGAAGCTGTACGACATCGGCTGGCATCCAGTGACGGGCCTTCCGTCAAAGGGGGAGGCGAAGCCATGAGCACGGGCACGGTGGAAAGTTTTGACGCACAGAGAGGCTTCGGATGGATCAGAGACGATGCAGACCCGGAAGGCCGTTCGCTTTTCATCTATTGGAGCGATATCGAAATGGATGGCTTCAAAATTGTATACGCCGGTGATGCCGTGGTCTTCGAGCGCATGCTCAGCTCCAAAGGACCACGGGCCACGAACGTGCGGACGCTTTAACCGAAAGATAAAAAGTACGGAAACGAACAGGAGAATGAAATGACTGACGAGATAGTGCAGCAAAAAGTTTTTGTGACACAAGGCGACAAGGTAATTCAGAAACACGTTCTCGATCTGACGCCCGACGAGTCCGGGCGAATAAGCGGTGCCATTGATACGTTTCTCTCGGTGAAGAAACAACTCAACCCCAACTTCGCTGATGATGCTCTGCAGCCGATCATAGAACGGGTGGATGCCAGCGGACGCCCGGCAGATGACGTTATGAGTTACACGTTCGCAGATAATGAGATGCGCCGCGAAGCTCGCAAGCAGTTTGAAGACGAGATCAATGCCCGCGAACAGGCATCCCAGAGTGTTGCCCCCGAAGCCCAACGTCAGGCAGACCGAGAGGAGTATCTACGCCCATCGAATCGTGCCGAAGTTGCCCGACAATTACAGCCGAATCAGCCTCAAGTGACGGCTCCTGCACAGCCCGCCCGCCAGTGGACGGACGAAGAAATTGCTGCAATGACATCGGAAGATATGGTCCGGCTCGGACTTGTCAACCGCCCAGGAAGACGGATTGAGGACCGGCAGGGGGCATCGGGCGAGGTCATTCGCTTCGAGTTTCAGCCGGATAAAGTTAACGAGATCCGTCGGCGGAAGGATTTAATGCGACCCATTGCGGAGGTCATGGCAGACCGCAAGGCCCCGAAGCGACCGATTAAGTTTTCCGAGGAAGAACTGGCATCGGCGCAATACCGGAAGCAAGTTCTGGCACAGAATGACGCAGAGCGCCGAAAGGTGAAGGCGGACATTGCCCGCGTGCTCGAAGAGCAAGAGGAAGCGAAACGCAATGCCAAGAAACGCTAGCCCCGTTGAAAGTCCATGTGAGGATCTGGATCTGAGCATGTTGCCCGAGCACTTACACGAGCGGGCGAGAAATCTTGAAGCGGAAGCGAACCGTTGTCAGCGGCACGCAAACGAGATGGAACAACACGCCCGCGTCTTCGCGATAACGTATTTCAGTAGATCGATACTAGGAGAAGAAAATGGATAGTCAGGAACCTGTTTTTGCAATCAACGCAGCGAAGTACTTCCTCGAAAAGCATCCGCGCTATATCGTGTGCCCGGAAAACTCCAAGATTCTCACAACCGAGATTCTTCGTTTGGTTGACGAAGGAGCAGACCCTTCGGCAATCGTGACGTATGACACGGCATTCTCGAACTGTTGGGAGCAGTTGACCCTAAAGGAAGAGGAAGCATTTCAGCCGAAAACCCCGGAGGAGCTGACGATGGAAGAGATTGCCACACTCACGCCTATCGAGCAGGAACGGCTTCCAGGATCTGTCCTTCGCCGGTTCGCTAACTGGGAACTGCAACGGAGGAGACAGAAGCCCGTGCTCTCCGAAGCTGACGAGATTATAAAGCCACTATTCGAGGAGAACGGATTCGCGGATTCCGTGAAGAACAGATCCACGATTAGCAAATGGATGGATCAGCGCGGCCTGGGTTATTCGCCCGCCAATCTCACGCAAGCTATCGAGGCGTGCGAAACAGCGCTTGAACCGTCTCAGGCCGCAATTGAACATATGTCAGGCGACGAATACAAGGAGCGCATCGTTGACCCGATGTTCCGTGAGTCGCGAGCGAAACAGCCAAAGCCCGAACCCATCCACATTCCGCTCGGTGTGCGAACCACGCGCTTTCTGCATGAACAGTGAGGACTTCCGCGCGGATTCACTTCTTTTCCACCGTGGGTGTATCCGTTCTGGGCGCGGGAGCCGCGGGCAGTTCTTCCCGGAGTTCAAGTTCTGCAAGGTCGCCTGCGTAACTGCTATCTGCTGGTGGCTTATAACGGACAACAGCATGCAACCCTTCGACATGGTGACAAAGGCTGAAGTGGTCTGCACCATACCAGATCGTATCGGAAAAGCCACTCATGAATCCGGTTTTGGAATGAAAAGTGAGGGCATGAGTTCCGCTATCAAGTACCAGAGCGAAGCCGTGATCCTTGTCAGCACACGCGGTTGAGTGGACTTTACCTTCGGTCGTCTGGGTCTCTTTGGGCACTTCATCGGAGAGCTGGTCCCCTGGAACACGCTCCGACACTGGGATTTCGTTCCAGAGCTGAACAGCCTCATCGTGATCGGGACCGAACCACCGTTCAGCTACATACCTTGCAGATTCTGAGGCCTCTCTTCCTTGATTGAGGCGCAGCAAAACTTGGCCACTCAGCAGGTGGTACCCGGCTCGTCCAGGTTCCAACTGTTCCGCTCTTCGCGCCATACCCAGAGCTTCGGAATACATTCCTTCGCGTACGTCAAGCAGGGCAAGTTCAACATAGGCGGGCGCAAACTGCGGATGGAGGCCCACTGTCTTGAGCAGTGCCTCACGCAAACGAGCTTGATCGGGGGGAGTGTCGGAGCTGGCGATGGGGGACAGCATTGTCTTGTAGAAAAGCGAGAGATAGAGGTTTGGGTCAAGATCGTAGGCTTGCGCGAACTCCCGAGCCGCCTGTTCGTCTTTACCTTCTGCGAAATCCAAGAAACCCATGTCTTCGTGAGCCAAACCAAGCTTGGGATCATCTTTAATTGCTAGTTCAACGTACTGACGAGCATCCGAGTAATGATGGCTCCACAAATGGTAACTACCTAGTTCGCTCTCGCTTTCTGCCAGGCTCAATGTGTGGACCAGAAAATCTTTCTCGTCCATCTTTGGAAGATTCTTGAAGATGGCAGCAGTGATCGTGAAGCGATGCAAGTACTGATCGAGATTCTTTTGCAGCTCTGCTGTGTCTCCGAAAATCTGCTGAAACGCTTTCTTCTGTTCTGTGCCCTGCTGTAAAAGGTTAATGAACTGAGTCAGTTTTTCCGTGGTCATGCCTGGCCCGAACGTTAGGAAATGGACCAGAGCCCAGGCTTCGCCATAGAAGATTGGCACCTTATCCTCATCATGGTAATAAGGGGAAAACCGGTTTATCGCGAGGAGAGTGTCAAGGGGAATCAGGTGCTTATCTCGGAGGTAGCCGTAATAGCTACTGGGAGCACCGATGTAAATCTCGTTCTGTTTAAAGCGAGTGTTGCCGTAAAACTCCGCCATTCCCTCGTCCAGCCACACCGGAAGCCACCGAAAATTGGTGTGCAAAACCGTGTGCACGTATTCGTGATAAACGACTTGATAAGCATCTGGTGCGATGGTGTCAAGCCGGACCATAGCGAACTGTTTTTCCCAACCGTGCTGAAAATATCCGGCGGGCTTTGCCCCTTTCGCTTTCCACAATTGCGGCGCCAGTTTCTTGGCAGTGTTCTCGTCACGCGCGGCCAATACCAGCAATGGCGCCCCGCTTTCCAGACGGTAGATTGGGAAGTGATCAGCCAAGACAGCCCGCATCTGTTCGAATTCGCGGGCCACGCGACGCGCGTCATGTTCGCTGCCGTCGCTCAACACCCGGAAGTGCGAACTGTAAACCTCGATCCACCCGTTCTCACGTGCAAAAAGTGCGGGTACCAAAACAAACAGGAGGAGGAGCACTGCATCGATAGCAAAACGTAGCCGCATGGACGGATTGTTCCCCTATGTAGCTCGAAATATCAAGTCGTGTGGGAGTTTCTCGATTCTCCTCAGCGGTCGCTCCCAGTTAGCGAGCATAGAATCATACCTATGCCCAGGCAATAGCACTATCGGATTGTCAATGACAACTTTCACCCAGTACGGAAACCGGATTCAGTCGAGAATCCGACCGAGGAAGCGATACGACAGAAACACGGCGGACCCGAATACCGACCAGTGCTAAGATGCCGAGAAATCTCGAAGTGAGATCACTCCGGTCCCCTCGCAAAACAAAGGCCCGACCTCCGCAGAGCGGGTAGCAAACACTTCATTGAGCCAGGGTGTATATGGATTAGTAACCCATCCCAAAGAGAAGCCGTGGCTGAATTTGACAAATTTCGGCGTAACCTGTTGTGTGTGTTGCGTTCCTCAAATTTGTCAGCGTAATTAAATTTAATTTTGTTGCTATATGCAGCGCTGCCTGGAGCCGGTAACATTTTCGCTGGGGGTTAAAACAAAATGGCGCGAGGGAAATCGAAGCGATTGAAGCGAATCGAAAACACGTTTGGTCGGGAAGTCGCCGCGTGTTTGGCTTTTCGTCAGTTCTTTGATGCGTGCGAAGGAACTTCAGAGACGCTGATGGATGCAACCGCACAGGAAGGGCTGTCTCACCTGCCGTATCTTGGGCAAGAGGAAAAGGAGATGATTGCTCGCATCTTCACCGACCCAACACCGGCAGTTCCCGTATCTGGAGATTTCGACCCAGACGATTCAGTGCGAGCCCGTGGGATGGGAATTCGGCTTGATCCCTAACCTTCGTTGCCGCTTTGGATCTACAAGGAAAGGCCAATGATGCTGGACGAGTCTACAATTCGAATGATCATAGCCCAAACTGTGCAACGAAGCCCGGATCAGATACAAGACAAGCTGGTGAGGGGTCTGAGCGAGTCCCTAGCGGATGGACGCTTATCGGTTGCGTTCTCAAAGAACTTGCCCGACAGCGTGCAAGGCACTCTGCTAATGCGTTACATAGAGATGCTCTCTGTTTTAGAGAAATACGACACCCATCGCTGAAGCATTCGGGCAAGCTATTCAAAAATCCAATTGAGTAAGCGATAAGAGAGGAACACAGCCGACCCGAAGACTATGGCGGCCACAACAACGAGAACGGCGGTCTGTCCGATGACTTGCCCGCCGTAGACAGCGCCCCATGCGGGCAGCCAATAGGCCAGATCGTCGCTGAATTCCCAATAGCCGATAACGATTGCCAGCACTGACCAGCATGCCCGTCTCATCCCTCAAGCCTAGAATCGCGGCGTTCGCAGGACAATCCACTTCCGTGCTACGACCGAATCTGTTTTTAGTGCTATGTCCTTCGGCTTAATGGATCAGGGACTCGCCACTCAAAGTACATCCATCAGAGGCCGTCGATTATGCGCTGTTTGGCCACACATATTGATATTGCTAATCTGCAGTGAATCCATCGGGCATCGCAATCAATCGAAGGTCCGTAGCCACTCCGCTCGGGATAACATATGGTTGGAATCCCCCTTCCTTATACGGCACACCCAGCCAATAGATGAACCGCGTCTGATGAGTAGGTGCGCTCTCGGGTTCAAAGGAGAATCTATAAAATATGCAGCCGACGAGAACGAATGCCGCCTTACCATTGAGTCCGGATTCACTTCTAATTGTTGCGGCTTCGACTGCTGGCATTTGGGGTCCCACGATAGATTGCTGAGTCGACGGATCGTGCGGGAACAGAGTAAATCCAGAGAGCCCTCTCGGATTGGGATGACGGCTGGCATCGCAGTATTCGTGTTGCCGGGCGCGAGCTGTCCTAATGGAATGGTCCAAGTCAACAGGAATGACGTCTTCCCAAGAAAGGACATTTACCGCCACAGTTTGACCGACATTTTCTTATCGTATCCTCGACTGTCATCATCGCGACGGGAATGCCACTAGCGCGCCCTCCAACGTTGAACGCCAGCGGATTAAGTATGCGTTGCTTGATTCTTATCCAGGGTCGCTCGGTCAAAACGAGTTGACTGGAGGCGGTTTTGGCGAGGCCACGGGCAGCTTGAGCCTGAACAACGGCTTGATCAGCGATGATCTTAGTTTTGTCCGCTTGGTCCTTCATTCGCTCCGCAAGGTCCTTAGTGCGGTCGGCGAGAGATTTTGCAGCATCCGCCTGTTTTCCAGCAGCAACAGCGAGATCGTGAGTATCAGCCCCACCTTTACGCATCTCCCACCACTGGAGGCAAATGAATATCGCGGCGAGGGCCGACAAAAATGCGGCAACCTTTGCCCATCTCAGAGTAGCTCGTTCAAATCCGGTCATTTCGCGTTCTGTATTTCGGAGGCCATCATCGGCTTGTGGCTGTGTTGTCGGGCTGTTGGCTGGCTGGGTTACTTCGGGAGGAAGGGACACGTTGGTTTGCTCCTACTTTTGAATGGCATGTCCTAGCAACCCGCAATATGCTTCGCGATGTCTCGTCTGGTCAAGGCCGCACAATGTTCACACAACTCTACGATGCATGGAAAGAGTGTCATCGTCGAATCCAGGTGTGAATGCAGGAAGCCCAATTCTGCCTCGCATGTGTCTGGCTTCAACTTGCGGTGCAAAGATTCTTCAAGGTGGTTATAAGCAGAGGTGAATATCGGATTCTCTTTTCCCTCGCCGCTCCGAATATCTCCCAGGTGGATGCTGTGCACGAGCAAGTTTCTTCTACGCAGCAACCATTGGAAGCCGGTCGGTTTTTCAGAGGTCTGGTAACCACGCAATTCCGTCCAGAAACCGGACGAACTCAAGCTCGGGAATAGACGTACGTAGTTTGCCGCAATACGATCCATGACGGACGGAAATCCGTCTCTTTCGTATTGTCTGATGTTGAAGAACATAAAATCGAGGAACTGTCCCACTCTGTCCCAGTAGGACGCAAGTCTGATGTATGAAGTTTCGGCGTGCTCCCAGAAAATCTCTGTCATGTCCGCTGCTAGCCCGTCTTTGTCGCTTTTCCGTAGACCTTGAAAAACGTCTGGCTCTTTCTTGTGAAACTCAGTCGCAACGAAGCAAACGTGCGTCCGAGACACCGAACGACGGCAGCGCCTAAAGGAAGAAAAGATTTCTTGGATAGCTGCGTCTGCATAGGTGTCAAATTGTGGTAACTGTTCGGCGGGGTTGTACTCTATCAGCCTTGGAACCCCGCCCATTTGCTCGATGACCTTGTTCAAGCGACTTCCGAGAGGCCGCGCGATTTTCAAGCTTGCAAGCTTTGGGGCGAAAAACTCCTGAGAGCGAGCCAGCAGGACAGATTCATTGGCGGTGTAAAGCAACGCGTCGCGAGAAACCGCCGTTAGCCTTTCCAGCTTTTTGCGGGGATAGGAGGACGGCTTCAGTCTGAACTTCTTCTTTTCTGATCTTTTCTCAGGCTCGGCGGTGGAGTCCATCTATTTTCTCCATGATTCTCTCTGCCCACTGGATACTCGCAGCAATCAGCTTATCCGTTCGCGGGCTTCCCTGAGGCCCGCCAAACAAATCGTCGGCGGTTCTCATGTGCAGACTTGCCAAGATCGCGGCCATGATGCCGATCACCCGTTTGCGGCCTTCGTCCATGACGCCGCATGGTAGCATATTCGTCTTTCATTCGCCTGCCCGGCGGCGATAGCGGATTCATACTGCCTGCCAAACTAGCCTAAGTCGGCACCGGCGTGACAGCGCAGGAGTCTCTATTGTCCCATTTCGATGGTATATTGTCCCAATACGAGGTGATACGTGGATTTGTTGACCGAGCAAGAGGCTCTGGCGCGCTCGCTGCATGTCAGTCGCGTTTTCAGCCCGACCGCCCCGATTGATGAGCGAGATTTGTTCACCGGTCGAAACCAGCAAATCAAGAGGTTGATCGACGCGATAAATCAGAAAGGCACCCACGCGATTGTTTTCGGCGAGCGGGGGGTCGGCAAGACCTCACTCGCAAACGTCCTCTCATCCTTCCTAAGTAGCGGTGACATCGTTTCGCCACGGGTGAACTGCGACACAATGGATACTTACGAGTCCATCTGGCGCAAAGTATTCGCGGAAATTGATCTGGTACGCAAAGTCAAAGAAATCGGATTCTCCCCAAGTGAACGAGATCGCACTTTCGACGTTCTGGGAGATACCGTCAGCCCAGATGATGTGCGCCGTGGGCTAACAATTCTTGCCAAGAACGCCATTCCAATTCTTATCCTGGACGAATTTGACCGGTTAGGACAAGCTGTAAAGCGGGCTTTCTCGGACACGATCAAGACTTTGTCCGACCATGCCGTCGCCGCGACCGTTGTGCTCGTTGGGGTAGCTGACAGCGTCGATCAACTTATCGCGGAGCACCAATCAGTTGAGCGGGCGCTTGTTCAAGTGCCAATGCCAAGAATGTCGATTACTGAAATTCAGCAAATCATAAACAACGGATTGCTGGCTCTAGAAATGACCATAGAACCAGGCGCTTTGGGGAAGATTTCTCTTTTCTCGCAGGGTCTACCGCACTATGCGCATCTGCTTGGTCTGCACGCTACGCGCACCGCCTTAGACGAAGAGCTTTCCACACACATCACCACGGATATTGTCGATCGGGCTATCACCAAGGCACTACAAGACGCCCAACAGTCTATACACAGCGCATACCACCAAGCTACGCTGAGTTCACGCAAGGACAATCTCTTTGCTGAGGTTCTACTTTCGTGTGCTTTGGCACTCCAGGATTCCTTGGGGTTCTTTGCGGCACAGGATGTTCGCCAGCCCATGCGGGAAATTACAGGAAAGCCATACGAAATCCCCAGTTTCGCGCAGCATTTAAATGAGTTTTCGGAAAAGAGAGGGCCAATCTTGAAGAAAACAGGGGGCAAGCGTCGGTATCGCTACCGCTTCACTAATCCACTGATGCAGCCGTTCGTGATAATGCAAGGATTCGCCAACGGAAAAATCAGCCAAGCGCTATTGTCTCGACTGACGGCGGAACATATAGCCTCGCAGTCTCGGGAATTACCCTTCTGACAATCGTCGCTTTCTGAAACTACTTGTTCACTTTCGTTTTGAGGAGCGGAAGTGTAGAGACTACACATTCGTCGAGCCGAATCGCAGCAGCGAAATTGTGCTAAAAATTGTGCCTACCACCAACCCTAGGAGTTGCGACTGCTCGGGGCGCAGGTAGCAACCCAACAAAGTTGCATCGAATTTGTATTGTTGACGCCAGAATTCGCCTACTTTCGGCAAACGTCACCAAAACCAAATTGTTGAAAAGACTCACAAGTCGTTTGTTTGCGTAAGTCGTCTTTAGATTCCCAAGCTGGATGTCGCCGGTTCGATCCCGGTCTCCCGCTCCATTAATTCCCTGGTCTTGATTTCTCACATCGTCTCCGCAAAACGAAATTATGTGCATCACTATTGCGAGCATCAGGCTCGACGCCCTCTTCAATTTCAAGTCCCAGGAGAAAAAGAATTCCTGGTCGACTCAAAGGTTGACGAACTCGACCGCAGGGTTGACTCCTAAGAGTACCTGTACCGTCGTGACTTGCAGCGGCTCCTCGATAAACGATATTTTCGCTCAAGTTTCAATCTGGTCCGAATAGCCACTTCCTCCGGCAATACTCGTTCTATCAACCGGGCATTAAGTGCCTGGGCCACAAATCCTTCGTCCCCCTTCGGTTTCGCGCAAGCGCGATTCCGAAGAAAGGAGCAAGCGTGGTACCGAACACATAACCCACTGTCCCGCTGGTGTTGGAAGACCACGCGGGAATCCCCCATAAACGTTAGCTAGAAACACGTGCAGTCCCGTTTTTGCGCGCTGCTCGCAGCTCAGGGAGATCCCTGCGCTTAATCCCCTCGAGGAGTTGAGTTACCGATGAAGAAGGCACTGTTTGCAGTTTTGATGCTTATGTTGATGTTCTCTATGTCAGTTGCGGCCCAGCTGCCCAATTACACCTTGGCGCAAGTGGCCACACATAACAGTTCGACGGATTGCTGGATTATTCTGAACAAAACGGAAGTCTACAACGTCACGGCGTTTCTCTCGCTTCATCCCGCTGGCCCCGGACCGATCACCCCATATTGCGGAAAGGATGCCACCGCCGCCTTCAATGGGGTAAACCATTCTTCGGGAGCAGTATCGGAGGAAGCCACTTACCTGGTCGGCAACCTCGTGGCCTCAGCCATCAGCGTCACAATCTCGCCCACAACCGCTTCATTAACCGCAGGACAGCAGCAAACATTCACCGCAACTGTGGCTGGATCCACTCAGGGCGTAACCTGGACCTCTACCAGCGTGGGAACGATCAACGCGAGCGGCGTCTTCACCGCCGTGTCTGTCGGTACCGGGACGGTTACGGCTACTTCTGTGGAAGATCCGACGAAAAAAGCCACTGCCTCGGTCACAGTGACCAGCGGCGGAGGTGGTGGAGGCGTCTCCGTTTCGGTCAGCCCCGCCAGCATGACTCTTAGTGTAGGAGGAAAACAACAGTTCACCGCCAACGTTACTGGTTCGTCTGCCGGAGTTACCTGGACAGCGACCGGTGCGGTCGGCACAATCGATGCCAGCGGAATGTTCACTGCCACAAAGGTGGGGATGGGAGTCGTCAAGGCCACGTCGGTCAGCGATCCCACGAAGTTCGCCTCGGCCAATGTGACCGTGTCGCAATCGGGTGCTGCTTGTTCGCTCGCACCAAATTCAACTGGATTCGCCATCAACTGTGTTCCGGCTAGCGCGATTCCGCCGAAACATTACACTTGCGTCGCATCATCGGACGGAAAGTCCACGGTGGTTCGCTGCACGGCTAGCACCGGTGGCGGCGGCCACGGCGGCGACGGCGGCGGAGACGACTAATCGCTTCCGTCGGATCGCAGCTGAAAACGAACAACCCGTAGAGTAGAACGGGTTCCAAACGGCCGTGGGAAGAGTGGAACAGCTTGCTTGTCCGCGCTTCCTGCGGCCGTTATTTCACCGCGAAGTTTGGCCTCCCACGGACAAGAGCGGTTCAGAGGATATAATTCCCGGCACTTATGCTCCCTGCGCCAGGCGGGCAACCGTTCGGTAAACAAAGATTCAATCTCCGATCATTCGCCATCCGGCTGGTGCTGACGATTGCTGCGCTAGCGATCTGGTTCTGGACGCAGTCGCTCATCGGAGCCCGAGGCCTGGCGGATTCTGGTATCGGGGACGCTATCCATGCGGCCACCGCTCCGCTCAACCTCTATCTCCACAATCATCCGGCTGCGGCCAATGCGCTGCTCATCTTCAGCTCAGCGATCATCGACCTGCTAGGCATTTTTCTATTGTCGATGTGGGTTTTCCGCGGCGATCTTCGCCCCTTCGCCAGCCTGGTCATGGTGCTTGGCCTGCGCCAGATCATGCAGGCCTGCGTCGCCCTGCCTGCTCCGCCCGGTGCGATCTGGCACAACCCGGGAATTCCCTCACTGCTCGTCACCTACAGCGTGGCCCATGACTATTTCTTTTCCGGACATACCGCAATCGCCGTGCTTGGAGCCTGCGAGTTGGCGGGCTTTGGCCGCCGCTGGCTCACGGCGGGTGGAGTTATGATCGTATGTTTCGAAGCGGCGGTCGTGCTCGTTCTTCGCGCTCACTACACCATGGATGTTTTCACGGGTCTCATCGCAGGACTCTACGCCGCGCACCTGGCAGAACGCCTCACAGCCCAGCCCAGGAACTGAGGGTTCTGACTGCGGGAACTTTCGAGGGTTCGGGGCCGCACGTTAGGTTCAAAGACCGGTTTCGGGACGCGGCTTCCTCCTTTTGCTTCTTCTTCGTATCGGCGAAGCTGCGGCTGGGTACGCCACAATTCAGCCTCAACGTCCCCCATCTGTCGTCATTACTTAAGTTTGCGCTGAATATCAAAAATGGTGATTCCGATCACGGAGAACCGTGATGACGGCCATTTGCCCGCTCCTAGCCTTCGAGGAAGATAGTAACGGACAGCGCGGGACATGGCCGCGGGGGCCACGTCTCAAGCACCGCCAAACGCCAAGACGCGAGGGCGGAGTCGTCCGGAGGTGTAATGAGCACGATTGATATTCACGAGCCAGAAGTAAAAGAAGCAAAGGCTGCGGCAACCCGTCCTCCTGCGGCGGTCCTGCCACGTACGGAACTGGTATTGGGGCCACAGATCCCGCAAAGGCCCATGTTCTCCGACAGCGTCCTGGAATTCGGAGAGCAGCGGAAACGGAAGGCTTTTGCGACCACTACCTCGTTCATAGTTAACTGTGTGGCGCTCGGAGTGCTGTTGGTGCTGCCGCTGGCATTCCCCGAGGACCTGCCGAAGGCACAATTGCTGACGTTTCTGGTCGCGCCTCCACCACCGCCGCCTCCCCCGCCACCGGCAGCCGAACAGGTCCAGCGGGTGGTAAAGCAGATCCAGACCGACCTGCTTTCTACCGGTCAGCTGCGAACGCCGAGCAAGATTCCACAAAAGGTCCAGATGATTAAAGAAGAAGAGGCGCCGCCCCCGATGCCAGCCGCTGGTGGAGTTGTCGGAGGCGTTCCGGGTGGCATTCCGGGGGGACAACTGGGAGGGGTGATTGGGGGCATCGTGAACTCCACGTCGAACCTGGCGTCAGTGCCGAAATTTGTTCCGGTAGTGCCGCAAAGAGTGCGCATTTCGCAGGGCGTCACCAAAGGCTTGCTGATTCATCGCGTGGAACCGGCCTATCCGACGTTGGCCAAGCAGGCACGAGTGCAGGGTGAGGTTGTGCTCAGCGCAATCATCAACACCAACGGCGAAATTGAGAATCTGCAACTGGTCAGCGGCCACCCCATGCTGGTGCCGCAGGCGATCGCAGCTGTCAAACAATGGCGTTATAAACCGTACTTGCTGAACGGGCAACCAGTCGAAGTGGAGACCACGATTACCGTGATCTTCTCACTCAGTTCCTGAAGTGGTGGGCGAAGCGCGGTCGGGGAGCGCAGGAGTTAAAAATGCCATCAGAATACACGTATCGCATCTCGGCCTGGTGGACGTCGGGCCGCACCGGACTCGCCAAGTGCGAGTCCTCCCCTAACACGATCCACTTTTCCGAGGCTGCGGAACTGGGCGGGCTGCAAGGTCGCTGGACGCCCGAACAGCTGTTGCTTTGCGCCTTGGCAGGCTGCTTTACTACGACCTTTCATGACGTTGCCCGCGCCGCCAAGTTCGAATACACCGACCTCGAGGTCGAAATGGAAGGTAGCGTGCACCGCAGCCGGAGCACGGGATGCAATTTCACCGAGATCCTGATCCGTCCGCGGCTGACCGTGCCTTCCGAGGAGCAGCGTGAAGCCGGGCTGGGCCTGTTGCGGCGGACCAAGCAGTTATGCATGATTTCGCGCGCCATTACGGTTCCGCAGACTCTGGAACCTGCGGTCGAAACCGGCAAAGTACCTGTGGAAGGCTGGAATAATCAGGAAACCGCGGCGAAACTTGGGGTCTAAGGCACCGTCGAAGAAGGGGGTGATTATGATGTTCTCCTACCGGCTCGTTCGCCTGATCGAGTCTCACGCCGATGCGCTCGCCGAGGGACTCGAAGAGCGGGTGCAAAACAATTCCCAGGTAACCCACTTTCGCCAAATTCCTGCCCGCGAACTGAGAGAGCGCGTGTACGAGATTTACCGCCATCTGGGTGAGTGGCTGCTGGGCAAGAATGAGCTGGACATCGAGCACCGCTACCGTGAAATTGGAGCGCGCCGTGCGCACCAGCGAGTTCCGCTCGGCGAAGTCGTCCAGGCTATTGTGCTGACCAAGGAAAATCTGTGGGAGTTCCTCAAGAGCGAGGCGGTCATGGATCGCGCCGTCGAAATCATGGGCGAACTGGAACTCCTGCAGATGCTCGAGATGTTTTTTGACCGGGCTATTTACTATGCTGTTCTGGGGTACGAAACCGAAACTGCCCGCACCCAGCCCGACGAGGGCGCATTGCGCGCGGTTTAAACGAAGAGGAGCGAAACGGATGTCGATGTCGTGGGAAATGGATTACAAACGCCGCCTGAAGGATGCGGACGAAGCGCTGCAATGCGTAAAGTCCGGGATGCGCGTCTACATCCAGCCAGGCTGTGCGGAGCCGGAGACACTGGTGGAAGCCCTGATCCGGCGCGCCCCCGAAGTATATGACGTGGAAATCGTCCACATGATGACCATGGGATGTGCGCCTTACGTGGCGCCCGAAATGGCCGGCCACTTTCGCCATAACGCCGTGTTCATCGGCGCCAACGTGCGTGATGCCATCAACGATGGCCGCGCGGACTACACCCCCATCTATCTGAGCGAAATCGAGGGATTGTTTGAGAGTGGGGCCATGCCGATTGACGTAGCCCTGATCGAAGTCTCACCGCCCGACTCCCACGGCTTCTGCAGCTTCGGAGTGGGTGTGGACACAACTCTCACTGCCGCCAAGTGTGCCCGATACGTGGTGGCCCAGATTAACGACAACATGCCGCGTACCTACGGCGACAGCTTCATTCATGTCAGTGACATCGACGCCTTCGTTGAGTCCTCACGGCCCCTGTGTGCGCTGAAGAAGCCTGTGGTGAACGACCTCCAGGTGGCAATCGCGCGCAATGTGGCCGGGCTGATTGAGGATGGCGCGGTGCTGCAAACCGGAATCGGGGGCATTCCAGACGCAGTGTTGCCCATGCTCATGGACCGCAAGGATCTTGGCGTCCACAGCGAACTGGTCTCCGATGGCGTGATCCCCCTGATTGAAGCGGGAGTGCTCACCGGCGCGCGGAAGAATTTCAAGCCGCGCAAGATCATCCTGGGCTTTGCTCTCGGCACCAAGCACCTGTTCGAGTTCGTGGATAACAATCCCATCTTCGAGTTTCACCCCACGTCCTACACCAACGATCCCGGACTGATCGCGCGCAACGACAAGATGGTCGCGATCAATTCGGCGCTGCAGATCGATTTGACCGGGCAGGTCTGCTCTGACTCGATCGGCAACCAGTTCTACAGCGGTATCGGCGGGCAGGTGGATTTCATCCGCGGCGCGTCGCGTTCCAAAGGGGGCAAACCCATCATCGCGATCTCTTCGACCGCGAAGCAGGGAACCATCTCGCGGATCGTGCCCATGCTGGATCCCGGTGCCGGAGTGGTGACGTCACGCGGTCTGGTCCGCTACGTAGTAACCGAATATGGAGTCGCGTACCTGCACGGTAAGTCGATTCGCGAGCGCGCCAAATCGTTGATCGAGATCGCGCATCCTGACTTCCGCGCCGAGCTTTACGACTATTGCGAAAAGACCAAGTGGTTGCAGCATCCGCAAGCGGCACAGACAGCGGCACAGCATTGACGGAGGAGATAACACATGTCGGGCGCAGCACGCGGCAACGTCACCATCGATGTCGAGGAGTGCAAGGGATGCGGGCTCTGCGTTGAGTCCTGCCCGCCTAAGTGCCTGGAACTCGCCCCTGAACTGAGTTCCTACGGAGTGCATCCCGCCCGTTACACCGGCCACGACTGCACTGGATGCGGCATCTGCTTCTATTGCTGTCCGGAGCCGGGCGCCATCGTCGTCTACCGGCGGGCCTCGCCCCCGAAAGCGGTTGTGTCCCCCAATCCGACACAAACCCAGGCTGAAGGCGAAAATGCGGCAACTCTGTAAAGGAAACGTTGCAGTTATTAAAGGCGCTGTGCTCGCCGGCTGCCGGGCTTATTATGGCTACCCCATAACCCCCGCCAGCGAAGTCGCAGAAGCAGCCGCGCTGTACCTTCCCGAAGTCGGTGGCACGTTTGTGCAAGCCGAGAGCGAGACTGCCTCCATCAACATGGTCTACGGTGCGGCTTCGGCCGGCGTTCGGGTCATGACCGCCTCGTCGGGACCGGGCCTCAGCCTGATGCAGGAAGGCATCTCGTACCTGGCAGGAGCCGAATTGCCCTGCGTCATCGTCGACGTCATGCGCGGCGGTCCCGGCCTGGGCAACATCGCTCCCGAGCAGTCCGACTACTTCGCCGTGGTCAAGGGCGGAGGCCACGGCAACTATCGCAACCTCGTCGTCGCACCAGCCTCGGTGCAGGAAATGGCGGACTTGACCGTCCTGGCCTTCGAACTGGCCGACAAGTATCGCAACCCGGCCGTTGTGCTGACCGACGGATTCGTTGGCCAGATGATGGAGCCGCTCGACCTTCAATATCGCGAGATTGTCGAGCCTCCAAAGCCATGGGCGGTAAAGGGAACCGCGGGAACTCGCCAGAACATGATCAGTTCTATCTTCCTGGAGCCCGACGATCTGGAAGAGCACCAGCGCCGCATGGAAGCCAAGTACATCCGCGCACAGCAGTACGAAACGCGTTGCGAAGAATACCGCACCGAAGATGCCGAACTGATCGTCGTCGGCTACGGCATCGTGTCGCGCGTGCTGCGTTCGGCCGTGGACGAAGCTCGCAAACAGGGAATTAAAGCCGGATTGTTCCGCCCCATCACGCTGTGGCCCTTCCCGTCGAAAGAACTGGTGGCTGCGACTGCGCGCGCGGAAAAAGTGCTGGTCGTGGAACTAAGCAACGGCCAGATGGTGGAAGACGTCCGCCTGACCCTGAATGGCACCAAGCCCATCGAGTTCTACGGCCGCGTCGGTGGCAACGTGCCCACGGTCGAAGAGTTGTTGTTAAAGATCGAGGAATACGCGCCCGCCGCAGTGTGATCTGGCGTGTTGGGTGCGGTCGGGCAGTCGTAGAGACGTACCTTGCTACGTCTTGCTGGCTGCGTCGGTGCTGCCGGCAGAGACGTTGCAAGCAACGTCTCTACGAGAGGGCACATTTACGGGGGCATCATGGCAGACCACGTAATCCTGGAGGAACCGAAGGTGACGACTGACAAATACGAAGTCGTGCACTCGAAGTCCGAAGTGTTCTATCCGGAATACGAACGCAAGACGGACCTGAAGCACCAAACCCACTACTGCCCCGGATGCGGCCACGGCGTAGCCCACAAGCTCATCGCCGAAGCTCTGGAAGACCTGGGAGTTCAGGATCAGGCGATTCTGGTCAGCCCCGTCGGCTGCTCCGTATTCGCCTACTACTATTTTGACGTGGGCAACGTGCAGGTGGCGCACGGACGCGCTCCCGCGGCCGCCACCGGCCTGAAGCGCGCGTGTCCCGACAAGATCGTCATTGCCTATCAAGGCGACGGCGACCTGGCCGCGATCGGCACCGCGGAAATCGTGCACGCCGCCAATCGCGGAGAGAAAATCACAGTCTTCTTCGTCAACAACGCGATCTACGGCATGACCGGCGGCCAGATGGCGCCCACCACCTTGGTCGGCCAAAAGAGTACGACTTCGCCCTGGGGCCGCCGCCCGGTCAACGAGGGATTCCCGCTGCATATGGCCGAACTGCTCTCAACTCTCGAGGCTCCGGTCTACATCGAGCGCGTCGCGCTTTCCGACAACAAGAACATCATGAAAGCGCGGCGGGCGGTGCGCAAAGCGCTCGAACTGCAGCGCGCCGGCGCCGGCTTCACTTTTGTCGAGATTCTTTCCCCGTGTCCGACCATCTGGGGTAAAGATCCGGTCGAGGCCCGCAAGTGGGTGGCCGAGAAGATGATCCCCAACTTCCCGCTCAACGTCTTCCGCGACCGCAAGGTCGAAATCCCGAACAACAACGCTCCTCCTCACAAGACGGTTGCCGAGCTTGTGGAGGGAGAGCGCAAGGCCGCGGCCGACGGCCTTGTGCCGCACCGTCATCATCATTTCCGCGATATGGGCATCAAGATCGCGGGTTTCGGTGGACAGGGAGTGCTGCTGCTTGGCCAACTCCTGGCCGAAATGGGCATGCGCGAGGGCCTCGAAGTCAGCTGGCTGCCCTCATACGGTCCCGAGATGCGCTCAGGCAGCGCGCATTGCCACGTCTGTCTGTCGAAAGATCGCATTGGCTCGCCGCTGCTGTCGCGCCCGCAAGTTCTGATCGCGATGAACGAGATTTCGCTGCGTAAGTTTGCCGCCGAGGTCGCCCCCGGCGGAACCATCCTCTACGGACGCGAGAGCTTGCCGGAAGACTTCGGCGCCTCCCAGGCTCAGGTCGTCTGCATCCCCGCATCGGAGATTGCCGATCGCCTGGGCTCGGCCAAAGTAGCGAACGTGGTCTTCATGGGTGCTCTGCTTGAAGAGACCGAGTGCCTGTCTGCGACCACAGCCATGAAAGTGCTGGAAGCGAAGGTCAAGAACCCGGCCTTGCTTGAGCTAGACCGCAAAGCCCTCGACGCCGGGCGGGTCTACATCGACCACACCGTCGCTGTCGGAGCGGTCACACAGGCCGACGGCTTCGCCCAGTAGCGTGGACTAAACCACAATGTCATCCCGAGCGAAGCGAGGGATCTAGGTTCTTGCCCGCACCACCAGTGTTGCTGCTGCCGGCAAACACCCGAATCCCTCGCTCCGCTCGGGATGACAGAGCAGAGAAGCCTCTCAAAAGCAGGAGGGACACGGGTGGGGCACGCGATGTGATCCAAATCACAAAAGCGGGTGATAACGGGCATATGCCAAAAGTCCCCGGAATGTGATCGTAAGGGCCACTGGGGAGGTGTCCCATGGCACTGGTCGAATCCGGTACGGAAGAAAACAAAGGCACAACCGCAGAACAGAAAACACGGGCTGCTATCTCCATCAAGAATGTCTTGTTCGCGACCGACTTCTCGGCAATCTCAGACGCGGCGCTGCCCTACGCCACGGCCATCTGCCGGCGTTTTGGCGCCACGCTGCACGCCGCTCATATCCTTTCCGAAACCAACCTGCTGCTCATGACCGGCGGCGTGGACTACGTCAGCATGGGCACGATTTACGAAGATGCCCACACCGAGGTCAAGGAAAAACTGGATCAAATGGCGGCGCGTGTGGAAGTCCCCATTCACTGCTACGTCCGTCATGGGCAGGTGTGGAAGGGCTCGGCCGCGATCATCGAAGAAAACGAAATCGATCTGGTCGTGGTCGGCACGCACGGCCGCACCGGCCTGGGCAAGTTGCTGCTGGGTTCGGTAGCGGAAGATATTCTGCGGCATGCGTCCTGCCCGGTGTTGACCGTCGGGCCCAAGGTCTCCGGACGTGCCAAACTACCGGCATTCCAGAGTAAAGGACACGACCTGGCGCCGGTGGAGCTTGATCCGCAGCAGATCCTCTTCGCCACCAACTTTGCGCAGGACGCGGACTGGATGGCGAAGACCGCCGTGGCGCTTGCCCTGGCCTTCCGCTCCCAGTTCACGCTGCTCCACGTCATCGAGGACTACACTGAACTGGGCCAGCGCCTAGGGCCGATCGAGGAGGGCATTCGGCGGTTGCGGGCGCTAATCCCGAATGACATGACTCTGCCCTACGCCCCTGAGACGTTGCTGGAGTTCGGTTCGGCCAGCGAGTGCATTCTGAGGTTTGCAGAAGAGCGCGAGGCCGACCTGGTCGTGCTGGGTGCCCGAAGTTCGGCCGAAGTCGGTACTACGCACCTGCCATGGTCGACCGCCCACCATGTGATTGCAAACGCGCCATGCCCGGTGCTGACACTTCGCTCCTGACGAGGTGGCACTGGCCGTGCCGGGTGCCGCGTACAGTGGGTGTTTCCAGCCGCGAAGCGGCGACAGAATAAAGCCCACAGCGCAAGCTGTGGGTAGTGCGGGGGAAATGCTCCAGCCCCAGTGGGGCGAAAGAGGAGATCTGACGCACACCGCGACCAAGCCGCTGCCGCTGTGCTGGACACCGGGAGTCCGTGTGCTCATCGTCGCCTACGGCAATCCGTTGCGCTCCGATGACGGCCTTGCCTGGCGCGTGGCCGACGCGCTGGAAGGTAAGTTTTCCTCCCGGCAAGTCGAAATTCTGCGCCTGCATCAGCTCATGCCAGAGTTGGCAGAGAGCGTCGGCCATTTCGACGCCGTTATTTTCGTGGATGCTGCTTCTGCTGATGCTGGCGAGCACCGCCCCGGTGAAATCCGTATGGAAGAAATTCACGCGGAAAAAGCTGGCTCGTCTGCCCAGTCTCGTTTCTCTCATCACCTGACGCCGAGTCTGGTCTTCGCCCTGGCTACTCAACTCTATGGCGCCAAGGCGCGCGCGTTCTCGGCGACTTTGACCGGGAAGAACTTTGATCATGGCGAATCACTCTCAGCTGCAGTTCACGACTCTCTGCATGAGTTCGTTACCCGGATCGAAGTCCTGGCGCGAGAACTGCAGAGTACAGCCACAGGTGTTCACGCCCGATCGACCAAGCCGTTGAATGAAATCTGTACGAACCCCGACCAGACGCCATGACGGTTGCCACAAAACCCGCGCTGCAACGGCTTCGGATCACATTGCGTGGCGCCGTACAGGGAGTCGGCTTCCGTCCCTTTGTTTACCGGCTGGCGACCGAAATGTCCCTGACCGGCTGGGTACTGAATTCCTCCTCTGGCCTTGTGGTCGAGGTGGAAGGGCCCACCGACCAAGTGAACCGCTTCGAGCAGCGGCTGGAG
Organism: uncultured Acidobacteriaceae bacterium; assembly: GCA_963768265.1. Lineage (GTDB taxonomy): Bacteria > Acidobacteriota > Terriglobia > Terriglobales > Acidobacteriaceae > Sulfotelmatobacter. Next base: position 331,952 of record CAVYHM010000044.1, read on the forward strand.
CACGAGCGCCCGAAGGCTTCCGTGGTCAGCGTGCGCGAAACCACCTGGATCACAGCCGAGGGCGCGACTCGCTTCGAAATCCTCGCCAGCGACAACGATTCCAGCAAAACCGTAAACGTTCTGCCCGACCTCGCAACTTGCAGCGAATGCCGCGAGGAGTTCTTCGATCCTGCCAATCGCCGCTTTGAATACCCCTTCACGAATTGCACGAACTGCGGCCCCCGTTACACCATCGTGGTCGACATTCCTTACGACCGGCCCAACACGACCATGCGCGACTTCGTGTTATGCCCCGAGTGCCGCAAGGAATATACAGATCCGCTCAATCGGCGCTTTCACGCGCAGCCCAATGCCTGCCCGGTCTGCGGACCGAAGCTCGACGGCACCATTGAAGACGCCGCCGATGCGTTGCTGGAAGGGGAGATTGTCGCGCTCAAGGGCATCGGAGGGTTTCAGCTTCTGGTGGATGCGCGCCAGGCCTCGGCGGTGGCGCGTCTTCGCCAGCGCAAGCATCGCGAGGAAAAGCCGCTCGCGCTCATGATGCCTTCGCTCGAAATGGCGCGGGAATATTGTGACATTTCGCCCGCCGAAGTGGCCCTGCTCGAATCGCAAGCTGCGCCCATCGTTCTGTTGCGCCCGAAGTGCGGAACCGACATTGCCTGGAATGTCGCGCACTGCTCTCCTTATCTGGGCGTCATGCTGCCGTACTCGCCGCTTCATCATTTGCTGATGCAGGAGTGCCGTTTCCCGCTGATCGCCACCAGCGGCAATCGCAGCGACGAGCCCATCGCTGTCGTCAACGAGGAAGCGACCGAGCGTCTCAAAGACATCGCCGATCGTTTCCTCATGCACAACCGTCCCATCGTGCGCGCTTGCGACGATTCCGTCGTGCGCCTTACGCGTGGGCGTGCCGGAATTCTGCGCCGCGCCCGCGGCTATGCGCCGCTTGGAATTCGCGTGCGCCACAGCCTGCCGCCCGTGCTGGCGGTCGGCGGACATCTCAAGAACACGGTCGCCATCGGCGTGGACCAGGACGTCTTTCTCGGCCAGCACATCGGAGACCTCGACACGCTCGAAGCGCGCGGTGCCTTCGAGAAGGCAATCGCCGACCTCTGCCGCCTGTACAGTTTCAAACCGGAGATGATCGCTTGCGATTTGCATCCCGACTATGCGTCAACGCAATGGGCGGAAAGGGCTGGCCTGCCGCTGCTCCGGGTGCAGCACCATCAGGCGCATGTGGCGGCGTGCGCCGCCGAGAACGACGTTGAGGGCGAGTATCTCGGCGTTTCCTGGGACGGCACCGGATACGGTCTCGACGGCGCGATCTGGGGCGGCGAGTTCTTCCGCGTAGAAAATAACCACTTCGAGCGCATTGCCCACCTGCGATCATTCGGGCTGCCGGGCGGTGATGCCGCCGTTCGCGAAGGCTGGCGCTCGGCGGCCAGTCTGCTCTTCGAGGTCTTTGGCACCGAGCCGGGAAACCCTCTCCCCGTCAACGAACCGCCGGGAAATCCCCGATTGGATCAGTCCAAGGTCCGGTATATGCTCCAGCACGGCATCAACGTTGTTCCCACGACCAGCGTGGGCCGGCTCTTTGATGCCGTGGCCAGCATCGTCGGCGTAGCGCAGCAGAACCGGTTCGAAGGCCAGGCCGCCATGTTGCTGGAAAATGAAATCGGCACCTTGCGCACCGAAGAGGCATATGCCTTACCGGGTGGAGACTGGAGTCCGTTGATCAGTGCTGTGATGGCGGACAAACTTGCGGGCGTCACCTTGCCGCTGATCGCGGCGCGGTTCCATAATGCACTAGTTGAGTGGATCGTGGAAGTGGCAACAAAGGTCAAACTGAAGCAAGTCGCGTTCAGCGGTGGGGTCTTTCAAAACCGTTATTTGACCGAACGGGCCGCCGCGGTGCTAGAATCCTGCGGCTTCATCGTGTACACGCATCAGCGGGTTCCACCCAACGATGGCGGCATCGCACTGGGCCAGGCGGTGATGAGCACGTAGCGCCGCCGTCCCGGCGGCTGTCGCGTGGGCGTCTCGCCCACGCAGCCGGGATGCTGGACAAAACGAGGGCAAGTTGCCCTCGCGACAGCCGGCGAGACGCCGGCGCTACCAGAAACCGGGAAGGGCACGGCTTACAGCCGTGTCAATTTGGCCCGCAAGAGTTGCGGGCTTTAGCCCCTGAGGGCCGCTCCCTTTGGGCGACTCCGTCCGCGCCGACGAGGGAGGTTGATGTATGTGTCTCGCAGTTCCAGGTCGCGTAGTTGAAATCATCGACCGTGGCGACGTTGCCTTCCGCCTGGGCAAGGTCGACTTCGGTGGCATCCGCAAAGACATCAACCTGGCCTACACTCCTGAAGCCGAAGTCGGGAAGTATGTCCTCGTCCACGTCGGTTTCGCCATCAGCGTGATCGACGAGGATGAGGCAAAGCGAGTCTTCCAATACCTCGAAGAACTCGGAGGACTGAAAGAGGAGCTCGGTGAAATTCCTCAGTGAATACCGCGACCAGAAGGCCGCCGAACAACTTGCACGGGCGATCCGCGAAAGAGTAACTTGCCCGTGGACGATCATGGAAATCTGCGGAGGGCAGACCCACACCATCGTGAAGAGCGGATTGGAAGACCTGCTGCCCCATGAAATCTCGCTGGTTCACGGACCGGGCTGCCCGGTTTGCGTGACGCCAGTCGAACTGCTCGATAAAGCTGTGGCTATCGCGCAGCGACCGGAGGTGATCTTCTGCTCTTTCGGCGACATGCTGCGAGTACCTGGCTCCAGCAAGAGCTTGTTCGACGTCAAGGCCGAAGGCGCCGACGTCCGCATTGTCTATTCGCCGCTCGACGCGCTCAAACTGGCCAAGACGAATCCCAACCGCCAGGTCGTCTTCTTTGCCGTGGGTTTTGAAACCACGGCCCCGGCCAACGCCATGGCCGCCTGGCAAGCCGATCACGACGGCGTCGGGAATTTCTCCCTTCTCGTTTCGCACGTGCTGGTGCCTCCCGCTATGGAGGCGCTACTCTCCTCTGACAGCTGCGTGGTCCAGGGATTCCTGGCGGCAGGTCACGTCTGCACCGTCATGGGCTTCGAAGAATATTTCCCGATCGCGGAGCGCTACGAAGTTCCGATCGTCGTCACCGGCTTTGAGCCGCTCGACATTCTGGAAGGCATTCTGATGACGGCCACCCAGTTGGAAGAAGGCCGCCACGAAGTCGAAAACCAGTACAGCCGCGCGGTTCGGCGAGAAGGGAATCGCCCGGCGCAGGAGCGGATCGCGGAAGTCTTCGAGATCAGCCCGCGGCAGTGGCGCGGCCTGGGCGAGATTCCGGACAGCGGCTTCCAGTTGCGCGGCCGTTTTCAGAAATATGACGCCAACCGCCGCTTCCCCTTTTCGGGCGAACCGGCACGCGAATCGCCCGAGTGCATCAGCGGACTCATCCTGCAAGGGATCAAGAAGCCTCACGAGTGCCCGGCGTTCGCCGTGAAGTGTACGCCCGAGAATCCGCTCGGCGCTCCCATGGTATCGTCGGAAGGCGCATGCGCGGCCTATTACCACTATGGCAGACGCCAAAACAACCTCGTTCAACCTGAGCTGTCCAGTCCCGCGAGTCGCTGACGATCGCATCGTCCTGGCGCACGGCGGCGGCGGACGGCTCACGCACCAGCTCATCGAAAAGATTTTTCTCCCCGCGTTCTCCAACGCCATGCTCGAACAACGGCACGACGGCGCCGTGCTCCAGTTGAACGGTTCGCGGCTCGCCTTCACGACCGATTCCTTCGTCGTGCGCCCACTGATTTTTCCCGGCGGCAACATTGGCGATCTCGCCGTCAACGGCACAGTCAACGACCTCGCCATGTGCGGCGCACGGCCGCTCTATCTCAGCAGCGGTTTCATTCTCGAAGAAGGCCTTGAGATGGAAACGCTGCGGACGGTAGTTACATCGATGCGGGAAGCCGCTGCGAAAGCAGGTGTGCAACTCGTAACCGGCGACACGAAAGTCGTCGACAAGGGCAAAGGTGACGGAATTTTCATTAACACGTCAGGCATTGGAGTCATCGAGGAATTCCCATGTCTCGCAAAACCAGCGAGACATGGGGCACCCCAGGTCAAACACGAAGAGGAAGAGAATGGGGTGCCCCACGTCTCGCCGATGTTGCGAGACGTGGGAACTCGAACTCAGCCCCCCGCGATCGGTCCATCCTCAGTTCAGCCTGGAGACGTGGTGATCGTCAGCGGCGATCTCGGTCGCCACGGCGTTGCGATTCTCTCCGTGCGCGAGGGACTCGAATTCGAGTCCCCCATTGTCAGCGACACAGCTTCGGTGTGGCCTTCGGTGGAAGCCCTACTGAATGCTAGAATCGAAATTCATTGCCTGCGCGATCTCACCCGCGGTGGTCTGGCAACAACGTTGAACGAGATCGCGTCCGACCGAAACATCTGCATCAAGCTCGAAGAAACTCTGATTCCGGTAGAAGAGACGGTGCAAAGCGCCTGCGAGATTCTCGGCCTGGATCCCCTCTACGTCGCAAACGAAGGCCGCTTCGCCGTCTTTGTACCGGCAGCACAGGCTGACGCCGCACTCGAAATCATGAAAAAGGTTCCGGTCTCTCACGGATCGGTTCGAGTCGGCAAGGTAGAGGAGGCCCCCGGCCGCACGGTCGTCCTCCGAAGCCGCATCGGCGGCAACCGCGTAGTAGACATGCTAAGTGGCGAGCAGTTGCCGCGTATCTGCTAGTAGCGCCGCCGTCCCGGCGGCTGTCGTGGTGGCGTCTCGCCGCCAAGTACTGGGAGCGTGCAGTCCGGCCGCGTCTTTCTTCCCCATTTGTGTGCCTCCCAAAAATATACGCGGATTGCTTTCTGTCGGCCTGTTGATCAATGACGCAGGGACCGCGCGTCAGGTCGTGAGTTGCAGCGCTGCCGTCAGCCACTCGTAACAGTACGCGTTTTTCAGCGCGTCGTCGCGTCCCATGGCGGGCACGCCGTTGGCGGGATTGTCGATGACCTGAATGCCGCCGGGATGGCCGTTGAGTTTCAGGACCGTGTGCGCCCGCTCGTGGACGAGCGTCAGGATCAGGCTTTCGCGGTCCATGTAGAAGTGATTCGGCGAGATATGCACGCGCGGATCGTCGATGCCGACGACCCACGCAACGAGGGTGCCGGTATAGTCGGGTTCGAACAGGAACGGGGGATCATGAGTGAATCCGGTCGAGCGGAGCTCCCTGAAGTTAACGACGAGTGTTTCGAAGTGAATAGCCTCGGTTAGGATATCAGGCGCTTGGGCGTCCATATCGATGTGAAAGATGTTCCGCACTTTCCGGTGCATGTCGGCCTTAACGGGTGCCGGCGTGATTACCGCATCGTCCAGCCGGGTGTTGACGCGATTCAGCCTCTGCCGCGCCTGCTCGCAATCCTGCCGCAGGATCTCAAGCTGTGCACGGGTAAATGCGCGCTCGATGCGATCGACGCTGGTATTCACCAGCGGTGTCCACGTCGTGGCCGGGCCCTGACGAAAGAACACTTGGCCACCGCCGATGGGCAGCAGCACTCGGATGTTGCGCGTCGAGTCGAATAGGGTGATCGAATCGAACGCGCGCGATTCTTCGATGAAGGTGAACCTCCTGACCAGGTTCTGATACTCCTCCCACCCGGTCGCAACGTGCCGGAACTCGCCGTTCCAGCCTGGTGTTCTGTACATGTAGCGTTCCACGTCGGCTCCCTTACAGTTATATTCTCCGCTGTCCAGACCTGACTACATAGGACCTGCCTCGACATGGTGATACGGCCAAGCAAAGTGTTTCATTTCAAATAAGATAAAGATCGGGGCTGGCTGTGATCTTTCGACAGTTTGTACCTCTTGCGAGGGAAGGTGAACGCCGCCGCCGCCGGGCCACTGCGAAAGTGGAAATCGGTCCTGTATCGATTTCCAACGCACGGACTTCATCATGCCATCTTTTCCCTATTTCAGGACCAGATCCAAAGATTACCTTGCCCGAACCGCCCCCGCCATTGCATACCTGCTCCGCCGCGTTCAGAATATCGAGAGCAGGAGGTGCCCGTGAAAGCACTATCCGCGTGGCCTGGTAATCCCCTCATTCCACACCACCTAGACCCCACGTGAGCCCAATCACTCCCACCCGTGAGAATTATCACTGCCACCCTCCCATAGAAGCCGACAATGGAGAGCGGCATTATGTTTAAGCTGTACCTACGGAGGTAGGACTATGTCTGTGTTGACGCACCCGGGAATCAAAGTGCCCGGGGACTACATTGAATCCGTGATGATCAGTGTGAAAGCCAAAAACCCCGCCGAGCCTGAGTTCCATCAGGCGGTAGCAGAAGTGTTCGATTCTCTTCGGTTAGTGCTTGCGAAACATCCCGAATACCAGTCGGCGCGATTGCTCGAAAGAATTGTCGAGCCCGAGCGCGTCCTCATGTTCCGCGTGCCCTGGTTCGATGACATGGGCAACATTCAAGTCAACCGCGGTTTCCGCATCGAGATGAACAGCGCCATCGGCCCCTACAAGGGCGGACTCCGCTTCCATCCGAGCGTGAACCTCGGCATCCTGAAATTCCTGGCCTTCGAACAGGTCTTCAAGAACTCGCTCACCACGCTGCCCATGGGCGGCGGCAAGGGTGGATCGGATTTCGATCCCAAGGGCAAGAGTGACAACGAAGTCATGCGCTTCTGCCAGAGCTTCATGACCGAACTGCAGCGGCACATCGGGCCGGACACCGACGTCCCGGCCGGCGACATCGGCGTGGGCGGTCGTGAGATCGGTTTCCTGTTTGGCCAATACAAACGGCTGCGCAACGAATTCACCGGCGTCCTGACCGGCAAGGGCCTGGGCTGGGGCGGCTCACTGATTCGTCCCGAAGCCACCGGCTATGGCTGCGTCTACTTCGCCAACGAAATGTTACGGACGAAGCGAGAGAATTTCGAAGGCAAGATCTGCCTGGTTTCGGGCAGCGGCAACGTTTCGCAATACACCATCGAGAAGCTGCTCGATCTGCGCGCCAAACCGGTGACGGTCTCGGATTCCAACGGCGTGATCTACGATCCCGACGGCATCGATCGCGAAAAGCTGGCTTATGTCATGGAGCTGAAGAACGTGAAGCGTGGACGCATCCGCGACTACGCCGACAAGTTCAAGAAAGCGATCTTCATGCCCACGGACATCAAGCTGGAGCACAATCCGCTTTGGAACATCAAAGCCGACTGCGCCTTCCCCAGCGCCACGCAAAACGAAATCACGGCGAAAGACGCCGCGAATCTTATAAAGAATGGAATCAAGCTGGTCGCCGAGGGCGCGAACATGCCCAGCACGCTTGAAGCCACCAAGATGTTCCTCGATGCTAAAGTCCTGTACGGACCGGCCAAAGCCGCCAATGCTGGCGGCGTGGCAACGTCAGGCCTCGAAATGGCCCAGAACAGCGCCCGCCTGAGCTGGACCCGCGACGAAGTCGACGACCGTCTGCACAAGATCATGATCGCCATCCACCAGAACTGCTACGAAACGGCCGAAAAATACGGCACGCCCGGCAACCTGGTAAACGGCGCCAACATCGGCGGCTTCCTCAAGGTAGCCAACGCCATGCTGGACCAGGGCCTTGTGTAGTTGTTTCGAGAACAGATAGGAAAATAGATACAAAGTGGGTGCCCCAGGTCTCGCTGAAGTTGCGAGACCTGGGGATTTTTGTAGAAATACTGGACAACGACTCACATTTGAAAAGAGACGACCATGCCTGTTCGGAATCGGCGCGGTAGCCTATTGTTGCTTGTCTTATGTGCAGTCGCCGTTGCTGCCTTCAGCCCGTTGTATTTGTATCGGGATCATTGCGTTTTGTACTAATACGGAGCGGCCCCCGGAGAGGTTCCCCAGGGAAGACCGGTCGCCATCCTGAATCCTCTTCGGAATCGAAAAGATGAGAAGAATGCGGAGTGGCTGATTCGCGACCTGAGAACCCGCAAGTGCGAGGAGATAGCTCGTGAGATGCTCGCAACTGATCCACCCAGGATCTGTCAAATCATGCGCGGCAATATCCAAGCATCGCTTCTTTGGCTTGATCCGGAAAGTGACACGACTCGAGGAGGCACTCGTAGGCTGATTTACGACCTGCTGGATCAGAGGGCCAGGCTTGTGGTCTATTTCGCTCCCGACGAGTCTGCGTGGGGCGTGAAAGCCGTGTCCATCATCCAGTAGCGAGGTTACCTGAGTCCGCCTCTCGCATGTCTCGCAAAACCAGCGAGACATGGGGCACCCCACGGATGTTGATATTTCCGGGGTTGAAGCTTCCACTTCTTAGAATCTAAGCGCTCCTCGGTCGAACCGTCATCACTAAAATGTCGGTGTCGTCGATCTTCACCGGGCCCTGCTCTCCACACCAATACCAGCGATAGCTGCTCCATGGCCATTGTTCGGGAGAGGCGACCAATCCTCGCTTCACCGGATTCCGATGTATGTAGCGCAGCTTCTCGATTCGCCTTTTCTCCGTCCACACATTGAAATCGTAGAACCGTACCTGCCAGAATCGATGAGGGGAGTCAGATGAATCTGGGGTGCCCCATGTCTCGCTGGTTTTGCGAGACATGGGACCCTCGGACCCGTCCAGAGTGCGCACAAACCCAAGCTTCAAAGCCTGCACCACAGTGGACAACGTGTCCCTCTGCGGTTCACTAATCAAGAGATGAACATGCTCGGGCATGACTAGAAATGGCGGCTGGCATCCCATGTCTCGCAAAAACAACGAGACATGGGGCACCCCACGTCTGTCCGTCCCGTAGAAGCGGTGGAGATTTCCGGACACAAGTCGAGAGTAAGGAAATCAATCGGGGGATGTCTGTGACGAATGAACATGCTGCTGAAAATCCTGGAGCGGGTGCGTCGCCGCTATCGCTTCGTCGTTCTGGGATACGTGCAGGTCGCAGCGAACGGGGCCGCTGAGCAGCGGCTGCCGCTGGTAGCAACTGAAGGTGAGGAAGTGTAAATCCCTTCCCCCGTCTTCTCAACAACAGAGAAGTCAAGGCCACAATCGGATACTCCCTGCACGAGAAATGGTGCATTCACGTTGTAAGCGGTTGATGCCGGAAGGTTTCGGCAATGAAAGTGTTGTGTAAATAAAGTTTCGTAAGTAGTTTATCTATAGCGACTTAAGCATCATCGTTAAACCGATTTAATTCCCGGCCACAAGAGCCTGAAATGTGGTTGGAGTCGACTACGGACCGGCGCTTCGAAACCTACCCTCCGAGCTCACACGCTTGGCGCGAGGCATTCCTGAGAACGAGCAGGCTGTCGAGCTTCGCTCGACCGGACAGCCCCTTCGACTCGGCTCAGGGTAGGCGCAGGGAGGCTGTCCCCACATGATCATGTCTGTCGCCACGAGTATCATTAGCTGTTAACCATCCGCCCATGTCCCTCTCTCGCATCGCCGAGCCTATCCTCGACGCCGAAGAGCGCTTCGAAGGCTTCGAGAACCTGATGCCGTTCCGCGTCCAGAATATCCTTCTGGTCTCGAGCCTCTACGACTCTTTCATCCTGCGCGAAGACGGACGCCTCAACGAATTGCTCATCGACGAATCGCTCGAACTGAACCTGCGTCAGATCCCCGGCATCACCCACGTCTCCAGTTGCGCCGAAGCGCTGGACCTGGCTCGCGAGAATCCGCAGTTCAATCTGATCGTGACCAACCTCACGGTCGGCGATACCGACGCCGCGCAACTCGCCCGCGAAGTCCGCCGCGCCGGCCTCGACGTGCCCGTGGTTGTGCTCGGCTACGATTACCGCGAGATCAAGAATTTCGTCGCACGCAATCCCGTCACCGACGTTGACCGCGTCTTCCTCTGGCAGGGCACCGCTCGCATCCTGATCGCGATCGTCAAGTACGTCGAAGACAAGCGCAATGTGCTGCACGACACGCGCGCCATGGGCGTGCCCGTGCTGCTCGTGGTCGAAGACAACATCCGTTACTATTCCTCATTTCTGCCGGTCATCTACACCGAGCTGATCAAGCAGTCGCGGCGCGTCATTCAAGAGGGGATCAACGTGGCGCACAAGCTGGTGCGCATGCAGGCCCGCCCCAAAATTCTCCTGGTCTCTAATTTCGAGGATGCCGCCCAACTGGTGCAGGAATACCGAGACTACATCTTCGGCCTGGTGTCGGACGTCGAGTTCCCCTGGGACGGCAAGCTCAGCGCCGAGGCCGGCTTCGAACTTGCCCGCATGGTCAAGAGCCTGACCCCCGACGTGCCTGTCGTGCTGCAGACCAGCCGCACGGAGTTTCGCCCGCGCGCCCATGCCGAAGGTTACTCGTTCCTGCGCAAGCGCTCGCCCACGCTGCTCAAAGATCTGCGCCGCATCTTGACCGACTCTTTTGGGTTCGGCGACTTCGTCTTTCGCATGCCCGACCAACGCGAGGTCGGCCGCGCCAAGGATCTCAACGAACTCGAAGAGACGCTCCAGACTCTCCCCGCCGACAGCCTTATGTACCACGCGCAGCGCAATCACTTCTCGCACTGGCTGATGGCGCGCACCGAATTCGCTCTCGCGGCCAAGCTGAGGCCGCGCAAGGTTTCCGACTTCGATGGTCCCGAGCACCTGCGCCGCGATCTGATCGCCTCCATCAACGACTATCGCCGCGAGCAGAACGAAGTATTGATCGGCGACTTCAAACCGGACACGTTCAAGCCCTCCGAGTCAAGCTTCCTCAGAATCGGTTCCGGTTCGCTGGGTGGCAAAGCCCGTGGCCTGGCGTTCGTTCGCCATCTGCTGCGCACGCGCCGTATCGCGCGCCGCTTTCCCGGAGTGCAAATTTCGGTTCCCCCTGCCGTGGTCATTGCCACCGACATGTTCGACCAGTTCCTCGCCGAGAACAACCTGAGCGACTTTGCCCTCCATTGCGACGACGACACGGAGATCCAGCAGCGATTCCTCGACTCACCCCTTCCCGGGCCCCTGCAGGAGAACCTGAAGGCTTATCTAGAAGAAGTCCGCTACCCGCTAGCCGTGCGCTCGTCCAGCCTTCTCGAGGATTCGCAGTACCAGCCCTTCACCGGTGTCTACGAAACCTTCATGCTGGGCAACCAGCAAGCCGATACGGGCACGCGCTTGGCCGAACTGTCAGAAGCGATCAAGCGCGTTTACGCTTCGACTTTCAGCCAGCACGCCAAGGCTTACGTGCGGGCTACGCCCTACCGCCTTGAAGAAGAAAAGATGGCGGTCATCCTTCAGCAAGTGGTGGGCACGCTGCATGGCCAGCGCTTCTACCCGGATTTCTCCGGGGTCGTGCGTTCGCACAATTTTTATCCGGTCGAGCCCATGACTTTCTCCGACGGCATTGCCGCCGTGGCCTTGGGGCTCGGCCGCACGGTGGTCGACGGGGGCAAGTGCCTGAGCTTCTGTCCACGCTACCCGCGGAATCTTCTACAGTTTTCGTCAGTCGAAGACATCCTCGCCAATACGCAAACCGAATTTTGCGCGCTCGAACTCGATGGCGTGCCGCACCCTTCGACTCCGCTTAGGGCAGGCGGCGGGGGCCCGGGCCACCTGCGCGAAATGCGCTTTGGGCTCGACGTGGCTGAAGCGGACGGTACTCTCCAGGCAGTGGCCTCGACCTATTCCGCCGACAACCACGCCATCTACGACGGTTTAAGTCGTCCCGGAGCCCGGGTGGTGACCTTCGCTCCGATGCTCAAGCATGAGGTCTTTCCGATCGCTGCCATCCTGGAAGTGCTGGTGCGAGCCGGCGAAGACGCGTTAGGTAATCCAGTCGAAATTGAATTCGCTGTTCGCCTGCCGCGCGCCGATGAAGCGGCTGAGTTTGGATTCCTGCAGATCCGCCCGCTCACCCTGGCTCGCGACAACCAGGACCTCACCATCGGCGAGGTGGACCCGTCCCGCCTGATCTGTGAAAGCTCCAAGGTGCTAGGCAATGGGCGTATCGATCATCTGCACGACATCGTCGTGGTCGATTCGCACCGCTTCGAGCGCAGCCGCAGTCAGGAAGTCGCCCGGACGGTCGCTCATTTCAACGCCGCCTTAAGCGCGGAGAACCGTCCGTACTTGCTGATCGGTGTAGGCCGCTGGGGCTCGAACGATCCCTGGCTCGGCATCCCGGTGGAGTGGGACGAGATCTCGGGCGCTCGCGCTATCGTGGAAGCTGGCTTTCGCGACTTCCGCGTCACGCCTTCGCAGGGCAGTCACTTCTTCCAGAACCTGACCGCGTTTCAAGTGGGATATCTCACCGTGAACCCCGACGCCGGCGAAGGCTCGATCGATTGGCAATGGCTCGCCGACCAGCCTGCCGTCGAGGAGCAAGGCTGCGTCCGCCGCCTGCAATTCAGCCAACCGCTGCGCATCGTGATGAACAGCAAGACCAGCCGAGGCGTAATTTTCAAGCCAGACGCGAATTAGTGCACCCGCGCTACTCGGGAGGTTTGTCATCCTGAGCGAAGCGAAGGACCTCTGCAATTCCTGGCAGATTGCATAGGTCCTTCGGCCCGCAAAGAACGCGGGCCTCAGGATGACAGAGCCGCGTCGGCGACAGAACTGTGAGCTGATGTCGATTCCCGCGAAATAGCTCAGTGGCTCCCGCACAGCGTCTTGTGATCAGAATCACAGCCCCCGAGCCGATCGCCCGAACACAATCGTTGTGGTCGGGAGCTGTCGCCCTAATCATCCCGCGGAGCACTTGTGTTCAAAATCATCCACGCCCAATTCCTTGCCCCCGGCATTAAACGCTTCGTCATCGAAGCGCCCCGTATCGCGCGCAAACAGAAACCAGGTCAGTTCGTCATCCTTCGAATTTACGAAGAAGGCGAACGCATCCCGGTCACGATCGAGAACTCCGACCCCGCTCGCGGCACGATTAGCATCGTCGTGCAATCGGCAGGGAAGACGACGCACCTGCTGAATTCACTCAACACAGGGGATGAAATTCTCGATGTGGTCGGCCCGCTCGGCAAGCCCTCCGAGATCGCGAACTACGGCACGGTAGTGGTGGTGGGCGGCGGAGTTGGAACGGCCATGGCCTATCCCACAGCCGCGGCGATGAAACGCGCAGGAAACCGGGTGCTGTCGATCGTCGGAGCGCGCAATAAGGAACTAGTCATTCTCGAGTCAGAGATGCGCGTCGTTAGCGATGCCCTGATGATCACCACCGACGATGGCAGTTACTCCGACAAGGGTTTCGTCACCGATAAGCTTCGCCAATTGATTGAGAACGGCACGCGCATCGATCTGGTCGTGGTCGTCGGACCCATCGTAATGATGCGGGCCGTCGCCGAGTTGACGCGAAAAGAGAACATCCGCACCGTGGTCAGCCTCAACCCGATCATGATTGACGGTACCGGCATGTGCGGCGGTTGCCGCGTGTTGATCGACGGCAAAAGCGAATTCGCGTGTGTCGATGGGCCAGAGTTCAACGCGCATCGTGTGGACTTTGCCGTGCTGGTCCAGCGCAACGCGATGTATCGCGACGCCGAGCAGCGCTCAATGGCGGAATTCGAGCGCGTCCGCAAGAAGGAGGCTGAGGACCACGACGTCGAGCGCGCCTGCGCCGTCGCCTCGGCCAATCGGCCAGGAGATGATCGGCAAGGAGAGCAACGATGAGCACGACCGCGAAGAAGTCTCAAAACCCCGTGCCCATCAAGGAGCGGATCAAGATTCCGCGTCAACCGATGCCCGAGCAGCCCGCCGAGGAGCGCGCCCACAACTTCGAAGAAGTAAATCTTGGCTTCAGCGCCGAACTCGCTCAGCAGGAAGCCGTGCGCTGCCTGGAATGCGCTAAGCCCACGTGCACCGTCAGCTGCCCCGTCGGCGTGAAGGTGAAGGAATTCGTGGAGCTCATCGTCGTCGGAGACTTCCTCGGCGCCGCCGCGAAGATTCGCGAAGACAACGTTTTGCCGGCTATCACCGGGCGAGTCTGTCCGCAGGAAGACCACTGCGAAGGCAAGTGCCTGCTGTCCAAGAAAGTGAAGCCGCTCGGAATCGGCTATCTCGAGCGCTTCGTGGCCGACTATGAAAAGCGGATGGGAACCCACGTGGTACCCAATGTGCAGCCCACCGGAAAGAAGATTGCCGTCGTCGGCAGTGGTCCCTCAGGCCTGACGGTGGCCGGCGACTTAATCCAGAAAGGCCACAAAGTTCGCGTCTTCGAAGCGCTGCACGAGCTCGGCGGCGTTCTGGTATACGGCATCCCGGAATTCCGCCTGCCCAAGCAGATTATCCGCGAGCAACTCGACTACATGCGCGAGATGGGTGTCGAATTCGAAACTGACGTGGTCGTGGGCCGCACTGTGACCATCGACGAACTGATGGGAGAAGAAGGCTACGACGCGGTCTACATCGGCACCGGCGCCGGACTGCCCCAGTTCATGAACATTCCCGGCGAACATCTCAACGGTGTCTACTCCGCCAACGAATTTCTCACCCGCATCAATTTGATGAAGGCCTACAAGTTCCCGGTGTATGACGAGCCCATGCTCGACCTGCACGGAAAGAATGTGGCGGTGATCGGCGGCGGCAACACGGCGCTGGACGCGATCCGCTCCGCGTTGCGCCTGGGCGCGGCAAAGGCTTATGTGATCTACCGTCGCAGCGACGCCGAGATGCCCGCTCGCGCCGAGGAAGTGCACCACGCGCGGCAAGAGGGAATTGACTTCCAGATGCTGACCGCGCCGGTCGAGTTCCTCTCCGACGGCAAAGGATGGCTCACCGCGGCCCGCTGCGTGCGCATGGAACTGGGCGAGCCCGATGCCTCCGGCCGCAGGCGGCCCGTGCCCATCCAGGGCTCGGAGTTCGATCTACCATTGTCGGTCGCAGTCATCGCGATCGGCACCAGCGCCAACCCGATCGTGCAGAGCACGACGCCGGGTCTCGGCACGAACAAGCGCGGCTATATTCAGGCCAACGAAAACACACAGCGCACGACGCGCAAAGGCGTGTTGGGGGACGTGACCGGCAGCGCCACCGTGATTCTGGCCATGGGAGCGGGCCGCCGCGCCGCCCAGTCCATCCACCAATATCTGACTACCGGGGAGTGGTAGGTCTCCGGCATGGCCGCGCTCAGGAAAAACTCAACTCAAAATAAGTGTCCGTACGAGACCAAAGCAACGGAAGCCGCGCCATCCAATATTTGCGGTTGATGGTCTGCCGTGCGCGACTATGCTCGTCCGGTGGCAGAATGCGCGCTGTGGCGGGAAACTCCGGTCCCGTCACTTTTCCACGAATCGTGGAAGGCGCCACGCGCACCTGGGGATTGTTGCGAATGCGCTTCGCTTTCCCCAGGTCGGATCGAGTCATCACGTAGAGCTTGCCGTCTTCCTCTCCAAACCACACCGGAGTGGCAACGCCAACTCCGTTCTTGCGAAACGTTTTCAGCGAAATATATTTCTGATCGTGAATGGGCGCGGGAACTTGGCTGGGCATAATCTTATCCTAAGCGTTGAGGTCCGCAGAATCCTGCGTCCTCGGTTGGTTCTGCCATTTCCACTGTCGTCTCTGGTTCCGAAACCGCCACCGCACATTGCTACCGTCACTGCATCTGTGTTACAAGCCTGAACATGCGTAAATGGATGCGCGATCGCTTGCAGCGACGCAAAAAGAAAGCCCCGGAGTCAGCCGCTCAACCGGCGCCTCCACCCTTGCAGCCGGCATATTTTGATGAGGACGAGACTTCGCCGCCCGCGACTGACGCCCACCCTGAAATGGAAGCGCCCGCTGCCCCCCAGCCCGAGGTCGAACTGCAGCCCCACGCCCCAACCGACACTGCTGAGGCGTCCGGAGCGGACACGGCAGATCAACCGCCAAAGCGATCGGCCGCAACCGCAGACTCCTCGCGGACTCGCGGTCGCCGCCGTCGCGGTGGACGCGGCCGCGGCGGGCGTGGCCGGGAACAGGCCGTCGCGCAGGCGTTCACTCCTGCCGCCACGAAGGGGGTCATTCCTGAAGTGCACGTCGAAGCCGCGGTTGAGGACGGAGAGGAGGCGGCGCCCGAGAGCGAACCCGAGGCCGTTATCCCAGTGGTCGAGCCTGAGCTCAAGGCGCCGAAAGTTCCCGAGTCGGTGCCCGTGGCCGCACCGCGCCCGCCGAAAGGCATCGTGGTTCTCGCCATCGGCTTGCCCGGTTCCGGCAAGAGTTCCTGGTTCAAGCGCCACAACGTCGTGCCACTTTCCAGCGACATGGTGCGCTCGCTTTTGTTCGACGACGTGCGCGAGCAACGTTTTCAGGACCTTGTCTTCTCCAACCTTCGCTCCATGCTCAAGGCGCGCCTCATCGCCAAGCGTCCGATGAACTATGTGGACGCCACGAACCTCACTCCCCAGGAGCGGCAGCACTGGGTCAAACTCGCCAAGGATTACAACTACGAAGTCCACGCCGTTTTCTTCGACGTCCCGCTGGAGGTCTGCGTCGATCGCCATCAGCGCCGCGATCGCGTTGTCCCCGAAGACGTGATGCGCCGCATGGCCGCGAAGCTGAAGCCGCCAGCGTTTGAAGAAGGATTTGCCAAGATCACCGTGGTCCGGGTGAAAAAGAAAGAGTAGTCATCCGGTTTCTCCTCCCGGAAGCTTCGGCAAATACTCGTCACCATTCTCACTGTTTTCTGGAATGTTGTGCGTGATCTTCTGTTGATTCATGCTGTGCATGAGTTCCTCGATTTCTTCCGGACGCATGGGCATCCCACCCAATGCTCCGAACAAGAGGGGCAGACACAAAAGCAATGTACGCAGCCGGTGTTTGATCTCCACCCAGACCTCCAGCGGTCTTCATCCAACGCCCAGGAATACGCGCGCGGCGGCACGGGCAGACCGCAGCCCGACGGCACTGAACCAGTTGGTATTCGGGATTGTTTAGGTCAAAGGATCGGTGAGCGGAGGTGCGCGGGATGGGGTGGCCGCTGAGAATGTGGTTTTCCGAACCCCCGCTTCTTGCGCCTGCACTTCGGCGCTTATCACGACGAGAATTCCGACCAGGATGAGGAAAGGGACGAGAACAGCCCACAACAGGCCGTGTGAGGCCCAAGACAGAGCAGCGCACAACAAGCCTGCCAGGCAGATCAGCGCGACGGTTTTGCGCAAGAAGGTCACAACCGACATTCCTAGTGTGAACTATCCCTTCAGGTGTGGCAATAATTCCTTGAAGGCGGCGGAGGACGATGACCGCATCAATTCATAGATCATCATTTCTGTCGACGAAATCACTGCGCCCGCCGCGCGCATCCGCTCCAGCCCGATCTTCCAGTTCCACTCTGTCCGCGAACTGACCGCGTCAGAGGCGACATGGACCAGGTATCCCTCCCGCAGCGCCGCCAGCGCCGTCTGCGTCACGCAGATGTGGCTCTCCATGCCACACAACAGCAGCGTATTGCGCGAGCCGGGCAAGCGCTTGAGTAAGGTGCAGAATGCGTCGCTGCCGAAGCAGGAAAACATCGTTTTGTCGATCGCCTCGGTCCCGGAGAGCAGGGAAGCGATCTCCGGCACAGTCTGGCCGAGGCCCTTCGCGTATTGTGTGCTAGCCAAGGTAGGAATTTTCAGAACTCCGGCCGTGTGAATCAACAGTTGGGAGTTCCGCACCAGTTGTTCCCTCTGAAAGATCGGCGCCAGCAGCTTCTCCTGAATGTCGATCACTACCAGCGCGCAACGTTCGGCCTCGAGCGCACGCCGTGCGATCTCGCCTTGACCCGCGAAGGCGTTCTCTATCATAGTTGCCATGTCGTAACTTCCTTTCGGTCGCTGGATGACCAGATGAGCGTCCTCCGAGCGATGCCCGCCAATCGCCCCCCGTCCGCTGTTTTTCTGCCCACAGAAAATTCTAACGCGATGCCGCATCTCCCGCCTCCTTATTCTGTTTGAGCCGTCACCGGCGTCGCTGCCGTGCCCCGTTGCCGGTTGACCGCGCTTCGCTCCGAACCATAGAATCAAGAAGAAGCCAGCAGCACCCGGCCTCACAATCCAAACACTGCCCCCTCGTTCAACGGCAGGACAGCTGACTCTGGATCAGCATATCGGGGTTCGAATCCCTGGGGGGCAGCCAGCTTCTAGCTAGTGTTTATGCTGAGTTCCTGCATTCCCTGCTCATTTCTGTTTCTACCCTCTGCCCGACTTCTGCGAATGTGGCAGGCAAACATGCATGGAGAACTGTCCTAGGGGATGGGTCGATTTGGTCGAATAAGTCTAAACGTAGACTCTGCCGCCCATGACCGATGCTGCCGTTGGCCGATTCCCGTTAATACCGGACCATGACCTCACGAGCATTACCGCAGAAAGGATCGCGAAAGGATGAAAGGCAAAGCCGCGATCGGCATCGACTTTGGGACAACGAACAGTTCCATCGCCTGTGCCGACCGCTCAGGTGAAGTTCAGCTTGCCAAGTT
This sequence comes from uncultured Acidobacteriaceae bacterium, assembly GCA_963768265.1. GTDB lineage: Bacteria > Acidobacteriota > Terriglobia > Terriglobales > Acidobacteriaceae > Sulfotelmatobacter. The sequence continues at coordinate 350,317 of CAVYHM010000044.1, forward strand.
CCCATACTTAGGGGGCGTGACGGATGCGTACCGGTCGCTGCTCTATCTTCAGCGGGAGAAGGAAGGCGGTGTGAATACTCTGAAGTCGTGGACTGGCCCTGAGGCCATCGAGCATTATCTCTCCGCGGACGTGAAGGGTCGATTGATCCAATCCCTCAAGTCATTCTTAAGCAGTCGTAACCTTCACAGCACAGAGGTTTTCGGTCGAAGGTATACGCTTGAAGATCTGATCGCAAGGATTCTCCGGGACCTGCGACAGCTCGCGGAAAATCAATTTGGGATCAACATCAGGTCTGCCGTTGTCGGAAAGCCGGTTCATTTTGTGGGAGCCGAGAACCCGGAAGATGACATTTACGCGGAGGGTCGACTTCGATCGGCCTTCGGCGCAGCTGGCTACGAATCCGTAGACTTCGAGATGGAGCCCGTAGCAGCCGCACACTATTACGAGTCCACGCTCGATCACGACGAACTCATCCTCATTGGAGACTTCGGGGGCGGCACCAGCGACTTCTCTTTGATTCACGTTGGCCCCACCGTTCGAAGGGATCGAGCCTCGGGCAGCATCGTCGGCAATGCCGGAGTGGGCATAGCAGGAGATGCTTTCGATGCGAAGATTGTCAGGCACCTCGTGTCTCCAGCTCTGGGAGCCGGATCGCAATTGCGTTCACTGGGTAAGATCCTCACGGTTCCAAACTGGGTTTACATACGGCTGGAGCGTTGGCACCATCTATCGCTGTTGCGGGGTAGAGACGTGCTGGAGATGCTGAGGGGCGTTCACGCGCAATCGCTTGAACCAGAGAAGATCGGAGCGCTGATCCACTTCATCAAAGAAGATCTCGGGTTTCACCTCCACCGCGCCGTGCAAAAAGTTAAGAGCGACTTGTCCAATGATTCTCTGGCGACATTCCAGTTTTCGGACGGATTTGTGGATCTGGCAGCGGTGGTGGAACGAGCCACCTTCGAGGAGTGGATTTCTGAGGAACTTGGGCAGATCGCCGGGTGCGTCGATTCTCTACTTACCACTTCGGGTGTTCTGCCCACGGATGTCGATAAGGTCTTCCTGACGGGCGGTTCTGCATTTGTACCAGCGGTAAGGAGAATTTTCGAAACGCGATTTGGAAAGAGGCGAATTCGGGGAGGTAACGAATTTACCTCGGTAGCTCGCGGCTTGGCGTTGAAAGCGATAGGCCCGCGTTAACTGAGAAACAGGGCCTATATCGGAAGGAACATCTCAACCAGAGTCTGAGACTATAGCTTAAAGCGTTATTGGCTAGCGGGTAGAGTTCACGCCGAACTATGACAACCCGCCAGAAGGTTGATGCGAACAGGCGACTTCGATGGGAGGTCCTTGCGTTAAGCCTCGGGCGTTCCTCCGTTGGTTACCGGAGTCGTATTACTGAGGTGATGCAGCCAGAAGCCCGGTCCCTATATATGATGTGCCGCGTACCCCTGCCCAATCGAGGTGCATCATGTTGGGAGGCAAAATCTTCGGGATATTCGGCCTCATCGCCCAATGCGCGGCCGTTTGCTTTTGGACGTATGAGGCTGGAACCGCTGCCTGGCTCGCTGCCACCGATCCGGATCACAAGCAGCACCTTGGACTTTCTATTCTGCTGATCACGATCTCAGCAGCCATCGCGGCCGGAACAGCGTATTGCTTGTACCGCCAGTTCAAGTGGGCGGAGGAGAACAAGCGCTTCACCGCGTGGCTCGTCGCCAATGCTGAAAAGATCCGCAGCAACCAGCTGGCCTATTATCGCAGCCAGCGGATCACGCTCGACACCGAACTTGTCCGTCACCACCTTGTCTTCTCTGCTCTAATTCTGTCCTGCCGCATGCAAACGCGTTGGATCATCAAAGGCAGCGAACCTCGCTTCTGGCATGCTTTCGCTGCAAGTCTATAAACCTTCTTCTATGGCTGGTGGGGATTTCCCTTCGGAATCTTTTGGACACCCGTCGCCCTGATCAAGAACTTACTCGGCTCAACCAGCGTCCGCGTCTCGGAGTTGCTCCAGCCGGCGCCGGCGAAGCCAGCCGGATTCAACGAGCGCTTCCAGTCGGGCTTCTCTCATCGGCTCCACGCGGGTTTCTTCGTCGATGAGAAGCCCGCAGGTATCCTTCCCGCCGAAACGGCGAAAGTGTAGTTTCGACGGAAATAGTTCGGTCTCTTGTCCAATCGGACGGTCGCACTCACAACTCCATTCATTTGAGTGATAAACCTGATATGTTGGTCTGACCGATCAAGGCCCGTTGAAGCTGCGCGCCGAAGTCGTAGAGATCATCATCGGATCAGTCTTCCTATTCATCGGACAAACGACCTGCCGCATTGCTGCGATTCGCCGACGCAGCGGTGTGCTTAGCACGAGCGAAGCAAATGTGGTCCGTAAACTGGGGGTATACAAAAATGGATGCAAATAGACCTGATACTCCCGGCCTTGATAGTCCTGGTCTCGAGATGCTGCTGCCCGCGATGGCCGAAACCATGAAGTTTGCCATGCAGGCCTTGGCGCAGGCGAGCGCACTCTCTGAGGTGTTGATCGCGAAAGGCATTATGACGAAAGCCGAACTCGACGCCAGAATGGCGTCTGATCAGGAGTTAAGAGACAAGCTAACGGTCAAACTCGATGAGCAGATACACAAGCAGTCTTAGCCGTCGCTGCTACTCGTAGCGCAGAGCTTCGACCGGATCCAGCTTCGAAGCACGCAGCGCCGGGACGAGTCCGCTGATCACGCCCACCATGAGCAACACCGCGCCGGAAAGCGCCACCGTCATCATCGAAATGCGCAGATGAATGTCGCCCTGGCCCGAATCGTCCTCAAACAGCGGCCCCATCATCGGCAAAGTCCCCACGCTCCACGCAATCACATAGGACAGCAGGACTCCAATCGCGCCACCGAGCAGCATAATCAGCAGGGTCTCCGCCAGAAATTGCAGCTTGATGTGCCGCTTCCGCGCCCCCAGCGCCCTTCGCAATCCGATCTCACGAATTCGCTCATCCACCGAAACCAGCATGATGTTCATGACGCCAACGCCACCGATCCCCAGCGTCAACGTCCCAATGAACGTCAGCAGCACCTGCAGCCCAATCGTCAGCCCATCGATCACCGGACGAAATTCATCGCGTCCAAACATCTGAAATGCTTTGGGATCGGTTGGGGAAAAGTTCTGCCGAGTCGCCACCGCCGCCAGCACTTGCGCCATTGCTTTCTTCTCAAACTGGGGAGCAATGGGCTCAAATACCATTACCGCGGCATAACGCGTGTTCCACAAGTCTCCCGCGGCCGAATAAGGAATCCACGACGAATCGTCGTCGCTCGAAAAGTAATTGCTGAGCTGAATCTTTCGCGCCATCACCCCGATCACGGTGAAGCGAACGCCCGACACTTGCACCGTCTCACCCACCGCCGGACGTCCGCTGAAGAGTTGCTCTTTCAGTCGCCCGCCCAGAAAAATCACCCGCCGACGTTCCAATTCGTCTTCGGCATTGATCCAGCGCCCTTCCGATGGAACTTCATTCCGCATCTCGCCATATTCCGGACAGACTCCGCGCACGGGGGCTGTTCCCGCCATACGGTCGCCGTAAGCGATCCCCGGACGCCTCACCGTTTCGAGGCACACATGTTTCACCAGCGGAGCCGTCTGCTTCACCATTTCCAGATCGGCTTGCTCGAGAACGACTTTCTTTCCCGCGCGCTGTCCCCCCGGCTGCTCGCTGGTCTGGGCCGGCCAGCAAATCACCACGCTCTTTCCGAAGGCGTCGAATCCATGGACCAGCACGCTGCGAAAGCTGTTCCCATAGGCGATCAACAGCGTCACGGTCGCGATGCCCCAGACAATCCCCAGCATGGTAAGCATGCTGCGCGTCACATTCCGTTTCAGCGCGATCCAGGCCTCGATGATGACTTCAATTAGCATCTGATTTCGAGTGGGATCGGGCTTTGTGTGGGACCGGGTCTTTGACCCGGTCGGGCCGAGCTAAGCTCGGCTGCTACTCAGCTGTGGCTGGCGACGTCAACCCCAGCCGCGCAAGCGCGGCTGTCTGGATCAAAGATCCGGACCCACACAACCCTTATCCTCCCGCCTCGTACCGCAACGCCTCAATCGGATCGATCGACGCGGCCCTCCGCGCCGGATACAGCGCGGCCCCCACCGCAATCGTTCCCAACAATGCTGTCGCGATCAAGCCCGAGCCCCAACTCGGCAGCAGCCCGGCAAAAAAGTCGGGCATGGGCAGCAGGTTGACCAGCGCGCAAATCCCAAACGCCAAGCCCAGTCCAATCCCCCCACTCAAAAACGCAATGATCAGGGCCTCAATAAAAAACTGCCGCAGGATTGTTCCCGCTGGAGCGCCGATCGCCTTGCGTACGCCAATCTCCCGCGTCCGCTCGCGCACCGCCACCAGCATCACGTTCATCACGCCAATGCCACCCAGCAGCAGCGTCACAATTCCGACGGCTCCCAGAAAGAATTTCATCCCATCGGTCATGGTCTTGAAGGCCTGCGCCTCCTGCACCGTATCCCAGATCGGGCACGCTTCTTTGTCGCGTGGATCGTAGCGATGCATGCGCGCCAGCGCCACCCGAACTTCATGCTTGCAGGCCTCGTGCTGCGCGACCGACTTCGGTGTCACCAGCAACTGATCAAATGTCGAGTTCGTCCCAGGAGGTTTATCAGGAAAATCGCGTCGCATCGCGGCAAAAGGAACGAAAACTTTGTTCACGTCCCAGCCGTCGTAGCTGGAATCTTGTTTCTTCTTCGCCATGACTCCAATCACGACGTAAGGAAAGTCGTTCAGATAGATGTTGTCGCCTACCGGATTGCGCCCGGAAAACAACTGCTTCGCTGCGTCCGACCCGAGAAAGGCCACCCGTCTCGCCTCGCGCATGTCATCCCAATCGTAGAAGCGTCCCGCACCCACGTCGAGGCTGCGGATATAGGCAAACGCCGGATACGATCCGGTCACCGTAAACGCCGCATTATTGAAGTTCGAATGAGTACGCACCGTGTCTTGTTCCAGTTCCGGAATCGCGTACTCGCAGTCGGAAGATTCCGCCTGCACCACCGGCACATCCGGATCTTCCCAGTGCACAACGCGTCCCGAGTGGATCCCGCCCGCCTGCAGGCTGGTACGCCCGTGGAACACAATCATCACGTCCTTACCCAGGTTCCGGGCTTGCTCTTGCTGCCCCTTGCGCAGTCCTTCGCCGGCAGCCACCATCAGCACAATCGAGACAATGCCCCAGGCAATTCCGAACATGGTAAGGAAGGCCCGGAGCTTGTGCGCCCACAACGTTCGCAGCACGTCGAAGAGAAGGTCGCGGATCGTCATGGCCTATTTGTGATCACTATAGTTTGGACGCAACCGGAGAGGGAAGGTAAGCCCCATCGGCACGCGCTTAACGGGAAAGACCGCCTCATCGTCATGCCCGAGAATCCCGACAGCGACCGGCGGTGACTCGCATCACACCGCGCGGTCGAATTCGCGCTGCTGCAGGATGTTACGAAGGTTTCGAGCAAAATGTTGCGAAAAACCTGAGTCTGCCGCTTGTTTCCCGACTACTCCTTGAGCTCAGCGGTTGAAAGCCCCCCTCAAAATAGGTTAACGTAACTTACTTTCTCCTCCCCCGAAAGCAGACGAATCCGTTTACACCTGGTGAAGAAAAGCCGAACGAGCATCCACTTGACGGTCGGGGACTCCTTGGCCTCATTTGCTCAAGCGACTTTTGACACCGCCGGGATGTGTTTGGTTCGCATTCTTCCGATTCAGAGGAAGCTGTGATGTTGTCGCAACTTAGTTTCAGGAGGCCGCGATGAAGTCCCACGTTTTGTTGACAATCGAAGCGACGCGCAAGCGTTTCCTCGGCAGATTGGGCAGATACCTTTCACTTCTGCCCCTGCTCGCGATGGTGGCGAGCCCGCAGGCGGTACGGGCGCAATCGGGACAGTCCGCGACACCCGACCCGCAGACGCTGCAGGTGCTCATCCAGCGGATTGATCAGCTCGAGGCCAGAGTCCGGCAACTGGAGGCGGCCCAGCGGCAACCCGCACCCGCGGCCACACTCTCAGCTCCGCAGCAACAAGCCTCTTCGCCTTCGCAGGGGCCTCCGCCGCCGACCTCGCACGCCACCTCGCTCTCCGAACCAGCCCAAGCGAACACTCCCCAGGAACATGAAGCCGAACCGACCGAACACGCGGAGACCGAGCGCATGGACCTGAGCAAAACCTTGCTGCGCATCCGCGGCTTCGGAGACGTAAACCTGCACGGCGACAACTATCACCCGCCGGCTCCACTGCAGCCAGACAAGACGACTTTTACGCTGGGACAGTTGAACCTGTTTGTGACCTCCGACATCTCCGACAAGTTCAAGTTCCTGAGCGAGATTGTCTTTGAAGCCGGCCCCGACAACATCTACGGCCAGACCCGAGGCGTAGCGAACACGTTCGGCGTGGATGTGGAGCGCTATCTGCTGACGTATTCCTCCAATGATTACTTCAGCCTGTCTGCCGGCAGGTATCACACCGCGATTGGCTACTACAACACCGCTTATCATCACAGCACCTGGTTGCAGACGACGACTGGGCGGCCGCTGCTCTTCGCCTTTGAGGACCAGGGCGGCATTTTACCCATTCATAACGTTGGCGTGGAGGCTCACGGGAGGATACCCTCCGGATCTCTGGGATTGCACTACGTTGCCGAGATCGGCAACGGCCGTGAATCGCGCGATCCCATCGACGAAGAACCGGTCCAGAACATAATCACAGACAAGAGCCACAAGGCCTTCAACCTCGCGGTGTTCGCGCGTCCCACAAAGGTTCCCGGGCTGCAAGTTGGGTTTTCGGTTTACAAGGATCTGCTGGTCCCGTTCGGAAAGCCGACCGTCGGCGAGACCATTCTGGCAGCTCACGCAGTCTACTCTTCGACCAACTTCGAGTGGCTCAACGAAGCCCTGGTGATTCGCCACGCACCGACGGGCCTTGAACATGTCTTCGAGACACCCGGCTTCTACAGCCAGATTTCACACCGCTTCGGTTCGTACCGGCCCTATTTCCGCTACCAGTACATCAACGCCTCGTCCAATGAGCCGATTTTTCCTGACATCGGTCTTCGTGCCGGCCCCTCGGCGGGCGTGCGTTATGATGCCAGCGAATCGGTGGCGCTCAAGCTACAGTACGACTTCACGTCTTTGCGGAACCAACCAGCGACTCAGGGCGCACAGGCGCAGATAGGATTTACCTTCTGAAAAAGGCCGAATCCATGATCCGTCGTACGACCACAATTTCGCTGGTCCTGGCTGCCGCCGCGCTCCTGCGGGCAGCCCCGGAAGCCAGCTTGGCAGCTCAGGCGCCAAAACAGGAGAGTCTGGCCATCATCGTCAACCAGTCCAATCCGGTGGACGACCTCTCCTTGGCCGAACTCCGGGCTGTTTTTCTGGGAGAGCGTAGCCACTGGCCTAACGGACGCAGAATCACTCTGGTGATGATGGAGCAGGGACAGCCAGAACGGGAGGCGATTCTGCGTGATATCTGTCGCCTGAGCGAGTCTGACTTCCGCCGCCGCGTTCTGCAGGGTTTGTTTACCGGTGAAGTTCTGGTATCTCCAAAGACCCTGGCAACTCCGGTGGGAGTTCGCAAGTTCGTATTCAATGTGCCTGGGGCGATTGGCTATCTGCGTCCCGAAGACGTGGATGCGTCAGTCAAAGTGATTCGTGTCGATGGCCGCAGGCCCAGCGATGCCGAGTATGCTTTGCGCATCCCCGAGCGTCCGGAGCGGTAGGATGAGCCAGCGAATCCAACCCACAGTGTCAGGCGGAGCGGCGTCGTTTGCCCCGCGCGTGGGAACCAAGCCAGCTTTTCTCTCCCGTTATAGCTCCGCACTCCTGCTGTTGCTCGTGGTCGGCTTGGAAGGCTTTGTGGTCCGCTTCGTGATTCGTGATTTCCGCTCCGCCAATAGCGAAGTGCAGAGGATGTATGCCTGGTCCGTGCTCGGATTACGCCGGATCGGTGGCCTGCAGTATGACGCTCAGGAAACCCGCCGCAGCACTCTCTACGCGCTGACTACCAATGACAGCAACCTCCAGGTCGAATACGCCGACCAGTCCCGCGAAGCCGACCGCCGGGTCACAGACGGAATTGCCGAGTATCTGCAACAGGCACAACTGCCGCGTGAAGTGGAACTCGGTCAACGCTTGCAGCGAGACTGGCTGGCATATCTTGGCGTCCGCAACGAGGTCCTGGCCTCCATCTTGGAAGGAAGCACCAAAGAAGCCGTGGCACTCGACCTGTCGCAGGGAGTTCCGCTGTTTGATCGCGTGCGCCGGGATCTGGAAGAGACCCAGCGCGTCTATGACGAACAGGCGTCGCAGCGCCTTGCCAATGTGGCCACCCTGGCCAGCCGCTCGGTCATCCGTCTGGTCGGAGTGCTGTTATGTACGGTGGTGCTGGTCAGCGTTTTTGTTTGGGTGCTGCAGAAGAGCAAAATGATGAGCACACTCCATCTGGCTCGAATGCAGATGGATTTCGCAGCTTCGGTCTCGCATGAGCTGCGCACCCCGCTGGCGGTTCTTTGTTCGGCGGTCGACAATATTGCCGATGGGGTCGTCACTGGGAAAGAGCAAATGGCCAAGTATGGTGCAGTTATCCGCAACCAGTCTCGCCAGATCAATGGCTTGGTCAACCAGGTCATCCTGTTTGCCGCTACCCAGGATGGCAAGGGGCGCTACACCATGCGGCCGCTTACGGTGGCAGAAGTCATCGAATCCTCCGTGACCGGCACCATGGAACTGGTCCGCAAGGCTGGATTTACCATGGAACAACACATTGCGCCTTCGCTGCCGCGGGTGCTGGGCGATTCGACCGCCCTGTCGCAATGCCTTCAGAATCTGATCACCAACGCTCTCAAGTACGGCGATCAAGGCCGCTGGATTTCGATTTGCGCAACTTGCGAAGCATCCAAAGACCATCACCCTGAGGTCCGAGTCAGCGTCCTCGACCGCGGGAAGGGAATCGACCGCTCCGAGTTGCCCCACATCTTCGAGCCTTTCTATCGCAGCCCTGCGGTTGTCGCCGATCAGATTCACGGCACCGGCTTGGGATTGCCCATCGCAAAAAGCCTGGCGGAGGCCATGGGGGGCCGGCTCTCGGTCTCCAGCGAAGTCGGCGTGGGAAGCATTTTTACCCTGCACCTGCCGGTGATCGCAGAGATTAACGACGAACCGACCGCAGAGCCAGACATCACAGACGAAGACATCGCGGCGCAAGACATCAACCAGCCCGATCGCGGGCGGGAAGGATCATGATCCGGCCATGAACGAAAACATTCTGCTGGTCGAAGACGAGGAAGCCCTGCGAATGACGCTGAGCGACCGCCTGCGCAGCGAAGGCTACGTGGTGGACTTTGCCGCGGATGGGGAAGAGGGCCTCAACAAGGCCACGGGCCTGCCGTTCGACCTCATCATCCTCGACGTCATGCTTCCGCATCGCAGCGGCTTCGACATCTGCCGCGATATCCGGACCGCCGGGCTTGCTACCCCGATCCTGGTGCTCACCGCCCGCGATCAAACCATGGACAAGGTTCTGGGCCTCAAGCTCGGGGCGGATGACTACGTCACGAAACCTTTCGACACTCTTGAACTCATGGCCCGCATCGAGGCCCTGTTGCGGCGGGTCCCTGGCCGGACCAGTCAAACCGTTTACCAGTTGGGCCCGATACGGATGGATGTTTTGGGCACGGAAGTGACCCGCGATGGCAAGCCTGTGCTGCTATCCGCGCGCGAATTCCAACTCCTGCGTCATTTTATGGAACATCCCGGCGTGACTCTTTCTCGCAGCGAACTCTTGCACGAGGTATGGGGCTACGAAGATGGCACTTTCACTCGCACCGTTGACGTCCACATCGCCAGTCTCCGGCAGAAACTGGAGAAGGATCCCAAGCGCCCGGAACTGATCCTTACGGTCCCGGGAATGGGCTACAAATTCAAGCCCTAGCAGTTTGCTGAAACAACTCAGATTCGTATCAGGGCATCGCTTCAGCGATGCCCTGAGTGCCAAAGAATCAGTCCGGCTTGAGCCGCTGTGGGCGCGCCACACTGCCGAGAATGAGTTTTTGCGCAAACTGCTGATGTTGTGTCCCGTAAATTCGCGGCATAATTTCGCCATGTCATCCTGAGCAAAGCGAAGGACCCATACATTTTGTTTGCAGCGCCAATGCTCTGGCAACGCTGCTTCGAAGTGTACGTCAGATTTTGTCACCTATTTACGGGGCACGACACCAGCGAGGCTTCGCCTCAGACCGACGAGCGTGTCGTTAAGTGCAGATGTCGACGGATGGCTCCGGTTGCGTGCATTGAGTTAGGAATGGTAAACCACTCCGTTGAATGGGACCGCCGAAAGGCGAATCGCCTGGCCGTAAAGGCACCCCGCAACCGGAGCCGCGATGAGCGTACCACAGACTGTTGCCGAGGTCTTAAGCAAGCACGTGGTGTTGGAAGTGGAGAGCATCGACCGAATGTATCTCAACGTTTATGTGCCTCAGCTTCAGGCCGTCGAAGGCACCTTGAAGTTCATTCGCATCCATCGCGGGCACAAGGTGGCCTCCACCCGTATGGTGGAGCCGATCACTCGCGAGTTCGTCGGCTCGATTGAGCGCTTCGCTAAGGACAACCAGATTCCCCTGATCACCTTTGAGAAGGGACAACGCAAAGACGACTTTGCCAAACAGCAGCGCAAAAACTTCCACAAGCGGGAAGGCGTGGTATTCATCGGCAAGGCCCAGGAAAAATGCACGGTCTATCGCACCGAGAAACGTCGCAATCCTAAGACGAAGCGCACTTATCCCTGGATCGTGAAGTCCACGACCCTGGTGAACCATTACTACTTCTACTGCATCGATGAGGACTTCGGGCCATTCTTCCTAAAGTTCTGTTCCTATTTTCCCTATAACGCCAAGCTCTGCTTGAATGGACACGAATACCTCAAGCAGCAACTGGAACAAAAGGGGATCACCTACCAAGCCTTGGAGAACGGCATCCTGTCGTGCGAGGATCCCCAAGCCCTGCAAGCCCTCTGTAACCGGCTATCGGAGGAGAAGATCGACGCACTGCTTCGCAAGTGGTTGCGACGACTACCCCACCCTTTCGCCCCCCGAGACCGTCAGGCCGGATACCGTTATCAACTCTCTATTCTCCAACTCGAACTGTCCCTCACTCAGGTCCTGGATCAGCCCGTCAGCGGCCGCATCTTCTTTGAAGATGTGATCCGAGAAAACCTCGATATCGGCCGTCCCAAACAAGTACAACTCATCTTTGATCGCTGGGTCACCAAGGCTACGCCCGGCCCCTTTCGTACCCGAGTCATCACCGATGGAGTCATACCCTCGCTGCACATCGACTATAAAGGAACGCGCATCAAGCAGTACCACAAGGAAGGTCGGGCCCTACGTACGGAAACGACTATCAACAATACCTATGACTTTTATATCGGCAAGAACCTGCGCAACTTGCCCGCGCTACGGCGCATCGGCTTTCAAGCCAATCGACGATTACTTCAAGTACAGCGCATCAGCCACGATTGCATCCTCGCCGAAGAAGCCTTCCAAAAAATCAATCGTCCCGTACAGGTGACATCCCAACGCGCTTCCGCACTGCGCTTCGCCGATCCCAAGGTGCAAGCTCTCTGGCGTGCCCTCTTGCTGTTTCAACTCCTGCCCACAGGCTTTTCCAACCGCCATCTCCGCCAGCACTTCGCATCTTTACTGGGGCAACCACCCGACAGCCTCACCCAAGGTCAAATGACCTATCACCTACGCCGCCTGCGCCTCCACGGCATCGTCGAACCCATTCCTCAAACTCACCGCTATCGCATTACCGACTTCGGCTTACGAACGGCGTGGTTCTGCACTCGAACCTACAGCCGCATTCTCCGCCCTGGACTCGGATCCGTACTGCCGGAGCTCTCGCCACCCAACTCCTCGCTCCGGCGCAGCTTCGACAAACTTGATCAGGAGGTCACATCTTGGATCCAACACGCAAAATTAGCCGCCTAAAACTTGACTCATTTACATCAAGTTTTCGACTTCAAGACGTCTAGTGCCTTGAGCCGCCTGTGAGACTGCCCCGAGCTTAATGAGTTTCGCAATTGTTGCTGCTGGACTCTGCGGATTTTCCATTCGGAGCAGATTGTCCGTTCGGAGGTGGATCACTTCGATCCATCCGAGATGGGTCGGAATATAGAACCGCTCCGCCGGGCGCTTCGGAAGGCACGGCGCGAAAGACTCACTGCTTCCGCGGTGGGCGCAGAGCGGCCAGCACCTTGTCATGATGTTCTTCCGTATACCAGGAGGGCGCGTACGCCTCCAGAAGATCATGCAACTCCGAAAGCGCATCCACCAGACGGGTGGGTTCCAACTCTGCTGCGGAATTGAAATTCAGGATTTGGGAAGGGCCCGGAGAATTCTTGGATTTCAACGTGCGCTGTTCGTTTGATCCCATAACCATCGTCACTCCTCGATTTCACGCCGCGAACGAATTCTTGACCAATGACGCGCGGCGCGAATGACCGGGAAGAGCGTCTCCTTAAATATTTAACTCTCGCAGACGATGGCTGGCGGTAAAAACTTGTAATCGAAGGTGTAAATTCGCTGTAAATCCCGACATCTACAAATCTTTACAAAACTCTGCGCCAAATCTACCGAGAAAGCAAGAACTTTTTGTTTCTCATTTCCCGCAACTAAAGAAGTGGCGAGCCACCAGGTCCTTCCGGTACCATCTCACGTCAAGCACAATGTTGGAACGTCTGTGCTGCGAATTCTTGCATGACCTGGCTGAAGCCCCTGCCGCTCCGACACAGTAACCGATTGTATGTTTGTGCCGTAGCACTGGCGCTGCTCGCACCGCCCGGTCTCTTTGCCAAGAACCCGACCCAAGTCGTGGTGGTTCCGGTCGCAAACATGTATTCGGCCCCAACCGACAAGTCTGATGTCGTGTCACAGGCGATCTATGCCAGCAACGTGACTCTGCTGACGGCTCGCGGCGAATGGTCGAGGATCCAGACCGAAGACCACTACAAGGGCTGGACTCCCAGCCGCTACCTTCGCCTGGTTCAAAGCGGAGCCGGCTACGCCACGGCAGGGCAGACGGTCCAGGTAGAAAGTCTGTTCGCCAACGTCTATAACGAGCCCGACGTCGCCCGCCACAAGCCCGTTATTACGATTCCATTCGAATCGCACCTCGAGGTCATCGTGGAAGGCAAGGGAAGCGACGAAGGCTGGCTGCAGGTTCGCCTGCCCGACAAACGTTCCGCGTGGATTCAATCCGGTGATGTCGTCTCCGACCCCAAGCCGTTAGCCATCCCGCAATCGATCGAACTCGCCAAGCGCTTTCTCGGCCTGCCTTACTTGTGGGGCGGACGATCCACCTTCGGTTTCGATTGCTCCGGCTTTACCCAAATGCTGCTGCGCTCCCATGGCGTGAATATGCCTCGCGATGCCGATCAGCAAGCCGCCTGGAAAGGTGTGACGCCAGTCGACCGCAAAAATCTCCAGCCCGGCGACCTCCTGTTCTTCGGTTCCGCACCGGCCAAGATCACCCATACCGGCATGTACATTGGCGACGGCCAATTCATTCACGCTCCTACCAACGGCCATCCCGTAGTGCAAATCAGCCGCCTCGACGACACCCCGTGGACGAAGCTCCTGGTGGCGTGCCGCCGCGCGAAATAGGCTCGAAGCCGGTCTTGATCCCTATAGTCCCAGTAGTAGCTTGAGCGTGCAGGAAGCGAGTGTTGCGATACGCCTCCGGCCTCGAAGCGGCGCAAGAATAACGCCCACAGCTTGCCCTGAGCCTGACGAAAGGGCGCAAACCGTGGGCAAAAATGAGAAAAGGAGTGCTCCCTGCGGGGGCGCGTAACAGCATAAGCGCTGCTTAAGTAGTTTTCCTTCCGGGTTGTTCGTCAACCCTTCAGAACCAGCGGGACGAGTCACGATTCTGTCGGCGGTGTGTGTTGGAGGACGGTAGGAAGATTTGGGAATGAGCCGACGCGATAGCTGTCCATTGAGTCGGCCGGCCCATCCCAGCAGCCATTGATGGTCTGTCCCGGTTAAGGCCTGGCCTCATAAACCAGGTTGAACGGCGTTTGCGTGGCCCGCCGGAAGCGGCTAAAGCCGGCGGAGTTAACGACTTTCTGCATTTGTTTCTCCCCTGCCTGAGCACCCAGACAGAGCCCCACTTCCTGCGATCGAGAGCAAGGTGTGCATAGCAACGTCGAGAACGAATAGTAGACACGCCCCACGGGATTCAGATTGTCCTGAAGGTCATCATTCGCGAACGGCTCGACGATCATCCAGGAACCGTCGTCGCTCAAGGCAGCGCGGACGTGCGCGGCGGCGCCGACCGGGTCTCCCATGTCATGGAGGCAGTCGAAGACCGCCACCAAGTCATAGTTTTTACCTGGGAACTCCTTGGCTTTCGCCACCTCGAACGTGACCCGGTCCGCCACCCCCTGACGCTTGGCGGATTCCCGCGCCGCCTCGATGGACTTGTCATGGTAGTCAAATCCATAGATGTGGGACTTCGGGAAGGCTTTCGCCATCAGGATGGCGGATGCGCCTTTCCCGCAGCCCACGTCGGCGACCTTCGCTCCGCGCGCAAGTTTGTCCTGGACGCCATCGAGAGCAGGAATCCAGGAACTGACCAGATTCGCGGCGTAGCCCGGACGGAAGAACTTCTCGCATCCGTGAAACACGCGGTCCTCGTGCTCGCCCCAGCCCATCCCGGCGCCAGAGCGGAACGCCTCTGTGATGCGCGGGACAGCGGCCAATGATCCCAAAGCGAGTTCGAATGCGCCCGGCAAGTACGCTGGACCATCCTCGTTCGCTAAGGTAAGCGCTTGCTCTTCAGTCATTCCGAATTTTTGAGTTTGCGGGTTATACGTGATATAACCGCCCGCTGCTTGAGAAGCCAGCCACTCGCGCACGTAGCGCTCGTCGGTGCGGGTTATGGCAGCCAGTTCCGGGGCAGTGAGCGGTCCGGCCGCGAGGGCCTTGTAAAGTCCAAGGCGGTCTCCGATTACGACCATACCGGCATGAACGGTGGCTCCCAGGTCGGTGACAAACTGTCCTAGGAACTGCTCCAGCTTTTTCGTATCCACAGCCATGGATTCCTCCAAATCGATTTAAAGAGCCAAGGATTTACTTCTTGCTTGGGTCGTCTGCGGGATTGACATAGTTAAACTGCAAGGGCGCGCTACCGTGGACCTGCACGATGACTTCGCCGGAAGCCATCGCGTAGTGATGCATGTCGGGATCGAGATAGGCGAAGCTGCCGGCAGGGAACGATCCCATCTTGTCTGTTTCGAACGTGTCTCCCATACCGACCTTGAACGTCCCTGAGATAACCGTGACGTTTTCGCGCTGGGGATGCCAGTGGGGTGCAATCCGATAACCGTCTGGCATTTTCAGCCGCACGGTGTAGTCACCGGTGGAAGCAGCAGGGTTGCCTTCGATTACGGCGAGTTGCGCGCCCGCAGCGACGAAAGGTGGCGGCGGACCCCACTGAATTGTGTCCGGGGTGAATGCGTTCTTTTCGTGAGCGCCAGGATGTGCGGCGCTGGCGAAGAACTGGCCTGCGATGCACAAGATCGCAGCGATTGACAGGGTGATGAACGGCTTTCTTTTCATAAGATCTCCTCGGAGATTCTTGATGGGGCATGATCTCGTGAGATCGAGGGCTTCACAATGCAGCCGATATCGCCTTTGGATATCTTCTTTATATCGTCGCAACTTATTGATTTTTATTGAATAATGATGGGCCAAGGCTCTTCATGGGGCATTCAAGGCAGAGTACCGGCGAGGTCGAAGTCGACTTGGGACGCTACGAACTGCGGCGATCCGGACGCCGGATCAGGATCGAGAAGAAGCCCATGGACTTGCTGATTTTTCTGCTTGAACGCCGTGAGCAGATGGTGTCCCGCGAGGACATCGTCAAGAAGCTGTGGCGCTCCGATTTGTTTATCGATACCGAAAAAAACGTCAACAACATTGTGCGGAAGCTTCGCACCGCGCTGGGTGACAACGCCGACAGCCCCAGGTTTCTCGAGACGGTAGTGGGAAAGGGATATCGGTTCGTCGGTCCGGTTCGCGTCATCGATGCGAAATATCCGCTCTCCGATTCTGGACGAAAATCCGTCCGCACCGACTTCCGGAAGGATGGGAGCGACTTGGGTGAGCGGTCTTCCATCGCGGTGCTGCCCCTGTTGTTGCTGGAGAAAGCGACGGACGACCAGGGCCTGTGTCTCGGGCTTGCGGACGCACTCGTCTCGCTCCTCGGCAATCTCTCGGGCGTCGACGTGTTGCCTACTTCGGCAGTCTTGAACTTGCCTCTTGACCTCACGCCCTCGGAGATCGCTTCTCGCCTGGGAGTGCGATTTGTTGTCCACGGCGCCATTCAGATGTCAAAAGGTCAGTGGCGTCTCTCGCTGGAGATGTTTGACACCTACCTGCAACGCCCCTGCTTTACGAAGAAATGCGACATCGACATGGATCGCCTAGCAGATCTCGAAGGCGATATTGCGAAGCAAATCACCCGCGCGCTGCACCGGCCGCACGGGCCAGCGATAGTCGAACAGCGCCCACGCTATAGCAGGGATCCGATGGCCTACGCGGAATTCATGCGCGGCTATCGGATCACGGCGTCCGGCGATGCGTCCATGATGGATCAAGCGAGCCATCATCTCACCAACGCCGTGACTCGCGATCCCACGTTTGCCCTGGCTCACGCGACCCTCTCATTTGCCTGCACGACCCGCCATTTCGAATTCGACCCTGCCAGCGTGTGGCTGGAGAAGGCTGAATTCCATTGCCGGCGGGCGCTCGAGATTGACGCGAATCTTCCCGAAGGGCATGTCGCACGTGCCTTTCTGCTCTGGGGACCATCGAAGAATTTTCAGCATCTGGAGGCGATTGCCGATCTCAAACGCGCTCTGGCCCTGCAGAACAACCTGCCTCATGCTTACAATCGCCTTGGCACAATCCTGGCACATATCGGGCTGCTCGATCACGCGCGCGAGATGTTCGAAAGAGGACGACCTTTTCAACCCCGGAAAGCGGTCAGCCCGAGCATCGTGCAAGTTTATGTTTGGAGCCAGGAATACGACCTGGCGCGCCAGCAGATTCAAATCTGGCGGGCAGAGAGCTCCGGCAACAAATACCCTCTCTACTTTGCTCCCTATCCAGCAATGATGACTGGGGATTGGAAAGAGGCCAGCCGCCTGATGGAGGAAGCATTGCAGCTTGTTCCGAACGATCCACTCATCATCAGCTTACAAGGTCTGCTGCATGCCTTGATGGGGAATAAAGACGCGGCAATCGAGTGCGTGACCCGAGCCTGTTCGAGTCCGAAATCCTTTGGACACGCTCATCATACGTATTATCAGATCGCCGGCACGCTGGCACTGACCGGAAGGCGCGAAACTGCTTTTGAATGGCTGGAGCGAAGTGTCAGCACCGGATTTGCCTGCTGGCCTTACTTCCTGAAAGATCCTTGCCTTGCGAGTTTTCGAAGTCTTCCCGAGTTCGAACTCCTGATCAGCGCGTTGCAGGCCAAGTACCCGGATCATCTGGGGCTGCTATAGGCAAACAAACATCAGTGCACAACCGTCCGGTGCTCTCTCTTTGTTCCGGATGTATTCCGCTGCTCGAAAGTTACCGGGAACCGGCCAACAGGGCCAACCTCTAGCCCACCTGCCTAAGTCAGCTCTTATGGTGCGTAACAGACTACTGAGGGCCAGGCAGGGAAATCGACTCCGCATGCGCTACACTAACCAGCCGGGATCCCATGCCCCAATCGCTCGACCCGTTACTCGCTAACCTTGAAGCAACAAAAAGCACCTTCGGTCCCCGAACTGCTGCCAAAACGCAGAAGTTACTCAACCAGCTCTCCCGCCGCGAATTCCCCGACGCAAAATCTCTTCTTCGCTTCCACGAAGCGCTGCTCTTCCTTCGTGCCTTCCCTCAGTCCAAGTCGGTGGTCGCGAATGTTGAGAAGATCCTGAACACCTTCCGCCAACAGGTCGAGAAACTTCGCCCGCAGGGCGCGGACATCTCGCTGTTCGACGACTTCGACACTTCGGGCGTTGCGGGCACCATCATGCAGGATACGCTCAATTTCGAAGCCGCCCGCTGGATTGCCCGCCGCATCCCGCACAACGTAGGAATCGCGTGGGACGACTACTGGGACGACCCTCAATCCGAGCGCGCTCTCGGCGCGACCTCGCCCCGCTTCATTCCGCTGCTCGAAGAGGACGCCGACGTCGAAGCCAACATTCCGTGGCCGCGCTGGCTCGACTCCGCCCGTGGCCGCGAGCGCGACCTGGCGTGGCTCATCCGCCAGTTCGAGGCTTTGCCCCGATCCGACCGCGAACGCGCCGAACTCTACGATTCACTGCGCCTTCCTATCCGCTGGCGTCTCGACAATCTGAAACTCTCCCGCACCCTCAACTGGCGCCGCCCGCGCCGCTTCTTCTTCCACCACGAGCCCCTGATCACCCGCAGTCAGGTCTCTCTGGCGCGAGAACTGTCGCAGCCCGCTCCACGACTGGTGAAGTTCCCGCCGACCGAAGGCGAAGCCGTCATGCGGACGATTCGTGAGGTAATGCTCGTCCGCTATCGTGAACTCTACGGCACAACGCTTGGCGATCCCCGTTCCGTCGTGCGCGCCGATCTTGGCACCGGCCCCGACGGCCGCGGCGTCGTCATCCATCTCTGGAATCTTCCCCGCGCGCGCCGCCTCCCACTCCGCGCCTACGTCGCCGGATTCACCCTGAAAAACGGTGTCCCCATCAACTACATCGAGGCCATCGGCCTCTGCGAATGGATCGAGGTCGGCTTCAACACTTTCTATACCTACCGCCAGGGAGAAACCGCCTGGATCTATGCCCAAGCCCTGCGCTGCCTCCGCGCCTTCACGGGCGCCACAACTATCTCCGTCTATCCGTACCAGATTGGCCAGAACAACGACGAAGCCCTCGACTCCGGCGCCTTCTGGTTCTACCGAAAATTAGGCTTCCGCTCCGGACGCCCGGACCTGGAGAAACTTGCCAGAAGGGAAGAACAGAAAATCGCCGCGAACCCACAATACCGCACGCCGAAGAAAACGCTAAGGCACCTCGCCGAAGCGCACGTGTTCTATGAAGTCACGTCTGACGCCGCGCGCAATCGCCCCGACGAGCAGCCGCGAAGCGGCGGAAGAATGCAGCCCACGGCGCAAGCCGTGGGGCGGCGATCATTGGTGAACCCAGCCCCGGAGGGGCGAAAGAACGAGACCGGCCATTGGGATACTTTCTCTACCCGCTACCTGGCCCTGCGCGTGAACCGCCGCATGGCCCGCCAGTTCAACGGAGACAGCAATCGCATCCGCCGCGCGTCAGTCGCCAAAGTCGCCCACGCTCTGGACGTGAACCTGTCCCGCTGGAATTCGGCCGAGCGCCAGACCTTCGAAAACTGGTCGCTGGTACTGGCGCTGATTCCAGATCTCAGCCGCTGGTCTCGAAAAGAAAAGCAAGACGCTGTCAAGATCATCCGCTCCCAATCCGGTTCCAATGAAATGCATTACCTGAGCCTGACGCAGAAACATAAGCGCCTGCGCGAAGAACTCCTGCGCCTGGGATCGAGTGTCTGAGTGCAAACCATGCCCCACCCCATCCTTCTCTATGACGGCGTCTGCGGACTCTGCAACCGCCTCGTCCAATTTATCCTTCGCCGCGATCGCGATGCCCTCTTTCAATTCGCCTCGCTACAGAGTCCCTTCGCCGCCGCCATCCTCGCTCGCCACGGCGTGAACCCCGCCGATCTCGACACGGTCTACGTGGTCGTCAACCACAACCAATCGGACGAATCATTGCGTGCGCGCTCCGACGCCGTTCGCTATGTTCTCCTCCAACTCGGCGGCTTCTGGCGTTTCGCGGGCAGCCTGCTGACGTGGCTTCCGCGCCCGCTTTGCGACTGGGGATACCGCGTCGTAGCCCGCAACCGGTATCGCATCTTCGGGCGCTACGACGTCTGCCCACTCCCAAGCAAAGACGTCCGCCACCGTTTCCTCGACCTTTAGAATTCGCACTATCGGAAACAGCGACCCTCAGGGGCTAAAGCCCTCAAATCGTTATCGACCGTGGCGGCACGGCTGAAAGCCGTGCCCTTCCCAAACCCACGGGGCGCCATCATATTTTGAGTCCCAACAGGCTTCAGAATCAGAGCGAAAGCGGTGACCTCTGGCCCTTGCTGATGGCTGACAGCCGAGAGCTGACAACTTCCTGCTGCTGCCCACACCCGATTGTGATCCTAATCACATCCCGCCTTTCGCTGTGTAGAATAGACTCGTCGAATTTCGCGCTGCCTTGCAGCCGGCGGCCCGAGAACATTCCTCCTCGTTGAGGTTCTCATCATGCCCGAGAAAGCCGTCGTCGATCAGCAATCCACCAACATCGATTCCATCCTGCAGGAGCAGCGCAAGTTCGAGCCCCCCTCCGAATTCTCCAGACAGGCCCACGTGAAGAGCCTCGCAGAGTACGAGCGCCTCTATCAGGAGTCCATCGACGACCCGGACAAATTCTGGTCGCGCATTGCCGGTGAGCTCCACTGGTTCAAGAAGTGGGACAAGGTTCTCGAATGGAATTGCCCATGGGCCAAGTGGTTTGTGGGCGGCGAAATCAACCTCTCCTACAACTGCCTCGACCGCCACGTGACGACTCACCGCAAGAATAAAGCCGCCATCATTTGGGAGAGCGAGCCCGGCGAAGTCCGTGTGCTGACCTACCAGCAGCTTCACCGCGAAGTGCAAAAGTTCGCCAACGTTCTGAAAGGCCTAGGCGTAAGAAAAGGCGACCGCGTCGCCATCTACATGGGCATGACTCCCGAGCTGGCCATCGCCATGCTGGCCTGCGCCCGTATCGGGGCGCCGCACACTGTCGTCTTCGGCGGATTCTCTTCCAACGCCCTGGTCGATCGGATCCACGACTCGCAAGCCTCCGCCGTCATCACGCAAGACGGGTCCTACCGCCGCGGCGCCGAGGTGAAATTGTTCCCCGCCGTCGAAGAAGCGTTGAAGTCCTGTCCCAGCGTCAAGCACGTCGTCATTTACAAGCGGACCGGAACCGCCATCAACACTCAGCCCGGACGCGATCACTGGTGGCACGAACTCATGGCCAAGGCGTCCGACGTCTGCCCCGCCGAGCCACTTGACGCCGAGCATCCGCTCTACATCCTCTACACCTCGGGTACCACAGGTAAACCGAAGGGTGTCGTCCACACTACCGCCGGATATTCCGTCGGGACTTACCTCACCACGAAATGGGTCTTCGATCTGAAAGACGAAGACACATACTGGTGCACCGCCGACATCGGCTGGGTCACCGGACACAGCTACATCGTCTACGGCCCACTGCAAAATGGCGCCACCAGCCTGATGTACGAAGGCGCTCCGAATTGCCCCGAGCCGGACCGCTTCTGGTCGATCATCGCTCGCCACAAAGTCAACGTCTTCTATACCGCCCCCACCGCCATCCGCACCTTCATCAAGTGGGGCGACGAGTGGCCAAAGAAACACGACATGAGCAGCCTGCGCTTGCTGGGCACAGTCGGCGAACCGATCAATCCCGAGGCGTGGATGTGGTACCGCGAAACCATCGGCGGCAACCGCTGCCCCATCGTCGACACCTGGTGGCAAACGGAAACCGGGCACATCATGCTGACGCCGATCCCGGGCGCGATCGCGACCAAGCCCGGCTCGGCCACCAAGCCGTTTCCCGGTGTCGTCGCCGACATCGTCACCATGGACGGCACGCCGGTCCCCGCAGGTTCCGGCGGATTCCTCGTCATCAAGCGCCCGTGGCCCGGTATGCTGCGCACCGTCTATGGCGATCCCGACCGCTACGTGAAGAACTACTGGTCGCAAATCCCCGGCATGTATTTCACCGGCGACGGCGCCCGCAAAGATAAAGACGGATATTTCTGGATCATGGGCCGCGTCGACGATGTGCTCAACGTAAGCGGCCATCGCCTGAGCACGATGGAAGTCGAGAGCGCGCTGGTCGCGCACGAAGCCGTCGCAGAAGCCGCGGTCGTCGGCCGTCCTGACGATCTTAAGGGGCAGGCTATCTCTGCTTTCGTCACCTTAGAGCAGGGAAGACAGCCCACACCCGAACTGAAAGAAGAGCTGCGCAAGTGGGTGGCCAAAGAAATCGGCGCCCTCGCCAAGCCCGACGACATCCGCTTCACCGACACGCTCCCGAAAACCCGCAGCGGCAAAATCATGCGCCGCCTCCTCCGCGAGCTGGCCAGTAGCGGCGACGTCAAGGGCGACACCACTACGCTGGAAGATTTCGGCGTAATCGCAAGACTGAAGGAGCAGGACGAAGTCTAGAGAGCACACAAGGCGCGTCAAGGACTCAGCGATATCTCAGGTGAATACCGTAGACGAAATCCAACACGTAAAGTTTTGCGTATGACCTTGACTCTATTGTGTCGTGTTCTATCATAGATTCAGGATTCCTCAATCCTAGGGTAGGGGACAATCCAACCAAAACAAGCTCTAACAACGGACGGAGGAAGTCCCCCATGAAACTGAACGATAGCATTTCGACCTATGACGTTGCCGAGGCTCTGCAGGGCGAGACCGGCAAGTTTGAAGTAACCAGCCCAAACGGAGAGCGCTATTTCGTTACGTGCCAGCCCGGTCATTCCATAGTAAGTCTGGAGTGGGCCGGTTCTGAGCCGAACCTGCAACCCTTCCTCGTGCGTAAGGTAGCTCAACCCGTCACGACGGAGGGCCGCACAAAGAGATCTGCGGCTGTCTAAACATTGCTGGCACGCCCAAGCGCACCAAGCCCGGCCCCGATCAGGCCGGGTTTTTAATTTCTCTCCTGTCAAACTCCAGAAGCTCACCGACGAAGCGAAATTGGCGCCCTCGCCAAGCCCGGCGACATCCGCTTCACCGCTTCACCGACACGCTCCCAAAAACCCGCAGAGGCAAAATCATGCGCCGCCTCCTCCGTTGAGCTAGCCAGTAGCCGCGAGGTGAAAGGGGACACCACCACGCTGGAAGATTTCGGCGTGATCACAAGACTGAAGGAGCAGGACGAAGTCTAAGAATCTCCATTGCTGAAATCGCAGGGCAGATGGAAGCTCGTGCCCCCAAGGGTTACACCTCAGGATCCCAGGCCTGACCATTCCTCAGCACCCAAAATCTTCGGCCTAGCGCGTCGATGAGTGCTATGGGGGATGTTAGTGCGCCGGGATAAACCGGTGTGAAGCAGAGAACGAAAATTTCTCACGAGAAAGGAGTAGCGATCCACTCGGCCCCGAGTTTTGCGTTGGGCATCGCGAGGTGCACGGCGAAGCGTAAACAGGGGAATAGGCGGGGTGGGCAATTGAGCTGCGGCATGTCCAGAAAAAAAAGAAAGAGAAAGGCTGATGTGTTCAGTGGGAGGTACCATCCTCAACCAGATTTACGAGGAGGACTTTCTCAGTTTCTGTGTACTGCAGAGGTACACGGATAAGGAGGTCATGATGACCTAATCAATTCGTGGGACGAGCTGTGCAATCGATGAAGGCGGGCCCTTCGAGATCGGCTTTCAGGAGCAGGTCTCAAAGCACCTCCAAGCTGCTGTGGTTAAGAGCCGTGGTAGTGAGCGTTGGAGGAAAAGCGCGAGGAAAACTCGCGCAGGTGAGCATCCGAGAGACGAACGAAAGTGAACCCTTGAGGACGCGTCGTTAAGAAATCAAGTGCCGTCAAAACCAGAGGCGAGAAACTTTTCTGGGATAAACCTGCTGGATGCCTGATGACTGAGCAGGTGGTGGCCGGCGTGGAGAGGGCGTGAAGCGGATGCAGGCGGTTGCACGGAACTGCAGGAACCAGTCGCTCCGATGTGAAGGGAGGAAGCCCAAGTGGCCAAAACCGCGAGGCGAGAGTACCGAGGCGGAGCACTGGGACGGGCCGACTCGTATGAGCGATGAAGGCCCTGTAATGGGGCTGGAGCAAAGGGGTCGGGTCAGGCGGTCGCATTTAGCGAAACAACTGGTAACAGGATGACCTCGATGCATGCGACAAACAAACCGTTCAACATCGATAAGCGCTTGGTGTACGAAGCGTACAAAGCAGTCAAATCCAATCGAGGGGCGGCTGGAGTGGACGAGCAGACGATCGAGCAGTTCGAGGCCGACTTGTCAGGAAACCTGTACAAGATTTGGAATCGGATGAGTTCAGGAACCTACTTTCCACCGCCGGTGCGCGCCGTTGCCATTCCCAAAAAGAGTGGCGGAGAAAGGATTTTGGGTGTGCCCACTGTAGCCGATCGCGTGGCGCAGACGGTCGTCAAGCTGGTGATTGAGCCGATTCTAGACCTGATCTTTCTGGCAGACTCCTATGGCTACAGGCCGAATAAATCGGCCTTGGACGCTGTAGGAGCTACGCGAGAGCGGTGCTGGAAGTATGACTGGGTTCTAGAGTTCGACATCAAGGGCCTGTTCGACAACATCGACCACGAACTTTTGCTACGGGCTGTTCGGAAACACATAACGTGTAAGTGGGCGCTGTTGTATATCGAAAGATGGCTCAAGGCACCCATGGTGCAGGAAGATGGAACTATGCTTGAGCGAAGCCGCGGTACGCCTCAAGGCGGAGTGGTTAGCCCAATCCTGGCCAATCTCTTCATGCACTACACGTTTGACCTCTGGATGGCAAGGACACATCCAGACCTCCCATGGTGTCGGTATGCGGATGATGGGCTGGTGCACTGCCGCACTAGGCACGAAGCAGAAGCCCTCAAGGCGGAGCTACAGGTCCGGTTGGCGGAGTGCCACCTGGAAATGCATCCGACGAAGACCAAGGTCGTCTACTGCAAAGACGGGAAGCGAAAAGGCAAATATCCGAATGTCAAATTTGACTTCCTCGGATACTGCTTTCGGCCTCGTTTGGTGCGAAATTTCCGAGACAACTCACTGTTTGGCGGATTCAATCCAGCAGTCAGCCCCTCGGCAATGAAGGTCATGCGCCAGGCGATCCGGGACTTGAAGATACGGCGTCAAACGCAGCTGTCCCTGCAGGACATTGCCCAGAAACTCAATCCTCTCCTTCGAGGATTGCGTACTATGGGTGTTATGCCCCCTCGGCGCTGTATCCCTTGCTGCGATACGTCAATCAGAGGCTTGTGGCATGGGCGATGCGTAAGTTCAAGCGCTTCAAACGCCACAAAGTCCAAGCGAGTCAGTTCCTAGAACGGCTGGCGACGGAATGCGCGGATATCTTTGTACATTGGCAGATCGGGATGACTGGTGTGTTTGCCTGATGGGAGCCGAGTGAGGCGAGAGCTTCACGCTCGGTTCTGTGAGAGGCTGGCGGTGCAACTCCGCCGGCCTACTCGACCCTATGGGTTTCGCCCGGGGCGCAGCCAGCATGATGCACTGGATGCGCTGTCATATGCGCTCCTCAAGAAGAAGGTGAACTACGTTCTAGACGCCGACATTCAAGGGTTTTTTGATAACCTCGATCACCGTTGGCTGATCAAGTTCGTGGAGCATCGCGTCGCCGACCCCCGCATCCTGCGATTGCTCCAGAAATGGCTCAAGGCTGGAGTGATGGAGGAAGGCAAGTGGTCGGAAGTGCAGACAGGGAGTCCGCAAGGTTCGGTGATTTCGCCGCTCCTCGCGAATATTTACCTGCACTACAGTTTCGATCTCTGGGTGAACGTCTGGCGCAGGAAGTATGCGCAAGGCGAGGTGGTGATCATCAAATATGCCGATGACACCATCGCGGGATTCCAGTATCAGACGGACGCAGATCACTTCCTGGAAAACTTACGGGAGCGGCTGGGGAAGTTTGGGCTGGAACTCCATCCCGACAAGACGCGTCGGATTGAGTTCGGTCGGTTCGCCGAACAAAACCGGGAACGAAGAGGGGAAGGCAGACCGGAAACGTTCGACTTTCTGGGATACAGTGTGCTGCAGAAGCACACGGATAAGGAGTTCATCATGAACTAATCAACCGTGTGAATAAGCTGCGCGATAGATGAGGGAAGGCCCCTCGGGATCGGCTTTCAGGAGCAGATCTCAAACCGCCTCCAAGCTGCTGCGGTAAAGAGCTGTGGTGGTGAGCGTTGGAGGAAAAGCGCGAGAACAAACTCGTGCAGGTGAGCATTCGAGAGACGAACGAAAGTGAACCCTTCGAAGACGCGTCGTTAAGAAATCAAGCGTCGTCGAAACCAGGAGCGTGTATCTCACCTGGGACAAGTCCGCGGGGTGCCTGATGACTGAGCGGACGGCGACCGGCGTAGAGGGGGCGTGAAGCGGATGCAGGCCATCGCGTGGAACTGCAGGAACCAGTCGCTCTGATGCGAAGGGAGAAGCCCAAGCGGCGAAAACCGCGAGGCGAGCGTACCGATGCGGAGCACTGGGACGGACCGACTCGTAGGAGCGAAGAAGGCTCGTAATGGGGCTGGAGCAAAGGGGTCGGGTCAAGTGGTCGCATGACCGAAGCAACTGGAAACAGGAGGACCTCGATGCGTGCGACAGACAAGCCGTTCAACATCGATAAGAAGCTGGTGTATGAAGCGTACAAGGCGGTCAAATCCAATGGAGGAGCGGCCGGGGTGGACGGACAGACGATCGAGCAGTTCGAGACCGACTTGAAGAGTAATCTCTACAAGATCTGGAACCGGATGAGCTCGGGAACCTACTTTCCTCCGCCGGTGCGCGCCGTCTCCATTCCCAAAAAGTCTGGAGGACAAAGGATTTTAGGTGTGCCGACAGTAGCCGATCGCGTGGCACAGATGGTGGTTAAACAAGTCATTGAGCCGATTCTGGACCCCGTATTTCTAGCAGACTCCTATGGCTACAGACCGAGCAAATCGGCACTTGACGCTGTAGGGGTTACGCGAGAGCGGTGCTGGAAGTACGACTGGGTGCTAGAGTTTGACATCAAAGGCCTGTTCGACAACATTGACCACAAGCTCTTGCTACGAGCCATACAAAAACACGTAACGTGTAAATGGGCGCTGCTGTACATCGAAAGATGGCTGAAAGCGCCCATGGTGCAGGAAGATGGAACCACAATTGAGCGAGATCGCGGCACACCTCAGGGTGGTGTGGTTAGCCCAATTTTGGCGAACGTTTTTCTCCACTACGCGTTCGATCTCTGGATGGTGCGGACACACCCGGACCTCCCGTGGTGTCGGTATGCGGACGACGGACTGGTGCACTGCCGTAACGAGCAAGAAGCACAGGCGCTGAAGTCTGAGCTCCAAGCTCGCCTGGCGGAGTGCCACCTGGAGATGCATCCGACGAAAACCAAAATCGTCTACTGCAAAGACAAGAAGCGCAAAGGCAAGTATCCGAACGTCAAATTTGACTTCCTTGGGTACTGCTTTCGGCCTCGTCTGGTGAGACGTTTCCGGGATAACTCGCTATTCTGCGGATTTAATCCCGCAGTTAGCTCCTCGGCAATGAAAGCCATGCGGTCGACGATTCGGGAATTGAAACTTCGCCATCAAACACAGCTGTCGTTGCAGGCCATTGCCCGGCAGCTCAATCCACTCCTGCGGGGTTGGATCGAGTACTACGGGCGATACGCCCCATCGGCGCTGTACCCCCTCCTGCGGCACGTCAATCAGACGCTCGTAGCCTGGGTGATGCGAAAGTTCAAGCGCTTTAAAGACCATAAGGTCCGGGCGAGCCAGTTTCTACAACGGCTTGCCGCGGAACGAAGGGGCTCTCTTCGTACACTGGGATATCGGAATGACCGGAGTGTTTGCTTGATGGGAGCCGGATGCGCCGAGAGGGTCATGTCCGGTTCTGCGAGAGGCTCGAGGTGCGACTCCCCGGGCCTACTCTCCCGCATATCAGCGGGAAGAACGGATTAGGGCGATTCATGGTGCGGCGCACGACAATCCGCAAGCGCATGCGAGCCAAGCTGCGACAGATTAAGCAGCAACTTCGGGAGCGCATGCACGATCCCGTGCCCCACACCGGACAGTGGCTCCAGTCGATCGTCCAAGGCTACTTCAACTACTACGCGGTACCGGGAAACCTCAAGAGTCTGGGCGTGTTCCGCGATCGGGTGCTTGCTCTCTGGTGGCGTACCATTCGCCGCCGGAGCCAGAAACACCGGATCAACTGGAGGCGCCTCCTTATCTTGGCTCAGCGCTGGCTCCCTCAACCGCGTGCGCTCCATCCCTTTCCTGACGCTCGCTTCGCCGCCACTCATCCGAGATAAGAACCGGATGCGCTTCCAAGGAACTCCGTCACACTGAACTAGTTGGTTATGCAGCCTTGAGTTCGATGGGGACCAGTTCGTAGCCCAGTTGCTTGGCTTGCCGTTTGAGTTTTGCTTCCAACCTTTTCTCCCTCTGGGCGTCTCTGGTGGCCCACAGGGTCTCGTCATATTCGACTTGGTTTTTGACCATGGTGTAAAAGATCACAGCAATCTTGTGGGCGGTTGCCATGGTGGCAGCTTCGGGGCCCAGCTTGGCTTTCATTCGGCGCAGGTAGTTGCCTAAGGGTGTAAGGCTATGATGGAGGGAGAAGGCGGCCAAGCGGAATAAATGGCCGGCCCGATTTTTGACCTTTCGTGCTCCCCGCCACAATAGTTTCCCGCCACTGATGTCGTTGTCCGGACAGAGTGCAAGCCAGGAGATGAAGTGCGCTGCGGTGGGCCAGCTCGACATGTCGCGGCCGATCTCACTGAACAATGGCAACGCGTTTTCGTCTAAGCCTGGAATTTGAGTGACATCTACGCCGAAGAGTTTATAGGTTTCAGTACGCAGATCGAACTCTGGATGGGGATGGCCGTTTTTCTTCCTCCTTTTGCTCCCGCCTCGATATCGCTTCCGGTCGGGTGGTAACGGTCTTTCCGCGGGGTCGGTGCGGGGCTCGAACTCCCGCAGCATCTTCTCGATTTCTAGATCGCAGTTCACGATCTGTTGCTGATAGATGCGGTACAGATCTCGCGATTGACCAAGGGTAAACAGATGCTCGGGCCGCCAGTTGCCTTCCAGCGATTTTCGGATGGTGTCGGTGTCGGCTTTGATGTGTGGATCCCGCAGCTTGGCGAGTTTTGTGGCGTCCCGTTCTCCAGCCAGGATGGCGTCCACAATGGCACGGCCCGTCAACCCGGTGATGTCACTGATGACATGGTGGATTTGCAGGTTCATTTGCGTCAGCGCCTTGTGCATGTGCTGCATGTGTTGGCTAGCTGCCGAGACCAATTCGTTTCGGTGCCGCAGTACGGTCCGCACGGCACAGATGTCCTGTCCAGGCCGGAAGGCAGCCCGCAGTAATCCCACGGAGTGCAGGAACTGTAACCATTGGCATTCGTGCCAGTCGGTGCGCCGTCCGGGTACGTTCTTCATGTGGCGGGCATTCACCAAACAGGGACGGATGCCTCGTTGTTCGAGAATTTCGAAGAGTGGGATCCAATACACTCCAGTGCATTCCAGCGCCACTGTGGTAATCCCGCACTGCTCGAGCCAATCGGTTAAGTGTTCTAGATCTTCGGTAAAGGTTGCGAACACCCGCACGGGATTCTCGTCCCGCCCTGGAGGTACGGCGACAAACATTTCGCGTGCGCCAATGTCGATACCGGCTGCATTCGGCTCCAACACCGGCCGGTCTTCCAAACACATCCCTTTGTTTCGTCTCCGCCGCTTGGGTTTCGCGTCCAGCGTTTGCAGATTACCGCCTCGTGTCTTTTTCACTGGTTGCTCGCTTTCTGAGCTGCAAGCAACGGCCAAGCTGCGCCATCGAAGATACTCTTCCAAACGGAATCAGTTGGGTGGGCCCAACTGTTAACCACTGCTCTGCGCACGGAACTTGGGGCCACGCTAATGATCGGCGTTCAAACCACACACCACTGCCATAATGGCCTACTTCCGTTGCCTGTCGCTCCGTCTCAGGATGCAGAAATGCCTTGGCCAACACAAGTTCCTTCCCGCTTTGCCCCGACCACAGGCCGGGTCCTACGCTAATGAGCGCTCGTCCGGGTCCGTGGAGGGGTTGTGTCAAGAACGCGCTTATAAGAACGCGATGCTGTGCTGGAGATGAAGGTAGGCCCTTCGAAGCCGGTTTGCAGAAACAGGCTTCAAACAGCCATGAGCTGCTTCGGTCAAAAGCCGCGGTGGTGAACGTCATGGTTAAAAGGCGTGAGTAAATCACGTCATGTGAGGAATAGAGAGACGAACGCAAGTGAACCACCGAGAAAGCATCGAAACGGATCAACAGACGACATCGAAACCGGAGTGTCCCCTCTGCTCTGGGAACAAGCATGGCGGAAATCTGCTTACTGGCCATGTGGTGTCCGGTGCACAGGTGGCGTGACTCTATACCGGGCTCTGGTACGGAACTTGAGAACCTGCCGGCGGTGCTAAGGGAAAAGGCACAAGCGGAAGCCCCGCGAGGCCGAAAGTACTGATCCGCTGGGCAGGGGCGCACTGTCTCGTAGTAGTGATGAAGTGGAGTAATGCCCACGGAGCGAAGGGGACAGGTCATCCATGTCGAGCTGGAGTCAACGGGCAACCGGAGGAACTCCTTTCTTTGACAGAAGGCGGCAGCCTTCGGTGGGTGGCACGAGCCGGATGAATCGAGAGATTCACGTCCGGATCTGTGAGCGGCTCGGGGTGAAACTCCCCGGGCCGACTCGGCGTCGCGAGCAATCGCGCTCCCTACTCCGATCATCAACTGACGACCTCCTCTCGGGGTTGCAGATGGGGAAGAGGATAAGAGGGGTCCGAGCATAGTCGCTTTCTAAAGATCACGGTTGCGACCACTGTGACGGCGATTAGCCCGATTGCCCGCACCCAATCAGGTGGCTGTTGGATAGGCGGAAAGATGATTTCTGATATTGTTGCCGCCGGCATGATAGTCCAGTGAAACACTACCGCGTGAAGAACGCTCATGCTGGTATGGAGAACCAGAATCGTGATTAGAATGCTCATGCAAATCGCGCCCGCAGTAAAAAGAAGCAATCCCATCACAGAATGAAAATATGAGGCACTGCCGACGATCAGGCCTACTGGAAAATGCCAGAGCGCCGAAATCAGGCCGAGTATTAAGCTAGATACCAAGGGAGAGTATTGCCTTAATAGATGTGGAAGCAGGTAACCACGCCATCCGGCTTCTTCACCGAGCGGGCCGAAGATGAATCCAAAAAGAAACGTAAATGGAAGCCACCACTGACGGGCCAGATTCTGTAGCCTGAGCGGGCCGACGACCCCATGAACCAGTCCGTAAGCGAGAGTGGTGACATTCGCGATACCAAAGCAAAGGAGAAGCGTGTAGGCCCACCAGCCTTTCGACGCCCGATAGCGGACGCAACGGTGGCCTAACTCTGTAACTCCAGCCCAGCCCAATTCACAATAAGCGGCTGCAAATCCAGCCACGCTGCAAAAACTATTGGCGAGGATCAAACCCGGCCATACGGGAACAAGTGGTATACATTCGAGCGCCATGAAAACCTGGACTGACCAGGGCACGCCGAAGGCAATTAGGAGAAAGACAAGGGTTGGATTCGCCTTACGCAGGTGGCGCATGTCAGTCTGAACGGAAATAGAATCCCTTCTTGCGAGGCAGATTCTAAACTGTCGTTACCCGATTACATTGACTGTGGGTTCCGGAAATTCTGAGCCGTTAATTCCGGAAATTCTGAGCCGTTGGGCTTTGGCCGGCGAGGCCTCCTCTAAGTTTAAATGACGTGTCCGACCTGAGGGTCCGTCGAGGTGGACAAAGCGTCCGCGCTCGAGGACTCGATCGAGGATGGCATCTGCCAGGTCTTGGTCGTGCAACACCCTGCCCCACTCCGTGAGCGCCTTGTTGGTGGTGAAGATCATCGGCCGTTTTCTGAGATGGCGATCATTGACCACATGGAACAAAACATTGGCAGCGTCGGGGCCATAACTTAGATAACCGATCTCGTCAATCACGAGGACATGCGGACGAGTGTAGGCTGACAACGATTGGTGTAACAGACCTTTGGCACTAGCGTTGGACAGATCCTCAATGAGTTCGGCGGCGGTGGTGCAAAGGGTGTCGAAGCCATTCTGGATGGCGCGATAGCCAATGGCCACGGCGAGATGAGTTTTGCCGCGGCCGGCCTTGCCGTAAAGGATCAGGGAACGGCCCTCGGTGACGAAGTCCGGACCCAGATAGGAACCGAGCAGCGATTGCCGGAGAGTCGATTGCAAAGTGAAGTCGAACTCATCGATGGTTTTGAAGAACGGAAAGTGAGCCTGGCGGGTGCAGCGCTGTAGGCGGGTTTGCTTGCGGTGGGCCACTTCTTCGGCCAGCAGAAGGGCGAGAAAGTCGCGATAGGTCCAGTTTTCTTTTTCGGCTCGATCCGCGACCTCCTGGTAGATGCGGCGTGTGTGCGCCAGGTTGAGACGTCGGAACAGAGGCTCGAGCTGGCCATCGGAAAGTTTCGGGATGGCCAACACGGGTATGGGCTGGGATGGCTTCTTGGTCATAGCATTCTCCTCCGGTGTATGTTCGGCTCTGTACCCGCGGTGAATAGAAGGGCCGTGGAAAAAGCCGTTCCGTGGGAAAGTCCAAAAGCAGGACTTTCCCACTGCACTTGAACATCCCGCAACCGCAGCGGGATGTTCACTTTTCCCACCGCCCCGGCTACGGCGGTGAGTTTTTCCGGTGAACTTCCAAAAAACATTGCGCCCGGATCGTCTTGGAACGACGATCGCCTCCTCGGTCGATCTCTAGCATCCCCCCATGGGGTGTTGTTTCTTCGCCTCCGAAGGTACGGGCGCACACCCAGCTTCCTCGATCTTGCGGTCTCGGTGTTCACTGCATCGCCTCCGGAAAGTTCAGCCCGGGTGCGAGAGATCTCTCCACGTAGAACGCACCGAACACTTGATCCTGGAGACCGGCTTCCAGGGCTCGCCGCAGAACCTCGGGACCATGACTCTGCAGGATCGCGTGCAGTCGATCCACATCCTCGTACCACTGCCGCGGCCGACGATGCACAATCTCGGTGAGATAGCGAATGGCAGGCTCCCCCAACTCCAGCAACTGCTGCCGCTTCAGATAGCGCTGGCCGCGTTTCCCGGATACCGCCGCGACCAAAGCCGCGCGATGCTCGGCCAGCGAAGACCCTTCATGCGCCACGAATTTCCGAGGATGCACCGCTTCATACCGACCGGCCACGATGCGTACTCGTTGCCCATACAAGTACAACGTGGCCGGCATACTGATCGCCTCCGGCGGCATCGAGTAGGAGTGGCCATCGTGCAGCACCGTTCCCGTCGGACCCACATAGACCGGAATGCGTAGGGCCAGTTCTTCCGGCTGCACTTTCAGGGGACGGAGGCGAGGTTTCTCTTCTGCCCAGCGCACCGCGGGAATCACGCCGGTCGCACGGCAAGGACGCTGCTGATTCACCTCCTCATGCCACCCCTGCAGTTGCAGTCCAAGATCTTCCGCATCGTGAAACCGCCGCACCTTGAAGAACGAAGACTTGACGAAACCGACCAGGTTCTCCACGCTTCCTTTTTGCTGCGCTCGATACGGCCAGCACAGCTCGACCCCCACTCCCATCTCCAGCGTGGCGTAGGCAAAGACCGGATTCCATTCCGTCACCTCCCCATTTTTCCGCCACTTGAGGGCGACCGTCTTCGGCCGATCGAAGACGCACTGCAAAGGAGCCCCACCCCAGCTGGCCAGATGCTCGGCCAAGGTTCGTACCAAACTCTCGACTGCTTCATCCCGGACCAGACTGACGCACATGAAACGCGAGTACTTCAGACGCGAAGCGAAAAAATGGATGCGTTGGCTCGCGCCATCGACGAACTGCACTTCGGTTTGTCCAAAATCATGCTGACTGAACTCCCCGGGCAGACCCTCGAAACGAACCAGCGGCTTCGCCGGCTTCGGACGGAGCGAGGCCACCAGCGCGTACAGGGCAGTCTTGCCTCCCTCATAGCCTGCTTCCCGCACTCGCCGCAGAATCTCCAGCGACGCTAGATCGGGTACATGCTGCAAAATCTCCAGGATCGGTTTCCGGAAACTCGTCACCGTGCTGGGCCGGCCGACCTGTCGTTGGGCGCGTTCCGCCGCATCATCGACATGCTTCACCGGTCCCTCTTGCGCGATGCGCTTCACCGAGCATAGGGACACTCCCGTCAGCCGGGCCACCTCCGTCTTACTGTGGCCCGCCTTCAATAAAATCTCCACTTCGTGACGCTTGAGCATGCTCAACATCCTCCTCTCCCTCCGCCTCCACTGGTCCAAGGACCGGCAGAGGCATAGGCAGAAGTTCTACCGCTTTTGACTATTACTGGATGGCTCAGAATTTCCGGAATTAGGTGGGTCAGATTTTCCGGAACTCACTCCTAAGCGGCCTAGAACCAGTCGCTGCGATAGGCAACCCACCATGCGGCAAAAAGGATAGGGATGGTGGCTGCGCAGGCCCACCAGAAAGGAAGCAGGAAATCGGCCACTAGCCCGAGCAGCATGAAGACCATCCAGAATATCTTTTTCTGCACAAGAGGGGATTGTAATTGACGAAACCAGGCCCTTATCATAACTTCGCGTTTTTTGTTCGCTAGACGGGCGAAGGGAATGCGCGAAGTTGTGCTAAGGCGATTTTGCAACAACCCAAGGGTCCTTTGCTTTTACCTGTTTAATAGTGGTCATCCCTGGATTGAATCTGCAGTATCATTTAATCCCCAAAGCAGGGGGGAGGACCTCATGGACTTTCGATTGCGCATGATTCTCTGGATTCCGACGCTTGCGTATGTTGGCTTCTTATTGTTGGGTGGCAAAAACTTGGCCTCGCTGGGCCCAGTTGTCTTTGCAGTGTTTCTAGGGGCTCTGTTGGGATTTCTTCTAGCCACCATGTTCACAATCAGGCAACTTCGGCGAATGAAACGATTGGCCCGTTTGCGTAACTATTGATCAGGCTGGTCATTGAGTGCTATGGCGATGTAACGCCAGCCTGCCCCATCCCTAGAACGTGCTCCATTTCTCACTGCTCGATCTTCGTCCCCAACCCCGCATACAAATAGTTCTCCCCATACGCCTTCTTCAATCGCGCAAACGCCGGCTCACCTGTGCAATGTCCTGGCGCAATCCTTTGCACCTTCCACTTCGTCTTCAAATTCCCCACCAGGGCATCGATCTCCTCCACCGGTGTCGTCACCAGGTGCAATCCCCCGAACACCAGCTCCGTCCTCGGATCCACCGCGCTTGCTGCTTCCAAGATCGCTTCAATCCCGGCGTGCGAGCAGCCGTCCACCAGCAGCAATCCATCTGCTCTCTTGATCGCCAGCGTCAATTCAGGCAGTTCCAGCGTCCCTTTCTTCTGTGACACGGTTTGCACCAGAAAAATTCCCGGTGATACTTCCATCAACTGATTCACCAACACGAAATTTCCCGTGTCATAGAGCTTGCCGCTTGTGAATTGTTCCGGTTTCACTCCCCCGAAATACCGCATCTTGGCCGGTAGGCTCTCATCTGCCCGCAAAAACGTATTTGGAATCAGCGCTCCGCCAAATCCATTCGCGCCATCCGCGGGCACATACACAGTAACGGCCGGATTCACCTTCAGCACATACCTCAACCCTGTCGTGTGGTCTGCGTGCCGGTGCGAGATCACCACAAAATCCAGTTTCGTCAGGTCTATGCCCAGCGCCTTCACGTTGTGTTCAAAAATCGCGGCATTATTCCCCGTGTCGAACAAAATTCGCTTTCCGTTGTGCTCCACAAAAGCGGAAAATCCCCAATCCTTCGTCAGGTCCTTCGAGTCTCCGAACGCATCGTAGAGGATCGTCACTTTATCCTGTGCCCGGCAGGGAACTGTCGCCACATACAGCAGCAGAAACGTCAAAATCCTCAAAGCGTGGATTCGCAATGCACACCTCCAACCGGAATTTCCGAGTCAGTATAACAAGCTGGATGCGACAACTGCTGTAACCAGGCGATAGCGCTCCACGACTCGGTGTCCACTTGACCGCCCGTGTTATTCTTCCTCCGTACCTCGCGGGCCCCGCGCGCTGTCCTTCTCAGCCAGCGCCACCGACAATGAGGCGGCCCTACCTGCGCTCCCGTCGCAAGGAGCGTGGATGGAGGCGTTGCGAATACACAGCCTTGGTGTGCGACGCGCCTCCCGAAGAAATCCCGGCCGCGCCCACCCCGAACGAGAGGAGCACTTCGATTGTCATCCTGAGGCGAGCCGCGCGAAGGGTCGCGTTTTTTGCGACCCACAAATCGCGCGCTCGGCTCGCATCCCTATCGAATTGCTTCACTAAAGGAGATGCCCATGAAATTCCAGAAGCTCACTCCGAATCTTGTAGTCCGCGATGTGACCGCCAGCATGGAGTTCTACCGCTCCGTCCTCGGTTTCGAACCCGCCATCAAGGTGCCCGACGAGCCGCCGTACGTCTTCGGCTCAGTCACCAGCGGTGGTGTCGAGATTTTCTTCAACGACCGAAAAGCCGTCGCCAAAGATTACCCTCCGCTCGGAGCACGCCCCGCCGGCGGAGCGCTCACGCTGTTTATGGAAGTGGAAGGAATCGAAGAGGTGCTGGCCGCGGTGCAGAAAAGCGGCGCGAAGGTCGTCATGCCTCTCAAAGAGCAGTTCTACGGCATGCGCGAATTCGCCTTCGAAGATCCCGAAAACTGGATCATCACCATCGCCGAACGTATGAAGTGAGGTCGCAGTAAGCACGCAAGGGCACCGGAACCGAGAAGGCGGTTACCTCTCTCGGCGCCTGTGCCCTTCGTGATTCGAAAAGCCTCGACCCGTGGCTATTGCACGTGGATCATCTTGGTGGCCGGATCCAGTGTTCCGTGCACGCGCACTTTCTTTCCTTCAAACTTCTTCACTTCATCCTGATGGTCAATGTCATAGGTCGTGCCCGTAGCCGCTTCCTGGAATACATATTTGCTGCCTTGCTTCGCCACGGTCCCGACAAACTCCTTGCTGCCGTTGGCATCGGGCTGCTGCGCCTGATCCTGCGAAGGCTGAGTCTGATTGGGAGTCTGCTGGTCCGGTTGCTGCTGCGACCGTGCCGGCGGCTCCTGGCTGTCAGGTTGCTGCGACTGCGCCGGAGGTGCTTGGCTGTCAGGCGCCTGTTGCGGTTGTTGAGTCTGCGGCGGTTGCTGTGGAGCCTTGTTATTTTGCGCATGCAGCAAACTTCCAAAGCACACCATCGCCATGACTACCGCGAGTATGGCGACGAAGGGAAGAGATTCAGTCCGTTTTCTCACAAGATCCTCCAGAGACTAGGCGCGCTTGATCTCATCACAGGAGCAAACCGCATGCCAAAGAATTGCTGCTTCCTTACGCAACGATCGGTTCGCTACTGCACTTTGTTCCATTTGAACAAGTTAGGCGCAGGGCGATCCGGTTCGCACACAGCAAGCTTCAGCGATTTTTGTGTTCGGAATACGGTGAAGGCTGTAGCAGATCGAGTCGATCTGCTCGAAGACGCAGCCGATGTGGTAGGCAGAATTTGCTCACGTGTGAACATCTGGAGAGCAAAACACCCAGCACTCAAGCCCTACTTGGTCTGTGCGTACTGGTCAGCGCCCATGAAATGCAGCGATACGTAAGGTTCGTCGCCCACTACCCAGCTATCGTGTCCCGGTTCGATAAAGAAAAGATCGCCCGCCCTCATCTCGATGACCCGGCCGTCATCCATCGCCGCCGTCGCACGTCCGGAAATCACTAACCCGACGTGCTCCACCATACAACTCTTCGCGCCCGCGGCCTTGCCCACATGTTCCGACCATTTCCAGCCCGGTTCGTAACTCGCACGCCCGATGGTCAGGCTCCCAATCCGCACGAGCTCGAACTTGCCCTTTTCAAACGTTCGAACTTCATCCGGCTCTTCAAATCGCTTGAGGATTACCTCGTACATGGTTTCTCCTGTAACCATGGATGCGCCATGCGAGTCTGAAGATGAAAAAAGGGATGGCCCATTCTTGCCCTGGAGGAGCGACTGACGCCGCTACCCGGTTGGGCCGTAGGGCAAGAAACGTTTCACCTTCTGCTCGGGTGTTTCCGTAAACTAGCCGCGTACAGTCTGGAGGCCTTTGGACTTAACGTCGCACCCTCAGCCAATGGGAACGAAGGAGAAACATGACGACACCGAAGAGTTTACGAATTGCAAGCGCCGCGCTGGTGGCGAGCCTGGGGGTTTTCGTAGCATTGTCTCCAGCCCAGACGCCAGCCCCGAAACGACCTGCGCCCAAGGCGTCGGCTACAGCCCAGCAGGTTGTTCCCGCGGAATACCAGGCTGGAATTTCGCAATTAAGAGTCGCCAAGGCCTACCTGCAGAAGGCCGGAGACAAGTGGGGCGGATATCGCATCAAGGGCATCGCGACGATTGACCAAACCTTCAGGACGCTCGGAGTGAGTGCAGAGTCAACTCCCAACGAAATGCAATCCGGCGACGTCGACGAACCCGGCATGATGAATAACGGCATCTCCAGCCTGCAGACGGCAAGAGCCGAGTTCGAAAAGGTTACTAATGATTGGGGAGGCCGCAAGCAGAAAGCCATCGCGTTTACCGATCAAGCCCTCAAGGACCTTCAGACCGGGATAGATTGGGCCAAGGAACACAAGACGTACTGAGAACTATTCAGAAAATATCATTGTTGAATTGTCACCCCGAAGCCCGCGTGTTTTGCGGCCCAAAGAGTCCCGAGCGTTACAATACACGAGCACCTCGGGGTCTCAAGGACTGGCATGGGTTACGGTAAAGCGCTCTTGGCGGGTTTTACAGCGACAGTTCTTGCAGAACTTGTGCCCAGTCTGTGGTCGGTCTTCTCCGGTACCAGCAGCACCAAAGCGACTGGGCTGGCAGCGGTTGCCGGTGGATTCGTTGAGAGCCTTATTTCGCCTCTGTTTTGGATCCTTGCAATTTTGATATTTGCGTCGCTTTTCGCAGCGAGTAAACTCACTAACAAGCCCCTGCGGATATTCTTGTTCTGGATCCCAACCTTGACTGTTTGTTCACTCAGCGTCGCCGTCCTGGCACTCGGTGCGTATCTCCTCATCCACTTCAGGAATTCTTAAGCGCATCGCGAGTTCCACAAAGACAATGACTCACCGCTGGGAACACTCGATTCCAACGACCAACCCGATCCTATGATCATGGAAAAAAGGGCCACGTTTTGCCCGTAGCCCCGTTTTGTTTTATCCGTGCGGATCCGCGAAGATCCGTGGCTAGTGCCGTCCGCCGCCGCCACCACCGTGCCCGCCGTGTCCGCCCCGTCCACCATCGCGACCGCCGCCGCGTCCGCCGCGTCCACGACCGCGTCCGCCGCCTCCGGGACGCCCTCCGCGTCCACCGCGATCCCCAGTCCGCGGCCGATCCCCTCCGCCGGCGCTCACGTGCGGAGCGCCTTCGCGGTTAAAGTTGGGCTCAGCGTCAGGCTCATCCGGAAAATCCCCGCCGCCTTCAATGACGACCGTGCCCGCCGGAACCGGTTCGCCCTCGACTGCCGGCGCCTGGGCCACCGCTTCCGGCGCCCCCCCGCCGCCCATCTTCGCCCTCTGCTCTTTCAGAATCGCTTTGCGCGACAGCCGAATGCGATTGCCTTCCACCGCCAGTACCTTCACCAGTACCTGGTCGCCTTCTTTCAGCTCATCGCGCACATCGGCAATGCGATGCTCCGCCACTTCGCTGATGTGCAGCAGCCCGTCGGTCCCCGGCAGAATTTCAACGAACGCCCCGAAATCCGCCAGGCGCGTAACTTTGCCGAGATAAGTCTTTCCAACTTCCGCCGTCGCCGTGATGTCGCCGATCAGTTGCAGTGCCTTAGCCGCCGACGTCTGATCGCTCGACGCGACCTTAACTAGTCCCGAATCTTCCACGTCGATCTTCACTCCCGTCTGTTCGACGATGCTGCGGATCATCTTCCCGCCCGGCCCGATCAGATCGCGAATCTTGTCGACCGGGATCTGCACCGTATAGAAGCGCGGAGCGTAATCGGAAATCTTCTCGCGCCCCGCCGTAATCACTTCGTCCATCTTGCCCAGGATGTGCAGCCGTCCACGCTGCGCCTGCGCCAGCGCCTCACGCATGATCTGCGCAGTAATGCCGGCCACCTTGATATCCATCTGCAACGCCGTGATGCCATCCTTGGTCCCGGCAACCTTAAAGTCCATGTCGCCATAGTGATCTTCCGCCCCAGCGATGTCGGTCAGGATCGCATACTGCTCCCCTTCCTTCACCAGCCCCATCGCAACTCCCGCAACCGGAGCCTTCAGCGGAACGCCCGCATCCATCAACGCAATCGAAGCCCCACAAACGGTGGCCATCGACGAGGACCCGTTCGACTCCAAAATGTCAGAGACGACGCGCATGGCATAAGGCCACTTTTCTTCCGTAGGCAGCACAGCCGAAACCGCCCGCTCCGCGAGCGCTCCATGCCCAATCTCCCGCCGTCCAGCCCCCCGCAGAAACGCCACTTCCCCCACCGAAAACGGCGGAAAATTGTAATGTAACATGAAGCGTTTTTTGGCTTCGCCTTCGAAGCCTTCTAGGCGCTGCATGTCGTCGCTGGTGCCGAGGGTCGCGGTGACTAGGGCTTGCGTTTCGCCGCGGGTGAAGATGGCGCTGCCGTGGGTTCTCGGCAGGAGTCCGGCTTCGATCCAGATTTCGCGGACTTCGTCGAAGGCGCGGGCGTCGGGCCGGCGCTTGTGGTCGATGACCTGCTCGCGGAAGATGCGTTCGCGGAGAGTCTCGTAGTAGTGATCGAGTTTCTTCTTCGCTTCTTCGTCGTCTTTTTCGCTTCCCGTCTTCGGCAACTCGGCGGCGAGTTTCTTCTTGATGTCCTTGACCAGGGTGTAGCTTTCGGCCTTGGGATGTTTCTTGGTATCGAGCGCGTCGGAAAGCTCGGCGCCGATCTTGGTCTTGAGCGTGTTGTAGTAGGCTTCGTCAAACGCAGGCGGCTCGACCTGCCGCTTCGGCTTGCCGACCTTCGCGCGCAGCTCGTTAATCGCCGCGCAGATCTTCTTGATCTCGGTATGCCCGAACTCGATCGCGTCGACGACGGTCTCTTCCTTCACTTCTTTCGCGCCCGATTCGATCATCACGATACCGTCGGAGGTGCCGACTACCATGATGTTGACCAGGCTCTCGCGCATCTCGTTGTAGGTGGGATTCACCAGGAACGCGCCATTCACGAGCCCGACGCGAACAGCCCCGATGGGCCCGAGAAACGGAATATCGGAAAGAGTCAACGCGCAAGAGGCGGCATTGATGCCGAGTACGTCGGGATCATTATCGGTATCGGCGGAGAGAACGAAAGCGATGACTTGGGTCTCGCACTTGAATCCCTCGGCAAACATGGGCCGGACGGGGCGGTCAATCTGCCGACTGGTGAGCACTTCACGCTCGCTCATGCGGCCTTCGCGCTTGATGAAGCCGCCGGGGAAACGTCCGCCGGCATAGGTGTACTCGCGATAGTCCACGGTGAGGGGGAAGAAGTCGATGCCTTCGCGCGGATCGGCGTTGGCGACGGCGGTGGCGAGGACGACGTTTTCGCCCAGGCGGACCACGGCTGCTCCGTGCGCCTGCTTGGCGAGCTTTCCGGTTTCGAATGAGATTTGTTTGCCGCCGGTGAGGTTTACGGTAATGCTGGTTGGTTCTGGTTTCATATAGCTTCTAGCTCCTAG
Organism: uncultured Acidobacteriaceae bacterium; assembly: GCA_963768265.1. Taxonomy (GTDB): domain Bacteria; phylum Acidobacteriota; class Terriglobia; order Terriglobales; family Acidobacteriaceae; genus Sulfotelmatobacter. The sequence continues at coordinate 391,981 of CAVYHM010000044.1, forward strand.
CTGCTAGCTTTTCGCTCTTGGCTATTGGCCTTTGGCTCTTGGCTCGTACGGCTAGGTGCAGCTCCTTTTCTTTGATTTGTATTGGAAGTCGATTGTGGAGCGGGCACTTCTGCCCGCTTGCTGGCAGCACCGAAAGGGCCAGCGGGCAGGAGCGCCCGCTCCACACACGCGGGGCTGAGGGCCGCTTTCGTATTTCGGAGAAATGAGGCCGCAAGCGTCCCGGCACTCGCCTGGAGGGAGAATGGGGCTTGCGTAACGAAACGCACGTGAAGAAGATTTCTCAATGCTGACGTCTCTCACCGAGACTGTTTCAGAAATAGCCTGGGACGATTCGGGTGCCCCATCCTCACATATGCGCTCAGGACCACTGATCGCGTTCGGTGCGAGGACGGGGAATTTGATTAGGCTCCCAGCAATTGCCGCCGCCAGAAGCTAGACCCCAGTGCGATTACTTGCGGATGCCGAGTTTGGTGATCACGCTCTTGTAGCGCTCGGAATCGTATTTCTTGAGGTAGTCAAGCAAGCGACGCCGCTTGCTGACCAGCATGAGAAGCCCGCGGCGCGAGCCGTGGTCTTTCTGGTGCGTCTTGAAGTGCTCCGTCAACTGGCCGATGCGTTCGCTAAGCAGCGCGATCTGAACTTCCGGACTCCCGGTGTCAGTCGCGTGCGTGCGATGCGTGTCAATTACGGATTGCTTTTGCTCTCTGGCTAGCACTAGCCTGATGTGCTCCTGTCTTTAATCGATTGTCTATGTGACAGTTAGAAGAATATCACGGCGAGTTGCGGAGCGTAAAGGTTGGGGTCGCAAAGAACGGTCCACCCGGCCTGCCGGCCCACCCTTGCTTTTGACTTTTCTCGACCTAAGTTCTAAAAGAGGCTGCCCCACCCTCTGCGGTTTTCAGAGGGTGGGAACCTATGCGGCCTGCAGCGCGCCGGTTTTCTATCCGTTTGCGTCGCATAAGACGCGCCAAGGATAAAGTCAAGATCTCAAGAGGTTGAGAGCATCGTCTCCCACCCTCTGAAATTCGCAGAGGGTGGGGCAGCCTCAGTTGGTTTGAAGGAAGCGTGGGCCAGCCCCCAAGCTCTATCCGCAGACAACGCGGATAGGACGGAGCCCCCGGTTCAGAGTTGGTCCGCGCGGCTGCGGCCCGATACACCTGGGCCGCCGGACGGGCGAAGGCCTCCCGTCCCCACATGGTCATGGGCCACGATGGTCGTGGGCCACCGCCAACATCTCGCAAGAGAAGCTGGAAGTGGCGGCTGGCCAAAGATTCCTGAGGGGATTTGGGAGGGAACGTCGCTTTAGAGGGTGAGCGCAAAGTCGCTCGGTGCACCACGATTCAACTACTCAGGACTGGCCACTGGCACTACCGGGTGCGTTGAGAACTGGGCACGATAGCCAAGGAGGCAAGAAATGCGCGTTCACCTCTCAATCGCCGCAGTCCTCGCGGTCTTCAGCTTCGCAACCTGCATCGCCGGCGCCCAGGCGCCGCCAAGCGCCGATACGTTCGTCAGCAGCATCGCGCCCACGAAAAACTATGGCTCCGGGCCCCCTCTGGCGGTGCAGCCCGGCAGCACGAGCTACATTCAGTTCGATCTGTCCGGCGTGCTCGCAAGTGCGAACCTGAGCAAAGCCACGCTTCGGCTCTACGTCGACTCTTACTCTCAGCCCGGAAAGTTTGATGTCTACGAGATCGACAGCCCCTGGTCAGAGCATTCCCTGAACTTCAGCAACGCGCCGGCTCTCGGTGCATCGGCGACCGGCGGAATTCCCGTCACTGTGTCCAAGTCGAGCCTGAACCAGTTCGTGCTGGTGGATATCACGACTCTTGTTCAACGTTGGCTCAACGGCAACGTCCCCGACAATGGGATTGAGCTGGCGCGGGTTGGATGACGGGCAGTTTCGGATTCGACAGCAAGGAATCGCAGTTTACGAGCCACGAGCCGGAGCTGGAGCTTGCCTTCTTGGGCGCCACCGGTCCGCAGGGACCGCAAGGCGCGACCGGATCGCAGGGTCCCCAAGGCCCGAGCGGCCCTCCCGGGCTGCAGGGTCCGGCGGGACCTGCCGGAACTAACGGTGTGTCGGGCGTGAACCAGGTTCTTACAACGGGCACTGTCCCCAACGGCTTTAGCGCGCTCGTTCTCACGACTTACTGCGCAGTTCCACAGCAGGTTGTGATCGGCGGCGGTTGCGATGCGGCCTTCGGATCCGCTAATGTTCCCGGCTACTTTCCCCCGACAATCTTCAAATCCACTCCGTCGGGCAATTCCTATGTGTGTGCCTTCAATGGCGGCTCGGGAATCAATATGCCGGTGGCAGCGGTAGCGGTATGCGCGAACGCGCAATAAGTATCCACCGAGGCCGCAAGAGACAGGCCCGGCAGGCGGCCCATCCTTTGCAAGAGACAAAAGACGCAAAGGGTGGGCATTCCGGACTGCCGATCCCCTTGGGCTTTTCCAACCTACCCTCATCCGTCGCGGTTCTCGACGGATGGGCGCCAGAACGCTCCACCACGCGTGCTTTTCCACAGCCCTCCACAGAAAAAACCTGATTCCTGTGACGAACAACCTTTACTGAGAAATCTGGAAAGCGCACACTGGCCTCATGCGCGAAGGCCAGCAAAACAAGTTCGGTGTCAGCTCCGCCCCGAACCTGTCAAAACGTGCCCCTAACCCTTTATCCCGCAATATTTTACCTCTAAGTCCTTGCGCCTCAGGATTTTGCCAGGATCCAGCCATATCCATGCCCCATAACAAGTTGAGCCCCAAGATTTTAGCTCAAGGGTCAAAAAAAATTGATCTGGATATCCCCCCTACTTCAGCAGCCCGTAGACTTCGACCTCGCCTCGGGCGGCGAAGTAGACGCGGCCGTTCACGACGAGCGGGAAGACGAATCGCGTGGCTAGGGCAGCGCGGTCGCGTTGGCTGTTCTGATCCGAGGTGTAGATCGGCTGGTCGGGCCGGGTCGCGTCGAAGGCGTAGAGGACGGCAGGCTTGTTGTCGGGGCCGTTCCAGGTTTTCGTTGAGATCGCCCAGATGATGGCGTTCTTGTTCCCGTCGGCTGAGACGGAAGGCGTCGCTCCCGGATCTGCGAACTTCATGAATGAAGATGCATGCAGCGTAAGCTCGCCATTCTTAACCGCGTAGTCGCGAAGGTGATCATTATTGGCAGCGAAGAAGACGTGGCCGTTCCAGTAGGCGAGGGCGCCGAGGCCGGCACCGGGCATGCGAATCATCTCGACAAGTGCGTCGCCGTCGCGACGAAACTTGCCCATGTTGTCGCGGTCCATCACATAGATAGTGGAATCTTTGGTGGGCTGCAGCAGCAGATGACGATGCGGCCCCGGCTGGTCGGGCAGCAGAAGGAGACCCGCTGGAGCCGACGTCGGAATCGGCTTCGCTGATGCGGTCCTGATCGTGCGGCGTAAAGTAGTCGCGGATCGCGAGCAACGAAGACGACCCGTCGAGCACCAGTTTCAGAACTGAGTCGCCGTAGTCGCGCCCGCCCGATCCGGCATGGGACGTGCCGTTGCCGGTCGGGACGTAGAGGTTGCCGTCGGCGTCTGCAGCCGGCCCGGTGTCGCTCAACCAGATGCCGGCTTCGCTTCCGTCGGGCGTGACATTCAGGACAGCTCGCTGCGCCAAGGTTTGCGGATCATAGGCCATCACCCAACCGTGGTAAGGATCGACGTCGCAGGACGAAGCCCATTCGAGATAAAGGACGCCGTTTGCAAGCGTGAGCGCGGCCCGCGGATTTTCTTTCAGCGGATCGAAAGCCACTTGCCCGTTGGCAGCTCCGGCACCCTTGCCCGGCACTGCGGCAGAGATGAGTTTGGGCCCGCCGAACTTTTCGACTCCGGTGGTGATGGCGAGGGCGTGCAGGTGCTGGAAATATTCGTTGGCGCCGACGGCGTGTTTGATCCGGGTCCGAGCAGCACATAAAGGGTCCCGGTCTTGAGATCAATCACAGGCGTGGAAGTGATGCCGACTTCGGGGCGGATGAACGGGCACTGGGCGTCGTCTTCCGAAACGGTGGTGATACCGCGGGCCTTGTCGAGAAAGCTAACCTGCCAGAGGGGAGGGTCACCGAGCCGATTGGCGTCGAAGGCGTAGACGCTATCGTGCTCGGTGGCGATAAAAAGGACGTCGTGGGTTCCTTTGCCCGGAACGGCGACTGAGGGCAGGTACAGAGGTTGCGCGTAGACCGCGCCATCAACTTTGAACGCTCCGAGCTTGCCGAACTGTTTTGTATTTACGTTCTGGTTGGTGGAGGAATTTTTAGTGGAGCGTAGCGCCGGTGCGAGAGTTGTCGTATTGCGACGTGGTGACTTGGGCGAAGGAAGGAATCGCCACAAGTACAATGACTGCAGCAATACCACGGAACAACTGAGACAGTTCTCCCCGAAGACAGGTTTTGTAAGGGGCCCAGACAATTTCCGATGCGCGTTCCGATTGACGCGTTGTGTTGGAAGACGAGCCGCCCGTGGCAGGGATAAGCCCCATTCTCGCGAAAAGCGCGAGAGTGGAGCCCGGCCAACCAGACGACAGAGTCTAGTTAAGGCTTCTG